>JBHOQS010000006.1:0-150339 GCA_042408875.1 Chloroflexota bacterium | reverse complement strand
CGTGGTCCCCACTTTGCGGACGTGACGGGCGGTGTGTACAGGACCCGGGAACGCATTCACCGCCGTGTGCTGACCGGCGGTTACTAGCAACTCCGCGTTCATGCAGGCGAGTTGCAGCCTGCAATCCCCACTGAGACCGGGTTTGGTGGGATTAGCTCCCCCTCGCGGGTTCGCGACCCATTGTCCCGGCCATTGTAGCGTGTGTGTCGCCCTGGGCATCCAGGCCATGCTGACTTGACGTCATCCCCGCCTTCCTCCCTCTTTCGAGGGCAGTCCCGTGTGACACAGGTAACACACGGCAGGGGTTGCGCTCGTTGGGGGACTGAACCCGACACCTCACGGCACGAGCTGACGACAGCCATGCAGCACCTGTGCCGGCGCCCGCCTCGACGGGTCGCTTCCCTTTCGGGTCGCTACTTCCGGCATGTCAAGCCCAGGTAAGGTTCTTCGCGTTGCATCGAATTAAACCACACGCTCCGCTGCTTGTGCGGGTCCCCGTCAATTCCTTTGAGTTTTAGCCTTGCGGCCGTAGTCCCCAGGCGGGGCGCTTCACGCGTTAGCTTGGGCCCAGGAGGCTGCTGCTCCCAGACCGAGCGCCCATCGTTTAGGGCGTGGACTACCGGGGTATCTAATCCCGTTCGCTCCCCACGCTTTCGCGCCTCAGCGTCAGCAACGGCCCAGGGGGCCGGCTTCCCCACTGGAGTTCCTGCCGATCTCTACACATTTCACCGTTACACCGGCAATTCCGCCCCCCTCTACCGTGCTCAAGCCAGACCGTCTCGGACGGCCTCCCCGGGTTGAGCCCGGGGCTTTCACGCCCGACGCGCCTGGCCGCCTACGCGCCCTTTACGCCCAGTGAATCCGGGTAACGTTCGGGCCCTACGTGTTACCGCGACTGCTGGCACGTAGTTAGTCGGCCCTTCCTCGCCGGGTACCGTCACCCGCCAGCGCTCGGGCCGGCGGTTTCTTCCCCGGCAACAGGAGTTTACACCCCGAGGGGCTTCATCCTCCACGCGGCGTCGCTGCGTCAGGCTTTCGCCCATTGCGCAAGATCCCTGGCTGCTGCCTCCCGTAGGAGTCGGGGCCGTGTCGCAGTCCCCGTCTGGCCGGCCGTCCTCTCAGACCAGCTACCCGTCATCGGCTTGGTGGGCTTTTACCCCGCCAACTACCTGATAGGCCGCAGGCCCCTCCCCGGGCGCCCTCCAGACGGAGGGCTTTCCTCAACAGGCTATCGCCCGTCGAGCGTACGGCGGATTACCGCACCTTTCGGCGCGCTATCCACCTCCCAGGGATAGGTTACCTACGTGTTACGCAGCCGTTCGCCACTTCGCCGGACCCCGAAGGGCCGGCGTCGTACGACTTGCATGCCTTAGGCACGCCGCCAACGTTCACCCTGGGCCAGGATCAAACCCGCCATCACAGTCGGCGCGCATGAACCGGTTTCCCGGGCGCCACGAGGCTTCCGCTCCCTCTTCAGTTGTCGAAGGTGCCGGCTCTGACGAGCCGCCCGCGGCTCTCGCCGCTTCCGGAAAATATAGTTAGCACGTTTGCCCTCGCCGCGTCAAGTCCCGCTGGCGTAAGAAGCCCACAAGAATTTTTTTTGTCCCCGGCACCGCGTGAGCGCGGAGCGCCAGTGCTCAGCCTGCGATGGCCGGCACGTCCTTCCAAGAGTATTGCGGCGCATACCCCAACAGCCGTTGCGCTTTGTCGATTGATACCGCATTCTTGCCCTCGGTCAGGCCGGCAGCGATCTGCTCGGTGCCAGGGTAGAAGCGCGGGAAGACCTCAGCGAGCGGCTCCTTGCTCACCGGATCCGGCGAGACAATGTAGAACGCCTCGAACCCGGGCAGGTCGGACTCCACAGCCAGCCGGAACGCCTGGGCCAGGTCGCGCCGGTCGCTGTAGGTCCACAGACTGCGCCAGAAGGAGAGTGTCTCGATGCTGCGCCGAAAGCTCTCCGGATTTTCCTCCGGCACCAGCACCGCGGAGGGACGGATGGCGATGGTTGGAATGCCGGTCTGGCGTGTGAATGCCGCCAGGATCTCCTCGCCCACGACCTTGGACAGGCTGTAGGAGTCCTGCGGCTTGTGGGGGTGCTGCTCGTCCACCGGCAGGTACTCCGGGTTGAACGGCCGCGTACAGAACCCGAAGCCCAGCACATTAATGCTTGAGGCAAATACCACGCGCTGTGCGCCGCAGCGCGTGGCCGCCTCGAGGACATTCCAGGTGGCCATCACATTGGTACGGAAGACCTCTTCCTCCGGATGGCGCCCAGGCGCCGGAATGGCGGAGAGATGAATGACGGCATCGACGCGCTTGCTCCCATACACACCCCCGCCGACAGCGCCATAGATGTGGGCGGCGCGCTCGTGGTCGCCAAGCACCAGCCGGACGCCCTGCGGGAACGGCTCGGGTGGCTGCTGGCGGTCGAAGACGATCACTTCATGGTCAGGATGGAGCACCTTCACAACTTCGCGGCCCACCCGGCCGCTTCCGCCGGTAACAAGAATACGCATGGGCGATCATGCCTCCCCGGAAAATTAGGACGGGCTACGTTTGCCGCTACTCCCATTCGACGGTTGCTGGCGGCTTCGTCGTGATGTCATACACGACTCGATTGACGCCTGGCACCTCGTTGACGATCCGCGTGGAGACCCGTGCCAGGAGGTCGTGGGGCAGCCGCGACCAGTCAGCGGTCATCCAGTCCTCGGTCGAGACCGCGCGCAGGGCAACCAGGTTGGCGTACGTGCGCCCGTCACCCATCACGCCGACGGTCTGGAGCGGCGTGAGCACGGCAAGTGCCTGCGCCACGTCGCGGTAGAGCCCCGCCGCACGCAGCTCGCTGATGAAGATGTGGTCGGCCAGGCGCAGAGTCTCCAGACGCTCTGGTGTGACCTCCCCGATGATGCGTACTGCCAACCCCGGGCCAGGGAAGGGATGGCGCCAGACCATCTCCTCAGGCAAGCCCAGCGCCAGGCCTACGGCGCGCACCTCGTCTTTGAAGAGCAGCCGAAGCGGCTCAATGAGCTCGAAGCGCATCCGCTCGGGCAGGCCGCCGACGTTATGGTGCGTCTTGATCTTGGCGGCAGCAAGCGCGTGCGGCGTTCCTGTGCCAGCGCTTTCGATCACGTCAGGATAGGTGGTGCCTTGGACAAGGAAACGCACATCGCCCAGCTTCTGGGCCTCGGCTTCGAAGACACGGATGAACGTCTCACCGATGATGCGGCGCTTCTGCTCCGGGTCAGTCACCCCGCGCAGGGCCGAGAGAAAGCGCTCACGAGCATCGACAGCAACGAGATTAAGCCTGAGGTGCCGCTGAAAGGTGGCGATGCATTGTTCAGCTTCGTTGAGCCGGAGGAGGCCGTTGTCTACGAAGATGCAAGTGAGCCGGTCGCCTACTGCGCGGTGCACCAACGTAGCAGCGACGCTGGAGTCCACACCGCCGGAGAGGGCGCAGATCACGCGGCCATCGCCCACGCGGGTGCGGATCGCCCTGATGCTTTCTTCGATGAACGATGCCGGCGTCCACGTTCCGGTGCAACCGCAGACGCGGTACAGGAAGTTCTCCAGGAGCCGCCTGCCCAGCGGGGTATGCGCCACCTCCGGATGGAACTGGAGCCCGACCAGGCCGCCGGGCCCTGCCATCGCCGCCACCGGACAGTTCTCGCTTGAGGCTAGCACCTGGAAGCCCGGCGGCAGTTCCACTACATGGTCGCCATGGCTCATCCAGACATCGAACTCAGCCGGCATGCCCGCGAGGATAGCGCTGGGCGTGCCAGTGCAGGCCACGCGGGCATGGCCGTATTCGCGCTTGCCAGCGCGCTCCACGCGACCGCCCAGGTGCTGGGCGAGCACCTGAGCGCCATAGCAAATCCCCAGCACAGGCACCCCGGCCTGAAATACCCAATCTGGGCAGGCCGGTGCACCCTCGTCATAGACGCTGGCCGGTCCGCCAGACAGAATAATGCCCTTGGGCTCAAGCGCGGCCGCACGTTCCCAGGGCGCGTTGTACGGCAGCAGTTCGCAATAGACCCGCAGCTCGCGTACTCGGCGCGCGATGAGCTGGCTATACTGCGAGCCGAAGTCAAGGATGACAACGGCTTCTCGCACGGGTGGGTTTCCGGATATGGACGTCTCCGTGAGGATTGTCTCGGTAGGTGTGGACATCGGCGCACATACGCGCAGGGCCAGCCTTGCGCGCGAGGAACTCCTCACTAACACAGGATGGGGCCTGCATAGGCCCCATCGCGGACGATCGCTAGCTGAAGTATATCGAAACCTTCGCTATGCCGTCCAGGCGACCTGAGGCCTTTGGGCGTCCACTTCCGCCATCACACCACCAGGGAAGCGTGTGATGTCTACAGCGAGCAGATGAACCCGGTACGTGCCGGCCAGGTGCCCCTGATCCCGGCGCTCCAAGCAGCAAACCGGCTGACGAACGAAATCCTGCGGTACGGAGACTGCCAGCCGTACGAGAGCATCACGCGCCTAACTCAGCTGAGGAAGTAGCGCAAAGCCCGGGCAAGCCTGAAAAGGTGCTTGCCCGGGCTTGCTCGTGCCAGCGAGATGCAGCCGTGGCCCAAGGCTACCAGTACCGCTCTTCCTTCCAGGGGTCGGCGTTGTTGTTGTAGCCGTTCTGCTCCCAGAAGCCCGGGCGGTCGTGCTCACTGAGCTCAATGCCGCGCACCCACTTGGCGCTCTTCCAGAAGTAGCGCTTGGGCACCACCAGGCGCAGGGGCCAGCCGTGCTCCGGCGTGAGGTCCTCCCCGTTGGCGCGGTAGGCGAACAGCACGTCATCGTCCATCAGCACCGCAAGTGGGAGGTTCGTGGTGAAGCCATACTCCGCGTGCACGATGACATACGCTGCCCGCGGGTCTACCTCCACGTGCCGGATCACCTCGCTGAACGGCACCCCCTCGAAGACCATATCGAACTTGCTCCACCGCGTGACGCAGTGGATATCACAGGTGATCGTCTTCTTGGGCAGGGCCATGAATGCGTCGTAGGTGAAGCGCACCGGCTGCTTGACCAGGCCAAAGATACGAAAATCCCAGTCCTCGAGGCGAGTGCGAGGCACCGGACCGTAGTGCAGCACCGGCCAGCGCTGGGTCAGGAACTGTCCCGGCGGGAGCCGCTCGGCGTCTCGCCCCAGCGCCCGCGCCCGCTCCTGGATACGCTCCAGGTTCGCCCGGCTCCCCTTTAAGATGCTCGGCAGACGAAAGTCCATGGCTACCTTCCTGAGATGGGCTCTCCCATGCGCACGTATGCTCGATGCGTAGGGCCGGCGGCCGGCGCCGGACATGTGCACACGCCTAGCCTAGGCCGCGTGGTACTGTCTGTACTGTCGCATGTTTCCCAGTCAGGCGCAAGCGTGAGGGTGGGCTCACCGCAGGCTGAAGACGATGTAGGTCACGCAGAGCAGGAGACCCAGACACAGCAGGCCATTCAGCAAGGCGAGCCACATGGCCTGCCGGCGGACGCCTTCGGCATCAGGGTTTCCGGCAGCCAGGGCAGTGGCGCCGCCGATGGCCACTGTCCCCGAGCCAGCGCGTGCCAGCCTGCCCGCGAGTACAAACACCAGCGCGAGGGTGACGATGACCGTCGCGATCACGAAGCCGTGCTTGTAGAACAGGGCGGTCCCGTAGGGGGTCGCGCGCAGCTTCGAGAGCGTCGCGTAGCTGGTGATAGGCTCTGTCAAAGGGTTGTACATCGTCTGGAACACGCCGGTGAGCAAGAGCACCGGGATAGACACCAACACCAGCGCGCGCGTGCGCAGCAGCAGATACCCCCGCTGCTCGGTGCTCAGGCCGGGCGCTGTCGTGACAAAGATGGCGTACAGCGCCACACCGATCCAGGCCACGGAGAATGGCACATGCAGCACCATGGACAGCAGCAGGAGTTGCTGGAGGGGATCCGCTGGCAACGGCGGCAACGGTGGCATGGTCGCGCCCCTATCTTCGCTTTTTGCTTCCTTATTCCTGGGCTTTCTTAATCTCGCCCTGGGCGAGGGGTTCCTCGCAGGTGCGGTCTGTGGCTTGTCTTACCCCTGGATCGTCAGGGAGCCTTCCATGCCGCGCTCGCGGTGGTTTTGCAGGTCGCAGTAGACGACGTATCTGCCTGGAGCCGTCAGGGTGACCTCAAACGTGCCGCTCTGGCCTGCTGAGATGTCTGGCGACTTGAACTTCTGCCCGGCAACCTCCACAACCATATTATGGCGTCGCTCCCCGACGTTCCGGAGCGTGAACGTGATGGTGCCGGGACGCGCCACGATGTCCTTTGGCTCGAATGCCCATTCCTTCAGATCGACCGCGATCTGCTGGCTTACCACCGCAGCCACCGGGGCCTGCTGAGTAGGCGTGGCGGTGGCCGGAGCAGCGCCCTGAGAGGGCGGTGCGGCACCGGCGCTAGTCCCACCTGAACCACCGCAGGCCACGACGGCGGCCAGAACGAGCGCGGCTGCGGGCAGGAGAAGAGCTGCCCTTCTGCTCCTGGTTCGGAGCGGTTCGAGGAAGCAGGGTACCGATCGCATACTCCTACTCTCTGTCCTCCCTGGACTGATGCGCAGTAGGGCATCGCTGCGACGCGAACAACCGATACACCGGGGTGTGCATACCGCTGTGGCCGACCTAAAGATACCGCGACGAGTCCCCGGCGCGCTACTGCAATATACGTTCACGGGACACGGCCCGGTTCTCATGGTCGGGCCGTGGTCGTGGCGCGTGCCCCGGCAGGGTGCTGGCTTCGGCAGACCTGCCGTACCTTCACCGCCCGGCGATCAAGTCGCAGTAGGCGTAATAGGCCGCTCGTGGCGTCAGGGTGTTGTCTGGCAGCCCATGGAAGCCGGCGGCGTGCTGCCGAGGATTATCCGTAAGCTGGAACCAGGATACCTTCTCCGTGCCGAGCTACCGGCCAGTCCCGTCGCCGCCAGAGACGGCCGGCACGATCAGCACCTCGGAGGCTGGCGCGACCGGCGTGAACAGCGTGGCGCGCTCACCGTCTACGAAGATGGTGATGTGCTGCCGGAGCGATGGCCCGGCGTCGCAAAGCCGGCTGGACATGCCGGGCCATCGCACCTCGAGCTGCGCGATCACCTCGTGAACGGTTACTGCCTCTACCTCGACACGCCGTGGCGCACCAGGGAACAGACGCGTGAGCGAACCCGGTAGATAGACGCGTGCCATCTCACGCCTCGAGCACCGCTGTCTCGACCGACCAGATCGGCGGCAGGTAGTCTGCCTGCAGCTCCCAGGTGGCACCTTCGTCCCGGCTGGCGAAGAGCTGCCCGGTGCTGGTGCCGAAATAGACCCCGGCCGGCTCACAGGTATCCATTGCCATGGCCTCGCGCAGCACACTGAGAAAGGCGCGCTCCTGCGGCAGACCGGTCGCCTGCCGCTGCCAGGTGGCGCCGCCATTGCGGCTGCGCCACACCGCCGCCTTGCCCTCCGGCATCACGCGCCCGCGCTCGGCATCGAGTGGGATCACGTAGATCGTCTGCGGGTCGCGCGGGTGGACGGCAATGGGGAAGCCGAAGTCCGACGGCAGCCCGCGACTGATCTCCTCCCAATGCTCACCCCCGTCCTGGCTGCGATAGACGCCGCAGTGGTTCTGTTGGTAGAGCAACGCTGGATTGCTCGGTGCCATCACCAGCTTGTGCACGCATTGCCCCACCTCAGGATACCGGTCGGGAAGGTAGTCGGCGCGTACGCCCCGGTTGCGCGGCTGCCAGGTTTGCCCGCCGTCCGCGGTAGAGAATGTTCCCACGGCCGAGATGGCGACCCACATTCGGGCCGGGTCGCGCGGATGCGGCACGATCGTGTGTAAACACAGGCCTCCGTTGCCCGGCTGCCAGTCGGGGCTGGTGGGATGCTGCCGCAGGCCCTGGACGTGGGTCCAGGTAACGCCGCCATCGTCGCTGCGAAACAGCCCGGCCGGATCAGCGCCAGCGTACACGGCGCCGTGCGCGGCGACGACGTGCCAGAGCTTCCTGATCGGCGGGCCGCCATCGCCGTAGGTGATGCCCTCGCTGGAGTGTGTCCACGTCGCGCCGAGATCGGTACTCTTCCACACCGCCGGGCCGTACCATTCGCTTCCACCCGCGGCGTAGATCGCCCCGCTGGCGGGATCGTAGCTCATGTGCAGGATCGACCAGCCATCACAGAGAGGCCCGCGCACGCGCCACGCTGTGCGGCTCTCGTCGCTCTCCAGGATGAACCCGCCTTTCTTGGTGCCGAGCAGGACCAGGACCTTGCTGCCCATGTCGCGCTTTCCCCTTTCTGCACAACGCCTCTGCTCTGCACAACGCTGCTCGTTGCAGCGCTGCGATCAACAACGCCGCGGGGCGGAACCGTGCAGACCGCTCAGTGCCTGCCCAGTCAGACCGCTACGCCTGCTGCTCTGGTTCAACGGACCAGGACACCTCCTGTTCCCCGCGCGGCCAGGGCCACTGCAAGCGCATACCGTAGTATAGTACATGAGTTCTAAACCCACAAGGGGGTTGCTCGCGGGATAGTGCCTGACGTGATCGAGAGCCCAGGACAGGCCTGCGAGAGTAGCCAGCAGCGATCCCGGCGGTCGGCTATCCTACGCGGCGTAGTACCGCAGCTACTTTACATGCTGCGTCGTCAGGTGCGAGCACGGCGATGATTTCCGGCTCACCGTGATGCAGCGCCAGCCAGCGCAGGATGACCCGCACGGCGCGCAGCTCCTCCGGGGAGATGCGTTGGGTGGCGCGAGGCGCCTGCGAGAACACCGACCCAACCCGCCAGGCAAGCTGCTCTACCTCCGGCAGTGGACGGAGTGGCAGGCGCTCTTGGTGCAGTAGACGGCCGCTGCGCACGAAGAAGAGCTCAGCGTGCTCGGGCTCAACCGACGGATAGGCCATCACAACATCAGTGCCAGCCAGCGTGCCATCCAGCGGACGGTGGCCGGGCAGGGCCTTCCGCTGCGGTGGGCTAAGGAAGGCCTGCACCTCCGGCGCATCCGGCCCCTCGCGCAGGAACGCCAGCGCAGCGGCAACATTGGGGGCGTACGCCTCGACCGGCAGCAGCCCGGTGCACGGCGCCGGGCAGAGACCCAGGCCCAGCCGGATACAGGGGGGCTTCGGCCGGCGCGTCGGGTTTGGCGGCAGCGCCCGCCGGCAGGAGGCCAGGTGAAACACGTCGTGCAGCGCATCTAAGAGCTCGCGCACCGCCGTAGCGCTCCGGTACGGGCCGAAGTAGAGGGCGCCATCGGCTTCCACCTCGGGCGCTGCCGTCGCCCTGGGGAAGGGCCCTTGGTCAACTCGGATGTAGGGGCGGCGCGGTCGCACGACACGCTGCACGTTATAGCGGGGGCGCAGGCGATCGATCTCCCGCGCCTCCAGCAGCACGGCCGCGAACTCCGAGCCTGTGCGCTCGTACGTGATCGCGGCGGTCTGCTCTGGCAGGCCGTCGGCGCCGTGCAGGTAGGCCGACGCCTGACGGAAGTGCGCCGGCACGCGCCGGCGCAGGTTCCTGGCCTTACCTACATACAGCACCTCGTTCGCTGCGCTCAGCAGGTAGTACACCCCGGGCGCCTCAGGCAAGGCCTCCAGCGCTGCCTGGATGGCCCCGCGCGCAGGAGCCCCCAGCCATGCCAGGAGCTCGCCCACCGACTGCAGCCCTTCCATGGTCAAGAGATCCAGCAACCGGTCCCACAGACGCCCCAGCGCCAGCGCCACGTCCAGGGCGCGCCGGGAGCCGGGGGGCTGCACGCCGAGTTTGCGGCACAGGCGCTCCACAGTGGGCTGTTTGAGCCGCGGGAAGAGCCGCGCCGCTACGGCCACCGTGTCGATCCCTTCGCACATAAAGGGACTGCGGCCGTGCCAGGCAGTCTCATACCCTAGGAACGCCAGGTGGCGCGGCAGATTATGCCCTACAGGGACGGCATCTGCCACGAAGGTACGCAGGTCGTCCAGGAGATCTGCGAGCTGCGGCGCCCGCTCAACGCGCTCCTCGGAGAGGCCGCTGTACTCGCGAGCGTAGCGCGGGATGGCGCGCCCCGGGTTCACAACGCTGGTAAACGTCTCCGCTGGCTTACCCTCGCGCAGGCGAATCGCAGCGACCTCGCTGATGCGATGCCGTTCTGGCCGCGGGCCGGTCGTCTGCACATGGATGGCCACGTACGTTGTGGCGCGCAGCCCTGCGCGCTGGCGCGTCCATGCGCGCAGGCTCCAGGAACCATCGTCCTGGCGCACGAAACGGCCGTCCTGCGCCAGGTGCTGCTCCAGCAGGTGCACGAGCAGCTCGTGCGCTGCCGGCGTGCCTGCCCGTGCCCCGAACACGGCCTCGAGGAAGGCAGCGGGCGGCTGCGGCGTACCTGCCCGCTCAAGGAAACTGTGAGCGCGCTCGCGCAGGGAGCTGTAGCCGTCCATACGTGACCTAATGAATCATGCGAGACGTGGCGCACCGCTGAGCTACTGCGTCGGAGCGGCGTAATGGCTGCACCCCCTGGCTCGCCCGGCCGCGGTCGCGCGCAGGAATGCGCTCCTCAGGGCAACAACCGCTCCAGGAGAAAGCTGACGATGCTCACCACCAGTGCAGCCAGGATCGCCCAGCCGAAGCCGGCGGCGCTCACTGCCCCGCCGGTGAGCCACGAGGCTAGCGCGAACATAAGCCCGTTGATCACAAACAGGAACAGGCCGAGCGTGAGGATCGTCAATGGCAGCGTGATCAGCGTCACAATCGGCTTCACCAGGATGTTCAAGAGCGCCAGCACTGCCGAGAAGATGGCGACGCCGCCGGGGCCGGTTGCCTGCACGCCGGACGGGAAGAGCCAGACAGCAGCGTACACGGCCACAAAAGTAATGAGCCAGCGGAGGATCAAGCGCCCCAGCATCGCTCACGTCCTATCCATCAGGACACAGCCGTCGCCGAGCGTCTCTACCAGGTGGCGCTGGAGCTCATCGCAGCACTGCACCCCCTCCTCGAGCGCTAGCCGCACGCAGTGGCCATCGGGTGACACTAGTTGCACGAGCACCGGATCAGATCCCGCGAATTTCTGCAAGATCCGGCTAAGGGTCAGCAACCTTGCCTCGTCCGACGAATCGTCGCCGGTGCGGGTGAAGATCACCGTCAGACGGTATACCGACGAGCCAGTGGGCGTGCCGTTGCCATCGTGGCAGACGTCGGCTGGATCGCCGTTAGCCTCTAGCGCGCCGTTGCTGCCCGCACTCCACACTGGTGGGAAGGCCGTGCCCGCCTGCTCTGGTGCCCCGCCTGAGTGTGGAGAGAGCGTGAGGACGGGCGCTCCAGGGCTCTCCTGCTCTTCCCGCGCTGGTTCCGTCTCCGGCTCAGCCGGCACCGCAGGGAGCGACGCCTGGCCTTCGGGCGGGACGATCTGGGCGGCCAACTCCTCCGTGAGCTCTACAGCGCTCTCACAAATGAGCTTCGGCGTCTCGTCACGGTTATCCACCTTGCCGGTCACGACGACCGCGGTGTCTTCCTGCCACAGGGCGCGCGTCTGTTTCAGCGCTCGAGGGAAGACCACCACCTCGATGCTGCCGTAGCGGTCTTCGAGCGTGACGTACGCCATCGCATCGCCCTTCCGGGTGGTAATGAAGCGCACTCCGACCACGATCCCCGCCACTTTCTTCGTCTGGCCTGCCAGCAGGTCGTGGATCTCAGTAGTGTGCAGGATCTCCGGGTCACCGAACTGCACGGGCAGGCGGCTGAACGGGTCCTCTGAGACACACGTGCCCAGCAGCTCCTTCTCCCAGGCCAGTTTCTCTCGGCGGCTCACCTCCGGCTTCGGCGGCACCGGCACGCTGGCCCAGGTCGCGCCGGCCTGCCCGAACAGGGAGAACAGGCTGGCCTGGCCACTCTCCGCGGCGCGCTGCTCGCGCTGGCCGGCGGCCATGGCCTTGTCCAGGATCTCCAGCAGCGCGGCGCGGGTGCCGAAGCAGTCCAGCGCCCCGGCCTTGATCAGCGACTCCAGGGCACGCTTGTTCAAGGCGCGCTGGTCAACGCGGCGGCACAGATCATCCAGGCCTGTGAACGGCCCGCCCTCGGCGCGGGCCTGCAAAAGCTTCTGGATGGCCGCCTCACCGACGTTCTTGATTGCCTTCAGCCCGAAGCGGATGGCGTCGCCCTCGACCGTAAAGTCCATTTCGCTCTTGTTGATGTCAGGCGGCAGCACCGTGACGCCCAGCTTGCGGCACTCGGCGATGGCACCGGCGACCTTCTCAGCGTTCCCGGCTTCGATCGAGAGCACGGCGGTCATGTACTCGACCGGATAGTTTGCCTTGAGGTAGGCCGTCTGATAGGCGAGCAGGCCGTAGACTGCCGCGTGGGCCTGGTTGAAGCCATAGCGAGCGAACGGCTCAAAGTCCGCCCATACCTGCTCGATGACGTCGTCAGGCACGCCCTTCTTGCGCGCTCCCTCAACGAACTTCTGCTTCTGCTGGGGCAGGATGCTGGCCACCTTCTTGCGCACGGCGTAGCAGAGCACGTCGGCCTCGGCCAGGGTGAAGCCGCCCATGGCCTGGGCGATGGTCATGATGTCCTCCTGGTAGACCATCACCCCATACGTCTTTTTCAGCACCGGCTCCAGCAGCGGATGGGCATAGGTCACCGGCTCATGGCCGTGCTTGCGGGCGATATAGCGCGGGATGTTTGCCATCGGCCCCGGGCGGAAGAGCGCCACCATCGCCATCAGGTCTTCGACGCAGGTCGGCTTGAGCTCTTTCAGGTAGCGGGTCATCCCCGCGCCTTCAAGCTGGAACACGCCGAAGGTATCGCCGCGCGAGAGGAGCTCGAAGGTCTTCTGGTCGTCCAGCGGGATCTCTTTGAGGTTTAGGGGCCTGCCGGTGCGCCGCTCGATCAGCTTGACTGCGTCGTCCAGGATGGTTAGGTTCGAGAGGCCGAGGAAGTCCATCTTGAGCAGGCCGATCTTCTCGATCGCCCCCATTTCGAACTGGGTCATCACGCCCTCGCCCTCGGTCACCTTCTGCAAGGGCACCAGCTCTTCGAGGGGCTCGTGGGAAATCACCACACCGGCTGCGTGGGTGGAGACGTGCCGGGCGATGCCCTCGACCTTCTGCGCCAGCTCCAGCAGGCGCGCCACCGCCGGATCACGCTGCTGAAGCTCGCGTAGCTCCGGCACCTGCTCGAGCGCGTCGGCGAGGGTGATGTTCAGGCCCGGGTGGGACGGGATCAGCTTGGCCACGCGGTCTACCTCAGCGTAGCTCATGCCGAGGGCGCGTCCCACATCGCGCACCGCTGCGCGGGCCTTCATCGTCCCGAAAGTGATGATCTGCGCCACGTGATCGGCGCCGTACTTCTCGGTTACATACTGGATCACCTCATCCCGCCGCCGGTCCATGAAGTCCACGTCGATGTCCGGCATGGTGTAGCGCTCGGTGTTGAGGAACCGGTCGAAGATGAGGTTGTACTTGAGGGGGTCCACCTCTGTGATACCGCAGGCGTAGCAGGCCAGGCTGCCCGGCGCCGAGCCGCGCACTGCGGTCCGGATGCCCCGATTACGTGCCCAGTTCACGAAGTCCTGCACGATGAGGAAGTAGGCCGAGTACCCCATGCGGGCGATGACGCTGAGCTCATAGTCCAGCCGCTCGCGGATCTCGCGGGTCATCACCGGATAGAGCCGCTTGAGGCCCTCCTCGCAGAGGTGACGCAGGTAGCTGTCAGCGTCGTAGCCATCGGGCACGTCGAAGCGCGGGCGCTTATTTTGCTTCAGGTCGATGGTGACGTTGCACTTCTCGGCGATCTCCATGGTGCTGCGCAGCGCCTGCGGCAGCTCATGGAACAGCGCCGCCATCTCCTCCGGACTGCGCAGGTAGAACGTCGGCGTCTCCATGCGCATCCGGTTCGGATCGCTCAGCGTCGTGTTGGTCTGAATACAGACCAGGATGTCCTGGGCCTCGGCGTCCTCTGGCCGGACGTAGTGCACGTCGTTCGTGGCGACGATCTTCAGATCGAGCGCGGTGGCGATCTCGATGAGCTGCCGGTTGACGCGCTCCTCGTCTTTCAGATCGTGGCGCTGGAGCTCGACGTAAAAATCCTCTGGTCCGAAGAGGTCGCGGAACCACTGGGCGGTGCGCAGCGCCTCGTCGAAGTTCCCTTCGACGAGCGGGCGGGCCAGCGGTCCGGAGGCGCAGGCGGAGAGGCAGATCAGACCTTCGTGGTGCTTCGCCAGGAGCTCCCGGTCGATACGCGGCTTGTAATAGTAGCCATCGAGGTGCGCCCGCGTCACGAGCTGCATCAGGTTCTTATAGCCAGCGTTGTCCTTGGCCAGCAGTACGAGGTGGAACGGCCGGTCTTCCCCCCGTCGCTTGCGATCGGTCATCGAGCCCTGCGCCAGATAGGCCTCGACACCGAGGATCGGCTTCAGGCCCTCCTCCTTCGCCGCGGTGTAGAAGTCGATGGCGCCATAGAGCGCGCCGTGGTCGGTCAGCGCCACAGCGGACATGCCGAGCTCTCTGGCACGCCGCATCACCTCAGGAATGCGCGACAGGCCATCCAGTAGGCTGTACTCTGTGTGCAGGTGCAGGTGGGTGAACTCAGGCACGGTACTCCTCGCGTCGGCAGCTTCGCTGGTTTGAACGCTTCGCCCGGTTGCCCGGCGCGAGCCGACGCCCGCGCGAGGTCGGCGTATGAGTACTACGGCGTATGACCACACGGAAGAACAAACGCTCTAGCTGGCCGCGATTATATCACTGATCGGCCGTGCCGCGAGCGGTCCAGTCCATCGCCAGGAATAGCTAGAATTGCACTGCTGCCGACTCCCCGACAAGGGTAAAGACCGGGCGCCTCGTACAAGCTAGGCGCTGCCATGGCTGTAGCGACAGTGCAGTGAACGGCGTACTATCCCTTGCTGGATATTCAAGTCCGGCGTTCTATGATCATAACATCGGTACATCGCGTCCATAGTGCCGGCGCGTGGCGAGCCAGGGTGCACGGACAGCAGCGTGTGCCGTGGGGTGACCGGGCTTGCGGTGAAGGAGCGCTGCAGTCGAGTACGACCCGCAGACACGGTGCCTAGAGGTTGTCTACAACACCGGGTAGCCCTCCCGCTACGAAGGTGTTGAACCGGAGGTCTACCAGAGCTTGCTAGCTGCCGAGTCGAAAGGCAGCTACATGCAGGCCTATATCCCTCTATCATCGACTCAATATGTATCCGTACCGGCGCAGCCCCTGCCAGTGAGGATCGCCACGGAGGCCGGTCAACCACTGGGGTCCAGGCATGGAATTGGCACAGCATATATTGACAATCTTCGATCAAGTCGCTATACTCAGGGGGGCGAGGAGGAACGGATGACGGAGAGCCTTGAGGTGATGCAGCCACACGTGCGTACTCCGGGCACGCGGTGCTGCGCGCCCGAGCTGGCGCAGCGGCTGACCCCTGCCGAGGCTGAAGAGCTCAGCGACGACCTGCAAGTGCTGGCGCATCCGGTGCGGCTGCAGATCCTGGATATCCTGGCGCAGAATCCCGGCCGAGTGTGCGTCTGCGACCTCGAGGCTGCGCTGCCGGTAAAGCAGCCGACGGTCTCGCACCATCTCAAGCTCCTGCGCGCCGCCGGGCTGATCGACTACGAGCGCCACGGGCTCTGGGCGTACTACTTCGTCCGCCGCGACGCGCTCGACGCGCTGCGCGGCCGCATCATGAAGCGGCTTGAGGAGCTCGGTTAGCCCCTGCCGCGGCCGGCAACGGCCTCTACAGCTTCTTGTTTGACTGACTTATTTTGAGGGGATATGCGTCGCTTCCAGGAACGACGATTTCCCGCAGCCGCTATATCGAAATTTTTCGATATAGCGGCGTAGCGGCTGGCGTGGAGGGTGTGCATCGCTGGGGAGCGGCTGATCGGCAGCGCAGCGCTGGAGCTCCACGGCCAGGCCGCTCTCTTGCGCTCTGTCGCGGTGGCGCCGGAGGTGCGTGGCCAGGGGCTCGGCTGGCGGTTGGTCGAGGCGGCGCTGGACCTGGCGCGGCGGCATGGCATCGTACGTGTCTATCTGCTCACCGAGACGGCTGCGAGCTACTTTGAACGCTTCGGCTTTCACCCTATCCCGCGGGCAGCGGTCGAACCGGCAGTACAGACGTCGGAGGAGTTCACCCACGCCTGTTGTTCGTCAGCACAGGCCATGTTGCGGGCGCTCTGAACACCCGACACAGGCGCCCGCCGTCCGGCCAGGCGCATGCAGCCACCAAGAGACCCGGGCCCCCGGTGTCTCATCGCAGAATATGTGATGCTCGAGGAGGCATAGACCAATGGAACGCGGTATTCTCGATCCTGCGGCAATCAAATCTGCTGTGCAGAGCTATTACAGTTAGGTTGCTCGCTCGGCCGGCGAAGGCTGCTGCGGGCCGTCGTGCTGTATGGCCGGCGAGGCGGCTGCCGGCTGCAGCGCACGCTACTCGCCTGATGAGGTTGCCTTCCTGCCAGCGGAGGCGGTGCGAAGCTCTCGCGGCTGCGGCAATCCCGCAGCGCTGGCGAGCCTGCGTCCTGGCGAGGTGGTGCTGGACCTTGGCTGCGGCGGAGGCCTGGACGTACTCCTGGCCGCACGGCGGGTGGGGCCTAGCGGCTTCGTCTATGGCCTGGACATGACCGATGCGATGCTGGAGCTGGCCCGCTACAACGCCGTCCGCGCCGGCATGGAGAACGTCGCCTTTCTTAAAGGTGACATCGAGGCGATCCCCCTGGCGAACGCTACCGTGGATGTGATCATCTCGAATTGCGTGATCAACCTCACGCCAGACAAGGAGCGAGCCTTCCAGGAGGCGTTCCGTGTGCTGCGGCCCGGTGGCAGGCTGGCCGTGTCGGACGTGGTCATCGAAGGAGACTTCTCCGCGCTGCCGGTCTCAGAGGCGGTGTTCCGCCGTGCCCTAAGCTGGAGCGCCTGCCTAGCGGGCGCGCTCACCACCGAGCAGTACCGCCGCGGCCTTGCCGCCGCAGGCTTCACCCAGATCCACCTGGCCACCGAGCATCATCTCTCGCTCCGTGAGGTAGCCGCCGACGTGCTGGCCGGCGCTGGCCTGGACGAATGCTGTGAGTGCTGTGTGCCGGGCTCCGACCTCGTTCCCGACTGGCTCGAGGAGCTGGCCGGCCGCTTCGGCAGCGCCGCCATTACGGCGCGGAAGCCGCCTGTGTAGCGAAACGCGGGTTGTCGCGCACGGCGAGTGTCGCTCCACTCCACTGCTCCAGCGCCCTCTGGTAGCCTGCCCAAAAAATTAAAAGCGATCGAAGGACCAACAGTACGGGACGCCGGGTGGCAGAAGCCGCTGGAGCAGTGGCAGCGCGCCGGTATCAATCGTAAGGTCGCCGGCCGCGGCGGCTTCGGCAGGATCGCGGAAGCCCATCAGGAGCTGGCCCGCCACCGGGAGGGTTGTGCTGCATTCAATGGTCTCGCTGCCGGGACCTCCGATGTCGGCAGCAGCGACACCCTCTGGCGTGTGGGCCACCAGCCGGACAGCCGAAGGACCGCGCACACAAGCAAGCCGGGCTACCAGAGCGGGCGCAAGCGCGTTGAGCACGGCTTGCAGGTCCAGCACGCGCAGCATGCCATCTGATTTGTATGGCAGCCGTGCTTCTACCGTGCCGCCCAGGCGGCGCGCCAGCGCCGCCACCGGATGGTCGGCCGGGACACGGAAATGGATGTACTCAACGCGGCGGGCCACGGCCTCGCGCGCCAGCACAGCCAGCAGGCTCTCCAGCGCCTGGAAGTCTGCCGCGATGAGCTCATCCACGTGGCAGCGGCGGCGATCAGGGCGCCAGATGGCATAGCCACGGAGAGTGCCATCCTGGGCATGCACCACGCAGTGCTGCGGTGCCTCGTGCCAGGCCCACCCCTGGAGCATACGGGTCCAGGAGCCTGCCGGCCGTACTAGCGGCCCGCTGCGCCCGCGGCAATCCTGCTCGTACAACGCCTGAAGCATCGGGATGTCCGGTGCAGTTATAGTGCGAGCCGGAAGCAGCGCCCTTGCCAGCTCCGCCTGGCGGGTAGGAATACGCACGACTGAATCGACCAGGGCGGTGGCGTAGCCGAAGCGATGGTAGAAATCGGGAATGCCGAAAAGCAGCGAGACCGGAAAGCCTCGCTCGCGTAGGTAGCTGTCCAAGTGGCCAAAAAGCGTGCGCATCAAGCCCTGGCGGCGATAGGCGGCCTCGGTGTGTACCTCAGCGATGCCGGCCATCGGCACCGGCACGCCAGCCAGGTACATCTCGTACTCAATTACCTGGAGCTCGGCTGCCTTCCTCGTGCCGTCGTACAGGCGCAGCCACGTCTGTTTCCCTTCTTTGGCGGGTTCGATACGAAATTCCATCGGTGGCGTCCTCAAATCCAGCAGATCACTGGCCTGTGCCGAGAGGCTACATAAAAGGTACGCGCGGTGCATCTCGCCGGGCAGCCGGGCTGTGCCCCGGCTCCCCGGAGCCGGGGCCACCTGGCTACTGTAGCATAGCACCCGGCCAGTCAGTGAGGGCTCTGTTCGTATGCCGCCTTGAGGCGCTGGGATGGACGTGCGTAGCACGCGAGCCGTAGCTGCCGGTCGCCGAACGCCCGTGTTCGGCGGCAAGCGATCATGCGTACCAAGTGGAACGCGAGGACTTCGTGCAGGCGGCGTAGCCTCGGTGGTACACAGGGTGTTCGAGCATGTCCCTCCTGACGGGCGACACGGCCCCTCTGCACGCGAGGCAGGGCCGGGCCACGAGGCGTACGCCTTTCGCAGGAGTAGCCCAATCCAGAAATAGGACCTGGAGCGATTGCAGGCAGCAAGCGGTGCGGGTAGGCTAAGAGCATCGAGGTCGCAAGCTGTGGTGCTGGCCGCCTGGAAGGGCTTCTGGCCAGTGCCGTGCGGCAGATGACGTGGAAGAGCCGGGACCCTTGAGGACAGCGACAGGCGAAGATCCGGTGGCAAGGCTGAGGGGGTGCTGGTGCGGGGCCATAAGTAAGCTACCGAAAAGGAAGCTGAGAGGAGCACTGTATAATGAGGGAAGAGCACAGCGAGATCCTGCTTGACCGCATTGACCAAAAATTAGCCCTGAGTGCGCAGACACGCCGCCGGCTGATGCGTGCTGGCGCTGCCGCGGCCGGGGCAGCCTACCTGGCACCGGGCATGCGCCGCATCGCCTACGGGGATGCGATCCGGTGTGGGGGCACAATTATCTTCGTCTCCAAGACGATCGACACGGTCACGCCGTCAGGCACGTGCACCATGAGCGGCAAGATTATCGTGAACAACTGCCTCGGCAAAGAGATCACAATCACAGCAATCGACGATAAACTTTTCCACAACAATAACCAAGTCGCGATGTCAAACCTGAGCATTACTCCCTCTCCCCCCCAATCGTTGGCGAACGGGAACAATATCACCTTTACCTACTCGTTCACCTTCTCCGGGGTAACGGGCCCTGCTACGTTAGTGAACAAGGCAACCGTCACCTACACTGATGGCACTAACACTCTCACGGCCGAGGCATCGACAAGCGGGAACTTTAGCTGCTAGTACCCCTTAACTTCTAGCTCGTGTAGCCTGGGGCTGGATCATCCAGCCCCAGGCACTCAACCGGCCTCGCCCCAGGCTGCCTTTCCCCACCATGCCTATGGCGCGTCGGGAGTTCCTGACCGCCAGCTTCACTTCCTGCCTTTCGCGCGCTAAGGCCACGCTGTATCCCCTGTCCTTGAAGCCCAGGTTTCTGGCCGTTTCGGCCGCGCTCCAGAGCGCGTCGTTGCCTTGCTGAGTGCGGTTGTCGACAGGCCTGGTGCGAACCGCGCGGTGACCGTGCAAGGGGCGTATGACGCGTAGCGTAAGAGCTCGCGTCCTCGCTTGACGCGCTGCACAGCTGCCCCTACACTGCAGCCGCGTCCCGACATTCCCTGCAACTGGAAGCTTGACGACCGGAGGCTCGGCTGCTATGAAGATCGCCGCTGTGCGCGTGCATCCCGTCGCGGTGAACCGCTCCTACGCCACCCTCACCTCAGGCGGGCCGGGGCCGAAGCCCACGGAACTGCCGCCGGGGGTGACTATCTCCTACTACCATATCATCGAGCTGGAAACTGCCGAGGGCCTGGCTGGCTTCGGCGAGGTCTCGGATATCGACCCTGGTGCACGCCTCCCCTCGGGCGAGCTGCTGACGACCCCGGCACTCCAGCGCGCCCTCAGCGAAGCCCTCGCCGGGCTTGATCCGCTCCAGATGGAGCGCACCACTGAAAGACTGCGCTTTAACCGCCTGGTGGAGTGCGCCATCGACTGCGCCTGCTACGATCTCATTGGCAAGGCGCACGGCCTGTCGGTCTCGGACCTGGCCGGTGGGCGCTATCGTGACCGCATCTGGATCTCCTGGGTGGCCTATATCCGGCGTCCCGCCGAGATGGAGCCGGAGATTGTGCAAAAGCTTGAGGAAGGCTTCACCGCGTTCAAGCTCAAGGTCGGGCGGGACATCGACCTCGACGAGGAGCGGGTGGCGCTGCTCCGCAAGCTCGGCGGGGACCGGCTGCATCTCAAGCTCGACCCCAACGCCGCCTGGGGTGTGGACGAGGCGATCCAAAACATCCGGCGGCTGGAGAAGTACCATCCGGATGGGATCGAGACGCCCACTGACCCGCGTAACCTCGCAGGCATGGCGCGCATCCGTCGGGAGACCGGCGTGAAGCTTATCGAGCATGTGTCAACGCTCGACTATGCCCTGAAGGCAGTGCGAGCGCAGGCCGTTGACGTGTTCAACATCTCCACTGTGGGAGCCGGGGGCCTGTATCGAGCCAAGAAGATCTGCGCCGTGGCCGAGGCCGCGGGGGTGGACTGCCTGCTGGGGAGCACGATCGAGATGGGCATCGGCACGGCGCATCAGGCGCACTTGGCTGCCTCGAGCCGGGTGGTCACCTGGCCATCGGACCTGGTGGGGCCAGGGCTGCTAGTGGACGACGTGCTGGCGCAGCCGCACCGCTACGAGCAGGGCTACCTCCGCGTGCCCGAAGGGCCAGGCCTGGGTGTGACGCTTGACCGGAACAAGCTCGCCGCGCTGGCGCA
The DNA here is from genome assembly GCA_042408875.1 of Chloroflexota bacterium. Classification (GTDB taxonomy): domain Bacteria; phylum Chloroflexota; class UBA11872; order JBHOQS01; family JBHOQS01; genus JBHOQS01. The sequence goes on along the minus strand of JBHOQS010000006.1, from coordinate 129,345 downwards.
CGATCTCCCTGCGCAGGCGTGAACAGACAGACCTCGTCACCGTTCGTCCGGCGCCGAAGAGCTTTTAAGGCGGCATGATCCTCTGATAGCGCGAGCAGAGCGGGTTCCGTTCGTACCAGGCTCAAGGTTGGTGGTTGTGCGCACAGTGCTGAAGGGCCTACGCAATTTCTATCTCGTCGACAGCGGCGCTGAACGGATCGTGAGCTCTCGGCGGGTGGCAGCACGCCTCAACCTTGAGCTCAGCAGACCCCTTCGCTTGGAACCCCTCGCTGGAATTGGTCTGAGCCTACCCATACCAGTTGTCAGGTTTGAACGGATTCCGGTAGGTGCCAGCATTATCCGGAGGCTGGAAGCGTCCATGTATGACCTCCCCGCCATTATCCGCGCAGACGGCTTGCTGGGCCTACCTTCCCTTCGCAGTTTCCGACTGATGTTCGAGTTCGACAAGTGTACTCTTGTGCTGTGTCAGCGATCATAGTTCGTGCCCTGTTCGTAGAAGCTTATTTCGCTTCACTGCTCACTTGACTATGCCATACTGACGATATACGTATACTTCCACATAATACTTCTGTGATATTCCGAAGAGACCAGTATTAAGAAGTAAGATAAGTAAGAAAAGGGGAACGCTCATGTCAGCCGCTGCCGATTCCCTCGTGGAAAGGTCTGGTGCCAGGATGCTGCTGCTGGGCACGTTCCATTTCCAGGACCGCTGCCTGGACGGGTATAAGCCGCAGTTCGCCTTCGATGTCTTCTCCAAGCGGCGCCAGCGTGAGATCGCAGAAGTTGTGGAGCTGCTTACCGCCTTCCAGCCCACCAGGATCGCTGTGGAGCGGACACCCCTGTGGCAGGAGGGGATCGACCGGCAGTACCAGGCATATTGCCGGGGAGCGTTCGAGCTTCCGGGCGATGAGGTGTACCAGCTCGGGTTTCGCCTCGCCCGGCGCCTTGGCCATTCCAGGGTGTACTGTGTGAATGCATGGGGCCGGCACTACGAGCCCTGGGGCGACCTGGACGCCTATGCACAGGAGCACGGCGAGGCGCGCATGTTCGAGACATTTCAGCATCTCACTCCGCCGGTTCTTACCTACGCCCAGGAGCACGGTCAAGAGCATCCCCTCGCGGAATGGGCGCCGCACTTCCGCGCGTTGCTTGAGCATGGCGACTGGCTGAGGACACAGCTCACCCTACGGGAGCTCCTGCTGCGTGCCAACGCAGAGCAGGCGATCCTCCAGAGCCATGGGGCGTATCTGGTAGACTGGTTCAAGATCGGCGCCGGGCATGAGTACCCGGGGGTGGATTGGGTGACGGCCTGGTACAATCGCAACCTGCGTATCTTCGCCAACCTCCAGCGTATCACCGCTTCGCCTGATGATCGTATTCTGCTGATCATTGGCGCGGGACACCTCCCTATCCTCCGGCACTGTGTCCAGGCATCGCCGGAGTATGAACTAGTGGAAGTGCACGCGTATCTCGGGGCCGGTGCCGGCGAATAAGGTTCGCAGTAGCGTCCATCTCTCAGCCACAGTAGACGATGCCTGAGCCACTGGGTCCTGCTGTGCCGTACGCTGGGGAGCTTGCCGGCCTCGCCGGCGCCTTCACCTGGGCGCTGGGCAGCGTCCTCATCCGCGCGCAGACGCGTCACGGGAACGTCCTGTTTCTCAATGCCGTGCGGGTGCTGGCCGCAACGGTGTTCTTTCTGGTCCTCGTGACGGCGCTGGGCCGATGGAGCCTTGTGCTGGCCATATCGTCCGGGGCAGTGCTGTCGCTCTTTGCCGCCGTGGTGGCCGGCCTGGTCATCGGTGACACGCTCTTTTTCAAAAGCCAGGAGTATATGGGCGTCGCGCGGGCGTTGCCGGTGTCGGGTGTCTACCCGCTCTTCACCCTGGCTCTTGCGACGGTGTTCTTGCATGAGCCGCTGCGCTGGCGGCTCCCCGCCGGCGCCATTCTGGTAACTATCGGGCTCTACCTGGTCGCCGGACCGCGGCGAGGCCGCGACGTCGTATTAGAGGCCGCGGCACAGCGCAGGGCCCTGGCCGGGATTGCCCTGGCGCTGGCCGCGGCGTTGGGCTGGGCCTGCTCGACGATGCTCTTGCGCCTCGGCCTGCGGGAGGCCGACGCGCTTACAGCTAACGTCGTCCGGCTACCCATGGCGCTTGGTGTGCTTGTCCTGACGCTGGCTGTCCAAGGGCGCCTTGGGCTGGCACGTTGCTATGGTCTAAAAGCACTAGCGCCGGTGGTCGCTGCGGGCATCCTCGGCACCGGCCTGGGGAGCACGTTCTTTCTCCTGTCGGTACAGCTTGCCGGGGCAGCCAAGGCAGCGATCCTCTCGTCCGCTGCACCGCTCTTCGGTGCCGCCCTCTCGGTGCTGTTCCTGGGTGAACGCCTGACCCGCGCTAACGTCGCCGGCATCGTGCTGTGCATCGCTGGCGTCTGGCTAGTGGTGTGAGAGTTCCTCGACCGCGCTAACTTCCTCGCACGGCTTCGCCCGCCGCAGCGCGCACCGGTGGCTTCCCCGAGCGCTGGAGCTCGGCAAGCTCCGGCAGCGGGATATGGCAGGCGATGTGATGGCCGTTGCCGGCGTCCTGCACTGGAGGTGGCACGTCGTCACAGATCGAGCCCAGGTAGCGCGGACAGCGTCCGGCGAAGGGGCAGCCTGTCGGGCGCTCCGCCGGACTGGGCACCGGCCCCTCTAGACGGATGCGCTGGCGCTTCTGGTGCGGGTCCGGCTCAGGAATGGCCGACAGCAGCGCCTCGGTGTACGGGTGATAGGGCGGGTGGAACAGGTCTTCGGTGCGGCCGATCTCAACAATACGCCCCAGGTACATCACAGCGATGCGGTCGGCCAGGTACCGCACAGCGCCCAGATCATGCGAAATGAAAAGATACGCTGTGCCGCGCTCTGCCTGGAGGGTCGCCAGCAGGTTCAGGATAGCTGCCTGCACTGAGACGTCCAGCGCCGACACCGCCTCGTCACAAATCACGAGGCGGGGCTCGCCAGCGAAGGCGCGGGCGATGCTGATGCGCTGCTTCTCGCCCCCGGAGAGCTGGCCGGGGTAGCGGTGATAGTAGCTGGGATCGAGCTGAACCGCCTGCAAGAGCTCCATGGCTCGCTGCCGCGCCGCCGTGCCGCGCAGGCCTAGGAACAGACGCAGAGGCCGCTCCAGGATGGCGCCCACGGTGTGCCGCGGGTTGAGTGAAGAGTCCGGGTTCTGGAACACCATCTGAAGGAAACGGTGCAGCGCAGCCGGGCGCCGTTCGGCTGTACAGCTCACGTCGTGGCCCAGGAAGCGGATACTTCCTGAGCTCGGACTAAGCAGTCCAGCGACGGTACGGGCGAGTGTGGTCTTGCCGCACCCGCTCTCGCCGATCAATGCCAGGGTCTCCCCGGCAGCCAGCGTAAAGCTCACCCCATCGACAGCGCGCACTGGTGGTGTGTCCTTGCCTACGAGGCCTACGAGGCCTATGAGGCCGATGGGCGGGAGCAGGCGTCCCGTGATGCCGGCGGAGCCACCATAGTAGCGGTGCAGCTCGCGCACCTCCAGCAGTGGCTCCACACGCCCCAGTCTACTGCGTGAGCCAGCACTCGTGGGCTGCATGTCTCCGACGGCACCCGCAGGCTCCTCGCCAGTGCGTGCCTCCCGCTGTGCCCACGCGGGAACCTCTGTCCAGAAGTGGCAACGAGCGCGCTGACCTGGGCGATCAGTCGTCAGCAGCTCCGGCGCGACCTCGTGGCAGTACCCGCGGGAGAGCGTACAGCGCGGCGCAAAGACGCAGCCTGTCGGCCGGGCCGCTGGCGGTGGCAGGTGACCGGGGATCGGCCGCAGCCGCACCGCCTTCGATGTAGCGAGGCGGGGCACACAGCTGAGCAGGCCGACTGTGTATGGATGGCGCGGAGCAGAGAATAGGGTGGCCACGTCTGCCTCTTCGACCACCTCGCCGGCATACATCACGGCCACACGGTCGCACACCTGCGCGATCACGCCTAGGTTGTGGCTGATATAGAGCGTCGCAGCGCCGAACTCCTGCTTGAGCACGTTGATCAGGTCCAAAATCAGCGCCTCGGTGGTCACGTCGAGCCCAGTGGTTGGCTCGTCCATGATCAGCAGGTCCGGATTGTTAATCAGCGCCATGGCGATGACAGCACGCTGCTGCTGCCCGCCGGAGAGCTGGTGCGGGTAGCGGCGGGCGATCTGCGCTGGATCCGGCAGGCCCACGCGGCCCAGCATCTCGACGGCCCGGCGCCACGCATCCTGCCACGATGCGCCGCTGTGCGTCTGGTACGCTTCGGCTACCTGTGCTCCGACGATCATGGACGGGTTCAGCGCCGTCGCCGGGTCCTGGTAGACCATCGCCATGCGTGCCCCGCGCAAGCGGCGCAGTTCACCGGGCGGCAGGCCTATCAACTCGCGGCCGCGCAGGCGGATCGATCCGGCGGTGATCTGCCCATTCTCGGCGAGATAGCCCATCACAGCGTAGGCGAGCGTACTCTTGCCGCAGCCCGATTCCCCAACGATGCCGAGCGTCTCGCCGGCATTTACGCGTAGTGAGACATCGCGCACGGCCTCCACAAGACCCTCGCGCGTGGCATAGGCGACGGAAAGCTGGTCAATCGCCAGCACTGGAGGTTCTGCCCTTGCTCCCTCCTGTCTTGCGATATCTTCCACGCGCGCCATCAAGGCGCGTCCATGTCCGCCTTGAGAGGGCTGCGATACGTTTGTCCCCATAACCATCGTCTCCGCACCGTATTCCTTCTCTCCATGGCTGTTCGCTGGCGTGGGCTCACCGGCGCATGCGCCCGCCGGCCGGATCTAGCGTCCGGTAGAGGCCGTCGGCCAGCAGGTTTGCTCCCACCACCAGCGAGGCAATCGCCGCGGCCGGGAAGAACACCATCCAGGGTGCCGCGGCAATGAAGTTGCGTGCCTCAGCAATCGTGAGCCCCCAGTCCGGCGAAGGCGGCTGCACACCCAGGCCCAGGAAGCCGAGGGTGCCTACCAGCAGGATGGCGTAGCTGATGCGGATGGAACCCTCCACGACGAGGGGCCCCAGCGCATTGGGCAGAAGTTCGCGAGTCAGGATATACAGGCCAGACTCCCCGCGCAGACGTGCCGCGGCCACATACTCACGTGTGCATAGATCAAGTGTGACCGAGCGCACCACGCGCGCTACACGGGGGGCGAAGACGAGCCCGATGCCGGCAATGAGGTTCTCGGTGTTTGGCCCGACCATGGCCAGGATCAGCATGGCCAGGAGTAGCGATGGGAACGCGAGCATTGCATCTGCGGCGCGCATAAGCAGCTCATCAACCAGGCCGCCGTAGTAGCCAGCGACCATACCGAGGGCGCCGCCTGCCAGCAGGCCTAGCGCGGTCGCCGCAAGCGAGATCGTCAGCGCGCTGCGGCCGCCATAGAGCACCCGGCTGAACACATCGCGGCCGTATTGATCGGTGCCGAACAGATAGGAGATGGACGGCGCCTGGAGGGCGTCTTCAAGATGAAACTCGGTCGGTGGAAACGGGGCCAGGAGCGACGCGGCCACCGCTGCGACCACGTGCAGCCCGACCACGAGCGCACCGACTACCCCGGCCGGCGACGCCGCAAAGCTACGCAGCGCGGCGAGCCACCCGCTCGTACGACGTGGGGCTGCCACCTCCACTAGTCTCAAGTCTGGCCGGCGCGTTCGAACCGGCGCCTTCACTACAGTAGCCATTCCACTCTCCCCCAGTCACTCACCTTGTTCTTTCACTTTGCTCTTTCCAGTCCAGTCTTTCCAGTCCCGAGAGATGCCAGCGCTATACGGTCGGCCTCAATGCTGCGACACCTGGGTCGGCGCATCTATGCGTAGCGAATACGCGGGTTCAGCCGGGTGTACAGCAGGTCGGCGCACAAGTTGGCCGCGCAGTAGATGGCGGCGATGATCAGGGCGATCGCCTGGAGCACCGGCACGTCATGATCCTGGATGGCTTCGACCAGCAACCGGCCCAGGCCAGCGTAGCCAAAGACGTTCTCCACCACGACCAGGCCGCCGATCAGCCAGCCAGTGTTCATGGCGACCACGGTAATCGCCGGGACTAGCGCGTTCGGCAGGGCATGGCGCACCACGACCTGCCACCACGGCAGGCCCTTCAAGATAGCCGTGCGGATGTACGGCGAGTTCATCACCTCGATCATGCTGGCGCGAGCCATCCGCGCGGTATGGGCTAGCATGACCAGGGTGAGCGTGGCGACCGGGAGCACCAAATAGGGCAGCGCCTGGTGCAGCGGGAGCATTGTCGCCTGCATACTGGTTGGTGGCAGCAAGCCCAGCCAGGCTGCCACAACCAGGATAAGCACGGAGCCGGTCACAAACTCTGGTAAAGACACTGCGACCAGCGTGCTAATGGAGATCGCATAGTCAGGCAAGCGGTCGCGGCACAGGCCTGCCACGACGCCCAGGGCGAGGGCGAGCGGCACGGCCACAGCGAAGGTAAGGCCACCCAGCACGAGCGAGCGTTGCAACCGCTCCCAGATGAGCGGCCCGGCCGGGATGCCCAGCCGGAGCGACTTCCCTGGATCACCGCGTACTATGCCGCTCAGCCACGTGACATAGCGCTCCGGCGCGGGCCGGTCGAGGCCGAGTTCGGCGCGCAGGCGGGCCAGGTCCTCTGGCGTCGCCTCTTGGCCCAGGATTGCCCTGGCCACATCGCCCGGCAGAATCTGCGTGACTCCAAACGTGATGACCGACACCAGCCACAGGGTGAACAGCATGAAGGCGAGCCGTCTGGCAAGGAACACCAGCATCTGATTACCCCTCCAGCCACACAGTACGCAGATCGACCAGCGTGAGCGGATGCGCGGTGTAGTTACGCACCCGCTTGCTCGCCGCGGTGATCACGTCGCGGAAGTAGGGGATGACGGAATGGCCCTCTTGCTGGATGAGCTTGGCCGCCTGGATATAGATCCTGGCGCGCGTCCCTGGGTCGCGCTCGGCGCGGGCCTGCTCGATCAGCCGGTCCATCTCCGCGCTGCGCCAGAAGCCCTCGTTCCACACGGCCTGAGAGTGGTAAATCGTCGACAGCACGTTGTCGATCGTCGGTCGGGTGATCCAGTTCGACACGCAGAACGGCTTCTTCATCCAGATCTCGTCCCAGTAGGTGGAGATGGGGATCTTCTGAATGTTCACACGGATACCGGCCGGCCGCGCCATCTCCTGGAAGGTCACCGCAGACTCGACCATGCCGGGGCGGCCCTCCGAGGTGTACAGCGTGATCTCCAGGCCATCGGGGTACCCGGCTTGGGCCAGTAGCTGCCTAGCCCGCGCCAGGTCGCGCTTGGGGACCGGAACTTCCTTTGCCAGCTCTGGCAGCATGAACTCGGGGATGGGGTGGTCGGCAGCCGGCTTGCCATAGCCCTGAGTGACCGCCTTCACGAAGGCATCCCGATCGACCACTGCCTTGAAGGCCTGGCGCACCCGCACATCGTCGAAGGGCTTTATATCGGTCTTCATCACCAGCGGCTGGTAGTTGCCGCTGGGTGCCCTCAAAATGGCGACGTTGGGATTCCCCTGGAGCGCCGGCAGGGACTGTGCGGTGAGCTGCCAGATGATGTCGATGGCACGCCCAGTGAGGGCGCCGATGCGGCTCGTCTCCTCCGGCATCGAGACCATCGTCCAGCCGTCCAGGTAGGGCAGGCCAGACTGCCAGTACTGCTCGTTGCGAGTGAAGACCACCCGCTCGCCGGGCGACCACTCCTTCAGCTTGAACGGGCCGGTGCCGGAGGGCTGCTCGGCGATCTGCTCCGGCGTGCGATCGGATGGCACAATGCGGAAGTAGTAGAACCCGAAGTGCGTGGGCACGTCGGCATTGGGCGCGTTCAGATGGAACACGACGGTATGGTCATCCTGCTTCTCGATCCGATCGATCCACGTAATCGTAGATCTACCGGGAGCCTTGGTCGCCGGGTCAAGCAGGCGCTCGAAGGTAAACACGACGTCGTCCGCGGTGAGGGGCTTGCCGTGGTGGAACGTGACGCCCCGGCGCAGCCGAAACATCCAGGTCAGCAAGTCGGGGCTGGCGCTCCAGGATTCGGCCAGGTCGGGCTGAGGACGCAGGTTCTCGTCGAGCCAGGTCAGATTGTTATAGATCGCCTGCGTGGCGATGCTCTCGTCTACGACTGTGGCGATCGCCGGATCCCAGCGCTTGACCTGCCCGTTCATCGCCATGGTGAGATGTCCGCCGCGGCGCGGCGGGCCGCCAGCCCGCTGGCCTGCGCCGCCGGTGGCGCGCTGCCCAGGCCCGCAGGCGACCGTAAGGCCTGCTGCGCCAGCCAGCGCAACTGGGCTCAAGGCGAGGGTGAGAAAGCGACCCCGCGTGTACGCTAGCACTTCGCGCGTCTGCTGTGCAGCCATTCTTACATCCGGCATGGGACTCCCTCCTGGTAGTTTGTGCTGTGCACGCCATGTGCTCGAGCCTGGCTGAGCAATACGGCCGGCGGCGGGGAAGCGCCCAGGGAGAGGCGAACCGGGGGTAAAACAAAGAGCCGGAGGCCATAGCCTCCGGCTCACAAATCTCCGCGTGCTATGCCTCTTCCACGTGCCTACGAGGTTAGCTGACGGGTTCGGGCTGAAAGAGCTACCCTATCCTCACCAGTCACTGCCTGATGAGGAATTCACCCCAGACACTGGGTCCCCCGTTTCCCTAACGGGAATTCGGCCGCGTATTCAGTTCGCTGAGCTCAATGGCAACGCTTACAGTAGCCGCCCTTGCGCTCTCTAGGTTGAGGCTATCTTACTATGCCCGCCTGCCACATGTCAATACCTTCCAGCACCGCCGATACTCCTGGGAATGCCGCGAGCGTGCACACGCTCACCCGCGCGAAAGGTAAGGTATTGCTAGCGAGGGGCTATGCGCCACGGCACAGCCCGGCCGTGAGAAAGTCACGGCTCGCTGACGGCCTCTACAGGCCGAGCTCGGCCATGAGCTGACGCCCGGGCTCGACGACCAGGTCGCGCAGGCCGAAGGTAACGACGGAGAAGCCGCGCTCTAATTCGCGGCGCATGTTCGCCGCACCGCTCACCGCGCCGCGCCCCACCGCCTTGCCGGCGGCGCGTCCTGCAGCGAGGATACGATCCAGTGCCTGCTCCACCTCAGGGTGCCGTGGGTCAGGCGTGCCCAGCATGGACATGGCTAGATCAGTCGGCCCGATTTGTAGCACATCAATGCCCGGCACGGCGGCGATAGCCTCGACGTTCTCCACCGCAGCGCGGCTCTCGAGCAAGACCCAGACCATCACTTCTTCGTTCGCCCGGCGCACGTATTCGGTGAGCGGCAGGTCGATGCCGTAGCCGCCGGCACGTACGCCCGCCAGCCCGCGGTGGCCCTCCGGCGCGTACTTTGCCGCAGCCACAGCCGCGGCAGCCTGCTCGGCGGTATCGATGTGCGGCACGAGCACGCCTTGCAGGCCGGTGTCCAGGAAGCGCAGGATCGTCTGCGGGTTCTGGTCGGGCACCCGCGCCAGTGACGGGATGCCTGCCACCTCACAGGTGCGCACCAGCCGTTCGACCGTTTCCACTGACATCGGACCGTGCTCGCAGTCAATGAATACGAAATGGAAGCCGGCCAGGGCGCACAGCTCGATCATCGCCTCGGAGGCGAAGGGAAGAATGGGGCCGACAATGGGCTTGCCCTGGCGTAGCCGCTCCTTGGCGGTGTTTGCGCGCATGATAACTCCTTAGTCTAAACCATAGTCAAAGCTGTAGTCGAAGCCGTAGGCTAAGCCATGATGGCGAGCTGCTCCTTGCGCACCTGGTAGCGTAGCGGTTCGCCGCGGAAGAAGCGCAGCAACTCGTCGATCATCGCGGTGCCCAGCCGCTGCCGTGACTCGATCGTGCTGCCGGCGCGATGCGGCGTGAGCACGACATTCGGCAGGTCGCGGAAGGGGCTGTCCTCCGGCAACGGCTCCTGTGGGAAGACATCGAGCGCAGCCTGGAAGCGGTTCTTGCGGAGCTCGTCAAGCAGAGCGTCGTAATCGACCGATGCTGCCCGCGCCGTATTGATAAACAGCGCGCCATCACGGATACGTCGCAGGTGCTCGGCGCGGATCATGCGGGTCGTCTCCGGCGTGGTCGGCAGGTGGTTGCTGATCACATCGCTACGCTCGAAGAGCTCTTCTAAGCTGACCTTCGTCACCCCGAGCTCGGCCGCGCGCTCGTCAGAGAGGTAGGGATCGTAGACCAGGATGGTTGGCTCGAACGGCTTGAGCAGGCGAATGAACTTGCGCGCCACCATGCCGCAGCCGATCAGGCCAATGGTCTTGTAGTATAGCCCGTGCCCGTAGCCATACTGCGCCGTAATCTCCCGCCAGGGGCGGTGCGCGTGCATCGCCTGGTCGTACTGCGGGATCTGCCGCCAGATCGTCAGGATGTAGCCGAGGCAGAGCTCAGCCACTGAGTCGGCGATCAGATCGGCGGCGTGGCTCACAACCACGCCGCGGTCGAACACCTCCGATGGGACGATGTTCTTGATGCTGCCGGCGGCATAGCCGATGAAGCGCAGGCGATCCGCCGCGGCCAGGACCTGCTGATCGAACTTGGGGGAGCCCCAGCTGGCAATGACAGCATCCACGCCGGGAATGGCCGCGGCCAGCTCGGCACTGGTCCAGTTGGTGGACCGGTCGTTGATACTCACGTCTGCGGCAGCCTCCAGCCGCTCGAGGGCGCCGGGCTGGAAGATCTCGCGGCGCAGCGATTCCGGTGGCAGAACCAGGACACGTAGTCGTTCAGGCATGCGAGGTGCGAGCTCCTCGGTCGATTCAGGCTTAGCAGGCGTCTACCCGTCCGGGGCGCAGTGTAACAAGCCGCGGCGGCAGCGTCAACGCGAGAGCAGACCAGTCCGTCCCCGCGCGAGGGATCTGGGTCATCGGGCGCATAGATGGGTGGCGCTGCTGGCGCGCGGCCGGGTGTCCTGGTCGATCACTCCGGGGGGAGGAACTGGATATCACAGGCCTGGGCGTCGCTGGTGGCGAAGGCGAGCGGGAGGGAGTCGCGGTCTGGCCAGCGTTCCTGTAGCAGTGTGCCGAGCTACCTGGTCCTGCGCGGCTGTTTCGCCAGCCGCGCCCGACTGGCCGCCACGAGCGTCTCGGCATCGACGCCGGTAAGGTGTCGGGCGAAGAGGCTGCCAGCATACAGGCGCTTCAGGACGGGCCGGAGCAGGGGCGCGGCGCCGGGTAGTCCCGAGCGGTCACCAGGTGCAGTGGCCCGCTGAGCATAGGAAGCAGGACTTCACTCCGGCTCCACTCAGCGATGCAGCGCGAGGCGCGACACGACTGGCAGGTGGTCGGAGTTCCCGCCGGTATTCACGTGGGCCTCCAGCGCGTGCCAGTGGCCTGAGGTAAAAATGTAGTCGATGCGCACGAGTGAAAGCGGTAGAACCAGCCGCCACGAGCGGAAATAAAACGCTCCGGGACGTGGGAAGGTATGCCCAAAGCCGTAGCCGGCGGCGCGGTAGCTGTCGTGGAGGTACTGTGTCAGCAGGCGATAGTCGGCGTTCTGGTCAACCATGTTGAAGTCGCCCGCCACGATGAGTGGGGCATCGATGGAGCGCACGTGCCCCAGCAGCGCCTCAATGTGCGCCCGGCGCAGAGACGTGCGCAACTCCGGAGCGATCCGGCCGTCTTCGAGACGCCTGACTAGCGCTCGCAGGTCATGGGAGTCATCGAGTAGCTCTGCTGGTGTGGCGAGCCAGGCCATGCCCGCACTGAGCAGCGGTATCTGCCGTAAGAGCGAGAGCAGTCTTCCCGCCGGAGGAGAGACCACAGGCACGGCGCGGCGTTGCAGCCGAGGTGTGCCCAGGTGCACGTTGAGCAGGTGCACAGCAGTGCCATCAACGTCGAGCACCACGTGCTGAGCTAGATGCTCTGACGGCCCGAGGCGGAAGGTCTCATGCGCAACGATCGGGTAACGGCTGAGCACGCCAGCGCCTGAATGGTCCTCCTGGGGCACCAGCACCTGCCAGGGGTAGTCTGCGGCCAGGGCATGGGCCAGCCCAGCGGAGAGGACGGGGGTGAGCTCTTGGAGAGCGATGAGATCCGGCTGTTCCTCTGCAACGAGCTGAAGCACGTGGTCCGGGGCCGTATTACCCATGCCGGTATTGAAGGTCATGACAGTGAGGGAGGCCGAAGGTTCACCTGCCGGGCGGGACCAGGCAGCCGGGCGCCACGCCGGCGGCACGAACAGCTCCCCGTACAGCAGTGTCAGCGCCAGCACGGGTACGCTCGCGCTGGCAAGGAGGCTGCGCGAGCGCAGGAGCACCCCCAGCGGAACCAGCACCAGACCGACCAGGAGGATATACAACGTGAACGTATCGAGGAGCTGGAGCCAGCCGGCGCGCAGGGCATACTCCGTCCCGCCTGGCAGCAGGCGCAGGCTCAGGAACGCCACTATGCCGGCGGCATAGCTCAGCCCGCTCACCACAATCACCGCGCGGGCGAGAGAGGCAATCAGCCGCATCGTGCCTGTACAGTCCTGCCGGTTCGATACTCGCCAGGCCCCTATCTGGTAGCGTTACCACGAGTATCGCGCCACACGAAAAGAACAGGAAGCCTGCAACTAGCGTCCCGGCGAGGCACAATGAGGGATCAGCTTCGAGGGATCAGCTTCGGTGGGAGCCGATGCGCGTACGTAGTCGCGCCTCGACTTGCTTCTTCATCGGGATGCCACAGGTGCCAATGTCTTCAACGGCAAAGGAGGCCACACAATTGGCGTAGATGCCCGCTTCTTCAGGGTCGCTCCGCTCGGCAAGCTTGAGAAAGAACGCTGCGGCGAAGACATCGCCCGCACCGGTCGGATCGACCTCCCGCGCTGGGAACGCCGGCAAGTTCAGCGGCCGGGCGCCGCGCACGTACACGGTACAGCCGCGCGCGCCGCGCGTGATCACCGCGATCCTCGCCAGCGCCACGTAGCGTTCGGCCTCCTGCATGTCCCCGCCGGTGTCCTCCTCGCTGAAAACCAGCGCGTCGGCGCGGGCCAGGAACTGCTCGGCCGACGTCCAACGCTCAGGCCAGACCCGGCCGGTGCGGTCCCAGCGGCGCATCCAACCCTGCGGGGTGACGCCGACCAGGCTGGACGGGTCGATGCTGGTCAGGATCGCGGGTGGGATCTCCTGGGCGACAGGGGCGAGGTGCACGACCGGGGCGCGCAGCAGGTGCGGCGGGATCGCTGCCGGGTCGAGGACGCGAGCGTGGCTGCGCAGATACTGCACGCGGCCAGCCGGTGCATAGATGTTCTCGAACACCGTTGCCTGCTCGCTGGGCAGAGCAGAGACAGCAATGCCGCGATACAGCTCGGCGAAAGCGGCATCCTGGAGGACCGCGTCCGGCAAGGCGGTGACGATGGCCGCCTGATAGCCCAGGTTGCGGGCTGTGAGCGACGCATAAGTCACCGTGCCGCCGAACACAAAGCTCCCGTCGCGGACGTCTTGCGTGATGTGCCCGACGGCCACATAGTCGGGACGGGCCTGAGGCTCTGCGCCGGGGTTCACCGCTGCGATGGCAGGCGGCGCCGCGGCTTGATCACGACCCGGCGTTTTTCATCTTCGTAGATACTCTCGGTGGTCACGTCGGGGTCGTTGGCCAGCGCCAGGTGGATGATACGCCGCTCGTGCGGCGGCATTGGCTCCAGGACAATCGGCACGCCACGCCGGCGCACCTCGTCGGCCGCCCGCTTGGCCATGCCTTCCAGCAGCCTAGTGCGGCGCTCGCGGTAGTTCTCTACATCGACGATAATGCGCTCGCGCCGCCCGGTCTGCTTGTTGACCATCAAGTTCAATAGGAACTGCAAGGCGCGCAGATGCTCGCCGCGCCGGCCGATCAAGAGTGCAAGGTCTTCGCCTACGACGTTGAGAGACGGCGGCTCATCGCTGGTGATCTCGACCTCGGCGTCGAGGCCCATCAGGTCGAGCATCTCCTGAAGCATATCAGCCGCCACGTCGGCGATGAGCTCCTCGCCCTCCCCTGCTGCGCCAGCGGCTGCCGGCGTTTCGAGCTCCTCGAGGTCCTCGTCTTCTTCGAGTGCCTCCTCGTCCTCCTGGTCCTCCAGCAGGGCTTCCTTCTCCTGGGCTGCGCCCCAGCCGCTCCGCTCGGCAGGGGAGCGCTCGGCAGGGGGAAGGATCGACACACGCACCCGCGCCGGCTCGGCGCCGAAGCCGAGCATCCGGCCGGGGCTGCCCTGGCTGAGGACGATGACCTCAACTTCCTCGCGCCGCTTCCCTAGGCGGGCGAGGGCAGTGCGGATCGCTTCATCGACCGTCCGCCCGGTCACCTCAATCGATGGCTCAACCGGTTGCACAGCAGCCTCTCGACCTTACCAAACCACCAATCGACCAAACCACCAATCGTCGCTCTCGCTCCTCGTTCCGCTTATCGTACTAGACCGTACTAGTCCCGTAACTAGTACCGTACTATCGTCGTACGCCTGAGCGGCGCTGTTCGCGCCGCCGTGGACTGGCATGCTCGGCGGATCCGGCTGCCTGCCCGCCCGGCTGTGCGCCCCCAGCGGGCGCTACGTCACCAGTGCTCTCGAGCTGACCATCCTGGCTCGGCGCAGGCTGGAGCGGCGGGAACAGATAGCCACCCTGCAACAGTCGCGGCAGCCGCACATGAGACGGGAACAGCGTTCCCCAGCCGGTGAAAATAAACTGTTGCACGATGCCAAAGATATTGCTGACCAGCCAGTAGAGCGCCAGGGCTGCCGGGAAGCTAAAGGCCAGCCAGCCGATGTAGATCGGCATGAGCTGCATGATCGTCTGCATCATCTGCTGCTGCGGATCCTGGGTGGGCGTGGTCATCATGCGCTGCATCACCCACTGCGTCAGGATATTCAGCGCGGTGAGCACTGGCCACACGCCCTGCGACCACATGGCGTGCTCGGAGAGCGCCAGGCTGGGCAGCCACAGGAACCCGCCGTTGAAGCCTTGGTGGTGCTGCAAGTACGTAATGGCCTGCCAGATGCCGATGAGGATGGGCATTTGCACGAGTAACGGCAGGCAACCCCCCGCGGGGTTGACGCGAGCCTCACGATACAGGCGCATCTGCTCCTGCGCCAGCTTCTCTTTGTCTTTAGCGTATTTCTTTTGAAGCGCCTGGAGCTGTGGCTGGAGCTCCTGGAGGCGGCGCATCGACTGCTGCTGTTTAATCGAGAGCGGCAGCAGCACAAGCTTGACAATAATTGTGAAAAGCACAATGGCCCACCCATAGCTCCCAGTGAGGCCGGCCAGCAGGGTCAGCCCCTGAGCTAAAGGCTGGACCATATACTGTTCCCAGAGAGCGCCCAAACGAGTCTCCTTTGCTTAGGTCACCACATCTACCGGCTGAAATGGTTGCCTGCGTGCAGCGGATCGCACCTGCGGTGCCCGGTGTCCTAGGGCACCGGATCATAGCCGCCGGGATGGAAGGGATGACAGCGCGCCAGGCGGCAGACTGTGAGCCAGCCGCCCTTGAGTATACCATACCGCCGAATCGCCTCGTAGCCATACTGAGAGCAGGTAGGATAAAAGCGGCACGAAGGGGGCAGCACCCGCGAGAGGGTCAGCTGGTAGAGCCGGATCAGCGCCAGGGCGAGGACGGTCATGACTGTACCTCCCCGCGCGCTGGCGGCGCGGCAGAGAGCCGCCGCGCGATGCCGGCGCGCCGGAGCATCTGCTCCAGCGCGTCGCGCACCTGCTGCATTTTCACCTCACGGATCGGCTCGCGGGCGATTAACACAATATCCCAACCTCCCTCCACGAGCGGAAGCAAGAGCCGGGCCGCTTCACGGAGCAGGCGGCGCGCTCGGTTCCGCACGACCGCTTTACCCAGCCGCCGCGGGGCGACAAAACCGAACCGCGGGTAGCCAAGCTCATTCGGCCGGGCGAGGAGCACTAGCAAGCGGTGCGGCCATGCCCGGCCCTCGGCGCGCACCCGTGCGAAGTCCTCCTCACGCTTCAGCCGGTGCTGGCGATACACGGTGCCGACGTCATGCAGTCGAGTGAGCGAGCCAGCAGACTCCTTAGCAGAACAAGCAGAACAGCCTGCTGGCTTGCCACCGCTCTCCACAGCTCACTCGTCGCTCACCGTCAGCCGCTTGCGCCCCTTGAGGCGGCGGCGTTTTAAGACGCGCCTGCCGCTGAGGCTGGACATGCGCTTAAGAAAGCCATGCACACGGTGCCGCCTGCGTACCTTGGGTTGGTACGTTCGCTTCGGCATGGTTAGTACTCCTGTGTTGCCCTGTTGTGCTGCTCATGGGCACGGCCCGGCATGCGAGCGTCCGGCGGTGCTGTGCAGACGCTCCTACGCGAAACCTGCCCATATCCAGGAATGCCGGAATATGTCCCGTAAATTATAGCCGGCTGCGGTACCGGCGCCCAAGCGAAGAGTTCCTCGTTGAGACTTGTTGGAGGAGTTGGAAGAAGGGAATAAGGCGGCGGCCGTGGTTCCGGCGCCGCTGGGGGATACACAACTGTTTGAGCACCGACGTTCTGGGGATCAATCGGTGAAATCTGCTATCGTAGAGACCCTGGAGGGAATTCTGGGGCAACGGCTCGGTGTCTTTGCCGCATCGAGCCAGTGCTCGTGCAGATACCTGTGCACAGGGGCGTGGGTGTGGAAGCGCTGAAGGGACGGTTCACTCGCCGCGCCGGGCTGGGCAGCGTGGCCGGTCTGTTGGCCACGGCGCTGGCGGGCTCCGGCTGTCTGCTCAACCAGCCGGCCGGGGCGCGGCTGCTCGTTTCTCGTGACGGCGCGCTCTGGGCAGTGCCACTCGATGGATCGGCTCCGCGCCGGCTCACGCAGCCGGAGCGCGGAGCCTTTGACCAAGACCCTGCGCCGTCGCCGGACGGTAAAGCGCTGGTGTTTACGCGGACACCGCCGCCACCTCGGATCGATCCTACCCGGCCATTTACGCCGGCCGCTCTGCCCCAGGCAGCCCTCTATCTCGCCGGGCCGGATGGAAAGAGCCCGCGCCGGCTGGCTGCGTTGCCCCCGCAGGCGTACGGCGGCAGGCTGGAGAATGCGATCTGGCATCCCGATGGCCGCGCCCTCTACGCCACCGCCACAACCTGGAGCTACGAGAACTCCGTGATTACCGGACAGCACATCGACGTAGTGCGCGTGGCGCTGGCAGACGGAAACCTGGTACCGGTGGTGCCGGACGCAGCCATGCCGGCCGTGAGCCCCGATGGACGCTTCCTGGCCTACGTACGTACCAGCGAGCAGGGTGCCGGCCTGTTTCTCGCTGAACTCTCTGCCGATGGCACCGGCATCTCCCGTGAGCGCGCGGTGCTGCCGCCGGGCAGACTCGAGGCGATTGCCTGGCCATGCTTTAGCCCAGACGGACGCTGGATTGCGCTGAGCGCCGCGGCTCGTCCAGTTTCAGCGATGAGCGACGTTTTGCCACCCACCGCAGCAGCCGCGCCGGCCCCAGCCTCCGGCGGCATTCAGCAGGTGGCGGACACCGCTCGCCGCGCCCTCGCCGGTGTCATGGAGCTCCTTGGCCGGCTTTCCCACACTCCGGCTGTATACGCCCATGGCCTTCCCATGGATGTTTTCGTGGTCGGGCGTGACGGAGGCGACGTGCGCCGGCTCACCACATTGCTGGAAGATGATCCCTCGCTGGCCTGGTCACCGGACGGTACATCCCTGGCTGTCGCTGCCGCCGGCGGCCTGTACATCGTCTCTGCCGGCGGCGGGCAGCCGCGCCTGCTCGACCGCGCCGGTGCCTTCGGTGGAATCGCCTGGGTCGCCCGGTGACCCGCATACAGGCCTGCTTAAAGGAGCGCCTGTGCTGGATGCCTGCGAGCGCCGTGCCGGCGGAAGGACACCTCTGCCCGGCCTCCTCAGCCGGGCAGAGGGCGTGGTCGGCGAGCTTCGGCGAGGCCTCTGGAAGCTCGGGCAATGAGTTCAGGAGTTCCGCAGCGGGCTCTGGAGCACCGGAAGCTGGTGCTGGGCCTCCTGTTCCACCGCGGCATCGTCCCAGCGCTCGACCTCGGCCAGCACCGCCGGCACGATCTCCTCTTCCTTCACACGACGCAGGATCTTGCCGCGGCGGACAATCACCCCCACGCCCTTGCCGGCGAAGACCGCAATGTCGGCCTCGCGGGCCTCGCCTGGGCCGTTCACCACACAGCCCATTACGGCGACCCGCACGTTCTTATTAACACCTTCCAGTGCCTTGGCGATTTGCAGGGTCAGGCCGACCTGATCCACCTCCGCGCGGCCGCAGCCAGGGCACGAGGTGAGCATCGGGCCGTGGGTCCGCAACCCGAGCGCCTTGAGTATCTCGTAGGCGGCGCGAACCTCTTCGGTTTTATCGTTCGTCGTGAGCGACACGCGAATGGTATCGCCGATACCCTGCCACAGCAGCGTCCCGATGCCGATGGCGGATTTAATCGAGCCGCTAAACGTCGTGCCCGATTCCGTCACCCCGAGATGCAGGGGATAATCGACCGCCTCGGCAAGGAGCTGGTACGCTCGGATCATGTACGGCACCTCGCTGAACTTCACCGACACGACGATGTCAGTAAAGCCCAGCTCTTCGAAGGTGCGGATGTAGCCCAGCGCCGACTCAACGGCTGCCTCCGGGGTAGGATAGCCGTACTTCTCCAGCAACGGCGCCTCGATAGAGCCGCTGTTCACACCGATGCGGATCGGGATGCCCGCCGCTGCCGCCTTCTTCACCACCGCCTCGACGCCCTTGCGCCCGGCCTTCTGATAAATGTTGCCGGGGTTGATGCGCACTTTATCCGCGCCTTCGTCGATGGCCGCCAGCGCCAGCTCATAGTCGAAGTGGATGTCGGCCACCATGGGGATCGGACAGCGCTGCTTGATCTTTCCGAACGCCTTCGCAGCCTCGCGATCCGGCACGGCCAGCCGAATGATCTCGCAGCCGGCCTCCACCAGCGGCTCGATCTGCGCCATCGTTGCCTCGATGTCGCGTGTGTCAGTGCTGCACATGGACTGCACACGGATCGGCGCGCCGCCGCCGATGGTGACGCCGCCTACGGAGACCTGCCTGGTCATCCGGCGCCGGATCAGCCCCGCTGGTAGCGCACCTGCCTGTTCGATACCCTGAGAGATCGCGCTCATGCGCGCGTGCCTCCTGATCTGTGTCACGCCTGTGTCATGCCTGGCCCCGCCGGTCTGCTCCCGCGGCGGAGCCCGACCGGGATATGCGTCGCGCGCTCCGCCGCGCTGGCGATGAGGCTGCCTGCCGCGCCGGCCATGATGCGCGCGTGGAACTCCTCGTCCGGCTCACCGACCTCCTCGAGCTCTCCAAGCTGCCCTGCGGGCTCCCCGTGCCGGCGCAACCACTCGACCACCGCATGGATATCCTGGTCGCGTGTGGAGGCGCCGGCGGTCACGCCGACCGTGGCGATGCCGTTGAACCACTCAGCCTGGAGCTCGTCCCTGGTCTCGATGTGATAGGTCGGCACTAGCTCCGCACATACACGGGCGAGCATCTTCGTATTCGAGCTGTTCTTGCCGCCGACGACGACCATGGCCTGTACGCGCTGGGCCAGCTCAACGGCCTCCTCCTGCGCCTTCACCGTCCAGCCGCAGATGCGACCCTGGTCCTCGAAGTAATCGCACTTGCGCTTCAGCACCGCGGAGACCGCCTCGAAGTCCGAGGCCAGCACCGTGGTCTGAGCGATGGCAGCGATCTTCTCGAAGTGCGGCAACTGCTCGGCCTCTTCGGGTGACTCGATGATAAGCCCGCGCTTCGTATGCGCCACCGTGGCCAGTGCCTCCGGGTGCTTCTTATGGCCGACCAGGATCACCTGGAAGCCCTGCTGCTCGAGCTGCTCAGCGCGGCGCTGCACAGCTTTGACGATGCCGCAGGTCGCATCGACGATACGCAGGCCCAGCTCACGCGCGCGTTCATACGTCCGCGGCCCTTCGCCATGGGCGCGCATAATCAGAGTTCCCGTGGTCGGGCTGTCCTCTTCAGTCACTTTGACGATACGCAGCCCGCGCTCCTGGAGCTCGCGCATCGCCGGGGCGTTGTGGATCAGCTCGCCCGACAGGTAGACCGGACCTGACGACTGCGCCGCTTCTCGGAGCGCCAGCTCCCAGGCGCGTTTCACGCCGCCGCAGAAGCCGGCGTACCGAGTGGCCAGTAATACACGCATCACTCACCAGGCTCCTTGTTTCAAGTTCAAGGTCATCGCCAGGGTGACCTTGAACTTAAGGGTCACCGCGGGACGTCGCCATACAGGCACGACTGATCTCGCCCGCAGGCCAGCCGGGCCTCTTTCCACTGGATTGTACCGGATAGCTCCGGCGCGGGCAACGCGGGCACGCCCCGGCGGCTGGATGCAGCGACGGGCACGGAGGGCCTGGGTGGCTGTTCCAGCGGTCGAACGGAGTGCCAGGCACAAGCGTGCCATATTGAGGGTGGCTGTCTCAATACACAAGAGAGATCGACACGAGCTATGCCGGCGTGAGGGTTCCTGTTAGCCAGAGGAAGCGCCTTCCTGAAGGGCCGCGATCCACGATTGGATAAGCTCACGGTCGTCGGCCTGAGGAGCAAGCTCCAGGTAGGCCTGATAGTCAGCGATCGCCTCCTCACGCCGACCCAGCGCGGCCAGGCTGATCCCCCGGCCGCGGTGCGCCCAGGCGGTCCACTGGTCGCGCGCTCCCTGATCGATGGCCGTGGAGAAGTCCGCTATAGCATTGACCCAGTCATACAGCCACATCCGTGCGATAGCGCGCGCCACCAGGCCGGCGCGATAGTTGGGGATGATCTCCAGCGCGCGTGTATAGTCCGCGATCGCCGCCTCGTAGTTCTGAAGCTGCACGTACGTGTCCGCGCGCCAGTGGTAGTAGTCGCGCATGCCCGGGTACAGCTCGATAGCGCGCGTGAAGCCGTTCAGGGCCTCCCGGTAGTTCCCGTTGTTGAACGCGTTCACTGCCTGGACGTACGCGAGGTAGTCCTCCGGCGGGTTGACCGGGACCGGCCCGCCTCCGGCGGTGGCGAGGATTGACTGGCGGTCGCGGAACAGGGCCACCATGAAGCTGATTTTGTACACACCGGCGCGCGGGGGCGTGTACTGGATCACCGGCGTCACCTGCCCCGAACCGCGCTTCACCGAGATCGGTGCCGAGGTTTGCTCAATTGAGTCGGGATTATCATTCTCGAAGATGAACAGCACGATCACGCCTTCCGGTGCACTCTCCAGGCGGTAGGGCACGGTCGCCTGAAGCGTGTAGGTCTGACCGGCCTGAATGCCGCTGCGCACGGATGGCGTGATCGCGGTCAGGCCAATCCAGTCATTGCCGGCAGCGGCTGGCTCTACGCGGTATACGAACGCCAGCCACAGCGCATAGCTCAGCGCAAGGAGATACCTGGTCAAATATCCAGCGAGGCGTGTGCGCACACGCATCATCCGTGATCCTCCTGGCCTGCGAGCATGCTGGGGCGAAGCTGCGCACGGCGCCAGCGCACCCGCTGGAATAGTGTCTCAAGCCGCAAGCGCTGCCGGTAGAGTAGGGTCCCCAATAACATCAAGAGACTCCACCAGGTCAGGCAGGTGAGATCCAGCGGCCGTGCGGTAGACGGCGGTGGGGGCGGGCTGCTGGCCTGGGCCTCGATCGTGCCGGCATCCACTGGCGGCTCGCTGGCGGCCAGCTCAGCGGCAGCCGGAGGCTCGAGCAGCGTTGAAGGTAGCACCTGGACCTGGGCGTCACTGGGAGGAGCGACAGGTTGACTACGCAGGCCGGCTGTGCGCACGTCTCTCGGCACCGGCATGCTGCCGGGCCCGCCACGCTCAACCACGAGCCCGCTCGGCATCGCCAGGATACCTGGCCCGGCGCTCTCCCACAGCCCGGCCGGCTGCGCCACCGGCAGGGGCACCGGCGCAGGCGCCGGGCGCACGACAGCCAGGGCCGGCACACGCGGGAGCTGGCCCGGCATGCCTGGCATGCGCGGGCGAGCATAGACCAGGCGCCATGGCCTGGCTCCCAGGTCAGACAGATTCACCCACGGCCCGCGAGCCTGCTTGCCGTCCCAGCTGGTCTCCTCATCGCTATTTTCTTGAGCACGCCCTGTTTCCTGCCGTGGAGGCTGGGGCTTCGGGGTAGGCGTCGGCGACGGGCAGATCTCCAGCGTGCCGGTGCGCGCGCAGCCCGAGCGCACATCGCTGATACCAAGCGTCAACAGGTCCAGGGAGGTCGTGTTCGTGCTGCTCTTCGGGCCTGATCCGGAGCTGTTCGACGCGGCTACTTGTTCAGACGAGAGTATGGTCGTGCTAGCAACCCCTGTTCCGCTGGCCGAACCGCTCCCCGCCTGGGTCGTGCTCCCTGTGCGGGCTTGCACGTAGACGAACTCGCCCGTGCGGGCAATGCTTGGGGCGCTCGTGGTAGGCGTCGTCGTGGCTGTCGCGCCACTCACGCTGCTCCCGGACGTGCGTGGCCGCTCATCTTTCCGCTCGTCCGACCGCTCAGCCGAGCCTGACGAAGCGCGTGCCGGAGCGCCGGCGCGTGCGGCGCCGCCCTCAGCAACTGCAGTGCCGCTCAGTGCCTCAGCATACGCCTCGTTCCATACATCGGCCTCGACATAGACCTCGATGTCAATCCGAGAGTAGTTCGAGCCCTTGAGCCGGACGTTAACCTCTGAGTTGAGCCGGAGATCGTTGAAGGCGTCCAGGCCGAGCGCGTCGGCCCGGCCGCTGCGGGCGCTCGTCTGGTTAACCCCTGACCCGGTCGCCCCCCGCGCCGCAGCGTCGCCTGTGCGTGACGACGCGCTTCCGAAATTAAACACCTTGGCAAACAGCCGCGTGATGATCTTAAGCGGGGAGCGATTGTCACCCTCGATGACGACGTCCGTCTTCGCTGCGGCGCCAACGTGGTTCTCCACCTTCGCCCCGACGGCGGACGCGTCTCCGGAGCGCGCCTCGGCACCGGTAGCACCCCCGCCCGAAGCACCGGATGGTCCGACCACTACCTCCGCGGGCGCGCCGGTGGCCCGCGTCTCACCGCTCCGGGCAGTGCCTCGGCCCAGGTTCACGATGTTGGTGATGAATTTGATCACGACATCGATGATGCCGTAGTTGTCGCCCTCAACAGCGACGTTGACGTTCGACTGAGACTGCACGTCATTGCGGGCGACCAGACCGACGGCCGTGGCATCGCCGCTGGCCGCCGCCGTCACGCTCTGGTTGTTAAGCGCCAGGATCGAGCCGGGCGTCGGGGCCGGAACCGGCGGGACGGCTGATGACGCAGCCGCCGGCGCCTGCCCGCACTGCGCGCAGGCGGTGCCAGAGACCGCGTTGGCGCTGCCCTGGTTGCGCAGCGCCACGCTCTGCTCGTTCGTGAGCGTAGCGCCGCTACCTGCGCTCCCGCTCACCGTGCGCGATGCCACCTGCTCGCCGCTCAGGGTATTCTGGACCGAGTTCCCGATGGCTACCACGTCGCCCGAACGGGCCACCAGCACACCTGTGCCGCCGGTCGCGCTCGTTGTGGTTGCCGCCGGCGCCGCGGAGGCGGGCTGGGCGGCGGAGGATACGGTAACGCTCGCCGGCGCGCCAGCGGCGCGGCTGTCGCCGGATGCAGCAGAGGCCACGCCGACATTAGCCACGTTCACCTGCGAGTCAGTGCTGACCTGGATCTGCCCCTGGTTCTGACCCTTGACGTCCACCGTGGTCGTGCTGGAGGTGGTCACATTGTTCGTGGCCACCACGCCAGCGGCCTGCGCCGAGCCTGACTGGGCCAGTGTCGTGCTGCTGTTCGTGATCGTGAGCGTCTGGCCGCTGACAAGCGGGGTGGCTGACGCCGTGCCGCTGAACGTGGGGGTTGGCGTCATGGTTGCCGTCGCGGTCGCAGTAGCCGTAGGAGTTGTGCCGGGCGGCCAGGTCGGCGTGACCTGCAGGCCGCTGGAGGCAGACGCCGTGAGCTGGGTGCTGCCTGCATCAATGCTCGTACTCGCCGTGCTGCCCACTGCGCCAGCGAAGCCGGACTGGACCGTGGCGGCGCCGGCGTCGGTCACGACCGCAGTATACGTGTTTGAGGTTGTGGTGCTGCCGGTACCGCCACTGCTGTGCGCCGTCGACGACTGCGTGTTGGTGAGCTGGTTCGTCCCTGCCGCGCCGATCGCGCCAGCCGTGCCGCTCTCCGCAGAAGCCGTGGTCGAGTTGTCCACGCAGATCGCCGTTCCTGTGGCGGTTGCCTCACCGGATGTGGGTGTACCGGTTGCGGTGGGCGGCGCACACGGCGTAGGGGTCGGGCTCGGCGATGGCGTAAGCGTGCTAGTCGTCGTGCCTGCCGCGGCAGCCGCGCTACTGATCCCCGTGGGCGAGGCTGTTGCGGCCGTGCCGCTAGGCGTTGGCGTCACTGAGGACACCGGGGTCGGCGTCGGGGTCGGCGTCATAGTAGATGGCGCAGTGGCCGTAGCGGTAACAGTCGTTACCGTTGCCGTAAGGGTAACAGTTGCCGTAACAGTAGCAGACGACGTCGCCGCAGTGGTGCCGGTCGTCGCTGCCGAGAGCGTGGCGGTCCCTGACGTGGGAGTAGGGCTGGGTGTGGGTGTATGGCTCGGCGTGGAGGTAGGTGACGCGCCTACCGACGTTGCAGTCGCAGTGCCTGCTGCCGGAGTTGTACTGGCAGCACTTGCCCCAGCGGATGCCGGAGCGCTAGGAGTTGGTGTGGCCGTCGCCGAGGGCCTGGTGGCCGTTGCGGAAGGCGCTGCCGTCGCCGAAGGGCTGGACCGTGCTGGGACATAGGTAGGGGTCGGTGAGCCCTGGCCTCCTGCCGGCGTGGCTGTCGGCGTTGTTGAAGCAGAGCTCTGCTGTGACGACTGTGATGACGACGTCGTGCTCTGGGTCTGCGTGGTCGCTTGCGCGGTGGCCTGCCCCTGATGGGTGGACTGGCTGCTTGTTGTTTGTGATTGTGTTGTGCTTTGCGACTGCGTAGTCGTTTGCGATTGAGTGGATTCCGTGAGCGAGCCGCTGGACTGGCTAGTTGCCACTGCGGTCTCGCCAGCAGCGCCTGCCAGCGGCCCGACCTGGAGGTCCGGCGTAGCCGGTGCGAGCATGGCACTGGCGATCAAGGTGAGCAGGGCCACGATACGGAGGGTGTCGGACTGAGCCAGCTGCTCGAACCAGCGCACCCAGGACTGCCGCTGTCCGGCCTTCGGAGCATGGCCGGCGCCGCGCGAGGAGGCCGGCATTACTCCGCCCCCTCCTGCGCGGGATGCAGCGGCGCCCTCTGGGCGCCCCTGTTCCGGCTTGCCCTCGTCACATGCACCATCGCCGTCCCCTCACCCTCTCGCGGCCGCGCCGGCCGTCTTCCTGTCCGTGGTCGTGCCCGGCGTCTCCGGTAGCTAGCGCCAGCAGCTAGTTGTTCCGCAACAGCTCGTCCAGGAAGCGCTGAAGGCTCGACCTATCCCTGGGCCGCAGGCCCTCAAGCGCCCGGCGGCCCGCCTCTGGTAGCTGGAGATCGAGCTGCGGCAGCGTGTTTGAGATCACCGCAGTAGTCGTTCCGCGGGTAGTCGAGATCTGCACCGTGATGCGATCAGGCGTCTGGGCATCGCGCTGCATGGGGGTCACACTCAGGATGCTGGTCTGCGTGCCTGTGCTCTGCACGTTCGGTGTGGAGGTCACGTTCACATCCACGATCAGCTCGGCGCACCCATCCGGCAGGGCACGCAGCGTAGCGCTGAAACTTCGCCCGGCGATGAACTGGCCGATCGCCTGGGCCGTTGCCTGGTCGCCTGGCGTACAGACGCGGAAGCTCCGGCGCACCGCTCCGGGCGGAACCGGCCCGACCTCCACCTGGCCTGCGCTGGTGGCCTGCTGCACAGCCGTCACCACAGTGCTGGTGGAACTCACCGCGCTGGACCCACTGCGGACAGCGGTCTGGTCGCTGCTCTCCACCTCTTCCACAGCCGTCTCCACGGCCGTGGAGACGCCAGCAGGCAGGGCGTCGCTGACGCCCTGCTCCATAGCATCGGCGGCTCCCGGCGGCAGAGCAGCAACAGCTTCAACCTCGCCACTGGGCGCAGCCTCCGGCGGCTCATGCGCCCACGCGGCCACGGTGTACAGCCCCAGGGCGCCGGCTAGCAGGACACCTGCTGCGAGAGCAGCCCGTCCGCGGCCTATCCGCCCCAGCGGACCAGCGAACGAGTATACGTGCGCGAGAAAAGGTACCATGGTGAACCGCCAATCTGGCCGCAGTCCTGCTGCAGCTTCCGTGCGCACCCGCACTGCCTCCAGCGGGTGCTCTGATGGGGGAGCGGGAGCGCCGGGTTGTTTGACGAGACACTGCCACATCATCCACCCATTCCCGGCGCTCCCCCGTCCCCTGACCGCTCGAGCGATCCGGCACCGGATAGCCTCCGGTGCTGGTGCAGGCGGCGATGCGTCCGGCGCAGTGCCGGCGCGCATCGCCGCCTGGGCCACGACGCTCCGACCTTACGGCCGCTACAGTTCACGGCATTGCTGTTATTGCTAATGCCGTGAACTGTGGCGGCGCTGGTATTCTACGTCAGTGCCCCATCGTCGTCGTGATCGGATCGTTGCTCTGGCCGGACGCTGAGGTAGTATTGGTCAGGTTCGGCCATGCCCGCTGGCTCTGGTCCAGCCGAGAGCGCACCCGCTGCTCCAGATCGACCGTGGAGGTGTTCCCGGCCGTCTGGGTCAGCGTCTGCGGCTGGGACTGGCTCACCGTCACGCCGGTGCTCGCCGTCGCGCCACCGTTGGTCGTCGCCGAGCCGCTGGTCGCGTTGGACGTGCCCTGCGTGTTGACGGACACCGGGCCCAGGTTGTTGCCTGCGGTGCCGCCGGCATTCCCGTAGGCGCCGACCAGGTTATCGCCAGTGGTGCCGCCCAGCGCTGCATTGCCGGCCGTGCCGCCATTGGCGCTCCCGCCAGTTGCCACGTTGGCTGCACCATTGCCGCCGGTGCTGCCACTGTTGCTGGCCGAGGTCGTAGCGTTGCCGGTGCTGCCGCCCGCGCCGCCGGTGTTGGTGGCCGTGGCCGGTGCGCTGTTATTGCTGGTCGAAGCGTTCCCGCCGCCGGTCGCCGTCGCGCTGCTCTGCCCGGTCTGCGCGCTCGTCGGCGCATCGCCCGTCGAGCCGCCGTTCGCCGAGCTGGTGCAGGTACCATTGCTGGCACTTCCAGCGGCGCCACTCGTCGCAGCACCACCGGCGCCACCGGTGTTGGTGGCATTGCCGCTGTTGGAGGAGTTGCTGTTCCCGGTGGTGTTATTCCCGGTGTTCCCGCCGCTGGAGCTGGCATTGCCGGTATCACCGCTCGCTGCGATCGGCACGCAGGCAGACGTCCCGCCGTCGGCATCGCCGGTGCCACCGCCATACGCCTTGGCCTTCGACGTGTTGCTGGCTCCAGCATTGCCGCTGGCGATCGGCACTGCGTTGGCCCCGCCGACGGCTACAGCTGCGCCGGCGTTCCCGCCATTGCCGCCGTAGTTCTTGGCATCATCGGAGGAGACGGAGATGTCGCCGCTGTCGGCCGTCGCGTTACCTGTGCGGGCATTGGCGTTGCCGCCATTGGCGTTGTTGTCGCCCGACGAGGACGCCCCGGCGTTATTCACCTGCGTAATATCGCCGGAATTGTTTCCCCAGGCATCGGCCGAGGCCTTTTGCTTGGCCGCCACCACGACCAGCGTGGCGTTGCCCACCGACTTGACATCGCCGCTCTTGGCCGCGTTGATAGCCTTGCTGTCGGCGTCGACGTAGCTCTTCTGCACGCCGATGTTGGCGCCCGTGTTCGAGGCGTCCTGATCGACATCGGCGCTCTGGTCGCCCCAGGCCTTCGAGATGCCCCACTGGTCCTGGTTCGTCTTCTGCGTTGCCTGACCGATCGCCGCCGCGCTGCCATCGTCGAGTCGCCGAATACGGAAGCTGTCGGCTGACGACAGCGCCGGCAGCGCCAGGGAGAGCGCTGCGCTGGCGGCGGCGACGAGGGCGAGCCACCGTTTTGCACCACGATCGTCCATACTCAATTACTCCTTACACCTCATGAAGCTATCGCTCTGAAGCTCTCGCAGAGACCTCGCCTCTGCGGAAGAGAGGATGTCGCGCATTGCACCGCCCCCACCGTTTCCTGCCGGCCTGCGTGGGCAGGTTCCTCCGCCCTGCCATCTAGCGTGCCACGGGCTCTCGCCGGGAGGCACGGGCAACATGCCGGCAAGCTGGTGCACCATACGGTGGGTCGCGCCCGCGGGGCGAGCCAGCCTGGGTAGGGGCTGCCCGGCGGGTTGCCTCGAGCGTATCACGCATCGCTGTCTCACACTCCCGATGGGGCATAGGAGCACCGACTGGGCGGCCCCGGCTAGAGGCGCCGCGCTTCAGCCGGCTACCCTCGCCGTTTCGTTTCCAGTGCCAGTATGTCGTTGGCGCCCCGGCGCGGAAAGCACCTGTGGGGAGACCGCTTGAGCATCCGACAGGGTGTTCTTTGGGTGACAGGCGGGGCAGCCCGCTTTGCTTCAACAGAGGGACAAGTGAGGTTCGAAAGGCTGCAGAATGGTGATCCGGTAGAGCGCTGACGGGCGACAGAGGTTACCCAAGCGAGGCCCGGGGGCTGGCGGAGCGGCGGCGCTGAGGGAAGAGGAGGGCTTGAGCGGTCACGACGGGCCACGCGGCGGTGCTGCTGCCGCGCTGCTGAACCAGCAGCGCTATACCGCCGCCCGGGCCCGCCTGGCAGCGCTTGCTGCGGGTGGGGCGACAAATAGGTGGATAATTGTCACCCGATTGACGTCACGAGGCGGTACGCGCCATCCGGTCGAGGGGTTCCCGCACCGCCGCACTAGCCGTACGGTGTCCGTGGAACGCTTTCTCTGCGGCCTCGCGGCGGTCGCTCACCTGGAGCTTCTCGAACACCCGGCGCAGGTAGGTCTTGACGGTGTTCTCGGAAAGATAGAGCGTGGTCGCGATCTCCTTATTGCTCGCTCCCTGCGCCACAAGCTCCAGCACTTGCTGCTCGCGCTTGGACAGCAGGCTGGGCATCCCCCCGGTGCGCAGCAAGTCATCGAGCTGCGGGCGCAGCGAGAGCAGGCGCGTAACGAGGGCCGCCGTCGTCTCGGGGCACATCCACCAGCCCCCTGTCCCCACAGCCCGTACACCGGCGCACAGTTGGTCGGGCAACAAGCGTGCAATACGGGCGAAGCCACGGGCGCCGGCGCTGAACGCCGCAACAGTGTGCTGGACCTCTTCAGCGCTGCTTAACACCAGGATGCCTGCCTTCGGGGCCAGCCGTTGCAAGCGCGCGACCTCCACACTGACCTCCTCTGGCGAGCCGTCAGCTTCGACCAGGATCACGTCGACAGGCTCCCGGCCATTTGCACGAGGTTGGCCCTCCTGCTCCTGCGACGCCTCGAGCAGTCGGAGCCCCTGATCAGCAGCCAAGGCATGCGCCACCCCGGCGCGAACGAGGGGAGTGTTGCTTACGACCAGCACAGTCAGCGGTCTCATGATGCGCTATCCTCATTTATCCGGCCTCAGATGGCCGCTATCCGGCCTCAGATGGCCGCGGAGCGATTACAGGCTGGTCTCTTGCGCACTGTACGCCCGGTGCCTGCCCCGCACCGGCTCGCAGTACGGCGCAGCAGGTGAACAGGGTCGGGCGCGCCACAGCCCTCCGGGCAGGTGGGCTGAGTTCGCAGTTCGGGATCACGTACATTGTGCCGAGAGTGTGCAGGGCTGCAAAGTGGGCTTTCCCCCCAATCGCCTCATGATTTCCCCATTGTTGCTACCTCTTTATCCCCCTATCCCCTCTTTATCCCCCTATCCCCTCTGATACGAGGATTGGCCTGAGACCGAGTACTGGGACAAGCATCCCTGCTGCCGGTCCAGTGTCCGAGTGAGTGTTCAGGCCACGCGCAGCGCGGTAGGAAAAATGCCGCGCCTGACCGGGAAAACCACCTACCGCGGAAGAAAAGATACCGGATGTCGGTATCCGTCTGCAGTGATACACTTGCCTCCAGGAGGACCGGGGCTCCAGCAGCTGGCGCGATGTTCCGCACTCCGTGATCCGCACTACGTGAGATAAGGCGATCTATGGCAGCCTCGATGGCCTCAGGACAGCGCAACGTGCGGCGGCTTGATCTGCAACACTCCACGGCGTGGTTCGTGGTGTCGCCGCGGCGCTTCGCCGGGATCTTGCTTGCCGATCTCCAGCAAGCAGCGGTCGATCTGCACGAGCCGACCGGGCCAGCGCGCCCGCAAGACCAGCCGCCGGGGAGCGTGAGTTGGCTGCTGCTGCGCAGCGCGCTGCTGCAAGCACAGGCCGTGGAGATGGCCTCGACCGGGCCGTCTGGTCACCGGCTCCTGCTCCGTCGGTTGATCGATTATGCGGCTGCGGTCGCGCTCACCCTCAGCCAGGCCGGCCGCGTTGAGCTGGCGATCCGCTACTTCCTGGCACTCTTCGAGCTCATCGAGCTTCACGGCCATGACCTGGTGCCTCAGGCGGCGCTGAACGAGTTGCTCGCGCGCTACTGCGCGCTTGCCCTGGAGCCTGCGGGGCCGGGCGAGCGGCAGCCTGGTGAGTCGCTTGAGCCCGGGCGGGTCGCCTGGCAGATCGAGTTAGCGAGCTACGAGAGCACGCGCGTCCGGCGGCGGTGGATCGAACAGGTCGAGGCGCTGGGCCAGGCGAGTCCACAGCTGGCGCGAGCGCTGGCCGTCCAGGTGCGAGCCCTGTCTGCTCTGCAGCCGGAGGTCCGTGCGGCGCTTGCCGCGGCGCTTGCGGCGGCCGGGTGCCGCGGCCGCGCGCCGGCACCGTGGCGCGAGCGTCCTGTCATCCGTTCCCACTATCCCGCTGCGCCGCCGGCGGAGAGCGGCGCAGCTCCTGCCGGCCAGACGGCGCAGGCCCAGCGCACAGTTCTCCCGCTCCGGCTCCCCTCTGCAGAGGCCAGGGCGCTGATGCTCTCCCGGCTCGACCAGGCAACAGCAGCGCTGCGGGCCCTCTTGACCTGGGCGGCCGCGGTCCAGCTCGCGCCACGTGTGCCGGCGCGCGGGCTCCTGGTGTGGCGAGCGGTGGGCCGTCTGGGCAGCGCTGCGCCGGCGGAGTGGGCGGCGCAGCTGGTGGCCCGCGGGCGGGCGCTGATCCGCCGGCCAGCACTGCCGGTCGTGCGGGTGCCCGCGCTGCCGCTGCCCGCACCAGAGTGGCGGCGCGTGGCTGCGCTCGCTGTCAGCGCCATCGTCGTCATCGTGCTGACGGTCTATCCGGAGATGCGGGTGCGCATGTCCCGTCCCGAGGCAAACCTTCTCGATCAGGTGGTGCCAGCCCCAACCGCACCTGCAGCCACCGCCCAGCCCCGCGCTCCGCAGAGCACCCAGATCCCCATCACCAAACAGACGGTCCTGACCGCTGCTCAGGGTCCGTATCTGGTGCGCGGCCTGGTCACCATCGGGTCGGGCATGGAGCTACGTATCGAACCCGGCACCGTGGTGGCGTTTGCGCCGGGGGCGAGCCTGCGCATCGACGGCGGACGGCTCAGCGCCGCCGGCAGCGCCAGCCAGCCGATCTTACTCACCTCACTGTATGACCCCGCGGGGGGCGCAGCCGCCGATCGCAGCGAGCGCGCCCCCCAGCCGGGAGATTGGGGCTGTATCTGTATCACCGCTGCGAGCGGGACGCCGGGCGTTGCTGAACTCGCCTATGTCATTGTGCGCTACGGCGGCGGACCCGGCCCGGCAGGCGAGCAGCCAGCTATGCTGGTCGTGCAGGACAGCGTACTCTCCTTGCAGAGCAGCGAGGTGAGCGACAGCGCAGCCGCTGGCGTCGCGCTGCTGGGCAGCACGCTGGCCACGATAGTGGACAGCCGCTTCGGCAGCCAGGCGCGGGGCGCCAACGCCCGGCCAGACCTTGTCCTGGATGAGCGCGTGCGGCTGATTGAGCGCGAGAACCGCTGGCAGCCACCACAGCGTCTCTCCTAGCGCCTCCGAGAACGCTAGGAGTCTCTGGCGCATCTCCTACACCATCTACCACCATCTACGACATCATCTATCACCGTAAGTCCACGTATGGGAGACAGGCACAGGACAAGCACAAAGACATATACCTTAACATATATACTTTTATACTTTCGTACATTTTTCCATAGCTTATTTATATAGCTTATTATTTTATATATTTTGTTTTTATATAGTTCAACTATATGCTTTCGGCCTTGGTGCGTGACCCGGCGGTCTGGTATGCTGACTTTCACTGGGCAGATCAGTACGGCGTGCAGGGCGGTACCCCTCTCACCCGCCTCTACGCCAGCCGGAGCGGCGGACTCGGACGGCATGCAGAGTGGAGAGGTGAGGGACATGACGCTACGAGTGGGGATCTTTGGCGCCGGCTACATCGGTGGGGTACACGCGCAGATCTTGGCGAGCGACGCGCGCGTCCAGATCGCCGCAGTGGGCGACGCCGCGCCTGAGCGGGCACAAGAGCTTGCCGCGCGGCTTGGAGCAGCATCGTTCGGCGGCGCCGATGCCCTGCTGCGCATGCTGGACGCTGGCATTGATGCGGTGTACATTTGCGTACCAAACGTGCAGCACGCTCATGCAGCGATGCAGGCCCTCGACGCCGGCGTACATGTCTTCCTGGAAAAGCCCTTTGCCACAACGGTTGAAGATGGCCGGGCGCTCCTAGACACAGCGCATCGCGCTCGCGGCCTCTGTCAGGTCGGCCACAGCCGCCGGTTTGCGCCTGTCTACCAGTTCGCCCGCCGCGCGCTCGAGAACGGCTTCGTCGCGTACTCTGCAGATATCAAAATGAACCGCGGTGAGCTCCAGCGGCCGCCATGGACGGCCGATCCGCAGGTCACCGGCGGCTTCCTCTTTGAGACGCCGATCCACCAGTTCGACATGATCCGCTGGCTGCTCGGCGAAGTTGCCTGGGTGCATGCCCTCGCCGCCAGGAACTGCTACAGTGACTTCGACGACTTCGCCGTGCTCATAGCGCTGCGCGACGGCCGGTTCTGCACCCTCACCACCTGCGCCCACACCGGCTGGCTTTTCCCCTTCGAGCGCTGGGAGCTCCACGGCAATCACCGTACCCTGGTGACCGAGGAGCTGGACCGCGTTGCGCTCTCCCACGGGCTCGACGCCGAGACTGAAGTGCACGACTATGCCCAGCTCCCCTTTGCTCAGAAGGGTGGCTACGCGCAGGAGGACCGCGCCTTCGTGGACGCTATCGTGCAAGGCACGCCGCCGCCGGTTCCGGCAGCGGACGGCTTTCGCGCCGTGTTGCTGGCCGATGCAGTGTACCGCAGCGTTCGGGAGTGCCGGCCGGTAGAGGTGCCAGCCACCTGAAGTGCGGCTGCTAGAGCTTCCAGGCCAGCCCGGCCCGCGCCACGAGCGCGTCGAGGTTCCGCTTGGCATCGGGGATACGCTCGTCCGGCAGGTGCTCGATCATCACGAAACCGTCGGGGCAGTAGGCTTCGAAGCGACGCAAGAATATCTCCTGGTCCATTAAGCCCTCGCCCAGGAGACACTCGTTCATCTGCACCAGCAGCCGATTCTCCACGCGGAAGTCCTTTACATGTGCGCAGATAACATACGAGCCTAGGAGATCATAGAGCCGGTTCACCAGTGTCGTGGTGTTATAGGCATCGGCGAGGGAGCCGACAAAGTTCACCGGGTCCATGTTGAAGCGCAGCCAGGGCGAGCCGACGGCTTCGATGACATCGCGCACGCGCTCAGGGGTATCGAGGGGCGACACCGCGCCGCCTTCCAGGCTCAGTGGCACGCCTTCTTGCTCGGCAGCCTTGACCGCCTCGCGCAGGGCACCTATAAGGCGCTCGAGGGTAGCGAGGCGCGTGTTGTGCGGATGCGGCGTCCAGGGCCCGGCCGGGTTAAGGCTGCCGGGGCGGACGTAGACATTGCCCGCGCCGAGCCAGCGCGCCACGGTGCAGGCCCGCTGGAGCTGCCGTATGCCGAGAGCGCGGCGCTGCGGATCCGGATGCACCAGCACTTCATAGTTCGGGTTTGCCTGGGCGACCTGCACACCGCCGTCGCGCAGCATCTGGCCAGCGCGCTCAAACACGGCCTGCTCAGCCTCAAGGGGCTGCTCGATACGCACGGTGACACCGCTGAAGCCGTGGGCGCGAAGACGCGCCGCTGTCTCAGCCGTGATATTACGGGGATCGCGCGGCATGAGCCCAACCACACCTGGACGCATGCTCTCATACTCCTCCCGGAGTGGTATCTGGAGCGTGATGTATCAGAAATCGATGTTACCGAACGGTGTCGCACGGTCCGCTGCGCTAGTGTACACTATTTGGGCGGGCGGGACCCCTACCCCGTCCCGTCCTATCTAGAGGCAGACATGACTGAGCAGTCTTCCAGTGCCCTTTCCTTTCTCGAGTGCACCGCCTGCGCTGCCAGGTACAGCGCTGATGAGCTGCACACGGTATGTCCCGCCTGCGGGAAGGTACTCTTCGCCCGCTACGACCTGGAGCGGGCGGGCCGGACGCTTCGGCCCGAGGACCTGGCGCGCCGCCCGCGCGGCATGTGGCGCTGGCGGGAGCTTTTGCCGGTGCGCGACCCCCGCCATATCGTCACGCTTGGCGAGGGGGACACCCCGCTCCTGCCGGCCCGGCGCCTCGGCGCCGCATTCGGCTGCACGGCGCTTTTTATTAAAGAAGAAGGTTTGAACCCAACTGGCACCTTCAAGGCCCGCGGCCTCGCCGCCGCGGTCTCGCGGGCCTGTGAGTTGGGTGTGCGCCGCATCGCCATCCCCTCAGCCGGCAATGCCGGCTCAGCGCTGGCTGCCTACGGCGCTCGCGCCGGCATCGAGGTGCACCTCTACATGCCCGTGGATACGCCCGATCTCAATAAAAAAGAAAGTACGATCTACGGCGCGCACGTGACACTGGTGCGCGGCCTGATCAACGACTGCGGCGCCCTGGTGCGCCGCCACGCCGCTGTTGAGGGCTGGTTTGACGTCTCGACGCTGAAAGAGCCGTACCGCGCCGAGGGTAAGAAGACGATGGGGCTGGAGCTGGCTGAGCAGTTCGGCTGGGAGCTCCCGGATGCCATCATCTATCCGACCGGCGGCGGTACCGGCATCGTCGGGATGTGGAAGGCATTCGCCGAGCTCGAGGCCCTCGGCCTGATCGGCCGGCGGCGCCCCAGGATGATCTCGGTGCAAGCGGCCGGTTGCGCGCCGATCGTGCGAGCGTTCGAACGGGGGCTGGAGCATGCCCCGCCCTGGGAGAACGCCTCGACAATCGCCAGCGGCCTGCGCGTGCCCGTGGCCATCGCCGACTATCTCATCCTGCGAGCTCTCCGTGAATCGGGCGGCACAGCGCTGGCGGTCAGCGACGAGGAGATCATCACGGCTATGCGTGAGCTGGGGGCATGCGAAGGCATCTTCGCCGCCCCGGAGGGTGCAGCGACCTGGGCGGCAGCCAAGCGTCTCCTGCGGCAGGGCTTCCTGCGCCCGGACGAGCGTATTGTGCTGTTCAACACGGGCACTGGCTTGAAGTATGCAGAGCTCGTGCAGGCCGACTTTCCAGTGGTCGAGCGTGAGGCATCGTAGGGCCGCAGCGGCGCTGTGCCCCTACCGGGGCGGGGATTGGCATTTGGGTAGCACCATTGTGCCCCTGATAAATATCCCAGCGTCGAACCGAAACCGGCACTGGAGGTATGCCGCATGCGTATCGTCTACATTGACATGGACTCGTGCCGGCCCGATCATCTCGGCTGCTATGGCTACCGGCAGGCCACCGGTCGCGACACTAGCCCGCACATCGACCGTATCGCTGCCGAGGGTGTGGTATTCACGAACTGCTACGCCAGCGACGCGCCGTGCCTGCCCTCGCGCACGGCGCTCTTCAGCGGGCGCTTCGGGATCAAGAACGGCGTGGTCGGCCACGGCGGCACAGCGGCGCGGATGCGCTACCCCGGCGACGGCCATATGACGAATCCCGAGCTGCTGCCGCTGCCGATGGCGCTCAGCCGCGCCGGCATCCGCACGGTCACCTTCACGACCTTCGCCCAGCGCCACCTGGCCTGGCACTTCTATGCCGGCTGGGACGAGATCCATAAGCACTCGAACGCGAACGGGCGGGAGATCGCTGCGGAGGTGAACGCGGCGGTGCTGCCCTGGCTGGAGGCGCACGGCCGCGACGAAAGCTATTTCCTACACATCAACTATTGGGACCCGCACACCCCGTATCGTACGCCGCTCGAATACGGCAATCCGTTCGAGGGCGTGCCGGGGCCGGCCTGGCCGGACGAGGAGACCATCCGCCGCCACTGGGAGAGCTATGGGCCGATGTCGGCGCGGGACCAGCCGGAGCGGCGTACAGCCTTCCCACGCATGCCGGCTGAGATCGCCACGCGCGCCGACTACGTTCGCTGGATCGACGGCTACGACACGGGCATCCGCTACATGGACGACCACATTGGCCAGGTGCTGGAGACACTTGACTCCCTGGGTGTGCTCGAGGAGACGGCGATCATCTTCAGCGCCGACCACGGGGAGAACCAGGGAGAGCTCAACATCTATGGCGATCATCAGACGGCCGATCACCCGACCTGCCGCGTGCCGCTGATCGTGCGCTGGCCGGGCGTGACGAAGCCAGGGCGGTGCGACGCGCTGATGTATCAGCTTGACCTGGCGCCGACCCTGTGCGAGCTGCTCGGCGTGACTGCGCCGCGGCGCTGGGACGGGCGCTCGTTTGCCGCCGCGCTGCGCGGCGAGCCGTTCGAGGGCCGGCCGTACCTGGTTATGGGCCAGGGTGCCTGGACCTGTCAGCGGGCCGTGCGCACGGGCACCTGGCTCTGTATCAGGACCTACCATCCCGGCCATCACCCGTTCGAGCCGGTGATGCTCTTCGATCTGGCCCAGGACCCGCACGAGACGGTCGATCTCGCCACCAGCCGGCCCGACGTTGTTGCCGCCTGTGACCGGCTGCTGATGGACTGGTGGCAGCAGTGTCTCTGCGGGCCAGACGCCGCCCCTGATCCGATGCTGACGGTGATGCAGGAGGGCGGGCCGTGGTACGTGCGCAACCGGCTAGAAGCGTTCCTGGAGCGGCTGCGCGCTACCAGGCGAGCGTGGGCGGCCGAGGATCTGTTGCGCCGGCTGGGCCGGGCGGGTAGTTAGCTCACCCGCACGGTCAGCGTGCCCTGCATGCCGGCCTCCCGGTGGCCGGGCACAGTACAGGTAATCTCGTACGTGCCCGGCTGCGTGGCCGTAAGCTCGACCCTGCTGCGATTGCCTGGGGTGGCATGCAGGTGCACCTCGCCGGGAGCGCTGGTCGTTCCATGCCCGCCGGCGTGCTGCTCGCGGTGGACCTGCGCGCGCAGTCCAGCAACTTTCCAGTCGTGCTCAACCGAGCCCTGGTTGATGAGCGTGATGCGCACTCGTGTGTTGGCCGGAATGGCAATCGTTGCCGGCTCGAAGGTGAACTCCCGCGCCCGCACGGTGAACTCGGCTGCGGGCTGCGGGCTGCCGCAGGCGAGCGTGCCCGCCAGGATAGCACAGCTCAGCCCCGCCCCCACCCACCGTGTCCAGGACTGCACCATGCCTTCGATACCCCCTTTGCTAGGAGTTCTTTTAGTGGTTCTTTGTGGTTCTTTAAAGAACCACAAAGAACCACCGATATCACAAAGAACCACCGATAAAAGAGCAACTAAAAGAGCAGATAGATGATAGCAGTTCTTGGTGCTGGAGAGGCGTGCTGACGTTGGCAGATCCTGGTACCGGGCCCCAACAGAGAGCATCTCACAGGGGCCCTGCCCCAGAAATCCTGCCACATTGCGCGGCGACTTCCCAATCTACTTCCCAGTCTAGCCAGGGCCGGGCGGCTTGACGTCAAGGAAAATCCCTGATTCCCGCTCTAGCGAGGAAGCACACGTTGCGCGCGCTCCTGCCCGCAGTATACTCAGTATACTTTACAGACAGACGGTGGATGTGACACACCCGGCGTAAGCGCGCTGCCCTGGGCAGGGCAGATAACAGATACCAATGTGTGCGGAACGCGCGACTGCCTGGCCTGGTCGCGGGAGCCACGGCGACCCGGCGAGCGACTCGTATGAGCGCTGGTGGCGGGATGAGAACGGGATCCTCCAGGTGCGGATCGGGCCGGCGTGGGTCTTCGCCTTGTGGGATGCCCATGACGATGCGCCGGTCACATGCCTGGGCACCGGCGCACGCGGCACGCGCTGCCGCCATCCGGTGCTCCACCGGCTCGACCCTTTCACCATCCGGATCAGCCGGTACTGTGATCAGCACCGCCCCGAGGGGGAGCCGGCGTACTGCATCACTGCCGGCTTCTCCGACCACCCATGCCCGTGTGGCTGCGGGTTTCGTGTGCTCGCCTATGTCATGCAGGCCACCCGCCTGCCAGCGCCGCGGCGCCGGCATCCCTTGCTCTCTCTGCTGTGGCCTTAGCGGCTTCAGCGGCAACGCTGGCCAGCCGTCGAGCCGTGCTGGCCCCGCGCTCTTGCATTCAGAAGGCCAGGCAGGGTGTCAGATCATCTAGATCAGATATATCAGAATCATATATAGATTTCCTAAAACTTGCACGCAGCGGTCCGCGAACGCCCCCGGCACACGCCTGGTACGGTTGTTGCGCATCTGGCACGGTGCTACAATGGTGTCCGAGGCATCGGTGACGGTTCGTCCACACGCTGTGTGATCTGCCGTCTCTTCCCCCGGAGCCTCGGTCGAGAAAGGGTAGTGTTGTCCAGGCATCCCCGCCTCCGCTCCGTCGTACGGGCGCCGAGCGGTCGTTCGCCCCGTAGCAGTGTGGGTGGGGCAGGACGGTGGTGATCCCGTCCAACGGTGAGGGAAATGATCCGCCTGAACCGCCTCTCTTCCTGGCCGGCTGCGCGTACCCCTGCGCAGGAGCCGGAGGTCGCGCCGAATACCCCACTCACCATGCGGCTGGTCGAGCTACGGCGCCGGCTGTGGTGGTACGAGAACCTGCCCGCCGTCGCGCAGGCCGCCTGGCTCAGCATCGTTGCGGGCCTGGTGCTCGCCTACGCGGCCTACGCGGTGATGACCTGGCTGCCGCCGCTGGTGCCGGTAGCGGCGGCGGCCTTGCTCTTCGCCTCCCAGTGCTGGCGTATCAGCCGCCGGCGCATCCCGCTCCTGGCGGCCGCGCGGGCGTACGACGCCCGGCTGGGGCTGAAGGAACGCCTGGCCACGGCGGTGGAACTGCAATCCCGCTTCGGCGGCCCGCCGGCGCCGGGGCAGGAGGCGGCAGGCACGCTCGCGGCATTCCAGGTCCGGCATGCTACCGTCGTGGCGCAGCAGATCCGGCCGGCGGAGGCGTTCCCGCTGCGCCTGCCGCCCGTACAAATGCACGCGCTGACCCTGACGCTCAGCGCGGCCCTTATCCTGCCGTTCTGGGGCGGTGTCGCGCTCACTGGCTCGTCCAGCCTGCTTGACGGCGGGGCCCTGCCCCAAGCGGAGACGCCGGCGGCGACCGAGGGGCAGTCGCCGGAGACCCAGGCTGCCCGGGCGCAGGACGTGAGTGAGCTCATCAAAGAGATCAACCGCCAGCTTGCGGAGAAACAGATCACCCCTGAGGAAGCGCTCTCGATGCTGCGCCAGGCCCAGTGGGAGCTCGATATCCAGCGCAGCGCCTTCGATGCGACTGCGCAGAAGGCGTACAACGAGCTGGCTAAGGCGCTGAAAGACATGGCGCTGACACGGCCGCTCTCGGAGAGCTTGTCCAGACAGGAGTACGACCGTGCTGCACGGCAGATGGAGGCGCTGGCGCAGAACCTTCAGAGCCTGACGCCGCAGGAGCGACAGGCGCTGGCCGAGCGGCTGCGCCAGGCGGCAGAGCAGGCGGCACGGGCTGATGCCAGGACGGCCCAGCAGATGCGCTCGGCGAGCGAGGGGTTGGAGCAGCAGAACGATCAGCAGGCGCAGGATGCGCTCCGGCAAATGGCCCAGCAGTTGATGCAGCGCGCCCAGGCCGGGCAGGCGCAGCAGGACCTTGAGCGGGCGGTGCAGGATCTCGAGGCGCTGGCCCGCCAGCAGCAGGAGGGCGCGCCGCAGGCCCAGCCGCGTGGCCGGCTGGGCGCGGCCGGCGGGATGGCGGCCGACCAGGCCCAGGCCGCGCGCAGCGACCAGCAGCAGGGCGCGCAGGGTCAGGGCAGCTCTGAGCGGGGAGCGCGGGGCGGTGGCGCGGGCCGCGGCGATGGCACCGGCGAGTCGAATAGCGAGCCGGCACCGCGCCTCAATGTCAATGCGCGTAGCGTCCCGCTGCCTGGCGTGCTGAGCGACGCGCCACCAACCTTCCGGCCTATTCCGCCGGACAGCGCGCCGCTGCTGCTGGACAATAATCCGCTGCCGCTGCCCCCGGCCGCGCCGACGATCGGCGGCGCCAGCGAGGGCAGCCACTTTGTCCCGCTCGACCGGACCCAGCTCGTGCGCCAGTACTTTGGCTCGCTGGATGATCGCCGCTAGAGATACGAGGCTGCCACCCCGGCAGGTCTTCTAGTGTGCCTGCCGGCATCTCCGCGGGCCAGGCTAAAGGGCGCTGGTGAGAGGCGAGACCGGCCGGAGGGATTGAGTACAATATAGCCAGGGACATGGCCGGGGTGCATACGCCGGTAAGAGAGTATGCGATTACCAGCGCTGTGTGTGCTCCGTGCGACCTGGGCAGGCTGTCCCCTCCCTGCGTCCCCTTCTCTGGTGCCAGGGCCGGTGTATGCGCATCAGCCATCACCGGCCCTGGCGGGCAGGGCAGTGTACGGGCAACGTGTAACCGAACAAGAACTATCGTACTCGACAATAAACCGATACTACCTAAAACCGATGCTACCTAAAGTAGTCAGCATCCCTCGAGGATCCAGCCTAACAAGAGTAACTAGAGCCAGAGGAAAACGATACAGCGATGCTCTCATCTGTTGAGTCTGCCGTTGAGCAGTTCCAGCAAAAGGCGCAGGCCATCGCCCGCGAGGTGAGCAAGGTCATCGTCGGTCAGCAGGAGGTCGTGCAGGGAACGATCATTGCCCTCCTGGCCGGCGGGCATACCCTCCTTGAGGGTGTGCCCGGGCTGGGCAAGACGATGCTGATCCGCACGCTCTCGGAAGTGCTGGATCTGCGCTACTCGCGCATCCAGTTCACCCCTGACCTGATGCCAGCGGATATCACTGGCACGAACATCATCGACGAGGAGCGCACTGGCGAGCGCACGTTCCGCTTTGAGCCTGGGCCGATCTTTGCCAACCTGGTGCTGGCCGATGAGATCAACCGGGCCACGCCGAAGACGCAGTCGGCGCTCCTCGAGGCGATGCAGGAGCGTACGGTGACGGTGGCGAACACCATGCACCGGTTGCCCTCGCCGTTCTTCGTCATGGCGACGCAGAACCCTATCGAGATGCAGGGGACATACCCGCTGCCGGAAGCGCAGCTCGACCGCTTCATGTTTAAGCTCAATGTCACGATGCCATCGGTCGATGAGATGATGGAGATCCTCAACCGTAACACCCAGCACATCCGGCCGCGGGTGCAGAAGATCGCCTCCGGAGAGGATATCTTGACCATGCAGGCGCTCGTATTGGAGGTGCCGATCGCCACGCACGTCCAGGAGTACGCGCTGCGCATCTGGGAGGCGGCGAACCCGGAGAACGCAGCGGCCGTGCCGGCGACAAAGCGCTATGTGCGCTACGGACCATCCCCGCGCGGGGCCATTTACATGGTCATGGGGGCGAAGGTGCGGGCGCTCTTGCAGGGTCGCTATAACGTGGCGTTCGAGGATATCCGTGCGGTGGCCCCAGCTGCGCTGCGCCACCGCCTGATCCTGAACTTCGAGGCAGAAGCAGAAGGCATCCAGCCGGATGCGATCATCCAGCAGATTATCGAGACGGTACCCGAAGACTAATGGCTGCGCCGGCACCTGCACCGCTGCTCGATACTGCGCTCCTGCACAAACTCTCCCGCCTGCGGCTGGCGTCGCGGCGCATCCACGGCGCGCCCGGCGAAGGCTGGCGCCGCAGCCGCCGCCGCGGGTCCTCGATCGAGTTCGCCGACTATCGGGAGTACGTCCACGGAGACGACTTTCGGCAGATCGACTGGAATATCTATGGCCGGCTCGGCCGCCTCTTCCTGAAGCTGCGCGAGGATGAGGAGAACCTCGGCGTCCACATCTTGATGGACGTCTCGCGCTCGATGGATTGGGGCACCTACAATAAGCTGGCGTACGCCCGGCGGCTTGCTGCCGCGCTGGGCTATGTGGCCCTGGCGGGCTACGACCGCCTCACTATCACGGCCTTCAGCACCGGGCTCCACGAGACGTTGCCGCCGACGCGCGGGCGGGCGAATATCTTTCGCGTCTTCCAGTTCTTGGAGAGCCTACGGCCGCGGGGCGAGACGGACTTCCGCCGCGCCTTACGCAGCTATGCATCTCGCCGCGGGGCGACTGGCCTGGCGATTGTGCTGTCGGATTTCATGGGTGGCTCGGCGTACGATGGGCTTCAGGCGCTGCTGGATAAGGGCTTTGAGCTCTGGGCTATCCACCTGCTTGATCCGACAGAGCTTCACCCGGATCTCAAAGGCGATCTCCAGCTCATTGACTGCGAGAGTGACGAGGCGGTCGATCTCACCACCGACGAGCATGT
The DNA here is from genome assembly GCA_042408875.1 of Chloroflexota bacterium. Lineage (GTDB taxonomy): Bacteria > Chloroflexota > UBA11872 > JBHOQS01 > JBHOQS01 > JBHOQS01. The sequence continues at coordinate 86,814 of JBHOQS010000006.1, read as the reverse complement.
GCTGGAGCGCTACCGCCAGCGCCTGATGAACTGGTGCAATGGCCTGGAGGCGTTCTGCGCTCGGCGCGAGGCATTCTATCTGCTGGTGGATACGTCGGTTCCACTGGAAGACCTGCTGTTCCACACGCTGCGGCCACGAAGGATGCTGATCACGTGACGTTCCTGGCTCCCGCTCAGTTGCTCTGGCTGCTGGGCGGGCTCATCATCCTGCTGCTGTACATGCTGCGCCCGCGCCGGGACCGGCGCGTGGTGTCGAGCCTGTGGCTATGGCAGGAAGCCGTCCGTGAGACCACGAGCGAGACGCCCTGGCAGCCGCTGCGCCGCAATCTGCTGATGTTCCTGCAACTGGGCGTGCTCGCGGCGCTGGCCCTCGCGCTGGCGCGGCCGTTTCTGCCCGGCCAGGCGCAGCTCACACGGCACGTGGTCATGGTGATCGATGCCTCGCCGAGCATGGCGGCGCGCGATGTGCGCCCGACCCGCCTCGATGAGGCGAAGACCCAGGCGCTGCGGATGGTGCAACGCCTTGCGCCCGGGCAGCGCGCCTCAGTCGTGCGGATGACCGACCATGCGCAGGTGCTTGCCCTTGAGGAGGGTGACCGGGACCGCCTGGCCGCGGCGATCCGCAGTATTCAGCTCGATCCTCCTGGGGTTCGGCGCACCGATGCTTCGATGGGCAGGCTGGCCAGCGCCGTGCCCCTGACGAACCTGCGCGACACGCTCTCGATCGCTGCTGCGCTGGCGCAGATCACTCCGAACGGTGAGATCGTGGTCTTCACCGACGCTGCGCTGAGCGTCTCCCAGGAGGACCTGCGCCTGGGGGTGCCGGTGCGCTTTGTGACGACCGGCGGGAGCGAGGACAACCAGGCGATCACCACGCTGGCCCCGCGGCTCACCCATGACGGCAGCGAGTGGCAGGTGCTGCTGCGTGTGGCGAACTTCGCCAGTGTGCCGCGGGACGTGCCGATCCATATCTACGTTGACGGCAGGTTTGTCGAGACGCGCACCGAAACTGTGCAGGGGCACAGCGCCATTGACCTGCTTCTCAGCAATTTTCCACCAGCCACGCGCTTGATTGAGGTCCGCCTGTGGAGCGGCGGGCGGGATGTCCCGCCGCGGACCTCGCCCGGGGGGCCTGATGCCCTGCTGCTCGATAACTATGCCCGGGCCGACCTGCGCTGGAGCGACGTGCGCAAGGTGCTGCTGGTGAGCGAACGGTCCGGCTATCTGCCCAAGGCGCTGGCGGCGCTCCCTGGCGTGGAGATGCACTACGCCACTCCGGCCAATTACCAGCGTGCTGGCTTCGACATTACGATCTTCGATGGCTGGCTGCCGGCATCGCCCCAGCTTATGCCTGCCGGCCACTGGCTCATCATCGATCCGCCCGCTGACAATAAGCTCATTCCCGTTGAGGACACCCTGAGCGACGTGCGCGGCATCCGTGTCGAAGATAGTCCGCTATTGCGCGCGGTTGATCTCACCGGGCTGGTTGTCAACCGGATGAAGAAGATCCAACCACCGCTGTGGGCACAGGACGTTATCACGTCAAGTAATGGCCCGCTCCTCTCCGTCGGCCGGACAGAGGGACATAATGTAATCATCGTAACGTTCGACCTGCGTGCGACAAACTTGGTGCTGCGTTCAGCCTTCCCGATCCTGGTCGGGAACATGATCGAGTGGCTGAGCCCGCGGCAGTCGCCCGCTCCCAGCGTGGCCGTAGATGAGCGCGAGGCCGACATCACCCCGCGCGAGCTGCCGGCCCCACCGCGCACGGAACCGGGGAGCGCTGTGGTGCGTGTTCCCGCCGGGACCGATCTGTGGCGCTGGCTCGCCTTGCTCGCGCTAGCTATTGTGACGGTGGAATGGTGGCTGTACCACTCTCGCCGCTATCGGCGCGTGCAGCAGCCTGAAGCCCCAGCCGCTCCTGCCCCAGTGGAGGGGAAGCAGAAGCCGGCAGGTGAGGCCATGCGATGACCATTCAGTTTGCCTATCCCGCGGCCCTCTTTTTGCTGGCCGTCATCCCGTTTTACATCGTTGTGGCGTATCGAGCCCGTGCCAGTACACGGGCGGCCGGCGAGCCGCGCCGCTGGCGGGCTCGCGATCTGACGCTGCCGCTGCATATCATCATCGCCGTGCTCCTGGTCCTGGCGCTGGCCGGCCTGCGTGTGCCTACCACCCCGCGGTCGCTGGCGGTCGCCTTCGTCGTGGATCTCTCGGACTCGGTCCCGCCGACAGTTCAGGATGCCGCTAAGGGTTGGGTGCTCTCTGCGCTTCAGCATATGGGTCCGGACGACCTGGGCGGCATCGTCATCTTCGCTGGCGATGCGAAGGTCGAGCAGGCCATGTCAAAGCAGCGCGAGCACCCTCTCTGGGGTGCGCCCAGCGACACGCAGCGGACGAACCTTGCAGCGGCAATCCGCACCGCTGCATCGCTCTTCCCACCTGGCGTTGCCCGCCGCATCGTGCTTCTCACGGACGGCAATGAGACCAACGGCCGGGCGTTGCAGTCGCTGCAAGCGCTCGCCCCTGGGACGCAGATCGATGTGGTGCCAGTGCCCAGCGATCGCCCCGGCTCGGACGTGGCGGTGGAGAGTGTGCGTGTGCCCACGGCGTTGCGCGAGAATGAGCCGTTCGACATCGATCTCACGCTGCGCCAGCGCGGCATGCCGACGCCGACGCGGCTCACGCTATGGATCGATAACCAGAAGATCGCTGAGCAGGAGCTTACCCTCAGCACGGGAACCCAGCATCTCTCGTTCAGCCACCCCGGCCTGCCCCTCGGCTACCACAGCCTGCGCGTGGAGGCGACGGCCCAGGGTGACACGGTGCGCCAAAATGATACCGCCTGGGCCTTCACGGTTGTGAAAGAGAAACCGGTGGTCCTCGTGGTATCGCGGCAGCCAGAGGAGGCGCAAGTCCTCGCCGACTTGCTCCAAGCCCAGAACATCCTGGTTGAGCTCGCGACGCCGCAACAGGTCCCTACTGCAGCCCAACAGCTCGCTCGCTACCAGGCCGTCGTGCTGGTCAATGTGCCCGCTGGGGGTACCGGCCTGGATACACCGCGAATGAACGCGCTCGAGGAGTACGTGCGTTCCTTTGGCGGCGGCCTGCTTGTCGTCGGCGGCCGGGAGAGTTACGCCGTGGGGAACTACCAGGGCACGCCGCTCGAGCGCGCCCTGCCGGTCAGCATGAACCCGCCCAGTAAGGAAGAGGATCGTAACGTCGCGCTGGTGCTAGTGATCGACAAGTCCGGCAGCATGGGCGACCAGCAGGGCCGCGACTCGAAGATGGCGCTGGCGCGTGAGTCGGCTATGCAGGCGGTCGATATGCTGCGGGATAACGACCTGCTGGGCGTGATCGCCTTCGATGACGAGCCGTCCTGGTATACCAAGGGGATCGAGGCTGTCCGTGATCGGGACACGCGCATCCGTATCAAGAATAACATCGCCCGGATCGACGCCGACCGCGGCACGAACATTTTCAAAGCTCTAGATGTGGCCGAGCAGGAGCTACGCCGGGTCGAGGCACGCCAGAAGCACATTCTGCTCCTTACCGACGGCCAGGACTACAACCGAAACTTCGACCAGCTTATCGGCCGGATCCGTGACGCACAGGTGTCGCTCTCGACCATCGCCATCGGCAACGATGCGGACCGGGTACGCCTGCGGCAGTGGGCCGAGGCAGCGAACGGGCGGTACTACTTCGTCGATCGCGCTGGTGATATCCCGCAGGTCGTCTTGAAGGAGATCCGCACGACCCTGCAAACGTTCGTCGTTGAGAAGCCGGTGCGAGCCGAGGCGCACGACCGCAGTCCGGTGCTGAAAGGGCTGGACCTGGATACCCTGCCCCAGGTCCAGGGCTACGTGCGCACGAACCCCAAGAACAACGTCGAGGTGCCGCTGATCACCGAGGCCGGCGATCCCTTGCTGGCGCACTGGCAGTACGGGCTGGGGCGTACGGCCGCCTGGACCGCCAGCGCCACGCCGGAGTGGGCGGGCGACTGGATGACCCGCCCTGAGCTCCAGCTCTTCTGGCAGCGGCTGGTACGCTGGACGATGCCCTTCCCCATGGAGCGCACGTTACAGGTCTCCACGTCGGTGGATGGCAACAATGTAGCGATCAGCGTCGAGGCGCTCGAGGAAAACCTGTCGTTCCGCAACCTCGTACCGACCGAGGCACGTATCTTGACGCCATCCGGCACCGAGACCGTGGTCGCGCTCCAGCAGACAGCGCCCGGCCGGTACGAAGGGCGCATCACTGCGCCGGATCAGGGGGCCTATCGCCTGGCGGTCGAGCAGCGCGATGGCGATACCGTCGTGGCCTCGGAGACGACCGGCTTTGTCGTGCAACCGCTGGCCGAGTATGCCAACGTGGGCACGAACGAGCGTCTGTTGCGACGGATCGCCGATGAGACCGGCGGCAAGGTGCTGAGCGAGCCGGCCGAGGCGTACCTGCACGAACGGATCGTCACGCGGGAACCTGAGGAGATCTGGCCCTACCTGCTCGCGGCTGCGCTGGTACTCTTCATCATTGATGTCGCTCTGCGACGGCTGCGTATCGCGGCGATGGATCTGGTGTACTGGGGCCGCGCCATCCGGCGGCGGTTGCGCCCGCAGCGACTGGCTTCCCCGTGGCCCGGCCGGGCGCAGGTGCGCACGCCCTTTGTGGCGCGGCGCCGCTAGCATATCTGCCTGCGCGAGACTCGCCCCCGGGGACTTTGCGAGGCGATTGGGCGCCCTCGCGGCTGTTCCTCCCCGCGCGACGCTAGCCGGCTGTCGCGCCTAGCGCGCCTGGCGTGCGGTGCCCCTACGTAAACTCACCTGGCAGTGTGCCCGGGCCCTTGACTCGTGACCGCCCACGGCCTATCCTGTAAGTGGATTACATGATACAGCTTACAGCAGCTACTGTAACTGTATTACATAGCAGTGGGAGCGAGAGAGGAGGGAACGAGAGATGACCATGGAGCCGCAGCAGACCCACGCGGACGGTGAGGAGAAGCGCGCGGTGGAGACGGAAAGCGCTCAAGCCGAGACGGTGAGCGCGCCGGCGCGGGTGGCCGAGGGACGTGAGGCGCGGCTGGCGGTCGCCGAGCTGAGCCGCGAGAGCGCACAGTTCCTGGCGAGCCTGGGCCGCACCATCCGGGAGAGCATCAATCAGGCCCTGGAAGGCCGCGCCAACGTCCTGATGGTGCGGGTTAACGATGACACGCTGCGTGCCATCGACGAGCTCGTCCAGGCCGGGCTGTTCAAGACCCGCTCGGAGGCTGCGGCCTTCCTGCTCCACGAGGGTATGAAGGCGCGGCGAGATATCCTGGACAGCATCTCGGAGACTGCCCGGCGGATCGAGGAGCTCCGCCAGCAACTGCGCGCTCGCTTGCAGGGTGAAGTGCTGGCGATGCCGGCCACCAGCGAGGTGCATTCGTCAACCTCCGAGGAGGCGCATAGCTAGATACGGCACCTGTGTGGCCCGGCACAGGTGCTGCCCACAGTACAGGCGCAATGCGTGCTCCTGGCCGCCTCGCTGCCAGTGTCACCGGCGCTGCGCTGGCCCTCGCCGCCGCGGCGCCGGTGGCAGCGCACGTGCGCTGGTTCATTCCTTCCTCTCCCTTGAAAAGAAGTTTTCATCCCCTGGTGGTGCCCAGACGGGCATCAGTCACTCCAAGGAGTGACCGGAGCGAACTGGCTCTGTGCTCTGTGCCACCCTCGGCGACAGGCAGCGCTGTCTGGCGCACCCTGTCCGGACAAGCCTCGAGAGCATCGCACCATTCGGACCTGCCCTGCGTCGATATGCTAAGATTGCGTGGAGCATAGCGACCGGAGCATAGCGACTAAGGATAGGCATTCTATAAGCATTCTAGGAGAACACCACACATGGCTCCGCCGCCAGCAGGTTCTTGCCATACTATTCGACAGATGCCGGAAATACCGATCAGCCGCCGGTGTATGCTTGGACGGGCAGCCGCGTGGTCGCTTGTGGCGAGCCTGACTGCCGCCTGCCGTGCGACAGAGAGCAAAACCGACGTGGTGACGTCGCTCACCTGGCTCGTGCCCGGGAACCCGCGCAACGAACTCGAGGCGAAGCAGGCGATCGTGGCGCGTTTCAACGACCGCAACGCCGATATCGTGGCGAAGCCACAGATCGAGGACCCCAGGGATTACGCGACGAAGCTCGAGGCGTTCATTGAGGCGGGCGTCGAGCCCGATGTGCTCACGGTTGATGGCGTACTCCTGCCCAAGCTGGCCAACCGGAATGCCCTCTTCGACCTGGTACGCCTCGCTCGCGTTGAGGGCCGCGGCGGGAACACCTTCCTCGATCAATACCAGCCGCAGTACCTCGAGGCGAGCCGCCGTGACGCTCGCCTGTTTGGGCTGCCCTTCGCAGCGCGCCAGGCAGTGCTGTACGTCAACAAGAGCATCTTCCAAGGAGCGGGCGTGCCGCTCCCGCCGGTCGAGTGGGCCGATCCATCCTGGACCTGGGCGACCTTCCTGGCGCGGGCACATGACGTTGCGCGCGTTGGAGGGAACCGGCGGGTGAGCCAGGCCGGTGTCCTCATGACCGGGCAGCATCTCATGTGGATGGCCTGGATCTTCCAGAACGGCGGCCGTCTCTTGAACAGGACGCTTACCCGCAGCTTGCTGGATCAGCCGGAAGTTGTCGATGCGCTCCAGTGGCTGGCGAACCTGATGCACAAGGAGTTCGTCGCCCCGCTACCCTCGGACTGGCGTAACTTCACCTTCCAGAAGGGTAACGTGGCGATGCATGTGGACTTCACCAGCCAGTTCGCTTGGTTCGCCAATCAGATCAAGAATAACTTCCAATGGGATATCTATCCGTTGCCCCATGAGCGGCAGCTCGGCACCTATGCGGAATGGCACTACTATGCAGTCTCGGCGCGCACGGCGGCCCCGGAGAAGGCCTGGCGGCTGGCCAAGTTCCTGGCTTCGCCAGACGGTGACGAAGGGCTCCTGCAGAGCGGCATAAGCACACCGATCCTGCGTGGAACCGAGCCGCTGTTCCTGGACGGGAACCCTCTCGCGGCAGGGAAGAACCGCGGCGTAGGGGCGGCGGCGCCCGGGGTGCCCATGCACCCGCGGCCATTCATCGAGTGGTGGCCGCAGGTGCTCAGCATCTTGAACACAGAGCTCAGCCGCGTGTGGAACAACCAGACCCGCGCGTACTACGCCTGCCGGAATGTCAAGCCGATCGTCGATGCTGTGCTGGAGACCGGCCTGCCGCCGGCTACGACCCCGCCAGGGGGTGAACCCCAGCCTGCGCCGCCGCCTGCTTCGGTGCCTCTCGAGAGCAGCCCCAGCGGTGGTGAAGGTGGTTAGGGCAGCAGGGCGCGAAGCTCACCGAGCGTCAGGTCGTCGGGGAACGCCTCGAAGGCGCGCAGACCGCGGTGCACGCAGCGCCGCAGGCCGGCGACGGCGTCGGCGACGATCGTCGTGTGGTCGAAGGCCAGGGGGAGCGGGAGATTGTCTACCGGAAACCAGGCGGCGCGCGCTGCGTCGCCCCCGGCGCTGATCTGTGCTCCCGCTGGCAGATACGCCCAGAACGCGATCGAGACGACACGCCCCCGCGGATCACGACCAGGCGCCGCATAGACGCCGCTCTCGACCAACCTGGCGCCGCGTACGCCGGTCTCTTCTGCGAGCTCCCGCGCCGCGGCCGCGCGGGGCTCCTCGTGCGGCTCGACGAACCCGCCGGGGATCGCCCACTGGCCAGCGTACGGCTCATACCGGCGCCGCACCAACAGCACTTCCAGGCGGGAGGGCCTGCCAGTAGCTCCCACAGGCGCGGCCTGGAAGATCACGACATCGACCGCCAGCACGCAGGCTGGCGGCGTGTAGCTCGACATCGCTTACTGGTTTACCGTTCGATAATTTCACATAAATACACTAAGAGCATCGAGCAACAGCGATAGCGTAGCTCTACGCTCACACCAGGTCAGGCGCGGCCGGGCCCGGCGATCGCCAGGGCGAAAGCTTCGGGCACGATGTGGCGCTGCGCCGCATCGAGGAGCTGCTCACGGGTGAGCGAGCGAATAATGCCGGGGTAGCGATCCACGTAGTCCAGTCCGAGCTGGTAGATCTCGATCTCCTGGAGCATGCGTGCCACGCCATCTGTAGTCTCTAGACGCAACGCCAGCACGCCGGTAGCGTAATTTTGGCCACCGCGCAGTTCCTCCTCAGTGACCGGCTCGCGCCGGATGCGCTCGACCTCGGACAAGGCAGCATCGATAGCGCGCTGAAGGTTCGCCGGATTCACACCGGCGTGGATAGCCCAGGCGCCCGGGCCAAGGCCGCCCTCCAAAGTACTGAACACGTAATAGGCCAGGCCCAGGGAGTCTCGCACGTTGGCCCCGAGCCGGCCGTACAGCCCCAGCCGGCCAAGGATCAGGTTCGCCATCGAGAGGGCGTACCAATCCGGATGCCGGCGCGGGATGCTGGGATGGCCCAGCACAAAGTCGGACTGGCTCTTGCCTTTGAGCTCGACCTCCCGTACGGGTCGCTGCGGGTGTGGCTGCGGGGAGACAGCAGGGACCTCCAGCGATGCCGGTGACCTCGTCGGGCGCCATCCACCCAGCGCTCGCTCCAGCCGATCCACGATGTCAGGAAAGCGCACTGCCCCGACCACGGTGATGATGGCACCGTCGGGGTGATACATGCTTTGATGGAACTGTTCCAGGTCATCACGGGCGATCGCCTGCACGGTCTCTACATACCCGCTGGTGCGTCGGCGGAAGGGATGGTCCTCAGGATAGGCCAATTCGCGAAAGGTGCGCTCGGCCATGGCGCGCGTGTCATCGTCGGCCTCGCGCAGGGCGGTCAGCACGAGGTTGCGCACCTTCTCAAGTTCCTCGGCCGGAAACGATGGGTTCAGCAGCACATCGCTGAGCACGTCGATGCCGAGATCGAGATCATCGCTCAGACAGCGTAGGCTCGCCTCTGCGAGAAAGGAATTCGCGCCCGTGCTGAGCGACATGCCCACGGACTCGGTCTCCTCATTGAGCTGCTGGAAGGTACGACGCCCAGTCCCGCGCCGCAGCATTGACGCAGTGATGCTGGCGAGGCCGGCCTTCTCAGCACGCTCGTAGACACTGCCGGCGCGCACGTTCAGCCGGATGGTCACTGCAGGTACGACGGTGTTCTCCTGGCCCAGCACTACGATGCCGTTGGAGAGCGTAGTACGCTGGATGGCGAGCACCGAGCCGGCCGGCCCGGGCGGCATCGTCTGAGTCATGACTGCTCCACCTCCCCTCGCTATGCCGCTGCCGCGGGCGCCGGTATGAACCAGCCGACGGTGCGGTTATTCTCGGTCAGATACACTTGCGCCACCCGCTGGACATCTTCTTTGCGGACCGCAGAGAGATTCTCCAGGAACTGCTCATAGGCCTTGTACGTATGCACCATTTCCATGCTGCCGAGCCAGCGCGCGTAATTCTGTACCCCTTCCGACGCATAGACGAATTGTGCGCGGTACTGCCGCTTCGCCTTCTCAAACTCCTCGTCGGTCGGACCATCCTGCTGCACCTGCGTGATGACGTCGAAGCAGGCCTGCTCTGCCTTTTCGATCGGCACCCCGGGCCGCAGCGTGACGTACAGTTCAAACAGATACGGGTCCTTGGTGAGACCAAAGTGGGAGCTTGCCGACGCGGCGAGCTGCGTATCGACCAGCGCCCGGTACAGCCGCGCAGAGCGTCCCATCGCCCGGCCGCCCTGGCCCAGCGGCTTGGCACCCGAGAGCACCGCGTCGAGCAGCAGGAGCGGATACGTGTCAGGATGGGAGGCAGGAGGCGCGTGGTAGACACACTGAAAGTAGGCGGTCGGCCCAGGCCGGCGCAGCGTGACCCGCCGCTCGCCCTCCTGGGGTGGCTCGACGGCACGCACCGGTGGCGGGGACACCCGTGCCTGGATCGGCCCGAAGTGCTGCTCGATGAGCCGCATCGCCTCGCTCGTGTCAAAGTCCCCGACCAGCACGGCCACAGCATTGTTCGGAGCGTAGAACGAGCGGTAGTGGTCGTAGAGATCGTCGCGGGTCATGTGTTGCAGGTCGCTCTTCCACCCGATCACCGGATGGTGGTATGGGTGCACTTTGAACGCCGCGGCGTGCACTTCCTCGTAGAGCAGCGCCTCGGGGTAGTTCTCTCGCCCCTCCCGCTCGGAGATGATCACGGTGCGCTCGCTGGCGACCTCGTTCGGGTCGAACAGGGAGTTGACCATGCGATCAGCTTCCATCTCGATGGGCAGCGCTAGGCGCTCGCGGGGCAGGGTGGAGAAGTAGGCCGTGTAATCAATCCAGGTAAACGCGTTCCAGACCCCGCCATTCTCGGAGATAATACGATCGAGCACACCCTTGCCATACTTCGGGGTGCCCTTGAACATCATGTGCTCCACCCAGTGCGACACGCCAGTCCTACCGGGGAGCTCGTTGCGGCTACCCACCCGGTACCAGACCCAGAACGTAATAATCGGAGCATAGTGGATCTCTTTCGTGAGAACCTTCAGCCCGTTGGCCAGCGTATGTTCGACGACAGGCCCGACCCGCTCTCCCACCTGATTTCCTCCCCTTCGCAACCTGCTGACCCGTACTAGTACCTATGCAGGCACATGCCAATTCTATCATCCTTGCTGCGTCGAGGGCGCCACTTCGCCCCTAGCCCTGCTCCGGTGCGCGGCCACGATCGCCGCGCTCATCGCCCTCCCGCCGGAGCAGCTCTTCAATCTGGCGGATGACGTTCTCGCTGAGCGGGGGGAGCGTCTCAGCCTCCTGTGGCAGCTCTCCTTCCGCCCCGGCGTCGAATTCCTCTTCAAGCTGCCTGATGGCGCTGGCCAGCTCAGGGTTCTGCTGCACTAGGCGATTGAGCAGCTCATCGAGCTGCTGCGCACGTAGACGCAGGGGCTCGAGATCAACCGGGAGCTCCAGGAGCGCGTTGAGGCAGGCCAGGAGCCCGTAGGAGACCTTGGGGTTCCAGGGTACCTGGGCATAGCTGGGCACGTGGCCCCACAGCGAGCATGCAGGGACGTCATGCCGCAGGCACGCCATCAGCAGGCTTGTGTGAATGCTGCTCGGCCCCTCATACTCAGAAAACACTACCCCGGCGCTGCGCAGCCGCGGCTTCATATCCGCCCGTGTGACTACGGCCGATACCCGCGCGGGCCGGCTATGTGGCACGCGGTCGTTTAAGCCGCCTAGGGTAATCACCTGGTGCACACCCATCTGCCGGATGAGCGCCAGCACTGTGTCAATGAAGCGATGCCAGTGCAAGTTCGGCTCGGTGCCGAGCAGGAGCAGCAGGTCGTGGGCGGCCTGCGGATCTGGATGGCGCCAGGCGTGGAGCTCGAAGGCCGGGAAGCGCAGGCGCTGGATCACTCCCTCCCGAATGACGGTGACCGGCCGCGCGGTGGTGAAGTCGAAGAAGCTATCTGAGCGGATCTCGCCGATGCGTTCAGCCGGCAAGTGGTCGCGCAGATAGGCTACTGCCTGTGTTGCCGCGCTGCCGGCGTCGGGCCATCCGGCGAATGCCGCCACGAGGTCCGGTGCCCGTAGCACCGGCTGTCTATGGAACACGAGTGCGTCCATCTGCTTACTCGTCCCTCGCGTTGAGCTGGCCCGCCACGATTCCTCCCCATCGTGACATACCACAGTGCACACCAGCATGCAACGGCGCCACCGCTGCAGCGCCTTGCGTGCGCCGCTGGAGGCGCATACGCTATCACGTGTTGTGCCGGCATGCAAGTCTCCCATGCATGGTCAGGGCAAGGGGGCATGGTGTGCCGGCAGCGCGGCCGGTGACCCGTCTGGGTCCTGAGAGTTGTCCCGCGCAGCAGGGCGTGGTACGATTAACCCGCATGCCACAAGGGGGAAGTTTGTGTCTAGCAGAAGCTAGAAGCAGCAGTGAAACGAAGGAGACGGAGGAACAACAATGGCTGGCAAGCGCAAGGATACCGAGGGCCTGGGCAAGACCGCGCGGTCGTCCACAGTGTTCGACCATGAGGCGCTGAACCGCCCCACCGGGCATTTGTGCGCGGCGTGCCGTGAGCCCATTGTCGTGAAAGATCACCTGCCGGTGATGGCAATGCCGGGCCGGCGCATGCTGCATTATCATCGCGCCTGCTACAAGGGGCTGGCGTAGAGTCTCTCGCCGCGCCGGCATCTATGCCGGCACTCTGTAGCAGGCCTGCTGATCTGCCGCCGTTCTGGCTCCCGCACCGGAGGTCCATGTCAAGGCGAATGCTTCTGTGAAGCATTCGCCTTTGTCGTTCTTGCCGGCTGGCTTGGAGCCTGCCCGTGCCGGGGAGCAAGCCAACAGATATGCTAGCCCGGCGTGACGCAGTACGTCACATCCAGATTACAATAACCAGATACAATAATGCAGGAGGGATGTGGCAGTGCCGGCGAACCTGCCTCCGCAGTACTTCGAAGCAGAGAAGCTTTACCGGCAGGCGAAGACCCCGCAGGAGAAGATCGAGGCCCTCGAACAGATGCTGGCGATCATGCCCAAGCATAAGGGCACTGATCACCTGCGGGGCGAGCTCCGCGCGCGCATCGCGCGCCTGAGTGAGGAGGCCGAGCGCCGCCGTGGCCCACGCAGCCAGCTCTACGTCGTCAAGAAGGAAGGCGCCGGGCAGGTAGCGCTGGTTGGCCCGCCCAATGCGGGCAAGTCACAGCTCCTTGCTGCACTGACCGGCGCGGAACCGAAGATTGGCCCTTACCCGTTCACGACGGTGCTGCCGATGCCGGCGATGATGCCCTACGAGAATGTCTGGGTGCAGCTCGTAGATCTGCCGCCGGTCACGGACGAGGGCATGGAGCCGTGGATGCGCGCGCTGGTGCGCCAGGCGGATGCCGTCCTGCTGATGGTCGATCTGGCCAGCGATCCGCTCAGCCAGCTCGAGCTGCTGCTGCGCCACCTTGAGGTTGCCCGGATCGAGCCTGTGGCGCCGGGGTCGGCACGAGGCCCGGCCGGGGAGGAGGGCCTGCGTGTGCGGGTGCCGGCAGTCGTGGCCGCAAACAAGCTCGACCTCCCCGATGGCCCAGAAACCTACGAGCTCTTCTTTGAGCTCTGGCGCGCCGAGCATGATCGCACGCTGCCGATCTTGGCGATCTCAGCCCAGAGCGGCGCTGGCCTGGAAGAGCTCAAGCGAGTGCTGTACGGTGTCCTGGATGTTGTCCGGGTCTACACACGCCCGCCGCATGGCAAGCCGGACTTCTCCGCCCCGACGATCCTGCCGCGCGGGAGCACAGTCGAGGACCTAGCTGCCAAGATCCACAAAGACCTGCATGCAAACCTGAAGTACGCGCTCGTGTGGGGCTCCACGAAGTTCGACGGCCAGCGTGTTGGTCGCGATTATGTGCTTTCTGACGGTGATGTAGTAGAGCTGGTCGAGTAAGCCGGCTACCGTTGCGCCTCCTGTGCCAGCACCGTCAGCTTACGCTGGAGCTCTTCCAGGACTGTCTTCACCGGGGCACGCTCGACGAGGACCTGCCGGAGCGCGTCTTCAATGGCGGCCGGCGCCTGGGGCACCTCAACGATTGAGTCATGCGTGCGCACATAGGCCATCTGGTCAAAGGTAACCCTGGCGTTCGGATTTGCTTCCAGATGCTGCCGGTACTCCGGCACGGAGAGCGCATCGGTGCGCACGACCATGTACCCGGTCGCCATAGACCAGTACACTGTGTTCGGTGTGTTTGTCATAAATTTGATGAACTCCCAGCCGGCCTCTCGCTTCTCCGCGGGGATCGAGGCAATGATGCTCAGGCCCGAGCCACCGCCAGGGACGGCCCGTTCTTTTCGGGCCGGCATAAAGGCCGTGCCGACGCGGAAGGGGGCCTGCTGCTCGATCTGCGTGAGCTGGGCGGTGGACTCCATCAGGAACGTGGTCTGGCCCTGGACAAAGGCGGTCTGAAACCTGCCGCTCGTAGAGTACCCGCGGGCGATGCGGCGCTCGATCATCGTGGCCAGGAACTGCAGGGCTTCGATCGTTTCCGGCTGCGTCACCGTTGGCCTGAACTGATCGTCGGAGAGACGGCCACCAAAGGCCCAGCAGATCGACTGGAAGGGCCACCAGTATGCGGCGATACCCATGGCGATGCGGGATTGATCGGTTGTGTCGGGCTGCGGCACGCCGGCGAGGGTGAGGCGCTGGCTGAGGTCGAGCACCTGGTCCCAGGTGGAAGGCGCGACATCAGGGAGACCGGCGGTGGCGAGATGGTCGCGGTTGAAGTAGAACAGCGGCGTGCTGCGGGCAAAGGGAAGCTGGTAGAGCCTTCCGTTAACGGTGCCATCCCGGAGAAAGCCCGGCACATAGCGATCCATGCCGGCGCTCTTATCTACCTTGGCGAAGTCATCCAAGGGGTAAAGCGCCCCACGGCGGGCGAAGCCGGGCATAAACGAATCCACCGTCAGCATCATGACATCAGGAGGGGTTCCGCCGGCTAGAGCAACCTGCAGCTTCTCAGCGGCCTGGGCGTACGTGCCAACGTGCTCAAGCGTGACCTTGATGTCTGATCGTGTAGCGTTGAAGTCCTCGGTCAGCTTCACCTGGGCCTCATGGCGCGGCCCTTCCAGCGATTTCCAGTAGGTCAGCGCGACCGGCCGCTCGAACCGGAAGCCCTCCGGCCCAAGCCGCGAGAAGCCGGTGCTGCCCGCCCCTTCTCCGCCGCTCTGTCCCCGACCGCTGCAGGCGGCTGCCAGCGCGCTGATACCCCCGGCGAGGGCACCGGCAACCATGCGGCGCGTGAGCTTTACTCGGCGAAGGCTCTTCCAGGACGTTCCATGCAGATCCCTCATCCTGTGGTCCTCCTGCGCAATGCCGGTGCTAGTGCTTGGGTGCACCGGCCACAACAGGTCCTAAGCCGACATACTCGTGCAGGGGGCGGACGCTGTACGAACCATCGCCGGCGGCGAGCGCACCGGCAAGCGCCCGCGCCGTATCCAGCGAGGTCAGGCAAGGGATACGAAGTTCGACGGCGGCCCGCCGGATCTCAAACCCATCCCGCAACGGGATCTCGGCACCGGTCATGGTATTGATCACCGCGACCACCTCGCGCCGCCGGATCACGTCCACCACTGTCGGCGTCTGATCCGGGTCCAACCGGCTCAGCTCTTCCTCCGCACGGCGACCGCGGAGCTTTCGTGCCACCCGCACCGGCAGCCCCAACGAACGGATCAATGCGGCTGTGCCACTGGTCGCGCAGAAGGTATAGCCCAGGGCGGCGAACTGCTGGATAATAGGGATGGCATCCGGCTTGTCACGGTCAGCAATAGAAACGAGGATCTCTCCTGAGGGTGGGAGCCCCAGGCCGGCGGCCACCATTGCCTTGTACATCGCTGGGACGAAGCGCGTATCCACCCCCATGACCTCGCCGGTGGACTTCATCTCCGGGCCGAGATAAGTATCGACGCCCCCAAGCTTGGACATACTGAAGACCGGCGCTTTGACGGCCACGAGCGGCCGCGCCGGCCACAGCCCCACGCCATACCCCAGGTCGCGCAGGCGGCGTCCCAGCATAATCTCGGTCGCCAGTCGTACCATCGGCACGCCCGTCACCTTGCTCAGGAACGGCACCGTGCGGCTGGCCCGCGGGTTTACCTCAAGAACGTAGACCTGGTCTTTATAGATGACATACTGAATGTTCACCAGCCCTTTGATCTCCAGCCCGCGACAGATCCGGCAGGTGTAGTCCACGATCTGGTCGATAGCCGCTGGAGTGACATCGATGGGCGGGTAGACGGCAAAGCTATCGCCTGAGTGCACCCCGGCGCGCTCGATATGTTCCATGATGCCGGGGATGAGGGTGTCTTCCCCATCGGAGATGGCATCGACTTCGACTTCCTTGCCTTCAAGATACTTGTCGATGAGCACCGGCGCCCGCGTATTCAGCGCCAGCGCTGTTGCAACGTACCGGCGCAGGTCTTTCGGTTCATGAATGATCTCCATAGCCCGGCCGCCCAGGACATACGACGGGCGGCACAAGACCGGATAGCCGATCTGCTGCGCTACTGCCAGCGCATCCTCAACCAAGGTCACTGCCCCGCCAGGCGGCTGCAAGATACCGAGCGAGTCCAGGAAGGCCTCGAATTTCTCCCGGTCCTCGGCGACGTCGATTGCCTTCGCCGACGAGCCCAGGATCTGGGCGCCGGCGCGCTCGAGGGCCTCGGCCAGGTTGATCGCCGTCTGCCCGCCGAACTGCACCACCACCGGCGGCGCGGCGCTCAGATCGCAGGGCTCCCGAGAGGCGCCATTGCCGCTCTCGACGTGGCGCTCAGACGTACTGGCCTCGTTTTCGCGGCTGTCGTAGACGCCGGCCTCGTTCTCCAGGATATTCAGGACGCTCTCGGCGTCCAGCGGCTCGAAGTACAGCCGGTCCGAGGTATCGAAGTCGGTGCTCACGGTCTCTGGATTGGAATTCACCATGATGGCGCGGCGCCCGTTCTGCTGGAGCGCCCAGGCGGCGTGCACCGATGAGTAATCGAACTCGATGCCCTGTCCGATGCGGATCGGTCCGGAGCCCACGACGAGCGCGGTCGGCTCGCGCAGCGGCTCGGCCTCGTTCTCGACTTCATACGTCGAGTAGAAGTACGGCGTCTCGGCAGCGAACTCGGCGGCGCAGGTATCGACCATCTTGTAGACCGGCCGGATGCCCCACCGAGCCCGCAGCTCGCGGATCTTGTCAGCACTCGCCTGGCCAGTCAGCTCGGCGATCTGGTCGTCCGAGAAGCCCATGCGCTTGGCCTGTAGCAGCAGCGACGGCGTGAGCTGCTCGCGCAGCAGCCGGTGCTCCATCTCCACGATATGTCGGAACTTGTTCAGGAAGAAGACATCGATCTTCGACAGCTTGTGGATCTTCTCCACCGAGACATCGCGGCGCAACGCTGCCATGATCGCCCACAGGCGCAGGTCGTTCGGCCGGGCGATCAGGTCATACAGCCGTTCCAGCGTCGCCGCGCGGCTGCCGGTCTCCTGCTCAGACCACTGCTCATCCTCCCACAGGAGGCTCTTCCCCCCGACCTCAAGCGAGCGCACGGCCTTTTGTAAGGCTGCCTCCAGCGAGCGGTCGATAGCCATCACCTCACCAGTGGCCTTCATCTGCGTGCCTATGGTGCGGTCGCCGTGCGGGAACTTATCGAACGGCCAGCGCGGGATCTTCACCACCACGTAGTCCAGCGCCGGCTCGAAGGCCGCCGTGGTCTTCTTCGTCACGGCGTTGGGGATCTCGTCCAGCGTCTTGCCAATGGCGATCTTGGCAGCCACGCGAGCGATCGGATAGCCGGTCGCCTTCGACGCCAGCGCCGACGAGCGGCTCACGCGCGGGTTCACTTCGATCACGTAGTACTGGAACGAGTGGGGGTCCAGAGCGAACTGGATGTTGCAGCCGCCTTCGATGCCCAGGGCGCGGATAATCTTCAGCGCCGCCGAGCGCAGCATCTGGTACTCGCGGTCGGAGAGCGTCTGGCTGGGAGCGACCACGATCGAATCGCCGGTGTGGACGCCCATGGGATCAATGTTCTCCATGTTACAGACCGTAATGCAGTTATCTGCTGCATCCCGCATCACCTCGTATTCGATCTCTTTCCAGCCGAGCAACGACTGCTCGACCAGGACCTGGCCAATCGGGCTCGCCAGCAGGCCGCGCTGCACGACCTCACGCAGGTCATGCCAGCCATAGGCCACGCCGCCACCGGTGCCGCCCAGCGTGTAGGCCGGGCGAACGATCAGCGGGAACCCGATCTCCCGCGCGAACTGCTCCGCCTGCTCAACCGAAGTCACCGGAACGCTTTCAGGGATGGGCTCGCCGATGCATCGCATCAGCTCGCGGAAGAGCTCGCGGTCCTCAGCCCGCCTGATCGCTTCCAGCGGCGTGCCGAGCAGCCTGACGCCGTACCGCTCCAAGACACCGGCCTCGGCGAGCTGCACAGCCAGGTTCAGGCCGGTCTGCCCCCCTAACGTGGGCAGGATGCCGTCGGGTCGCTCTCGGGCGATGATACGCTCCAGCACCTCGACAGTGAGCGGCTCAATGTACACGATGTCGGCGATCTCTTGATCAGTCATGATCGTGGCCGGGTTCGAGTTGACCAGGACAGAGACGACGCCTTCTTCACGCATCGCCTTGCATGCCTGCGTCCCAGCGTAGTCGAACTCAGCCGCCTGGCCGATGACGATCGGCCCGGAGCCGATGATCAAGACCTTTCCTGGCTTCGTGCTGGAGTTACCCACGCGTGCTCCTCTTGCTTCGATAGCTTACGTCTAGCTTACGTCGATAGTTACGTTTGATAGCTGGTGTAACGCTTGAGACCTGCTATACCCCCTGAGCGCAGGTGCGCTGCTCCCCTTGCCGTGCCTCCCGAAGACGAGTCGGCTGGTGCCTCAGCAGCCTCGGGAAGACGCTCATGCGGTCTTCGCCTTCGCCTTCTGCAAGAATTGCTCGAACAGGTATTGATTATCCTGCGGCCCCGGCGCGCCCTCAGGGTGGTACTGCACACTCCACACCGGCAGGTCCGGGTGGGCCAGCCCCTCGACCGAGTGGTCGTTGAGGTTGATGTGGCTCACGTAGAACCCGCTCTCCGGCGGGATCGACTGCGCATCGACCTGAAAACCGTGGTTCTGGGTGGTGATGTGCACCCGACCGGTGTGCAGGTCCTTGACGGGCTGGTTGCCACCGCGATGGCCGAACTTGAGCCTGCTGGTGTGCGCGCCGATGGCCAGGCCGAGGAGCTGATGTCCCAGACAGATGCCCATCACTGGCAACGTCTGGCCGCTGCGGTTTAGCTCGACCAGGTCACGGAGCAGGTGCACAGCCCGGCCGGCTGCCTCCGGGTCGCCGGGGCCGTTGCCGACCAGCACACCCTGCGGCTGGAGCCGCAGCACGTCCTCCAGCGGTGTGCCGTAGGGCACGATCGTGACATCAGCGCCCAGCCGCGCCAGAGAGCGAGCGATGTTCTGCTTGAGGCCACAGTCCATCACCACCACGCGCGGCCCGCCGGGATTGGGCAGGTGGACCGGCGCATCGACCGTGACGTCTTCCACCAGCGGCTGCTCGGACAACGGCAGGACACGCTTGGCCCGCTCCGTGAGTTGCGCCACGAGCTCACGCACACCCGGTGCACGGCCGGCCAGCCATGTTGCCTGTCCATCAGGCTGGCGCGGCAACATCGCATCAGTGACCCGCACCAGCACGCCACGCTTCACCCCGAATGTCCGCAGGTGGCGGACGAGGGCGCGCGTATCGACACTATGCAGGCCTGGGATCCCGTAGCTACGCAAGTAGTCGTGCAAGTCATTGACTGCCCGCCAGTTGGAGTACTCGGGCGTGTATTCCCGAACCACCAGTGCCTGAAGCCAGGGCCGGCGCGATTCGACATCGTCGGTGTTGACCCCGTAATTGCCGATTAGCGGGTATGTCAGCGTCACGATCTGCCCACGATAGGATGGATCGGTACAGATCTCTTGGTAGCCCGTCATGCCGGTGTTGAAGACGACCTCGCCCTCAGCGTCAGCGTCCGCCCCGAAGGCGTAGCCGCAATAGAAGGAACAGTCTTCGAGCACCAGAATAGCCCGCTGGGGTTCAGGTTGAGATGTCATGCTCATCGGTCGTCAGTATGCGTGCTTGGCCCTCGCCCCCGGCCCCCGCTCCCAAAGCTTTGGGAGCGGGGGAGCGCGAAGCAGCAATGAGCACTTCCCCTCTCTCGCGCAGCGCGGGAGAGAGGCCGGGGGTGAGAGTATGTGATCACTCTTGACTTTCCCATCCCGTGTTCGGATGCACCACTCCCTGAAAACGCTCGCCGACATACACCGGGCGGCCGCCGAAGAGGGTGAGCTGGACCTTCCCGCGCAGGGTAGCACCCGCCAGCGGTGTGTTCTTGCCCTTCGAGAGGAAGCGCTGCGGATCGACGTCCCACTCCTGCTCAGGGTCAAAGCTGGTCACGTCGGCCGTGCTCCCCACCGTGAGCCGTCCGTACGGCAGATCGAGCACTTGAGCTGGGCGCACGGTCAGCCGCTCGATCAGGAACGGCAGCGTCAGCTCGCCTTGCCGGACGAGCCCCAGCAGCAGGCCCAGCGCCGTCTCGAACCCCGAGATTCCGAACGCGGCGGAGTCATAGTCTACGTTCTTATCCACGTCGGCGTGTGGTGCGTGATCAGTGGCGATACAGTCGATGGTCCCATCCTTCAGGCCCTCGAGCACAGCTCGTACATCCGCCGCTGAGCGGAGCGGTGGGTTCACCTTCGTGTTCGTGTCGTACGGCTCCAGGCGCCACGCGGCCGAGCGCCACTGCCCGGCCACGAGCTCGTCGGTCAGGGTCAGGTGGTGTGGCGTGACCTCGGCCGTGACACGGATGCCGCGCTCCTTCGCGCGCCGGATCAGCTCGACCGAGCCGGCCGTGCTGACGTGCAGCACATGGAGGTGGCAGCCAGTGAGCCGCGCCAGAGCAAGGTCGCGGTAGAGCTCGACCTCCTCGGCCTCCGCCGGAATGCCTTTCAGCCCCAGCCGCGTGGCGACCGGGCCCTCGTGCATCACACCGCCTTCAGCCAAGCTAGGGTCTTCCAGGTGCGGCATCACCGGCCGCCCGAGCATGGAGGCATACTCCATCGCCCGGCGCATCACCTGCCCTGACACGACCGGCTTGCCGTCGTCAGAGAAGCCCACCGCGCCCGCCTCGGCCAGGTCCGCCATCTCGGTCAGCTCGCGGCCGGCCAGCCCGCGGGTGATGGCCGCTATTGGGAGGACCCGGACGGCTCCCTCCTCGGCTGCGGTGCGCAGCACGTACTCCACTGTGGCGCGGCTGTCAATGGGCGGATTGGTGTTTGCCATGCAGCACACGGTGGTGAAGCCGCCCGCGGCCGCAGCCCGCGTGCCAGTCGCGATGGTCTCTTTGTACTCGAACCCCGGCTCGCGCAGATGGGCATGCAGGTCAATGAAACCGGGACATACCACCAGGCCACTGGCGTCGAGCTCAAGCGCGCCATCCAGCCTGCCTACCTCGGTCTGGCCATGCACGGCGATGCCACGAATGCTGCCATGCTCAATCACGACATCAGCGATCGCGTCCAGCCCCTGGGCGGGATCGATCACCCGTCCGTTCCGGATCACGATCAGCCGGCTCGCCTCGTTCTGCACGGTCGCGTCCCTTTCCCTCCCTTCCTCCGAACGCTTTCCTCACTAACACTTTGTTTGCCCAACTCTGTTTACTTAACTCTTTATTCGACACTCTATTCTTTACTACTCTTTAATCACTCTTTTTAGATTCTTTAGCTTTAGTTCTTTAGCTTTAGACTTTATTTCTTTAACTTTAGAAGGGATCCCGGTGGCAGACGGATCATCCGACGGCGCCGCTGCCACCTGCCAGCAGGAACAGCAGCGCCATCCGAATGGCCACCCCGTTGGTCACCTGCTCCTCGATGACCGACTGGCGTCCGTAGGCAACCTCCGGCATAATCTCGACGCCCTCGTTCATCGGCCCCGGGTGCATCACCAGCACATTCCGCCTCGCCTTGCTCAGCCGCTGGCTGGTGAGCCCGTACAAGCGCGTGTACTCGCGCAGGCTCGGCAGGAAACCACCGGTCATGCGTTCTTTCTGGATACGCAGGGCCATTACGACGTCGGCGTCCTCCAAGGCGCGGTCGAGGTTATGTTCGACGCACACGCTGCCTCCCTGCTTGTCCCGGCTGCCAAGGCATTCGATACCAGGGGGAATAAGCGTCGGCGGGCCGCACAGCACCACGTGGGCGCCCATCTTGGTAAAGCCCCAGATGTCTGAGCGGGCCACGCGCGAGTGGGTGATGTCACCCACGATCACCACCTTGACGTCCTCAATCCGGCCGAGCTTTTCACGTACGGTGTAGAGATCCAGCAGCGCCTGTGTGGGATGCGCATGGCAGCCATCACCGCCGTTGATCACGGAGCCCTCAAAATGCCGCGCCACCAGATACGGCGCGCCGGACGCCGGGTGCCGCATCACCACGAAATCCGCCCCCAGCGAGCGCAGAGTGCGCATGGTGTCGATCAGCGACTCTCCTTTCTCCACGCTGGACCCCGATGCGCTGACATTCACCACGTCGGCCGAGAGGTTCTTTGCCGCCAGCTCGAACGACACCCGCGTGCGCGTGCTTGGCTCGTAGAAGAGGTTTACCACCGTCTTGCCCCGGAGGGCGGGCACGCGCTTGATCGGCCGCGACAGGATCTCCTTCATCGCATCGGCCGTATCCAGCACCAGCCGGATCTCGTCTGGTGAGAAGTCGTCCAGGTCCAGGACGTCCTTGCGGTAGAGTGGCATACGCGACCTCCCAGTCCGGTTCAGGCGGACTGTGGCACCGGGTGCAAGATGGCCACCTCATCGCGGCCATCGGTCTCTACGAGGCGCACCTGTACCTCTTCTGCGCGGGCTGTCGGCACGTTTTTTCCAACGTAGTCGGCGCGAATGGGCAGCTCGCGGTGGCCGCGATCGATCAGCACGGCGAGCTGGATCACCGCCGGCCTGCCGTAGTCCATAATGGCGTCGAGTGCGGCGCGTACAGTACGACCGGTGTACAGGACATCGTCGACGAGCACGATACGTTTGCCTGTCACGTCGGCCGGGAGATACGTTGAGCTCAGCCCCAGCCCCGTGCGCATGCTCAGGTCGTCGCGGTAGAGCGTTGGATCGAGCTGTCCCACTGGGACCTCGACGCCCTCGAACTGCTGGATGTAGCCTGCCAGGCGCTTCGCCAGCGGCACGCCTCGTGAGCGCATTCCCACCAGCATCAAGCCTTCAGCGCCACGATTGCGCTCAATGATCTCATGGGCGATGCGAACCAGGGCGCGGCGGATATCGTCGGGTCCGAGGATGATCTTCTCATCGGAGACAGGCGAGCGCATCAGGGGTACCTCACCAGGTGAACGAGGGCGTAGTCATCAGGGCGCGCAAGTATGCTGTGCGTGAGACCTGCCGGCAGCCGGCCACGGGCCGGGGAAGTAACGTAAACACCGGTTTGCGTGAGGCACAAAAAAAACCGCTTGCCCTGTGGCAAGGGGTTCACTGACAAGGATGACGATGAGGTGTAGAGGTGTAATGGAAGACAGAGCGCCACCGCTACTCCTTCCCGGCCTCGCTGGACCGGATTTAAAGGATCCGGGCGCACAGCCCATGCGCGCGGTGCCCTGAGAGGGCACCGCAGTAAGCATACGCTGAATGGCCGAAACTGTCAAACACGGCTGCGGGGGAGAAAAAGCATGAGGAGGGGAAGGAGCGAGTACTCCGCCCCTCCTCACGCTGGGAGTGTCGAAGCACTCAGCGGATCAGCCGCCGCGGCCCTGCCCGGCCGGCTGCTGGCCACCGGCCTGCTGGCCGCCCTGGCCCGGCGGACCCTGCCGCTGCTGGCCAGGCTGGCCTGCCGGTTGCTGGCCTGCCTGTGGCCCGCCCTGCCCAGGCCGCTGGCCACCCTGGCCCCCCGCTCCGCCTTGGCCGCCCTGTCCTTGGCCAGGCTGCACGACGCGCACCGGGTCTTTGTCGCGCAACACATTTTGGCCCGAGACCACGATATCGTCGCTCTCCTGAAGGCCACTGACAATCTCGACCACCCGGTCGTCGAACAGGCCTGTGGTCACCGGGCGCATCATGGCCACGCCGTCGCTGACCACAAACACCACGCTGCGATTCTCCCGCTGGAGCACCGCCGTGCGCGGCACGGTCAGCACGTTCTCGTGCCGCTCGGTCTCGAGTTTCACCTGCACCGACATGCCGGGCCGCAGCTTCCGCTCCGGATCGTTGGGAGTAACCTTCACTGTGAACGTCCGACTGCGCGTATCGGCGCTCAGGCCGATGAAGCTCACGGTGCCGCTGAACTGCTCGCCGGGATAGGCCGGCGCCGTCAGCGTCACACCCATGCCCTCGCGGATGCGCCCGATCACGCTCTCCTCGATATTCAGGACCACCTCCATCTCCTTGGAGATAAGCGTGAGGATAGGCGAGTTCGCCGAGGAGATAGCGCCTTCGGTCAGCAGCCGGTCGGCCACGATCCCGTCGAAGGGAGCAGTGATAAAGGCATCGTTCAGCGCAGCCCTTTGGATCTCCACCGCGGCCATCGCCTGTTCGACCGCGGCGCGGGCCTGGGCGACGGCGGCTTCCGCAGCAGCGCGGTCGTTGTCGGTATAGGGATGCTTCCGCAGGTTGAAGTTCGCCTGCGCCTGGTCTACAGCCGCCTGGGCAGCGGCAACGTCAAAGGGGTTTGGCTTGAGCAGCTTCTCCAGGTTCGCCTGGGCCTGGTTCACTGCTTCCTCAGCAGCCTTTACATCGAACAGCGTCGGCGCCTTCAAGAGGTCAAGCTGTGCCTCTGCAACTGCCACCGCAGCACGCTGTTGTGCTACTGCCGACTCGGCCTGCGCCACCGCCGCCTCGGCCGACTTGATATCGAATGGGCTTACATTGCGCAGCTTGTCCAGGTTGGCCATAGCCTGGTGCACCTGGAGCTCCGCGAGGCGCAGGTCCCAGGGCGTGGGGCTAGTGTTCTTCAGCTTCTCCAGGTTATTTTGCGCAGCTAGGAGCGCTGCCTCGCTAGCGCGCACCGTTGCTTCTGCGCTCGCTATCATCTGGTCGAAGACAGCCTGGGTTGCCGCGGCTGCGCCGGACTGCGTGGAGCCGACGCCGCGGGCCCGCAGCGTCTCCAGGTCGGCGCGCGCCTTATCCAAGTTGGCCTGCTGGCGCTGTACTTCAATCTCCGCGGCGCGCAGGTCCTCCGGCCGCACTTTCGGCGCGTCGGTGAGCTGGGCGAGCCGCGTCTTCGCCTGGTCCAGGACTGCCTGCTGGGCGCGCACGTCTTCTTCGCGCGGACCAGCCTTGACCTGCTCCAGGCGCACGCGGGCGGCCTGCAACTGCGCCTCAGCGGCCGCGAGTTGCGCCCTGGCCTGCTCGACGCGCGCCTGCTGGGCACGGATATCTTCCGGCCGGCCGGCGGCCTTCACCTGCGCCAGGCGGTTCTTGGCGCTCTCCAGGGCAGAGGTGGCCACGGCAATATCCTCGGGGCGGCCGCCGGCCTGGGCCTGCTCCAGGCGCACTCGGGCTGCGTCAAGCTGTGCCTGGGCCACAGCCACGTCATCCGGCCTGGGCCCGGCCAGGATCGTGTTCAACCGAGCCTGGGCTGCCGCCAGGTTCGCCCGCTGCACGTTGACCGTCGCCATTGCCTGAGCAATTTGCGCATCGATCGTGGTATGGTCGAGCTCCACCAGTAAGTCGCCGGCCTTCACCTCCTGCCCCACGTCGACCGGAATGCGAATGATGCGCGCGGCAATGCGGGGCAGGATGTTGAGCTGCTTTTTCGGCTGGATGGTTGCGGTGTAGGTCACCGACGAGGTCAGGGTTCCGCGGCCGACCTTCGCCACCCCAACCGGCAGCGCCTGCTGTGCCGGTTGCTGACCTTGCTGCCCTCCAGGCTGAACCTGCTGACCCGGCTGTCCCTGCTGGCCTATCTGCGGGCCAATGCGGAACGGTCCGACAGGGATAGGCTGCACAGTACAGGCCGACACCACCACGAGAGCGGTAGCCACAAAGAGCATCGTTCCGGCAACGCCTGCCCGTCGTCGGCGCGGGCCGGGCCACAGACGCGCCGTAACTGAATACATACGATCCGGCAAGCAACCAGGGAGACGCATACACCTCTCCTTTCGGCGTTCGGTCGCCTATGCAGCTCTACGCAATGCCCATGCGACTCCAGTTCAGGGCGGTAGTGCCGTGCGTCATACTTAAGCCTCAGACTTAAGCCTCAGAGAATGGTTGCACGCCCAGGTTTGGCACCTGCGTATGCTGCACCGCCGGTGCAGGCACAGGTGCAGGCTCGGGCACCGGCGCAGGTGCCGGGCGGCGACGCAGACGCAGCCGCCAGGCCGGCCGCCAGCGCAGGGTCTTCAGCAGCAGGCCCTGCAAATCGTCGAGGAACGTGTACAGCACCGGCACGAACAGCAGCGTTAACAGCGTTGACGACAGCAATCCGCCAATCACCACAATCGCCATCGGCGAGCGTGTCTCCGAACCCTCTCCGAGCTTCAGCGCCAGCGGGATCATGCTGAAGACCATGGTGCCGGTGGTCATGAGGATCGGGCGCAGGCGGATCGGCCCGGCTTGGCGTAGCGCTTCGAAGCGGCTCAAACCGCGCTCCCGCAGCGTATTCGTAAAGTCGACCAGCAGGATGGCGTTCTTTGCCACCAGGCCCATCAGCATGATCATGCCGATCATGCTGAAGATGTTGAGTGTGTTGTTGGTGAGCTTCAAGCCCACCAGCGCCCCTACGAGCGCCAGCGGCAGCGACAGCAGCACAGTAAAGGGATGGATAAGCGACTCGTACAGGGCGGCCATGAGCATGTACATCAGGATCACGGAGAGGGTGAGCGCCTGGACAAGCGACTGGAACGCGCGATCAAGCTGCTGTGCCTGGCCTACCACGCTGACGCTATAGCCAGACGGCACCGGCACGCTGCGCAGGGCGGCACGCAGGTCACGCGCCACGTCGCCGAGCGGCCTGCCGGATACCGAGGCGCTGATCGTCAGCACCGGTTGCCGGTTCGTGCGGTTGATCTGCGCCGGGCCGGTAGCGTAGCTGAGCTTGGCCACCTGGCCCAGCCGTACCAGAAAGCCGCGGCTGGACAGGATCGGGACCGTCTCCAGGTCCTGGAGATCAAGCTGTCTGTCGGCACCGCGGTCCAGCATCACCCGAATATCTACCTGCGTCTGGCCTTCGACGCGAAGCTGTGAGGCTACCGTGCCCTGGACTGCCGTGCGGATCGCCTGCGCCACCTGGTTAGTGGTTAGCCCAAGGTCGGCCAGCGCCTCGTGGTCCACCACCGCACGGATCTCAGGCTCGCCTGCCTGGCTCGAGTTCACCACTTCGATTGCCCCGGGGGTGCGGCGCACTACGGCTTCAACCTGTTCGCCTAGACGCGACAGCGTGTCGGCGTCGGGACCAGAGATACGTACCGTGATGCCGCCGCCGAACCCTCCAAAGCCTGTCGGAATAGACGTGCGTACCGTTAGCTCAGGGTTCTCTGCCGCCAGCTCACGCACCTGCTGCATAATCTGCCAGACGCTCTTCTTCCGCTGGTCCTTGGGCACGAGCTCGACCGACATGCTGGCAAAGCGGCCACGCTGGCCGCCTACGGAGGTGAAGACGGTCTTTACTTCAGGCATCGCCAGCAACTGTTGCTCGATGCGGCGCACCGCCGCATCCGTGACGGCCAGCCCGGTGCCGGGGGGCATAGTAAAGTTGACATTGAACTGGCCGGTGTCCTCCTGCGGCGCGTACTCGCTGCCGATGACGTTGTAGTGCACCATCGCCCAGCAGGCGACCAGCGCCACAACGCCGATCATGAATGGCAGGAAACGGTGCCGCAGGCACCACTCCAGCACCCGCCCATAGCCGTTCGCAAACCTGGTAAAGTTGCGGTCCCACCACGCGCTGAAGCTCCAGCCACGTGCTCTGTGGTTTGGATCGTGTGGCTTCATCCAGCGGGAGGCCAGCATTGGCGTAAGCGTAAACGAGACGAACAGCGAGAACAGCGTCGCGGTAGCGATGGTGAGGCCGAACTCGCGGAAGAGCGTGCCGAGGTTGCCGGCCATGAACGCCACCGGCACGTAGACGACCACATCCATGAACGTGATCGCCATCGCCGCCAGGCCGATCTCAGCGCGGCCTTTGAGCGCTGCAGAGAACGGCGTCTCGCCCAGCCCTAAATGGCGATGAATGTTCTCGAGCACGACGATGGAGTCATCCACCAGGATACCGATCAACAGCGCCAGGGCCATCAGGGACATCAGGTTCAGCGTGAACCCGGCAAAAAACATCACCAGGAACGTCGAGATCAGCGAGGTCGGGATGGCGAACAGCACGATCAATGTGTTGCGCCACGAATGCAGGAACACCAGCAGGACCAGGCCGCAGATCAGCACGGCCAGCACCAAGTCGTTCTGCACTGCTGCCAGCGCCTGCCTGGTGGAGGTGGTGGTGTCGTTCGTGATGATAAACTCGACGCCCTGCGGGAGCTGCCGTGTGATGCGGCCATTGCGTGCCAGGGCGCTCTTCACATCATCGGCGACCTTAATGGAGTTAGCATCGGTTTGCTTCACAATGGTGATCCCGATACCTTCCTGGCCGTTATAGCGCTGAATGCGGGTGACGTCGGCCAGGGTATCCTCCACGGTGGCCACGTCCCTGATGCGCACGGGCGGGCGCGGCGTGCTCCCCGCGG
Organism: Chloroflexota bacterium; assembly: GCA_042408875.1. GTDB lineage: Bacteria > Chloroflexota > UBA11872 > JBHOQS01 > JBHOQS01 > JBHOQS01. The sequence goes on along the minus strand of JBHOQS010000006.1, from coordinate 58,605 downwards.
CCGCTGCGCCGGTGGCGGGGATAACCAGGTTCCGGATTTCATCCAGGCTTTTGAACTGGCCGGTCAGGCGCACGGTGTTTTCACGCTCGCTCACCGTGACATTGCCGGCAGGGATATCGACGTTCTCCTGGGTGATCGCGTTGGCAACCTGCTGCAGCGAGAGCTCGTATGCCTTGAGCTTCAGGGGATCGACTCGCACCTGGATCTCACGTGCCCGGCCGCCGAAGAGCGTGACGTCGGCTACACCGGGAATGGACTGCAAGGCAGGCACGACGACTTCGCTAGCCAGGTCATAGAGCTGCGCCGCGGGCAGCCGCCCGGTCATAATCACGTTCAGGATGGGGAACTGCCCGACATCTGAGCGAATGATCGACGGCGCGCTGGCATCGGCGGGTAACTGGCCACGGATGCGGCTCACCCGGCGCTCGATGTCGGCAGCGGCAGCGTCCAGGTTCACACCTTCAGTGAAGCGCGCGATAACCACGCCCTGGCCCTGGCTAGCGGTGGCATCGAGCGAGTCCAGGCCGGGGGCGCCGAACACGGCCCGCTCAATCGGCTTGATGATGAACTCCACGACATCCTGTGGCGAGGCGCCGGGGTAGCTCACCGCGATCTGCACGACGGGGAAGGTCTGGCGCGGCAGCCGGTCCACGGGCAGCCGCGTGTATGCGTTGAGGCCCAGCACGATGAGGGCGCCGAAGAGCATCAGGATGGCGACCGGTCGCGTCAGAGCGAGGCGAGTCAATCCCATGCGCTGTTTCCTCCTTCAGGTTGCAAGCTGCAAGCTTCAGGCTGCAAGCTGCAAGCTTCAGGCTGCAAGCTTCAGGTTGCAAGCTGCAAGCGAAGAGATACAAGAGATCCCCGAATGCCTGCCGTAGTAGCCCCTATGCCCTAGTAGGAAGCGCTCCAGCAGCGGAGATCCGCCGCAGCGATGCCTCCGGAGAGCGCCAATGCAAGCGCTAAAACCCCTGATCGCGGTGTGTGACTGGCTGCGCCACCTGCCGGCGTGATGGCTGGCTACGGTGCAGTCACATCCTACATACTACTCCTGCCAGTTCGCAGGAATCCTCAAAGTTCGCTAAAACTTCAACTCACCAGCGGGTCAGGGCGCGACGCACCAGGGCGAGATCAGCAGACGCCACTGCGCCGCAGCACAGCGCCAGCAGGGCGTATGTGGAGAGCCCCAGCGGCAACGCCAGAGTGGGAAGCCAGGGCTTGACCACTAAGAGCACCGTCCCGGCCGCGACCGCAGCCGGCAGCAGGCGTAGCGGCTGTACACTGGCCAGTGCCGCGCGAAGCTCTCGCCGCGCGGCCCAGCCAAACGGCGCCAGCAGGACGCACTCCGATGCGACCGTGGTGGCCGCGGCGGCAAGATATCCGAAGTGGGGGATCAGCGCCAGGTTCGCGCTGATATTGAACAGCGTCGCGGCAGCAAAGGCGGCCGTGATGAACCGCTGGCGGTCCAGCGCGATCAGCACGTACTGGGTCACGCCGTTCACGAAGCTCAAGGGGATGAACCACGCAAGCACAGAGAGCGCCAGCGCGCTGTGCGGGAGGAAGCGCGGCCCGGCGAACAGTCCGATGATCTCCCCGGCGTAGACGCTGAGCACCAGCGCGGCCGGGACACCGGCTAGCAGCAGAACACGCAGGGCATGGCCGTACGCGGCAGCAAGGCCAGCGCGATTGGCCATCCCGGCGCGGCGGGCCAGGGTGGGGAAGAGCGCCAGCACGAAGCTGGAGGAGAGTACTTGCATGGCGTCCACGAACCGGTAGGCCGCGGTGTAGTATCCCACGGCCTCCGTGCCGCCGGGGAGCGCCATGTTCCACGGCAGCACGACCGGCCCGCTACCGTCGAGGAGCTGTACGTCGATGCGGAAGAAGAGCGAGTTCAGCAACGAGTTCAGCATCAGCGGGAAGGCCGCCACAAGGAAATAGCGGCCAAGCGACAGGTCAACGCTGAACTGGAGCGGAAAGAAGTCGCGCCGCGCGCCGGCATACAGCGCGACGAGCGTCACCAGGTTCGCCGCGAGCGAGGCAACGGCGAGACCTACGACACCCCAGCCAGCGAAGAGGAGCACCACTCCCAGGGCGACGTTGACCACAGACGTGAGCACCTGCACACCAGCCGGCAGGCCCATCCGCTCATGCCCGTAGTAGAGCGCACTCAGCGCACCGCTCAACGCGCCCGGCAAGAGCCCGAGCGCCAAAAGAGCGACGGCAGGCGCGAACGCCGGGTCGCTCTCGGACCGCATGCGCCACAGCGTTGCCAGCGCCAGCAGCGGCCAGGTGCCAAGCGTGAGCAGCACGCGCAGGCTCGCGCCGGTTGCCGTATAGCGGCGGGCGAGCGCTGGCTCCCGGGCAATGTCTCGCGCCAGCAGCGTGGCCAGACCGAAGTCAGCGACAATGGCGCAATAGGCGACCAGGTTTGCTGCTACCGCATACGTGCCGCTCCCGGCAGGACCCAGCGTCCGCAGCATGTAGATGCTGAACGCCCAGAACAGGCCTTTGTTGATCAACTGGGCGACCATAGGCGCCAGGGCGTTGCGCGCGATGCGGCGTATCGCGTCATGCGGCAGTGGTGCCGGCGCAGTGGCAGTCCGCTCTGCCCCAGGGGGCGAGGCCGTCGTGCGGGTTATAGGCATGGCTGCATGCTGGTCTGTACGAGCGTCCAGACTGTGCGAGCGTCTGGTTTGGCGAAGTGCCCTGGCTTGGCGCAGGTCGTATACGACCCAGGTGTGGTGCTCATTGTACCATCAGCAGCGCATCCACGGGCTGTGCATACCAGCTGTGTCGGGAACGTGGAAGTGGAACGTGGTAAGGAAAGCAGAAAATGGGAAGAGATAGAAAAAATCGGTGCCGCCCTCTCGAGGGCGGCACCATGAAGAGAAAAGGAAGATGACCATGAGGCGGAGAGACTGGGATTCGAACCCAGGAGGCTCATCGCCTACGCGTTTTCGAGACGCGCGCCTTCAACCACTCGGCCATCTCTCCACGCGATGTCGCCTACACCGCATCGCCCACAAGGGCAAAGCACGTACAGCGCATTGCTCAGGCAGTGCGCTGCACCTAGAGATTATAGCACGTTCCAGGCAGGGGCAAGTCTGGTGAGGATACTGACGCGCCCTCCACCTGCCCGCCGCGTGGCAGCGGCTCGCCAATGCGGGCGGGCAGCACGTCCGCGCTGGGTCGCAGAGCCCGCCGGTCAACCAGGTACTTACTGCCGGGGGTACGCTTAAGGAACCGCTTGATCTCCGCGCCCGCCTGGGCGATCTCCGCCGGATGTACGTCCTCTTCCCCGCGGTACTGGACAATGGCGATGGAGACGCTGACGAAGGGGAACTCACGCTCGACGCCAGTGCGATCGACCGCTCGGATACCGCCCCGAGCGCGGTCTTCGGGAGAGTAGTACTCGACGATGGTGCGGTCGAACTCCCGCACGATGGCGTCGCAGAGCGGCACCGCGTACTCAGGTGGGGTGATGAACAGGAAATCGTCCCCCCCAATGTGCCCGGCCATGACATCGGGGATGCCCAGAGCGGCTGCCGAGTCCACGATCACCCGCGCCAGCAGCCGGATCACATCATCACCGGCGACGAAGCCATAGCGGTCATTGAAAGCCTTGAAATTGTCCAGGTCGGCATAGCACGCGGCGAAGGGCTCGCGTCCGCGTAGCCGCGCTTCCAGCGCCTGCTGAATAGCGCGGTTGCCGGGGAGCAGCGTCAGGGGATTGAGCTGCTGGTCACGCTGACTGCGCCGCAGGAGCATCTGGAGGCGGGCGACCATCTCCTGCGGATCAAAGGGCTTAACGATATAGTCGTCAGCGCCCGCTGCCACGCCGTCCATCTTATCGGAGATCGAGGACCGCGAGGTCATCAGCACCACGAGCAGGCGGCCTAGCATAGGATCGCGACGGATGCGCCGGCACACCTCATAGCCGTCCATCCCCGGCAGCACGACGTCAACCAGGATGAGGGCGGGCTCATGGTCGTGCAGCGCAGCCAGGGCTTCTTCACCGGAGGCGTAGAGCTCGACGGTGAATCCTGAGGCGACCAGCACGTCCTGCACGATCCGCCGCACCAGCGCGTCGTCATCGACGACGAAGATCGTTCCTCCTGAAGGCTGTCCAGATGGCGTGAACGTGGTGTCCTGGCGCAGGAGCCAGCGCCGCACGCTCTCGCGATGAAAGCGCCAATCCCCGCCGATCAGCACGCCCGGCAGCTCCCCTGCCTCTGCCATCGCCGCGATGACGGCGCGATCAGCTTTCAGGAACGTGGCCAGCTCATCGAGGGTGAAGACCTCATCTGTGGCTTTCTCCCGCATCCACTCACCCCGCCCCATGTGTGCGTCAATGCGCCGGGATCAAGCGTAGCGCTGCCTGAGCAGGGCGGTCAACGAGGTAGGAGTTCTGGGCAATGCTGGAAAGCCTGGATAGTTTTCACATGTAGAGACGCCCTATACGACGCCCAGTGGGCTGCTTAAGGCGCTGGCACGCGCTGTTCAGGCACCTGCGTCGCCGGCGGGGACGCTTCTACCTCGCCATCGCGAGTGCTGCCGTTGGCATGCAGCGGGACCAGGATGTCCGGGGTGAGCGCGACGGCTTCGACCGTGGGACTGGCCGGAGAGGGCATGGAAAGCGCGCGGCCGCACACTGCTGCAAGGGTGGAGCAGTGCAAGACCGGTGTGACCGGCGAAGATGGCTGGACCCCGGCGACAGCGCCCAGGATACTGACGCGCAGGCGTGGGGTATTTACACCAGATCCGCCATCCACCCCCAGGCCCAGGTCGCCCGTAATGCTCTGGACCTCCTGCTGGGCACGCTCAATCTCGGCGCGGATCTGGCCGGCGATCTCCTGGTACTGCTGCCGAAACTGGTACACCATCCGGCCAACGCGAAGGGCGAAGTCGGGCAGCTTCTCCGGGCCAAGCACGATCAGGGCAATGACCATGATCAGCATGAGCTCCGGCATTCCGATGTCTAGCATAGGAGGTCTCCTTCGCCCGTCCTTACGCCCGCCTTGTACACTCAAGTATAGGTTGGCGCCCTAGCCCGTGGCAAGCCGCCATCCCAGTGCCCGCTCGATGGTAGCCAGATCGCTGGGCAGCTCATGCATCTCAGCGTGGGCCCGCGCTGTGGCATCCGGGTCTTTCAGACCACTGCCCGTGAGCACGCATACCACGGTCGCCTCACGAGGAACCTTCTCACGATGCTTGAGCAAGCCGGCCACAGCCGCCGCAGAAGCCGGCTCGACGAACACCCCCTCGCGATGGGCCAGCAGCAGGTAGGCCTGCTCGATCTCCTCATCGGTCACGCTGTCGATCATCCCGCCGGACTCGTCGCGCGCCTGTACTGCGCGCGCCCAGCTTGCCGGATTGCCGATCCGGATGGCTGTGGCAAACGTCTGGGGCCGTTCGATCACCCGGCCCTCGACGATCGGTGCTGCGCCTGCCGCCTCGAACCCCCACAGCCGCGGCGTGTTCGACACCAGCCCGCGATGGCGGTACTCGGTGAAGCCCATCCAGTAGCTAGTGATGTTCCCAGCGTTGCCCACGGGGATGCACAGGATGTCCGGGGCCTGTCCGAGCGCATCGCATACTTCGAACGCGGCGGTCTTCTGCCCCTCCAGCCGGTACGGGTTAATGGAGTTGACCAGCGCGACCTCGTGCCGCTCCGCCAGCTCGCGTACGATGCGCAGCGCGTCATCGAAGTTCCCCTGGATCGCCACCACGCGGGCGCCGTGGATCAGCGCCTGGGATAGCTTGCCGCGGGCGATGTAGCCTGCCGGCAGAAGCACGATCGACTCGATGCCTGCCCGGGCGGCGAAGGCCGCGGCCGAGGCGGCCGTGTTGCCTGTTGAGGCACAGATCACCGCCCGCGCCCCGCGCTCCAGCGCCTTGGCTACAGCCATCGCCATGCCGCGGTCTTTAAACGAGCCGGTGGGGTTACATCCCTCGAGCTTCAGGTAGACCGCGCGGCACCCCACCATCTCGGCCAGACGTTCCGCCGGCACGAGCGGCGTGTTGCCCTCACCCAGAGTAATCAGCGGGGTCTGTGGCGTGACCGGCAGGAAATCCCGGTATCGGGCGATAATCCCGGGCGTGCCGGCCAGCTGTGTACGCTGGGAGGTTCTCACGCTTTGCCTGCCGCCTAGCGCTCGCCGATCTCCACGCGCAGGCAGGCCGCGACTTCGCGCACCACATCGAGGCGGCGAATCTGCTCGAGGGCGCGCTGCACCCATGCCTCGCGGGAGACGTGCGTCATGATCACCAGTTCGGTGAACTGAGCTGTCTCGTCCGACTCTTTCTGCAAGACTGAAGCGATGCTGATGTTGTTCTCACCGAGCACCTGCGCGATCTTCGCCAGCACACCCGGCCGGTCCGCCACCCAGAAGCGGAAGTAGTGCCGGCTGCCCACTTCGCCGATCGGGCGTAAGCGGCGTTGCCCGTTGGCGATAAACGGCACACGGTTCGCCACGCCGCTATTAATGTTATGCACGATGTCAATCACGTCTGCCACGACGGCGCTTGCCGTGGGATATGCCCCGGCGCCCTGTCCGTAAAAGAGGACCTTGCCGACCAGGTCTCCGTCGAGCTGCACAGCGTTGAAGACGCCGTTCACCTGCGCCAGCAGCCAGTGCTGCGGCACCAAAGCCGGATGCACCCGCACCTCGATCTCTCCGTCGCTGGCGCGGGCAATGGCCAGCAGCTTGATCGCATACCCCAGCTCGCGCGCGTAGCGAAAATCGCTGGGATGCAGCTTGGTGATCCCCTCACGGTAGACCTGCTCTGGGCGCACCTGCTGGCGGAAGGCAATCGAGGCCAGGATGGCTAGCTTGTACGCCGCATCGATACCCTCCACGTCGTTGGTGGGATCGGCTTCGGCATAGCCGAGCTGCTGCGCCGTGTGCAGCGCATCCTCAAAGGTCCACCCCTCCTGCGCCATCTTCGTCAGGATGAAGTTGGTCGTGCCGTTAATAATGGCCATGATCTCGCGGACCTCATTTGCCGCAAGGTCCTGACGAAAGGTGCCGATCAGCGGGATCCCGCCGCCCACGCTTGCTTCGTAGTACACGTCGACACCGTGCTCTTGGGCGAGCTGGAGGACGGACAAGCCGTGCTTGGCCATCACCTCTTTGTTCGCGGTCACCAGGTGCTTGCCATTCTGGATGGCGCGGCAGATGTAGCTGCGCGCCGGCTCCTCACCGCCCATGAGCTCGATGACGATGTCGATCTCCGGAGCATCCAGGATCGCAGCGGGATCGGTCGTCAGCAGGTGGCGCAGCGTCTCCAGCCGGCGCGGCTTCGCCGGGTCGCGCACGAGGATGCGCGCGACCTCGACGCGGCGCCCGATCTCCTGCTCGAGCGTATCAGCTTTGCGGCACAGGATCTCCGCTACCCCGCTGCCGACCACGCCGAATCCCAACAGCCCGATCTTCAGCGGCCTTCTGCCAGCAGTCTCTCGTTTCACTGTCTTTCCTGTTCGTCCCGTGTAGCCGGTGAACTCTCCATAGCCTGCATAACGGTCCCGGCGCAGGCCAGCCGCCAGCGACATGATACCACGGAGCGGCCCACACAGCGCGGCGCAGGGTGGAGCGTGCCCGCCAAAACTGGCCAGGACATGGCACCAACATGCATACTGGCCGGCGAGAGCAAGTGCGGCAAGATCGCCGGGAGGTCACCGATGGCAGCTACGCGCAAAGAGATGCTTGCCCCACGTGCCTTTCCCAAGCGAGCGTTTCGCGCGGAGACGTTCATACGGAGCTAATCCAGGCGCGCTCACATAGTCAGCTTGAGATAGACGTACCGCGCCACGATTTTCAGCACCGCAGCTGCTGGCACGGCCAGGAACATGCCCAGAATACCGCCGATTGTTCCTCCGGCGATCACGGCGAAGATCGCCACCAGCGGATGGACCTCGACCACGCGGCCCACTACATTGGGGATTACCAGGTAGTCTTCGAGGTGCCGCAGGACGAAGTACACGCCGGCAACGACCAGGGCATGCACCGGCTGCGGCCAGCCGAATGGGGATGGCCGAGCCAGGGCGATGATCACCGCTGGCGTAGCAGCACTGATTGGCCCGACGATGGGAATCAGCTCCAGGAAGCCTGCCAGGATGCCCAGCACCAGCGCGTAAGGTATCTGGAGGAGCGACAGGCTGATGTACGTGGCCGTGCTCATAATCACGACCAGGATGAACTCGCCGCGCACGAACCGGCCGAGCACGCTATCGATGTCCTGTGCCAGGCTGAGGAGCTCCCCGCGGTACTGCACTGGGATCAGGTCGCGCACAGTGCGACCGATGCGATCGGCATCCAGCAGAAAGTAGAACGTGGCAAACAGGAAGAGGAGCACCTGAAACAGCAGCTCCACCAGCCTGACCACAGCGTGGAGCGCCTCCTGCCAGAGCTGGCCCAGGAAATCACCCAGGGCGCGCGCAATGTCACTGGTCCAGTTCGAGAGGTCAACTTCGAGGCCCAGGACTTGCACCGTATTGGTGCCGAGCAGGTACGCTTCGACGCGATTGGCCAGCGCTGGCGCTGCACGCAGGAGATCACGTGTCTCAGCGATGATCCGTGGCACGAATGCGAGGCCGGCCCAGGCCACCAGGATGCCGAGCACGAGGTACACGGTCGCGACAGCCCAGATACGTCGCACGCGCATCTGCCGCTGCAGCCAGGTCGTCGGCGGGTTCAGCAGGTAGGCCGCCATCGCCGCCCAGATGAACGGACCGAGTGTCGATCGGACCACCCACAGGAACAGGAGCGCCGCGGCGACCGCTGTCCAGAAGAGAACGAGCTTGGCCTGGCGTGAAAGCTTGACTTCTGTGACCAGCATGGAGCATGGTGCAGGCTGTCAGATGGGTTGCCGGGAGCCCTCGCTCGCTATCATAACATACGCGCGACACGCTTGCCGGGCCCCCATGCTCTGGGCGGGGGATCCACCGCGTTCATTGCACCGGCCCTGGGCTGCGGTTACACTACTAGCGGCGCGCTCCACCGGTGGCGCGCTGCCCGCGGCCTACATGCCAGAGCGCGCTCTGCTGAAGTGGAGGAGAAGCGATGGCAAAGTACCACTACGCCGAACTCTCCTGGCCAGAGATCAAGCGTGCTGTCGCTGAGCGGCGCGTCATCTTGCTTCCAATCGGTACCACCGAGCAGCACGGTCCACACCTCCCTCTCGCGGTCGATGTCCTGACCGCAAGTACAGTCTGCGAGGAAGCCGCGCGGCGTATTCCAGAGCATGTGCTCGTCATGCCGCCCATCTGGTATTCCTTCAACGAGCACCACATGGACTTCCCGGGCACCATTAGTATTCATCCCCAGCACATTATCGCCTACGTTACTGACATCGGCGTGAGCCTGGCCCGCCATGGGTTCCGCAAGATTGTGCTGATCAACGGGCATGGGTCGAATGTCCCCTTCCTCGACATTGCGGCGCGGAATATCACCAACCAGTCGGAGGCGATCTGTGCCATGGCGCCGTGGTGGACGCTTGTGCCGCAGCAGGTCTGGGAAGAGGTCCGGCAGTCGCAGTTCCCCGGGGGTATGTCGCATGCCTGCGAGGCCGAGACCTCGCTCATGCTGGCGATCCGGCCTGATCTAGTGGACATGACCAAAGCGGTGCGGGATATCAACCTCCAGCCGTCTAAGTTTATCTGGAATGACTTGATTCGAAAGTCCCCGGTGACCTTCCAGGACCGCTGGAGCCGCATCTCCAAGACCGGGATTATCGGCGATCCGACGCTGGCGACGAAAGAGAAGGGTCAGCGTCTGCTGGAGGCAGCGGTGAGCGCGCTGGTAGAGTTCGTACTGGAATTTAAGGAGCGTGAGATCCGCCCGTATGTCGATCATCATTGATCAGGTTCGGAACTGCTCATGCGCAGCGAGGCAGCCTGAGCGCAACAGCTGGTGAACATGCCTGGTTGCATCCGGCCTCTAGATCGGATGAATATTCGGATGAATTATTGCGTTGGTTTATTGAATAGTGATCCATATAGCGTAGAAATAGTTTGTTTAATACAGAACAGAAAAAATCCGGATCTGAGAGCACGCAAGACGCACAGGAGGAAACACATGGCTGTTGAGACATCTGCGCCCGTGTTTCAGAACTACATCGCGGGCAAGTGGGTCCCAGCCGCGGGGGGCAAGACCTTCCAGCGCGAGAACCCGGCCGACTGGCGAGAGATTGTGGGAGTGGCGCAGGATTCCGGCCCCGAAGAAGTCGCGCACGCTGTCGAGGCTGCTGCCGCCGCGCTGCCGGCCTGGCGGGCCCTGTCGGCCGTGGCGCGCGGCGAGTATCTTCGTCGTGCGGCAGATGCGCTGGAACGCCGGGCGGAAGACGTGGCGCGCACGATGACCCGTGAGATGGGCAAAACTATCGGCGAGGCGCGCGCGGAGACGCTGCGCGGCGTGACGATCTTGCGCTACTACGCAGGCGAAGGCATGCGGGAGATCGGCGCTGTCGTGCCCTCGGTTGATCCGCGCCAGCTGCTTTTCACGACGCGGGTGCCGCTCGGCGTCGTGGCCGTGGTCACTCCTTGGAACTTCCCGGTAGCTATCCCTTGCTGGAAGATCGCGCCGGCGCTGGTGTACGGCAACACCGTCGTGTTCAAGCCGGCCTCGTACACGCCGGTGACAGCGGCAAAAGTCGTCGAAGCATTTGTCGAGGCTGGGCTCCCGGAGGGCGTGCTGAACTTCGTCACCGGTCGCGGCGGCGTCGTGGGCCAGGCACTGGCCGAGCACCCACTTGTCAACGGCATCACGTTCACCGGCTCGAACGACGTGGGCAAGCAGGTGGCTGCGGCTGCGCTGGCCCGCGGCGCCAAGTACCAGCTCGAGATGGGCGGTAAGAATCCGGTGATCGTGTGTGAGGATGCAGACATGGCCCAGGCAGTTGAGCTGACAGTCTCCGGCGCTATGCGCACCACGGGTCAGCGCTGTACCGCTACCAGCCGGGCCATTGTGCTCCGGCCAGTGCTCAAGGAGTTCACCGAGCGCGTGGTGGCGCGGGTACGCGAGCTCAAGGTGGGACCCGGGCTGGACGAGAGCGTGTATCTGGGCCCGCAGGTGTCACGCAGTCAGCGCGAGACCGTGCTGGGGTATATCGAGAAGGGCAAGCAAGAAGGGGCACGCTTGCTCGTCGGTGGTGGTGTTCCTACGGGCGAGCTCTACGACCACGGCTACTACGTTGAGCCGACGGTGTTTGACCATGTGACGCCAGAGATGACCATCGCGCAGGAAGAGATCTTTGGGCCTGTGCTGGCGATCATGGCCGCCGACACTCTTGAGCAGGCCATCGCCATCGCCAATGGGGTGAAGTATGGTCTCTCCGCCTCGATCTTCACCCACGATATTAACAAGATCCTCACGTTCATCCAGAGCATCGAGGCGGGCATGGTACGCATCAATGGCGAGACGGCCGGGGTGGAGCCGCAGGCGCCGTTCGGGGGCATGAAGGCGTCCAGCTCGCACTCTCGCGAGCAGGGCCGCGCGGCGCTGGAATTCTTTACCAGCGTTAAGACGGTGACCGTCGCGCGGGCAGGGTAGAGGACTGGTGTAGGGTGGTGAACGCTTCCGCCGTGTAGCGTTCTTCTTGCCCGACTGTCTTGCCCGACTGCAAGCCCTACAAAATAGTTTGCCCCCGGCTGTTTCTGGTATCCAGCCAGAAACAGCCGGGGGCAGGCGGCACCCGCGCATCGTGGTGTGGCAGAGTCTAGGGCGATGCAAGCCCCGGATTAATTACTTTCGTAATGATCACGCTCCCTACCGCTGAACGAACCTGCTCTTCGCTCGGCATCGTATACGGCCCTGCAAAGCCGGGGGCTCCAGTCACAAAGGGCAGGAGTGCGCCTACGGCAGTGCCGGACGTGTTGGTGGCACTTCCCACACAGGAGAAGAGGGCGCGCTCGAAAATAAGGTTGTTCGGTACCTCTTCGCCGCCTGCGTCTCGCCCAAGCACGCGATGCTCGGCCTCGATTCCCAGGATCTGTGCCGCGATCTTGGCGAGTTGGGCCGGAGTAAACGAGCCGGTGCTGCTTACCGCGTTCGGCGAGGCGCCTGCCCAGGCGCCAATTGCGGCGATATACGCGCTGATGAACGCCGTTTCCAGCGCATCAAGCACGCGAAGGAACTGCGTGGAGCTGCTGAACGTGGGGGCCGGAAAATAGAACCGCGGGCTCGGCCCGGCCAGGCTCTTCGCTCCAACGCTACTGAACAGGGCAGCGTGTTGAAACTCTTCCCAGAGCGCTGCCTGGAAATACGGCCGCTTCTCCTCATCATGGACTACCTGAAGCCTCGGTGGCCCGCCGACAAGGGCCTGGTAGTAAAAAGTCGTGGCCAGTTGCTCCGCAGTAAGTGCGGCGTTGAGAATGTCGGTGGTGCTCTCCGGGCAGCCGGCAGTCTGCGCGAATGCCTGGGGGAAGCTTATCGGCTGGACCATGGCCAGTAGGGCAGCTCCCCCGACGATGAGGCCGCCGCGGCGCAGGAGCGTGCTGCGCGTAGCCGTTGCGTTTGTCGCCGTGGATGGCGCAGATACCTGCTCGTCCGTTTCGTTATTAACAACCATTCTCTAATTTCCTCCTTGCTTACCTAACTTAGCCAACTTTCACTTGGCCTGACTGAATGAAGTGGACTATTGACCCTTACGCTGGTTATTTGGCATTTACACCGGTCTAGCTCCTCTTCAGGCGTACACTCTATCCAGACTGGTGGGAAGGTCCTGCGCCGCTCCTGGTCCCCTGCTCTCACCGTTTCGGCCTCCCCGTAAGGGGCGGCGCAGGCTTCTCTCTGCTCTCCAGGGTAGGCCCTGGAGAGGGAGCGGTCTAGGTCAACGAGCGGCCATTTTACGGCCACTTTGGGCACGACTGGTGCTGATCATGTCGCCGGCGCTGTGATATCCTGTGAACACAGGGTGTTATAGTGCAAGTTTCGTGCTAGCAGCCAGAAGCAGCAAAAGGGGAAGGAGAGCTCACTGGCGGCGAGTGAGGCGGGAGAGACGGGAGGGTATGAGCGCAGCAGTCGACGATCGGCTGGCAATAGCACGCCAGCAGCAGTTTGTTGGCCGCGCCGCCGAACTTGCGCTCTTTCAGAGCGCGCTCGGCAGCGCTGAAGTGCCGTTTAGTGTGCTGTACATCTTTGGCCCACCCGGCGTCGGGAAGACGACCTTGCTGCGTCGTTTCGCCTTGCTCTGCGATCAAGAGCAGGTCCCTGCCTATATGCTCGATGGCCGCGCCATGGATGCGACGCCGAGTGGATTTCTTGATGCGTTACGACGTGTGCTTGAACTGGGCCCGGAGGGGGACCCCATTGCAGCGCTGCGGGCGCGCATGGAACGGCAGGTCTTGCTAATCGATACGTACGAGGCGCTGGCTCCGCTCGATTCCTGGCTGCGTGAAGTGTTCCTGCCGCAGCTTTCTACACAGGTACTGGTCGTCCTAGCCGGCCGTCGGCCTCCGGCAACCCCCTGGCAGGCTGATCCCGGCTGGCAGAGTCTGCTTCGTGTGCTTGCGCTGCGAAATCTGACGCCGGGCGAAAGCCGTCTGTACCTGACGCGACGGGGAGTGCCTGCTGCACAGCATGAGCGCGTGCTGGCGTTTACGCACGGACATCCGCTGGCGCTCTCCCTGGTCGCCGATCTCTTCGCGCAGCGGGCCGACCTGGATTTTCGACCGGAGGCGGCCCCGGATATGGTCGGCAGGCTGCTCGAGCAATTTCTGCTGGAGGTGCCCGGCCCGCTGCACCTTCTCGCTATAGAGGCCTGTGCAGTCGTCCGAGTAATGACCGAATCGCTACTAGCTGAGATGCTGGCAATACCGGACGCCCACGATCTGTTTCACTGGCTTCGTACGCTTTCGTTCATTGAAGCTGTGCCACGGGGCGTGGTTCTGCACGACCTGGCGCGGGAGGCGATCGCAACCGATCTCCGGTGGCGCAACCCTGACCGCTACCGCCGGCTCCACGATCGAGCGCGAGCCTATTATGCCGCACGCCTGGACAGGGGCGACGAACGGAGCCAGCAGGCACTGCTCGCAGACTACATCTACCTGCACCGCGATAATCCCCTCCTCCAGCCCCTCTTCACTCAACTTGAAGAAGAAGCAGAACCTCTCGAGGCGCTCTGGATCGATCTTCCCCGTCCCGATGACTGGCCGATACTGCGCGCTATGGTGGCACAGCACGAGGGCGAGCCGGCAGCACAGTTTGCCGACTACTGGTGGTCGCGTCAGCCGGAGGGCGTGCGCGTGGTGCGCAACCACACGCACCGGCCGGTCGGTATGCTGTTCACTGTGATACTCCAGGAGAGTTCCGCCCATGACCTCGCGGTCGATCCGGCGACCCGAGCAGCATGGCAGTATCTCGGGACCACCCGTCCACTCCGCGAGGGAGAGCGAGCCGCTCTGTTTCGCTTCTGGCTTGCCCAGGAGACGTATCAGGCCCCTTCGCCCGTCCAAGGCTTGCTTGCGGTGCAGATGGTCCGCTACGCGCTGAGTACACCGCGGCTGGCCGTCACTTTTCTTCCCTGTGCAGAGCCGGAGCTCTGGGAGTTCATCTGTGCCTACGCAGACTTTGCGCGCGTCACTGAGGCTGATTTTGAAATCGCCGGCCGGCGGTATGGTGTCTACATGCATGATTGGCGGGTCGTTCCTCCGGCGGCCTGGCTTGAGCTCCTCGCTGAACGCGAGCTTACAACCGAGCCGGTTCTTCCGCAGCCGGCTGCAGAAACGCAGGTCCTAGCGCTCAGCCGTGAAGAGTTTGCCGCGGCGGTCAAGGCAGCGCTGCGGACCTTCCAGCAACCGCTTGCGCTGGGGGAAAACCCGCTTCTGCGGACGCGTTTGGTGCTCGATCGGAGCGGTCGGCACGCTACAATTGCGCAGCGCGTGACTGCGCTGCGAGAAATCCTGATGCAGGCGCTAGAGACATTGCGGAGCGCGCCCCGGCTGAGCAAAGCCTATGCGGCACTCTTCCACACGTATATCCAGCCGGCACCTTCCCAGGAGCACGCAGCCGATCTTCTGAATGTACCGCCGCGCACGTTCCGCCGCCATCTCAAGTGTGGCGTGGCCTATGTGACGGAGCTGGTGTGGCGTCAGGAACTCTACGGTCCTTTCTCAGGGTAACCCTCGTACGACTGCCTTATTGCCCTTACGCCGGGGCACACCGGCATGACTCAGTGTCCTATGCCTGCGCTATGCGCCTTGGACCATGAGGATGGCCAAGACAAGGCGGCGCGGTCTTTCTTCAGAGTGAGCGGCCATAAGCCTTGACATCTGGTGGGTAAACCTCTATCATGAATTAGCCAAACGAACGTTTGGAAGAAAAAATGAATGAGGAGGATCACAGGATGGCGCTTCGCTGGATGGTAGCACTGCTCAGCCTGGCGCTGGTAGCAATTTCGGCACACCCTGTCGCTGCCCAGGCGGGACGAGCCCGCGTGCGCGTGGTGCACGCCTCACCGGACGCTCCTGCGGTCGACGTAATTGTGAACAACGTGCCCGCTTTTCGGAATATTGCGTTCAAAGGGGTCACAGCGTATGCCTCCCTTGCTCCAGGTCGGGCGGCGGTGCAGGTCGTTCCAGCTGGCGCTACCCAACCGGTCGTTATTGACGCCGCCCTGGATTTGCGCGCCGGGGCCGACTACACGGTCATTGCAACGGGCAGGTTGGCCGGCATCGCGCCGCTTGTCCTTATGGACGACAACACACTCCCTGTAGGAAACCGCGCACATGTGCGCTTTGTCCATGCCTCGCCGAACGCACCTGCGGTTGATATCGCCGTGAAGGGGGGACCGGTGCTGTTCCAGAATATTGCGTTTCGGCAGGTCGGCACCTATACGCCGGTGCCGGCGGGCACGTATGACCTTGAGGTGCGCGTCGCCGGAACGAATACTGTAGCGCTCGAGGTACCCCAGGTGCGCCTGAGCGCCGGAACCGTGTACACCGTATATGCCGTGGGACTGGTGGGTGAGCAACCTGCTCTGGAAGCTCTGTTGAGCGTAGACGCGACCGCCCAGCCCCAGCAGCTCCCGCGCACCGGTGGCGCTGTCGGTGCGGTTCTCCCATTGCTCCTGGCCCTAGGAGCGATCCTGATGGTTGCCTGGCGATATGGGTATCGGGCCCGACTGCGCGGGCTGGCCTAGCCAGCGAAGGACAAACCGCTTGGCTCCGGCACCGGGTGACATGGTTGGCGGCGAATGCCGGAACTATCTAGCCGTAGAGGGAGGGTGCGCGGACTGGTCGCTCAGTGAACAGGGGTATTTGACAAGGCATGCCGCCGCACCTACGGTAGCTCTCGTACGAGAGCGTAAGAGAAGAGACGACCAAGAATGCATGGTTGGTGACGATGCCAGGTCGGCGGCCCGGTCCTACACCCCAACATCACGAGCAGCGTCAACGGATTCTTCAAGCGGCCCTCCGTCTCTTCGCAGAGCATGGCTATGAAGCAACCGGCTTGCGCGCGATCGCTGAGGCAGTAGGGATGAGTCCGGCGTCGTTGTATCACTATTTCCCCTCAAAGGAAGCGATCATGGAGGCGCTCCTTGAGCGCGCGGCCGGCGGTCCTCGCGAGGGGGTAGCGCGGCTGCCGGAGCAGGCATCGCTCCGGGAGATCCTGGAGGCTGCCGGGCGCGGGTTTTTCCGCGGCATCAGCACGATACCGGCAAAACAGCTCCTCAAGGTTGTCCTTGTGGAGGCGCATCATCGCCCGGAATGGGGGCGCCGTTATCTCGAGCAGTTGTCTGATCCGACCCAGGGCGCTGTAGCGGCGCTCATTGCGCGTGCCTTGCCCGAAAGGGCACGCCGGCAGCTGCGCGCCGATTGGCTTGCCCGTCAGTTCACCGGGGCGCTTCTTTCTTTTGTTATCCACGAGGAGCTGCTGCGGCGCGGGGGCGAAAACTCGCCGGATCGCGAGGCGTATCTCCAGCAACTGGTTGAGGTGTTTGCCGCCGGGGTTGAAGCGATCGGGCGTCAGGCGGGGAACGATCCGCATCGTGGTGCCGGAGGCGCGCTGCGTGCCGAGGGCACTCCTGCATCAGCCGAGGAAGGCTCATGATCCAGCGGGTTGTGCTTGTAGCTCCACGTGGGTTCTGTGCCGGAGTTGTGCGTGCTGTGGATCTCGTTGAACGGGCGCTGGCGGTGTACGGTGCTCCGGTTTACGTACGCCGTCCCATCGTGCACAACCCCCATGTTGTAGCCCGGCTTGCTGCAAAAGGGGCGATCTTCGTGCAGGAGATCGACGAAGTGCCCCCCGGCGCACTCGTAATCTTCAGCGCGCACGGGGTTGCACCGTCTGTACGGCAGGCTGCCGCCGCGCGCGGACTGGACGTCCTCGATGCGACATGCCCGCTTGTGACCAAGGTGCACCGCGAAGTCCGGCGGTATCTCGAGGAGGGGTATGAGGTGGTTCTCATCGGCCATGCCGGCCATGATGAGGTGGTGGGAACCCTCGGACAGGCACCTGGACGCATACACCTCGTAGAGCGACCCGAAGATGTCGAGCGCCTAGCGATTGCGAATTCCCAGCGGGTTGCCTGCGTCACGCAAACAACGCTCAGTCCGGAAGACGTCGCTCCGGTCATGGCGGCCCTGGAGCGACGCTTTCCCGGCCTGGTTCGGCCATCTACTGCAGACATCTGCTTCGCCACACGCAATCGCCAGGATGCGGTGCGCTGGCTGGCGCACCGGGTTGATGTTGTGCTTGTGCTGGGAGATACGAGCAGCTCGAACGCCCAGCGACTGCGTGAGGTCGCTGCACGGACCGGAACGCCAGCGTACCTCGTAGGGCGGATTACCGAGCTCGATCCTGCCGTCCTTGCCCACGCACGTGTGCTAGGCCTGACTGCCGGTGCCTCAACGCCGGAGGAGTTGGTATACGAAGCGGTCACGTACTTCCGCGCTCAGGGGGCTGTAGTAGAAGAGGTTACGCTTCAGGTAGAGCATACATGGTTTTCGCCGCCTGACTTCGCCACACACCGTGCGGGGATGGCCTCATGAGCGCGTATGATACCGCCGCTCCTGTGCCGGTACAGATTGCGTCGTACCTCTCGACTCGAGCGCGCACCTTTGCTCTGGCCACCCGGTTTTTGCCCGCGCGCTATCGCCGGGCCGTAGTGGTGTTATACGCCTTTTGCCGTGTGATTGATGACCTGGTTGATGATCCTCCGCCGGAGCTCTCCAGCGAGCAAATCCGTGCCAGGCTTCATGGCTGGCGCCGGTGGCTTTGCCAGGAAGATTGCGGAAATAGGATGCCTGAGCCGGAGGAGCTTGCCATTGAGCTTGAAGCGGTCTTGCGCCACTTCGGCGTGCCGCGCGCGTACTTACTGGCCCTCCTTGATGGCGTAGAAACCGATCTGGTTCCGGTGACAATATGCACCTTCAAGGAGCTGTCCATCTACTGCATGCGCGTGGCCGGAACTGTAGGGTTGGCAATGTGTCATCTGCTAGGAGCTCGTCATACCTCCGCCTATCGTGCTGCAGCCGAGCTCGGCGTTGCTATGCAACTCACCAATATCTTGCGGGATCTAAGAAGCGATTTGCAGCGGGGACGAAGCTATCTCCCTGCTGATGAGCTGGCACAGTTTGGTTATTCTCCGGCACGGTTGCGCTACCTTGCCACGACCTCTGCTGTACCGGATGATCCTTTTCGGGCGCTCATGCGCTTCCAAATCGAACGAGCTCAGATGTACTACGCCCGCGGCCTTGCGGGGGTCTGGTTGCTGCCTCCCGAGGTACGCCTCGCTGTGTTGGTTGCGGGTCGGGTATATCGGGCCATTCTCAAGGCAATCGAGGCACAAGACTACAATGTTCTTAGTCAACGGGCTGTTGTCTCCCATCTCGTCAAATTTCGTGAGGTGCTGACAGCACTGGCGCTAGTGCATCTGTGGGGACGAGACTATGGTGAGGCGCCCGGCGAGGTGTCCTCACAGCTTCAAACTGAGGTGCAGTCATGGCTCGCGTTCTCGTAATCGGTGGCGGGGTCGGGGGGCTGGCAACAGCCATGCGGTTACAAGCGCGCGGCCATGAGGTAACAGTTATTGAGGCGCGGCCGCGGGTAGGTGGGCGAGCATATCAGTTTTGCGAAGCCGGATATACCTTTGATACAGGGCCGACGATTATCACTGCTCCACAGCTGTTGCGTGCGCTGTGGGCTGCAGTGGGTAGCAATCTGGATGATGCTGTTGAACTGGTTCTTCTGCGTCCGTTCTACGAGATATGCTTCGCTGATGGCGTGCGCTTTTCGTACTGGGGCGAGCCGGAAGCAATGGAGGCAGAGATTGCTCGGCTCTGTCCGTCAGATGTTGTCGGCTATCGCCGGTTTCTGGCAGCGACCGGCGTTGTCTATCATCGTGCCTTCGAGCAGCTTGCCAGGAGACCGTTTCTTTCTCTAACAAGTTTCCTCAAGATCGTGCCGGATCTTGCGCGCCTGCGGGCATACCAGAGTGTCTATAGCTACGTTGCCAAGTTTTTTCAGGACGAACACCTGCGAATAGCCTTCAGTTTCCATCCCCTCTTTATCGGTGGCAATCCATTTCGGGCCAGTGCGATCTATAGCATGGTGCCCTATCTTGAGCATCAGGGAGGCGTCTGGTTCGTACGTGGCGGCACGTATGCCCTTGTGGAGGCAATGGCGCGCCAATTTGAACAGTTGGGAGGCAACATACAGTGTGGCGATCCGGTAGTCGAGATCATTCTTCGAGAGAAGCGAGCTGCAGGTGTCCGCTTACGATCTGGTGCGATACTTTCTGCAGATGTTGTGGTAAGCAACGCTGATGTGGCAATGACGTACCTCAAACTTCTTCCTGCTCAGTTTCAAAATAAAGGATGGGGGTCAAGACTTCGACATCTGAAGTATTCTATGTCGTGTTTCATTCTTTATCTTGGATTAACAAGGCAATACCCCTCTTTACATCACCATACCATCGTGATGCCGCGCTGTTACCGATCCGTTGTAGAGGCTATCTTCCATCACCGGCTGATTGAGGACGACCTTGCCCTCTACATTCATGCGCCGACACGTACTGATCCGACACTCGCTCCACCGGGTGGAGAGACGCTTTATGTGCTGGTTCCGGTGCCGAATTTGCAGGCAGATATCGACTGGTCGGTGATGGCTCGGTGTCTGCGAGAGCGGATTTTTGCTATGTTGGAACACAGGATTGGGCTTACTGGCATTAGGCAACACATTGCTGTGGAGCGCCAGTTTACTCCCTATGACTTCGCCAGCGAGCTAGGGAGCCATCTGGGAGCTGCGTTCTCGATCGAGCCAACTTTGTTCCAATCGGCGTACTTCCGGCCGCATAATCGGTGTGCAGACGTGCCGGGACTGTATCTCGTCGGCGCAGGCACGCACCCCGGCGCTGGGCTCCCGGGTGTGCTGGCTTCTGCAGAGATTACGGCCGCGCTCGTGGATGCAGATTGCGCCGGCCTCCGGCGCCGTCTAGTCCTTTCTGTGCCGCTGAGGTCTGAGCGCTATCGAGCTGCTGCATGCCGATCGGAGCATGAGCATAGCAGGCCCCGCTCGGAAATACCCTCATATGTCGATGCGTGCTCTGATGAGCCGTCTTGTTAGCCTTGTTGTGTTCTTTCAAGCATTGCTCGGCCTGCGAGTGATGCTGCGTCTAGCACGAACGCTCAAGGGGCAGGCCATTCGGCCGTGTGATGCCGCTGAGAACAATCTGCCGTTGATTTCTGTCGTTGTTCCGGTACTCAATGAATGTGAGCGCCTCGTGCCCTGTATCCTGGGCCTTCTGGAACAGGGACCAGAAGTGGCCGAAATCCTCGTTGTCGATGGCGGATCGACGGATGGCACTCCGGAGCTGGTTGCGTACTATCAAGCGCGTGACAAGCGACTGCGCCTGATCGATGCGAGTCCGACCCCGCCGGGATGGAACGGCAAAGCCTGGAACCTGCAGGTAGGCTTCGATGCATCGGCATCGTCGACCTGCTGGCTGCTCACGCTCGACGCTGATGTCTGTCCTTCTCCAGGCTTGGCGCGGTCGCTCGTCGCGCACGCACAGCGCGCTGGAATTCAAGCTCTCAGCGTGGCCACGCAGCAGGAGGTCTCGGGCGCCCTGGAGGCTCTCATCCATGCGGCGTTTCTAGCTACGCTCGTCTACCGCTTTGGTGCGCCGGGGCATGCCGTATCACAGGTCGATGCAGTCCAGGCAAACGGGCAGTGTTTTCTCGTGCACAAAGATGCACTGCGCGCCTGTGGTGGTTTCGAGGCGGTCAAAGACTCGCTCTGTGAGGATGTTACTCTGGCCCGCGCGCTGGTTGCGTCCGGATACCGGGTCGGTTTCTATGAAGCAGGCTCGCTCGCCGGGGTGCGGATGTATCGCAACTGGCGGGATGTCTGGGACAACTGGCCTCGCTCCCTCCCGCTCCGCGATCGTTTCTGGCGGACGCGCAGCATCGTTGCACTGGTTGAGGTCACTCTTGTGCAGGCGTTGCCCTTGCTCTTCACGGTGCTGCTCTGGCCGCAGCGGCGCCGGCAACGCTGGGCATTTGCGGTAAACAGCCTCCTCGTCGGTATCCGGCTGGGGGTTCTGCGGGGCATGGCGCGTGCGTATGCCTCGCGACCATGGAGCTATTGGCTTTCTCCTCTCTGCGATCTACCGGCTGTGCTCAGGTTGTGGGATAGCCTGCTACGCCGCCGCCATACCTGGCGCGGCCGCGAGATAGTCGTTGGAGAATGGTGATGAGCTTTGTTCTCGGATTTTTTGCCGCTCATTTGGCCGCCCTGGGTTTCGGCCTGTTTGGACTGCTGGTCGTGCTGCCGAAGTTGCATACCTGGGCCGCAAACACAGCAGCCCTGCCGGTGCTCAACTTTGGTATGCAATATGCCGGGTCGGTGCATATCGTGTGCGGGGCAGCAACGATGCTGGCCTTTGGCATGCGCCGGCTGGGAGCACGCCGTACTGCGCTGTTCTTTGTAGTAAGTGTGCTGGTTTCACTGAGCTACGAACTCCTTGGCACGAGCACCGGGTGGCCCTTTGGGGCCTATTCTTACATGTCAGGGCTAGGAGTGCGGGTCTTTGACCGTGTGCCGGTAAGCATTCCGCTGTCATGGTTCTATATGGGGTTTGCCTCGTATTTGCTTGCGGACGCCCTAGTACAGCGCCTGACCCGTGAGGCATGGGCCGGATGGTCGGTGCTGCTGGGTACCTGGCTGCTGGTGTCCTGGGATATAGTCCTCGATCCGGCGATGTCGCATTCGAGGCTGCCCGCGCAGTTCTGGGTCTGGCATGTGAGCGGTCCGTATTTCGGCATGCCGCTCACGAACCTGGCCGGCTGGGCGCTCACCGGCCTAACATTCCTTGCGCTGAGCCGGTATCTGTGGGGCCGGACTCCACCGTACGAGAGCATACCGGTGGGAATCCCTCTGGCAGTGTATGCGGCAAACATTGCCTTTGCGACTGTGCTTAGTCTCTGGGGAGGATTATGGATACCACCGATTCTGGCCAGTGTCTCCGGGATTGGCCCGGTCTGCGCGATCTTGCTCGGCTTCTGGCTCAAAGAACGTGGGGCTCTGAGCCGGTCGGTCGGCAAACCGGCCCAGGCTTCCATATCAACTTGAGCAATGCCCATACAGGCTGCAGCACACACCTCAAAGGAGAGCGCGGCTTCATCCGGCTTCCGGTAGTTGGCCGCACAGGTCCGAAGATGCGCGGGAATTCCCCGGCGGCCACGTGGGCTTGGCGGATGCTACGAACATACAGCCGGTTCATGCTCCGGCGATCCTTTGACGTGTACACCGAAGGGGCAGACGCTGTTCCGCCGGCCGGTCCTGTCCTGATCGCCGCTCGGCACTACCATCATCTTCATGACGCCTGTGTGTTTCTTGCTACACTGCCCCGCCCGCTTTCGTTTGTCGTCGCGCTCGATTGGGTCGATCGTCCGGCGCTGCGCAGGCTCATGGAATGGGCCTGCCGTACTGCGCGCTGGCCGGTGGTGCTGCGCTCCGAGGCGCTTCGCGATCCGATGGCACGCGCACACAGACACCGCAGCGCCTACAGCGCCGCTGAGGTGCCGGCGTACTTGCGCCGTGCCGTGGCAGATACGGTAGGGCTGCTTGTCCAGGGCCGCGTAGTCGTCGTTTTTCCAGAGGGATACCCCAATATTGATCCCGTTTATAGCCCGAAAGGACCGGCTGCCTCTTCGTTCATGCCGTTCCGCCCCGGCTTCGTCAGGTTCGTCATCCTGGCTGAGCAGGCTGCCCGGCAGCCGATTCCTATTGTGCCTGCCGGCTTGCACTATTCCTTTGCGGGAAGACGCGCGGCCGTGTGGCTGCGCTTTGGAGGGCCATGGTATGTCCCTAGAGCGGCGTGGAGCTGCAGTCGAGCGGAGCAAGCAGAGATCATTCGCCAGTTTATTGCCGCTATCGAGAGTGAGGTCCAGGCACTTTCGCATCCCTGACCGGTTAAATTCAGAGTTTCAGAGTAAATTTTACATAATAAATCCCTGGTAGAAACAAGTAAAAAACTTAAGATTAAGATACTAATAAGATACTTAAGATACTAAGGAGAGCACAGTGCGGGTTATTATTACGGGAGGAACCGGTCTGATCGGGCGGGTGCTGACAAAGCATTTGCTCTCCGGCGGATATGAAGTAGTTGTCCTTAGCCGGGATCCTGCACGAGCGCACGCGCTGCCATCGGCAGCTCAGGTTGTCCGCTGGGATGGCCGCACGGCCGACGGCTGGGGCGGTCTGGTTGACGGTGCGGAGGCAATCGTCAACCTCGCCGGCGCAAGTATCGGTATCCCACCGCTCCCATGGACTGCGGAGCGCAAACGCCGCATTCGCGAAAGCCGGCTGAATGCCGGTCGCGCTGTGGTGGAGGCCGTGCGCGCCGCGGCGCGCCGTCCAAGGGTGGTTGTGCAATCCTCCGCCGTGGGCTACTACGGCCCGCGCGGCGATGACCTGGTAACAGAGGACACGCCGCCCGGGACGGATTTCCTCGCGCGCGTCTGTGTGGACTGGGAGGCTTCGACGGCGGAGGTGGAGACGCTGGGAGTGCAGCGAGTGATCATTCGTACCGGTCTGGTCCTGAGCGCCGATGGCGGGCTGCTTCCCCTGGTAGCGCTGCCGTTTCGCTTTTTCGTGGGTGGACCGCTGGGAAGCGGACGCCAGTGGATGCCCTGGATTCATATCGCCGACCATGTGGCAGCTGTCCGGTTCCTTATCGAGCGTGAAGGGGCGCAGGGGCCATGGAATCTCACCGCTCCGACGCCGGTGACCAATGCTGAATTCAGTCGCGCTCTGGGCCGCGTGTTGCGGCGGCCATCCTTCATGCGGGTTCCGGCGCTTCCACTGCGCCTCGCGCTTGGTGAACTCGCCGATCTCCTCTTGCTGGGCGGGCAACGAGCTGTGCCTGCCCGTCTTCAGCAGGAAGCGTTCTCCTTCACGTACACAGAGATTGAGCGTGCTCTAAGGGATCTGCTGCGATGACCTTTCGCCATCGCTTTCGTGTGCGCGCGCCACTCACCGCAGTCGTAGCATTCCACCGCCGCTCGGAGAACCTGGTGGCGATCACGCCGCCGCTACGCGTAACGGTAGAGCAGCGCTCCTCTGGAGGGACAGGCGGGGAAGTGGTGGCACTTCGTTTACGCGCGGGGCCCTTCAGCCTGCGCTGGGTCCTGCAGGTCCAGGAAGTTGCTGCGGCGGGGTTTATTGACCGGCAACTTCATGGACCGTTTCGTTGGTGGGAACACCGCCATATCTTTGTGCCGGTCAATGAGACCACGACCGATGTCATCGATATCGTGCAGGCTTCCCTACGCCCCCATCTGCTGTGGGCTCCCCTTGGGTTCGTCATGTGGCTTGGCCTGCCGCTCCTCTTCGCATACCGCGCTTGGAAGACGCGATGGCTACTCTCTCAGCCACGCCGCACCGGGTAGCGGCTGGGTTTGACGGAGCTCCTGTAGCATCTGTATGCTACCAGCGTTATGTTCGTTCGTTTTGCCACAGGGATATATCCTTACGCGATGAAAGGCGGCAGGTCTGATGGCAACGACTGACTCTCGCACGCCGGACGTGCGCGCAGCTGCTCCCGCGCAGCATGCCACCGGCCGGGGCGATGCGCAGCAGGAAAGTGTTGTACCGCTGATCCAGCTCGATGATCTCACCGGCGGCCAAAGCGCCGCGCCGGAAACGCTGCAGCTGCCGGCCGCAGCGGCGACCGCGGGCGAGCAGCCGATGACGGTGATGGAGGCCATCCGCACCCGCCGCACGATCCGCCGCTTCAAGCCCGATCCGGTGCCGGAGCAGGTGCTCTACGACATGATCGACGCGGCGCGGTGGGCTCCGACCGCCTGCAACATGCAGCTCTGGGACTTCATCGTCGTGACTGATCCAGCGCGCCTGGCTGAGATCGCCAGGGCAGTGCCGCATGTGAAGCTGGCCCCGGCAGCAATCTTCGCCTGCTATAACAAAGAATTCTCCCAGGGCAGCGCCGGCGGCATTCAGAGCACGGCCGCAGCGATCGAGAACATGCTGCTCTACGCCCATTCCATCGGGCTGGGCGGTTACTGGGTGGCCACGGTGGACGACCTGCCGCTCCTGCGCAAGTTGCTGGGCCTGCCGCCTCAGCTTGAGTTCGTCTCCACCGTGCTGGTAGGCTACCCCGACGAACAGCCGTCTGCCCCGCGGCGCTGGCCGGTGGAGGACCTGCTGCACTGGCAGCGCTATCGCCCGCGCACGCTGCTGCCGACCTCGCCGGACCCCGATCGCTGGTCGATGGAGCAGATCCGGCAGTACCAGATGGCGCGTATCCGCTCGGGCGCCCGCTACAACAAGCCGGTGCGCTCGGAGTATGAGGCGCTGGTCTCGCTCATTGGCGGGCGACTGCGCGAGCTGAAGCCGCAGCGCTGGCTCGACCTCTTTCCTTGCACCGGCCTCTATCTCGAGGCTCTGTGCGACGTCTATCCTGACGCGGACGAAGTCGCGTTCGTCGAGCTCTCCGAGCAGACGGCGGAATTCGTGCAAAAGCGCACGAAGCGTCCGCTGGTCTATTACGAATACAACTGGAACAAGCCGCTGCCGTTCAAGGATGGCACGCTAGATATGGTGACGTGTATCTTCCGGCTCGAAGGCCTGCCCAAGGCGCAGCAGGTACGCGTGCTCTTCGAGGCCGGACGAGCGCTCAAGCCCGGCGGCCGGATGCTGCTCGCTTTCGTCAACCGCTTCTCGTACTTCTCACTGATGCGCCTGTTGCGCGGGCTGTACTCGCAGAAGCGGCGCACCGTGGAGTACATCCTAGCGCCTGATCCAAGCCTGGGGCCGTTCAAACCCCTGGACCCGGCGCAGACGCTGGCGATGTGCCGCCAGGGCGGGCTCGTCTTAGAACGCGACCGGCGGCTCTTCCCGCTGCCGCCGCCTGATGAGGTGCGGCACCGTGTGCGTAACTTCCGCGAGCCGTTCAAGAAGCTCCAGTACCCGGCGCTAGTGCTCTCCACCGCGGCCGGCGCGCTGACACCGCTCCTGCGCAACCAGGCAAAGATCTATGTCTGGGAGCTGACGAAGCGGCCAGCCAGTGGGTAAGCCTGGCCTTCTTTCTCTCGTGCCGGTTCCACAGAGCATGATCCCGGCGCATGTGCTGGCGTTGCTCAAAGGCGCGTCCAAGTACCTTGCTGGAGCAGAGCGTTCCAACGGTGCGCTGGTCTGTCCGCGCCATCGCATCGAGCACACCGCCAAGAACGCCCGCAGTGTTGTGCTCGACTGCGTGCTGTTTCGCGAGACTGGCGACGAGCGCTATCTGGAGCGGGCGCGCCGACGCGCCGCGCGAACGCTGGCGCGGCAGGCGCGTGACCCGGAGCACGGCGCGTGGATCTACCTGCCAGCGCGGCATGACGTGCGAAATATCTCGAATTCGGTGATCGACAGCGGTGAGGCCACTGACGCTCTGGCTACGCTGCTGCTGATGCATGGAGACCGGCTCGATGCCGCCGAGCGCCAGGCGATTGCGCAAGCCGTGGATAATAATGCAGCAACGTATCTGGCGCAGCATGCGCTGGGCAAAGAAATCACCAACCAGCGGCTCTGGGGCGCTATGGGCCTCGCAGCAGCGTACCGGCTACTGGGCCGGCCCGAGTGGCGGCTGGCTGTCTGGGCTTGCCTGGAGCGCTCGCTCACGGAGCAGCACGCCGACGGCTCCTGGCCGTACCATCCCGCTCCCGAGCAGGCCGGCATCCATCCGGGCATTCGCGATATCACGAGCTACTACCAGTCTCGCTGCCTCGCCTTCGCATACTATGCGCTCGAGTGTCTGGGCGAGGACAAGCCAGGCGAACAGGGGCGACGGGCCCGGTTACTTGAAGCGCTGCGGCGGGGAACCGAGTTTCTCCTGGCGCTCCACCAGCCCGACGGCCGCAAGAGCCTCCTTCTGGAGGCCAAGCGGTGGTTCTGGGAGGCGCCTGACGAGAGCGGCAGCTTCCCGTATGATATCTTTGCCTTCCTGCGCGCCTGGGAGCTGAGCGGTGACGAGCGGTATCGCCAGGCTGCGCTCGCAGCGCTCGAGCAGGTTATCCTGCACCAGCAGCGCGATGGCTCGCTTGCTGCGCACCACGGCCCGGATCGCGACTTTGTCTGCCCAGTCTTTCATACGGCCGACGTGGCATGGATCGCGCGTGTGGCGCATCTCTTGCCGATCACGGACGAGCCGGCCGAGTATGTACCGCCGGGCCAGCCACACCGGCGCGTCTTTCCGCAGGCAGGGCTCGTGCGTTACGATGATGCCCATCAGACCCTCCTGGTGCGCACGGCCAGACAGCCGATGAACTTGCTGTATGGCACGGCGCTGGCAGGAGCAAGTGTGGTCTATTACGGACGGGCCGACTGCGGGTGGCGCAATCTGGTCCATCCCCGGCCGGAGCAGGCGGAGAGCGAGGGGAGTTTTGCGCTGTACCCCTTGCGACCGCGTCCAGTGACGCGTCTACGCGAGTTTTTGGCGCAGAATCGGCTAGGCCGGGACCTGCGGCTGTGGCTCTTCGTGCTGCGGTTGGAGCTCGCCGCCGGCCGACCCGGCACGGCAGTGCTCCGGCTGTGGCGGCGCGTGCTGCGTCCGTTGCTGGCTGCACCGCGCGGGGCGCTGGCGGCGCACTGGGCGCTGACATGCGAGCTGGAAGAACGGCCCCAGGGACTGCGCGCCACGGTTCGCCCAGCGCGCTGGGACGGCACCGTCGATGTACCGGCAACCTTGGTGCGGGAGTACGACTGGTCGAGCGGCCGCCTGCGCGTGCACGAGGAGCTTGCGGTTGAGGAGGGCCTGCGCTGCGCTGTGTACATCAAACCGGCGCATGCGCGCGCGTTCCAGATCAAGGCCGGCAGGCCGGTGATCGCGCGGGGCGTGCGTTTCGTGCTCTTGCCATCCGGGCAGGGGCGGCTGCACGTGTCGATCAGCTATGAGCTGGGGTAAGGGGCCGGGGGTAAGACCTTAAGGGGGTAAGACCTTAAAACGTGGTTAAGAAGATAAGTACGAAACCTTGAAGAAAGAAGAAAAAAGAAGAAAGAAGATAAAAGTAACGAAGGAGAAACGCCTATGGCGGGATATGGACTGGCGCCGGACGGCGGCATCGCTGGGTATTACGCGCGCCTGTGTGACCTGCTGGCGCGCCTGCCGGTGGCGGAGATCGAGCGGGCGCTGGCGCTGCTACTGCGAGCGTATCAGCATGGCCGGCGCATTTATTTCCTCGGGAATGGCGGTAGCGCAGCCACGGCCTCGCATGCGGCCAACGATTTCTGCAAGCTCACGATCACACCAGGCAAGCCGCGAGTCAGGGCGCTGGCCCTCACCGACAACGTACCGCTCCTTACAGCCTGGGCCAATGACTCAGCGTACAGCGATGTCTTCGCCGAGCAACTGGAGAACCTGCTCGAACCGGGCGACGTCGTCGTGGCGATCAGCGGCAGCGGCAACTCTCCCAATGTGTTAAAGGCCATTGAGTTCGCTCGTGCCCGCGGGGCGGCAACCATCGGCTGGACTGGCTTCCAGGGCGGCCGGCTTAAAGACCTCGTAGACGTAGCGATCATCGTTCCCAGCGATTCCATGGCGCAGATCGAGGACGTGCACCTGACGCTCAACCACGCGCTGGCTGAGGCAATCCGCGCTGCTATTCACCGTATGTAACGACCCTTGCAGGCGGCCAGATATCCAGTTTCTTCATCAATGTTTCTCAAACTACCGTTTAATGCTTTATTAGTGTTTTTATCATCTATTATCTTTAGTTGGTTTTTTAGCTTCTACGGTAGCGGTTGGCCGGTCCTGAAAGGACCTCTGTCGCTTGCACGCCGAGGTGATGGGGGACACCTATGAAAGCGCTGATCCTCTGCGCGGGGGAGGGCACCCGGCTGCGCCCCCACACGCTGACCCGCCCGAAGCCCATGCTGCCTCTGGCGGGGCGTCCGCTCCTGGAGCATCTGGTCGCCTACCTGCGGCACCATGGCATCTGCGACATCGCCATCAATCTCCACTACCTGCCGCAGGTCATCACGGCGCACTTCGGCGACGGCGAGCGCTTTGGCGTGCGCATCACCTATTCGTACGAAGAACGCCTGCTGGGCTCCGCCGGGGCAGCCAAGCGCCTGGAGTCCTATTTCGAAGGTCGGCCCTTCGTGGTGCTCTATGGCGACGTGCTGACGGACACCCCGCTCGACCCGCTGCTGGCGCAGCACACGACCTGTCGGGCGGCGCTGACCATGGCGCTCTATCGCGTCCCTGACCCCTGGCGCGCCGGCATCGTCGAACTCGACAGCGCCGGGCGGGTGGTGCGCTTTGTGGAAAAGCCTGCGCCTGACCAGGCGTTTAGTGACCTGGCGAATGCCGGCATCTACATCGTCTCGCCCGAGGTACTCGATCTGGTGCCGCCCGCTGAGCTGTACGATTTCGGGCACGACCTCATTCCCCGGCTCCTGGCCGCCGGCATGCCGATCTACGGGATGGTCGCGTCCGGCTACGTGCTGGACATTGGCGATCCCCAGCGCTACGCGCAGGCCGAGCAGGACCTGCTGGCCGGACGCTGCCGGAGCTATGCCGGTTGACCACGAGTAAGAACGCCGCGTGTTACTGCGGCGTACCGCAGCACGGAGCAGTATGCGATACCCCGACAGTACTAGCCGCTTCGCGCGTGTCTTCGGACCGCGTGTGGCCGTGCCCTACACTGAGGGCGTCTGCCACGCGTGAGCAGGGGCACAGCGGCTGCGCAGCTCCCTGCCGCAGAACATGGGAGGAGGGATGGGCCATGGGCCAATATAAGCGCGAAGCGCCGATCGACGATGAGGATGTGCTGCTCAACAGCACCGAGGCGATGGAGTTCTTGCGCATCAGCCGCTCGAAACTGTATCGCCTGATCGAAAGCGGCCAGCTCCCAGGCTACAAAGTGGGGAGCACGTGGGTGTTCTACAAGCGTGACCTCCGCGCCTTGGTCAAACCAGCGCGCGTGGCCGATTCCTGATCGATTGGCCCGCCTACGCAACGATGTGCACAGCCGTCGCGCACACTGCCCGGATCACACACTGCCGGCACCGATAGGCTATGATATTCCCGGCCGGTCCTGCGCCGGCAGCCTGGAGCGGTGCGGAGGGTGGTGTGAAGGTCTCGCAGTGGTTTGTGGCGATCACAGCGCTGTTCATCACCTCGTTGCTGACCGCCAACATCATCGCCGTCAAGCTTTTCACTGTTGGCGGTCTGACGCTGCCCTGGTCAGGAGAGCCGCTGGTGCTTCCTGCCGGGGTGATCATCTTCCCCGTCTCGTACATCTTCGGTGATGTGCTTACCGAAGTGTACGGCTACCGCATGGCCCGCCGGGTGATCTGGTTGGGCTTTCTCTGCAACCTGCTGATGGTGCTGGCCATCTGGGTCGGCCAGCTTTTGCCCCCGGCGCCCTTCTGGGAGGCCCAGCCGGCGTACGAGCGCATCCTCGGCTTCACGCCGCGGCTGCTTGTTGCGTCGTTCGCCGCGTATCTGGTCGGAGAGTTCGCCAACGCCATCGTGCTAGCGCGCATGAAGGTGCTCACCGAGGGGCGATGGCTGTGGAGCCGCACGATTGGATCGACGCTCGTTGGCCAGGGACTCGACTCGCTGGTCTTCATCACCCTGGCATTCGCCGGGATCATGCCCTCCTGGGGTGCGCTGGTCTCCGCGATTGTGACCCAGTGGCTGGCAAAGACCGCCTATGAGGCAGCCATCACCCCGGTCACCTACGTTATCGTTACGTTGCTGAAGCGCCTCGAGGGCATCGACGTCTACGATCGAGAGACCAACTTTAACCCGCTCGTGCTGGCGGAGTAAGGGGGAGGGGTCTCTTCCCCCACTCCCCTTCTTACGCTCGCCCTGCTACACTCTGTTACAGATACTGGTACAGGATAACAGGATAAAAAACAAAAGCCTGTCATAACAGGCCGTACCGGACAGGCACACGTGCCGGCCTGTCGATGCTCGGTGGTGGGCTCTGGCCGTGTTCGCTCGCGGTATCAACGGCGCTATCAGCCGAGGAGGATGCCTGATGGTGCTCAGTGTGACCCGGCGAAGGATGCTCACGCTCACGTTGCACTCGCTCGCTGGAGCAGCTGCCGCAGCAACAAGTGCGTGCCGCGCTGGGAGGCATGGCAGCGCGGGAGAGGCTTCAGCCGGAGAAGGGGCTGTGCCGGGCGGCGTACCGAACCGCCCAGTTTCGCTGACGTACCTGAACTGGTTCGGCCCCCACGATCCCCAGGCTGCAGTGCTGTTTCCACACGCCCTGGCGGTCTTTCGGGAGCGCTACCCGCAGGTGAACGTCGACTCGGTAGTAGTGAGTGGCTCAATCATGGAGAAGTTCCTAGCGCTAGCCGCTGCGGGAACTGTTCCCGATGTCGTCGCACTGAACCCGCAGTTCGTCGAGCCCCTGCGGGCGCGCGGTGCGCTGGCCGACTTGACGCCGTATGTGAAGCGTGATGCGGCCACGTTCCAGCCGGACGACTTCGCCGAGGCGACGCTGTTGCGCGCCATTCGAAACGGGCGCTGGTATGCTATCCCGCTCCAGATGGGGCTGTGGTTCGTGCTGTACAACGCCTCCGTCTTCGATGCGACTGGCGTCGGGAAACCGGATGGGTCGTGGACATGGGAGCACCTACGTGAGGCGCTCTGGCTGGTCAAGGGCCGTGACCCGAACGTGGTAGGCATGAGCATGCCGCCGTACGAGCTTCCCGTCCGGGCGAACGGCGGGGATATCCTGAGTCCCGACGAGAAGCGGTGCGTGCTCGACCAGCCGGCTGCGGTCGAGGCCATCCAATGGAATGCCGACCTGCGCTTGAAGCATCGCGTGGTGCCTGCCCCGGAGGAGACCGCCGGACAATCCAGCCGCCAGCTCTTCGATGCTGGACGCCTGGCCCTGCATATCGGTGACCCGGGCTTCCTCAGCCAGACGCAGCGCACGTCGCTGAGCTTCCGCTGGGAGATCGCTACCGTGCCCCGGGGCAGGGTCCGGCATGTGAGTACGGTGAAGGGGCCTAGCCTGGCGCTCGCGGCCGAAGGCAAAGAGAAGGACACGGCCTGGGCGTGGCTGGCCCACTACACTAGCCCGGCAATGCAGCGCTACGTTGCTGTGGAAGGCAAGATTGTGAGCGCGCGGAAGAGTGCGCTACGGGCGTTCGTCGAGTTGGACGAAGGCTATAACAAGCAGGCACTGCTTGAGACGGCGGCGATGGCTATGCCGATGCCGTACATCGCCCGCTACGATGAGATGGACAAAGAGATCCAGGCCGGCCTGAACGCCGTATACAGCGGGGCGCAGACGGCCAGGGCCGCCATGGCCGAGGTCGCGCGCAAAGTCAACGAGATCCTGGCGTCGCTCGCCTGACTACTATACACTAACGTAATATATAAATATATAGTAATATAGTATATAATAATGTAGTATTGAGTAGTACTGACTCGCGCCGTGCAGGGCCGGCCCTGCACGGCGCGGTATCACGCTCTTCTCTCACGCTTTGCCGTCAAAGCTCGCCGGTTGACAGCAGCGCCGGGACCAGCTAGGCTGTGTATCAATGAACGGTTACCTCTGTTTGTTTTTTCGTGTTTTAACTTTTCGTGTTTTAACATTGAAACCTCGCGAGCAAAGCGCACACCCTGAGAACGCGCACCGCCCGGCGCAGGACGCGAGACGTACGCATGCATGAGCTCTTCCCCGCCGGCCGGCAGGACACTGATCCGGCGGAGACGTACACCCTCGAGAACCTTCGGGCCCTGATCGAGGCGTCGCCGCTCGCCATCGTCGCCCTGGACCCTGAGGCAACGGTCACCATGTGGAACCCGGCCGCCGAGCGGATCTTCGGCTGGACGGCTGGCGAGGTAGTCGGGCGCCCCCTGCCGGTGGTGCCACGGGAGCGGCGAGAGGAGGCGGACGCATTCCGCCGTGCGGTGCTCGAGGGCCGGCCGTTTATCAGCCGTGAAGTCGTACGTCAGCGCAAAGATGGCACGCACATTGACGTGAGCCTGTCAACTGCGCCGCTGCGCGACGCGCGGGGCGGGATCGTCGGTGTGCTTGCAATATACGCCGACATTTCGGAGCAGCGGCAGGCGCAGCGGCGCCTCCAGGAGAGCGAGGAGCGCTTTCGCCGGCTAGCCGAGGCTGCGCCGGATGTGATCTATCGGTACCGTCTGATACCGGCCCGGGGCTTTGACTATGTCAGCGCCGCCATCGCTGCGGTCACTGGCTACACGCCGGAGGACTGCTACGCCGATCCAGACGCGCTCCTGCGCTTGGTCCATCCGGATGACCGCTGGCTGGTCGAGCGCCAGCACG
Source organism: Chloroflexota bacterium (assembly GCA_042408875.1). Taxonomy (GTDB): domain Bacteria; phylum Chloroflexota; class UBA11872; order JBHOQS01; family JBHOQS01; genus JBHOQS01. The sequence goes on along the minus strand of JBHOQS010000006.1, from coordinate 24,839 downwards.
CTGCGCCTGAGCAGGCGAGCAGCCCTTTGATGCTGCGCTGGATGCGCCGCGACGGCCGCGTGATCTGGGTGGAGAACCGTTTTGTACCGGTCCGTGACGAGGCCGGCGCGATCGTGGCCCTCGAGGGGATCGTCAGCGATGTCACCGACCGCGTCCAGGCGTACCAGACGCTGGAGCGGCGCGTCGAAGAGCGCACGCGCGAGCTGGAGCGACGCATGCGTGCGCTCGAGGCGCTGTACCGCGCCGACGAAGAGTTCTATGGCTCCTTGGAGCTCGATCGCGTCCTCCAGGCACTGGTCGATGTCGCAGTAGAGGTGCTGGAGGCGGATAAAGCCACCGTCATGGTCTGGGACGAGCAACGCGAGCGTCTCGTGGTCGGCGCAGCACGCGGCTTCCACCCGGAGACAGTGAGCCAGATGGTGCACGTGCGGGGCGAGGGTGTGACGACAATCGTCGCGACCACAGGCCAACCGATCAAGGTTGAGGATGCTCCATCTGACCCGCGTGTGGCACATCGTATTACCGGGCCGGAGGCGATCCAGTCGCTCATGCACGTACCGATCAAGATCGGCGGTGAGGTGTTCGGCGTTTACGGGGTGAACTACTGCCGGCGCCATGTGTTCACCGCCGACGAGGAGCGGCTGCTCACCGCACTGGCCCAGCGGGCCGCGGTGGCGATCCAGAACGCCCAGCTGTACGAGCAGGCGCAGCATGCTGCAGCGGTCGAGGAACGGCAACGGCTCGCTCGTGAGCTGCATGATGCGGTCACGCAGACGCTCTTCTCATCCAGCTTGATCGCCGAGGTGCTCCCCCGGCTGTGGGAGCGCGATCCCGGCGAAGCGCGCCGGCGTCTGGAGGAGCTGCGGCAGCTCACCCGGGGTGCGCTGGCCGAGATGCGCACGCTGCTCCTGGAGCTGCGGCCGGCGGCACTCATTGAGGTACCTCTGGGAGACCTGCTACGCCAGCTCTGCGACGCGTTCACTGGACGGTCTCGCGTCCCCGCGCTGTGCACGGTGCAAGGCCAGACGCGGCTCCCGCCGGAGGTCCAGGTCGTACTCTATCGCGTGGTACAGGAGGCGCTGAACAATATTGCTAAGCACGCCCGTGCCCAGCATGCGGAGGTGCTGCTCCACTGCTCGGCGGAGACCGTCGAGCTTACGGTCCGCGATGATGGCTGCGGCTTTGATCTACAAGGGGTGCCCGCCAACCACCTTGGCCTGCGGATCATGCGTGAGCGTGCGGCAGCGATCGGTGCCCGTTTGGAGGTGGAGAGCCGGCCGGAGCACGGCACCTTGGTGCGTGTCAGGTGGCATGATGGCAGGCGAGAGGAGCCAGCCCGTTCATACATAGACGAGGACCACGATGAGTGAAGCGCAGCCAATCCGGGTCATGATTGTGGACGACCATGCTGTGGTGCGCAGCGGCCTGGCCGCGTTTCTCATGGCCTTCGACGATCTCGAGCTAGTGGCTGAAGCGGCAGGGGGGCACGAGGCACTCCGGATCTGTGAGAAGGTCCGGCCGGACGTGGTCCTAATGGACCTGGTCATGCCGGAGATGGATGGGGCAGCGGCCACGCACGCAATCCGCCAGGCCCATCCTGAAGTCCGGGTGATCGCCCTGACGAGCTTCCAGGAGGATGATCTAGTGCACCGCGCCATACAGGCTGGCGCGATCGGCTATCTCCTGAAGAATGTCGGGGCAGAGGAGCTGGCCTCAGCCATCCGCCGGGCTAGGGCCGGCCACCCGACCCTCTCGCCGGAGGCAACGCGCGTGCTGCTGCGCACTGCGCGTAGCGAGCCGGCCCCTGGCCACGATCTGACCGCGCGCGAGCGCGAGGTGCTGGCGCTGATGGTCAAGGGCCTGAATAACAGCGAGATCGCCCAGCGCCTGATCGTGAGCAGATCGACCGTCAAGTTCCACGTCAGTAGCATCCTCTCCAAGCTCGGTGTGGCCACCCGCACTGAGGCGGTCGCACTGGCCCTTCAGCATCGCTTGGTCACCTACGAGTGACCGCGACATGCCTTCCTGCTCTCCGCCCGTCCGGCGATCCTGGCCGGATGGCCAGGTTTGCTCCCCGCCAGTCAACCAGGTGGCGAACCGCTCCGTCGCCTGAGGCGCCTGCGCCACTCTTACGGTAGACTCCTCTCTGGGAGGTGCGGCACGCTGCACCGGGCAGCGCTCTCCAGGCCCCGCAGCCCGTTGGCGTACCCGCGGCTGCCCGGCTGGTGCTAGCGCTGGTACGGGATACGACAACAAACAAGGCGGTTTTCATGTTTTGTTCTCGTTATCCTTCTTCTCAACCATTGTCAACCGCTGTCAACCATTGCTGACAGAGGAGCAACCGGCCATGCTGGACCGCGGCCGTTGCTATGCGAGCCGGCGCACTGGGGTGTGGCGTCGTGTCTTCGCCTGGGTGGTCGCCCATAGTGAAGACACCATGAACCGTCTGCTCGGCGCGCGGAAACGTGCCCTGTTCGCTGGCCTGCGCGGCGTTGTCTTGGAGATTGGGCCCGGCACAGGCGCGAACCTGCCGTTCCTGCCACCGGATGTGCGCTGGATCGGCGTCGAGCCGAACCCGTACATGCACCGCTATCTGCGGGAGAAGGCGGCGCAGCTTGGGAGAGCGGTTGAGATCCGCTGTGGCACAGCTGAGCGGCTCGACCTCCCAGACGAGAGCGCCGATGCGGTGATCGCTACGCTCGTGCTCTGTTCAGTTGATGATGTTACACACGCGCTGCATGAGGTACGGAGGGTGCTGAAGCCGGATGGACAGTTTGTTTTTATCGAGCATGTGGCAGCGCCACAAGGCACCATATTGCGCCGCCTCCAGGAGCTGGTGCGGCCGGTCTGGAAAGTGATCGCAGATGGCTGCCATCCGGACCGTGAGACATGGGTCGCGCTCGAGCACGCCGGATTCCGTGACCTGCGCTACGAGCGCTTCGAGCTCCCCATGCTGCTCAAGATTACCGCTCCGTGCATCGCTGGTGTGGCGTTCAAATAAGGATATGCTGCGTACGGGTGGCCCGACCCGGGTCCTGCTCGCAGATAGGCGTGTGACCGTGCGCTCTGCCCTGCGCCTGCTTCTGGAGCAACTGGCCGGAGCTGCTGTCACGATCGAGGAAATAGCGGAGCCACATGACCTGGTAGCACGAACCCAGGCGAGTTTCCCCGATATCCTGCTGGTGGACTGGGAATTCTGCCGCGACGACCCTGCCGCGCTGGTAACGCGCCTGCGCGAAGTTCACCCCGGGCTCAAGGTCATCGTCCTGAGCAGCCAGCCTGAGGCGCAAGGCCCGGCGCTGGCCGCTGGAGTGGACGGCTTCGTGTACAAAGGCGACCCTCCCGAACGTCTCGTCGAGGCGCTCACCAACGCTGACCTGATCCCTTAAACGGCGCCATCGATCTTGCTTCTGCTTCCCCCTTGACACTCACCGTCTGGCCTGCTACGCTGTTAAAGCATTTAATTAAGTAATAGAAATATCTGCCGGTGCTCTCTTTACTGAGACCAGCCGAGAAATGAGACCAGCCGAGAGATGACCACGGATACGCGTGCCCTGGCGGAGGCGATCGTGGAGCTCCTTCCTGCCCTGGCTCGACATGTCTACGGGCCGGTGCATGGCCATCAGTTACCGCGGCAGGCCGGGCGACGCCGCCCGCCGCAGCCAACTGCCCTTCAGGTGCAGGCTGCTGGCGTGCTGTGGCAGCACGGCCCCCTCACGCTGAGCGAGCTGGCAACACGGCTCGCCGTGACACCGCCGGCAGCGACCGCCCTGGTGGACAAGCTCGAAAAGATGTACTGGGTGGAGCGGGTCCGCGATGCGGCCGACCGGCGGGTGGTGTGGGTACGGCTGACATCCGAGGTCAGCGCGGTCGTGGAGAACGCGGTGCGCAACCGCGTCGCCCAGTTGCAACGCTTCCTTGAGGAAATGCCGGAGGCAGAGCGCGAGCCCTTCGTGCGTAACCTGAAGCGCCTGAGCGATGTGCTGGGCGAAGGCATTCGGATCGATATAGATGCACTCCTGCCCCTGCTGCGCAAGGCATGTCCGGAGCTCGTGTCCGGCGTGCTTGAGCCTGCGCAGACCGACGCAGGCATGCCGTCAGGCGAAGCCGGTGGGTCTGGCTCACTGCCCAAGCCGGTATGACAGGTCGGCAGAACTCGGCTAATGGAAGCATGCAGTGCCGATCAAGCAGCCCTGTCACGCAGATGGGTGATAGCCGGCAGGGGCGTGTCACCAAATCGCCCCGCCTCCTGTGCTACCGTGGTTGAGCGCCGGTGCCTTATGCACACCGGGACACAGTACACACGCATAGCGGAGGATTGGAGGATATAACGTGCCCGATCAGGATCACGCCAACGGTGGAAGCGGCATGGCTCTCACCCGCGTGGCGATCCAGCGCCCGCTCTTCACCCTCATGGTTATCCTGGCCGTGGTTGTGCTGGGCCTGGTCTCAGCAACGCGGCTGGGCGTGGATCTGCTGCCGAGCGTCAACATTCCTGTCGTGACGGTCTCTATCGTCTACCCCGGCGCAGGGCCGGAAGTAGTGGAGCAGCTCGTCACCAAGCCGGTCGAGGATGCCGTCGCCGGCATGCCGGGGCTGGACTCCATTCGCTCGGTCTCCTCGGAAGGCGCCTCCGCGGTCATCGTCACCTTCAAAGACAACGTGAATGCCGACGTAGCCGCTATAGACGTCGAGAAGCGCGTGAATGCCATCCGCGCGCAACTCCCGCAGGATATCTTGCCGCCGAGCATCATTAAAGCCGATATCAACGCCCAGGCGGTGATGTCGCTGGCTGTGTGGGGCGACCGCCCGCCGGAGCAGCTCTACCGGCTGGCCGACGAGAAGATCCGGCCGCGGCTAGAGCAGATCAACGGCGTGGGGCGCGTGAGCTTGATCGGTGGCCGCCAGCGCGAGATCCAGATCAAGGCCGATCCCGCCAAACTGCGCGCTTACGGCCTCACACTGCCGCAGCTCTCCGCAGTGATCGCTCAGGAGAACCTCAACCTGCCCGGCGGGCGCATCGAGCAGCAGGGCCGCGAGGTCAACCTGCGTGTCGATACGCGCCTAGGGGGCGTGAAAGACATCGAGGACCTAGCCGTCACGGTCATGCCCAACGGCACTGTGGTGCGGGTGAGCGATGTTGCCACGGTCGAAGAGGGCTTAAAGGAGCAGCGGACGATCACCCGTACAAACGGCAAGGATACCGTCCTGATCAGCGTGTCGAAGCAGTCCAGTGCAAACATCGTTCAGGTCACCGATAGCATCCGCAAGCAGCTCGATACAATCCGCAGCACGCTGCCGCAGGACGTGCAATTCGAGATCGTCTATGATAGCTCGACGTTTATCCGTAATTCGGTGAACGACGTCCAGCGCGAGCTTCTGCTTGCCGTTGTACTGACTGGTCTGGTGCTGCTGGTCTTTCTGCATTCCTGGCGCAGTACGTTCATCGTGCTGCTGGCGATCCCCACGTCGCTGATCGCCACGCTGGCGGTGATAGCGTTCCTGGGCTTCACGTTGAATATCATGACGCTGCTCGGCCTGGCGCTGACGGTAGGCATCCTGGTCGATGACTCTATCGTTGTGCTGGAGAACATCTTCCGGTGGCTGAGCCGCGGCCTGAACCCGCGTGCTGCGGCGCTGCAAGGCCGCAGCGAGATCGGCCTGGCAGCCATCGCCATCACCTTTGTGGACGTGGTGGTCTTCGCTCCCTTTGCCTTCTTGACCGGCATGACGGGCGGCTTCTTCAAGCAGTTCGGCTTGGTGATTGTCGTAGCAACGCTTTTCTCGCTGCTCGTCTCATTCACGCTCACGCCGCTGCTGGCCTCGCGGTTGCTCAGCCCGGAGGATGAACGCGGGCGCGGGCCGCTGGCAGCCTTCGGGCGCTGGTGGGACCGCGGTTTCGCTGCACTGGAGCGCCGCTACCGCGCCACGCTGCGCTGGGCGTTGCAGCACCGCCCCGTGGTGATCCTCAGCGGCGTCGCTGCGCTGGTGATCAGCCTCGCTATCCCTGTCGCTGGCTTGATCGGGGCAAACTTCATTCCGGAGCTGGACCAGAGCTACTTCAGCCTCGTCGCCGAGATGCCGCCCGGCACGTCGCTCGGCGCCACCAGTGCTGTGGTGGGCCGGCTGGAGGCGGGCCTGTTAAAGATCCCTGAGGTCAAGACGGTGGTGACCGTTGTCGGCCAGGGAACGAGCCAGATCACCCAGCAGCCCAACGTGGCGCGTCTCGACGTCGTGCTGGTCTCGCCGCGGGAGCGCCATCGCAAGCCGCCGGAGATCGCGGCAGAAGCCGTTCGACTTGGCGAGGGCATCGCCGGCCTGAAGGTCCGTGCCGCCTTGCCCAGTGCCGGACCCGGCGGCCTGCAGCAACCGATCCAGGTGAATGTCTACGGCGATGATCTGGGCACGTTGACCAGGCTGGCTGCACAGGTAGAGCGCAGCCTTGCTCAGGTCGCCGGCCTGAGCGATATCACGAACAGCGGCACAGCCGGCTCGCCTGAACTGGTGGTGCACGTGGATCGCCAGCGCGCGGCCGACTTCGGCCTGAGCTCGCAGGCTGTCGCTGGCACGCTGCGCACCGCGTACGCTGGCACTGTAGCGACGCAGCTACGCAAGGAGGGGCAGAGTGCGGTGGACGTGCGCGTCGTGGGGGCAGATGCCGACCGCGCTAGCCTGGACAGTGTTGGACAGTTGCCGCTCCTGTCGCCCTCGCGCGGCACAACCTTCTCGCTCGGCCAGCTGGCGCAATTTACGACGCAGGATGGACCGGCCCAGATTAACCGGCTGAACCGCCAGCGTGTCCTGACTATCGGCGCCAACATCGAGGGGCGTGCCCTCAACGAGGTGGGCGCCGATATCCGGAAGGTGATTCAGTCGATAGATGTTCCCGCGGGCTACCGCATCAGTCTGGGCGGCCAATCCGAGGCGCAGGGGGAGGCCTTTGGCCAGCTCTTCTTTGCGCTGGGGCTCTCCGTGCTGCTGACCTATATGCTGCTGGTGGGGCTCTATGAGTCGCTGCTGTACCCACTAGTGATCATGCTGGCCCTGCCGCTCTCCGTTGTGGGGGCGATCCTGGCCCTGCTGGTTACGCGTGAGACGGTCAATATTTTCTCCATTGTCGGCCTGATCCAGCTCTTCGGTCTGGTAGGAAAGAACGGCATCCTGCTGGTGGACTACACGAACACGCTGCGCCGCCGCGGTCTCTCCCGTGAGGAGGCCTTGCTAGAGGCCGGTCCCACTCGCCTGCGCCCCATTCTGATGACCACTGCGACGATCGTGATCGCCCTGCTCCCGGTGGCACTCAAGCTCGGCGAGGGCTCAGAACTTCGTGCGCCGGTGGCGCTGGTAGTGATGGGCGGCATGCTCTCGTCCACACTGCTCACGTTGCTCTTTGTGCCGGCCAGCTACACCTACTTTGACGGCGTGCAGAGCCGCATCCTGCGGCTGTTCCGTCGCGGTGCACCGCCGGCACCCGAGCTCGCACCTGCCGCGGCAGGCGCCGGAGCGGGCACGGGATGGGCTGCGGATATCCGGATGGCGGTGCCGCTTCCTGCTCCGCGCCAGGGTGGCCGGCCGGAGGCCGAGCCGGTTGCGCCCCATGGCGATCCGTCCGGCTACCGGCAGCCACAGGATTGATGTGAGACGCTGAGAAATCGCGAACCAAGAACAGGAGGCACTCACCTATGAAGCGCTTGCCCAGCAAGGTCGCCGGACTGGCGGCTGCTGGCGTGGCCCTGGCTGTGCTGCTGCTTCCAGCCTGCCGCCTTCAGCCGGAGCAACCCCGGCAGCAGCAGCAGAAGCCCGCTGCGCCACCGGCGACCGTCAGCGTGGCTGAGGCCAGGCTGGCCGACCTAAGCGCCAGCCTCACGTATACGGGTACGGCCGAGCCCAAGACCCAGGTCGCCCTGGTTCCCAAGACCGGTGGGCGGGTGACGCGCCTGCTGGTCGATGTGGGGAGTGAGGTGAAGGCCGGTGACTTGATCGCCGAGCTCGACCACCTGGCGATCGACGCGCAGGTGCAGCAGGCAGAGGCTGCCCTGTCGGCAGCGCAGGCGCGCCTGGCTGCCTTGCAGCGTGGCGCCCGTCCGGAGCAGATCGCTGCGGCGCAGGCGCAGGTGGAGATGGCGAAGGCCCAGCAGGCTGCCGCGCAGGCGCAGCAAGAAGCTGTGCGCGCCCAGCAGGAAGCGGCGCGGGCCAATGCCGCCGCCGCTCGCGTGCGCGCCGAGCAGGTCAAGGCCGGCCCGCGCGAGGAAGTCATCGCTAACCTGGAGTCGCTGCTCGAGACGGCCAAGATCGGCCTGGAGCAGGCGCGGTCCTCACAGGAACAGATCCGCCTGGCCGAGCTGGGCGTGGAGAACGCCCGCCTGGGCCTCAAGCAGGCCCAGCAGGGCCCGCGCCCGGAGCAAGTGCAGGCTGCTCAGGCCGGGCTGGACCAGGCAAAAACAGCCCTGGCGCGACTCACCGACGGGACGCCGCTCCCCAACGCGGTGAAATCTGCCGAACTGAATGTGGACAGTGCTCGGCAGGCGGTGCTCTCGCTGGAGAAGCAACTGAACGAGCGGAAGGTAGCCAACCAGAAGCTCCAGGACCAGCGCAACGCTGCCCCGGAGGGGAGCGCGCTCGTGCCGGGCACGAAAGAGTACTACGACACGCAGGTGCTCCCTCAGGCGAAGGCGGCCGAATACACGCTCGAGCTGCAGCTTGCCCAGGCGCGCATCACGCTCCAGCAGGCAGAGCTGGCACTGGCGAACCTCAAAGGCGGTCCGGACCCCTGGACGCTCCGGCAGGCGCAGCTTGCTGTGGAGCAGGCGCAGGCAAACCTCAACCTGCTCAAGACCCCAGACCAGAACGCCATCGAACGGGCACAGCTCGGCGTGCAGACGGCGCAGGTGCAGCTCGACCAGGCGAAGAAGCAGATCGAGTTCGCCGTGCGCATGGCCGAGGAACGGGTGAGACAGGCAGAGCTCCAGCTTCAGCAGGCGAAGAACCCGGCCGAGGCAGACATCCAGGCAGCCGAGTATCAGGCGCAGGCTGCCGAAGCCCAGGCCCGTGCGGCCGAGCAGCAGGCCCTGGCAGCGCAGGCGCAGGCAGAGCAGGTTGCCGCAGCGGTGAGGCAGGCGGAGGCGGCTGCGGCGCTCCAGTCCAACCCCTACACGACAGAAGACCTGCGCCAGGCGATGGCCGCGGTCGAGCAGGCTCGGGCCGGCCTGGCCGCTGCCAAAGCGGCACAGGCCGAGGCGTTCATCTACGCCCCGATCGATGGCATCGTGGCGCAGCGACATGTCTCGGTCGGCAGCACAGTCGGGCCCACGACCCCGATCGTGACGCTGATCTCCCCCGAGCTTGAACTGGCAATCAACGTCGAGGAGGCCAAAATCGCGCTGGTCCAGCCAGGCCAACAGGTAGTTCTGACGGTGCCGGCCCTGCCCGGCCAACAGTTCACCGGGCGGGTGCTGACCGTCTTCCCGGCGGGCGATGCGCGCAGCCGCTCGTTCATCGTGCGTATTGCGCCGGATGATACCGGCGGGGTACTCAGGCCTGGCATGTTTGTCCAGGCCAGTATCACCACCGAACAGCGCCAGCACGCCCTCGTCGTACCACGTGAGGCAGTCGTGCGCCGAAATGGTGGACAATATGTCTTTGTCGTGAGCGGCGGGACCGCGCAGATGCGCGCGGTACAGATCGGCCTGGTCGGTGACCGGCTCGTCGAGGTCCTCAGTGGCGTCCAGCCCGGCGAGCAGGTAGTCGTGGTGGGCCAGGAGAGCCTGAAAGATGGCGAGGCTATCGCGGTCGCTACGAGCGACCAGCAGTAGAGGCCCCATCCCGACCCCTCCCCCGCTGTGGGGGAGGGGTCGGGGTGAGGGCGCTTGCCCTCACTTTCGGTAATAGGCGTTCACGTCTGCCACCAGGCGGCGCATGGCCTCCGCCGGGCCATATTCGTTGCGCAGCAACGTTGCCTGGAGGTGGCGTGATACAATTTCGCCCACCTCATCGGCGTTTTTCCAGAAGGCCCGCGGGTCCGGGCGGCCCGTCTCATTCAAGATGCGGCCCCAGCGCGCCTGCTTGCCCGGATAGACTTTCTCCCAGGCTGGGGCGGCCGACTTCCGGGGGGGCTGCCGCCGGGCGATCTCCGCGCGCCAGATATTGACCTGCGTGGAGGTCAGCTCCTGCACCACCAGCCAGGTCTCTCCGGGGATCTTTGTATCCCTGGCGATCATGTACCCATCCATAGAGATCCGCGCGCCATAGCCGCCCGGGCCTTTTACCAGCGGCGCGAAGTCCCAGTTGACCGCCGTAGCTTTGGCGCTAATGTTCGCCGCATTGCCCGTCGCAGACATGTGCAGGGCAAGCTTGCCGTTGATGAACGTGTCCTCAGCGCCCATACCCCAGCGCTGGTCGTTGTTCGCTGGCGAGACACCGTGCTTCCAGATAAGGTCGTGCATGAACGTGACAGCCTCGATCGTCTTGGGCGAGTCGAACAGGAACCGGGTCACATCCTTGGGGTCATGCAGCTCACCGCCCATAGACCAGATCCAGGAGCACAGGCGGTCGATGCTGGCAAATGGCATGTCGAAGCCCCAGCGCTCTACCTGCTGGCCCTGCCGCCGCGTCAGCCGGCGCGCATAGTCGAGGAATTTGTTGTGATCCCAGTTGTCGTCGGGATACGGCAGCCCAGCCTCGTTGAGATGGTCGCGGTTGACGTACATGATGTTTGTATTGATGTACGTTGGCAGGCCCATCTGCTTGCCTTCGACCTTCATCCCCTCGAGCGGGCCGGGGTAGAAGTCGGCCAAGTCCTCGGACTTCATGCTCTTCTTGATGTAGGGGTCCAAGTCGAGGGCCATGCCGCGCTCCATGAACGGCCGGATGAACGTGCAGCAGAGCCACATGATCTCCGGCGCCGTGCCGGCCATAGTCATGGCCACGTACTTCTCATGCCGCTGCTGCCAGCTCAAGGCGCTCCAGTCCCCGTCGAGCTCGAGCTTGATGAAGGGGTATTTCGCCTGGACGTGTTGGATCACCATCTCATTAAACTTCTGGTCATAGTCGGCGGCCGTGTCGGACGGGAAGCGCACGGTCACCTGCTTGCCTGTGAGCGGGATGCTTGTGTCTTGGCCGGCCTGCTGCCGCGGCGTACAGGCGGCCAGGACAGTGCCCACAGCGCCGATGCCGGCCCACGCCGATGCCCCTTGGAGAAACGCCCGACGAAGCATACCTTCACCTCCCCATCTCTATCTCTGTAAAATTTAAAATTCTGGAAATTAAATAAGCTCCCCGCGTATTTCTACACAGAGATCTCTATTTTTTTGTACATTTAGATGTACAAAAAAGATGAATAGATGTACCAGGCGCCCACTGTGGCACAGCCCGCCCCTCCTGACCAGCCCGGATTTGCCGTAGGTGGTCGCCTGTTCACAGTATAGCAAGTGCCTTAAGCGTATGCTAAAGAAGTTCGTTGTCTGAATTCTAGTACGTTGATACGCATGAACTATGCTATCCTACCTCTAGCACAGGCAGACGGCACGCCGCAGGATACTCTTCTTATGGAGATATGGAGATACACCTCGCTCCAGGTTTACGCGTCCGGAAGGATTGAGACGCCAGCAGCGCGGCAGGGAATGCCACGCCTGTTAGAAAGCCAGGGTGACACCGCATTGGAGCACTTCTCGACGTCGGCAGATATGCAGGCCGCGCTGGCCCGCTTCCAGGCAGATGCGTCTTTCAATGACCTGCTTGAGTGGCTGCTCGCGCGCACCTGCCACCTGACCCAGACCCAGTCTGCGTCGCTGCATCTGTTAAGCGAACAACAACCGAACGAGCAGCAATCGCCCGACCAACGCTGGATCGCGCTGGCGGCTCGCCGCGGCCCGGATGGCACCGTGTGGCTGGCTCAACGGGCTCGGCCACCGTTCCGCGGCGGCACGACCGAGCAGCTGTGCCGTGATCCTCGTCCGATCATCCGAAACCGGCTTCCTCCCGGCGGCGCGTCGGTGCACCCAGCGCTGGTTGAACGGCACGTCCAGGCCACCCTCCACGTGCCGCTGCTGCGGGCCGGTCACCTGATCGGCGTGCTCAACGCCGAGAGCGTGCAGACAGACCATTTTACTGTTGAGCACGTGCGCCATCTGGAGGAGCTAGCCGAGCAGGCGGCGCCGGTGCTGGAACGAGCATGGCTGCGGTACCAAGCCGGCGCGGCACAGCTTCGCGAACGCCGCTTGATCGCCGAGGTGCAACGGCTGCGGACGATGATCCTCGACCTCCGCGCGGCGCTAGAGCAGTACCGCTCGCTGGTCGACCCGGCGCAGGACATGTTGGTCACGGTTGATCGCACCCTGCGCATCGGCTTCATCAGCGCGCAGGCCCAGCAGATGCTGGGCTACCGTCCCGAGGAGCTAGTGGGACAGCCCATCGAAGTGCTTCTGGATGAGCATGAGCACGCGGCGGCACGACGGCAGCTGGAACGCGCCCTGGCCGGCGAGCCTGTACCGGCGATTGACCTCGTACATCTGCGCCGACGGGATGGGAGCGTCCTTGAGGTCGAGGTGCACGGCGCCAATATCTTCTCTGAAGGCCGGGTCGTGGGGCGGCACTACGTCGTGCGAGACGTGACAGCGCGCCGGGAAGAGGAGCAGCGGCAGAGCCAGGCTGAACGCCTGCGTGTGCTGGGCCAAATGGCGTCGGGCGCCGCCCACCAGCTCAATAATCTGCTGGCGCACATCATGGGGCACGCCGAGGTCGCGCTGCTGCACCTGCAGAGCTCCCCTCCCAATCTCTCTCAGGTCGCGACCCTGCTCGAGACGATCGTCCAGACGGTCAGTGATGGCAGCCAGGTGATCCGCCGTATGCAGGAGTTCAGCCGCGTGCGCCGCGACGCCTCTGCTACCGATCCGGTTGACCTTGCCGGAGTGGTGCGTGAAGCAGTTGAGCTGACGCGCCCGCGCTGGAAAGACGAGGCCGAGGCGTCCGGTGTTCGCGTGGAGTTTATGCTCCAGCTGCCCGAGCCGCGCCGATCTGTTGGAGGACAGATGTTAGCCCTGCCCGTCGCTGGCAACGCTGCTGAGCTACGCGAAGCCATCGCCAATCTCTTGCTGAACGCCCTTGAGGCCATACCGCAGGGCGGCATCATTGAGATTACGGGCGAGCAGCTCGGGCCGGCCAGGGCGCCGCTGGTGCGTCTGCAGGTGCGTGACACCGGCTCCGGCATGGACGCTGCAACCCTGCGCCGACTCTTCGAACCCTTCTTTACCACCAAGCGCCAGGGAACGGGCCTTGGGCTGGCCGTGAGCTACGGCATTATCACCCGCCACGGCGGCACGATCAAGGCGTACAGCGCCGGCCTTGGCCAGGGCGCCACGTTTACGATCACGCTACCCGGCCTGGCAATCCCCGTCCCCGAGGCGGAGAGCCGCTCAGACGATCCAGGCGCGAAGGCGCTCGCGGCCCGCATCGTCGTGATTGACGATGAGCCGGGCTTCGTAGAGTTCGCCACCCAGAGCCTGACGGCTGCCGGCCACCGTGTTCTCGCCTATACCAGCGCAGAGGAAGCTGTGGCGGAAGCGGCTCGGACACACACCTCCGGGGACCGCATTGACCTCGTCATCACTGACCTCAGTATGCCAGAGCGGAATGGCTGGTGGGTCGCGCAGGTGATCAAACAGCTCGACCCGCGCATTCCCGTCGTGCTGGCGACGGGCTGGAGCCTCGAGGTAAGTGAAACTGAGCTCGCGTCGCGGGGAGTGGATAGTATCCTGGAGAAGCCGTTCCGCGCTCAGGCGCTGCAAGACCTGGTACGCCGGCTCGTCCGGCCTGATGAGGCACTCCCACCCTCTGGTTCACACAGTTGAGCCGCTCGATAGCTGCGCTGGTGGGATCGTGCCCGAGAGCTGGCGAGCCCCACCGCTGGACAAGGACAAGGAGAGGAGGGCTGGACGGTGAGGATCGTTGTCACTGGCGCGGCGGGTCGGGTCGGCCGCGCCACGCTGGCTGAGCTGGCCGGCCGTGGCCATCAGGTCGTGGCGTTTGATCTTGTGGCGCCGCCGGTGCCTGGGGTAGCACGCGTGGTGCTGGCCAGTGTGACCGACGCGGGTGAGGTGTACTCGGCGTGCCGCGGCGCGGACGCCCTCGTGCACCTCGCAGCGTATCCCAGCCTGGCGCATCACTCGGCCGCCCGCGTCTTTACCAATAACGTCGGCGGCTGCATCACTGTGGCCGAGGCCGCTGCTGCGCTGGCCATCCCGCGCATCGTCTATGCGAGCAGCATCACGGTGTACGGTTTCTTTGGCGCTTCGCCCGAGGAGCGGGCGCTGCCGTACCTGCCGGCCGATGAGAACTACCCCAAGCGGCCGCGCGACGCCTACGCGCTCTCCAAGTGGGTGGGTGAAGAGATCTTCACCCTGGCTGCCCGGCGGGAGGGGCTGCACGTGGCCTCGCTGCGCCTGGCGCTGGTGGTCGGGCCCGATGAGTACGCCGAGCGGGGCCAGCCACGCCACGACCGCGGCCGGGGTGGGCTGTGGTCATACGTGGATTCCAGGGACGTCGCTCAGGCAATAGCGCTAGCCATCGAGAAGCTGGACGCGCTAGGGCCTGGCAACCATCCGTTCAATATCGGCGCCGCAGACACCCTGGCCACCGAGCCGCTGCGGGTGCTCATCCCTCGCTTCTATCCTGGCACCGAAGGCAAGGCCTGGCCCCTGGACGGCACCACACCGGCATACAGCATCGAGCGCGCGCGGCGCCTGCTGGGCTATGCTCCCAAATACTCCTGGCGTCTCCAGACAACGGGACCGATGAGGTGAACAGGCCAGAGCAGTATTCTCCTTAGCTCCGATCCTGCCAGGGCTCGATGGCTATCTTGATGGCGTCGCGTCCATCCAGATGGTAGCGGCCGGAGAGCGCGTCGAACGCCTCCTGCACCCGTGAGAGCGGCAGCCGGTGCGAGACCATGCCCTGGAAGAGTTCCGGATGCTTCTCCATGATGGGCAGGCCACGCACAAAGTGCTCGGTGCGCGAGCCGAACGGCGCCACCAGGTTCAAGTCCTTCCAGACCATGTGGCGGTTGGGATTGAGCGTCATGTCCCCCACGTCTACGAAGTGGCCGAGCTCGCAGAACATGCCGCCGCGCCGGAGCACATCGATGCCCTCGATAATGGCAGCGGGAACGCCCGCGCATTCCATTACCACGTCAGCTCCGCTCCGGTTCGGCGTCTCAGCAAGGATCTGCGCGCGCCGTGCCGCCGGGTCGCGCTCCTCGTAGATGTTCATCACTACGTCTGCCCCCAGCCGCCGCGCCAGCTCCAGCCGGCCGGCTGGGCCGCCGACGACGATCGTCTTCGTGGCGCCAGAGAATCGCGCGGCAATGAGGCACATCAGGCCGATGGCCCCAGAGCCTTGGATGACCACCGTGTCCCCCAGGCGGATGCGGCTCCGTTCGACGGCATGGATCGCAACAGTGAAGGGCTCCAGCAACACCGCGATCTCCGCCGGCAGGTCAGTCTTGAAGAAGCGCGTGTCCGGCAGATTAAGGTACAGATACTCGGCTAGGCCGCCGGTCAGCCGCGGATCCCGCTCTGGCAGAGGGCGCAGGCCATAGGCACCGCCGCGCGCGCCCGGCTGCACCACCACGCGGTCTCCCACGCGCACTGGCCGGCCCAGACTGTCAGTCTCCACACCATCACCTAGCGCGATGATGATGCCGGCGTTCTCATGCCCCAGGATCGTTGGCGCGCGCAGCCCCTCCTGATAATAGTGGACGTCGGTGCCGCAGATCCCACAGAGCTCCATCCGGAGAAGTATGGTGCCGGGCGCGGGCTCCGGCACAGCGAACTCGCGGATATCAAAGGCACGCTCAGTACCGCGGAAGACGGCCGCGCGCGACCGTGCGGCGCTGGCAGGCATGCGACGCCTCCCTTCCAGGCTTTCAGGCTTCCCTACGAGGGTCCTGCTCCCGATCCGCCCGCCGAAGCCGGCCGCTCGTCCTGTCCTGAGATGTATCGCGAGCGGAACGGTGGCTCCGCCGGGCCATCCAGGTCGAGCGGGGCCAGCACCTCACGAGAGCGGCCGCCCCCCGGGTCAGGCCCCACAATACCCTCGGCCTCGAGCGCATCAATCAGGCGAGCTGCCCGAGCGTACCCGATGCGCAGACGCCGTTGCAACAGCGACGTTGAGGCGCGGGAGTACTGTCGCACGATCTCTTTGGCCTTCTCGAGCAGCTCGTCCTCGTCTTCATCAGCGTTGGGCTGGTCGGTCTGGATCGGCTCAGCGTAGATCTCGCTCTCGTCGATGTAGCGCGGCCAGCCGTTGCGCTTGCCCTGCTCCTTCCAGAACGCGATCAGCGCCTCGAGCTCCTTGTCGTGCACGTAGGCGCTCTGAATGCGTACGAGCTTATTCTCATCAGCGGGCAGGTAGAGCCCATCGCCGCGGCCCACCAGCTTCTCAGCGCCGGCGCTGTCGAGGATAGTGCGCGAGTCGGCCTGGCTGGAGAGCGCAAAGGAGATGCGGGAGGGGAAGTTGGCCTTGATCAGCCCGGTGATGACATCGACCGACGGTCGCTGCGTGGCGACGACCAGATGGATGCCGGTGGCGCGAGCCTTCTGGGCCAGCCGACAGATATGGCGCTCTACGTCGTCCGGGGCCAGCATCATCAGGTCAGCCAGCTCATCGATGATCACCACGATGTAGGGCAGCGGGCCGCCTACCTCTGCCAGGACATCCGGCGCCAGCGCGTTGAAACTGTCGATGTTGCGGCAGAAGCGCTCCGAGAGCAGATGGTAGCGGCGGTCCATTTCGCGGGCGACCCAGGCAAGGGTGCGCACCGCCTCCTCCGGCTCCGTCACCACTGGCCGCAAGAGATGCGGGATCTCATTGTAGTTCACGAACTCGACCATCTTCGGGTCGATCATGAGCATGCGCAGCTCTTCCGGCGTGCACTGGAAGAGCAGCGAGGCGATGAGCGAGTTCAGGAAGGATGACTTCCCGGAGCCGGTCGTGCCGGCGACGAGCAGATGCGGCATGCGCGCTAGGTCGGCCACGCGGGGCCGGCCGGCCACATCCCGGCCGAGGGCGACACGGAGCTTCGGATGCGGAAGCTTCCGGAACTCCTCAGAGAGCAGCAGCTCACGCAGCGTGACGGTTGTTGTCGTGGCGTTGGGGATCTCAATCCCGACTAGTGACTGGCCGTTGATCGGCAACTCGATGCGAATGCTGCGAGCCGCCAGGGCAAGCTGGAGATCGTTCTGGAGCCCCAGCACCTTGCTCACCCGCACGCCAGGGGCGAGCTGGAGGCCGAACTGGGTGACCGACGGACCCTGATGCGCCTCGACGACCTTCGCATCGACGTTGAAGCTCGCCAGCGTAGTCTCGATGATGTCACACTGGCGCTGGATATCGCTTGCCGAGAAGGCCACTTCGGGCCCCTTCTGGAGTAGCCGCGTGGGATCAGGCATGAGCCAGGTCTGCGGCCCGCTCAAGGCGGGCTTCATAACTGGCGCAGGCGCCGTCTCCTTGGGCTCGGCGCGGTAGCCACCCAGCCGCCGCACCGAAGTGCGCCCTGCCTCGCTGGGCGGCAGGACTTCGATGGCCGGCGGCTGCTCGCGCCGTGGCACTCCTATAGGCAGGGATGCGGCCGCCTGCAGCGCCTGTGCAGTGGTAGGGAGAGCCACCCGGCCGCCCCGCAGCTGTTGCCGCGTCCAGACAAACGCGGACGACACCCATCGCCGTCCGACCAGCCAGCTCGGGCGGATGACGTAACGGTAGCTCGCCACCGCGCTGCGGGTGAGCAAGCGGGCGGCATAATGCACACCAAGCAGGGCGTGCCACCAGCCCCAGACCAGCCAGCGGCCGACCTCAATAGGCGACACATTCAGGAGCACTACGGCCGAGATCACACATATTGCGATGAGCAGGACGAGGGCGCCAGGCGGGGTCAGCGCCGTGCTCAGCACCTGGAGGAAGTGATGGCCCAGGTCGCCCCCGCCGCGCACTGCTCCCGGCGGTGGCTGGAAGGGCTCAGCGAGGCCGGCGGCTGCCGCGACCAGCGTGACAGAGGCGATCGCGTGCTGCACCTTCAGCGCCGGCACCCGCCCGAGGGCCCGCCAGATCATCGCCGCCCCGGTGAGAGCAAGCGAGGCTGACAGGCCCCAGGCGCCCCAGCCGAGCCAGCGCACCAGCGGCCGGGCAATCAGCCCGCTGAGCCATCCACCTCCCGAAGCCAGGGACACGGCCAGGAGTGTTGCCAGCATGACCAGCAAGATACCGGTCGCTTCCTGGCGCACGTGCGGCTCAAGGTCGAAGCGCGGCCCCCGGCGCAGCCACCGCGGGAGCCTGACCTGCGAGCGTCTACCTCGCCGGCCGGCCAGCTCACGTGCCCTGGCAGGGCGTGCTGCGCCTCCGCTGCCCATCCTGCGCTCGAGCTTCCCGATCGCGGCCGCCACCTGGCCGGCCGACTTCGTAGGGCGCCTCTGCATAGCCGGCCGCCCGGCCTGTCGCGGAGACGTCGTAGCCGTGGGGACACCTCCCATCTGCTGTCACGCTGCGCGGCATGGTCCCGCACAGGAACCCGGCTCTCAGACCTCGACGACTACCGGAATGATCATCGGCCGGCGGCGCATCTCGCGATGAAAGTAGCGCGACAGCACATCATGGACCTTACTCTGGATGAACGTAAAATCAGCCTCGTGATCAGTCTGGCCGTTCAGCTCTATCTGGAGCTGCTGCCGCGCCGCAGCCAGCAGCCCCTCCGCCTCACGCTCGTAGACGAAGCCGCGCGAGATGATATCCGGTACGCCGACGAGATGGCCGGTGTGCCGGTCCACGGTCACCACGACTACTACGAGTCCGTCCTGTGAGAGCAGGCGCCGGTCGCGCAGCACCACCTCGCCGACATCGCCCACGCCGAGGCCGTCCACGAAGACCAGCCCTGCCGGCACGTTTCCGGCCCGGCGCGCGCGGCCGCCCTGAAACTCCAGGACATCCCCATCCTCGGCGATGATGATGTTCGACGGCGGAATGCCGAGGCTCTGCGCCAGGCGCGCGTTGAGGACGAGATGGCGGTACTCACCATGGACGGGCATGAAGTACTGCGGCCGCAGCATGGCGATCAGCAGCTTCAGCTCCTCCTGGCTGGCGTGTCCCGAGACATGCACGTTCATCAGATCTTGGTAGAGCACATCTGCGCCCTGCCGGAACAGATTGTCGATCGTGCGGTGCACGGTCTCCTCATTACCCGGCACCGGGGTGGCCGATAGCACTACCGTATCACCAGGAACGATAGACACCTGGTGATGGTCGCGGTTAGCGATGCGCGCGAGCACCGAGGTCGGCTCGCCCTGCGCCCCCGTAGTAATCAGCACTACCTCCTCAGCAGGCAGGCGTTCCGTCTCGGAGAAGGGCACCAGCACTCCCGCCGGGACCCGCAGGTACCCCAGGTCGATCGCCATACCGGCGTTCTGCATCATGCTGCGGCCGACCAGGGCGACCTTGCGCCCGTATCGCTCAGCCGTGTCGATCACCTGCTGCACGCGAGAGATCAGCGAGGCGAAGGTGGTGACGATGATCCGTCCCGGCGCCTGCGCGAACACCCGGTCGAATGCCTCGGAGACCACCTGCTCCGATGGCGTGAACCCCGGCCGGTCAGCATTGGTGCTGTCGCACAGGAGCAGCAGCACTCCCTCGGCTCCCAACGATGCCAGACGCTGAAAATCTGTGGGCTGGCCATCCACCGGCGTGTGGTCGAACTTGAAATCCGATGTGTGCACTACCAGACCTTGCGGCGTGCGGATCGCCAGGCCGAGGTTGTCAGGGATACTGTGGCACATGTGGAAGAACTCGACGTCGAATGGCCCGATGCGCACGCGCTCGCCGGCCATCACCGTATGGATGGCCACCTGGTTCAACAGCCGGTGCTCCTTGAGCTTCACCTCAACCAGGCCACGGGTCAGGCGCGCCGCATAGATTGGCGCGTTGACCTCCGGAAGAACATACGGCAGGGCGCCGACGTGATCTTCGTGGCCGTGCGTTAGAATGAACGCACGCACACAGGAGGCCCGCTCGCGCAGGTAGGAGATGTCGGGGATGACCAGATCGATCCCCAGCATGTCCGCCTCAGGGAACATGAGCCCGCAGTCGATGACGATGATGTCCTGCCCGTATTCGAGCACCGTCATGTTCTTGCCGATCTCGCCGACGCCGCCGAGCGGGATCACGCGCAGAGGCGGAGAAGAAGATTCATCCAGGTAAGAACCAGCCGTATCCATACTTTCCAGCCGCCTGCAAGAATTTGTACACTCCTGTTGTAGCTATCGTTGAGTATATGAGTAAGATTTAAGATTGTAGTGTTAAAAGCTATAAGCGAGGGGCAGGGGTAAAGCCGGTGGCGCAGTATGCCGGCCCTGCCAGCTGCGACTCGCCGGGTGGACCGCTACTTGTCATATAATACCTCTGCTGCGCTACTGCCGCACCTGACATGTCGCGAGGATAACACGAGGGCGGCAGGCCGGGAGATCCCGGGCGCCTGGGAGCCGCCCGGGCTGGCGAGCCTTGTACTCTTGACGCTCTCTGATGACCTGATAACTCGCTCCGAGGAGACGATGTGCCCGCTCTGCCAGGCATTGGCGCTGCTCGTTAGCACGCTGGGCGCTGCCGCCGGTGTCATTGTCGCTATCCGTCACTGGCGCACTGCCGTTCTGCGCTGGGCGTTCGTTTCCACGCAGCACCGGGTAGGCGAGAGGCGTGTCTGACTGCGACCGGCACGTACTTGAGCATATAGCTGTCCGGCTGGCCCAGGACCCGACCGACTGGCGTGGTTATTATCGCCCGCGGAACGAGGCCGCCAACTACGGGCGGCGCTTCCAGGTTGCGTACAGCGCGTACGCCATCTTCGCCGCCGCCCAGCGAGACCCTGGCTGGCGCCTGCGCGCTCCTGCGCTGCTGGCCTGTGCGCTCCAGCGTATGACAACCTGGCCAGTGTGGGGCTACTGGCGCGCAGGCAATCCTCTGGCCGAGCACAATGCCCAGTACGCCGGGCACTTGCTAGCGGTGTGGAGCTGTGCCAGGTTGCTAAGTAGTGCGCCGCAGGAGCTCACCCTCACCGGCCCCCAGGGTGAGGCATGCTACACCGTCACCGCGCAGTGGCTCGCGCACAACCTGGTGCGACAGATGCGCGCCAGCCGGTGCGGTGGCGTCGGCTGTGAGCCAGGCTTCGTCTACCCGACCTGCATGGGCGCCATTGGCTGGGGCCTGGCGCTGTACAGGCGTTGGAGTGGCGAGACGTTATACGAGGAAACGGCGCGCTGGCGCGCGTTTCTAGAACAGCGCCTGGTGGTGCGCGGGCGGCTCCCGCCCGGCGTGGTGCGCTGCGCGTACGGCGCGCGGCAGGACCTGGCTGCACCGTTCACGCTCGCCATCACCGACGCGTGGACGCTCTTCCATCTCGCTGCTGAGGTGCCGGAGCTAGCCTGCCGGCTCGCCGCGCGGCTGCGGCCACGCCTGCGCCACGGTCGCCTGGCCGCGCTCCCCGGCATGGACCGGCTGGAGATTGGCGGCACAGCCCTAGCGACTGCCTTCGCCGCTGCCCTGGCCCGTGAGCTCGGCTGGGACGAAGCTGGTCCGCTGCGGGACCAGCTCGGCCGGTGGGCAGCACTGCCGCCCGAGCGGAGACCGCCGCCGTGGCCCTGGATCGAGGCTCTGTACGCACTGGCGCTGACCCTGTACCCAGGTGAGCTTGCGAACGTGTTCGGGCCGGCACTATGATTTATCATACATATAGCCGTTAGCCATCATGATACGGTGTATGGGCGCTTTAGATGTGCGGGCTGCTGGTGAGAGGCGTGACATGGCCGGCCGCGCTGGGAGAGGCGCTGTTACGCAGGACAGGGTGGTACGCGCGGGCCTGTGAGCTCCTGTATGGCAAACTGGCGTGGGCCTACGACGCGGCAGCCTGGCTGGTGTCTTCTGGACGCTGGGATACCTGGCGGTGTGTCGCCTTGGAGGAAGCACTTGCTCCCGCTCCGTCGCTCGTGGTGGAACTCGGCCCAGGCACGGGACATGGCCTAGCCCGCCTGACTGCGCGCGGGGCCACTACCGTGGGGATAGAGCCATCGCCCCAGATGCTGGCGCACGCGCGGCGCTGCGCACCCCGCGCTGGACTCGTGCGTGGCCGCAGCCAGCAACTCCCGCTCTGCAGCGATGTGGCTGAAGTCGTGCTCTGCACGTTCCCCGGCAACTGGATCACCGATCCGGCCACCTGGCAGGAGATCCAGCGCGTGCTCCGGCCCGGCGGCCGCGCTGTCATGCTGGTCTCTGCTGTCTCCGGGCGCGTGCCGTCGCGCTGGCCACGGCCGGGGACTCGCCCGGTGTTCCTCCCGCCCGGACTATCGGGCTCGTGGTGTGTACGCCAGGGGCCGTGGGGCAGCGTGCTGCTCCTGGTGGCGGAGAAGGACGCAGCACGCTCGTCGTTGGAACCCGCTGGCAGCGCATCCTCGCCGCTCACCCGAGCCTGACAGGGTGCGCCGGCCATCCGCACGCGCTGCCAGCGGGCTGTGGGCGTTCCTTTAATACTCACCTTTAGTTTTAGTACTTATTATGAGTACTCATCTTGTACCCAACAGCGGAACATGGCTCGGGTAGGTTCACGGCAGCCGCTAACGGGTAAAGATGTTGCCACGCACGTAGTCTGCATCGTCGGAGCACAGCCAGGCCAACACCCGTCCGACGCCGGCCGGATCGCCCAGGGTCTCCCGTGCCCGAGCGATCGCCTCCTCCGGCGACTCACCACGAGCTCGGGCGCCATCGGCAACGTTTTCCAGCTTGAGCGGGGTCGCCAGGCTGCCCGGGCAGATGGCATGGCAGCGGATGCCCAGGCGAGCGAGCTGGGGCTCCAGGGTCATCACAAACCCGTTGACCCCGCCTTTACTGGCTCCGTATGCCAACGACGAACTCGGACCGCGCACGCCAGCGCCAGAGGCGATGCACAGCACGACGCCGCGGCCCTGCCGGCGCATATACCTGACCGCGTGTTTCACTGCCAGGAACGTGCCGCGCACGTTCACCTGCATCACCTGGTCGAACACCGCGGCGTCAAGCTGGTCCACATCGGTGTAGGCACCCTTCAAAATCCCGGCGCAGGTGATCAGCGCGTCGATCCCGCCGTATGTCTCGACGGCAGTGTCCATCAGGCGCCGGCAGTCGTCCTCCTGGGTGACATCGGTGCGCACGAATAGACCGTCGCTGCCAGCGGCGCGGATGGCCTGGAGGGTCTCGGCTGCCTCCTGCTCCAGCAGGTCTCCGATGACGACGCGTGCTCCGCCGCGGGCACACTCAATCGCCGTAGCTCCGCCGATCCCACGGGCGCCGCCCGTAATGACAATGACCTTTCCATCGAGATGCGCCATGGTAGTATTCTCCTACGTTCTACATACTGAATACGAATACTGAGTACAGTGTATGTGAGTACAGGGTATGAAGTTATAGAAAATCATGCGACGGCGCAGCGACCTCTGCCCGGCTACTTGCTCCGCATATCACCTGCGAGGCCCGCATCAGCGCCCGGATGTACGGGCTAGCTCGCCCGGGCGTGATGCTCGCATGCAGGCGCGGCGCGAGTATACTGGCTTCACGCAGCTATTTCACGGCCGCCGTGCCAGACGGCTTGCAGGACACACGTTGTAGCAATGATGACTTTCTCTCGGCGGTGTGTTTCTACGCTTCTGCTGCTTGTCCTCTGCCTGGCCAGTCCTGTGGCGCGGGCGGACGAGGCGCCGCGCGACGCTGTACTCGAGGCTCCCCCGGCCGTTCGGGAATATCTTACGCTGCCCGGCGGGGCTCGGTTCTACACCCAGGCCGGTGGTGGCGAAGGTCGCGGCTTCGCGGTGATGAACGACGACGACGCAGGACCCTACCCCGGGCCGGCGCCGCTGCGTTTCCTGGATATGTTCGAGCGCCTGGGAGGGGTGGAAGGTATCGGCTATCCCGCTTCCCATCGGGTGATCGGCCGCGATGGCCTCGTCTACCAGATCTTTCAGGGCGCTGTGCTCCAGGGCGACCCGCGCACAGGGGAGGTGCGGCTGGCGAATACTTTTGAGCTGCTGGAGCAATGGGGGCGCGACGACGATATGCTCTGGGGCAAGGGTATTCCGAAGCCGGTGCCGAACGAGGGGGCGCGCTCATTCGACGAAGCGGTGCGCATCCGCCTGAGCTGGATCACTAGCCAGCCCCTGTGTGATCGCTATCTGGCACCCTCGGCACCTGACCTGCCGGCATATCCGATTGCTTGCGACTCCCCCCTGCTCACAAAGGCGAATATCGCGCGGAGCCTGGAGCTGTACGGCCTCCCGATGGCGCCGCCGTACCGTGCGGGTCCGTTCGAGACGCTGCGCACCCAGCGTATTGCCTTCCAGCGCGTGGTCGCGGATGCTTCCTCCGGCGCAGCGCAGGCGCTTGCACGTGATCCCTCCCAATCCGCTGACGAGATCCGGCGCATCCTGGGCGGTGATCTCTTGAAAGAATACGGCATTGCCGTCGGAGCGTTCACCCAGCCGCTCCCTCCCGAACTGCTGCTGCCAGGCGTGCTGAGCGGCCGGGCGTTCCTACCCTGGTCGCTCCTTCCACCGGCGCTGCCTACCTCACTGGCAGCACCCATCGCGACGACAGCTGCGACGCCGACGCCAGCACCTCCACCGACACCACAGCGCACCGCGCCGCTTATTCTCGGCTTCCAGGCCGAGGGGTTCCATGCGCCCGGCCGGGCGCAGGTGATCCGGCTGACGCACGAGGCTGGCTTCACCTTGCTCAAACAGCAGGTGCGCTGGGCTGACCTCGAACCCGTGCGCGGCCAGTTCGACCCAGCC
>JBHOQS010000005.1:0-12417 GCA_042408875.1 Chloroflexota bacterium | reverse complement strand
GGCTGGGTCGAACTGGCCGCGCACGGGTTCGAGGTCAGCCCAGCGCACCTGCTGTTTGAGCAAGGTGAAGCCAGCCTCGTGCGTCAGCCGGATCACCTGCGCCCGGCCGGGCGCATGGAACCCCTCGGCCTGGAAGCCGAGGATGAGGCCGCGGGAAGGCGGCGTTGCGGTCGCCGCGGGAGCTGCCCGTGTGGCAGCTGGTGTCGAGGTCACCACCGGTCGGGGGGACGGCGTGACAGCCGGGCGCGGCGTTGGCACAGGCGTGCTCGTAGGGAGGAACGCGATTTGGAGCCGCTGTACTGCCTCACCGGCGGCGTTCTCCGCACGCAGCACGAGTTCATGCGGCTGCTCGGGGCGCAGCTCCATGACCCCTGAGGCGCTCGCAAGCGGCGTGCCACCGAGGAACAGCCGCTGGGCCCGCGCGGTCTGCCAGTGCAAGGACACTGCCTGCCCCGGTCGCGCGAGAGCCGGCTCAGCCACGAACGACTCGATCACGGGCGGCCGGGCCACGTAGACCTTGAGTGTGCGACGCACGCTCCCGGCTGTGTTCCGCGCAGTCAGGACGTATGCGATCTGCTGCATTACAGCCGGCGTCGCGGCCGATAGAGCACCCCCACTTAGCTCGAGATCGATGTTCTCTGCTCCTCTAATATGCCAGACTACGGAGATGGCATCCGAGTGAGTGGTGCTGCTGCCAGCCACATCGAACTGCACAATCTCGGGGACTTTCTGCGGAGGCCCTAAGACGGATGCCTCCACGCGCGGCCGGGTGGAGTCTATCGTCGCCAGCAGGACTCCCATGCCCGCCACTACCCCGGCGAGGCAGGCCAGCAGACACTGCCCCAGGCTCACAGGGAGATGCCAATGCCAGCGATGCAGCGGGGCTTCCTCAGACCGAGCAGCAACAAGCTGAAGATGGGTCCACCGCGCCATGAGGCCCTCGTCAGTGCCGCGGCGCTGGCGCCGGAGCGCGAATCTGCACGGCCACGCGCTGCTCAACGCGGCCAAGCTCGCTCTCGGCTACCAGCGTGTACGTAGTATCTCGCTCCGGGCGGACCTCTAGGGCGCCGGGCCCCGCGTCCACGGGCTGGCCATTCAAGGTAACGCGGCTGGCATGCGCGGTATCCCATGTCAGCGTGACAGGCTGCCCGCGTGCTACCGCCTCGGCAGATGCCTGGAATGAACGGATCTCAGGCGGCCGCAACAAACGCAGGCCAACGGTCTCTGCGACGCTGCCCGCGGCATTGCGCGCCTCCAGCGTGAACCGGCGGTCATCGCCCACCAGCACGCGCAGCGTCCCTGCATCCGGCTGCGGCTGGCCATCGATGCGCACTTCATCGGCGCCCTGCACCTCCCAGGCCAGCTCAAACTCACCGCGGCGCCCATCGGGCGGGGCACGCAGCTCGAACGAGACGACACGCGGTGGCTGGCCGGGCAGTTGTGGCGAGGCTACCGGCGAACGTGCGCCCGACAGCAGGCCCAGCGCAGCGACCAGCAGGGCAGGTGGCCTGCCTGAATCCAGAGCGTGTAAGATACCCGACCCGAGTGCTGTAGTAGCAGCGCCTGCCAGCACTGCCAGCACCAGCAAGAGCCACGCCGGAGTGAGGATGCCGCGAAGTGGCAGCAGGCGCGGGGAGGGAACGGCCCTGGCCATAACCTCTAGCGTAACGTCCAGCGCGGCGACCTGGGCGGAGGTGCTCCCTGAGACGATGGCCAGCCTGATCGCATGGCTGTTGCCTGGGCCCAGGCCTCTCGCCGGGACATTCACCTCGAGCGCCAGAGTACCTGTGGCGCCCGGCGCCAGGCGCACTGCTGGCGTACCAGGGCTGAGCCATGTCGCGGCGACGCCGCTCGTATGCAGCCTGAATTCCTCTTGCCGGTCACCGTGATTGGTGATCGTTACGGCGATGGCAGAGCGCCCGCTCGGCGGCAGGCACACACGCGACGGAAACACGGCAACGCCAACCGGTGTGCTCATCCCGAACCTCGCCCTACCCAAGGGGGTACTGCACCGTGCCGCCCGCGCGCGGCCCATACAGGGTGAACGGGGGGGCATCGCCGGTTTCAACGAGTCGTCATGCGTGCTGTCACAGGCTGCCGAGGCCCGAGCGCAGCTCGCGTGCAAGTGCGGCGAGGAGACCCGCTACGGCTGCCCTCCTCGCCGCCTCGTCCAGCGGACCGCTCTACGTTTGCAGCAACTCAGGCACAGACCGGCTCGGTGCCGGTCCAGCGGTTGAACTTGCCCTCCGGGGGATGGGCGGCCAGGCGTGAGCGCGTCGCCCTCCAGAGCTCAGCCCAGACGCGCCAGTCGTGGACCTCCTGCTCCGGATGGGCGCGGCTGCGCACGACGAACGCGGGGAACCATGGCCGGCCGGTCGGCTGACCAATCGGCTGATAGCGCAGATCGAAGCTCCAGCGCACACCGTTGCTGCGGTTCGAGAGGGATGCGTGCATGGTGCGCCGGTGCAGAAAGAGGACGCCGCCGCGCCTGATTGGCACCGGCAGCGCGAATGGGCCGCGCAGCTCTTCCGGAATATGCAGGCCGGGGCGACCCGGCTTGCCGGGGCAGTGCGTTACCAGGCCGCGCTGATGGCTCCCTGGGATCACACAGAGGCAGCCGTTCTCCTCGGTTGCATCCGTGACCGGGATCCACACCGTCAGCATGTCCGTCTCGTCCACCTCAGGCAACGCCACACCCTGGTCCTGGTGCCAGTCAGTCTGCCCGACCAGGGAGCTATGAAACGACGGCGGCAGCAGGTGCTCGGGCGGCTTGATACGTACGTGCTGGATCGGGTTCGACAGGATCTCCGGCCCGATAAACTGCTCGACCACATCGATCAGTCGCGGGCTAGTCAGCAGGTTAAAGACCGCCGGGCCCAGATGGATCGGGGTCTGCTCGGTCACCCCGCTGAAGGGCAACGAGATGTCAAATGGCTGATAGCTGCCAGGGCCGGCGTCGGTGAGCACCCGGGCGAGCCGCTCGTGGAAGGGCAGATCGGCATAAGTAGACTTGATGCGGCCTTCAGCATGCCAGCGCTCCGCTACCTCGTCGAGCAGAGCCATGTACTCCGCCACCACCGGCTCCAGGTCCTGCTGCACATCAAGCACATGCTCGACGACGAGGTACCCCTCCTCCTGAAAGCGCTCCAGATCGACCTTCGGTGCAGTAGCTACCGTCATCGTGCTGCTCCTCCTCACACCAGACGGTCCTCGGGACATTGCATCACAATGTCTCCTCGCTATAGCAGGAGGGTAGTATAGGCTGGCCAGCGCCGCGGCGCAACAGGGGGGCAAAGAGTCATTCCCCACCAGGTTCCCCTGCCCCGGAGTAGCCCGTTCAGTCGTCGGTCGGTGACGTCGGCGAAGGATACTCTACGTAGCGCAGCACAGTGTGGTTGGTGATCCCCGCGAACCACCGCGCGCGGAACTCCTTCGCTTCCTCAGAGGTCAGCCATTTCAAAAACTTGTCATGGGCTTCCTGGTTCTCCCAGAAAGCTTCGTTCAGATAGCGCGGGCGCCGTACGCTCTTCGGTGACTCGTACGTCCCCTCAAACCCGCCCAGAAAGACCCACGTTTTACGCTGAACGCAACCAAACGGGCGCGATTTCTCCCAGAGCATCGCGTCCAGCCACTCAATGAAGCTCCCCTCATCGACACCTGGCTTGATATCGAACGAATGGATCACCCGTAGCATGGACCACCTCCCTGCATCCGTTCTTGAGCAGCGGCATCGCCAATGCACAGCCGCGCAGCCTAGCGGGCGAGCGCCCCAACCGGCGCTGCTTGCAAGCGCTGCTCGACCTGCCTGGTCGGCACAATGTGCTTCTGCATGCCCAGCTCGCGCGGGGCCAGGCCAAGAGCCAGCCCGACGAGTTGCGGCAGGTGCAGGATAGGCAGGGCCAAGGGCTGCCTGATCGTGCGGGCAGCATCAGGCTGCTGTGCATCCAGGTTGAGGTGGCAGAGCGGGCAGGGTGTGACCATGCAGTCCGCGCCCAGGTCCTGCGCGTCGGCCAGGTGTTTGCCGGCCATCGCCAGCGAGTTGCGCCGGTTCATGGTCAGGATCGGGAAGCCACAGCAGCGGGTCTTGCCGGGAAAGTCAACGGGCTCAGCACCCACAGCACTGATCACCCACTCGAGGTACTGGGCTCGCTCAGGGCGGGCATCCAGGCCGAGCTTTTCAGCCGGGCGCAGGATGTAGCAGCCGTAGAACGGCGCCACCCGCAGCCCGGTGAGCGGCCGCGTCACCAGGGGCTTGAGCCGGTCGAGCCCGTAGTCTTCGACCAGCACCCACAGGAAGTTCTTGATCGTCAGCCCGCCGTCGTAGCGTAGGCCCTCTTCTGCCAGCGCCTCATTGATGCGCTGAAGCCGGTGCGGATCGGCATGCAGCCGTGCCTGCACCGCGCTCATCACGCCCTGGCAGGTCGAGCAATTATTGAGCAAGGGCAGCCTGAGCCGCTGGGCCAGCGCGAAGGTGCGCGTGTTGATCGCGTCGGCCACGTCAGGCTCCCGCTCGGAGATCACCCCGGCTCCGGTGCAAGCCGCTTCCTTCAGCTCCACCAGCTCGATCCCCAGCGCGGCGGCTACCCGTGTCATGGACTGGTATAGCTCACGGCAGGCGCCGCGCGACACACAGCCGGGGAACCAAGCGTACTTCAGCGGGACACTTGCCATCCTCTAACCTCCCATCGGGATTTCGTCGGTCGTCACAGGGCGAACACCCTCAGGAGATCCGTCGGGCGGGCACACGAGCACGGCCGCGGCCGTGCTCACTCATGACCGAAGCGGGCAAACAGGCGCCTGACGTTTGCGATGCCGGGGATGGGCCGATGGATAATCGGTGGCATCTTGCCGTGCACCAGCATGCGCAGCCCGACCGGCATGAGCTGGACGAGTTCCTTGATGTTAGACAGGCCAACCGACTGCACCGGCAAGCGGTTCTCGTCAAGCCAGCCGCTGTGACGCACCAACTCAGTAAACGCCTCGGCGTGGCGGGCGCCGTTCGTGTTGGTGAAGCCGTGTGTCACGGCATCGTGGCGCAGCTCCAGGATGCGGTCCATAGGGGCCACACCCTTGGGGCAGGCGGTCACACACTCGAAACAATGTGTGCAGTCCCAGATGCCACCGTACTTATTCAGCTCTGCCAGCCGTTCGCGGGTCTTGCCGTCGCGGGGATCATGCACAAAGCGGTACGCCTTGGCCAGGGCGGCTGGGCCAAGGAAGTTCTGGTCGATTTCAAGGACGGTACACGCTGAGACACAGGCGCCGCACATGATGCAGGCCATGACGCCGTTCAGACCAAGCATCGCCTCATTGGGCACGATGTACTCGCGCTCCGGCTTGGGGCCAGTGGGCTGGAGCCATGGCTGTACGGCACGGATCTTGGCCCAGAACGGCTCCATGTCCACGACGAGGTCTTTGAGCAGCGGCATGTTCGCCATCGGCTCCACCGTGACCGTCTGGCCCTGCGGCGCGATGGCGATGAGCTTCGTTTTGCATGCCAGCCGCGACTGCCCGTTGATGCGCATGGCACAGGAGCCACATACGGCAGCGCGGCAGGAGCAGCGCACCGCCAGGGTGCCGTCGATCTCCTCGCGGATCTTGATCAGCGCGTCCAGAACGGTGAAATAGTCCGGCACATCGAGGGTGTAGGTCTGATAGTGGGGCTCCCGCGGGCTACCGTCACCAGCGGCGGCCTCGGGCGTATACCTGCGTACCTTGAGCGTCGCCTGCATGCTTCCTCCCCCCTAGTACACGCGCACCTGTGGCTGCCAGCGGGTGATCGTCACCGGCAGGTAGTCGATGCGCGGGCCGTCAGGTCCGCGGAAGATCAGGATGTGGCGCAGCCAGCGCTCATCGTCCCGCTGTGGGAAGTCGGTGCGCCAGTGCGCCCCGCGGCTCTCTTCTCGAGTGAGCGCCGACACCGTGATGGTCTCGGCGCAGTCGAGCATGAAGCCCAGCTCATAGTGGAAGACCAGGTCCGTGTTGAACACGCGCCCGTGGTCGTCGACCGGCAGACGGCAGTAGCGCTCCTTCAGCTCGCGGATCGTGTCGAGGGCCGTCTGGAGCCCGGCGCGGTCGCGGAAGATGCCCACGTACTTATCCATTGTGGTCGCCATCTCCCAGCGCAGCTTCGCCGTGCGATCGCCGTTCTGCGGGCGGTTGAACAGCTCGCGCACCCTGGCCTCCTCGTCCCCCACGATTACCTCCTCGTTGACGGAGGCAAAGTCGATCTCGCGAGCATACTCCGAGGCGGCGCGTCCCGAGCGGCGGCCGAACACGACCGTCTCCAGCAGCGAGTTGGCGCCCAGGCGGTTGCCGCCATGCACGGACACGCAGGCGCACTCACCGGCGGCGTAGAGGCCGGGGATGCGCGTGGCGCCGCTGACGTCGGTCTTGATACCACCCATCTGGTAATGCATGCCCGGCCGCACGGGCAGCGGCTGCTCGATGATGTCGATGTTCATCACGTCGAGCGCCAGGTCGCGGATGTATGGCAACCGCGTCAGGATGAGCTCGCGGCCGAGATGGCGGCAGTCAAGCAGCACGCAGCCATCCACACCCCGCCCTTCATCGATCTCGATCTGCTCGGCGCGCGAGACGACATCGCGGGAGGCCAGTTCCATCTTGTTCTGGGCCTTGTACCGCGGGTTAGCCATGAAGCGCTCACCCAAGGCGTTGATGAGGTACGCGCCCTCGCCGCGGGCTGCCTCGGTGATCAGCACACCGCTGCCCTTGAGCGTGGTGGGATGGTACTGCACCATCTCCATATCCATCAGGGGCGCGCCGGCGCGGTAGGCCAGTGCCATGCCGTCACCCGTGACGATCAGCGCATTGGTGCTGGGCTCGTACACCCGGCCCAGCCCACCAGTGCATAGGATCGTCGCCTTGGCGCGGATGACATAGAAGCGTCCCGTGCGAATGTCCAGCGCCACGACTCCAGCGCAGCGGCCAGCTTCGATCAGGAGCCGGGTGACGAACCATTCTTCGTAGATACGCAGCCCGGCCTTCATGAGCTGCTCGAACATCACATGGAGGATCGCCTGGCCGGTGTAGTCGGCCACGAAGTATGTGCGCGCGAACGAAGCGCCGCCGAAGTTGCGGCTGCCCAGGCGACCTTCTTCATCACGGTTGAAGATGACGCCCATGTTCTCCAAGTCGATGATGTCCTGGGGCGCCTCGCGACACATGATCTCGATGGCATCCTGGTCCCCCAGGTAGTCCGAGCCCTTGACCGTGTCGAAGGCATGGGACTCCCAGGAATCCTCTTCTTCAAGAGCCGCGTTGATACCGCCCTGAGCAGCGTTGGAGTGGGAACGCACCGGATGAACTTTGGTGACGATGGCGACATTGGCCCCCGCCCGCTGCGCCTCGATCGCGGCGCGCATGCCGGCGAGCCCGGCGCCGATCACCAGCACGTCATGTTCGAGCATGCTCCTCCCCCTTCACCAGGCGAGCCGGCGCTCGAAAAAATCGGGAAAGAACGATGATGATGAAGCATGAGGTCCAGACGTCGCATGGCCAGGCGGAGGGTACCACCCGACGTCGTGATGTTTGCTGCGATTGCAGCATAGGGCGTCTGTCGAGAGCTGTCAAGGGCACCACGGAGCGCTATTGGGCGCGGCGCGCTGCCGGGGAGAAGAGCAGCATTGCGGTGGCAAAAAGGAGCACCACAGCCCCGCCCAGGAAGAGCGCCACCTGTACGCCGTAGGCTTGGGCGATCGCCCCGGCGGGCAGCGTCCCTAGCGGGCTCAGGCCGAAGGTGAGCATGTATACGCTGTTCACGCGCCCACGTAGCTCGTCCGGCGCTAGCTCCTGCACGATGGTGCTGTTCAGCGCTGAGTAGACCGCGTTGCTGGCCCCTGCCAGCGCCAGCAGGGCGGCGGCCAGCCAGTGGACGCGCGAGACGGCGAACAGGCAGAGCAGCCCGCCCCACACCGCCGCCGACAGCAGCACCACCAGGCCCTTCTGCGGCACGTGCCGCATGGCCGCCAGCCCGAACGAGCCGGCCAACGCTCCGATCCCCATGGCCGAGAAGAGCAGGCCCAGCCCTTCCGGTCCGGTTTGGAGCACGTCACGGGCGAACGCGGGCAGGAGCTGCATGTAGGGCATGGCAAAGATCGACGGCACGGCGCCGATCAAGATCTGCATCAGCAGCGGTCGCGTGCGATAGCAATAGCGCCACCCCTCAACGAGACTGCTCAGGAAGGAGTTCTGGGCCGCCCGAGGCGGTGCAGGCGGCAGACGGATGCGGGCGACGTTCGAGACCGCCCACACGTAGCCCAGGGCCTGCAGAAAGAGTGCCCCTGCGCCGCCGGTGAGCCCCAGTAGCATACCCGCCAGCGACGGCCCAATGATGCGGCTAGTGTTCAGGCTGACCGAGTGCAGCGCAATGGCGTTGGCCAGGTGCTTTCGCCCGACCAGTTGGGCCACCAGCGCCTGCCGGTTCGGCACCTGAAGGGCTGTGGAGACGCCGCTCGCCAGCGAGGCCACCAGGAAGTGCCAGACTTGCGCATGCCCGGTCATCACCAGCACAGCCATGGTGATCGCCACGAGCATCATGCAGACCTGCGTGCTCATCATCAGGCGACGGCGGTCCACGCGATCGGCCAGCACGCCGCCGAAGGGCGAGACCGCTACGATCGGCACGGCGCGGAAGAAGCTGGCCAGCCCCAGGTAGAATGCACTGTTCGAGAGCTCCAAAATGAGCCAGCCGAAGACGACCTGCTGCATCCAGAAGCCGGTCTGCGTGACAAAGTTGCCCTGGAATAGCAGCCGGTAGTCGCGAATGGTCAGCGAACTGAACGCATTCGTGAGCGCCTGAACGGCAGGCCGGATGGCTGGGTGCCGGGCGAAGCGCTGCCGTAGGGCAGTGGGCTCGGGAGGATGCTGGGGCGCCTGGGAAGGCTCTGCGGAGAGACCGGCGCGCTCCACATCGACGCGGGGAGGGGCCTCGGGCGCGTGTGATAGCCCTGCACTGCGGCTTTGTTGCTCCACCTCGCCCTGCACGGGTCTATCTTCCTCGTCCACCGGATACACGGGAGCACACCTGAAGCCCAGGAGCCCGTGTGCTCCCAGTGTATCCGGCTGCCGGGCAGCTGACAAGCTGAGCAGGTGTCCCGTGCTATGCCAGAGCATACGTGAGGCGCACGCGCACGGTCACCGCGACCTGTCCGGGCTGGATGGGCGTCGCATCCGCAGGTGCCGCACGTGCCACTGCCTGAGTGAGTGGCACCGGACCGCCGCTCACCTCTTCCTCGACCTGGAGCACTTGACCCAGCCGCACGCCAAGAGCCTGGGCCATCGCCTCGGCTTCCGCCTTCGCCGCGGCGATCGCCTCGGCAGCCGCCTGGGCACGCAGGTTCTTGGTATCGCGTACGGTAAAGCGCACCCCACCGACCGTGTTGGCACCGGCTGCGACCGCCGCGTCGATGGCAGCGCCGGCCTGCTCGGCCCTGCCGAACATCACGTTCACCGTATCCGACGCCCGATACCCGGTGATGCGCGGCGGCTCAATGTCACCCTGTCGCGGTGGGGCTGTGATCGGGAAGAGGCTCAGCCCGGCCGTCTGGATATCCTCATCACGCGCGCCCTGCGCTTTGAGCGCCTCGAGCACCGCGTTCATCACCCGGTTCGCTGCAGTGAGTGCCTCCGCAGCGGTGCTCCCGGTGACCTGGATGCCAAGGGTGACCGCGACGGTGTCCGGGCGTGCATATGCCGTGCCTTCGCCCGTAACCACGAGGGCAGGCTGGCGCGGCTGAGCCGGCACCGGCGTCGGCACCTGCGCCCGACCAGGCACAGCGAGCAGCGCCAGCGCCGCGGCGCTGGCAGCCAGCCCGGCCGCAGGGACAAACAGCCACCGTTTCACCACCAACATGCCTCTTCCTCCGAATAAGCATTCAATCATTCTTCTCTGGAGCCCCTCCCGGCTGCGCACTACGCGCTACCGGCCCTGGGCAGCAAGCAAGATCCTGGCCGGCGCACATCGGCATGGCTCGGCGCGGCCTGGCCACGTACTCCCCACATACTCGTCGTTCGCTATGATCACCGTTCTTGCTACGCTCGCTACCCTCGCTATCCCCGCTATTCCCGCTGTCCCCGCTATTCGATGGAGCGGCAGCCGGCGAAGGAGAGCTGCGCCGGGCGCCACCTCCCGCTCACGCGCACTTCGATGCGATAGCCGGTCGGCCAGTCCCCGGCAAAGCGCGGTAGCTCTGCCGCGGGAAGACGAAGGTCGGCTCGCACCAGACCGCGCCGGCTGTCGCATAGCCGGTCGTCCGTTTCGCCCAGCGGGCGCGCCGGCCCGGCGGTAATCACTCGGCCGTCCGGGCCGAGCAGCCGCGCATCGCTGGGGATCGCATGGATCGTCCCGCCCTGTAACAGCAGGCGGTGTCCATCAGGGCGGTGGCTCGTGTGGATAGACCACTCCACAGGCACCGGGTCCGAGGGCGAGCCGCCCGATGTCACCGTCACCTGGTCCTGCGAAGCAGCCCCGGCCGGACCGCAGGCGGCTCCGCTGAGGAGAAGCAGCGCCGCCATCAACACCCCTCTACGCTCCATCCGTACCTCCTGACAGCCCAGCCCACCACTTCGTCGAGGGAGCCTAAGAGTAAGCACGGCTCCGCGAGATACTTACCAGTATTCCGTGAGCATGAAGAGACACCCGTAGATAGAGACGGCGCCGCCCGCTGAAATGTTCCCGACCGCGTGTGCTGGTATCCCACTGTCTCGCCGTGCCCCCGCAGGAGAGCTTACGGACCATCGGGGAGCCCAAATGCTTCTTGGAGCGCCGCGCGCTGCAAGCGGTGAAACGCCTGAGCCAGGTCTTCAGGAGTATCAAGTTGGCGCTGCTCCAGCCACCATTGCACCAAGGCGAGCAAGGCTCCGGCCAGATAGTTCGCCAGCACGTCGAGTGGAACAGTGCTGGGGGCACCCCCAAAAGCAGCCCGCAGGCTCGCGGCGATGGTCTGGGCGGTCCGGTCATGGATCCGCTGCAGGAGCAGCATGTTCTCTCTGCCGTGAAAGATAGGATATATCACCGCACGTGCCTCTCGGAGATGCTGAAACGCTGCAGCTATTCCGGGAGGCGTTTCCGGCGACAGCAGTTCTTCGCGGGAGAGAGGATAGAACGGCCAGAGTTGAAGCGTGGTAACGACCGATTCGTGGCAGTCGATCAACAAGTCATCTTTGTTACCGTAGTGTAAATAGAACGTAGTACGTCCAACGTTAGCACGATCAACGATGTCCTGAACAGTGACCGCAGTATATTTGCGTTCCCTGATCAGGTTGATGAGCGCCTCTTGAAGCAGTCTCCTGGTGCGCTGTACTCGCCGGTCTGTCTTCATCATGCGGCATCCCTTTACGTAATCGTACACTCCATGCGCGGTCGGCACGTCGCGGATGGGTATTTGAACAGTTTACTCCAAGTGTTCACTTGCGAACAAGTCTTGCCTTTCGCATATTGCGTCGGAGCGAGATGCACTGTAGTCTCCAGATAGAGCGTGGTTCCGAGTGATCCTGGGAGGATAGACCATGTCTCAACCTCACGATGGATCTGCCCAGGAATCGCCTACAGGCACTCCGCGCTGGGTGAAGGTGTTTGGGATTATCTGCATCGTGCTGATCCTGGGGCTGGGCATCTTGCACCTTACTGGCAGGAGCCTCGGCGGCCCTAGCAGTCACACGCCCCCAGCACTCCAGAGGGTGCAATGGCCATGACCATGTCACCCGGCCTGCGCAAGTTCGCGCTCACTGCCCATGTGGCTTCTTCCGTTGGCTGGCTCGGCGCGGTCGCCGGCTTCCTCGCACTCGCCCTCTCCGCCTTGATCAGCCAGGATGCTCTGACAGTGCGCGCCGCTTATCTTGCGGCAGCACTGCTTACCTGGTATGTCATTATCCCGCTGAGCGTCATTGCGCTGTTCACTGGGCTCGTCCAAGCCCTGGGCACTCCATGGGGCCTCTTCCAGCACTACTGGGTCCTATTCAAGTTTCTGCTGACCGTCCTCGCCGTCATTTTCTTGCTGCTGCACGCGCAGCTCATTGACTACCTGGCCAGCGTAGCGGCACAGACGTCATTAGTCCATATGGAATATATGGAAATGGAGGGTCATACCGATCTCTACCAGCTACGGATACAAATCGTGGCCGACGCCGGAGCTGCCATGCCCCTGTTGCTGGTGAACACCGCACTATCGGTGTACAAGCCGCGAGGCGTGACCCCATGGGGGAAACGTCAGCTCACGCGGATCAAAAACTGAGATCCCGGCCGGTTCCTACGAGGGCTCGAAGGCGAAGGTCAGATCCGTGGCCGGCAGCTCCGTCGGACGGCAGACCCACTGCGGCATGCCCGGACAATACTGCCGGAAGAACCGGCTGCCCTGGGCCTGCTGGGCCAGGTCCGGCGGCAGGTGCTGCCCCGTG
>JBHOQS010000028.1:0-39444 GCA_042408875.1 Chloroflexota bacterium | reverse complement strand
TGATGTCTGTTCCTCGGGGTACTAAGATGTTTCAGTTCCCCCGGTGCCCCTCCTGCCGGCCGGAAGCTGTCCCCCCGCCCAGCAGGATGCCCCGGCATGACCCGGGGCGGGTTGCCCCATTCGGAGACCGCCGGATCACCGCATGCGCGCTGCTCCCCGGCGCGTTTCGCCGCCTGCCGCGTCCTTCCTCGGCCCGCTCGCGCCGTGAGGCATCCCCCGTCTGCCCGTTTCGCCTCTGCCGCCCACCGTCACACCACCCTCCACATCGGCGTCACTGCCGAAAGCTCAATGGTGACGGGGCGGCCGCGCCGACAATCGCCACACCCGTGCAGGATATGCTGCACGAGCGTCTCTCGCCCTCCGTCCGTGCTCCCTGTCCAGCAGCAAGCGCCCTCACGGGCGCCGCCCTGCACAGCCACGGCGAAGTACTCGGCGTACACGCATCACCCGCAACGTCTCGAGACGTTGCTCCTGACGCGAACGTTGACTTCTGATCGCTCTGCACTTGTCAAGGTGCGCCTGCCACGCGCTCTCACGAGGCAGGCACATGAGGCCGCCATGGAGTACATAGCGGCACCTGCTGGATGCACAGCATGAGGCCGGCGGCTCATCACACGCCGGCCTCATCGCATGCGCTCCATGGTTGCGGGGGATGGATTCGAACCATCGACCTTCGGGTTATGAGCCCGACGAGCTTCCGCTGCTCCACCCCGCGTCGTCTACCCCTTTCGGGGGAAACCAAGCAGACCCGTAAGCCGCATTCTGTTTTAGGCGGTCATCTCTCTTGGGCAGCGGGTTACCCCGTGCCTCTTTGCGCCCGACCTGGGGCTCGGCGAGCAGCGTCATCGCCCCGGCTTGGGCTTGCTCCGGCTAGCGTTTGGCTCTTTTCACTCCAGCGTTCAGCTCCCCTGTGGAGCCGAACCTGGACATCGTCTCTGTGCCACTAGGCCTCGCCTCACGGCGGGTGGGCGTTACCCACTAGCCTGCTCTGTGGAGTGCGGACTTTCCTCGCGCGTAGCGCGACCGCCCAGCCTGCTTGGCTGTTTATATTATACCCAATTTCTCAAGGTCTTGCCAGTCGTGCGCCCTTAACCGCTGAAGAGTGAGAGGAAGGGACCGTGCGGACCGTCCTGCCGCCTGATCCCGCAGCGCATGCCCTGCGGCAGCACTGCCGGAACCTGTACAGGTATTTCATCGTACGGGGTCAGCCATCTACCTCCAGGTAGCAGCTAGTCCTCGCACGATGCTCGACCTGGGAGCGAACTCCCTAGAAAGGAGGTGATCCAGCCGCAGCTTCCGCTACGGCTACCTTGTTACGACTTCACCCCAATCACCAGCCCCGCCCTCACCGGCTGCCTCCGCGGCCTTGCGGCCGCGGTTAGCCCCCCGGCTTCAGGCGTGGCCAGCTTTCGTGGTGTGACGGGCGGTGTGTACAAGGCCCGGGAACGCATTCACCGCCGTGTGCTGACCGGCGGTTACTAGCAACTCCGCGTTCATGCAGGCGAGTTGCAGCCTGCAATCCCCACTGAGACCGGGTTTGGTGGGATCCGCTCCCCCTCGCGGGTTCGCCTCCCATTGCCCCGGCCATTGTAGCGTGTGTGTCGCCCTGGGCGTCCAGGCCATGCTGACTTGACGTCATCCCCACCTTCCTCCGGGGGTCTCCCGGCAGTCCCGTGCGACACCCGTAACGCACGGCAGGGGTTGCGCTCGTTGCGGGACTGAACCCAACACCTCACGGCACGAGCTGACGACAGCCATGCAGCACCTGTGCTGGCTCCCGCCTCGACGGGTCGCTTCCCTTTCGGGTCGCTACTTCCGGCATGTCAAGCCCAGGTAAGGTTCTTCGCGTTGCCTCGAATTAAACCACACGCTCCGCTGCTTGTGCGGGCCCCCGTCAATTCCTTTGAGTTTTAGCCTTGCGGCCGTAGTCCCCAGGCGGGGCGCTTGTCGCGTTAGCTTAGGCCCGGAGCGGGTCGAGCCGCCCCCGACCGAGCGCCCATCGTTTACGGCCAGGACTACCGGGGTATCTAATCCCGTTCGCGCCCCTGGCTTTCGCGCCTCAGCGTCAGCAGCCGCCCAGGCAGCCGGCTTCCCCACTGGC
This sequence comes from Chloroflexota bacterium, assembly GCA_042408875.1. Classification (GTDB taxonomy): domain Bacteria; phylum Chloroflexota; class UBA11872; order JBHOQS01; family JBHOQS01; genus JBHOQS01. The sequence goes on along the minus strand of JBHOQS010000028.1, from coordinate 37,343 downwards.
GTTCCGTCGGAGCTCTACGCATTTCACCGCTCCTCCCGACGTTCCGCTGCCCTCTGCGGCCCTCTAGCCCAGCCGTCTCGGACGACCTCCCCAGGTTGAGCCCAGGGCTTTCACGCCCGACGCGCCAGGCCGCCTACACGCCCTTTACGCCCAGTGAATCCGGATAACGCTTGCGTCCTACGTGTTACCGCGGCTGCTGGCACGTAGTTCGCCGACGCTTTCTCCCCAGGTACTGTCTTCGCCGCCAGTCCCCCAGCGGCTACTTCCTCCCCAGGAACAGGAGTTTACACCCCGCAGGGCGTCGTCCTCCACGCGGCGTTGCTGCGTCAGGCTCCTCGCCCATTGCGCAAGATCCCTTCATGCTAAACCCCGTAGGGCTCTGGACCATCTCTCAGTCCCAGTGTGGCCGATCATCCTCTCAGACCGGCTACCGATCCCCGCCTTGGTGGGCCGTTACCCCACCAACCAGCTAATCGGACGCAGGCCCCTCCCTCGGCCGGAGCCCCGGCGCACGCTGTCTCCAGCCTGCGCCGGCAGACCCCTTTCCTTGCCCAGGCCCTCGCCCGGCAAGCCTATGCGGTATTAGCCGGCCTTTCGGCCGGGTATCCCCCACCGAGGGGTAGGTTGCCCACGCGTTCCGCACCCGGACGCCGCTCAAGCGTCGCCCCTCGGGGCCCTTGCGGGCCTCGAGGGGCGACGCCCCGCTCGACTCGCATTGATCAGGCACGCCGCCAGCGTTCATCCTGAGCCAGGATCAAACTCTCCACATCTCACGATGCATCTGTGATGCTTCCGGCAAGGGGCACAGCCGCACCCCTTGCTGCCGCTCCCCGCCCGAACCGGCGTAGCCGGCCGAGCGCTCCTGGCCATGCATCCGGACTCAGGCTCACAAGACGTTCTCGACGCGGGTCCTTCCTCTCACTCTTCAGTTGTTAAGGTCGCACCTGCGCACAGCAGGCGGATTTTAATCTTACTACGCTGCCGCGACGCTGTCAAGGGCGCAGCGCGTAGCCCTTCTGCCGTGACCTGCCGCCCCGACACCCATCGAGACGCCAAGCCACACAGGAACAAATAGTAGCACGCCGCTGCGGTAGTGTCAAATGAGACCCTCTCTGTTCGGCGCGGGTGCTGTGCCGCCCGACAGCGTGGAATGCTGCAGCCAGAGCTCGGGCCGAGGCACCAAAACAGGCGAGCGTGCAACAAGCCCTACGGCCTCGACGGCGTACGCACCGCCACGTCCGGCCGCGGAGCACCCGTCCGTGAGGAATCATACAGGAAGCACCGCGCGTGCTGCAGGCCCTGGGCCGGGTACATCTCCGGCCGCTCATTCCAGCAGCGGTCGAAAACGTAGGGACACCGCTCGGCGAACAGGCAGCGCGCCCGCGTGCTCGGACCGGCCTCGGCCGTCTGCTCCGTCACCTCTAATCGTTCGGTCCAGCGCGCGTCCGGGTCGGGCACAGGCACCGAAGAGAGCAAGAGCTGGGTGTAGGGGTGCGCCGGCCGCTGCATCACTGCGTGCACGGGCCCGGACTCGACGATCCTCCCTTGGGAAATGACCATGATATCGCCACCCAGGTAGTAGGCCGTCGAGAGATCATGCGTGATGAAGAGGGTAGTCATGCCGTACTTCTGCTGGAAGTCCAGCAGAATATTCAGAAACAGCACACGGATTGCGGCATCAAGCATTGACACCGGCTCGTCTGCGATAATGAAGGCCGGCCGCATCATATGCACTCGCGCCAGCATCAATCGCTGCCGTTGCCCGCCGCTGAGTTGATGCGGGTAGCGCCCCAGCACATCCGTAGTACGCAGCCCTACCGCCTCCAGTGATTGTGCGATCAGGGCTAGCCCTTCCGCGCGCGACTTTGCCAGACCGAACTTATCGATCGCCGTCCAAAAAATCCGGTCAACCCGATAGAACGGATTAAAGATCCCGTACGGATCCTGGAAGACCGCCTGAACAGTGCGCCGGAACTGTCGCATGTCTTCGCCGGAGAGCCGGTAGACGTCCTTCCCGTTGTAGCGCACACTCCCGCTCGTCGGGCGTTGCAGTCCCAGGATGATTCGGGCGATTGTGCTCTTCCCACTGCCACTCTCGCCGACCAGACTGACGATGCGCGGCGGGACATTGCTCAAGCTGAAGGATACCCCATCCACAGCGACAAGCTGACCACCGATGCTGCGCAGTGCAGCTCCGCGAAAGACTTGCGTGACGTTGTCGAGCTCGATCTGCTGTGCTGTGCTACTCACGAAACATCTCCCGCTGGATGCACATGGGCCCCGTCGGCCTCGGTATACAGGTGGCAGGCGACGAGTGCATCGTTCCTTCCTGGCGCGGGACCATCACCTACTGGCAGTAGCTCAGGGACCTTCGTGCGACATACCGCCATCGCTACCGGACACCTTGGGTGAAAGCGACAGCCGGGTGGCCACTGCACCGGGCTCGGGGCATTACCCGTGATACCTTCCAGCCGCCGCTGGGCTCCACCGATAGCGGGGATGGCCCGGATGAGCCCTTGTGTGTACGGGTGGCGCGGGTTCTTGAAGATAGCTCGTACATCTGCTACTTCGACAATCTTGCCGGCATACATGACGGCTACGCGGTCAGCCAGCTCAGCATGCACTGCCATGTCATGCGTGATCACGAGGAGCGACATGCCGAGCCGATCGCGCAGGTCGGCCAGCGTTTGGATGATGACACGTTGCACGTTGACATCAAGCGCAGTGGTTGGCTCGTCGGCGATCACCAGGTCAGGATGCAGAGCGATCGCCATCGCGATAATCACCCGCTGCTTCATCCCGCCCGAGAGCTCATGCGGATACATACGTGCGACGTGGGGACCAAGCCCTACCTGTTGCAGGAACTCCGGCACGCGAGCGCGTATCTCCGCTCGCCGCATCACGCCATGCTGCTCGATCACATCGATGAACTGATCAACGACCCGCATGACCGGGTTCAGCGAGTTCATCGAGCCTTGCGGCACATAGGCGATGTGCCGCCAGCGGATGCGACGCAGCTGCGCGTCATCCGTGATCTGCAGCAGGTCGACTGGCCGGCCCTTACTTGGGTAAAACCACACCTTGCCCCCGGCGATGTAGCCGGGCGGCCGCGTCAGCCGCAGCAAGGCGCCAGCGATCGTGGTCTTGCCACAACCCGACTCGCCGGCCAGCCCGAGGATCTCCCCCCGCCGGATGGTCAGGTTCACGCCGTCTACTGCTCTAGCGATACCGCTGACCGTGCGGTAGTACACCTGCAGATCCTCGATCTCAAGCAGGTGCTCTCCGGCCATCGTGCGCGCCGCCTGCTCTCGCGCGCTGGTCATCTCGCCCCGTGGGCTCCTATCCTGCCCAGACAGGCCGCCGGCAGAGGCCTTCGCTAGGCGGCGCGCATCACTCGGGTCAGGTCCGGCGGCTCTCGCAAACACCCTCGCCAACACGATCTATGCCCCTGCTGTGCCCCGCAGACGCGGGTTGTAAATCTCTTCCAAGCCAATATTCATCAAATTCACCGCGCTAAAGAGGGACGCCAGTACGACCACTGGCGCCACAAAGATGGGCCATGCACCCAGGCTCAACGCGCCCCAGCCGATCGCCCAGTTGATCATCAGGCCGAGGTCAATCACGTTCGCTGGCCCCAATCCGATTACCTCCAGACCTACCAGGGCGAAGATCGCACCGAGCGCAGCGTTGGCAAACCCAACGCCGATGTACGGCAGCAGGTTCGGCACCAGCTCCTGGAAGATAATCTCGAAGTCGCTCAAGTTCGTAACCCGCGCCAGTTCGACATACGGCCGGCTGCGCAAGCTCAGCACCTGCGCCCGAATGGTACGCGCGGCGAAGGGCCAGCTAAAAATAGCCAGCATCAGGCCAACCTGAAAGAGGCTCACGTTGCGTACATACGCCGAAAGCGTCAGCAGCAGTGGAAAGCTCGGCACCACCAGAAACATATCGGTTGTTGTCGCCAGCAGGCCGTCGATGACCCCGCCCTTGTAGCCGGCCACGAACGCTACTATGACGCCGATAATGGTGGAGAGCAAGCCAGCGTAGGCACCGATCAGCAGTGAGACACCCAGCGCCTTAATCGTCATGGCCAGCACATCGCGGCCGTAGCGCTCCGTGCCCAGCCAGTGCTCCACGCTGGGCACCAGCCACGGCTCATAGCGTCCGATCGTGAGCGGGTCCTCTCCACCGCCGATCAGCGGCAGCAAAACCCCCTGTAGCGACGCGACCACCACGTAAAATGCCACGATGGCGAAGCCGACCTGAAACTTTCCGCTCGCTCGCATGAGCCGGAATAACGCGCCAACCCCTCGAAGCATCTGCTCCGGTCTCCCAGGCTCAGCGCCAATATTTCACACGAGGGTCAAGCAAAGGCAGTAGCAAGTCGATCAGCAAGTTAGCCGTTAACACAGCAAAGATCGTCAGCGAGACGATGCCCTGAATCGTATTGTAGTCGAGGATGCCGATCGCCTGCACCAGCAGGTTGCCTAGCCCAGGGTACTTGAAAAGCTGCTCGACCAGCACGTTGCCGTTGAACGTGAACCCCAGGGAGATGCCGAAGGCCGTGACCTGTGGCAGATAACAGTTACGTAGTGCATAGTGCGTGAGGATATGGCGCAGATTCAGCCCCTTTGCGTCGGCGAACACGAGATAATCCTCGCCCAGCGTGGTGACAAGCAGCATACGAGTAGAGATCATCCAGTTACAGACGCCAATCAACACAATCGAGAGTGCTGGCAATGTCCCGTGGCGGATCACACTGAAGATGAACTCGGGCGTGAAAGCCTTCTGAATGCCCGGATCGTACGCGGAGGTCGGCGGGAACCAGGCCAGGCGATAGGCAAAAATGAAAATGAGCATGATCGCCACAAGGTAGTAGGGCACATGGGAGAAGGCCAGGGCGAAGTTTGTGACCCATTCAGAGAGAAGAGAGTCACGCTGCCAGCCCGCAACCGCGCCCAACAACAGGCCAATCGTCCATGACATGAGCGCCGACAGGCCCAGCAACCCGATCGTCCAGGGCAGGGCACGCATGATGATCACTTGTGCCGGTGTAGGGAAGTTCAGCAGCGCCGGGCCAAGATCGCGCGTGATGAAGACCCGATGCAGGTACGCTACATACTGCTGCAAGAGATTGCCTTCAAGCGCAAAAAGCTTCCGGTAGTGCTGGATAACCTCCTGGCCCGCCTCCACATTGTAGACATAATTTTGCTGTAGGCTGGTGATGAATGCCTGAATCGGGTCTCCAGGAATCATACGGAAGAACAGAAAAGTCACTGTCATCGCGCCCCACAGCGTCACAACATAGAGCGCGAGGCGGCGGATGGCATAGGCCACCAGCGGGTGCATGGCCAGCCAGTGCCGGAGTCGCGCACCTTTCCGCGGTGCGGCCAGGGCCGCCGGCCTGTGGCTAGAAGGGGAGAGCGCCATCCGATCGAGTCTCCTTGGCTAGGTTCGCGAGCAAAAACACCAGGATGCGCAAGAGCATCTGGAGAGGACACTGGGCAACAGGCCCGGAGCTGTACCGGACGTCGGCGCCGGGCCAGGCTGGGAGTGCGTACCGCGCACTCCCAGCCTGGCAGCATCAGGACGCCCCAGTCGGCTTCAGGTTCCCGATCACGAAGAGGAACTGGCCCCACCAGTTCAGCGGCACGTGATAGAGGTTATCGTTGGTGGGCCAGCCCGTCCAGTAAGTCGTGTTGAACGCTGCCGGATAGGTCGTCTGGATGATCGGGATCGCTGGGAGTGTCTTGTAGTACGCCCGCAGCGCCCGGTCCATTAGATCCTTCGTCTCAGGTGCTGTGGGATCGGCCACATCCAGCTTCTGTGTAACTTCATCGAGTTCGGGGTCCCTCAGACGAACCTGGTTCCCATTCACGGCAGTCTGCCCGATCGGGACATACCGCCAGCTCTGGAACTGCGTGAACAACTGATTTGGATCAAACGAGACGCCGCACAGCCAATGTGACGAGACGTCGAAGTCGCCGGTGTTCCACTTCTGGGTCCAGATCGGGCTCTGGTAGCTGCGCACTGTCACCTCGACACCGAGCTTCTTGAACTCGTCTGCCACCGTCTGCGCGATCACATACTCCGGGTTGCCCACAATCGCCGGGGTCATGATCTCGAAGCTGATCGGCTTGCCGTCGTAGACCCGCTTACCATCTGACCCTGGCCTGGCACCCATCTCATCTAAGAGCTGCGCGGCCTTGCGCGGGTCGTATTCCAGCTTGAACTCGTTAGCGATCTGCGGGTTCTCCCAGCGCGCGTTCGAGCGGTAATCCGCCCACGGATACTGCGCCGGTGGGGTGGGGATCAGCCAGATGGTCTGCCCGATCTTCTGCCGGTCGAGCAGGTAAGACATCGCCCAGCGCATGCGCGGATCGGCCAGGATCCCTTTCGACGGATCGCAGTTGATCCAGAAGGCCCGTGGGCATGGATCACGGAAGGCGGTGACGATGACCATGTTTCTGTAGCCACTGTCCTGGATAGCCTTCATATGCGGATAATCCAGCCCGGCCAGATCGGTTTGACCGCGCTTGAACTCCTCTGCTGCCGAGTCCATCACCGGACCGGTACGATATACGACGTACTCGGGCTTGGGATCGAGCACATCCTTGTTCCAGTAGTTGGGGTCCTTCTTCCAGATGAACATGAGCTGATCGGGGATGACCCGGTCGAGCTTGTACGGGCCAGAGCGCACCGGCGGGTTATCGCGGAACGTTGTGGGATCCTGCTTTCCCCAGATATGTTCCGGCACCATCTCGAAGCCACCCACGATGCCGCAGATGAACACGTAATGAAAGCGTGGATTGGGCTTATTTAGCTTAATCACTACCGTGCGCTCGTCCGGGTTCGCGACACTTTCCACGAACGTGCGGATGTCAGTGCCACCCAGCAGGGTAGGATTCCCCTTCAGCATCTCGATGCTGAACCGCAGATCTCTCGACGTAACAGGCGTACCATCGTTCCACCGTGCTTTCGGGTTCAGGGTAATGCTCAGTTCCGTGAACTCCGGGTTATATTTCCAGCCGGTTGCCAGCCAGGGCTCGATACGGCCCGCCGCGTAGTTCGCATAGAACAGGAACTCCTTGCACGCCTGCTGAAAACCCGCTTGGTACTGCTGCCCATTCGGGATGAACGGGTTAAAGCTGTCAAAGACGTGGAAGAGAACCTGGTCAATGATCAGTGTTCGGTTGCGCGGCGTCGGTGCCAGCGCACCATGCTCAGGCTGCCCACTGGCCTGAGCCGCCACAGTTGGCGTCGGCGTAGTAGCAGGGCGTGCTTGTTCACCGGTGCTGGGGGCAGGCGTGCCGGCCAGCTGCTGCGGCCGCCCGGCGCATGCCGCCAAAAGGCCGCTTAGCCCCGTCACGCTTCCCGCAAGCAAGCCTCCACGCGTGACAAGGCGCCGGTTCAGACGGAGCTCACTAACACCCACTAACCGATTAGGCATCAGAACACCCTCCTCGATTCGTCTCCAAGACTCCTCAGAGCACAGGAACACAGGACACAACGCTGGGGTTAGCTCCGCGGTGTGGGCGTCGCTGTGGGAGCAGGCGGCTGCAAAGCTGTGCCCGCTGAGACACCGGACGTATCTGACTGGCCAGCCACGTTAGTAGGAATAGCTACAGGTGTCCCGCTTGAGCTGATGAATGACCGCCGGCCGCCCGAACAACCCAGCAGCAATGCTGTCAGGACGATGAGAATAAGCCATGCACTTCTGCCTCCAAAACTCCAAGCACGCTGGGACACTGCCTACGACCTCCCTGCGTGTGCCACGGCAAACTGTGACCCCACACGGTGATCACCGGCTGTCACGCGGCGCTTCTGTTCTGGTCGCTTCTCCGGTCGTTTCTTAAACCCTGAGCCTCTAGTAACTTTAAGCTATGTTAGCATGTAACAGAGGCGGCTTCAAACACTGTCCGGTGGCCACACGCCACTGGCATGTGCCATCACAAGGCTCTCCGGCGGTACCGCGCGCAGCTTGGTAGTAGTTCGCGCTCGCGCGGCACGGCTTGCCGCTCGCTCCGCTCTACGGCATCTGCCCTTGCATCTGAGGATTTCACGGTCTCATATCGACGAGCAGGCCCCATGAAGCGATAATAGGGCAGCAACAACAGATGACGGAGGCACATAGATGGGCACAATCACACTACGCCAGCAGTACTCCCACCGCCCTGTACAAGGACCCAGCGTGCTGCGCGCGCCCGTGCCGCGGCGTAGGTTCCTTGCCTCGCTGGCTGGCGCCGCCCCGGCGATCTACGTCACCGCATGCAGCCGGCCGGGAGAGCGGCAGGGCCCAGCCGAGCAGACCCGCCTCAAGCCCGGCACGACGCTCTTCTTCATGAACGATATGGGCGGCCCCTACGGCCAGGTGATGGAGGAGTGGGCGCAGACGTTCTACGAGAAAACACAGGTGCGCGTCGAACTCTCACCCGGCACGCAAGACTACGGCAACAAGCTCCTGGCGAGCTTCGCCAGCGGCACGCCTCCTGACATCTTCCGCTATCTTTAACGAGAACATCCCGATCGTGGCAGCGGTCGAGCGCCTGAACATGCTTCTGCGCCTCGACGAGTACGTTAAGCGCGATCGGTACGACCTGAGCGACTTCCGCAAGGATGCCGTTGAACTCTATCGCTGGAAGGGTAGCCTCTATGCCTTGCCGCGCGATTATGGCTTGCAGCTCGTGTGGTATAACGTCGAGCACTTCCGCCAGGCCGGCCTGACCCCTCCGCCAGCCGACTGGCAGGAGCGTACCTGGACGTTCGACCGGCTGCTGGAGACGGCCCGGCAGCTCACGCGCCGCACCGGCGCGGAGGTGACGCAGTGGGGTATGCGCGTGCCTCGCGGCTGGCGGCTGTGGGCCTCATGGGTTTATTCGAACGGCGGCGCGGTGGTGAAGAAGAACGCCGACGGGCTGGCCACCGAGTTCGCGCTCACCGAGCCTCCCGCAGTCGAGGCGCTTCAGTTCATCCAGGACCTGATCTACAAGCACCGCGTCGCGCCGACACCGGCCGAGGAGCAGGCCCTGGGCAACTGGCAGACGGACTGGCAGGCCGGACGCCTGTCGATGTTCATCACCAACCCGGGGGCGAATAGTTGGTTCCGGCCCAACTCCGGCGTGCCCTATGACGTCGGTGTTTTCCCGATCGGGCCGCGCGCCACCCGCCGCGGCGTGGGCGGTGGCGGCACTGGCTGGGCCGGGGCATCGCTCACCAAACACCCGGAGGAGGTCTGGGCGTTTCTCACCCACATCACTAGCCGTGAGGGCCAGCTGGTCGAGGTGAAGGTCGGGCAGACCACGCCCTCTCGCATCTCAGTCGTGCTCGGCCCCGAGTATCTGGATCCGGCTTCCCCACCCGAGCACAAGCGCGCCTTTGCCGACGGCCAGGAATACGTGGTGCGTGATCCAGTCGCCGAGCGCTGGCCCGATGTGCAGCGTGAGGTGATCGAGCCCACGCTGAACCAGCTCCTCTGGTCCGGGCAGGCCTCAGCCAAGGAAGTGGCCGAGCGGATCAAGAGCCAGGGTGATCCCTACTTCAAATAGTCCGGGCGCCGGCTGTGGTGCCGGCAGGTCCTTCGGCCGGGTGATCGGTGCATAGACCTCCGGCCGGCGATCACAGAGATACGCCAGTCGGTAGGGGAACTCGCCCTCGCGGCTCCACGAATGAACCTTGCGCAGGTCGTCCAGATCGACGGTGCAGGTAGCCACGCCCGGGTCACGCGCCATCTCGGCGAGAATGAACCCGTCCTGGCCCACGATGCCGCTCCGGCCCACCATCATGCCCGGCCTCCAGGCACCGCCGCCTCGCACGCTATAGCACGATGACACCAGCCAGACACCGTTGTCGATGGCGCGCGAGCGTAGCGTGATATCCCACACGATGTCACCCCAGCCAGATTGCACGTGCGGCCAGAAGAGTACCTCGGCCCCGTTCAGCGCTAGGCAGCGGGCGCTCTCCACGAACGAGTTGTCGTGACAGATCATTATGCCGATCACTCCGAAATCGAGCGGGATGACGTTGAAGCCCGCCCCGGGCTGGACGCGGTACGGTCCCTCCATCTCGCTGCGGGTGGGATGCACCTTGTCGTATACACCGGCGACTTCCCCGACTCGATCGAGCACCACCGCACTGTTGTACACCAGCCCTCCGTCCCGGCGGTGCATCGGCGCGACGATGTGCATGCGGTACTGCCGCGCCACAGCAGCAAGCCGCTGCACGGTCGGGCCGGAGAGGTCCTCGACTAGCGCCTCCACTTCGGCCGGGGTGAGCCGGCGCGCCGGGATACCGTTGTCCGTGAACGTCTCCGGCAGGCAGGCGATATCGGAGCCCCGGCGGCCGGCCTCCTCCAGCCAGCGCACTGCGTCATCGACGTTCCGCTGCTTCATCTCCGCAGGTGAGAGCCCAGCATCATAGCGCGGCCATTCTGGCTGAATAGCGCTGAGCGTGACCAGGCGAGCCATACTGCCTCCCTGTGCATAGTCCTTGCATACTTTGTGGGAAATGCTTCTTGCCTGCGTAACCTCTCCCTTAATTTAATCCCTTAATTTAAATTTAATCTTTGCACGTACGCTTTGCCTTTTCACGCGAGCACAGGCGCGAACACGCTTGCCGGTCTACTCGTAGCGGATCGCCTGTGCCGGCGCAACGCGACCTGCTTGCCAGGCAGGCGGCAGCGCGCTGAGGAGCGCTGCCACCGCGGTCAGCAACAGGATCAGCCCGATCTGGTCCCACGGCACGATGAACGTAAAGTCGGCGCGGCCGCGGCCGAGCAGGCGCACCACCTGACGCGCCAGGTAGACGCCGGTGCCAGTGCCAATCAGGGCGCCCACTGCAGCGATGAGGCCGAACTCAATCAGGAAAGCGGCCTGAACCATCCAGCGGCGGTAGCCCAGCGCACGCAGCACGCCGATATGCTGCCGCCGCTCGACCACGGCGCGGAGGCCCACGATGCCCAGCGAGGCAACGCCCGCGATCAGCCCCAGCCCCAGGTAGCTCTCTAGCAGCAGATTCACCAGCACACGCACGCTCTGGGCGCGACGCACTTCTTCGCCCAGGGGGATGAACTGGAGACCCTGCGTGCCTAACGAGAGGCTTAACCCCAGCGCAGCCTGTCGCGGGGCGATGCCCTCGTGCAGGCGCAGGTAGTACGCCCGCGGTGGAGGCGGCGCATTACCAGTAAGCGACAGCGTCTCAGTCGAGAGATAGAGCCCCGGGCCAAGGCTCGAACGGGCATCGACAACGCCGATGATGGTTAGCTTCACCGCCCGACCACCGCGCGGATCGCGCAGCCAGACGGTCTGCGGCTGCATGCTGTGGTCCTCGCGATAGACGCCGCGCAGAAAGAAGCTGTAGCTGGGCTGCTCGGCGGCCGCGTCCGCGCGGGACAGCACGCTATGGCCGCTGAGCACCGCCAGCCCGGGCTGCTCCACCAGCGCTCGCCAGACCTCCCGGTCAGACCCATACCCGGCGGCGCGGCTGGTCAGCCGGAGCTCGGTGTGCTCGGCGAACCCGCGGTCGATCACATTCACGCCGAGCGGCTGCCAGCTCGCCCGGCCTGCCCCCGGCTGGATCACCTCCACACTCGCGCTGCTGATGCTTCCCAGCCCGGCGATGCTGTCAGCGCTGAACCCATCAGCCTGCGGCAGGAGCTCGGGCAGCCAGGCCAGTTGCACAGAGCCGTCCGCTGCCTGGACGCGAATGTGGAAACCGCCGGTGAGTGCATTCAGGTCTTGGTAGGCAAAGCGCACACCGCGCAGGAGCGTGGCCGTCAGCACCATGGTGGCCACGACCAAAGCGAACATCGCTAGCGAAAGGCCGGTGCGGAAGGGCTGGGCGGCCGGATAGATGGTGCCCAGCCGCAGCGCCGGAGCGAGGCGGCGCCATGGCCCGGCGGCCTCGCCCAGCGCCCGTAGGGCGGCGAGCACAGTATCGTAATTGTTCGCCACGATGAGCACGGCGCCGGCGACGATGCTTACACCGGCCAGCGGGAAGAGATCGGGGTTATTCACTGGCCCGGGAAAACGCCAGATCCCGGCAGTCCAGGGCCAGGCGCGCACGGTGGGTCGCTGTTGCAGGGGCACAAACCACCAGGCCAGCAGGAACGCACCTGCCAGGGTGTACGCGATGCGGTGGCGCGCAGAGCGCCCTAACAGGCGGCCGCTGTGCCCGCCCGCGTGAAGCAGGCCTGTACGGGGCGAGACCAGCGGCGCGGCGAGCAGCCAGCGCGCCAGGAAGGCCAGCCCAAAGGTGAGCAGCCAGCCTGCCAGCGCGTAGGGGAGTGCCTGACGGGATGCCGACGCCTGTTGGAGCACCCACCAGCCTGCCACCAGCAGCACCGGCCAGCTCAGCATGCCCGTGCGTATGGCAGCCAGTACCGCTCCGGCGGCAGCCCCGAGCGCTCCGCCGATCCAGCCGCGGCGGAGCTGGTCCCGGGCCACACGCGGGGTCCACGAACGGTGCGCCGGTCGCTCGTCTTCTGGGAGGTTGCGCACCGCGGCCACGAGGTTCATCCGGCTCGTCTGCCAGGCAGCGAAGCCGATCGTCACCAGCGACACCAGCAGGCCCAGACAATAGGCGATGACGAGGCTGCGTGGCTCGACGTGGCGGCTCACCCGCAGATCGAACTCCGAGAGGATCCCGGCGATTGCCGCAATCACCACATGGCTGGCCAGGACACCGAGCCCTGTTCCTACGAGGGCAGCGGCGAGGTCGTACGCCAGGCCCTCCAGGCAGAGTGACGACACCAGGTGGTGCCGTTGCATGCCGAGCACGCGCGCCATGCCCATCTCGGTGCGGCGTTCCGCGGCCAGCACGCTGAAGAGCAAGAAGATCAGCAACATCCCGCTGGCGATCGAGCACAAGCCCAGCACGATGAACAGAGCGGTGAGCGCGCTGCCGGCATCGTCGGCAGTGTCCAGACTGGCCTGCTTCACATCGAGGACCGCAAGTGGACTGAGCTGCCGTAGTAGATCGGCTGCCCGCGCGCCGCCACCCGGTGTGTAGCGCCCGGCCACCCGCAGCACCTGCGCGGCAACCTCATAGTCGCCCAGCAGATAGAGGAACTCGTCGGTCGGAGCAGGCTGCCTGGTCTCCGCCAGGAGCCGCTCAAGTTTCGTCCGGAGGCGCTCGCTCACCAGCACGCCGCTAGTCAGACTGCGCAACTGCTCCCGAGCACCCTCAGATGCCAGCGCGCGCAACAGCGCTGCCGCCACCCGGCGGTCGGCCAGCGCAGCGCGGAGCTGGCGTGTCACGGCTTCGCTGTGGCGCACGCTGTTGACCGCATCGCCACTGTTGGCGACCATAATCTGGTTGATCTTGCCCGGTCGCTTCGTCGCAGCCTGGAAATCGGCCAGCCGTAGCACGACAGCCGGCTGCTCACCGCCGAAATCACCGTTAGCGACCAGCGCGCGCACGGTGATCTCGACCGGCTCCGGACGCACACGCAGCCGCAGCCGATCGCCCGGCTCGATCGCGAGCAGCTCCGCGGCAGCCTGGTTGACATAAGCCTCCAGCGGCGCCAGGTCGCTGACGAACACCTCGACGCCATCGGCACGCCAGAGCCGGCCAAAGCGGGTGGCATCGTCATCCGGCACGGCGATGACCGCGAAGTTCGAGGTTGACTCACGACGGGTCAGGTTGCTCACAGCAGCGGGTTCAACGATGGCCGGCAGCACTGCCTGCACGCGCGGCTCGTCCGCGAGCAGCGCCTGGATCCGCGTCGCCTCGCTCTGCGCGAAGTCTGCGCCAGAGACGGCGCTCAGCGCTCCGTTCCACAGTGCAGAGAGCTCCGCGCCGGCCAGGCGGCCGCGAGTAAACGCGCCCGGATGGGCGATGATCACCTCATCCGCGCGGCCGAGCCCGCCAGCTACCAGTGAACGCACGGTGTATGTGATCGTATCGCCGGTAGCGAACGCCGTGGCGATGATCGTGGTAGAGAGCGCCAATCCGAAGACGATCAGTGCGCTGCGGCCGGGACGTCGGGGAATGTGGCGCAGACCGAGGCGAAGCAGCATCCGCTGTCGCGCTACCACAGACAGGAGAAGACCCAGCGTGGCAGCCGTCACCACCAGCAGCGCCTGCATGATCCGCTCGGCCGGGATACCGAAGATCGTCTCCATGCCCGGTAGGTCTCAGGAGCTACTCGCCATGCCCCGGATGAGCCGCTCTCCACTGGCGACGATGCGGCCGTCACGCATGGTCACGATGCGATCGCACTGCCGGCCGATCTCCTGGCTGTGCGTGACCAGGATGCACGTCTGGCCACGCTCTGCGTTCAGCCGGCGAAAGAGCGCCATGATCTCCGCCGCGGCCTCGCTATCCAGGTTTCCCGTCGGTTCGTCGGCAAATATGATGGCCGGGCGGTTCACCAGGGCGCGGGCGATCGCCACGCGCTGCTGCTGCCCGCCGGAGAGCTGCGCAGGACGGTGGCGCGCGCGGTGGGCCAGCCCGACAGCTTCGAGTGCCTCCAAGGCGCGCCGGCGGGCCTCCCGCCCGCTCACGCCGCTGACCAGGAGCGGCAGCTCAACATTCTCGACGGCGTTCAGGATCGGGAGCAGGTTGTACGCCTGGAATACGAAACCCATGCGCCGCGCCCGGTACTCCGTGCGCTCGGCGTCACTGAGTGCTGAGAGCAGGCGCCCTTCCACCCACACCTCACCAGCATCGAGCTCCTCGATCCCGGCCAGGCAGTTGAGTAAAGTGGTCTTGCCACAGCCGCTTGGCCCCATAATCGCCACGAATTCACCGCGGGCGATGGTCAGATCGACCCCGCGTAGCGCCGGCACAGCGAGCCCATCCGTGCGGTAGATCTTTACAAGGCCACGCGCCTCGACGATCGGAGCACCCATCACCCTGCCTGTTCGAGCAGACCGCCCCGCACCAACGCGTCCCAGAAGACGTCGGCCAGTCGCCGGTAGCCGGTGCTGCTGGGATGGAACCCGTCGGCGCTGATGTAGTCGGGGTTGGTCGCGAGCTCGTGCCAGGTGCTGGACAGGTCCACGAGCAGCACACTGTGCTGCGCACAGACGCGGGCAATCGCCTCGTTCCAGCGCGCAATCTCCGCGCGCAGCGCGCGGGGATCAATAGAGCGATAGGCCGGCACGACGGTCAGGTCCGGGATGTTGGCGACGGCGAGGCGGGCGTTGGTCTTCTGGCGTAGCTCGCTCAGGAGCGTATCAAGCTGCGCGACGTACTCATCCAGCGGCACACGAGCGTTGAAATCGTTCACGACCAGCCAGACCGTTACAATGTCCGGGCGCGCATCGATGGCAACCGGAAGCTGCTGGACGAGCGCGTCACGTAGCAGGCTCCCGCTCACTCCGAGGTTCACGAGCTGGGTCCCCGGCGGCATCCTGCTGTGCAGCTGTGGCACCCAGCCATCGTGTGCCGGGTCAGTGGCACCGATCCCCACTGCGTCCGACGCACCCAGCGCGACGTATACCAGCGGCCGCGCCTGCTGATCGAGAGGTAACCGGAGTTTGCACGCGGGGCTGCTCGCCAGGAACAGCAGCGAGGCCAGCAGCGCACCGAGGAACCGTCTGGGAGACAGGGAACCCCGCTGTACTAGTCGCGCCGCTGCGGCGGAGAGACAAACCGAAGGTTGCGAAGAGGGCACGGATATGCTCCTGGGGACTCACGCCGGGAACATCCAACGCCGGGCCACCGGCCAGACCAGTGACATACTTCTGGTCGAATTATAGCAGGCCCCGGCAGTGCGGCAGCCCCGCCACGGTTGCGCCGAAACAGGCGGGGCGGTGGCGGGCAGCGGTGGTCTGGGTTAGAATTGAGCCACCATGCTCAATCGCGTTGTGGGGATCGAGACCGAATTCGGCTGTCTTGTGCGTGACCCCTCCCTCGGCCCGCCTGAGCGGGTCGTCGAGGCGGTCAAAGAAGCGGCCTTCGCGCAGCGTCTGGGCCTGCTCGACATTCAGGCGCGTAGCTCGGCGTTTGAGCCGGCGCGGTCGGGTGGCTTTCTGATCAACGGGGCCCGCCTCTACGTCGATGCGGTGGGCAGCCACGAGGAGTACGCCACGCCGGAGTGTGCCAACCTGCGCGATCTGGCAGCCCACGAGAAGGCAGGCCATTACCTGCTTCTGTCCATCCTCGACCACCTGGGCTGGCGGGACCGTGTCAGCTTCCACAACAACTCGGTGGACCACTTCGGGGGTCACACCTTCGGCTGCCACGAGAACTATCTGTCACGCCCGCCCCGCACACGCGGCTGGGAGTACCTGGCCTATCTGCTGCCCTTCCTGGCCACGCGCCAGATCTTCGCTGGCGTGGGGCGGGTCGGCGGCCACAAGTTGACGAACAATCCGCACGCGCCGAACCTGCGGAACATTCACCGTCACGCGGCCGACTACGTCTGGCTCGATATGGTGTACGGCGTGGAGCCCGACTCTTCAGTGCCCTTCCAGCTCTCGCAACGGGCCGACCACATCATCCATGCCATCAGCGGCCAGGTACGCTTCAATCGTGCGATTATTAATCCCCGGGGCGACCGCAGCGGGCTGGGCGCGCCCCGCCTGCACCTTCTCTTCGGCGAGGCCAACATGTCCGAGTACGCCACCATGCTCAAGGTCGGCACGACATGCCTGGCGCTCACCCTAGCCGAAGAAGGGGTGTTGGGAGACAACGTGCTGATCGATGATCCTGTCGCGGCGCTGCGTACGATCTCGCGGGATCAGTCGTATCGCTGGCTGGTGAAGCGCCTCCGTGGCGGTACGATCTCGGCGATCGATCTCCAGCGCATTTATCTGCGGGCTGCCCAGCGCTACGCCGGGGCCGACGAGGATACCGACTGGGTGCTTCGCGAGTGGGAGGCTGTGCTCGATCAGCTCGAGCGCGACCCAATGAAGTTGGCCGACCGGCTGGACTGGGTGGCTAAGCGCCAGATGATCGAGCAGTACATAGCCGAGACCGGGGCGAGCTGGCAGGACGACGTGCTGCACAGCCTGGACCTCGAGTACCACAACCTCGATCCCGAGCAGTCGCTGTTCAGCGCGCTCCAGCAAGATGGCATGATGCTGCGCCTGCTCACCGACGAGGAGATCCGGCGTGCCATGCGGGAGCCCCCGGCGAACACTCGTGCAGCAGGCCGCGCCCTTGCTGTGCGCGGCCTGCTGGAGGCGGGTGCAGCGTACTATACGATCGACTGGGGATTCGTCGCTATTCCCCACCGCGCCTTACTTGCCCTCGGCGATCCGCTTGCCCCCGGCGTGGACGAGGCACGCGAATTCCTGCGCGTCTATGCGCGGGAAAAAGGCGCATGAGGAGCGAGAAGCGCAGTGCGGCATGCGTAAGGGCGATCATCGCTACCGCTGTGTCTCACTGCCGAGGACAACAGCTGCTCCAAAGGGAGCGGCCTGGGAGGAGCCAGGGCTCAGACGCAATGCCAAGACCGGTGCAGGTGCCGCCTCCACACAGCACGTCCTACGTAGGACGCAGTACCCCCTGATCTCCATCCACAACGAGGGCCTGGCCGGTGCGCACCTGGGCAGTGAGGCCAGCGAGGCCGGCGATGGCCGGAATGCCTCGCTCGCGCGCGACATAGGCGCTATGGGCGCGGCAGGCCGGCGCTTCGAGCACGAGGGCAACGCAGCAGAGTAACACAGGCCAGTACGCCGGGGCTAGCTCGCGAGCGACGAGGACGCTGCCAGGTGGGACGGCGCCGAGCGCATCGAGCGTTCTCGCCACATACGCCGGTCCAGTGGCGATACCTCCGCTGAGCGGCACACCGGCCGCCATGCCTCCAGGAGCCGCGTCGGGAGGAGCAGCGCGGCCGCGGGTGACCCGCGTGGCGAGAGCGGTCACCAGGTCACGGTACCGCGTCGCTAGAGCGGGCCCCGGTACCTGCTCCGGCGGCGCAGCCGCTGCCCAGATGTGGCGCTCGGCCCGGCGCCGGGCGACGCAGGCGCGCAGGTCCTGCGCCGTCCCTTCAGGGTGGAGGCGGCAGGCCTGCTGGAGCTCCACCCAGGTGAGGAAGAACGCGTCGTCCGGCTGCGCCACCAGGCCGGTCGTGGTCAGCCGCCGGCCCAGTTCCAGCACACACCGGCGCAAGGCCGGCCAGGCTGCGCCCAGCTGCTGGAGCGCCTGGGCGCGTAAGGCCGCACCATGCTGCGCCCGCCCGAGCACCCGGCGGACGAGAAGCCGGCGCACGGGATCCAGCCTCGCCTCGACCGAGGCCACCGCCGCGGCGCGCTCGAGCGCCGGGCCAGGCCGCCGGCCTGCCGCTTCACAGCCGGCAGCTATGGCGCTCCGTAGCGTCTGAAGGAGCGGCGCGGGATCATCACCGAGCGGGGGCTGCGCGAAGTCCAGCGAACGGACCAGCGTCCCATGCGCGGCAAGTAGCCGCGCAACCTCGTCACGCCACCGCGCCCCGCCTGGAAGCGCAGCGAGCCGGTCGAGAAGCCCATCAGGCGGTGCCATCTGGAGGGCCCTTCGTGCATCCTCGCTGGTAGCCACCGCCTGCGCCAGCCGCGCGAGCGGCGCCAGGAGCATCTCCCACACGTCAGGCAGCCCCGGCACAAGCCGACGGGCCGGCGGTGCTCCCGGCCCAACAGCCACCCGAACTGAGAT
This sequence comes from Chloroflexota bacterium, assembly GCA_042408875.1. Classification (GTDB taxonomy): domain Bacteria; phylum Chloroflexota; class UBA11872; order JBHOQS01; family JBHOQS01; genus JBHOQS01. Next base: position 18,764 of record JBHOQS010000028.1, on the reverse strand, counting down.
GTCCAGCAGCCGCTCCCAGGCGTCTGCGTACCAGAACGAGAGCGCCGCGGCTGCCCAGTGCCGGGCCCCGGCCAGTGCGGCCTCCTCAATCAAGAGGAGCAATTCAGGCGTAGACCGTGTTGCTACATCTAGGCGCTCGATGCGTGCCGAGACGTCGCGGCAGGCGGCCAGCGCTTCGTGTAGCAGGTCCTGGAGCAGCCGTCCATACCTAGGGAAGCGCAGCACGCCAGAGGCAGCCAGGCCGGGTGTCAGTCGGACCTGGCTCGTGCAGTAGGCCCAGCCGTTGATCGTCGCCAGGGCAGGTGCGTCAAACAGGTGGCGCGCGGCGTCGTCACGAGTGAGCCGGAACACGCCTGCGCGCACACCGACGGCGATCAGCGGAAGGAAAAGGGTTTCGCAAAGGGGAGACACCGGCGCCGGCAGCGCCTCGACGAGCCAGTTGCGGACCCAGCGGTGGCCCTCGACCGGGCTTCGCCAAACCACGCTGGAGGTGATCTCGATACGGGCGTCCTCGCTCATATGCCGGTTCCTTGGGCATTATAGCTGCAGTTCCGCGGCTGCAGAAACGTTGGTGAGCTCTACCGCGCGTTGAGGCGCCGGCTCGGCACGCACGTACCAGCCGGCGCCTCAACAGCGTCACCGTGAGCTATGCTCGCCCGAAGTTATGAGGCGACCGGAGCTTCCGCTGGATGGGCGACCAGATCGAGCCGCTCAGCTCCGCGTAGGATAGTGATGCGCAGCGGCGCGCCAATCGCTGCCCGTCCGAGCATGCGCTGGAGATCGTCTGCGCTGGAAATGGCCACGCCATCGATGGCGACGATAATATCGCCCTGGCGCAGGCCGGCCTGCGCGGCGGGGCTGCCCGGCGCAACGCCCATTACCAGCAGGCCAGTGCCCGACATGACGTCGTACAGCCGCGCCAGCCGCCGGTGCACTGGTCGCTGCTGCACGGTCACGCCGAGGAAGGCCCGCCGGACCCGTCCCTCCTTGATGAGCTGGCCGGCCACCCATCGCGCCGTATTCACGGGAATGGCGAAACAAATCCCCTGGGCGAACTGGATGACCGCCGTGTTGATGCCGACCACCTGGCCTCGCGTGTCCACGAGCGGGCCACCAGAGTTGCCTGGGTTCAGCGCGGCGTCGGTCTGGATCACGTTCTCGATCAGCCGGCCGCTCTGCGAGCGCAGCGTCCGGCCCAGTGCGCTGACCACGCCGGTCGTCACCGTTGCCTGGAAGCCGAACGGGTTGCCAATGGCGATAACGAGCTGGCCGACTCGCAGCTTCTCAGAGTCTCCCAGCACCGCTACTGGCAGCCCGCTGGCCGGAATGCGCAGGACCGCCAGGTCAGTCTCGGGATCCTCCCCCACGAGCTGCGCCGGGTACGTGGTCCCATCGGCCAGGGTCACCTCAAGCTTGTCCGCCCGGTTGACCACGTGGCTGTTCGTCAGGATATAGCCGTCCGGCGTGATGATCACTCCCGAGCCGGCGCCTGGCGCCTGGAAGGGCATCGTGCGGCCATCCTGCGTGCGCCCAAGCACCTGCTTGAGCACGCCGACGCTCACCACAGCTGGGCCCACCTGCTCGACCACGCGAATGACTGCCTGGGAGTAGGCATCAAGGAGCTGCTGCGCCTCGTCGAGCGCCTGCTCCCGGCCGCCCTGATGCTGCCCGTTGCCGGCAGGCCCGGCCACGGCGGTCATGCGCAGCCCGCCGGTTCCCCCACCGTATGCCACCGTGTCATCGTACTCGAATGTCATTGTTCTCCATCACCTTCCTGCCGGCTCATGTGCCGTCCTTCGCCGGGGAGCTCCCGGCGCGGCGAAGTGCCAAGAATACGTGCAAAGAAGTCTGCCCAGCACGCGGCCAGCGCCGCGCGATCCAGGGAATAGATCACCTGCTGGCCGGCCCGACGCTGGCGCACCAGCCCTGCCTGCCGCAAGACGCTCAGGTGGTGGGAGACCGACGGAGCCGTGAGGCGAAACGCCGCAGCGATCTCCCCGGCAGCCATGTCACGCTCGGTCAGCAGTTCTAGGATGCGCTGTCGCGTCGGGTCGGCCAGCGCACGAAACACGGCGCAGGTGCTCATTCGCAGCCGTCCTCCCAGGCGCATGCCTGGCATCTTCGCTCTGCAGCTCCCCGGCACGCCAGTACCGCTACTTAGACGTTTGTCTAAGTGTCTAAATAATAGCGCGCGCCGCCAGGCTTCGCAAGCTATGCCGAGCGGCGGACACCTGCGAACCCTGCCGGTATCCCTGGAGGGAGCAGGGCAGCCATGCGAGGCGGGGATTTGTACCAGAGGCTGGGTGCTAAAATTAGTAGAACGTCTTAGCCAGTTCGTAGAGCTCCAGGTCCACGCCGCGAGTGCCCTTGACTACTTCCTCAAGCGGCACAGGGACGATCTTGTTCGCCTGGAGCGCCGGCATATACCCGAAGCGTCCTTCGTGAAGGTACTGGACGGCTGCCACGCCGAGGCGCGTCGCCAGCACCCGGTCGAACACTGACGGCGACCCGCCTCGCTGGATGTGGCCGAGAACAGTCACCCGCGTCTCAAATCCGGTCAGCCGCTCGATAGCTGCTCCCAGGGCATGGCCGATCTCACGCGTGTCGAGGCGCACGTGCCCGAAGGCGTCCTGGGCATGGATGATTGCCTCGCGCGCTTCCACCCCCTCGATCTTAGCCCCCTCGGACACGACGATAATGCTGGAGTCCTTGCCCCGTTCACGCCGCCGCCGCAGGTGCGCGCAGACCTCCTCGACGTGGACCGGCACCTCCGGGATCAGGATGTAGTCAGCCCCCCCGGCGAGGCCGCCCACCACAGCCACCCAGCCTGCATCGCGGCCCATCACCTCGACCACCATGACCCGATGGTGCGCCGATGCCGTCGTGTGCAGCTTATCCAGCGCCTCGACGACGGTCGTCACGGCCGAGTCGAAGCCGATGCAGTAATCTGTGCCGCGCACATCGTTGTCCATCGTCTTGGGCACACCGACGACGCGGTAGCCCATCTGATGCAGGCGATAGGCCACGGAAAGGGTGTCGTCTCCGCCGATCGCCACCAGGGCCTCAATACCCAGGGCGCGCCAGTTCTCTTCGACGGCGCGCATGTCTTCCTCTTTCTTGAGAGGGTTCGTGCGCGACGTGCCGAGGATGGTCCCGCCAGCAGGCAGGATACCGGACACTGCCTGCGCGTCCAGGGGCATCGTATCCGCCCTGACCAGCCCGGCCCAGCCGTTCTTCAAGCCTGTGACAGTATCTCCGTATTCGAGTGCTTTACGCACCACTGCCCGGATCGCTGCATTCAAGCCCGGGCAGTCACCGCCGCCAGTCAGTACCGCAATGTGCATAGGCCATCACCTATATATCGTCCTATCGTAAGCCTCTCCAGGCGTGGAACGTCTCCTGTAAAATAATTCTGCCACGCTGGTTCGTCGCAAACAATGGTGGAGAGACCATATGGTGAGCAGCGCAGCAGTCCATGCGTGCCTGCCGTGCATAGACGCACGCGCTGTACATGAGCGATGAGGTCGAGAGCCTTGTGGTATACTGCGGACGCGTCGAGGTTCTGCGCGGGGCACGACTGTGCCGTGAGGTACATATTGCCCACAGGAATGTTCGCCCCGCCCTGTTACTGTCAGTATACGGTCCGCGCGCAGCACCGTCAAGGAAGCTTGCTGCTCTGTGTACGATGACGATCTGGCCGCCCGCGCTCGACGTGGCGACCCGGCTGCTTTCAACCGCCTGGTGGCGCGATACCAGGACCAAGTGTATACCCTCTGCCTGCGCGTGCTCGGTGAGCCTGCTGCGGCGGAGGATGCCACGCAGGAGACCTTCCTAGCTGCCTACGAGGCCCTGGGGTCGTACCGCGGTGGCGCGTTCCGCGCCTGGCTCTTGCGCATCGCCGCCAACGTCTGCTACGACGAGCACCGGCGCCGCCGGCGCCGCCCCACAGACTCACTCGACGACGTCCTCGAGCACAATCCGGCGGCGCTTGTGACCCCTACGCATGTCATCGAGCATCCAGAGCGCGCCGTCGAGCGGCGCGAACTCCGTGAGCTGCTGCAGGCCGGCCTGCTGGAGCTGCCAATCGAGCAGCGGACGGCCCTTCTCCTCCACGATGTCTATGGGCTGGATTACCAGGAGATCGCCCAGGTCGAAGGAGTGCCGCTCGGCACGGTGAAATCGCGCATCAGCCGCGGCCGTGCCCAGCTTCGCGACTTCCTGCGCGCACACGGGGAACTTCTTGCCGGCGCGGAGCGTCTAGAGAATGGGTAGCCATAACACCGTAGGGCAGGCCTCGAGCCGGGCCGGGCAGCGACGCCTGCCCACCTGCTTAGCAGCCCCATCTTCGACGTCGTGGGACTGCCGACGACCGTCGTGGGACTACCGAGATGTATCCAGACGCGACCTGGCGCAGGTTCCATGGCATGGACCGACAAAGAGCCTGGGCCGGATGGCCACCCTCAGCGCCAGCGGCAGGTTCCATGCATGGACCGACGAAGACATGCGTGGACAGACATGCTAGACATGCGTAGACATGCACAGAGTTGACAGCCGTATCGACGACGAGCAGCTCGAGTTACTCAACGCGTACCTCGACGGAGAACTGCCAGAGGAGCAGCGCGTGGCTATGGCAGAGCACGTGCATGCCTGTCGCGTCTGCGCGCAGGAACTGGAGGAACTGCGCGCCGTGCGTAACGCCCTCGAAGCCCTGCCGCTGGTACGGGCGCCGCGCAGCTTCGCCCTGGAGTTCGAACCGGCACCGGCAGGTCCGTTCGACCAGCTGCTGAGCTTCCTGAGAAACTGGCTCACGCCGATCTGGGGCATCTCCGCCACCGTCGCGTCAGTGCTGTTCATCGTGGCGCTGGTCCAGACTCTGACGATGAGCCCGGCCGCGGCGCGGCGCGCTACCGGCGTGACGGCGCTGGCACCGGCAGCCTCCGCACCCCCGGCGGCCGAGAAAGCCGCGCCCGCCGCGGCTGATGCCGAGCGAGGGGCACTGCCGGCACAACCCGGCGCGCTGGAGAGCGCGGCGGACGCTGCGCCAGCCGGTCGGGAGCGGCAGGCCGAGCCGCTGCGCGCGGCACCCCAGGGCCAGGCGGAGCCTGCCCGACAGGCGACACCGGCCCAGGGAGCCCCGCCTCGCCCTGCCCGCAGCCGCACCGCGCCGGTGAATACCATGCCGGTAGCTTTCTATGGGGCGGTCGTCTTTACCGCCATCGCGGTGGGTGGCTATCTCCTTCAGAAGGCGATCCGGCGCTAGCTCGGGCCCGTCTCCGGATACGATCAGGTGCCGGCGGGCCACACCGGCGCGCTCAGTACCGGATCAGGGCGAAGACCTCGTAGCCGCGCAGGCGCTCCCGGCCGTTCAGGAAGGCGAGCTCGATCAAGAAGGCAGTGCCAACGACCTTGCCGCCCAATTGCTCGACCAGCCGGATCGTCGCGCTCACCGATCCGCCGGTCGCCAGGAGGTCGTCTACGACCAGCACGCGCTGCCCGGGGACGATCGCGTCCTTGTGGATCTCCAGCGTGGCCGTACCATACTCCAGGCGGTACTCCAGGGACACACTGGGCGCCGGAAGCTTGCCCAGCTTGCGCACCGGAACGAATGCCGCGTTGAGGTTATAGGCGACCGGAGCGCCGAAGATGAATCCCCGCGACTCAATGGCCACGACGACATCCACACCATGCGAACGGTAGCGCTCCGTCATGGCATCGATGGCAAAGCGGAATGCCTCCGGCACCTTCAGCAGGGTGGTGATGTCCTTGAAGATGATGCCCTGCTTCGGGAAGTTGGGCACATCGCGAATAAGGGTCTCCAGCTCCATTGGTGAGTCACTCCATGGGCCAAGCGCCCAACACCTTGACGAAGGTGCACTGCTGCTCCAGCTCGGCCAGCGCTTCTGCCACCGCCGGCTCCTCCGGGTGCCCGACCAGGTCAGCGAAGAACAAGTACTCCCACGGCTTCCGCTTCGACGGGCGCGATTCGATGCGCGTGAGATTGATCCCGCGGCGGGCGAACGCATCCAGGGCGTCTCGGAGCGCGCCGGGCCGGTCGTGCACACCGAAGATCAGCCCGGTCTTATCACGGCCAGTGCGGGCACTCATCTGCTTGCCGATGACCAGGAAGCGCGTCACATTACTCGAGAAGTCCTGGATCTGCGCCTGCTGCACCGGGACGCCGAAATGCCGCGCTGCTAGCTCGGACGCCACGGCCGCGGCGTCATGCTCTCGACTGGCGCGTTCGGCTCCTTCGGTGGTGCTGCCGACTTCGATGAGGTCGGCGTGCGGCAGGTTCTCCGCCAGCCAGCGACGGCACTGCGCCAGCGCCTGCCCGATCGAGTAGACCCGCTTGATCTCGTGTAGCGGGCTGTGCGACAGCAGATGGTGGGTGATAGGGAGGGTGACCTCGGCGCAGATCTTCAGCGGCGACTCGACGAAGGTGTCCAGGGCATCAATTACCGCTCCAGCGGTCGAGTTCTCCACCGGCACCACGCCGAAGTCGGTGTGCCCCTTCTCGGTAAGCAAGAATACGTCGGCCATGCTGCGTGCCGGCACAAACTCTGCTGCGCTGCCGAAGCGGGCGAGCGCGGCCTGGTGCGTGAAACTCCCGAACTGGCCGAAATAGGCCACCCGCAAGGGCTGCTGCACCGCGCGGCACGCCGACAGGATCTCGGTGTAGATCGCTCGCAGGTGCTCGGGGCGGAGCACGCCCCGAGAGATAGTCACCACGCGATCAAGGACGGCCTGCTCGCGCGCCGGCACATACACCGGCTCACCGCGCGCGGCCTTGAGCTTGCCAATCTGGCGAGCTACTTCGGCCCGCTCCTCCAGCAAGGCGACGATCTGCCGGTCCAGCCGGTCGATGGCCTCTCGCCAGCCGTCAAGATCACGTTCCCGTTCCTCCACAGAACCTCAAAAACCTCCTTCTCCTGCCCTGACGCGGCACGTATTCTAGCACCTCGCTCGTGCCCGGCAAAGCAGCCCGAAGCCGCCCGATGGGGCTGTTCGTCCCTCCCTGTGGTATTATCGTCCATGTGTCCGCGACGGTTGGGAGGTGTGCACCGCACGGCCCGGCCGCAGGTGCCACGCTGGGAGCATGTGGGGAGCCATCCGCGCAGGCGTGAGAGGCGATGCAGGTGTTTATCAGCGTTCGTTTTGGCGTTCTTCCGGCTGCGCTCGCAGTCATGGCAGCCATAGCCATCGTGGCGTGCGCGTCCCCGAAGAGCGCAGACACCTCTGCCGGCGTGAACAGCACAGGTCAGCCGGGCGTCGCGCCGGCTCAGACACCGCAGACAACGAGAGGAGGACAGCGCGTGCCCAAGCAGTACCCGGCACCCCCACCCATGCAGATCGACCCCAATCAGCGATATACCGCGACTATCGAGACCACCATGGGCACGATCACCGCGGAACTCTACGCCAAAGAGGCGCCGCAGACGGTTAATAACTTCGTCTTCCTGGCCCGTGAGGGCTTCTATGACGGGGTTATCTTCCATCGGGTGATCAAGGGCTTCATGATCCAGACCGGCGACCCCACTGGCACCGGTCGCGGCGGCCCCGGCTACCGCTTCGCCGACGAGATCCCGCCTAACCGCGACTACGAGCCGGGCACGCTGGCCATGGCCAACGCCGGCCCGAACACGAATGGCTCGCAGTTCTTCATCTGCCATGTGGACCTGCGCGGCCGGCTGCCCAAGAACTACAGCATCTTCGGCCGTGTCACACAAGGCATGGACGTGGTTGACAAGATCGCCAGTGTCCCGACCCGCCTGGGCGCAGACGGGGCGAATTCTGCCCCGATCAACGAAGTGAAGATCACCCGCATCACGATCCAGGAGAGCTGATCTCTCCACAGATGCGGTAGACAATCCCGTTCCCTTGCCAGAGCCAGGTGCGGTGGAGGTCCTCGCGGCGATAGGTCCGCCGCACCGGTTCGCCTGCACTGAGATCAGCGTACGGATCGTTCACCACCACGTCGCCCTCGGTGGTGAAGCCTGCGACCACGACCAGATGGCCTGCGCTGGCCGGAAGAGGCGCGCCGCGGAGCTGTCCGGGCGACCAGCGGTGACTGATCACCACCGGCCGTCCGGCGATGATCTCTTCCTCCAGTTGCTCCATCCGCTCGAAGCGGTCCACGACCATCGGCACGCCCAAGCTGCTGGCGAACGCTGTGTTAAGCGGCCACGTGCCATAGATGCGGGCGCGATGATCGAACACAGCCTCAGCGACTGCGCGGAGGGGAAGGTCCCGGCCGTAGGAGGCCAGGACCATGGCCAGGCTGGTCGGGCTGCAGATCTCCCGGGCGAGCATTGGGTCTTCAGCGAGTTGTGACCGCTCCGGCACATCCAGCACCCGGCCCCACGCTGGCGACCACACGCGTGTGAGAGGAGGCGGCGCGCCCGGCGTGAACGCCAGGAGTGTCACCCCAGACAGGTGCGGCGGGCCAGAGCCAGCGCTGTGCAGGTGCACACGGTATTGCGCCTCGGCGAAGCGCTTGCCGTCTGCGGCAATCAGGGTGTCCACATCGAGGACGGCCGTGCCTGCAGCACGGCGGCCGCCGCTGGCCGCACGCGTTCCTGGTCCCCAACGTCCGGCCGGGACCCACGCACTCCAGGTAGTGCGGCCGGCTGGTCGTGCTCGAAGCTCGAACTCCAGCCAGGCCCCGCCAGGGGCCAGCGCCTGCCAGGAGAGCACCAACCGCTCCTGCGGGGGCTCGAGCGCCAGCGGCGCCGAGGTATACGTGCCGTCGTTTGTCTCCGGGATCAGCGCGCCGGCGCGCGCAACACACCCCCTCAGCCATCCGGTGGACAGCCACTCAGCAATGCCGTGGCGCAGCAGCACTGTCGCTCCTTCCACAGGGTTCGTTGCCAGCGCAGTCCGCAGCAAGGCGGAGCTTCCCCGCGCTGCCAGCAGCATCGCCAGGACCGCGCGACGAGTAGTCATGGACGCCATGCTCCCGCGGCCAGTGTACCACAGCCACGTGCCGGTGATGGCCCGCACTGTGCTACGCTGAAGGATAAACTAGGTTTGCAAGGCGGTTGCTAGATCATTGTGAGTGCTAGCAAGCGTGTGACAACTCACCATGATTGGAAGTGACCGTAACGCCATGGGTATGCCTGATCCTCTGAGGAGCGTGACTGCCGCCGAGTGGCCATATGAGTCTGTCGGCGCTCTGCGTGCACGCCTGACACGACAGTATGAGCTGGTGCACCGCCGGCTCGTGATTGGCAGCCGGCGCTTCAAACTAGCGCATCCCCGTGAGATGGAGGCCTTGATCGACCATGAGGAGTTCCGCCGGGACGAGCGCCTGCCATACTGGGCGCGGCTCTGGCCCAGCGCGATCACGCTGGCCGGAGCCGTGCTGGAGCAGGCCGAGCAGGTGGCTGGCCGGCAAGTGATCGAGCTGGGCTGCGGCCTGGGGCTGCCCTCGATCGCCGCCGCAGCGGTGGGTGCTCATGTGCTGGCCACGGACTACTACGACGCGGCGCTGGAGTTCGTACGCTACAATGCCCTGGTCAACCTCGGCTACCCCATCGCCACCTTAAACCTGGACTGGCGCAAGCCACCGTCTGGCCTGGGATGCTTCGACCTGGTCCTCGCCTCCGATGTGCTCTATGAGCGCCGCGACGTCGCGCCGCTGGCCGCGCTGGTGCCCCGGCTCGTCGCAGACGGTGGTGAAGTGTGGCTGGCTGAGCCAGGCCGCCCGGCTGCTGCCGCGTTCCTCGAGATCTTGCGCGAGCAAGGCTGGCTCATCGACCGCCTCCCACGGGCCTCGCCCGCAGCCGATCCCTCAGTGACGATCCACCGGCTGAAGAGGAGGGCGTAGTGTGATGATTAACGATAGTGGGCGATCCGCAATACATAATTCGTAACACGTAGTGCGTCAGCCCTCCTCGTGCGTATGAGCGCCTGTGCTGCCCGTGATGCTCCGGGGCTGGCATCATAGCTCATAACACTTGCAGATGCCTGGCCTGACGGCGGGGTAGCCCGGCAAGGCCTCTGTATCGCGCACTACGCATGATGCCTTCCCCTCTGCTTGCCACCGCTGCGCCGGGCAGGTACACTGAGGCCGCGCGAGCATAGCGCGCATCAACACAGCATTTACACAGCCAATCGCCGGAGGATGTACTTCGCATGCGCATTGTGGATACGCACGCCCACGCCGGCCTGGAGAAGTACGAGCCGATTGAATCGCTGGTAGACCAGATGTTTCGCCACGAGGTGGAGAAGGCAGTGCTGGTCCAGCACATGGGCCAGTACGACAACCGCTACCTGATCGAGTGCGCCCGGCGCTTCCCTGGCCGGTTCTGCGTGTGTGTCCTGGTCGACGTGAGGCAGCCTGACGCCCCGGAGCGCCTACGACAGTGGGCGCAGAACCCCGAAGTCCGCGGCATTCGCCTGCGCTGCGATGACCGCTCCCCGGGCGCCGATCCGCTGGCGCTGTGGGAGACGGTGGATGAGCTGGGTCTGTGCGTCAGCCTGGCTGGCACGCTCCAGGGGCTGGCAGCACCCGAGACGGCTGAACTGGCGCAGCGTTTTCGCCGCCTCACGCTTGTCGTCGAGCATCTGGGACATCCCTCCCGAGACGAGGTCGCGCCATACCCCCTCTACCGCCGCGTGCTGGACCTGGCGCAGTACCCACATGTGAGCATGAAGATCTCCAGCCTCCATGTGCCGTCGCGAACACCGTGGCCGCACGAGGATGCGCTGCCGTACGTGCAGATGGCTCTGGAGGCATTCGGTCCTGAGCGGCTGATGTGGGCATCGGACTTCCCGCCGGTGTCAGGCCGCGAAGGCTATCGCAACACACTCCGTTTCGCGCTCGAGCGCTTTCCCTATCGTACGGAGGAGGAGCGGGCCTGGGTGATGGGCCGGACGGCCCTACGCATCTGGTTTGGCGAGGGCTGAGGCAGGTTTGTGGGGTCATGACGGCTGTGTGGCCCCGGCCCGTGCAGCTGCCAGAGAGGAGCCTGGCAAACATGAAGCGCGTGAACCTGCAAGACGCGTTCATCGGGGAGCCAGACCCGGCGATCGAGGGGCTAGAGGCGCAGGAGTCCGACCAGGCGTTGATCCTGGCGGTGCGTGGCGGTGAGCTTACTATCGTTGTGCCTCCCGACGTACCTGAAGACCAGGCGGTGGAGCGCGCCAAACTCATCCGCGGCACGCTGGCGCTGGAGAACGAACGCGTCCTCACTTTTGAGGTACACACCGATTGCGTCGGTGTGCTCTTGGAAGATGAACCGGCCGCCCTGCACCGGCGGCGGGCCCAGAGCGCGGCGAGCGACCTGTTCGCGCCGGCCGTGGCTGCGCCACATGCCGGTGCGGTAACCGTCGCACGTGATCTCATGACCCCGGATGTCCTCACGGTGCCGCCGGACCTGCCCGTGCAGGAGCTGGCGCAGCGTCTAGTCTACCACCGCGTCAGTGGGATGCCGGTGGTAGATGACGAGGGGCGCCTGATCGGTATCGTGAGCGAGGGCGATGTTATCGCCAAACAGGGGCGGACTGTCGCAGACATCATGACCCGTGAGGTCGTAACCGTCGAGGAAGATACCCCCGCCGGGGAGATCGCCGCTCTGATGGCCGCCAGGAACATCAAGCGCGTGCCGGTGATGCGGAGCGGCCGGCTCGTTGGGATTGTCAGCCGAGCCGATATCGTGGCCTGGGTCGCCCGCGGCAGCCGCTGAGGACTGATCAGCGGGTGCTCCATCCCTGGGCATAGCCTCTGGCAGTGGCCTGGCGTCGCCGAGAACGCTGGGGGAGGCGCTGTGTATCAGCCGCCATGCGATTGCTCATGACCGTCGAGGGTACCGCAGACCCCACTCCACGGCAAGCGACCGCGCCCCGGGGTCGCTGTACCTCTGGCCGCAGCCGCGACTACTGCCTCCGGCGTACCCAGCGCCCGGCCGAGCAGCCTGGCCCGCCGTGCCGCTCGCTCGATGTTTTCCTGCCGGATGCCCGCGGACACCTCCTCTGCAACCGATCCAGATTTGCTCGTTGCACCAGCCACGCCGCCTGATGTGTGATGTATAATGCGCAGCTCTAGGTGTCGCCTTCACAGCGCGTCCTCGCTAGTATGAGGACGTTCTCTTTTAAGCCGCACACCCATTTAAGCCGTATATTCATTGATACTCACATAATGCTCACATAATACTCACATATAAGACTCGCATAAGACTCGCAGAGGAGGAAACCTGCAATGGATGACAGGGAGAAGTCCGCCAAGCGCGCCACTGCAAGCGACGAGTCGTTCGAGGGGTTCACGGCCGAGGAACGAGCTGCGATGAAGGAGCGCGCACAGGAGCTGAAAGCGGAAGCGCGCCGTGGCCAGGGCGCGGGCAAGGCGGACGGGGAACGCGCCGTGCTCGCCAAGATCGCTGAGATGCCGGAACCAGACCACACCATGGCCGAGCGGATCCATGCGATCATCAAGGCCAGCGCGCCGGACCTCGCGCCGAAGACCTGGTACGGGATGCCCGCGTATGCCAACAAGGAGGGCAAGGTCGTCTGCTTCTTCACGCCCGCGTCGAAGTTCAAGGAGCGGTACGCGACGCTCGGCTTCAACTCTACGGCGAACCTCGATGAAGGCAACATGTGGCCGACCTCCTTCGCGCTGAAGGAGCTGACTGCCGCCGAAGAGGCCAAGATCGCGGCGCTTGTGAAGAGAGCGGTGAGCTGAGGGCTGAGCTCGCCACCGGCTCGCTCCAGGCGGGACGGCCCGAGCCGTCCCGTCTGCCTTCAAGCTCAAGGGACTGATGCCCCCGAAGGGGAACGAGAAGGGCTCTCCTTCCGTGGCACACGTTGCCTGCACCGGTTCCCAGAGAGCCGTATCTGCCTAGTGCAGGACCAAGGTCGTTTTTGGGAATGGCGGAAGATAATGGCACCATGGTTAGCATGAGAAAGTCAGTCGTTGTGCGTCCGCTGACCTGTGTCGAGCGTATCTGCCTGGAGGCTGGGCTGCGCTCGAACGATGCCTTTGTCCTCCGCCGTTGCCAGATCCTGCTCGCCAGCTCTCGTGGCGAACGCCCGCCAGAGATTGCGCGGGCCGTCGGCTGCAACGACCGGACCGTCCGCACCGTCAGCCGTGCCTTCGAAGTGCAGGGCATCGACGCCTAGTTGATACGACGGTCGAAATCGACCGCACCGTCCGCGCACCAAGCTCAGTGCGGCTGCCCACGAGCAACTCCGCACCCTTTTGCACCAAAGCCCGTGCCAGTTTGGCAAGCCGACCGGGGTTTGGACCCTCGAACTGGCGGCCGAGGCCAGCTTCACACAGGGCATCACCCAGGAGCGTGTCACCGGCGAAACGATTCGCTTGGTGCTGAAGCCCCTTGAGGTGCGCTGGAAACGGGCCAAGCACTGGGGCCCAGCGGGCACCCCAGCTCCGACTCCGAGTATGCCCGGAAAAAGGCGCGCGACCGTCTGATCCACGCCCTGGGCATTGAGCAGGAGCAGGCACAACGCAGAGCGGCCAACCGCTGGAGCGGTAGCGGGCCGTGCGTGCCCTAGTTGCTATAGATGCTCCCGAGGGCGGTACTGGAGCGCCTCAGCCACGTGCGCGGCACCGATTTGCTCCTCCCCTACGAGGTCAGCGATCGTCCGCGCCAGCTTCAGGACACGATGGAACGACCGCGCCGAGAGTTGCAGCTGGCGCATGGCCGCCTTCAGCAGGCTCTGGGCGGCGGCATCGGTGCCGCAGAAGCGGTGTACTTCCGCCGGCCCCATCTCGGCATTGCAGGTGGCCCGCGTCCCGCGCAGCCGCTCCCGCTGGCGCAGCCGCGCCGCCTGCACACGGCGGCGCACCTCCGCAGACGGCTCGCCTAGGTGGCGGGTGGTCAGCTTCTCGTAGTCCACACGGGGGACCTCCACATGGAGGTCGATACGATCGAGCAAGGGGCCGGAGAGCCGGCGCTGGTAGCGGGTCACTGCTGCCGGGGAGCAGGTGCAGGCGCGCAAGCTATCACCGAAGTACCCGCACGGGCACCCATGCGTCGGCAAATACCATAGTTTTCTGAGTTCGCGCCGCTCACGCCCCACGGGAATTCCGCCTCCACGCTGGCCGAGACGGCGCCATTGCGGGCCCCGTCCGCGGCCGCACGATGAACCTGGCTGGAAACCTCGCCAATCGCTTCAGCCCCGGCCAAGAACACCGGGTAAGCCGGCACGTGCAGCTCCAGCTCGCCCGGCCGGACCACCACCCGCTTGAGGCAGGTGGCCAGCAGGGCGCGCCGCTCGACCGTGCCCTCCAGCTCGTCGAAGACGTCACCCAGCCGCCGCAGCCGGCGCGCGGTCGCCTCGACGTCGATGGCTGACGAGGAGCGGGCCGCGATCTCCGCCTCGACCATCGCCAGCTCTGCCTGGCGAGCCGCCCGTTCGCCCTCGAGCCGCGCCTTGCGAGCGGCGAACTCCTCCTTGGTCAGCAGCCGATCTTCCGCCAGCTCGAGCAGCGCATCAAGTCGGCTCGTCAGGCGTTCCACCGCTCGGGTTGCCGCCTCGCGTCGCTCAAGGAGCGGACGCACCTCGGCTTCGAACATCGCCTGCGCCTCGCCGGCGAGCACACGCAGGTGCTCCGGGTCGAGTCCGAGCTGGCAGAGCGCCTCGACTACCACCGGCTCGATGACGGCGGCCGGGACGTACTTCGACCGGCAGGTCCCCTTGTGCATCGCCCGGCGGCAGCGGTAGTAAGCCACCCGGTAGCGGCCCCGCTTCGTAATCACGGCGTTGTACATTCCGTACATCTTCTCGCCGCAGGCGCACTCGATCAGGCCCGAGAGCAGGTGGGGGCTGCCGAGCGCGCCCGGCGGGGTTCCGGCGACCTCCGCCGCCACGCGCCGCAACTCGTCCAATTCCTCGGGCGTGAAGATGGGCTCGCAGAAATGCTCCACCACCACGTGCTCCTCGGCCGGGCGGGCAACCGCCGTCTTCCCCTTCGTTCGACGGCGATTGTAGACGAGGGTCCCGGCGTTGATCGGCTGGAGCAGCACGCGTTTGACCGACGTTGGGGTCCACTCGGCGGGCGCGTGGCCCTTGCGGACGAGCCGCCCGTCGCGCTCGACCGGCTCCCAGCCGCGTGTCCGTACCCCCTCGCGGTTCAGCGCCACCGCCACGCCCCGCCAGCTCCGCTTCTCGAGGAACAGGTCGCGCATGCGCCGTAGGACGGCCGCCTCCTCGGGCACGATCTTCAGCTGCCCGTCCTCCATCCGCCGCCCGTACGGGGCCAGTCCGCCGTTCCACTTCTGCCGCTGCGCCCGCAGCTTCATGTCCTCGGCCACCCGCTCGGCGGTGATGCCGCGCTCGAGCTCGGCGATCGCGCCGAGGATGTGGAGCATGAAGCGCCCGACGGGGCCACTCGTGTCGATGTTGTCCCGCAGCGAGACGAACTTGACACCATGCTCCTCGAACAAGCGCATCAGGTCGAGCAGGTCAGCCAGCGAGCGGCTGATCCGGTCGAGCTTGGTGACCAGCACGGAGCGCACGCGGCCGGCCTGCACATCGGCTACGAGCCGCCGAAGGTCGGGGCGATCCGTGTCCTTGGCCGAGATGCCCTCGTCCTTGTAGACGCGGAGCCTGAGAGCGTGCGCGGCGGCGTACGCCTCGAGCGCCTGCACCTGGTTCTGGAAGGCATCCCGCTCCACCTGCATGTCGGTCGAGACCCGCACGTACCCGGCATCCCACTGTTCGGCTTCCCGTCGCCTCATCGCTTCTCCTTTGTCTGGCTCTTGATCGGCCGCGGCTGTCGTAACCGGTCGAGATCCGCACGGCGCACAAGCCGGACAGCGCGATTGACCTCGCTCCGAAAAGTTGGCAGCTTGCCCTCTCGGATCAGCTTGTAGACGGTCATGCGGCTGACTCCCAGGTAGCGCGTTGCCTCGACTATGTTGAGGTAATCGTCCACGGTCCACCACCGAGTTGGTGCTCGCCCCCATTATATGCTTCGTGTCTAGTGGTGCCTAATCGAGTACAATGCTATCTGCGAACCTGACCTGTGCAGCAGGCCACCTTGCGGCGGGAGGACAGCTCGACAAATGGCGCTATCAAGGAACCGTTTGCGCAACTCATCTGTCGATGTCGTCGTGAACGCACTCCACGGGGTCGTAGATCCCGTGGGTGATCTCTTCTATGACTGGGCGGTCATCACCCTCGCGAAGCTGTCGCCAACGGTCGGGGCACTTCCGGCGGCTTTGAACGAGGATGGGGTGTGGCAGCGGGCTCGGCGGTCGACGGTGATGGCGCAGGTGCCGGAACCAGACCGCGTGAAGGGGAGGTTCGGGCAGGTCAACCCCGGCGAGCTACGAAGTAAGTCGGGGCGAGCGCTCTCGCTGCTTCTCTCGGAGGCCGAAGCACTCGCCGAGCGCGAAGGCGCCCACGGGCTCCGCGAGTGGCACCTAGTCAAGGCGATAGTCGACACGGACGCGAGCAACACACTCCGCGGGCTCGGGATTGACCCGGAGGCACTCCTGCGTCGTGTCGGTGAGCTCGAAGGCCGGATAGAGCTCAGCCCTGCTGATCTTGCGAAGACGTGGTGCTTCAGCGACGCCAATGTATTTCTCCAGTACGCGCTCTTCGACCAAGTCGATTGGCCCAAGGAGTTAGGTTGCGCGGCCGTCGTCCTCGTAGTGCCGACCGCCGTCCTGCGAGCCCTCGACCGGTACAAGTCGGACCGAGAGCACCCGCGCCAGCAGAAGCGCGCCCGTCAGGTCTTGCCGCTCTTCGGCAAGTACGCGCTCGGCGTGCCGCCCGGCACGCCAGCACCTGTGCGGCGTGGGGTGGAGCTCCTACTGCGAGACCGTGAACCACCGATTCCCAGCGACTTCGACCCGGATGACCCCGACGACCGGATCGTTGCAGACGCGCTGGACTTCCGATGGACGCATCGAGGCGCGAACGTCGCCGTACTGTCCGGCGACTACACCGTGCGCCTGAAGGCCCGAAGTTGCGGGCTGGGGCAGCAGCCGGTTCCTGACCGTCTGGAGCTAGAGGGATACAAGCCTGAGGCGAACTAGGCCGGTCTGGGCCCTCTGCCGCCAAGCGGCGTGGCCGAGCAATGACGGACCGAGCACCCGTGCCGAGATCACGACGGAGCAGCACGCGAGTTCGCCGCGTCTCTGCAGATTCGCGCAAGCCGGTGTCTCAAGCCTGCCGTTGGAAGCGAGACGCGAGTGAGCATGGGCCGCTTGGCGTCGGCTACGCGCCGGGCTTCGTCTGCGAATGGCCGGCCCGACGAAGCTGGGAGAGCAAGGCTGAGCGACGAGCTGCACGGACTCGGGCGCTATCGCGACTGCTTTCCTCGGTTCGTTGCGCAACGCCAACTGTCCCTCGTGCCCAACCAGCTCGTCCTGTCATAGTCACGTAGGGATCGCTGGCAGTCCCCGGCTTGATGGCCCTAGTCGACAGCCACCGGCGTGCTGCTCTCAAGCGGGACGACGATCGTCGGATAGGCCGGTGCGTGTAGCTCAACGCAGTCCTCACGCACAATCAGGCGGCTCAGGCAGGTCTCCAGGAGCCGCCGCCGCTCGGCGACTTCCTCCAACTCCTCGTACACGTCGCTCAGCCGCTCGAGTCCCGCCAGCGCCCCGGCCAGGTCGATCGCCGTCGCCGCCCGGGCCCGCAGCTCCCGCTCGACGGCGGCCAGCTCCGTCGTCGCCGCCGTCCGCCCCTCGTCCAGCCGCGCCTTCCGCGCGGCGAACTCCGCCTTGCCGATCAGACGGTCCTCGGCCAACTCGAGGAGCGCCTCGTGCCGACTTGCCAGCCGCTCCAGCTCCCCGGCCAACGCCGCCCGGCGCTCGAATAGGGGCTGGATCGCTCCGGCGAACCGGGCCTCGGCCGCGCCCGCCAGCACTCGGAGCCGCTCGGGGTCCAGCCCCAACGCCTGCAGCTCGCGCACCACCAGCGGCTCGAGCACCGCTGCCGGCACCTGGCGCATCGTGCACGTCCCCGCGTGGCTCGCCCGCCGACAGCGGTAGTAGACTACCGGGCGGCGCCCCCGTCGGGTCTCGACGTAGTTCTTGACCGGATACATCTTCGCCCCGCACTGGCAAAAGACCAGCCCGGAGAGCAGGTAGGTGCTGCCGGCCCGCGCCGGCGGCTCCCCCTCGATCTCGGCCGCGAGCCGCAGCAGCTCGTCCATCTCCTCCCGGGTGAAGATCGGCGCGCAGAAGCCCTCGACCACCACGTGCTCCTCGGCCGGCCGCGCCACGTGGGTCCGTCCTTTCGGGCGGCGCCGGTTGTAGACCAGCGTCCCGACATTGATCGGCTGGAGCAGCACGCGCTTGACCGTCTCCGGCGTCCACTCGGCCGGCGGCTTGCCCTTGCGCACCACTCGTCCGTCCCGTTCCAGCGGCTCCCAGCCGCGCGACCGCTTCCCCTCGCGGTTGAGTGCGATCGCCACCCCGCGCCAGCTCCGCTTGTCGCAGAGCAGCTCGCGCATCCGTCGGAGGACGGCGGCCTCCTCGGCCACGATCTCGAGTCGACCATCCACCAGCCGGCGGCCGTACGGCGTCAGGCCCCCGTTCCACTTGCCCCGCCGGGCGCGCAGCTTCATGTCCTCGGCCACCCGCTCGGCGGTGATGGCCCGCTCCAGCTCAGCGATCGCGCCGAGGATGTGGAGCATGAAGCGGCCGACCGGGCCGCTCGTGTCGATGTTGTCGCGCAGCGAGACGAACTTGACCCCGTGCTGCTCGAAGAGGCGCATCAGGTCCAGCAGGTCCGCCAGCGAGCGGCTGATCCGGTCGAGCTTGGTCACGACGACCGAGCGGACCCGTCCG
>JBHOQS010000021.1:0-124857 GCA_042408875.1 Chloroflexota bacterium | reverse complement strand
CCTAAGGCGGAGGCGGCGTCGCCGGCGGCCCCGCCCCCCCGCGCACTAGGCCGGCAGGGCGGCTCCTCTGCCGCGAACAATTGCGGGTAGTGACGCTTGGCCATTGCCCGATCGAGCGCCAGCCGGGCGGCGAGGTCCTCCCAGAAACGGACGTAGACGCCGAAGCGGCCGGTCGCCTCACGCTCCTGCGTGAGCAGGCGGACAGCTCGCTGGAGCGCAGCGTCACGTGGCGCGGTGGTGGCGATGACGAGCTCGGCGAGCGGGGGCTCGAACATCTCGGCTTTGCGCACTTCATCCCGAAGTTCGGGCAGAGTCAAGGTCCCGCGCGGGCCATGCGCCTTGCACTGCACGCCGATATACGGCCCGCGTCCGTTCCGTCGACCGTAGATGTCAACGCCGGCCTGAGCCTGCCCCTGCCGGCCGTGGCGCACGGCGTTTGGGTCGTTCCACTCGGTCCTGAAGAGATCCCAGCAGAGTTCCTCCAGATCGTCCCAGCTGCGGGATGGCGGGAACTCGATCATGGCAAGCGTCGGCATGGGCACTCACAAGGTTGTGTGGATGCCGGAAGTACGCAGGGGCCGATCGCTTCTGGCCGGACGCCAGTCGCCCTCCACCAGCCGAGGGGCACGAGGCGTACGGATGACGGCCGACCCCGCGAGCAGTGGCCCTCGCTCATCTGCCCTCTTGCGACCCTCGGGTATGCTCCCGCTGAACTGGTATGTCTGACCACCTGGAATCCGCAGAGGCTTGGCGCAAGGAACCGCCAGTGATCTCCGCCGCCGATCAGTATGACCAGCCCGGCGCTGCCGCCCGATCTCCCGGGCACCCTGATGCCTGCCCGGCGGCATAGCTCGGCGTGGGCCGGCACTGGCATGCGGCACCGCCGCTGCGCCTCTGCCGAAGGCTGCTGCCGGTCAGACTTTTCCAGCTTCATGCCGCCTCAGTTACTTCTCGATTACTTCAGGGTTACTTCGCGCTCGGAGCGCCGCTGCGATGGGTTAGCCGCTGCCTCCACGACGATGATTGCCGACTAAGCCGCTCTCCTCGTCATCCCAGCACACCGGGTGGTAGCCGCAGGCGCGGCACTTCGCCGCCATCCAGCGCGGGCCCGGCGGCTGCCCGGTCGCGAGGATACGGCGCATCTCGGCCATCGTCAGCACCACGCCCCGCTCGAGCTCTTCGGTGAACGTGACCCGCTCCTGGGTTCCGTCCGCCAGCACAACGACGCCGTAGGGCGGGCGCACGCCGTAGACGTCCTGCACTAGCAGGCACAGCGCCCCGACCTGGAGGATGTGCGATTGCTGCAGTCGGCGGGAGCTCGGCCGGGAGCTCGGCTTCTGCTCCACGGGCACGTACGCCCCATCCACGCGCAGCAGGTGATCACACCGGCCCACCAGCCCCAGCCGCTCTGAACGGAGGGTCGGCGCGCGGATGAGCGCATCATCGGCCGAAACGATCGTGCCATCGGGGATGCCCAGCGCCGCCCGGCGGCTCCCGGTCCAGCGGGCCAGCAGGACGTACGCCGCCACGGCCAGCGCCAACAGGAGCAGCAGCACCTCAACGCTCATCCGAACCCCCTGAGCACCAGTGCCGCCAGGAGGAGGAGCACCAGGCCGATGGCGATGAGCAGCACAGCCTGTAGGGCGCCGGCCGCCCGGACGAGGTCCGTCTGCCGCCCGATCTCACGGTGCCGTCGGCTGCCGGCCTGGCGGCGCGCGTCGGTCTCGGCCGTGACGGGCACGCGGCAACGCTGGAGATACCAGGCCTGCGGGCAGAAGGTGAAGGCGCCGATCTCCGAGGCGGACAGCATCCAGGAGGGATCGGGAGCGAGCTGCCAGTGGAGCCCCTCCGCGCGCTGGCGCCAGCCCTGCGACCGCGGAAGCCGGCGGTTCGCGTCTGACCTCCCTGTTTGATCGTTTTGTTCACTCATCCCCAGGTCATCCTATGCATCATCGGGACGCCGCGCCTGCTGGTCCGGCGACGTATCACATGGCTCCCCTTCGAGAAGGCGCAGAGGGAGCTGCGACACCAGCGAGCGGCACAGATCGAAGCGCAGTCCGTGCGTGAGCTCGAGCCACCGCAACCCGAACGCCGCGTCTTCTACGCGCCGGAGGTCGACCTGGTGCGACTCACCAAACCCCCGCCGAGCCGCCACGCCGCGCACCCACTCACCATCCCACTCACAGTACCGCTGGCGCAAGGCCTGCTCCGAGGGGGCTGCCCGCAACTCTTCCAGGATGGCCGCCACGACCACGCCCGCCGTCTCGCGTGACCGTCGCTCGCGCGAGGCACGGCGGTACCAGCGCGCGCCCCGTTGCCAAGACTCCGGCAGGCCCTCACCGACGCTGGCGGCCGCCCGCAGCTCGCGCCAACGTCGTCCCTCCAGGAGCTCGATCAGGTATTCCCGCCGGATCCCCTCGGGCACATTGACGCGGCTCTCCCACTGGGCGACCGTCGAGGCGTCGCCCGCACCGATCGCTCGGGCAACCTCTGTCTGCGTCACGCCATAGCGGGCGCGGAAGTCGCGGAGCCGTCGGCCGAGTTCCAGCCAATGGCTGCGGAAGCGGTGGACCTTCGACCGGCCGTCGCCACTTCGCCCCTTGTCGTCTGGGAGCGGGACGGTGATGACCAGTTCCCGGGCAACTTGATTCGGCACTATGGTATTTGCCGACGCACGGGCAGGGGTTCATCGCCCCCACTAGAATCACCTTGGCTGGGAAGGTGAGTGTCCCACCAGCGCGGCTGATCGTGATGATGCCGTCCTCCAGGGGTTGGCGCAGCACTTCGAGGACACTCGGGGCAAACTCCGGCAGCTCGTCCAGGAAGAGCACCCCCCGGTGCGCCAGGCTCAGCTCGCCGGGCCGCGGATACCGTCCCCCGCCCACCAGCCCGGCATACGACACCGTATGGTGCGGCGCACGAAAGGGCCGTTGGAGCACCAGCGGCTGCTCCGGGGTGACCATCCCGCAAACGCTGTAAATCTTGGTGACTTCCAGCGCCTCCTCGAGCTCCAGCGGGGGCAGGATCGACGGCAGGCACCGCGCTAGCAGGGTCTTCCCAGCGCCGGGAGGGCCCTTGAGCAGCACGTTATGCCCTCCGGCGGCCGCCACCTCCAAGGCCCGCTTGACGTGCTCCTGTCCTTTCACGTGCTCGAGCAGGACCGTGTACGCGACATCGCCGGGCGACGGCAGACCGTTATGAGAGTGCGCTGGCTGCGGCGCCTGCCCGGAGAGATGCCCCACCAGCGCAGCGAGGCTGCTGACCGGAATGACCTCCACCCCCTCGATCAGCGCTGCCTCGTTGGCATCCACTGCGGGCACAATCACCGTCCTGAGGCCGCGCTCGCGCGCCATCGCCACCATGGGCAGCACGCCAGTGGCATGCCGCACTGCGCCGTCCAACGAGAGCTCACCGACGAGCATCGTTGTGCTCAGGTCAGCCCCGGCCGGCAGGACAATCTGCTCGCTGGCCAGCAGGATGCCCGCAGCGATGGGCAGATCGAACTCCGTGCCTCCCTTCTTGAGGTCGGCTGGGGCCAGATTTACCGTAATGCGCCGCCCCGGAAAGAAGGCTCCCGAATTCCGGATCGCCGCGCGCACCCGCTCGCGCGCCTCCTGGACGGCGGTGTCGCCCAGGCCGACGACGGTGAACCCCGGCAAGCCGTTCGCCAGGTCGATCTCCACCTCCACCAGCGCTGCCTCCAGCCCTACCACAGTGCCGGAGAGCACCTTCGCCAGCATCTCCACCTTCCTGCCGTGTGCTCACGCTGGCCGTCGCGCCAGCGACGGCCAGGCACCCTGCGCTACACCGGCGCTGGCGCGCCGTGGCTCGGGGTACCGGCCCTATTGTGGCATCCGGCAGCCACGTTGCGCGGCACGAACGTGTGTCCAGCAATGGCCTGCAGTGCCCTGTTTTCCCAGCAGATCTGCCCGGGCCGCGGCCCGGCGCTCCACGCTCACGCGCCGGTTGACGTGCCGCCGCACCGCCCACATCGTTGCCTTTATTATATGCGTCACCTCCACGCTATCTAGCTCTAAAAGGCACCCGCCTTCGTCATCAAAGGGATGATAACAAGGGATCATGACCGAGCGGGATCACGACAGGCCGAACAGCGCTGCCAGGCTGCCGCCGAGGATGCACTCCATATCAGTCCATATCAGAAGGCGGGATGAAATCGCAGTAGCGGCGCAGGTAGTCGAGCAACTGGCGATACGTGCAGTTACGCTCGACGTTCGGCATATCAGAGCCCCACACCAGCCGGTGCGCTCCAGCCTGGCGGTAGAGCCCACGCAGCACCGGCCGCAGCTCGGCATATGGATACTCGTGGGCGCGCCCCCAGCTTATGGGGTAGAGCACTTCGATCCAGAGCTGTTCGGTACGGAGCAGCCGCTCGAGCGGGGCTTCCAGAGTGCCGGCCAGAAGATGCGGGCTGATCCCGTGGACCAGCATCGACGGGATGTCCGGGTGCTGCGCCGCCCAGCGCACCAGGCGGTCGATCTCGCCCAGGTAGCTCGCATCGTTATGGCCGGCACACCGAAGAGTCCCTAGAACACGGGGATGCCTAGCGCACGGACGGTCTCCCAGAGCACCTCGTAGCGTGGGTGATCGAAGGTGTGCTGGTAGCGGTCGAACAGAAAACCGCGATTCGCGTAATACAAGCCGCGGAGGCCCAGCGTGTAGACAGCCGCACGCAGGTCACGGAGCTCAGCCTCGCTATCGGCCTTCGGCTCATCGACCTCGGCGAGCCCGATGAACCGGTCCGGGTAGGGGCCACGGCCACGGCGAAGTATTCGTTGAGCCGGCCGTAGAGGTGGGCGTTTTGCAGCACAGCCCTCTCGACGCCAGCATGCGCCATCTGGGCTAGCAGCGCCGCAGGTGGAAAGGCAGTGGTTTGCAGCGAGGGCGGCATGAACTGGATGGACAGCTCCTCACCCTGGTGCCGCCACAGGAAGCGCCCGTGCGCTCCCACGTGGAAGCCTACCTCGCGCAGCCGCGCCGGGCGGTCCAGCGGTAGCTCTGCCAGCGTCTCTTCTTCGACGAGGCTGTGATCGCGCAGCCGCCGCACTGCTGGCTGTGCCCGACCATGTAGAGCTGGAGCACGCGCAGGTGCTCCTGGGCGGAGAGAAAGCCGTTTGCTCCGCCCAGAAACGGGAAGATGTGGGCGTGGTAGTCGATGATCATCTCCGGCGTCTGTCTCCTGAGAGCAGCGAACCCTATCCCTGCCGGCTTACTCCGGCACGATCAGTGGCGCAATCTGCTCAGCGAGGTTGAACAGGAGCGGCAGCCCCCCGGTGTGCACGAACACCGCGGTGTCGTCGCGACCAAGCCGGCCACAGCGCACGTCGTCAATGATGGCCGCAAACGCTTTGGCTGTATACACTGGATCCAGCAGCAGTCCTTCCGTGCGCGCGGCCAGAAGCATCGCCTCGTTGCCGGCGTTTGACGGTACACCGTAGCCCGGCCCGACGTAGTCATCCCGGTTGTCGATCTCATCTGGGCTCACGTAAAGGTCCAGGCCGAGGAAGGCTGCGGCATTGTTCACTCCTTGTGCCACCCACGCCTTAGCCTCCCCATCGGTGTGGTGCACCGCTGCACCCGTTACTTTCACGGGCAGCCCCAGCGCCCGCACAGCTAGCTCCAGCCCCGGCTGGCCCTTGCCCGTAGAGGAGATGTACAGATGCAGTCGCTCCGGACCGATCCCGTAGCTGCGGAGCTGGTCGAGCACCTCAAGGGTCGCCGCGGCGTAGGCCAGCGCCGCGGCGATGGCGAACATGGGGCTGTCGTTGAGCACGAACGGCCGGCGTCCCTGGCTCCGCAGCCGCTCGACCGCCTGGTCCACCGCTCGCCGCTGGGCCGCGGTATCAGGTGCGAAGATGATCTCGGCCCCAAGCAAGTAGTCCACCAGGAGATTGCCGGTGACGTGGTCCGGCCGTTCACCCTTCAGCACGAGCACGGTGCGCAAGCCGCAGCGAGTGGCGGCCGCAGCCGTCTGGCGGGCTGAATTCGACAGGATATCGACGAACATGATCACGGTGTCGGCACCGGCCTGGAGCGCCTCGGCCAGCCGGAACTCCAGATTGCGCACCTTGTTGCCGCCAAAGGCCAGGCCGGTGAGGTCGTCCCGTTTGACGAACAAGCGCGGGCCGCCCAGGGCCTGAGCCAGCCGCGGCAGCTCTTCAAGCGGCGTGGGCGTGTGTGCCAGCCGAACCCGCGGGACCTGGTCGATCAGCGCACGTAGCTGTTCAGCTGTGATCGGCGGTCTGGTACGCGTGACTACCATGGTTCGCTCCACCTCCAAATCTGGCCCCTTTGTGCTGTCGGTGTGGAAGGAGAGCCCTCAGAGGGGCCATGCGGCCGCCACTATAGCACGCCAGCGCGGCGCAGGAACTTTCTGCTTGGGCAGCCGCCATATTCCGCTGCGGCACTTCCTGGCCCGGCGTGCTGGGAAGACTATACTTGACAGTAAGGGCGATTAGGCATATCTAAGATTTAATGCAGCGTAAAGTACATTATAATATAGAAAGTGAAATGCTCGCCTGCTCAGGAGCGCGGCTGCGCCGGGGTCGAGCTTGGACACAGCCGTAACGCGTGGCGGGGCCTCTTGGTGCGACGCGTAGAAACAGCTCCATGCGGTCAATGCAGAGCACACGTCTTGATCAGTCCGGGACCGCCCTCCGTATGCGCCTGCCCGCGCAGCCAGCGCCGCTGATCGGGCGCACGCGCGAGCTGCTGGTGGCGCGCCAGCTCTTGCTGCGTCCTGACGTACGCCTGCTGACGCTCACCGGGGCAGCCGGAGCCGGCAAGACGCGTCTGGCCATTGCGCTCGCCGCGAACGTCCTCCCGGCGCTGGGCGGCACGGCAGAGTTCGTCGATCTGGCGCCGGTGCACAACGCCGCGCTTGTGGTACCGTCCATTGCGCAGGCGCTCGGCGTCCTCGCGGCCGAGCGCACTCCAGATCTGGAGCGCCTCCAGGTCGCCCTGGCCGGCAAGCGTCTGCTTCTCCTGCTGGACAACTTCGAGCACGTTCTCCCGGCGGGAGTGCATCTGGCCGAGCTCCTGGCCGTATGCTCGCACCTCACGCTGCTGGTCACCAGCCGGGCTCCCTTGCGCGTACGCTGGGAACACGTCCTCGAAGTTCCGCCGCTGGCGCTCCCCGATATCCGGCAGCTTCCGCCGCTCGACGTGCTGGCGCAGGTTCCGGCGGTGGCGTTGTTCACCCAGCGTGCCCGCGCGGTGGACGCCGGCTTCCGCTTGACTACGAGGAACGCCCGTGCAGTAGCGGAGCTCTGCGTGCGGCTCGACGGCCTGCCGCTGGCCATCGAGCTCGCGGCGGCCAGCAGCCGGGCGTTGCCTCCCGAGGTCCTGCTGGCTCGCCTGGAGTATCGACTTGACTTACTTACCGCCGGGGCGCCGGACCTCCCGCCGCGCCACCGCTCTCTGCGGGCCGCGCTGGCCTGGAGCTACGATCTGCTCTCACCGCCCGCGCAGACGCTCTTTCGACGCCTAGCGGTCTTTCGCGGTGGCGCCACACTGCAGGCCGTCGAAGCAGTCTGCAGAGGCTCCACCCTGGGCACGCAGCCGCCTGGCCCTGCGATGTGGGAGAGCCTCGTAGCACTCGTTGACGCGAGCCTGGTGCGCCGAGAGCACCAGGCCGGCGGCGAGCCGCGCTTTGGCATGCTCGAGTCGATCCGCGAGTTCGCTCAGGAGCGGCTGGCGGCAAGTGGTGAAGAGAGGGAGATCCGGCGCTGCCATGCGCTCTTCTATCTGGCGCTTGCTGAAGACGCAGCGCCAGAGCTGCGCAGCGCCGGCCAGCTCGAGTGGCTGGAGCAGCTCGCCGGGGAGTATGAGAACCTGCGGGCCGCGCTGGTCTGGGCCCAGGATAGTCCAGAGCGAGCTGCTCCACAGCCAGCGCAGGTCGAGATCGGCGTGCGGCTGGCTGCCGCGCTCGGCTGGTTTTGGTTCTTGCGCGGCGACCGGCGCGAAGGACGGGCCTGGCTCGAACGCTATGCCGGGCAGGCCAGCGAAGCGAACGTGGACAGCAGCGCCTGCGCGCGGGCGTTCTGTGATGCCGGGCTCCTGGCGCAGTACGACAATGACTACGACGCTGCCGAACGCTTGCTGGAGCAAGCCCTTGCGCTCAGCCAGGAATGCGGTGACGGGGCGGTCGTGTCGTGCAGCCTCACCCGGCTTGGCAGCCTCGCGCTGGCCAGAGGCGACTTTGCCCGCGCTGCGACATTGGCCTCAGCCGGCCTCGAGCGCGCCCGAGCGCTCGGCGACCGCTGGGGCGCCGCCTTTGCCCTCCATGTCCTGGGCCTCGTGGAGCGCACGCTCGGCCACGTCGAGCAGGCGTCGGAGCTCCTGGCCCAGAGCCTGGCCCAGTTTCGCGCGCTGGGGGAGCGGTGGGGGACGGCCGCCTCGCTGCAAGGTCTCGGCCAGCTTGCCCTGCATACCGGCGAGTGTGCCCGCGCCGACGCGCTCTGGCAGGAGCGTCTGGCACTCTCGCGCGAGCTTGGCAACACGCTTGCCGTCGCCCATACGCTTGATCTGCTCAGCACCATTGCGCGGCTCCAGGGCCAGTACGAGCGTGCCCGCATCCTGCTGGATGAGGCCCTGGCCATCCGGCGCGAGACCGGTGGGGGAGAGCGGCTGGCCTGGACGCTCCACAGCCGGGGCGATCTCGCGCTCGCCCAAGACGACTTCGCCGAGGCGCTGGCATGCTATCGCGAGAGCCTGCTGCTGCGGAGCCGGGCGGAGAACCGGCCGGGTATGGCGGCCTCGCTGGAGGCCTTCGCCCGGCTGGCGGCTGCCCGGGGGCAGGCTGCGCGCGCCCTCACCCTGGCCGGGGCCGCGGCAGCCTTCTATGATGCGTACGGTCCTTCCCTGGAATCACAGCACTACAGCTACGCGGTCCTTCCGTCGGGCCCTCGCCCGCTTGACCCGCTCCTGGAGCAGGCGGCGCAAAGTCTCAGCCTCGAGGCGCGCGCCACGGCCTGGGCGCAGGGCCAGGCGCTCTCGCTGGTCCAGGCCGTCGCCTATGCGCTGGCCTCCGGCGATGCGCCGGGCGCGCGGCCCGCCGTCTCAGCATCAGGAGCGAGCACGCCCGGTCTCCTGACGCCTCGCGAACGAGAGGTCACGGTGCTGGTCGCGCGCGGACTGACCAACCGCCAGATCGCAGAGGCGCTCGTCATCAGCGAAGGAACCGCCCGCATCCATGTCGAGCATATCCTCGACAAGCTCGACTTCCACTCCCGCGCCCAGATCGCAGCGTGGGCTGTCCAGCACGGCTTGCTCGCCCGGCCAGAGCGCTGATGTGGCGTGCATCCCGCCCACCGATCCCTGCGTTCAGGCAGGCTCCCCGAGAATATGCCATTCGACAGATACCGGCGCGCAGCCGGCCAGCTATGATGGCAGTGTCGCCAGCAGCCGGCAGCGGGAGGATAAGGCGAAAGGCAATGGCCACCTGGCGCATGCAGGGGGAGTACCTCAAGTGCTGCAACAGCCTCGCTGCCTGCCCGTGCCCCTGCACCCTCACCGGAACCCCACCAGTCCAGGCGTCCTGTGAGGGTCTCTGTGCGATGAGCATCTGCAAAGGCAGCTACGACACCGTAGACCTGAGCGGGCTGAGCTGGGTGGTGGTGCTGCGCTTCCCCGGCACTATGTACGACGGGAGCGGCGGCCGAGAGCTTTACATCGATGCGCGAGCGGCAGCGCCTCAGCGCGACGCGCTGGTGCAGATCCTCACTGGCAAGGCCGGGGGGCTGCTGTTCGAGATCCTGGCGGCGGTGGCACCGCGACTGGAGGGCATCGCTTTCCGCCCAGTTGAGTGGACGTTTGACAAGGAACTGCGTCGAGCGCGGCTGGTCGTGCCCGGCTATGTGGAGGCGCTGGTCGACCCGCTCAGCCTCCCGCCAGGGGGCGAGGAGCAGCGGATCGTTGTGCGGCTGCCCGGCGGGTTGGAGTGCCGGGAGTTGGAGCTCGCCCGGGCAGCAGAGCTCCGCACGAGCGGCGCCATCACCTTTGCCTGGCAGCACACCTTCGCCGCACTCGCCCTGGTTGAGCACACCGACCGGGGACTGGTCGGGTGAGCCGACGGCGATGGGAGGGCTGGGCGACCGGGGACAGAGTCTCCCCGGAGGGCTCGCCCAGGCAGGTCCAGTACCGGTCAGTGGGCTTCAGTTCGGTTTGGCATGAACAGTAAGGCCTAACGATAGCGACGGTAGCGAAGCGATCTTAGGGAAAGGAGGGATGCCGTATGGCCCGCTACTTGATCGAGTCACCGCATACCAAGGAGGAGTGCCTGCAAGCCCTGGATGAAACGCTGGCGCTGGGCTCTGACGTGCTGGCGCAGTACCAGTTCGGCTGCATGGACGGGGACCACACTGGCTGGGCGATCGTTGAGGCTGGCAGCAAGGAGGAGGCGCGCCGCATGGTCCCGGCTGCCGTGCGCGCCAAGGCGCGCATCGT
Source organism: Chloroflexota bacterium (assembly GCA_042408875.1). GTDB lineage: Bacteria > Chloroflexota > UBA11872 > JBHOQS01 > JBHOQS01 > JBHOQS01. The sequence goes on along the minus strand of JBHOQS010000021.1, from coordinate 114,393 downwards.
GGAGCTGACCAGCTTCACGCCAGAGCAGATTCGCTCGTTCCACTAGCAGTAGGGCTGCGCGGAGAGACCCGGCGACGAGGGCGCGCCTTTGGTTGGGGCACGCCCTCTTGTCACCGTGCGCTGCTGTCCGCGTCACCCCATGGCCAGACGCCACAGCGCAGCGCACCGCTCAGGCACTATCTGCCGCCCTGGCGAGCCCAGTACTCGTCTAGCAGGCGCTGGATCTTCGGTTGGACGGCCGTAAGGGCGTCCTTCGCCCCGATCTTCCCGTCCATCATGTCGTTCAACGCCGGGCCAAGCTCGGCGTCGCGCAAGATCTCCGCCTCCGACACACCGCCGGTCAGGTTAATGCTGCCGATGCGCTGCGCGTGTAGGAAGGCTGCGACGTTCTTGAAGTTGAAGGTCCGGGAGGCCACCGGTCCCCAGATCCGCTCGGTCGTCTCAGGCAGGTTGCAGCAGCGCCCGAACTCGGCTACGCGCTGCTGCCCCTTATCCGAGGCTACATGCTGGAGGAACATCCAGGCTGCGTCGGCATACTTGCTGGCAGCGTTGACCACGTGGCCATGCTGCAAGTGGACAGCGTGCTGCTCGGTGCCCCGGGGCATCGGTGCTACGTCGAAGTTGATGCCGCCTTCTCGGCGCGCTTTCGGGCCCCACATCTGCGGCAGGAACCACGGCCCTTCCATCTTCATTGCTGCGAAGCCGAACTGGATGTGGTTCTGCTCCGGCTGTGCCGTGCGCGGCGGGGCATAGCGATAGCGGTTGATGAGGTCCACGAGCTGGAGCTGCAGCTCCTTGATAATGCCGGCGCTATCCCAGAACGCCTTCTTTGGCTCCTCGATACGGTCCCACTCCCGCGCGCCGTTCAGACGCATCCACGGGAAGTTGCGGAGATAGCCCCCGTTGACCTGGTAGCCCCAGTACTGGGTGTCGCCATCCCGGAAGGTGAGCCGCCGCGCTGTCTCGACCAGATCGTCGAGGGTCCAGCCCTCCCTCGGGTAAGGCACGCCAGCGCGATCGAACACTTCTTTGTTGTAGAAAATGACCATCGGCCCGGTATCGGCGGTGAGCATGTAGGTCTTGCCGCGAAACTTCGACTGCGCCTCGTAGCCCGGCGGCACCACACGCTGCATAGCCTTATCCCGGCTGAGGTACGGATCCAGCGCCAGTAGGACGCCCTGAAGCACGTACGGCTGCCAGATCCAGCCCTGGAAGTACATCACATCGGGTGCCTGGCCGCCCGCCAGCATGGTCTGGAGCTTGGCATAGTAGTTCTCTCCGAGATACTGCTCCGGCGCCACTCGGGCTCTCTGCTGCAGCGCGTGAAAGTCGTCGGCCATGTTCCAGTAGATGTCTTTATCTGGCACATCGCCCCACACAGAAAGCCGGATCTCCACAGGGCCGGCCTCGGTGGGGACCTGCCGTCCCGTGTCTCCCGCGCGACAGGCAGCCAGGACGATGCCACTCGTGGAGATGCCCGCATACGCGCACAGTCCGCGTCGGGTGAAGAAGCCTTCTTTACGTGCAGAAGCGATCATCAGCAGTCCTCCTGTGCGAAGCTACAGCGAAGCTATAAACATGACGTTGCTGCTGGACAACGAAACGACGAACTATTACGCACCAGCGGCGCCCGGCCACTGTCTCCTGATCCATTCTCAGTCATGGCAATCTCGCGGTCAACCGGTCATCCCTGACGGTTCCCTGCAGCGAGCTGGCGGTGCCAGAAGGTCCCGCCATATGATCTATGATCTGGTACTGTGCAGCGGTCTGCCAGCCGGCAGGTCCGCGGGCTGGCAGGATAGCCGGCCTGTTCATCGGCCGGCAGGAGCAGTGCGGGAACGGATCAGGAACAAACCAGGAGTACATAGGGATGATCGAGCGCATCGAGACCGCTTACTATCGTCTGCCCCTCGAGGATGCCGGCGACGCCGGCCATGGCGCCATCGATACAGAAGAGCTCATCGTGGTGACCGTCTCCGCCGATGGGCTGGCCGGCCAGGGCTATGCTTATACGATCGGCCGCGGTGGCCGGGCTATCCAGGCGCTCATCGAGCACGATCTGGCGCCGCTCTTGCTGGGGCGAGACGCCGAGCACGTAGAGGAGCTGTGGCAGCTCATGTGGCGGCGGCTGCTCTTCGTCGGTCGTGGTGGGCTGGCCAGCTTCGCTATCGCCGCCCTGGATATTGCCCTATGGGACCTGCGCGGCCTGCGCCGCGGGCTGCCGCTCTACGCGCTCCTCGGTGCGCCGCGACGCGAGATCCCTGCCTATGGCAGCGGGGTGGACCTGCTGAAACCCTTGCCCGAGCTCTTGCGCCAGGTCGAAGGCTTCCTGGCGCGCGGCTTTCCTGGCGTGAAGATGAAAGTCGGCCGGCCCGATCCTCGCGAGGATGAGGAGCGCATCGCGGCCGTGCGCCGGCTTATCGGCGAAGGGATCGACCTCATGGTGGATGCCAACATGAGCTGGACTCCTGATGAGGCGCTGGAGCGGGCGCGCCGGCTGGCACCATACCGGCTCTACTGGCTGGAGGAGCCGGTCGCGCCGGAGGACGTGGCCGGCCACGCCCGTCTGGCAGCGGCCCTGGATGTGCCCATCGCCGCAGGCGAGAGCCTGCACTCCCCGCACGAGTTCCGCCACTACGTGGAAGTGCACGCCATCGATGTGGTGCAGATCGATCCGATCACCAACGGCGGCATCACAGCCGCGCTCCAGGTGCTCCACATGGCAAACGCAGCCGGGCTGCCGGTCAGCAGCCACTACGCCGACGAACTCTGCGCGCACCTGTTGTGTGCCAGTGCCCGCCCGCTCTACCTGGAGAAGCACGCCTTTGCCCTGGATCGCTACCTCGTGACGCCGCAGCAGGTAGTGCACGGCCATGTGACACCGTTCGACGTTCCCGGACATGGGCTGCGCTTTAACTGGGAGGCGCTGGCATCCTATCGCGGCTGAGCTATACCTCGCGACCGTAAGCTGGATTACGAACTGCTTGCCGGGACGGCGCGAAAATTGCCGTGATTAGGGTGTACCTGCTGGAGTGCATCCTGTCCCCTAGCTCCCGGGAGTGGGAAGCACGCAGATGCGCGGCTGTCTGCTGTTGCTCATCGCCTTTGCGCTATCCCTGGCGGCGTGTGCCCAGCGGCACCAGCCGACGGCCGGAGACACGCAATCCTCGCCCGAGCGCGATCGCATGCTCTTCAGTACCAGTGGCTGGAAGACCGACTTCAGCAGGCGCAGCGTGCCCCTCAGTGAGCTCATTCCCGGCGGTCCCCCTCGCGATGGCATACCGCCGATCGACCGGCCGGTGTTTGAGACGGTGGCGCAGGCCGACGCCTGGCTTAAGCCCCAGGAGCCCGTCATCCACTTTGGGGTGGGCAATGACGTGCGGGCTTATCCGCTCCAGATCCTCATCTGGCATGAGATCGTCAACGATGAGGTCGGTGGTATCCCGGTCGTCGTGACGTTTTGTCCGCTGTGTAATACTGCCATCGCCTTCGACCGCCGCGCCGCCGGGCGCGTGCTGGACTTCGGCACTACCGGCAACCTGCGCCATTCTGACCTCGTCATGTGGGATCGCCAGACGGAGTCCTGGTGGCAGCAGATCACCGGCGAGGCGATCGTGGGCGCGCTTACCGGCACGCGGCTCGCGATGCTCCCGGCCACGATCATCTCATGGGAGGAGTTCCGCCGCGCGTACCCTCACGGGCGCGTGCTCTCGCGTGATACCGGCTACATGCGTGACTACGGGCGCAATCCCTACGCCGGCTACGACCGTATCGACCAGCCGCCCTTTCTATTTAAGGGCACGCCTGATGGGCGCCTGTCGCCGATGGAGCGCGTGGCGATGGTCAGTCTAAGCGGCGACGACGTAGCCTATCCGTTTAGCCTGCTGCGCGAGCACCGCGTTGTGATGGACCGCGTGGGCGGCCGGCCAATCGTGGTGTTCTACCAGCCCGGCACAGCCTCTGCCCTCGACCGCGCACGGATCGCTGACTCACGAGACGCAGGCGCGACGGGGGTCTTCCACGCCGAGTTAGGCGGCCGGTCGCTCACCTTCACCTGGCAGGACAGCGCATTTATAGACCTGGAGACCGGCAGCCGCTGGAGCCTGCTAGGCCAAGCGGTGGCAGGCCCGCTCGTCGGGACGCGCCTGGAGCCTATCGTTCACGGCAATCACTTCTGGTTCGCCACGGCTGCGTTCTATCCGAACGTACGTATCTGGCACCCTTGAGCGCGCCGCCGGGGCAGCCCAGCCTAGCCCGGCAACTTGCCCTTCCAGCGCTCATAGATCTCGCTGAGTAGGGCATCAAGCTGAGGCTTCTGTTTACCAATGATGTCCCGGGCCGATCCTTCGTTACGAAGGGTACGATGGCGGATCTCGGTGTTGTACAGCACGTTAATCGGCGGGATATACTCCACGAAGTGATGAGCCGGGCTGCACACTGACCGCCTTGGCTCGATGGCACCCTGGGTAACTTTCTCCAGCTCTGCCATGGTCATCAAGCCCTCGTAGCGCTGATACCATACGTCCATGGCTGCCTTCACGGTCGGTGGAGTCCCTGTGAGCCTGCTATAGGCTCGCTGGGCCTCGGCGCTGGTGATGTATTTCATGAACGTCCACGTGGCCTCGACGTTTTTTGAGTAGCTGGCGAGGTGCCAGAAGTCGTTGTAGTTAGAGTTCTTGTTTGAGGCTTGCCGGGGTAAAGCAGCCACACCCCACTTGAAATCCTTGATCGTGGTGTAGTTCCAGAAATTCCAGCCCCCAGCAATGACCATGCCATAGCGTCCATTCTGGAACGTGATTCCCTGGGTGGGATCTGCGCCCGGCCGCGGTGACACATGGTGCTTCCAGGCAAGGTCCTGCCAGAACTGGTGGCCGGCAATACTTGCGGTGCTGTCCAGCAAGCTACGTGGTGCGATATGCTCAGTGTAGTGCTCAGGCAGCCACGCATCCCCGCCCCACATCCAGGCTACGTCGTGGGGCCCCCAGACACCGAATGACAAGCCATAGGTGGCATCTGGCGTACCTGCGTTCCTGGTCAGCTTGCGCGCTGTCTCCAGCAGGGCCTCGACAGTCCAGGACGGATCGTCCCAATCTACCGGCGGTGGTGTAAGCCCTGCCTGCGCGAATAATTCCTTGTTGTAGAAAGTGAGCGTACCAAAGGTGGTGAGCTGGGGCAGCCCATAGTACTTGCCTTTGTAGCGAAAGAGCTCTGGCAGCCCGGTGTGAAACTGCGTGAGATCGAACCTATCCCGGTTGATCAGTGGAGTTAGATCTGCGGTAAGGCCGCGCGCCCAGTAGCCAGCGTAATTGCCGCCAAAGCCCCAGATATCCGGGCCTTCGCCAGCAGCGACCAGCGTGTAGAACTTCGTGACGTAGTCCTCGCCAGGCGGAGTGATCACATGCTCGATCTCGACAGTGGGATGCAGCTTGTAGAAGCCTGCGATGAATACCTCCGTCTGGCCGCGGTTTTCTACCTCACTGGGGCGCACGAGCCAGCGGATCCTGCCGCCGAGCCGTGCTGGCGCCTGAGGTTGAGGAGCCGCCGTCGGCCGACAAGCTGCACTAGCCAGGCTGGCCAGGCCCCAGCGGTAGTGAGTGCCGCTGACAAGAACCGCCGTCGAGACACTCTCTCGCAGGAGTAATACGTGCCATCTGTTGCCGAATGCATCAGTCTGGTCCTCCTTCTACGTCGCGTCAAACTGAGCGCTGGAACAGCTATGCTCACCGGCCGGCAGGAAAGCCCCCAGAGCACCCTACGGCGCCTCAAGGATGGCCTTTGCTTTCACTGTTACGATTGCCACGCCTTCGCGCGGTGACCGCTCATTCAGAAACACCGGACGCAGCTCTGGCCGGATCGCCTCATCATCGATCCGCTTCCACTTCGGATGCAACGGCTGGATGCGCGCATATTCTAGCGTATCGATAATTACCTGCTTGCTCTTTCCCGGCAGCGCATTCAGGAACTCGGGGCTATTCATCTTCCCCTTGTGTGGCGCGAGGTACGGAACAGCCCCCGGCTTGGTCGGCGCGTCAGGTCCGGTGAGGAACTTGATGAACTCCCACGCCTCATTCACATACTTTGTCTGGGTGGAGCTACCGATTCCTGCACCAGCCATGCGGTTGAAACGGCCAGCGGGACCGCGGGGCACCGGGAAGATCTGCCATTCAAATTCACGCACAGCCTGCAGCACGGTATTGAACGACATGACCTCCAGATATACCCCTAACTGTCCGCGCCGGAAGAGATTCGATGGGCTATTTTGCCCTGTCGTTTCGGTGAGGCTCCCCATAATCCGGTGCTTCCATATGAGATCCTGGAGGTACTGCAAGGTATCAACCGACTGCTGAGAATCGAACGTCCATCTCTTCGGTGCCCACATATCATCCATCGCATCACCGCCAAAGCCCCACAGGAAGGGGAACCACCGCCCTATCCAGTCGCTGACATAGAAACCCCATACAGTGCGGTCACTTTCACGCCTCGTGAGCAATCTCCCCACCTGTACGATATCTTCAAACGTCCACTCCTGGCTGCGAAAGTCCGTCACAGGCAGCTTGGCGCCTCGCTCTTCAAAGAGCGACTTATTTACAAAGATCACTGTCATATTAAGTGAGTCAGGGAGCAAGTACTGTTTTCCTTCGTACTGATAAATACGAATCGGGAATGGATGGTATTCCTGTACAGCACGGTTGTCACGCTTCATCAGAGGATCAAGGACCACGAACATCCCACGTCCGGCGTAGTCTGGCACAACGTCATTATTCGCAGCCATCATATCGGGGGAGACGCCGGCCGCAAACATAGTGAACATTTTGTCATTGTAGTTGCCCTCGATAGCGATCCGCTCGACCCGAAGATTGGGATACCTCTGGCGGAACGCCGCGGCAGCGTCATCAAAGCGCTCCAGGGCATCCTCCCAGGGATAGCCCACCTGGAGGGTAACCTGCTCCCTGGTCAGTTCCGGGCCCACACTCCCCGGTGTAGCCATCTGACGCTGACTACAGGCAGCGAGCCCGCCCCCGACAACAGAGCCGGACGTTACCTTGCCGATAAGCGTAAGAAGCGTCCGCCGGCTGCACGCTGCCGGTCTGGGCTCGTGCACAGCTGCGGGATAGACATCATATTGGCACAATGAAATGAGAGTCTGCATCGCACCCTCCCCCTGTAGCTCCAGGCTCTCCTGTACCGCGATGATCCCTGTTTCCCCAGCGCGGGCGAACGGCGGGCTGACCCTATGAGGCACCTGCGGCGGCTCCCACAGGACGCCCCTCTCCCGCAGCGCGGGAGAGGGGCCGGGGTGAGGGGCTTCCCCTCTAGCACTCGACGTCCTTGCCCTCAGGACCAAAGATGGCCAGGCGCTCCTCCTTGGGGATGCGCCCGACGCTAGCCGGGATGTAGTGCAGTTGCAGCGCACGCCGCCGCTTGGGAGAACGGCTGGCCGGCGTGCCGTGGTGCAGTAGACCGTTGAAGAAGAGACAGCCACCAGGCTCCAGCGGCACTGCCACAATACGGTCGGTCGCCACCCAGGTGTCGCAGATCTGCCAGTCGCGGCGCTTGAAGTGCACCACCGGCCCCTCGCGGTGGCTGCCCGGGATGATGTGCATGCAGCCGTTCTCCGGCGTGGCCTCGTCCAGGGCGATCCACACGCCGACGATCTGGGTGCCCAGCGGCAGGTCGAAGAAAGCATGGTCCTGATGCCACGGCTTCTCACGGCCGATCAGCGGCGGCTTGAGCATAGCCTGGTTGGCGAAAAGCGCCGGCTTCTCCCCGATCAGGATGGTGAGGATACGCAACAATTCTGGATGCTCAGCGATCGCCTTGAGGCGCAGTTCGTAGTCTACGTAGCCTTGCAGCTTGCGCACGACATCCTGCTTCTGCTCTGGCGAGAGGGTGTGCAGGATGTCCCGGGCCTTCGCTTCGAACTGCACGCCGCGAAAGCCAGGCACCTTCCCGTCGATCAGGTGCAGCAGGCCGTCCAGGGCATCCCGGACCTCTCGCGGTGTGAAGGCATGGTGGATCACCAGGTACCCGTGCTCACGAAAGAAGGCGGCGTGCTCGTCGGTGAACGCTCCAAACCCTTCGATGCCGCGGGCCACACCATGGTACTGGTAAAGCTCCGGCGGGTACTCCTGCGGTCCGTACTGGTCGAACCACAACTCCTCTGCAGTCTGAACCATATCCCCCTCCTCGGATGCTTACGATGGGTATGCCAACGATAGGAGCGAAACGATCAAAACGATAGGGATGTCTGGCTTGCTTTCGACGCTACCGCGGCGGCGGCAAAAGATCAATCGCGTGGCTTAAGGCACTGTTGCAGTCCCTTTAGCTCGGCGGTACTCGCCAGGCGACATGCCCTCCGCCTGCCGGAAGACCCGGCTCAGATAAGCTGCATCGCGATAGCCAGTGAGGCGGGCGACCTCCGCCAGCGGTTTGTCCGTGGCAAGCAGCAGCTCGCGCACACGGTCCAGGCGATAGCGGGCGACGTAGCGCAGCGGCGGCAGACCGGTGATGCGCTTGAACAGGCTGGAGAAGTAGGCCGGATGCAGCTGCACGATCCCAGCGAGTTCCTCCAGCGTGAGAGGCTCGGCATAGCGGGAGTGAATTGCCCGAAAGACCGGCGCAAGGCGCGCCACTTCGACTGCCCGCGCCCGGTGCTCGACCGTAGGCCCCAGCCCCTGCGCCATGCTCTCCCGCCAGAGCAGGGCGAGCATGCGCGCACACTCACCATTCACCACCAACGCACACCCGGGCTCCCGGCCGGCCAGCTCGCCCACGATGCGCCGGGCGGCCTGGACGATCTCTTGCATGCGCGCCGGCGCAGGGCGAAGCGCAATCGGCAACCCATAGAGCGCCGGCATGTCCAGTACCCCGTAGAGTCGGGAGACAAAGTGGACGGCGTAGACGTGCAGCGGATCAGCCGGATGGTGGTGCGCTGCCTGCGGGATGTTCGGCGGGGCCAGCACAACCCCGCCCGGCTCGAGCCGGTAGAACTGCCCGCCGATTACAAAGTCCGCGGCACCGCCCACGCAGACGAACAGAATGTAGTTCGGCATCACTCGCTCGAACAGCTGCCACTCCGGCGGGCAGGGAAACCAGCCGGCCCGCAACACGCGGCAGACCACGCTCGAGAGAAGCGTTTCCAGCGGCGACACGTCATGGGCAGCTTCGAGCGAAAGGAGGCGCCCGCGGGGCAGTGCCTCGCCGGACGGGCAAGGAACCACCTGCGGACGCAGCTCTGATAAGGCTGAGGCATCCGGAGACATAGGCGCCGATCCCCCTGGTAGTACCGGTGTGCCGCGGGCCCGTCTAGTTTTGTCTTTTAACTAGTTGTGCCTACTAGTTGTGTCTACTAGTTGTGTCTACTAGTTGTGTCTAGTTGTAACATAGTGTAGTATGCGCGCTGCTGTACCCGGGACTGCGCGCTTCTATCCTCCGGATAATGTAGCAAGAGCGTGTCGGGCGCGCTACTGCGCTGCTGGCTCGTGCTGTGCCGGTGTGAGAGCTCGCCAGGGTACTGGCCGGGCGGTGGACGGCCATGTTCCTTGACCTTTGTAGGGGCCTGGGGTAGACTCTTACCAAGATAGGGTCAGGCGTTCGTGCTGGCCGGGGTGGGAACCTAGAGGAGGCAACAGTTGTTCAACCTTCAGGCACCTGAGCTGCTGATTATTCTAGTGATCCTGCTATTGGTGTTTGGCGCTAGCCGGGTCGCTGAGCTTGGCGGCGCGCTCGGCAAGAGCATCCGCGAGTTCAAGAAGGCCCAGCAGGGCCTGGACGAGGAGCCGGCGGTGAAGACGGAGACCGCTGCGCCCGCGGCCACGGCATCCACGACCACCGAGAAGAAGGCGTAATCCCAGCGGCTCGACTCCCCGGCCACTGCAGTTTTGAGTAGAGATCCGAACTCTGCCGGTCCAGCGCCATCCCGCAGGCGCACGGTAGATACTCCTGGTAGTTTTAATTAATTTTATTGATTAATGAGCGAGCCCCGGTGCATTCTTCGTGTGCCGGGGCTCGTCGCGTCTCTCGCCGCACACGACGGCCTCGGACGCCCCAAGGGGTACGCCTAGGACAACCGCAGAGCGGCGCAGTCGCGGCTCGAGCAGCGCACTATGGCTTGGGCTCCCAGTCCGGCGGCAGCTGCCCGGTAGCATCGAGTTGCCGCAGCACGTCCTGCAACTGCTGCAGCATCTTCTGCGGCGGCATCATGATCGTGTCGTCATAGAGCGGCACCTCGTAACGTGAGATCGCCCGCTCGGCAAGCTGGAAGTTCGGAGTGATCGGCTGGAGCCGGCTGTATTCCAGCGCTTTGACGATATTCTCCTCATGCTGGGGCGTATCAGGGCGCAGGTACTCCGGACTGTTCGCCACGGAGCGGCGTGAGGGCACTGCTCGCCCCAGTCGGGCAAACTCTTTTTGCCCTTCCACACTGCAGATGTACTTCACAAAGACCCATGCTTGCTCGACGTACTTCGTGTTCGAGGGCAGGCCTACCCCATCAGAGGTCTCACGCGTATACCGCTGCCCGTTCGGTGCCTTCGGAAAGTGCGTGACATCCCAATCAAGCTCCGGGCGAGCCAGAATGTCTGGACGGATGAAAGGGAAGGCAATCCACATGGCAGAAAGCCCTAGCAAGAAGATATTGCCCATCCCGGCGAAATCATTCCCCCAGGGGATTACCTTATGGCGGTGGCGCAGGTCGGCCAGCCACTGATAGGCGTGCACCATCTCGGGCGTGTTGACCTCCCACCGGCCTTTGTCATCGAGCAACCGTGCGCCGAACGACCACAGGAACGAGAGGTTTACCCGAAACCGCGGCGCGTTATTTAGGCCGACCGTCTTGAGTTGCGTGCCCTCAAAGGTCGTCATCGCCTTGGCCTTCGCCAGGAAGTTATCAAGCGTCCAGTTCCCGTCAACAGGTGGAGGCTCAACGCCGGCCTTGATGAACATGCCGCGATTGAACCACACCATGTCGCCCCCGGTGTTAAACGGCAGCGCATAGAGCTTCCCTATACCATGGCGCTGCGTTGCCTGGTCGAAGCGAAAAGCAGCGATGGAACGGGGAAAGAAGTCCTCCAGGTTCAGCTCTTTGCTATCGCGCGCCACCAGCCGGTCGAGTTCGTAGTACATGCCTTTGGCGGCATAAAATGGCAGCGGTTCGTCGTCGATGCGGAAGACGTCCGGAGCGGTGCCGGCAAGGTACTGCGTGGCGTACTTGTCCAGGCAGTCCGCGACACATGGCTCGTACTCGACCGTGATCCCGGTGCCTTTCTGGTTGAACGTATCGGTGATGGCCTGCCACACCGGCCGCTCGGTATCGCTGCCGCTTGCGCCGAAGCGAATAGTGGCCGGCTCTACCTTTAGGGGTACCGGGCTGTCCACGCCAGATGACGGCCGCGGCGCCGTCATTCGGCATGCGCTGGCCAGCCCTGTCAAGGCGCCGGCGACGCTTACCTGTCCGGTGTACACAAGAAAACGCTTGCGGGAGAGCATCTAAAGCACCTCCTCAATAATATTATAATATTATTTATTTATACTAGATTAACTCAGTCATCCCTGACCATAGGTCGGCCATCCTTGGCTGGTGTAGCTGCTATTATCCTTCCCATGCAATAATCTGCTCGATCTCCTGTTGCGTTGCATCCAACGCCTGCTTGGGCGGCTCGCCTGCCACGTAAGCCCGCTCCAGGCCGCGCTTGAGGGCGGCTGTAATCTCCGCATAACTAATCGCCCGCGGCTCCACAGTGCTTTTACGCATGTCGTCCAGGAACACATCCAGGAACTTGGTGTTCTTGAACGCTGCGCTCTGCTCTAGGCCCTTCTTCGGCTGCAACAGCCCGGTCGTTTCTAAGTATTCAGCTGGGAAGTTGCTCAGTAACGCAGCAACTTTCCAGGCGGCGCGCTGCACATCGGCTGGAGCTGCACTATTGACCATCCAACAATAGCTATAGTTATGTGATCCATGGTCATACCTAGCGTCACGAAAGCGCGGGAATGGCTTGACGGTATAACGCTCAAAGAGATCAGGATATTGATTGCGCCAGCCCGGCGCATACCACGAGCCCAGGATGATCATCGCTGCGCGCTCGTTTTGGAAGGCCGGGCTGATGTTCTCGGCTTTCGGGCTGCCGTAGCGATAGCGCAGTACCCAGTCCTGCCAGTACGCCAGCGCCTGGACGGCCCCGGGATGGTTCACCATCGGGCGCTTGCCATCCTCGCTCATGATTGGTCCACCGAGCTGATACGCCATACCGCCGAAATAGATCCAGAAACGTCCACCACCGGCAGTGTAGTCGAAGTCAAAGGCACGCTGTACATACTCCTCGCCCTCTCGTTTCGTCAGAATACGGGCTACATCAAGCATGCTCTCCCAGGTCTTGGGCCAGTCACGCTCAGCGTCCAGCCCGGCGTTCCTAAACATGGTCGGATTGATGTGCAGGCAGTAGTTACTGAGCTCGCTCGGTACACCGTAGTACTTCCCCTTCCATTTGTGCCCATCGAGCGCAGTTGGCACAAGGTAGAGCTCCTGGAGCTGCCTGGGCGAGCCGAAACTAGTGGCGCTGTAGTCGATCTCTGCGCAGTAGCCCTTGTCAATAAATGCCGGCGCGCGCCCATCGAAGAGATTAAAGAGCTCGGGCCCGGCGCCCGCCACCAGTGTGGAGAGCAGCTTGTCTTCGTACGTGGTGCCCTGGGTGGGCGGCTGCTGGTATTCGACAGTGATCAGCGGATTATCCCGCATGAACCGAGCGAGCAGATCCTCTTCCAGCTTGGCGCGCGGGCCGGTGGCGCTGTGGTGCGACCAGTAGATCATCTTCACCGGACGCTGGACCTGGCCGGGCGCCTGCGCCGGCTGCCTGCCAGGCCGGCAGGCGCTCGCCAGCCCGGTGAGCGCACCTGCTAGTGCGGCCTGCTGGACCAGCTCGCGGCGGCTCCACCTAGACCACGAACGCGGCGACATCGTGTGCACCTCCATGGCAGCGTGCCTTCATGTCAACCGTACTATCGTACCATCGCACTATGCGGAGTTTCCGTCCCTCGCAGCGAGGATAGCCGGAAGCCGGCAGGCCGTCAATTCGACGGCTGCACGCGGCTTGACCCAGACAGCCTCGCTCCCCTAGACTGCCCATGCAGGTGAGGGGGCCTGCCGAGGAACCGGGCGGACGAGCCCACCAGGGGCGAAAGGGAGTGTGGAACGTCGCACGATGCCAGAGCCTATACCAGAACCTCTGCCAGAACCGACGCCAGAGCCAACAGGAGAGATACGGCCCTTGCGCAGCCTGCTCTTCACACCGGCCAACCGGCCGCGCTTTGTGGAGAAGGCCGGCGCCTGGGGGGCCGACGCCATCATCCTGGATCTGGAGGACAGCGTCCCGCCTGCCGAGAAAGCACCGGCTCGTGCCGCTGCTGTCGCAGGCATCCAACGCTGGGCCGGACAGACGGTCTACGTGCGTGTGAACCCGGTCATAGCGCGTGCCCCGTACACGCTTGCTATCGGGCTCGAGGATATCGCCGCGGTGGTGACGCCAGGGCTATGTGGCATCGTGCTGCCCAAGGCGGAAGCGGCTGAAGACGTGTGCGCGGCGGATCGCACGCTGGCAGAGGCCGAGCAGCGCTGCGGCCTGCCTGCCGGTAGCCTGGAGATCATCCCGCTCATTGAAACTGCCCGCGGCGTATGGGACTGCCTGGCGATCCTGCAGGCCTCCCCGCGGGTGCGCCGCGCCGGATTCGGCGCGCTCGACCTGGCGCGTGATCTCGGGATGGTGGAGGCGGGCACCGGCGAGGCCTTGCTGTACGCTCGCTCGCGCCTGGCACTGGCCTCCCGCGTGGCCGGGTGCGCGTCCCCACTCGATACCGTCTACCCGCTCCTCGACGATACCGCCGGGCTGGAACAGGAGGCCCGGCTAGCCCGCCGCCTGGGCTTCGGTGGGAAGATGGCCGTGCACCCGCGCCAGGTCGCGGTCATTAATGCTGTTTTCTCGCCCTCCCCGCTAGAGATCGCCTGGGCCCAGCGCGTCACGGCTGCCTTCGCCGAGGCGGAGGGGCGCGGCGAGGGCAGCATCAGCTTGGATGGCACACTGGTGGACTATCCGGTCGTGGAGATGGCTGAGCGCACGCTGGCGCTGGCCCGCAGGCTCGGACTGCTGGCTGTGCCGGACGCGTCACACGAGCCGGCACCGTAAGCCGGCTTGGCGTACCCCGGTGCGCGACATAAGACATGACATAAATTTTCTTGGGGTTGGATCTCTTAGGCACAGTGCTGGAGTGCGTTTTGGGTGTAGATGGTGGTGGCACCGGGACCACGGCAGTGCTGGTAGCCCCAGACGGCGCGGAGCTGGGGCGCGGGCAGGCCGGGCCGTCGAACTATGTCGTGGCCGGTGCGCCAGCGGCAGCTGCGGCCGTGGCTGAGGCGGTGAGGCAGGCGCTCCAGGCGGCGCCGGAGGGTGTCCATCTACGAGGCGCGGCGTTCTGCCTGGCTGGGATTGCCGGTCCGGCTGACGCGGAGCGTGTGCGACAGATGCTGCGCCAGACAGCGGTGCCGCTGCCTGAATGGACCGCCCTTGTCGCGCGCGCCCGGCTGACCCACGACGCCCTCGCCGCGCTGGTGGGAGGCTGCGGGCGGCCGGTTGGTGCCGTTGTCATCGCCGGTACAGGGTCGATTGCCTACGGCCGCGCCGCTGACGGCCGCGAACAGCGCGCCGGTGGCTGGGGCTGGCTGGCCGGCGATGAGGGCAGCGCCTTCGACCTGGGGCGGCGCGCCCTCCAGGCTGCGGCGCGGTCGGCCGATGGCCGCGGGCCGGTCACTGCCCTTCTCCCTCTGCTCCTCGCCGAGCTGGGCTGCGCCCGTATGGAGGAACTGGTGCGCCGTTTCACCCCTGGTCCGGAGTTGCGCGGCCAGGTAGCCGCCCTGGCGCCGGTAGTGTTCCGCGCCGCTGAGGCAGGAGATGCGGTCGCGCAAGAGCTTGTCTCGTCGGCGGCGGCCGAGCTGGCGCTGGCCGCTGTAACCGTGCTGCACAGCCTCGGTCTGGAACACACGCCGACGCTGGTGGTCATGCACGGCGGCCTGTTCCGCCATCACGCGCTCCTGCGCGACGCCTTCGCGCGGGCGCTGGCACAGCAGGCTCCGGCAGCACGGCCGGTGGAGCCGCAGTATGATGCCGCCTACGGTGCCGCGCTGCTGGCCCTGGAGGAGGCCGGCTGGGCGCGTCTGGACAGGTAATCTGTGGTGAGCAAGGTCATGGGCCCATGGGCCAGGAAGAACCAGAGCGCTTTGATCTTCTGCTGACCGAGCAGCGCAACCCGCGCACCGAGGAGCTCGATCGGCTATCTGTCCTGGAGCTCTTGCAGGTGATGAACGATGAGGACCGCCGGGTGCCGGAGGCAGTGGGACGCGTGCTGCCGCAGATTGCGCAGGCGGTGGAAGGGATCGCTGAGCGGCTGCGCCGCGGCGGCCGGCTGCTCTACTTCGGCGCCGGCACCAGCGGCCGGCTGGGCATCCTCGATGCGGCGGAATGCCTGCCAACTTTCAACGCGCCGCCCGAGCAGGTGCGCGGCTTCATCGCCGGCGGGCCCGCCGCGCTGACGCGGCCGATCGAGGGAGCCGAGGACAACGCGGAGGCCGGCGCGGCCGATGTGCGCGCTGCCGCGGTTGGTGCGCTGGATGCGGTGGTTGGGCTCACGGCCAGTGGGCGCACGCCCTATGTGTTGGGCGCTGTTCGGGCAGCGCGCGAGCGCGGCGCCTTCACCGTCGGCGTGGTGTGCAGCGTGCCTTCGCCCCTGGAGCCGTATGTTGATGTGCTGATCGCCCCGCTGGTCGGCCCGGAGATTCTCGCTGGCTCGACACGCTTGAAGGCCGGCACAGCCCAGAAGCTCGTGCTGAACATGCTGAGCACGGCCACCATGGTGCAGCTCGGGAAGGTCTACGGCAATCTTATGGTGGACGTGCGTGCCACGAACGCCAAGCTGCGCGACCGCGCGGTGCGTATTGTCATGGCAGCGACTGGCGTTGACCGAGCAACGGCTGAGGCGGCGCTGGCCCGAGCAGGTGGGGAGTGCAAGGTAGCCATCGTCATGCTGCTTGCCGGCGTGGAGCGTGCCGAAGCCGAGCGGCGCTTGGCCCGTTCAGGCGGTCGCGTCCGCGAAGCAGTAGGGGACTAGCAGAAGAAGAGACATAATGTATCCTACGTACTGCGTAGAGACGGCCACACCTCCTCACCATCCCTTCCAGCAGCGACTGTGCCAAACGACGGTGAGCTCGTGGGGCTAGGTATTACCTCTCCGCTCGCTCCAGCGCTTCAGCAAAGGCACGCGGCGCATTCGTGGTGAGCTGATCGACGCCGAGGGCAAGCAGGCGGCGCGCGATGGCGAGTGTCGCTTCATCCGGCTGGTCCAGGGTCCAGGCGTCAACGCGCAGGTTGCGAGCGTGCAGAAAACTCACCAGGTCAAAGCCCTGATCGGCAGCGCGCAGCAGTACCTGCCACCGAATGTAAAACTCGCGTGCTTGGGGCACTAGGGAAGAGAGCATCGCAAAGCGGAGCCGCAGGTATTCGGCGGCGCTCAAGCCCTCTACGCGGGCTAGCGGATCGTCGTCTAGATAGCCGTGCCGGCCTAGGTACGACGGCACGGAGTCGGTCCGCACCTTGTCGCGCCAGTCCAGACGCAGCATCGGGTCATAGCCGAGTGGTACCTGCGGCCTCGCGGCGGCAATGCCCAGCAGGTTCCAGTCGGCTGCGCTACCCACCACGGCGCGGCCGTTCAGGCGGGAGACCTGGTCCGCCAGGTAGCTCACTGCCGCTGGGCTCAGGGCATGCCAGTCTTTGAGATCGAGATGCAGGCGAGCTGGGCCACCGATAGCCCGCACGAGCTCCACCAGCTCATCGAGCAGGGGCGGCCGGCCCGGCGCATCGCGATAGCACAGCCGCCGTGCCTCGTCGCTGGTGAGCTGCGAGACCCGAACGTCAGGGTCGCCAGCGATCGCCCGCCCCAGGCATGTTTCGTGCGTTACCAGAAACGCGCCGTCGGCAAGGGCGAGGATGTCCACCTCCACGACCCCGGCCCCACCACGCAGCGCCTCCTCCACCGCCTCGAGAGAGTTGTGCGGGAAGCGCGGTGTGAACCTGGCCATGTGCACCTTCAGTTCTACAGGACGGCCGTTGACCTCCAGTGTGACAGGCCCGATGCGGCGGATTGAAAGCTGCGTGGTCATGCAGAGTCCCTTAATTCTAATTATCTATTAACTCTTATCACTATTATCTGTATGTCTCTGGACAGGCAGTCGTACACACCCCACCGCCGCGGCGACGATGCCGCGACTGTGGCACGTTCCTGCCGCACACAGATACAGCATACCTGAGAACTACCGCGCGAGCGAAAAACAGCGTGCGCGGAGCACCAGCGCGCTATAATGGGCGGCGCCTGGGGGTCATGGCGCCCGGCGATGGCGCCGCGTTCCCTGGATGCGTGACCTGCGCGAAAGGAGGTATCGATGCCGGATAAGATACGCATCGCGGCCATCGAGGCGAAGCACATGCATGTCTTTGACCTGATGCGGCAGGCGCTGCAATGTGAGCAGGCAGAGTTCGTGGGGTTCGCCGACCCAGACGAGGCTAACCGCCAGCGGGCGAAGACCCAGCTTGGCCTGAGCGACGACCTCATCTTCGCCGACCACCGCCAGCTGCTCGACCAGCAGAAGCCGCAGGCGGTGATGATCTGTTCTACTAACGCCATGCACGACGACTTCGTAATGGAGTGCGCGGCGCGCGGCATTCACTGCATGGTGGAGAAGCCCTTTGCCGCGCGGCTGATCGAGGTCGATCGCATGATCCGAGCGTGCGAGCGCGCCGGCGTGAAGCTGATGTGCAACTTTCCTTCAGCCTGGAGCGCGGCGCTGCGCCACGCGCGCACCCTCTGTGACGAGGGACGGATCGGCCGCATTTTCCAGATTACCTATCGCGGTGGCCACGCCGGGCCGGTGCGCGACCTGAACACGTGGTGGTACCGCCCTGAAGACGGAGGCGGCGTACTACTCGACTACTGCTGTTACGGCGCCAACGTCTCCACCTGGTTCCTGCGCAAGCTGCCGCGTCTGGTCACGGCGCTGGCCGGCACGCTGGCCAAGCCGGTGAAGGCAGAGGACAACGCCGTGATGCTGGCGCTCTACGACGATGCCCTGTGCATCTTCCAGGCGACCTGGACGCGTCCGGTACCGGAGCCCTCGTACGGGCCGGTGATCAACGGGCTCGAAGGCGCGATCACGGTCGTCAGCGGCAGCCAGCTCCGCCTGTTCACTCCGGCGAATTCGGCAGCCGGCGGTGAGCTCATCGAGGCGCCGCCCTTGCCGCCCGGCCGGCGCAACGGGCCGGAATACTTCGTCAACGCCATCTTGCGCGACACGCCGATCGAGGACCCGTGTTCGCCGCAAATGAACCGTGACGTGCAGGAGATCCTGGAGGCGGGCATGCTCTCGGTGCAGAGTGGCTGCGCCACGCGGCTGCCATTGTTCGCCACTGGCTAGCGGACTGCTCGGGCTCAGCCGCCGCGCGGACTGTTTCCCGGCTCGCCCGCGGCGGCAGCGAGCCAGCGCCGGGCGTCCCTGGCACCCCGGCGGCCGGGAGGGTATGATGGAGTTAGGAACGTTGCGAACTCCCGGCCACGCTCGACTGCGAGGGACGTGCTATGAGCACTGTGCAGCTACCCTTCCCGGACCGGCGCACCGCCGGCCGGCTGCTGGCCGAAGCGCTGGCGCATCTGCGCGGACGTGACGGTATTGTGCTGGCCCTGCCCCGTGGTGGAGTGGTCGTCGGCTATGAAGTCGCGCGCGCACTGGGCTGGCCGCTCGATGTCTTCATTTCGCGCAAGCTCGGCGCACCATGGACCCCTGAGTACGCCATCGGCGCAGTTGCCGAGACCGGGGATGTCGAGATCAACCGCGAGGCGCTGGAGCTGGCGCGCGTTAGCGATGAATATCTCGCCGCGGAGCTCCGTCGCCAGCAGGAGGCGATCCAGGAGCAGCGGGTGCGCTACCGCGGTGGCAAAGGGTTGCCGCCGCTGGAGGGAAAGGTTGTGGTGCTGGTAGACGACGGGGTCGCCACCGGCCTGACCGTGCGCGCCGCCCTGCGCGCACTGCGTCGCATGCATCCGGAGCGGCTGGTGCTGGCCGTTCCGGTGGGTCCGCCGGAAGCGATCGCTGTGCTGCGCCACGAGGCCGACGAGGTCGTCTGCCTAGCCATGCCTGAGGATTTCTTTGCCGTCGGCGCGCACTACCTGGATTTCTCGCAGGTCTCGGACGACCGTGTCGTGGCGCTGCTCGAGCAGGCCAGGGAGCTCCAGCAGGGCCTGCCCGCGGCTTCCGCCCAGGCGCAGGAGCCCGGCGCACATCCGCCTCCTGGCTCCTGAAGCGCCGGTCACGCCTGAACGCTGGTGGCCGCGGTGCTGTTCCGGCCTATTTCCCTTGACCTGCCTGCCCTCGCCCGGTACCATGGAATCGATGAAGGGCCAGGCGATGCTGCCTGCCAGCCAACTCTTGACCGCGATGGAGGGGTCGAGTGCTTTCGCCAATGCCGGCTGCCTATACCCGCACTGAGCGGCGCCTGCTGCGCCTGTTCTTCGAAGACCTCAAGGAGGAGTACAAGCAGGACGTGGAGACTGGCGATCTCGAGGCCGCCCACGAGATCCTGGCTGAGCGCCTGCGCCTCCTGAAAGAAGTGCTGCAAGAGCAGGAGTGGCGCGAGCAGTAGCGCCTACCTCTGTAGTATGTGCAATTACCCTCACGAGCGTGCACCTACGGCAGCCGCTCGCGCAGGAGTGGTCGCGGGTCGATGGGCTGACCGTTCACCCGCACCTCGAAGTGTAGGTGCGGGCCGGTGGTCAGGCCGGTCAGGCCCACGAAACCGATGATCTGCCCGCGGCGCACCTTGTCGCCTGCTTTTACCGGCGTGGCCAGCACGCGATCGTCGAGGTGCGCGTAGAGCGTACTGACGTAGGTACCGTGCCGGACGACGACCACCATACCGTAGCTTGCCTCACGGTTGTCCGGCACGGCTAAGCCGGCGTAGGTCACCTCACCGTCTGCCGCCGCCACCACCGGAGTGTAGAGCGGTGCGCCGATATCGAGACCAGTATGAAAGCTCTGGAACGGTGACGGCTCGCCGAACTCCGTGGTGACCTCCCCGCGCAGGGGCAGCGAGAGCATGCCGGCGAGATCGGTGGGGCTGACCGGCACCTGGCTGCCCGTGAGTGCAGGGCGGACTGCCTGGCTGAGCGCACCGGCGGGGATGGCGTACCCGGCGATGGTTGTGCGGGTCCACGCAGCCAGCGCGGCGTCGAGCTCGGCTTGCTGCGCAGCGAGCCGTGCCGCCACACTGTCCGACCCTCCGGACGCCCCCTCTGCGGCTGCCTCCCTCTGCGCCGTGCCCGGCGGGAATGGGGTCGTCGTGGCCGACGGTGTCGGCGTCGGTTCCGCTCGCGGCGGCGCGGCTGCGCCGGGCTGCGGGATCGGTGTGGGCCAGAACGTCGGCGTAGGCGAGGGGCTCGGGACCGGCACAGTGCGCGTCGGTTCTGGCGTGGCTCGGGCGATGCCCGTGCGCAGGGTCTCCACGCTCTTGTAGAGCGTGTCGCCCTCTTCCTGGAGCTTGCGGATCTGATCCCACAGGGCCAGCGCCCGTGCCCGTGCGACGCCGACGGCGCGCGCAGCAGCGTCGTTGCGCTGGCGTAGCACAGGCAGATCCCGCTCGGTATTCTGGAGGGTCTGCTCGGCGAACTCCAGGTGCGCCGTAGTGTGATCGAGTGCAGTTACGAGCTCCTGCTGGCGCGTGACGACCTGGGTGCGATAGCGTAGCAGAGCCGCTACGGCAAGACGCCCGCTGCGGGTGGCGCGCAGATCTGTCTCTAACCACGCCGCCAGCGCGCGGTCGATCCCGTCAGCGGCGGTCTCCATATCTTCCTGCTCCTGGCGCAACAACTGCACCTGCTCCTGGAGCGTGCGCACGAGCTGCTGGGCCTGGCTGCGTTGCTCTTCTACCGCACGCAAGCGCAGCTCACCTTCCAACAGGCGCTGGGCAGCCGCCCGCTCGGCGGCGATGGCGTCGCGCAGCTGGGTGGCCTTCTCGTCGCGCAGCCGCGCCGTGGCGATGAGCCGCGTGACTGGGTCGTCGTTTGGCACCGCGGGTCCTGTCTGCGCATACGCGCTGCCAGACATGCCCAACCCAAAGGCGACCAGGCCAGCAGCCAGCGCCAGGACAAGCACGGCCAGGGTCCGTGAGCTGAAGCTGCTCAGGCGCATGACGCCGGCCGTTATAGCATGCGTGGCACTGCGGGTCAATCCTGGCCGCGGGCTCTGTGCTAGAATGAGCGCGAAGCCATGCGCATCCATCGTCTCTCGCCCGAGCTGGCCGCCAAGATCGCGGCTGGCGAGGTGATCGAGCGGCCGCTCTCTGCCGCAAAAGAGCTCATCGAAAACGCCCTTGATGCCGGGGCCACATCCATTCGGGTCGAGCTGCGTGGCGGCGGGGCGGAGCTCCTGCGCGTCACCGATGACGGCTGCGGCATCGAGCCGGACGACCTTGAGCTGGCCATCGCGCGGTACGCTACCAGCAAGGTTGCCGCATCAGATGACCTGCATGCCGTGGCAACACTTGGCTTCCGCGGTGAGGCGCTTGCCAGCATCGCGGCGGTCTCCCGCCTTGAACTGCTCTCGCGGCCAGGCCATCTGGAAGCCGCTGCCTTCCTGCGGGTCGAAGGCGGCATAGCCATCGCACGCGGCCGCTGCGCAGCACCTCCCGGCACGCAGGTCACGGTCCGTGATCTCTTCTTTAACGTCCCGGCGCGGCGCAAGTTCCTGCGTAGCGCGATTGGCGAGAGCCGCGCCATTCTCCATCTGGTGACTGCCATGGCCCTCGCCTACCCAGAGGTTCGCTTCACCCTGCTTGACGAGGGCGAGGAGCGCTTTAGCTCGTTGGGAAACGGGTCGCTCCAGGACGCCCTGGTGCGGTGCTTCGGCGCTGATACAGCAGCGCGGCTGCTGCCTCTACCCCAGCCGGAGGAGAGTGCTATCCGGGTGAGTGGTGTGGTGTCGCCGCCTGACCTGCACCGCGGCAGCCGGCAGCATGTGTTCTTCTTCGTGAACCGCCGCTGGATCCAGAGCCGCGCCCTCACGGCAGCCGTAGAAGAAGCGTACCAGACGACTCTTCCGGCCGGGCGCCATCCTGTCGCTGTGCTGGACATCCGTCTGCCATACGACCAGGTTGACGTCAACGTCCATCCCAGCAAGTCGGAGGTGCGTTTCCTGCGCGAGCACGAGGTGTTCACCGCGGTGCAGCGGGCAGTGCGGCGCGCCGTTGTGGACGCGGCCGGTGTACCGCTGGTGCGCAGCAGCCTGGCTCCGGTTGTGGTCCCGGCTGGCAGCGACAACGGCTGGCCTGAGCCGCCCGGGCGTCTGTTCGCCCGCTACGATATGCTGCCGGGGCGCCCGATCCGCGGGACACAGGACTGGGAGCCAGCGCCCAAGCCCGCGCAGGACGCGCAGGGTGCCGGTGCGCGATCTGGCGCTGCCCTAGGAACGCCGCTGGCACCGGACGAGAGCGGGCTCTTTCGAGTCCTGGGGCAGATCGGCCGCACCTACATCGTGGCCGAGGGGCCCGACGGCATGTACCTGATCGACCAGCACGCGGCGCACGAGCGGGTGCTGTACGAGCAGTTCCGGCGGCGCTTACTCGGGCCGGGCGCTCCCAGCGCGAGCCAGGTGCTTTTGCAGCCTGTCGCCCTCGAGCTGGGCCCGGTGCCGGCAGCGTGGCTCCAGAGCGAGCAAGAGACGTTCGCCTGCCTGGGCTACGCGCTGGAGCCGTTTGGCCCGACCACCTGGTTGGTGCGCGCTGTGCCGGCCGCGCTGGCGTCGAAGGGAGCCGCGGCCGTGGAGTATCTGCGCGCCGTCGTCGATGAGCTTGCTGAGCAGCGCATGCCAGACGCCGAGCGCCGCGAGCGTGCCTGCTGGTCGCTGGCCTGCCACGCGGCGGTCAAGGCCGGGGACGTCCTGACCCACGAGGAGATGATCGCGCTGCTGCAGCAGCTCGAACGCTGCGACTTCTCGCGTACCTGCCCGCACGGGCGTCCCACCATCGTGCATCTTAGCCACGCACAGCTCGAGCGCGAGTTTGGGCGCCGCTAGCCGCGCTGTTTCGGCCTCGCCACGAGCGCGTGTTAGAATGCGACGGTGCGCGGCTCCTGGAGCTTGCCCGGCTCATGTTGCGCACCTGAGCATCGGTTTCCTCGCATGTGTGGCGCATAGCCGGAGCTGTCTGCATTTCCAGAAGCTTTTTAGCTGCGACCGTATTTTGGTGTATTTTGGCTTTGGTGTATTTTGGCTTTGGTGTACTTTGGCTAAAGAGGGACAATGCGTATGACGCTCATCGAAGACATCGTGGCGCGAGAGATCCTTGATTCGCGCGGCAATCCGACGGTTGAGGTCGACGTGGTCCTCTCGGGTGGGGCCGTGGGAACCGCCGCCGTGCCATCGGGCGCCTCGACAGGCAAGCACGAGGCCATCGAGCTACGCGATGGTGACGGGCAACGCTACGGCGGCAAAGGCGTGCTGCGGGCGGTCGAGAACGTCAACGAGACGATCTTCAACCACCTGGAAGGCGCCGATGCCCTTGATCAGCGTGGCATCGACCTGTCGCTGATTAACCTGGATGGCACGCCCAACAAGAGCCGTCTGGGCGCCAACGCTATCCTGGCGGTCTCCCTGGCGGTGGCCCACGCGGCGGCCAACCACCTGGGCATCTCGCTGTTTCGGTACATCGGGGGCGTAAACGCCCGCGTGCTGCCAGTGCCGTTGATGAACATCCTTAACGGCGGGCGCCACGCCGAGAACTCCACCGATTTACAGGAGTTCATGATCCTGCCCGTAGGCGCCGAGTCGTTTGCGGAAGCGCTGCGCATGGGTGTGGAGATCTACCACGCCCTGCGCGGCGTGCTGCATGACCGGCGGCTCGCTACGACGGTAGGCGATGAGGGCGGCTTTGCCCCGACGTTGTCGAGTAATCGCGAGGCCGTCGAGCTACTCATGCGCGCCATTGAGCGCGCCGGCTACCACCCGGGGCAGGACGTGTTCCTGGGGATCGACGCTGCGGCCAGTGAGTTCTATCGGGACGGGGTCTACGTGCTCGAGCGCGAGGGCCGGCGCATGGATGCATCGGAGATGATCCGGTTCTACGAAGACCTGGTCGGCCAGTTTCCCATCATCTCCCTGGAAGATCCGCTTGCCGAGGACGACTGGGATGCCTGGGTCCAGCTTCGCAGCGTGCTGGGCGACCGCGTGCAGATCGTGGGCGACGATCTCCTGGTGACTAACACGATGCGTCTTGAGCGGGCGATCAAGCTCGGTGCGGCCAACGCGATCCTGGTGAAGCCGAACCAGATCGGCACGCTCTCTGAGACGCTGGACACAGTGGAGATGGCGAAACGCGCCTCGTTCACCGCCATCATCTCGCACCGCTCGGGGGAGACCGAGGACACAACGATCGCTGATCTCGCGGTGGCCACGAACGCTGGCCAGATCAAGGCCGGCGCGCCAGCGCGCACCGACCGCACGGCGAAGTACAACCGCCTGCTGCGCATTGAGGAGGAGCTGGGCAGCGTCGCTACCTATGCCGGGCGGAGCTGCTTCTACAACCTAAAGCGGCCACCGCTCTAAAGTATGCTCTGCACCCTGGCGTCCTTCCCCTGTGTTTGATCGGCAGGATGGTCTGCAGAGAGCGTGCCCTTACCGGTTGCCGTCGCGCATTGCCTAGTCCGGTCGTGACCTCGTCGGTCAGTCGCTGCCGGCAGGCTGTGGCCGCCGGCGGCCACAGCCACCTCGCCCCCGCATGAGCTGATCCGCCGACCCAGCCACCCGCATGCGAGCACAGGCTCCTGTCAGTGCTGTACGACCAGCAGAGATCTGCTGGTCGTACAGCACGGTCTCGTGATCGACACGCAGCTCATCGCGCCATTCGTACGCAGCGGTTGAGCATGGTACACTGATACCAGGCAACGCGACATGACGACAGATATCTCCCATCATCCGCCTCCGCCGGATATCTCTCAGGAACTCGGCCGTAGCGACGCTGACCTGCGCGCCCTGGCCGCTGATGACTTCCTGGTGTGGCTGCGCGCTGCCCGCGCCTTGATCACCCGCGGTGACGACGCCGTTGCGCTCCTGGAGAGCAGCTTGCCGTCCCAGCCGCCGGAAGTGCGCAAGCGCGTCGCCTACATCCTAGCGCGGATCGCGACTCCAGCGGCCGTGCGCGCCCTCGCGGGATTATTGCAAGACCCGATCCAGGAGGTCCGCGCCGCGGCCGCCTTGGAGATAGACCGCGCCGGTCTTGCCATATCTGGGCCTGCGCCTGTACCAACGGAGCCTGCGGGAGAAGAGCAGCAGCCGGGCGTGGAGATGGTGGTCACGCCGGTTGAGCCGGTGGCGCAGATGCTCGCCCAGGCAATGGAGCGAGCCCGGCGTGATCCGGCGGCACCGGAGGTCGAGCGCATCCGGCTGATTGAGCAGCTCGCAGTGATGCGCGCTCCGGCTACGGTGGAAGCACTCACCACGGCGCTCCACGATGTGTCGGGGAATGTGCGGGCCGCCGCGGCCCAGGCCCTGCGCGAGGCCGTGCGGCGCGCTGAAGACGATCCACAAACGCGGGCGCGCCTAGCTGGAGCGCTCTCGCCCTTGGTGGCTCAGGCCGCCTTTGATCCCCATGCACCGGCGCGTGAAGCCGCTCTCGCCGCCCTGCGCGCGGCCTGGGACCTCCCCCTTGCGCCGGACGAGACGGGGACGAGGCAGCAGGCCCGCTCCACGGAGGCTACTGCCATTGAGCAGGCGTTCGGCGAGCTCTTCCTGGGCCGCCAGCGGCCGGCGCGGCTTGCTACCGTGCGGGCGGCGGCCGGGATGCAGGGCAGCCGTGCCGTCTCCTTGCTGAGCATCGCCCTGCTCTCGAACGACGACGCCGATGTGCGCGTTGCCGCAGCGCGCGAGCTGGCCCAGTTCACCACCGACCCTGCCGCGGTGAAAGCGCTGCGCCGGGCCTACCTGCGTGACCCGAGCCCGCTTGTACGCAGCGCAGTGCAGGAAGCCCTTGGTGGTCGCGTGCCGTTCCGTCTCGCCGGCGCCGCCGTGCGGCGCTCCCTGGAGGTCGTGGCGGCGGTGGCGGTCATCGCGGTGCTGGTGTATGCCAGCGTGGTGAATGCCTACCGGAGCAGCGAGGGCATTCCTGGACCAATCGACCAAAGCTGGTACAACGGGACCTTCGGCGGCAACCGGCGGGTAGACGGCCGGCTCCAGCGCGCGCTGACGTCCCTGGCGGCCGTGCGAGATGTCATCCCGACGCTCCAGCCGGTCCAGGGGCAGATCTGGCGGATGGCGCTGCCAGGCCGTCCGCTCGACCGCTTCTTTGGTAATCCCCGGCGTGAGGCGCTGATCTTCACGCTACGTGGGCAAGATGACATCGAGGTGCGCATCCTGGTCATTCGCGTAAACAACCACACCCGCGTGATGGCTCTCGGAGTGAACAGCGTCTTCGATCCCGACAGCCCCGCGGGCGACTACATCGAACTGATGGATGTCGGCGAGCAGAGCCGGGCAATCGTGCTCCTGCTGCGGCAGCGCGTCGAGCAGGTCCTGGCGCAATCGGAAGACCGGCGGCCAGGCAGCCTTGGTGGCAAGCCGGCGACGGGCTTTGATCTGTTCGTCCCTCTGGTTACCGATGCGGAGACCCGCGCCCGGGTCGAGCGCACGATCAACGCTAACCTGGTCCTGCGCCGCACCTTCCTGCGCGCCCAGGCGAGCAGCCCCGATCTGAGCTTTGGCGGCCGTGTCTTCAGTGTCCGCCCTGAGCAGGGCGACGGGCGCCTGAGCGAGGACTTTCGCGTGCTTCAGCGCTCGCTCGCTCGCTCCATCCGCGGCGAGGTTGGCTGGACGTACCTGCTTGGTCGGGACATGACGCGCACCATCCTGCCGGCTGCCCTGCCGCCCTCTGCGCCGCGGCTGGTGGCGGACTATTTCAAAGTCCAGCATCCGGACCTCTGGTCAGCGGTCGCGGAGGCCCGCGATCAGCTCGCTGAAGAGGACTGGGCGATGGAGCTCGTAACGGTGCTGGTGGGCACCGTAGGTGCCCAGCAACGAGAGATCGCCTATACCGTCTGGCCCGGCGCCGCGCCCGATGACGTCTTTGACGTGCCGGCGCGTGTGCCGAGCGGCCGCAGCCCGGGCAGTCCGCCATCGCTTGCGCCATCGCCGGCAGCCCCGGCAACCGCCCGGCCACCGGTCGCTACCGTGCCGCGCCGTGTGGTTGAGCCCCTGGGCAGCCGAGACATCGAACTCCTGGTGCAATTGCGTTTGCTTCCCTCGACGATGCGCCCGAGCGCCCTTGGCTATGACGACCCGCTGGTGGGGCACGCCTACTACTGGTTCTACTCCCTCCTCCGGCGCCGCGCTGTGGCATAGCGCTTGCACAGGCGGCCGTAGGCTGGGCAGGCTCCTTGACAGCTTGTTATAGGCGGATAAAGCAGGAACGCCAGGGGAACGCCGTGCTGCCCCCCGCCGTGCGGCGCCAGGGGGCTGGGGAGTAAGAAGCATCTAGTGGCAGAGCTGCAGCGCCTCCTACGGGCAAACACCATCGGCCAGGGCCTAGCGAACCCGGGCAAACGCAGGAGCCGACGCCCTTGTTGAGCACACGTCTCCTGCGTCCGTCCACCGGTCAGCGTCCGTTCACTCAGCCGCGCTGGTCAATCGGGATGTACTGCAAATTGCGCGGCCCGACATACTCCGCTCGAGGCCGGATCAAGCGGTTGTTGCTGAGCTGCTCCAGGACGTGCGCTGTCCAGCCGGCAACCCGGCTGACGGCAAAGACGGGGGTGAAGAGGTCCTGGGCGATGCCGAGCACGTAGTACACGGACGCGGAGTAGAAGTCAACGTTCGGGTAGATGTCCCTGCCACGGGCCTGCATCTCTCGCCGCATGACGTCCTCAACCGCTCGCGAGATCTGATACCACTTCGGCTGGCCGTAGCGCTCCCCTAGCTCCTTTGACAGCCGGCGCAGGTGCATGGCGCGGGGGTCTTCGGTCTTGTAGACGCGGTGCCCGAAGCCCATGATGCGCTCGTGCCGAGCGAGCTTGGCTAGGATATACTCCTCGGCCCGCGCTGGGTCGCCGATCTCCTGGAGCATCTGCATGACGCGTACGTTGGCGCCCCCATGCAACGGTCCGGCCAGCGTGCCCACCGCTGAGGTGATCGCCGAATACATATCGGCCAGGGTCGCGGCGGTAACGCGGGCGGCAAACGTCGAGGCGTTCAGCTCGTGGTCGGCGTGCAGGATCAGGCTGATATCCATGGCCCGCCGGCTCTCCTCATCGGGCCGCTGCCCCTTCAGCATGTACAGGAAGTTCGCTGCCGTGTCGAGCGCTGGATCGGGCGGCACGACGGGCGCACCGTTGCGGATGCGGTCCCAGGCAGCGACAATCGTGCCCATCTGCGCGGTGAGCCGGATCGACTTGCGTACGTTGGCCGGCTCGCTGTCATCGCCCTGGTCAGGATCGTACAGCGACAGCATCGACACCGCAGTGCGGAGCACATCCATGGGTAGTGCTTTAGGCGGCCAGCCGCGCATGGCCGCCAGCACCGGCTCAGGTAAGGCCCGCTGCGCCCCAAGCTGCCGCCGGAACTCGTCGAACTCGGCACGGGTGGGCAGCTTGCCGTGCCAGAGCAGGTACGTCACCTCCTCAAAGTTTGAGTGCGCGACGAGATCATGGATATCGTAGCCGCGGTAGATCAGTCTGCCCTCTATACCGTTGACATCGCAGATAGCCGAGGTCGCAGCGACCACGCCCTCAAGCCCGGACGACTCTGGCATGCTACCCACCTCTCGACTAATCTCGCCTGTCACCGGGCTGTGCTGCCCAGCAGGCGGGCTCGTCCATGTGTATCCATCGTCCATGTGTAGCCATAGGTAACGGCGTCTGCTAGGTAACGGCGTCTGTGTGCTTCTGTGTGAAGGCGTTGTGTAGATGTATATAGCCGTATGTAGTATATTGCATATTAAGTTGTATAGTAAAAGTATACTGAAGACTCGCCAGCAACGCGTGCGCCACGTCGGGCAGCACCCGCAGGCGCGCACCCACTCAAAAGTATACGACAAAGTGGCCGCCGCGCTCACGGGGCAGGGAGCAGCGGGATGCCCTGACCTGCCCAGCAGCGCGCATGCTACGGCGCATGCATTGACAGGGCCGCTGCACCCGTGCTAGCATCCCGATTGCCGGCTATGCCCCCGGCCGCCAGGCTGTGGGTCGGTGCCGGCCAACTCCATCCCTGCACCGGGGGACAGGGAAAGTCCGGTCAAAGTCCGGCGCTGTGCCGCAGCGGTAGCCGGCCGAACCGTTCCGGCCGGAAGCCCGAATGCCTGCCCTCGGGAAGTGCCGTACACCTTCGAGCAAAGGGGGGAAGGCAATCCATGGGTCCTCACGCATCGCGTGCCCTTGCCTGACCCGGCAAGGAGCCGCCCACTCTATTGCGCGGCACCCGGCGCTCCACCAGGCCGGGAGTAACTAGCACTGCCATTTGCCCATCACAGGCGTACCGCGGCATGCCGTAGCCCGGCATGCATTCTTGGAGGGGAAAGGAATCACCCCAGATGTCCCAGGTCATCCGTTTTCTTGCTCTTGTCCTGGCGCTTGCTGTTGGACTGAACGCCTGTACCCAGCCGGTGCCGCGCGCCGCCGCGCCGGCCGGGCAGACGCCGGCAGCCGAACAGGCCGCCTTTCCGGTGACCATCACTGACGACCTCGGCCGCTCGGTACGCGTGGAGAAGCTGCCGCAGCGGATTGTGTCGACGGCACCGAGTAACACCGAGATCCTGTTCGCTTTAGGACTGAATGAGCGCATTGTCGCCGTCACCGACTTCTGTGACTATCCCGAGGAAGCCAAGGCCAAACCCAAGATCGGCGGCACGAAGCCCAGCGTAGAAAAGATCGTTTCCTTCTCTCCCGACCTAGTCGTAGCCTCGACGATCAATCCCCAGGATCTGATCCAGCAGCTTGAGAGCAGCAAGATTCCAGTGGTGGTATGGGGACCGAAGGACTTTGCTGGCATCATGCGCAACATCGAGCAGACCGGCATGATCACCGGGACGGCCGAGCGTGCTAGGCGCATCACTGCCAGTATGAAGGACCGCATCGATGCTGTTGCGGCAAAGGCGCGTCAGGCCACGGCGAAACCGCGTGTCTTCTTTGAGGTGGATGCCACCGACCCGAGCAAGCCCTTCACTGCTGGCCCTGGCTCATTTGTGGATGCAATGATTACGCTGGCCGGCGGCCAGAACATCGCCGCGGGCGCTTCTTCCCAGTGGCCGCAGCTCAGCTTGGAAGAGCTGGTCAGAGCCGATCCTGAGATCATCATCCTCTCCGATTACGCGTACGGCGTCACACCGGAGAGCGTGGCGAGGCGCCCCGGCTGGGAGAACCTCACCGCGGTGAGGAAGGGAGCGATTAAGCCGATTGAGGATCCTAACATCGTGGTGCGCCCCGGCCCGCGTATCGTAGATGGTCTGGAACTGCTGGCGCGCTTCATCCACCCGGATGTGTTCAAGTAATAAGTAATAAATAAAATAAGTAATAGTAAAATAAAAAAGTAAAATGAAAAAATACGAGTGTATGCTCGAGCACTGTGACGAGTACAGGCGAACGGGTGATGGCGGCACCACAGACGCTGGCTCAGACAGACCAAGCGCACGCTTCTGGAACGCTGGCGCGCCGGCCCCGCGCGCCGGTAGCCCTCGGCAGCGCCGGGCTGCTAGCGCTGGGAGCGCTCGTGGCCGGCGTCGCGATCGGCGCGGTGCCGATCGATCCGCGGCACGCCGCGTTGATCTTGCTGCGGCAGGCGAGTCTCTATACTGGCCCTGTGGTGTGGACGCCTGCCGAGGAAACGATCCTGCTCACCATTCGGCTGCCGCGCGTCGTGGCTGGGGCCCTGGTTGGCGCAGCGCTGGCCACCACCGGCGCGCTGTACCAGGGGATGCTGCGCAACCCGCTGGCTGACCCGTACGTGATCGGTAGCTCGGCCGGGGCTGCGCTGGGCGCTACGATCGCGCTCTTGCTCGGCGGGACGCTCTCCCTGCTCGGCTTCGGGCTGGTGCCCCTGCTGGCTGCCCTCGGGGCGCTGGCCAGCGTGCTACTGGTCTACCACGTCGCTCGGGTGGGTGGTCGCGTGCCGGTGGTGAGCCTGCTGCTGGCTGGCTTCGTGGCCGGCTCATTCATGACCGGCGTCATGTCGCTCCTGATCGTGGTGAACGACCGGCTGCAGCTTCGCATCCGCCAGCTTTTTCTGTGGCTTATGGGCGGCATCTCGGTGAGTGGATGGCAACAGCTCCAAGTCATTGCCCCGGCAACGCTTCTGGTGCTGGTGGCATCGTTCGGACTGGCGCGGACACTCAACGCCTTCGCCCTCGGCGAGGATGTGGCGGCGAGCCTGGGCATCTCCGTCGAGCTCGCCAAGCTACAGACGGTGCTGGCCGGCGCAGTGCTGACGGGCCTGGCGGTCTCAATCAGCGGGCTGATCGGTTTCGTCGGCCTGGTCGTGCCACACGCTGTTCGGCTGGTACTCGGCCCCGACCACCGTGTGCTGCTGCCGGTGACGGCGCTTGTGGGCGCGGCGTTCTTGGCGCTGGCGGACACGCTGGCGCGGACGGTGGCAGCGCCGTCCGAGCTGCCGGTCGGCGTGCTCACGGCCCTTACCGGCGCGCCGTTTTTCTTGCTGCTGCTTCGGCAGAAGAAGCGGGAGTATGCGCTCTGATGTGTCTGCGGTAAAGCCAGTCAGTACCCTATCGCCGGGCGCCCGACTGCGCCTGGAGCACGCCGGCTTTCACTACGCCACGAGCGGGTTCACGCTTGTGCCGGCAACGCTGGAGGTCGCGCCTGGGGCGATGGTGGCCATCCTCGGGGCGAACGGCGCCGGAAAATCGACGCTACTGCGGCTGATGGCCGGGCTGCTCAAGCCTCACTGTGGTCGGGTGGAGCTAGACGGCCGGCCGCTGGACCGGTTGCATCGGCGTGAGGTGGCGCGCACGCTCGCCCTCGTGCCACAAGAGGTCTCAGTGCCGTTTGCGTTCACCGTGGCTGAGCTGGTGGCGCTGGGCCGTACGCCACATGTACGTGCCTGGCGCGGCGAGACGGCTGCGGACCGCGCGGCAGTGCAGCGCGCCCTAGCCATCACTGCGACCGCACCGCTGGCCGGCCGCTTCTACACCGATCTCTCCGGAGGCGAGCGGAGGCGGGTGGTCCTTGCTATGGCCTTGGCGCAGGAGCCGCGGCTCCTGCTGCTTGACGAGCCCACCGCGCACCTGGATCTGCATTATCAGGTTGCCCTGCTTGAGCTCCTGCGTGAACTGAACCGCAGTGGCCTCACCATTGTCGCTTCCATGCACGACTTGAACCTGGCGGCGATGTACTTCCCTAGGCTGCTGGTGCTGCGCTCCGGCGCCGTCGTGGCAGATGGGCGGCCCGCGGACGTGCTCACGCCGGAGCGCCTATGGGAGGCTTTCCAGGCACGTGTGCTCGTGCAGCGCCATCCGGTGCTGGATGTCCCGCACATCGTGCCGCTTCCCGATGGCCGGACCGGTGCACCTCTGTATGGAGGCTTGCATTCCGTACATGTCGAAGGTTTGCGGGAGGAGCGACGCCCGTCTCAGGAGACAGAGCATGCCTGAGCTCCAATCTGCCCCGGCGGCGCAGACGCCCGGCCAGCTACTGGCCGCCACACTGCGGGCCATCCGGCCGCTCGACAGCGAGGCGATGGCGCAGGCTCGCGCCCGCCAGGCGCGCCTGACCAAGCCGCCGGGCAGCCTAGGCCGCCTGGAGACGCTCTCGGTCCACCTGGCCGGCATCACCGCGCAGGGACGGCCGCGCCTTGGCCGCAAGGTTGTCTTCGTGCTCGCGGCCGACCACGGTGTGGTCCGCCAGGGCGTGAGCGCGTACCCGCAAGAGGTCACTGCGCAGATGGTGCAGAACTTCCTGCGCGGCGGCGCTGCCATCAACGTCCTGGCGCGCACGGTCGGAGCGAGCGTGGTCGTGGCAGACTTCGGAGTGGCCGCGCTGTTGCCTGATCATCCAGCGCTGCACAGCTACCGCATCGCGCCGGGCACGCAGGACATGAGCTGCGGCCCGGCCATGAGCCGGGAACAGGCGCTGGCCGCCGTCGAGGCGGGCATCCGGCTCTTCCAGCAGGAA
This sequence comes from Chloroflexota bacterium, assembly GCA_042408875.1. Classification (GTDB taxonomy): domain Bacteria; phylum Chloroflexota; class UBA11872; order JBHOQS01; family JBHOQS01; genus JBHOQS01. The sequence continues at coordinate 81,156 of JBHOQS010000021.1, read as the reverse complement.
CGAGCGCAACGAGGTGCCGGGCTGGTGGCGCTTGGTGAGATGGGCATCGGCAACAGCACCAGCGCAGCGGCCATCGTGGCGGCTATGACCGGCCGTCCAGCAGCGGAGGTCACCGGACCTGGGACAGGCCTCGATGCTGCCGGCGTGGCGCACAAGATCGCTGTGATCGAGCGCGCCCTGGCGCTGCACCGGCCGGATCCGGCCCAGCCACTGGAGGTGCTGGCCAGGGTGGGCGGCTTTGAGATCGGTGGACTGGCCGGCATCGCGCTGGCCTCAGCGGCGGCTCGCGTGCCAGTGATCATCGATGGCTTCATCAGCACGGCGGCGGCGCTGCTCGCCTGCGCGCTCGCCCCGAGCGTGCGTGACTACCTCATCGCTGCGCACCGTTCCGCCGAGCCGGGGCATGCCATCGCTCTAGAACATCTGTGCCTGCACCCGCTGCTCGACCTGGGTATGCGGCTGGGCGAGGGCACAGGCGCAGCGCTGGCCATGCCCCTGGTCGAGGCAGCAGCGCGTCTCTTGACGGAGATGGCGACGTTCGAGGAAGCCGGCGTGGCGGAGCGCAGCGGATGAGCACCCTGGCCCTGGCCTGGCAGTTCCTCACTGTTGTGCCCTGGCCGGCCGCTGGGGCGCCAGATGAGCGCGCCTTCCGCTGGGCCCCGGCGCTGTTCCCGGTGGTGGGCGCAGCGATCGGCCTGGCCGCCGCGGTGGTTGAGCTCGTTGCCCGCCGCGCCCTGCCAGAGCCGGCCGGCGTCGTGCTCGCCATTGCCGCGACGGTCCTGCTGAGCGGCGGGCTGCATCTGGATGGCCTGGCGGACACGTGCGACGGCCTGTTCTGCCTGGCTCCTCCGGACCGGCGCCTGGAGATCATGCGCGATAGCCGCATCGGCAGCTTCGGCACCATCGCGATCGTGCTTGATCTGTTAGGGCGGTATGCCGTTCTCGTCGCGTTGCCGCCACCGGCCCGCTCCGCCGGGCTGGTGCTCGCGCCGGCAGCCGGGCGCTGGAGCATGGTCGCGGCCATGTGGGGCTTCCCGTACGCCCGCCCGGAAGGTGCCGGCCGGCACTTCAAGGAGCACCTACGCTGGCCGGCGCTGGCCCTGGCGACGATCGCCGCGCTTGCCATGGCTCTGGTGGTGGCAGCGTGGACTGCGCCGATAGCGCTACTCGTCGCGCTTGGCGCTGCCCTCGGGGCCGCCCTCCTGATGCTGCGCTACCTGCCAGGCCTCACCGGCGACTGCTACGGCGCGATCAACGAAGTGGCCGAGATCGCGTTCATCATGGCCCTGGCGGCGCTCTGGCACTGATCAGGACGCGTCAGCCAGCACGTATGATTGTGCGATGGTGAGCCGAGCCGGGTCTGTTCAGTCTCGCATGACCGCTGGCACAGACGGCGTGCGGTACTCTGCGCGCGTGGAGCACACCGTGAGGAGCACCGACGCCTCCTCCAGGGTCACGACGCAGCGCTCTCGGTCCATGGAACACGCCGCAGTGCTGGCCCTGGCGCTCGCCATCGACCTGGCCTGGGGCGAGCCGCCGCCGGCCTGGCACCCGGTGGTGTGGACAGGCCGGCTGATCGGCTGGCTGGAGGCACATGCGCCGCGCACTGGCGCGGTGGCGCAGCTCGTTTACGGAGGCTGGCTCACCGGCCTGACGGTGGCAACATGCTGGCTCGCCGGCATGATGGCGGAGCGTGCCCTGAGGAAGCTACCAGCGTGGCTGCGCGTGCCGCTTGCGGCGTGGGCACTGAAGACGCTCCTGAGCGTGCGCCTGCTCGATGAAGCGGCTGGGGCGGTGGAGCGCGCCCTGGCGTGCGGCGACGTCGCCGCGGCTCGGGCGCGCCTGCTGGCGCTGGTGAGCCGTGACCGCAGCGAGCTCACCGCCGCGCAGTGTGCCTCGGCCGCGATTGAGTCCCTGGCCGAGAACCTGACGGACTCGTGTGCTGCACCGGCGCTGGCCTACGCCCTCTTCGGCTTGCCCGGCGCCGCCGCCTACCGCGCCGTGAACACGCTCGATGCCATGATCGGCTACCGCGGTCACTACGAGTATCTGGGGAAGGCTGCCGCGCGCCTGGATGATCTGCTCAACCTGATCCCAGCACGGCTGAGCGCCGCCGCGCTCGTCGCCGGGGCAGCGCTCGCTGGCGCCGACTGGCGCGGTGCAGTGCGCGTGGCCCGGCGCGATGCCGGGCGCACCGCCAGTCCGAACGCCGGCTGGCCGATGGCGGCCATGGCGGGCGCCCTGCGGGTGTGCCTGGAGAAACCTGGACACTACTCCCTGGGTGCTCCCTCCCGCGAGCCCGACCCAGGCGACATCGCCCGCGCCCGAGCGATCTTCCGGCCGGCGGCGGCGCTGTGCTTCCTCGCCGCCATGGCCCTCGCCTGGCTAGGGAGAACGCGGTGATGCACGGACCCCCTCCACGCGCCCGCGCGCACCTGTACGGCATCGCCCCAGCTGTGCACGGAGCACTCCAGGACGCAGAGCTCGCTGCCTGGGGACTGCGCCGCGAGGACGTGATCGACTTCAGTGTGAACACGAATCCGCTCGGCCCGCCCCCTGGGGCGCTGGACGCGCTGCGCGGGCTCGACCCATCGCGCTACCCGGATCCAGAGTGCCGCGAGCTCCGTGTCGCGCTGGCTCGGCTCCACGGGGTGGAGCCGGAGTGGATCTTACCGGGCAACGGCTCCTCAGAGCTGATCTACCTGGCGGCCCAGGCGTTTCTCGCCTCGGGCGTATGTGCGGTCGTGCAGGGCCCGACCTACGGCGAATATGCCCGCGCGGCGCGTGGCGTCGGCGCGCAGGTCGTCGAGTGCAGGGCGTCTGAAGCGAGCAGCTTCTCTCCCGATATCGGCCGGCTCGTTGAGACTATCCAGCGCCAGCGAGCAGTGCTGCTGTTCCTATGCAACCCCAACAATCCCACCGGCGTCCTGCTCGATCGTGCCACCCTGGACGCCATCCTGGCGGCGTGTCCGGCGACCTTGCTCGTGCTAGACGAGGCCTATCTTTCCCTGGCTGCTGGTGCTACGCCTAGTGCAGCGTCACTTGTCGGCGACAGTCGGCCGCTCGTGCTGCGCTCGCTCACCAAGGACATGGCCCTGGCCGGCCTGCGGCTGGGCTACGCTGTCGGGCACCCGGACCTGCTCGCTCCGCTGCGGGCGCTCCAGCCGCCCTGGAGCGTGAACGCAGCGGCGCAGGCGGCCGGGCTGGCGGCACTGCGTGATCCTGCCTGGCTGGAGGCTGCGCGCGCAGAGATCGAGCGGGGCAGGCGCGTGCTCGATGAAGGTTTGCGCCAGCTCGGCTGGCGCGTGTATCCCAGCGCGGCGAACTTCCTGCTGGTATCTGTCGCCCCGGCGCAGGCCAGCGAGGTGCGAAGGGCACTGCTTGAACATGGCTGCTGCGTGCGCGACTGCTCAAGCTTCGGGCTGCCACAGCATATCCGCATCGGCGTGCGCACCGAAGCCGAATGCTGGCGGCTTGTCGAGGCAGCAACACGTCTGGTGCACCGCACGTGAAGCGCGCGGTATACTGCCGGTGCCTGGCCGGTGGCCAGACACTACGGAACGGGGGCCGGTACCATGGGAGAACACCACCTGTTGGGCTGGCGGGGCAGGACATCGATGCTGCCCCCTGTGCCGGCCGCGCCAGCGAAGGGCTCGCTGATGGAGCTGGCCGGGCTCTTTCTGCGCCTCGGCTTCACTGCCTTCGGTGGTCCAGCAGCGCACATCGCTATGCTGCGCCATGAGGTCGTCATGCGCCGCAAGTGGCTCAGCGATGCAGAGTTCCTCGACCTGCTGGGAGCGACCAACCTCATTCCGGGGCCGAACTCTACCGAGATGGCGATCCACATCGGAGCGCGGCGGGCGGGTTGGCCTGGGCTGCTCGTCGCTGGGGCGTGCTTCATTCTGCCGGCGGTGTTCATCGTGCTGGCCCTCGCCTGGGCCTACGTCGAGTTCGGCGCGACCCCGCAGGCTGAGGCGCTCCTGTACGGGATCACGCCGGTCATCATCGCGATCGTCGTTCAGGCGTTGTGGGGGCTGGGCCGCTCCGCCGTGAAGAGCCCGCTGCTGGGCGCGGTCGGCCTTGCCGTGCTGGTGCTATACCTGCTGGGCGTGAACGAGCTGGTGCTCCTCTTCGGCGGCGGCTTCTTGATGCTGGCACTGCGCCTGGCCCGGCACGGCAGGCTGCGTGTGCCCTTCGCTGCCATCGCCCTGCCCGCAGCCGGAGCGCCTGGCCTGGCCGGAGCGGCCACCGCCGCGCCGGTCAGCCTGGCGCAACTCTTCCTCGTCTTCCTGAAGATCGGCGCGACGCTCTATGGCAGCGGCTACGTGCTGCTGGCCTTCCTGCGCGGCGACCTAGTCGAGCGGCTGGGCTGGCTCACCGACCGCCAGCTCCTCGACGCGGTGGCCGTGGGACAGTTCACGCCAGGGCCGCTCTTCACTACAGCAACCTTCGTCGGCTACCTGGTAGCGGGCCTCCCGGGCGCTGCGCTAGCGACGCTGGGCATCTTCCTTCCGTCGTTCGTCTTCGTCGCGGCTACGCATCCGCTAGTGCCGCGACTGCGGAGCTCCTCCTGGGCCGCGGGCTTCCTGGACGGTGTGAACGTGGCAGCGGTGGGCCTGATGGCCGCCGTGACACTGCAACTGGGGCGCGCCGCCATCATCGACCCGCTCACCGCTGCACTCGCCGCCGGCGCGCTGACGCTTTTGCTGCGGTTCAAGCTGAACTCCGCCTGGCTCGTCCTCGCCGGAGGTACGATCGGACTGCTACTGCGTAATATTTTAATTACGTAATGCATACTGCGTAATTAGAAAAGCTCTCCATGCTTACCCGCTAGGCACTATCGCCGCTGGAGGAGAGGACTGGGTGGTGTGGCCGTCTCTATGTAGTACGCACGACGCAGTCCTCTTTTTTACCCCGGCACCTGATCGGTCTGCCCAGCTGCGCCCTGCATGATCACGTCGATCTCGGCCAACAGCGCCGGGGTGAGCGTGACGTCAAGAGCATGCACGTTCTCCTCGATCTCGGCGGCGCGGCGAGTGCCGCACAGGGCCACGCTCACCTGGGGGTTGACCAGCACCCAGGCCAGCGCCAGCCGCGGCAGCGAGGTATCGAGCTGGCGAGCGACGTCTTTCAGGCGTTCGACCACTGCCAGATTCCTGAGGAAGTTCTCACCCTGGAAGAGTGGCTGGCCGAAGATGACGCCGCGAGCGCGCCAGTCCGTGGGCTCGAAGACGGTCTGGGGCGTGAACGCGCCGGTGAGCAGGCCATGTGCCAGCGGGCCGTAGGCCATGATGCCGATGCTGAGTTCCTTCGCTGTAGGGAACATCTCACGTTCCCAGCGGCGGTCGAACAGGTTGTAGCCGACCTGGTTCGCTACGAGTGTGGCGTACTTCACGCACTCGCGTAGCTGCGCGCTGCTGAAGTTCGACACGCCGATGTAGCGCGCCTTGCCCTGCTGGACGACATCGTTGAGGGCGCGCATGGCTTCCTCGAAGGGCGTCTGCACGTCGGGCCAGTGGATCAGCAGGAGATCAACGTAGTCAGTACTGAGCCGTCGCAGGCTTGCCTCGACATTCGCCATGATGGAGCTGTAACGGCTATCGCGCTTACTGGTCTTGGTAACGGGGTCCCAGTTGATGCCGCACTTCGTTACCAATACGACGTCTTTACGGCGCGGGCCAAGCGCCCGTCCCAGCACTTCCTCGGAATGGCCGTAGCCATAGCTGGGCGCGGTATCGAAGAGCGTCACTCCCAGGTCTATCGCCCGGTGCACCGCTTCGATCTCTTCCCGATCATCCACCGCGCCGTAGTTGGTACCACCCATCTCCCAACAGCCAAAGCCGATCGCGGACACCACCAGATCCGAGCTCCCCATGCGCCGGTATTCCATGGCTTTCCTCCTCGTCACGCAGCAAGGCAACGTCCGGCACGAGGCAGCGCCAACGCGGAGGCCTCCTGCCGGCGCGTGCAGGATACGGCAGCGATAGAGGGCGTGCAACAGGCGCTCGCTCGCCGGGCGGCGGAGTAGACGCGGTATACTCCCAGTAGCATCTCACAGCGAGGGTTCGTGCGAGCGTGTTTGATGTTCGAGGCATGGCACAGAGCGCTTCGGCGCTGCGCAGCGCGTTCGAAGTGCTCATGCTCTTCTTTCTGCCGTGGGGTCCGGGTGCGCCGGCAAGGATCCTGGTGGCGCGGCAGACCGGGCTCGGTCCGGTAGCCACGACGGCGCTCTATCTGCTCAGCGATGTGCTGACCGCGTTCGTGCTGGAGCCGCTGGCGCAGTGGGCCGGGCAGCAGTCCAGTCGGTGGCCGCGGCTAGCGGCCGCATTTCGACGGCTGGGGCAGGTCTCCGGAGGCGTGGCCGCCCAGCTCTTCCCCGGGCGGGCCGGAGTCGCTGCCGGCCTCGCCCTCTTCAGCTTCACCACCGACCTCTACACCGCCGGCATTGCCTCGCGCGCTGTACCGGCGCACCGAGCGTTGGCATGGGTTGCGGTCATCGCCGGCGACATGGCCTGGTTCCTCATCATCCTGGCTACTACCCTGGGCCTGACCCGACTTATCCCGGACGACCGCCTCGTCTTTGGCGGGGTTCTCCTGATCGGCCTCGCAGCCAGCGCCCTGGCCAAACGCCTGGGCGGGCGGCTGCAGCGCACCAGCAAAGGCTAGGCGTGGGCAAGCCGGCCAGTGCGCCCTCGCCCCCTGGCCCCGCTCCCGCAGCGCGAGAGAGGGGAGCGCGACGCTGAGGCTGGACCGTGGGAGACCTGGCGGGTGTGTGACCTGGGGCCTGTCAGGGCAGAAGGTGGAGTGCAACGCCGAGGCTGCTCTCCAAGAGAGCGGCGAAGCCGTTCGTTGCAGGTTGGGGTTCAAGCGAGTAGCATGCAGTCGCACTGACTTCTGGAGGACTCACCATGCCACGCTGGTGGGAGCGGCCGTTCCGTGTCTTTCAGACTAACCTGCGCGAGATCGACGCCACGCTGGACGTCGAGCGCGTCGCCCGCGACATTCGCGACCTGCACTGCAACACCTGGCTGATCAACGCCGGCGGCATCGTGTCGTTTTACCCGAGCAAGCTGCCATACCAGCACCCCAGTCCCTGGCTGGCCCAGCGCCCTGGCGGCGATCTGCTCAAAGACGCTATCGAGGAGGCGCATCGGCACGCCATGCGCGTGATCGCGCGCATTGATTTCTCAAAGCTCCATCGCGACGTCTTCGAGCAGCACCCTGACTGGTTCTTCATCAGCGCCGACGGGCGCCGCCAGATCTACAACGGACTCTACTCGACTTGCCTCAACGGCCCCTACTATCAGGAGAAGTCGCTGGAGATCCTGGAAGAGATCCTGGATGGCTATGCCGTCGATGCCTTTTTCTTTAACATGTTCACCTACCCGGTGCGCGACTACTCCGGCAACTACTATGGCATCTGTCACTGTGACAACTGCCGGCGGCGCTTCCGTGAGTGGAGCGGTGGCCTCGAGCTGCCAGCTCGCGAGGACTACACGGAGCCATCGTTTCCCGCCTACCAGGAGTTCCGCCGCTGGACCATCGCCGAGCTGGCCGGGCGCATCCGCGCGTTCATCCACTACAAGCGAGACGACGTAGCGCTGATCCTGGGCCACAGCCCCGACGTGATCATGCACGAGGTGAACAACGCCGTTGACCGCCCGCTGCCGCTGTGGCGCTACTGGGCCGGTGAGGTGGCGCGCACGTCCCGCACAGCCTATCCCGACAAGCCGGTCACCATCAATTCTGTCCTGTTCGTCGATATCCCCTATCGCTTTTCGGCCGAGCAGCCGGGACTGATCGGCCTGCACCTCGCGCAGACGCTCGCCCACGGCTGCAATCCGTATATCTACGTCGTGGGCACCACCGACCAGCCCGACCGCAAGAATTTTAAGCTGGCCGGCACGATCATGGCGTTCCACGAACGCTATCAAGACGTCTACGCCGGGCTGCGCTCCAGCGCCGAGGTCGCGCTGGTCACCAGTACCCGCACGGCGGAGCGCTACGGGAAGAGCGACGCCCACAGCCGTGTCACAAAGCCGTTCCGCGGCGCCTTCCGTATGCTGATCGAGAGCCACGTTCCGTTCGATATCCTGCGCCACGAGCAGCTCCTCGAGAAAGCGGCTGCCGGCGAGCTGGATCGCTACCGCGCCCTTGTGCTGCCTAATATCGCTTGCCTCTCGGACCGGGAGGCCGAGGCGCTGGACGCGTATGTAGCTCGCGGGGGTGGCCTCGTTGCCACACACGAGACGGCGCTCTACGACGAAGAGGGCCGGCGCAGGCAGAGTTTCGCGCTCCAAAGCCTGGGCGCTGCGGACGTGCTTGCCCGCGAGCCGCGCATGCGCTCGGCGTACTTCTGGGTGGACCGCCGCGAGGAGCTCCCCGGCGAGGAGTTTGAGCTGACCAACACCGTATTGCTGGACGGCGAGTACCTGTATGTGGCGCTGCGAGAGGGAGCCGAGCGCGGGCTCCGCCTGATCCCGCCCTCGCGCTATGGCCCGCCGGAGAAGACCTACTGGGAGATCGAGACTGACCATCCCGGCATCATCTGGCGCCAGCACGGCCGTGGCCTGACCGTCTACTTCCCCTGGCAGCCTGACCGCCTCTTCTATGATCTCTCGATCCCTGAGCACCGCCAGCTCATGGGCGCGGCGGTAGAGCGGGCCTTGGGCGGGCGCCTCCAGGTGGAGACCAACGCGCCGCCTCAGGTCGAGGTTGCCGTTGGCCGCAACGCTGCGGGCCAGACCGTCGTGCATCTCGTTAATTACTCCGGCCACCAGGATCGCTCGTTCCACGACCCGCTGGAGATTCGGGACATCCGCGTGCGGCTGCGCCTGCCTGAGCATGTGACACAGGCCCGCGCCGCCTGGCTGAACCGCTCGCTCGAGGTGCACTCTCAGGATGGCGTCTGTGAGTTCGTCGTGCCGCAGCTTGGGCTGCTGGAAATGGTCGCTCTGCAAACTGTAATCTAGCTAGAGGAGAGTACAAGAAGAGTACAGTAGAGTACAGTAGAGATTACAGACAGTAGTAAAGAACGTAGCAACGTCGTACTACTGTGCTGTGGCTAGTCCCTCTGGGGCGTTCCGATATGAACTCCGCGCGGAGGATATCTGGGATGAAGTGCTGTCCTTCCTGAAGCAGCCGGGCGCTGGCTGACAGTCCGATACGACAGAGGGAGATACTGGCCCTATGAGGCGCGCTCAGTGGTACGCAGGCCTGCTGGTGGTCCTCATCGCCGGGCTGATGCTCAGCGCCGGCTGGGCATGTACGCGCCTAACGCAACCGGCCCGCCTGCGCGCCACGGTCTCCATCGCAGAAGGGCTGCGCGGGAACGCCGATGGAGGGTACGCTCGGGCGACCGAGCCCCGTTCGTTCTCTTTCCCGGCCGACCACGGGCCGCATCCCGACTACCGTGTCGAATGGTGGTACTACACCGGCAATCTAGAGACACCGGAGGGCCGGCATTTTGGCTTTCAGCTTACCTTCTTCCGCATTGCCCTGGCGCCGCACATCGCGCCGCGGCCCTCCGCGTGGGCTACGAACCAGATGTACATGGCTCACTTCGCGGTGACCGACGTCGCGGGCGGCCGCTTTCACGCCTTCGAGCGCTTCAGCCGCGGCGCACTTGACCTGGCCGGAGCGCAGGCGCAGCCGTTTCGGGTCTGGCTGGAGGACTGGGTGGCTGAAGCCCCAGGTGAGAGCGCCCTGCCTATGCACTTGCGCGCTGCTGAGGGCGATGTGGCGATTGACCTGACCCTCGACAGTGTTGCGCCGCCGGTGCTCCAGGGCAACGATGGTTTGAGCCAGAAAGGGCCCGAGCCCGGCAATGCCTCGTACTATTACTCGTTCACACGGATGTCCGCAGCAGGGACGGTCCGCATCGGCGATCAGCGCGTCGCTGTGCAGGGCCTGGCCTGGATGGACCGGGAGTGGAGCACCAGCGCGCTCGGCCCGGATCAGACGGGCTGGGACTGGTTCGCCTTGCAGCTCTCGAACGGGCAGGAGCTCATGTTCTACCGCCTACGCCGGCAGGACGGCGGCACCGATCCCTTCAGCGCCGGTACGCTGGTGCGCAACGATGGCTCCACGCGCCGACTTGGCCCGGCCGAGGTTGAGCTCGAACCGCTGGGGCATTGGCAGAGCCCGCGCAGCGGGGCGCGCTATCCAGTGCGCTGGCGCCTGCGCGTGCCGTCCGAGGGACTGGAGCTGGAGATCACGCCGTACCTGCAAGACCAGGAGCTCAACCTTTCAGTACGGTACTGGGAGGGCACCGTGCGTGTGCAGGGTACGCAGACCGGACAGGCTGTGGCCGGCAGCGGCTACCTCGAACTGACCGGCTACGCTGACACCCCGGTCAGGGGTTGATAGGAGAGACAGATGGCCGCCACTCCCCCTGAGCAACCCATCCTGAACATCATCGGCGAAAAGGTCGCCCTGGGGCCGCACCGTCGCGACCTACTGCCACTGTACCTCAAATGGATCAACGACTTTGAGGTTACCCGCTCGCTAGGGGTTGGCATGCGCCCTATGACCTGGGAGGCAGAAGAGGAATGGTACGCACGCGTCAGTAAGAGCGAGCGCGATGTAGCCTTCACGATCTACGAGTGCGCGACTCTACGGCCGATCGGCAATACCGGGCTGCACGGGATCGACTACCGGCATCGCACGGCCGAGTTCGGCATCATGATCGGTGAGAAGGACTACTGGGGCAAGGGCTATGGCACGGAAGCCACTGCACTGATGCTCGACTACGGGTTCCACGCGCTGGGCCTGCACAACATCATGCTGCGCGTGTACAGCTTCAATGAGCGCGCTGTGCGTGCGTACACACGAGCGGGCTTCCGGGTGATGGGCCGGCGTCGCGAGGCCTACCGTATTGGCGGCCGCGCCTACGATGTTATCTATATGGATTGCCTGGCTCCTGAGTTCCAGAGCCGGGTGCTGCACCAGCTCTTACCGGATAGTGCGTAGATACAGGACACGCAGGGCAGTGGGGGGGAAATGGATCAGGACCGTTTCATCTGGGCGACCGGCATCGAGGATACCTTCGTCGTCCAGCCGCACCCTCGGACCGGGCGGACCCTGGACGAGTATGAGCTCACCCAGCACTATCGCTTCTGGCGGGAGGATCTGGACCGGGCTGCCGAGCTGGGCGTGGGTTACATACGCTATGGCATCCCCTGGCACCGCGTCGAGCCTGCACCGGGCCGTTTCGACTGGGCCTGGACGGACCGCGTGCTTGAGCATATGGTGGCGCGCCTGGGCATCACGCCCATCGTTGACCTGATGCATTACGGTACACCGCTGTGGCTGGAGCAGCAGTTCTTCAATCCGGACTACCCGCAGCACGTTGAAGCGTATGTCCGCGCTTTCCTGGAGCGCTATCGCAGCCTATCGCGCTACTACACTCCCCTGAACGAGCCATCCATCAATGCGCGCTACTGCGGCCTGCTGGGCATCTGGCCGCCCTACGCGCGAAGCTGGCGTGGCTACGTACAGGTGATGCTCCAGCTCTGCCGCGGCATCGCCGGCACCACTCGCGCCATCCGCGAACTGGTACCGGATGCGGTGGTGGTGCATGTCGAGGCCGGCGCACTCTACGGCACGCAGGATCCAGCGCTACAGCAGCACGTGGAGCTGCGCGATCACGCCAACTACCTTGGCCTGGACCTCCTGTACGGGCGCGTGACGCCAGAGCATCCGCTGTGGCGCTGGCTGGTCGAACGGCTGCGCGTTCCAGAGGGAGAGCTCACCTGGTTTATTGAAGCGGGCAAGACGTTCCGCGCCGACTGGATCGGGGTAAACTACTACCCGCAGTGGAGTACGCATGAGCTGTACCGCCGCGACGGTACCCTGGACGAGCGGCTGCCCAACCTGGGCGCCGATGGCCTGGAGCGGCTGCTGCGCATCTACCACGCGCGCACGAGCGCGCCGGTCTTCATCTCCGAGTGTGCAGCGCGTGGTGCGGTAGCGCTGCGTGCCCGCTGGATGGATGCATCGATCGAGCGGGTCTGCCGCCTGCATCAGAGCGGCTTCCCGGTCATCGGCTATACCTGGTGGCCCTTGTTCTCCCTGGTGACCTGGACCTACCTGCGCGGGCGCTCCCCGCTGGAGCGCTACCTGGCGCATATGGGCCTGTGGGATCTGCGCCGTGCACCTGATGGCACGCTCGAGCGCTGCCGTACGCGGCTCGTGGACCGGTTTGCGGGGTACGTACGGACCGGCCCGTGCCGCGTTGCTGCAGGCAATCCGCTATAATCTACCGGGTGCATGCAGGAGAGGCACAACTACAGCGTGGCGAACGTCATGGGGAGGTTGGTATGCCGCTTAGCCGAGAGGACGTTTTACACGTAGCGTACCTGGCCCGCCTCGGGCTCACTGGGGACGAGGTTGAGCTCTTCAGGGAGCAGCTCTCCCGCGTGCTCGATCACTTCCAACAGCTCCAGCAGCTGGATACTGCGGCGATCCCGCCGACCGCCCAGGTGACCATGCTCAGCAACGTCTTCGATGAGGATGTGCCGCGCCCGTCGATGGATGTGGAGGACGTGCTGCTGAATGCGCCGCGCCGCGAGGAGAACTACTTCCGCGTGCCGGCGGTGCTGGAAGAGTAGGTTGCACGGCGCGGCATCCAGTCCGCATCAGCCGGCGCATCCGGTGCTGAACGCAGATGGCTGAGGAACTCTACCGCCTGACTGTCGCCCGCGCTGCCGAGTTGCTGGCGCGGCGCGAGATCTCATCTGTTGAGCTGACGCGTGCCTGCCTGGAGCGCATCCTCCAGGTCGATAACGAAGTGCGCAGCTTTGTCACGGTCACGCCTGAGCTAGCCGAAGAGCAGGCCGAAGCGGCCGACCGGCGCATCGCCGCGGGCGAGGCAGGCCCGTTGACCGGCATCCCCATGGCACTCAAAGATGTCATCTGCACTCGCGGGGTGCTGACCACCTGCTCCTCCCGCATGCTGGAGAACTTCGTGCCACCGTACGACGCCACGGTGGCCAGGCGGCTGCGCGAGGCCGGGGCCGTGCTGCTGGGCAAGACCAACATGGACGAGTTCGCCATGGGCTCGTCCACCGAGAACTCGGCGTTCTTCCCCACACGCAACCCGTGGGACCTGGAGCGGGTGCCCGGCGGCTCCAGCGGCGGCTCTGCGGCAGCCGTAGCTGCTGACGAATGTCTCTTTTCGCTGGGCTCCGACACTGGAGGCTCTATCCGGCAGCCGGCGGCGCTGTGCGGCATCGTGGGGCTGAAGCCGACCTACGGGCGCGTCTCCCGCTACGGTCTGGTGGCCTTCGCCTCCTCGCTCGACCAGATCGGCCCGCTTACGAAAGACGTGACTGACTGCGCCATCGTCATGCAGGCCATCGCCGGCCATGATCCTCACGACTCCACCAGCGCGGATATGCCGGTGCCAGACTACCGCGCTGCGCTCACCGGCGACATCCGCGGCTTGCGTGTGGGGGTGCCGAAGGAATACTTCGTCACTGGCATGCAGCCGGAGGTGGAGGCGCGTGTGCGCGAGGCGATCGAGCAACTCGGCCGTCTGGGCGCTGAGATCGTCGAGATCTCGCTGCCGCACACCGACTATGCTCTGGCCACGTACTATATCATCGCCCCGGCAGAGGCCAGCTCGAACCTGGCGCGCTACGACGGCATAAAGTATGGCTACTCGGTGCTGGAAAAAGAGGAGCTCTGGGAGGCGTACAACGCCACCCGGCAGTTCGGCTTTGGCCCGGAGGTCAAGCGCCGCATCATGCTGGGCACCTACGCGCTCTCGTCCGGCTACTATGATGCCTACTATGTGAAAGCGCAGAAGGTGCGCACGTTGATCAAGCAGGACTTCGATCAGGCGTTCGAGCGCGTCGATGTCATCGCCACGCCGACGTCACCGACTGTGGCCTTCCGGCTAGGGGAGAAGACGCAGGATCCCCTGCAGATGTACCTTTCTGACGTCTGCACGTTGCCGATCAACATCGCCGGCATCGCCGGTATCTCCGTGCCCTGTGGCTTCGCCGGCGGCCTGCCGGTTGGCCTGCAACTCATTGGCAAGCCATTTGACGAGAGCACCCTCTTGTGTGTAGCCTACGCCTACGAGCAGAGCACTTCTTTCCATCTGGAGAAGCCGAAGCTGGAGACTGCCTAGAGCGTGCTCTCTATCAACCGCGCAGCGAGGCGAGCGTCCTCGGTGACGCTCAGAAGGCGCTTCTCCAGGGGGCTCCCTATCCTCGGAGCACAGAGGATCGGAGCACGAAGAAATCGGAGCACAGAGAAAAGGAAACGATGACGAGTGAACAGACGCCCGCCGGGGGAGTAGCACCGGCACAGCAGGGAACGCAGCAGGCTGATCCGTCCGACGTACCCAATCACCGTCCCCCTGCGGAGCCGAACCTGGCAGGCGTAGCTTCCTCCGGCACCCGGCCGCGCCAGAGGGTCCTCTCGCGGCGGGTACGTGCCATCCCTGCCTCTGGCATCCGGCGCTTCTTTGACATCATGACTACCATGGAGGATGTCATCTCCCTGTCCGTCGGGGAGCCGGACTTCGTCACGCCGCGGCATATCCTCCAGCGAGGCGTGGACAGCCTGTACGCGGGCGAGACGCACTACACGTCCAACTACGGCCTGCCGGAACTGCGCGCGGCGATCGCCGAACATCTTGGGCGGTTGTATGGTGTCTCCTACGACCCGGCGACGGAGATCATCGTGACCACCGGAGTGAGCGAGGGTCTGGACATCGCCTTGCGGGCGCTGCTCGATCCCGGCGACGAGGTGATCATCCCGGAGCCGACCTACGTCTCCTACCAGCCACTCACGGTGCTGGCTGGTGGCACCGCGGTGCCGGTGCCCACGCGGGCGGAGGACGGCTTCCGGCTGAAGGCTGAGGCGGTGCGCGCCGCCATCACGAACAAGACCAAGGTGCTGCTGCTGGGCTTCCCTTGCAATCCGACGGGCGCTGTGCTCGAGCGCGCTGAGCTCGAGCAGATCGCCCGCCTGGTAATCGAGCATGATCTCTACGTGATCTCAGACGAGATCTACGACCGCCTGACGTACGGCGTGCCGCATACCTGCGTGCCGTCTGTGCCGGGGCTGCGGGAGCGCACGATCTTGCTCAACGGCTTCTCAAAGGCCTATGCCATGACCGGCTGGCGGTTAGGCTATGCCTGTGCGCCGGCGGACATCCTCGAGGGTATGATGAAAGTGCACCAGTACGCCACGATGTGCGCGCCGACGCCCAGCCAGTACGCCGCCATTGCGGCACTGCGCTGCGGTGAGGCCGACGTCCAGCGTATGGTAGCAGAGTACGACCGGCGCCGGCGCTTGATCGTACACGGTCTCAACGAGATCGGCCTGAGCTGCCACGAGCCTCAGGGAGCGTTCTACGCCTTTCCCAGCATCGCCTGCACCGGGCTTTCCTCTATGGAGTTCTCCGAGCGGCTGCTGTTCGAGGAGAAAGTCTCAGTCGTACCTGGCAGCGCGTTTGGCGCCAGTGGTGAGGGCCACGTGCGCGTGTGCTACGGCAGCTCGATCGAGAACCTGGAACGGGCTCTCGAGCGCATGCACCGCTTCGTGCGCCGACATAGTGCGTGAGCGGACAAGGCTGGGAACAGCCAGAAGGATCGGGATACACACGAAACGGCCTCTGGCGGATCCGCCAGAGGCCGTCTGGTTCACCCGTGCGTCGCCCGATCGTCAGCGATTGTTGGGCAGCCAGCCATCAGCCCGGCCGCGCTCCTGAGGACATGCATGGGGGCTAATGGCAGCGCTGGGCGTTGCCTGCCTGCTCCTGCGTGCGGAAGGAGTGGCCGCAGCCGCAGGTCGAGACCGCATTCGGATTGTGCACGGCAAAGCCGCCGCCCATCAGGCTATCGATGTAGTCAACCTGGCTGCCTTCCAGCAGGGTTGAGCTCAGCTCATCGACGACGACCCGAATGCCATTGACCTCGAAAACCAGGTCGTCCTCGTTCTGCGTGTCGTCGAGAGCCATATAGTACTGGAACCCCGAGCAGCCGCCGGGATACACGGCGATCCGCAGGCTCAGGTCCGGATTACCCTTCTTGGCCAGGATCTCTTTGAGCTGGTTCACCGCAGCCTCGGTTAGGCTGATGATCGGCTCCGTGGCAACTGCCATGTGCTAGCTCCTCCGCGCTGGTGATGAGCACCCATCCCGCAGGCCGTCGTGTGAAGAACCTGTGTACACTTACCACAACGACCAGCCACTACCCGAGCGACATACCTCTCAGACACACTTCCGCACGCTCAATTCTACTCCTGGCCAAACGCAGGCGCAACCCCCTCACCAATTACTCTTTCACCGGAAGTCGCATCTGTTCCAGCGCGGGCCGATGGTCAGGCGGCTGCCAGCCGTCGGGCTTGAGGAGCTTCCCATCGGCGCGCCGCGGGCCCCCGGCCTTGGCCATGTTGGCACGATGCACTGCTGCGAAGATCGGGCGAATATCAATGCCGAACGAGATCGCTGCGCCATACGTCACGTACAGCAGGTCGGCCAGCGCATCGGCGACCTCGGCCAGGTCGCCTCGTTGCAGCGCTTCCTCGAGTTCGGCGACTTCTTCAGCAATCAGGCGCTGCCGCAGCGCCACGACCTCTGCCGCCGGCAGCGCCGGTCGCTCTCCAATCAGGATGCCACAGCGGCGGTGGAACGCTAAGACGGCAGCGAAGGGATCGAAGCTGTCTGGTTTCATCGCTGTGTCCTGCTGTGTTTTGACGATCACAGCTGGTCGTGGTGGTGCACGACGACTATGGAACTACGTTATGGAACTAATGGAACTATACGACCGATGAGGCGCGAATGTCATGTTCACTTACACAACATTAGACTACAACATTAGACTTGAGACTATGGCCTCTCCAATCACGTCAGCGCCGTAGCGTCGCCACCAGCCGGCGCGGCTGGAGCAGGAGATCGAGGGCATCGGTGATGCTGCGCACGGCAATGTCGGCCGCCAGCAGCGCCTCGACCGATGTCCCCTCGCTTTCGAGCACGGCAATGCCCAGCGCAGCAACGCGGAGCATCTCCGCGTCGTTCGCCCCGTTGCCGATGGCGGCGGTGCGCTCCGCGCCCAGGGAGCGCACGAAGGCCGCCTTCTGCGCGGCTTCTGGCTGCCCTGGCTGGAGGCGGTGGGCAGCGAACCCGAGCTGCCGGTCGAGCTCGGCCTGGCGGCCATAGGTATCGGCCGTGAGCATCGCTACCTGGAGCTGTGCGCGCAGCCGCTGCGCTCGCTCCAGCACGCCGGGCAGCAGCGTTCCATCCACGGCCAGCGTGCCGTTCACATCCAGGACCAGGTGCGCTAGGGCCAGCTGGCCGCGGCCGGGGATCTCGATTTCGATCATGCGCGCGCTGCCAGCTCGGCCAGGGCCTGCCGGTAGACCTCCAGATCATGGGCGCTGAAGAGCACAAACGTGATCGTGTCCAGCGAGCCGCCGATGCGCAGGTGATCCAGCGCGGCGCGTAGCGCAATGCGGGCGGCCCGCTCGATCGGAAAGCCATAGGCCCCGGTGCTGATCGAGGGGAAGGCAATCGTGCGCAGGCCAAACTGCTCGGCCAGGCTCAGGCTGGAGCGATAGGCCGACGCCAGCAGGGCGTCTTCATCGGCGGTGCCGCCGCGCCAGATCGGGCCGACTGTGTGAATGACATGCCTAGCCGGCAGGCGGCCTCCGGTGGTCATGCGCGCCTCACCGGTCGGGCAGCCTGGGAAACGCATGCACTCCTCCAGGATCGCTGACCCCCCAGCGCGATGGATCGCGCCGTCCACACCGCCGCCTCCACGCAGGCTCGTATTGGCGGCGTTGACGATCGCGTCGGCCTGAACAGTCGTAATATCCCCCTGCATCAGGCGCAGGGTCCGGCCATTGATCTGTACCTCAGTCGGCATCGCCTGCGACATCGCTTCACCTCCCAGGTAGGGTGGTTCCCAGAGCGCCTAGCCGCCGGCCAGCGTGAAAGAGCCCGATCACGCTCATCGCATCGCGGATTTCGGAACGGCCCACCAGGTCGAGCGCCTCGGCGAAGGGGAAGGCGTGTACCTCGAGGAACTCGGTCTCGTCCTCCTGATGTGTCTCCACCGGCGTGAGCTGCTCGCCGAGGTAGAGGTAACAGGTCTCGTCACACACCGACTTGCTCGAATAGAACGTGGCGAGGTAGGTCAGGCGGCCGGCCATGTAGCCGGTCTCTTCGGCGAGCTCGCGCTGGGCAGCCTCTTCCAGGCTCTCCTCTGGACGAGCCCCGCCGGTCGGGATCTCCCACCGCGCCTCCCTTGAGACATAGCGCCATTGCCGTACCAGCACCACGCGTCCATCTGCAAGGAGCGGCACCACGCCCACGGCGCGCCCCATAGTGACTACACCGTAGATGGTCGTGCGGCCGTCGGGGAGCGCAACTACGTCCTCTCGCACGGAGATCCACCTGTTGCGGTAAACCGGCCGACTCGATACGGTGGTCCAGGGCCGCAGATCAGCAGGTTTACGGCGCATAGCAGCATCACCGTTGTCCATTGTCCATGTGCACCGTTGTGTATGGCCGGATGTGCTGACAGGATGCAGGATTGCACTGTCATGGGCGTCGCGATCCGCCTGGCGCACTGGCTACGGGCAGGATTGTATCATGTGCCCGTGTATGGCGTCTGGCGAAGGGCCTGCTGTACCGGCGGGGACCGTTCAGGCAGGTGCTCGTGGGGAACGGCTTGCTGCCGATGATCGTTCTTGCCGCTCAGGCAGGAGGATTGGCCGTGCCACGGCTCGGGCATTAACCGTTCGTTCATCCCGGCGCAACCGTTCCCTATCAAACCCGCCGCGGACGTATGCTATCCTGTCTACGCCCGAAACGAGTACCAGAGCTCCATGTACCGCACCGCGGTACTCGTGCTGCGGGCAGCGAAACATTGTCAAGGAGGAAGCCATGCATCCGCACGTGCGAAGGCTCATGGCCACGGCCGGTCTCGCCGCACTGCTGGCAGTCGGGGCGCTCCAGCCGGCCATGGCACAGTCTGATCCGGCTGCAGCCGGCTCCACCCCTAGCCCGGCGGTGGATGTGTCCGGAACGTACGACGGCGGGTCGTTCGCTGGCACCTTCGGCATCCGCCAGTTCTCGACGCAGGATGAGCAGCTCGTTGCGGTAGGCACACTCACCGGCACGCTCACCGACGCGCAGTCAAATGAGGCGCGGGCGGTCTCAGACGTCTCGCTCATCCTGCCCGTTGCCGTGATCCAGGGAACCTGCCAGACCCTGCATATCCAGTTCACCCCTCAGACAGCCAACTTGCTGGGCCTGACGGTACAGCTCGGACCGACCGTGTTCGATCGGAGCTCCAGCCAGGAAGCCGGCGACCTGCGCGGGTACGTTCTCTGCGCTCTCGCCACGATGCTCGAAACCGGCACAACCGCTGAGGGACAGGCGCAGTTACTCAATCTCGGCCTGCGCTACTTGGTCTGACCCCAGGCGCGCTCAGCGGGCGCCAGACTCTGCGCCAGAGGGCGCCCGGCAGCGCGGCGAGCAGCCGTCGTGGCCCGATGGTGCGCAGGTCCGCGGTGCCCAGGTAGTGCCGGGGATGCACCAGGTTGAGCGGCCGGCCGGCAGAAGCCTCATAGGCGCATCGCAGCGCCGGGTTGCTTGCTAGGGCATCCCGATGTGCATAGAGCAGCGTGTTCTGGGCATACCACCACTGCACCCGCGCATTCTCCCAGACGCGCGGGCGAATGCAGTCGACTGGTACGAAACCCTGCGCGGCGAAGAGCCCGGCCCAGTATGTCGGCCATTGCTCATTTACATGATGCAGGCCGCCTTGGAAGGGGATGGCCGCCGAGAACAGCACCAGCGGCCCGAGCCCGGCCAGGCTCTCGACGAAAGTGCCGGCGCATGACGGCGGCAGATGCTCAGCAACCTCCAGGGCCAGCACCAGATCGAAGCGCTGCTCCAGATGCAGCGGTCGAGCCAGGTCACGGGCCAGGAAGCGGTCTGCGGGCACTTCGAGCAGCTCCGGCGGGACGTGTGCACCGTCGATGCCCAGCACCTCCGGCACACCGTACTCTTGGAAGACCGCCAGCCAGGCGCCGGTGCCGCAGCCGACATCGACGACCGAGCGCGGGCGCACCAGCGCGAGCACGATCGGCACGATCTCCCTGGCCGAGCGCTGCGCGGCCATCGAAATCTCAACATAAAAGTCACGCCGGTACCGCCAGGCCATGTGATAAGTAAACCCGGCGTGATGCAGCGCGCGCAATTGCCTGGCATAGCCTGTTCTAGCGTGCTCTGACAGCGCTCCGGCAAGGCGGCTACCTGGTCCTCCGCTCAGGCCGGTACTCTGGCCAGCTGCGAGGAGGCACCTGCCGGAGTCCGTGGTACAATTGAGCCGCCGGGCTGCGGCCCGGCTTGGTGTGTTTGAGGGTATAGTTCCAGATATTCAGTGCATCAAGGAGGCGTAGACCATGCCTCCTCGAGAAGAGACGCAGCCGGCGCCGGAGAGCTCGCGCCGGCGCGCCGTGGTGCTCCGGCTTCCCGGTGGAGGCGGGGCAAGCTGACAAGGACCAGGACGATGATTGGGTGGCTTACGCGCGTGCTGACCGGCGGATCCGATCGAGAGGTCAAGCGCTACTGGCCGCGAGTAGCGAAGATCAATGCGCTGGAGCCGGCGTTCGAGCGGCTCTCGAACGAGGAGCTGCGCGCCAAGACGCAGGAGTTCCGGCGCCGCTACGAGCAGGGCGAGAGCCTGGATGACCTTTTGCCCGAGGCGTTCGCCGCTGTGCGCGAGGCGAACAAGCGCACCCTTGGCCAGCGCCACTTCGACGTGCAGCTCATCGGCGGAATGGTGCTCCATGAGGGCAAGATCGCCGAGATGAAGACCGGCGAAGGCAAGACGGCGGTCGCCACGCTGGCAGCGTACCTCAACGCGCTGCCAGGGCGCGGCGTGCACGTGGTCACCGTCAACGACTACCTGGCCCGCCGCGATACGGAGTGGATGGGGCCGATCTACCACTTGCTCGGGCTCAAGGTCGCCTGCATCCAGCACGACCGCGCGCTGATCTATGCACCGCCCGCCGATGGCGCGCCGCGCACGACGCCGCTCGGCTCCGGCGAGTTTCTCCAGGAGATCTCGCGCAAGGAAGCCTACCTCGCCGACATCGTGTACGGCACGAACTCCGAGTTCGGCTTCGACTACCTGCGCGACAACATGGTGTACGATCTGGCGGCGCGGGTGCAGCGCGAACTGAACTACGCCATCATCGATGAGGTAGACAATATCCTCATCGACGAGGCACGCACGCCGCTCATCATCTCGGGGCCGTCGGAGCAACCCACGGAGCTGTATTACCGCTTTGCGCAGGTGGCGCGTCAGCTCCGCGAAGGTCGTGACTACGAAGTTGACCTCAAGCTGCGAGCCGTCACGCTCACCGAGGAGGGCGTCGATCGCGTCGAGAAGCTGCTGGGCGTGGAGAACATCTACGACGAGCGCAACTACCGCCTGGTGCACTACCTGGACAACGCCTTAAAGGCCCAGGTGCTCTACCAGCGCGACCGCGACTACGTGGTCAAGAACGGGGAGGTGATCATCGTCGATGAGTTCACCGGGCGGCTGATGTACGGGCGGCGCTACTCAGAAGGGCTGCACCAGGCTATCGAGGCGAAAGAGGGCGTGCGCATCCAGCGCGAGTCCAAGACCTGGGCCACCATCACCATCCAGAACTACTTCCGCCTCTACAAGAAGTTGGCCGGCATGACCGGCACGGCCAAGACCGAGGAGGAGGAGTTCCAGAAGATCTACAACCTGGATGTGGTGGTGATCCCGACCCACCGCCCGATGATCCGCCAGGACTTCGCCGACCAGGTATACAAGACCGAGAAGGCGAAGTACGAGGCCGTGGTGCGCGAGATCGAAGAGCTGCACAAGATCGGCCGTCCGGTGTTGGTGGGCCCCACGTCGATCGAGAAGTCGGAGCGCCTGAGCCAGCTCCTTAAGCAGCGGGGCATCCCGCATCAGGTGCTGAACGCCAAGTACCACGAGCTCGAAGCGCAGATCATCGCCCAAGCCGGCCGCAAAGGCGCGGTGACGATCGCCACCAACATGGCCGGCCGCGGCACAGACATCAAGCTGGGTGGCACCGGCGATCCAGACGAGCCCTGGACCGAGGAGCACGAGCGGCTGGCCAGGGAGATCATGGAGAAGTACCCGACGGTCACGCGCGATATGCTGGAGGGACGCTCGCTGGAGTCGCTTGAGGTGCTCCTGCTCGGCGGCCTGCACATCATCGGCACCGAGCGGCACGAGGCGCGACGCATCGATAACCAGCTTCGCGGGCGCGCCGGCCGCCAGGGAGACCCCGGCTCGTCGCGCTTCTACCTGTCGCTCGAAGACGACCTGATGCGCCGCTTCGGCTCGGACCGCATCGCCGGGCTGATGGACAAGCTCGGCCTTGAGGACGACCAGCCCATCGAGGCCGGTGTGCTGACCAGCGCCATCGAGAACGCCCAGACCAAGGTCGAGGGGTACAACTTCGACATCCGGAAGCATACGCTCCAGTACGACGACGTGATGAATAAGCAGCGCGAGGTCATCTACGGCCAGCGGCTGCGCATTCTCCAGGAGACGGATCTCAAGCCGATCATCCTGGACATGGTCGCCGATGTGCTGGAGTCCATGGTGCAGAACCACCTGGCGTCCGACGAGCGAGAGGAGTGGGACCTCGAGGGGCTCTACCGTGAGGTCAAGAATATGCTCGGTCTGTCGGACGGTGCACCGGGCCGGACGCTGGCTGACCTGGAGAACCTCAGTAAGGACGAGATTCGCGACACGGTACTGAGCTGGGCCGAGGAGGTCTATGAGGAGCGGACCGCGGGCATGCCGCCAGAGCTGGTGCACCAGGTGGAGCGCTGGGTGCTCTTGCAGGTGATCGACAACCTGTGGACGGAGCACCTCACCGTGATCGAAGACCTGCGTGAGGGCATCGGCCTGCGGGCTTACGGGCAGCGGGACCCGCTGGTGGAGTTCAAAGCCGAAGCATTCCGCCTATTCGAGGAGCTGAAAGAGAACATCAAGATCGAGGTCGCGCACCTGTTCTACCGGCTGCGCTTCGAGCAGGCCCCGCCGCCACCGCCGACGACTGAGCTGGTGACGAACAAGGAGGAAGAGGCCGCTGCCAGCGGCACAGCGCTCCGCCGGAACGGCCCGCCCCGGGCGGCCACGGCGCCGGCTGCACGACCGCAGGCGCAGGCAGCGCGGCAGGCCACCGCCGTCGGGGCCAGCGCGGCGGTCGCTCCTAGGAAGATCGGTCGCAACGATCCTTGCCCCTGCGGCAGCGGGAAGAAGTACAAGAAGTGCCACGGTCGCTGAGCAGCCCGGCCGCGGCGGCCGGCCGCGCGTCGCCATGGCTGCGGAATGATATAATAAACGTACAAAACCGATACACGAGCTGGAGGGGTGCACAGCTATGACGCTTCTGCTTATCGAGGACCTTGCCGAGCGCGCGCGGGCGCTCGAAGAGCGGATCTCTGCCTTGCAGGTGCGCCTTTGACCTGCCTGGCAAGAAGGGAGAGATCGCACGGCTTGAGGAAGCAACGCTCCAGCCCGGCTTCTGGGAGGATCAGGCGCGTACGCAGGGGGTGATGCGCCGTCTCGGGATGCTCCGTGAGGAGGTCGAGCGCTGGGAGCGTCTGAGCGCGCGCGCCCGTGATCTGCGCGAGCTGGCGGAGCTGGTCGAGGCCGAGCCTGAGGACCGCCGTGACGCCGCGCTGGTGGCTGAACTCCAGCGGGAGCTCAGCGCAGTGCAGCGCGACCTGGAGCAGGCCGAGCTCGAGCTGCTGCTGGGTGGGCCGCACGATGCCTCGGATGCTATCCTGTCTATCCACGCCCGCGCTGGCGGCGTCGATGCCCAGGACTGGGCGGAGATGCTCCTGCGCATGTACCTGCGCTGGGCTGAGCGTCGCGGGTATCAGACGGAGGTGCTCGACCTTTCCGAAGGTGAAGAGGCGGGCATCAAGAGCGTGACGATCCAGGTCAACGGCCCACATGCCTATGGCTATCTCAAGGCCGAGAAGGGCGAGCATCGCCTGGTGCGCCTCTCGCCGTTTGACTCGGCGCACCGGCGCCACACGTCCTTCGCACTGGTCGAGGTGCTGCCGGTGCTCGGGGACGAGAGCGACGAGATCGTCATCCGCCCGGAGGACCTGGAGATCGATACCTTCCGCGCCACCGGCGCCGGAGGCCAGCACGTCAACAAGACCGACTCGGCCGTGCGCATTGTGCACAAGCCGACCGGCATTCGGGTGACGTGCCAGAACGAGCGCTCGCAGATTCAGAACCGCGAGATCGCCATGCGGATCTTGCGGGCACGACTCTTGGAGCTCAAAGAGCGTCAGCGCGAGGAGGAGCAGGCGCGCCTGAAGGGCCAGTTCGTCGAGCAGAGCTGGGGCAACCAGATCCGTTCGTACGTCCTTCATCCCTACACGCTGGTCAAGGACCTGCGCACCGGCCACGAGACCGGCAATGTCAACGCCGTGCTCGATGGTGAGATCGACGAGTTTATCGAGGCCTATCTCCGCTGGAACGTCCAGCGCGAGAGCGCCGGGGCGGCGGTGGAGTAGGCCTGCACTGCTTTTGGCTTCTCTGCTTGCTTCTCTTGTCTAAGGCTTGCTTCTAAAAATAATGCTTCTAGCTAAAAGGCTTGTTTCTAGCTAGAAGGCTTGTTTCTAAGGAAGGCGATCTGCCATGCAGGATGGAGACGGCACCCTGTCGGTCCGGTGCCCTCGCCTCTGGTTGCGGGCGGGCACTGCACGCCGGGCGTGCGCGGCCTTGTTCATCACGTGTCTACTCTTCCTTGCCCAGCTTGCTGCGCCGGTGCTGGCGCAGGCGCCGCCGAGCGCACGCGAGCAGGCAGGGCCGGCTGAGCTAGAGCAGTCGGCGCCGTTGAGCGTCCAGCTTCGCACGAGCCTCGCTGACGTTGACTTCCCTAACGAGATCCGCTTCCTCCTCGAAGCCACAGCAAACCGCCGCATCGAACGGGTGACGCTGCTCTGGCGCGTGGACGATGAGCCAGTCGTGAGCTACCGCTATGCCCAGTTTGCGCCGGGCACGACCGTGCGCGCCAGCTTCGCTTGGCGCGTGCGGGATGTGCTCCTGCCAGGCTCTGTGATCAGCTACTACTGGGAGCTGCAAGACGCTGACGAAAACGTCTTCCGCACACCCCAGCAGGAGATCCCGTACGAAGACCGCCGCTTCACCTGGCAGACACGCTCGCTCGGTCGCGTCACGGTGTACTGGTATTCGGGCGATAACGTCGTCGGGCCGGAGTTGCTGGCGCAGGCAGCGCCGATCCTTCAGGAGCTCTCTGAGGGGTTCCAGGTCCAGCTCCAGAAGCCGGTCAAGATCTACGCCTATGCCCGGCTGGAGGATTTCCACAGCGCCGTTGGCTCGCGCACGCAGCCCGGTCTCGTCGGCCTTGCTGCCGGCACCAACCGCGTCTATGTGTTTGCACCGCCCACCAGGCAGGGCGTCGTCCAGGCCGTAGACTATCTTCGCCACGAGCTGGCGCACCTGATCGTTGGCCAGCTCACGGAAAACCCCTACGCCGACCCGCCGCGCTGGCTCAACGAGGGCCTTGCCAGCTACCTGATGCGGGACGAGCAGGAGCTTCGCCAGCTCGAAGCAGCGCTTGCCCAGGCGCTGCGGCAGAACCGCCTGATCTCGCTCCGCTCGCTGGCCAGCCAGTTCCCCAGCGATGACACCGGGGTGGCGCTTGCCTACGCCGAGAGCTACTCCGTAGTCAAATACATCATCGAGACCTACGGGGGGCAGAAGTTTGGTGAGCTGCTCCGCGCCTTCAAAGAAGGTACCCTGCCCGACGATGCGCTCCGCACAGTGCTGAACGTCGACATGGAGAAACTCGAGCAGGACTGGCACCAGTACCTGCGCCGCATCGCTCGCGAGAGCGCCCAGCCCGGTCAGGCCGGGCAGGCGCCCCGGCAGCCCGCTGGCAGTGGGGAGGGCTTCCTACAACGCTCGATCAGCTTCTGGAGCAGCTTCTTCCAGCGGTATGGGATCATCGTCGCTGCTGTTGCAGGTAGCCTCGTCGGCCTGCTTGTTGTGGCGAGCCTCGCGTATACTATCTGGCACCGCGTGCGCCCACCCGGCAGCGCGACATAACCCAAGTTCACGCGAAATGTTGACAATTCCGCGCGCGGTCCGGTAGAATGCCGCAGCGCCGGTAGCTCCCGCGCGTATGGGCGCGGGGATCTACGTCTTAGTGGGCGTGGCAACTGTTCCGTGGCGAGGAGCACATGCCGCTCCGGCGGCGTAGCTGTCTAGCGGGCTCTCCCGATGCTCCCGCGTCAGGCTCGCCACGCGTGGCTCGTTCCTGGATCTCGCTGGCATGACCGCAACGACGGGGGGTGCCCGGATCGGACGCTACCTGCTCGGCCGGCCGATCGGTCGCGACGCGGTAGGAACGTTGTTCCTGGCGCAGGCGGCCGGAGACCGTGAGCAGGTGCTCCTCTTCTCCCTCTCCTCAGAGCTCGCGGCGCACCCGACTGTACGGCGCGCGGTCGAACAAGCCACGTCGCGTCTGCGGCGTGTGGACGCTGCGGGCGTCCTGCCGCTGCGCGAGGTGATCGTCGCGGACGATGCCCTCGCACTCTGCTGGCCGTGCCCCGACGGCGTCAGCCTCTCTACGCTGGGCGAGCGGACACTCCTTCCGGCGCGAGCGACTGCCGCCCTGGCTGTAGAGCTGACGGCAGTCCTCGAGCGCCTGCACGCGCACGGTCTGGTACACGGTGCGCTGCGCCCGTATTTCGTGTGGATTGACGCGAGGGCAGAAATCCACCTGGCCGGGCTGGGGATCGGCGCTGCCATCACCGCATCGCCGGCCGTGCCGCGCACGCTCTACGATGCGCCGGAGACGCGGCAGCCGCGCACGTTCACCACGTTTGACCCGCGCGCCGATCTCTACGCGCTGGGCGTGCTACTCGATGAAGTGCTGGCACCGGATCCCGCGCCCGACTCCGCCTCGCTCACGGCGCGGCTGCGAGAGGTCTTGGCGCAGTGTGCACGGCTGGATGTGTTGGAGCGCCCGGCCGAGGCTAGAGAAGTCCGGCGCGCTATTGAGGCGGTCGTGCCGGCCTTGAGCGAAGGGCGGAACTGGCTGGCCACGCAGGCTGCGGCGCTTGCGGCTGAGGTGCCGACATCTGTGCCTCCAGCAAGCGGCACCGGAGCTGCTCCCCTGCCGCGACCGCCGTTTGTACGGCGCTTCTATGTCAGCGATAGCGCGGTAACGGCACGATTGGTGGCAGTACGAGCGCGCCGTGCGCGCTTGATGCGCTGGGCTGCGGCCCGGCCCGCTGTGGCGCCGCCGCATGCCGCGGCGCGGCTGCGCGTGCCGGTACGCAGCGACGCCACCCAGCCGTGGGCACAGCTTGAAGAGCCTACGGTGGCTGTGGTCGAGCGCGAGCCACCCCCCGCACCGGCAGTGCCAGCGCGCGTGCCCGATCACGACGTAGACATTCGACCCGCTACGGCTGCACCCGGCGGCGTCCACACACCGGCGCCCCGGCGCGGCGTCCTTCAGCCTGCCCCCACCGAAGAAGCGCCTGAGCCAGAGGCAGGCACGGCCGAGGATGCTGCGAGCCACGACGAGACCCCGCAACGGGAACTCCTGCTCGGGGAGGCCGGGCAGCCCGGCGCAGAGGGAACAGGGATAGGCTGGCTTTTGAACTGGCGCACCTGGGCAGTGGTCGCCATTCTGGCTGTGCTGCTGGCCCCGCTGAATGGCCCGCCCCTGGTCTTGCGGGTGGCTGGCATCACTTCCCTCCGACCGACGCCAACGCCGATCCCCACGCCGACCGTCGCGCGGATCGTGCTCCCCTCGCCCACGCCACTGCCGGCGCGCTCCCCGGAGGAGCTGGTGCGGGCGCAACTCTTCGAGCGGGCGGCCGTCTCTTACAACGAAGGAAACTTCCGCGCTGCCGCTGAACTACTCAGCGTGATCGTGCAGGCGCAGCCGAATTACCGTCATCCCGATGGTCGGGAAGCCAAGCCGCTCCTGCGCGATTCGCTCATCAACGCCGGCATGCAGGATGTGAGCCTCTACGCCGCTACCGGAAAGCCGGAGTACCTGGCCGGGGCAATCGCCTCGTTCACGCAGGCCCTCCAAATCGAGCCTGAGCATCCCATCGCCGCCCCGCAACTCAAGGCAGCCACGGCGATGCAAAAGGCGGAGGACGCGCTGAAGGACAAGAACCTGCGCGAAGCCATTGCCAGGCTCAACGAGGTTTATACTATCGATCAGGGCTTTGCCAGCGGCGTGGCCAAGGAGAAGCTGGCCCAGACCCTCGTCCAATACGGCGACCAGTTACGCACCCAGGAGGCGCGCGCCTCCAAGGAGCTGGCGCTGGCCCAGTACGACCAGGCGCGAAAGCTCCAGCCGCCGAGCCAGATCACCGAAGAAGCGGAGAAGAAATGGCAGGAGCTGAACGCCTTCCTGAACCCCACGCCGACGCCCACGCCGTCGCCGACGCCCACGCCGACGCCGACGCCCACGCCGACGCCGTTGCCGGCCACCCTGGCCGTCACGCTGGACCGCATTATCCCGGGGCCGCCACCGATCCCGCCGTATCCGCCAGACAGCCGCTGGCATCTCGGCGGGAAGGTGCTGCGGCGTGACGGTACGCCGTTCGCAGGACTGCGCCTCCAGCTCGTGCGCGAGGACGGGCAGGTGTACACGGCCGTGGTGGACGAGGCCGGCAACTACGACTTCATCGATGTGCGGCTGGGACTGGCGCCGCAGCGCACGTATACGCTGCGCAGTGCTGACCCGCAGAAGGCCACGTTCCCGCCAATCGTTAAGCGCATCGCACAGGTGCCGGCCACGTATGAGATCAACCTGCGCGAGCTCTAACGGAGTAGTGCCCACGTGATCGTTCTGCACCAGGTGAGCAAGATCTACCCGAATGGGGTGCAGGCCCTCACAGATGTTAGCCTGGAGATCCCCGAGCGCGATTTCGTCTTTTTGGTCGGCCCTAGCGGCGCAGGAAAGTCGACGTTCATCAAACTGCTCATCCGTGACGAGCTGCCAACCTCGGGCCGCGTGTTCGTCAACGGGCAGGACCTGGCGCGCCTGCGCCGCTCAGAGGTGTCGTACCTGCGCCGGAAGGTCAGCGTGATCTTTCAAGATTACAAGCTGCTGCCGAACAAAACGGTCTTTGAAAACGTGGCCTTCGCACTCGAGGTGGCAGGACATGACCGGCGGAGCATCGAACGGCTCGTTCCACCGACCCTGGAGCTTGTCGGGCTCGGGGACCACGCCCATCGCTTCCCGTACCAGCTCTCCGGCGGCGAACAGCAGCGGGTGGCTATCGCCCGCGCCATCGTGCATAAGCCTTCGATCCTGATCGCCGACGAGCCCACCGGCAATCTCGACCCGGCCACGGCCTTCGAGACCATCCGGCTCTTAGTCAAGATCAACGCCCTGGGCACGACGATGCTCATCGCTACGCATAACCGTGAGCTCGTCGATATCATGCGCCGGCGGGTGATCGAGCTTGAAAAGGGACGGATCGTCCGTGACGAGGTGAACGCGGGGTACGAATAGATGGCAGCGATCCAGATGGAGGTACCCGCACCGCTGAGCGTGGCGGTGCGCTACCTGCGCTACGCCTGGGTGAGCGCTCTGACCAACCTGTGGCGCAACCGCCTGATGAGCTTGGCCGCGATCCTGAGCACCGCGGCGATGGTGGCGATGCTCAGCGGCTTCATCGTGCTTCTGCATGCGCTCCATATCACCATCGATGCGCTCGAGAGCAAGGTGAACCTCATCGTCTACCTGCGCGACGACGCCGCGCCCGGCGAGGTGACGGCGCTCCGGGAGAAGTTGCTCCAGAACGGCAACGTTGTGCAGATACAGTATGTCTCCAAAGAAGAAGCGCTCGAACGGCTGCGGCGCGATATGGCCGATCGCCGTGATGTGCTGGACGCGATCCCGGGCAATCCGCTGCCGGCCAGCCTGGAGATCTGGGTGCGCAACCCGAATGCCCTGCGCGGCATGGCCCAGGAGATCCGTAATGAGCCGCCGGTGGAGGACCTCGATTTCAACGAGCCGGTGGTGAGCCGCCTGCTGGCGATCACCAACCTGGCGCGGGCGGTGGGTCTGCTAGCGATCAGCGGGCTGGCTGTGGTGACGCTGTTCATTATCATGAACACGATCCGCCTGGCCGTCTACGCCCGCCGTGAAGAGATCGAGATCATGAAGCTAGTCGGCGCCACGGACTGGTTCGTGCGCTGGCCGTTCATGTTCGAGGGCACGCTCTGTGGCCTCGCCGGCGCGGCGCTGGCCGCGCTGGCCGTCTCCATGGCCTACGGACCGGCGATGCGGGCGTTTACCGGCGTGCTCACGTTCCTTCCGCTTACAGTAGACCCGCTCTTCCTGGTCAAGCTGGATATTGGTGTGCTGTGCATCGGGGCGGCAGTTGGAGCAGCAGGAAGCTACCTGGCGGTGCGCCGCTTCCTGAACGTGTGACGGTCAGGCTGCGGGGATGATCGTCCTGCGGAGTGTCACGAAGATCTACGACAACGGTACCCGCGCGCTAGATGATGTCACGCTGGCGGTCCCGCGGCGGGACTTCGTATTCCTGGTCGGTCCGAACGGGGCAGGGAAGTCCACGCTGCTGCGGCTGCTCATCCGGGCTGAGCGCCCGACCAGCGGGTGCATCCTGGTGGAGGGCCAGGACCTGGCGCTGCTGGAAGAGCGCGATCTGCCGGCCTTCCGCCGCCGCATTGGCATGGTGTTCCAGGACATGAAGCTGTTTCCGCAGAAGACCGTGTACGAGAACGTTGCGTTTCCGCTGGAGGTCGCGCATGTAGGCGGCCGGGAGATGCGCCGGGCTGTGATGGCGACGCTCGAACTGGTCGGCCTCGCCGCGGAAGCGCGCCGATCGCTCGGCCAGCTCTCCGGCGGCC
Organism: Chloroflexota bacterium; assembly: GCA_042408875.1. GTDB lineage: Bacteria > Chloroflexota > UBA11872 > JBHOQS01 > JBHOQS01 > JBHOQS01. Next base: position 50,215 of record JBHOQS010000021.1, on the reverse strand, counting down.
AGCGCCAGCGTGTAGCGATCGCCCGCGCTATCGTCCACGAGCCTGATGTGCTAATCGCCGACGAGCCGACAGCAAACCTCCCGCCCGACACCGCCTGGGACATCATCCAGCTGCTGGCCGCCATAAACCGCTCCGGCGTGACCACGCTGATCGCCACGCACGACCGGGACGTAGTAGACAACATGGAGCGGCGCGTCGTCGCCCTGCTGGATGGCAGGATCGTGCGCGACGAGCGCGCCGGCAGGTACGAGGGAGCATGAAACGCAGCATGCCTGGTCGTGCCTGGCTGCGCAGCATAGCCCTGGCCGCAGGCCTCGCCCTGACCGCGGGCCTCGTGCAGCCGGCGGCAGCGCAGACCCCCCCGTTACTCCAGCAGCTTCAGAGCAAGATCCGGCAGGCCCAGCAGGCCAAGCAGCAGGCGGAGAAGCAGCGCGATGTGCTTGGGGCCCGCGTCGGTGAGGCGCGCGGGCGTGAATATACCGCGACGCAGCAGCTCCGCGCGGTGGAGACCGCCATCTACGCCACGCTGGCCGAGCTCTCACGCAATGAGCGCCGCATGCAAGAGGTGCAGCTCCAGGTCTACGACCTCACTACCGAGCTGCGCGAGCGAGAGGCGGTGGCGCAGACGCACCTGCAAAGCCTGGCCGGCCGTATGCGCATGATGTACCGGCTCAGCCGGACCAGCCTGATCGAGCAGATCCTGGGAGCGAATAGCTTCCATGAGGTCCTCCAGCGGCTGTCGATGCTCCAGACGCTAGCGCGCGAGGATCAGCGCGTCGTGCAGTGGGTGCGGAACGAACAGCAGCAGCTCGGCCAGAAGCGTGAAGAGCTCGCCGCACGCGAGGCGGAGATCAAGGAACTGCGTGCCCAGATCGAGGAGCAGAAGCGCCAGCTCGACGCGCAACGAGCCGAGCGCGAGCGAGTGCTGCGCGCGGTGCAAGCTGAGCGCTCGCGGCTCGAAGAGGAATACACTGAGACCGATCAGAAAGCCCGCGAGTATGAGAGCCTGATCAGGCAGTACGAGCGGTCCTATGCGGCCGAGCTACGGCGCATCGAGGAAGAACGGCGCCGCCGCGAGGAAGAGGAACGACGCCGGCGAGAAACAGCCCAGCGAGGCGGCCAGGCTCCCATCTTCACTGAGCCGTCGCGTGTCTCGGCTGCCGGGCTGATGTGGCCGATCTCCTCACGCTACCTGACGACCCGTTTCGGGGAAAGCACCTTCGCCCAGCGCTTCCACACCGGCATCGACGTGGCCGCGCCGGTCGGCACACCGGTCGTGGCCGCGGCAGACGGCGTGGTGGCAGTCGCGGGGCTGGCAGTGCCCGGCAACCCGCGCGGCTCGTACGGCCTGCACGTGGTCATCCTGCACGGCAACGGTCTCTCGACCCTGTACGCCCACCTCGACCTCGGCCGCGGGCTCCCGGTCTCCGCCGGCCAGACGGTGCGCCAGGGGCAGGTGATCGGCTACGTCGGCATGACCGGCATTACCTCGGGCCCGCACCTGCATTTCGAGACGCGCGTCAACGGCGGGTTCCAAGATCCGCTGCGGATGCTGCCCTAAAACAGCGCTTACCTTCTAGCGTATTGTTTCTAGCGTATTGTTTCTAGCGTATTAGTTTTTTAGAGCTCGAAGCACTGCTCTGACCGCACCATGGCGGTCTTAGCGACGCGGCGGGCCGCCATGGCGCGGTCCACGGTCTCCGCGAGGTTCTCCACCGCGGCCGCCTTCCCCTGCGGACCGGCCCGGCCGCAAGAGCGCCCGCATCGCCTGCGAGACAGCAGCGTAGGTATCTTCGCCGGCCCGCGCGTCTGCCAGCGCGCGCACCTGGGCCATCAGGCCAAACTGCTCGGCCAGGTTGAACAGTTCGACTGCTCCGCCCAGCGCCAGCGTCCGCACTGGATCGCTGGGCGGCTTCGTCTTGAGCTGCTCCACAGCCCGCCGGATCTGATCCGCGAGATAGGAGGTCAGCCCCTCTTCGGAGAGAACATCGGCCTCGATGGCAGCCTCCTGCTCCCCACCATTCGTATCATGCGGAAGCTGCCCGTTCGGCCCGCGCCCCGGATCGCTGCGCCGGGCGCGGTTGGAACCCCCTGAATCGTCACCCATGCCGGGAACCTCGCTATGACACTCCGTCCCCGCTGGGACACGTGCTTAGCTCTCCAGCAGGGACGTTTCCCATCGTGCTTCTCGCTATTCACCGTCCCTACAATACACGTCCCTACAATACACGAGACAAGACACGAATACAACGAACGTAGCGAACACAGCTCTTTATGCTATTGTGCTCCATTCCCTGTTTCTCATCCATTCCACCGGCACGCACTGTCCGCAGGCAGCTACCAGCGTCGTAGCTGGCGAGCGCGAGAACAACGCGCACCGCGCCATTCCAGCGCGTTGACGCGCGCAGTCTGCCTGAGCTACCCTGAAACCGTACTGATAGTACGTTTGTTCTGACACCCCCGAACACGCTAGACGCGTTGGCGAGAGCAGCACGTGGTCGCACAGATCGGAAGCCACGTGCTGAAGTGTACCTGACCGGGCTGCCAGTGCTACAATGGCCCGGCCTAGATGAACCTACTTGGTTCAGCCGAGCGGCTAGCCGGAGTTGGTCTTCGCATGCACCACGTGTGATCAAGAGTGGACGCTCGCAGGCGTAGAGATGCTCGATGCGGGAGGGATATGGAGCATGGACATCGGCATTGCAGGATGGGCGCTCAACGGAGAGATCTTGCGGGAGAAGACACTGACGCTGCTGGAGTTTCCGGCGGTGTGCCGCGAGTTCGGGGTGCGCACGGTCGAACTGGTCTCGTCGTTCTTCACCAGCCAGCATGCGAAGTACCTGAACGAGCTACGCCGGGCGCTGGAAGATAACGGGCTCAGCGTCCGCAACATCGCCGTGGACATGGGCAACATCGCTGGCCCGGACTCCAAGGAGCGCCGTACCGACCTGGAGGCGCTCAAGCAGTGGTTCTACGTCGCCAGCGCAGTCGGCTCCCAGGCCATCCGTATTAACACCGGCCATCCCAATCCAGGCGGAGGCTGGGTGCAGACCGAACCCGTGCCACAGGACGCGCTGGAACGCGTGGTCGAGGGATACCGTGAGCTGGTTGAGGTAGGCCGCCAGGCCGGGGTGAAGCTGCTGATCGAGAACCACGGCGGCATCTCGGCCGACCCCAAGAACATCGCCTACATCCTCGAACGGCTGGCTACCGAGTGGTTCGGCACCTGTCCCGACACCGCCAACTTTCCCCTCCCCGGCACGTGGGAAGAAGGCATGCGTATCATGGCGCCACGGGCGTTCTCATGCCATGTCAAGGTCTTCAGCTACGATCCGAGCGGCCGGCAGAGCCGTATCGGCCGGGACGGCCGGCGGATCGAGTACGACCTGAAACGCTCGCTCCAGATCCTCAAGGACGCCGGCTACCAGGGGCCGCTGTGCATCGAGTCAGGTGCCTCGGCGACTGAGCGAGAGAGCATCCGCGACGCCATCCCGTACGTGCGTGCGCTGTGGGAGTCGCTGAGCTAGGCACCCTTCCGCGCGAGTGGCACCTGGCGCGCTGGTGGCTCGGCACCAGTGGCCACCGATTTCGGGATGCCACCAGCCGCGCGCTCGTCGTGCTCTACCCGGGCCGTATGGCGGGCACGGCCGGGCCGGACTTCCGCGGCGCGGTGCTACGGGTCGATGGCGAGCTGCTGCGAGGCGACGTGGAGCTCCACGTACGAGCGTCGGACTGGGTTGCGCATGGACACCAGCGCGATCCGGCGTACAACCATGTGCTGCTCCACATCGTCTGGCTGGATGACGTGCCAGGCGGGGTGTCGCGCGAGGATGACAGCAGGGTGCCGGCCGTCGAGCTGCGCGGCCTCGCCCCAGAGCTGCTCGAATCCAGCGCCGGGCCGGCGGAGCCCTGCCGCGAGCTTGCCGCGATGCCTGCGGGCGAGGCGCTGGGAGCGCTCCTCGATGCGCTGGGCAGGGCTCGGTTCGAGGAGAAGGTCGCCGCGCTTGTGCCGGAGCTGGAGGCCGGCACCGACCCCGCACAGGTGCTGTACGCCGGTGTGCTGGAAGCGTTGGGGTACAGCGCCAACCGGCGGCCCTTTCGGCAGCTCGCTGCCGCGGTGCCGCTCCGCCTGGCCGAGGAGGTGCTTGGCGAAGGGCTGTCCCTTGAGGCCCCGGCCGTGCAGGGTGAGGGAGAAGAGCGGCTGCGTGGGCTCTTGATGGGCGTCGCGGGCCTGCTACCCTCCCAGCGACAGCTCGGCACAGGCCTTGATCTGGCCGGGGCCCTGGAGGCAGCGCGGCTAGAGCAGCACTGGCGCGCGCTCCACAGGCGGATCGCTGCCATGCCGCTGGTGGCCGGCGCGTGGCGGCTCTCCGGCGTGCGCCCGGCCAACGCACCGCCTCGCCGTATCGCCGCGGCCGCGGCCTTGCTGGCGCGGGCGCAGCCGCAGGGGCTGGCGAGCCGGCTGCTCAGTTGCCTGGCGCACAACGCAGACACGCCTGCACACACGGTTCGGTGTGTGCTCGACCTGCTCACGGTGCCGGGAGCCGGCTTCTGGGCGCAGCGAGCCGACTTCACGCACGAGCAGCATAGCCAGGGGCTGGCGCTCGGCGCCAGCCAGAGCGAGACGGCGCTGATCGGCCCAGCGCGAGCGTCTGAGATCGCGGTGAACATCGTGCTGCCATGGGCAGCTGCAACAGGACAAGTGCAGGGGGAGAGCCAGCTGAGCATGCAGGCCTGCCGGGTGTACGAGGCCTGGCCGGGCCTGGCAGAGAATTCGATTACCGCAACAATGCGGCAGCTATGGTCCGGACGCGGCGTGGCGCTGCCGCTGCGCTCGGCCAGACAGCACCAGGCCCTGCTGCATGTCTGGCGGCACTGGTGCGCCGAGAAGCGGTGCACCCGCTGTCCCATCGGCGCGCGGCTGCTGGCGCAGGGCCTGGCTGCTGACGTACCTGTGTGAGCACAGCGCTACCGCTCGGCTGCGGCAACGACTTCAAGGGCCTCGCGCAGCACGGCCGGCATGGACTCTTCAGCAGACACAGGCGTCAGTGCTGCTCCGATCTGTAGCGCCGCCTCCACGCTGCCGAACTCCTCGCTCAGGCGGATGGTGCGCTGCACGCGGCGCCGCAGGTCGAAGATCCGCCGCGCGCGCTCGAAGTCACGGCGCTCGAGCGCTGCGCGGTAGCGCTCGGCGAGCTCACCGTCGTAGGCCTTGAGGCGACCTAGTTCCGTCTTATAGGCCGTATACATGTGCGTTACCTCCCTCGTTGGAGTGCGCAGCACGGACCAGCGCTGGTCCGTGCTGCCCGGCGCCAGTCAGTCTCTGGACCAGTGCATGCCGCCGATAGCGATGAAGGTGCGGGTTGACTCGACGACCGGGATCTCCTGGATCTTGTTGATGATCAGGTCGTCAAGTGCCTCCTGGTTGGGCACCACAACTTTGGCGATCACATCGGTCTCGCCGTAGATGGCGCTGACCTCACGCACGTACTCATACTTGCGGAGCTCTTCTAACAAGCCGCCGACGTGCTTCGCCGGAACACGGATCAAGACATATGCCAGCATCGGTCGCTGCTCTCCTGCGCTCCCAGCCGGCGCGTGCTCCGGCGCAGCCACGGCCTGCGACGAACACTGCCTGCGCTCCTCGATGCGCCAGACGGTGGGCAGGCCAGCGATGTCCTGCTGCCGGAAGACCTGTGCCAGCACGTCGTAGACGTCCGCGTCGTCTGCGGCGCGGATGCGCACGAGCATGCTGGCATCAGCGGCGTACAGCGCTGCTGCCTCTTCGACCATATCGAGCGAGCGCAGGAGCTCCAGCGTATGCCGGAGCCGGCGCTGCGGCACCGGGAAGAGCGCGTACGCCTGCTGCCGCTCGGCCCGCTGGGCCAGCTCGGCCGCAGCCTGCAAGCTGTAGCCACGCCGGTAGTAGCGCCAGATCGCCTTGATACGTGCCACATCCGCCGGGCTGTAGTCCCGCCGGGCGATGCGCTGCTTCGGGATCTGCGTCGGGCGGATGTAACCCTGCGCTTCCAGGTAATACACGAAGCGCTTGTTCAGCCCCTCGACCTCGCGCAGCACCTGCTCCAGCTTCATAGCCCTGGGCCGACGCTCCCTCCCCCCTCACAAGTACAAGTACAAATTTGTACTTGTACTTTAGCGCATCCTTCCCTGGGAGTCAAGGGGAAGATGCCGGTCTCTTGCCAGAGTGCTCGGCCGTGTTCTGCCTGCGGCCGGGAGCCATCCTACCGGGCATCCAGGGCCCCGCCCGGCGGTCCGGCTCAGGCGTTCCATCCTACTGGCGCGCTCTGCCTGGTCTTGTTATAGTGGGGTGCCGGCAGGGCAGTACTGAACATAACTCAATCAAGTGGAGATCGCTAGAGCATTCACGCGATCCTTGCACCATCCGTGCAACAAGGAGGCGCCTGTGGAGCGCATTGCGTTCATCGGCGGGGGGTTCATGGCTACGGCGATGATCCGTGGACTGGTGCGCGGGGGAGTAGTCACGCCCGCGCAGATCATCGTGGGCGAGCCGGTGGCAGAGCAGCGCGAACGGCTGGCGCGCGAGCATGGCGTGCGCGTGACCCCGAGTAACCAGGAGGCCGCGGCTGGCGCTCAGGTGGTCGTGCTCGCGGTCAAGCCGCAGCACAGCGAAGCAGCGCTGGCTGACCTGCACGGCAGGCTCACCCCGGACCAGCTCCTGCTCTCGATCATGGCCGGGGTGCGGATTGCCACTATCCAGGCCGGGGCCGCACATCGGCCGGTCGTCCGCGTCATGCCGAATACTCCGGCCCACGTGGGCAAGGCGATGTCGGTCTGGACCGCCGCCCCGGAGGTGACCGCCGCGCAACGCGCCTGGGCGCAGACCATCCTGCGGGCAATCGGCGCAGAGGTCTATGTGGAGAACGAGCACTACCTGGACATCGCCACCGGCGTGAGCGGGAGCGGGCCAGGCTACGTGTACCTGTTCATCGAGGCGTTCATCGATGCGGCGGTGCGCGCTGGCTTCACCTGGCCGGTGGCCCAGGAGTTGGTGCTGCAGACCATCGAAGGCTCGGTGGCGCTGGCGCGGGAGCTGAAGCTGCATCCGGCGCAGCTCAGGAATATGGTCACCTCTGCCGGCGGGACCACGGCAGCTGGCCTGTACGAGCTCGAGCGGGCCGGGCTGCGCGCGGCCCTGGCCGACTGTGTGATGGCCGCCTACCATCGCGCCGTCGAACTCGGTCGCGAGCCACAGTGACCGGCCATGAGCACATGAGCACTGACGGGCCCGTATCCCGCGCCTGGCCTGCCTCGCCTGAGGGTCCGCGACCTGCGCCGCCTGCACTGTGGCCATCGCCGCCGGATCGTCCGGCCGGCAGCAGACTGCTTAGCTATGTTCAGATGGCGGCTGCTGCGGTTATCTGGGGCAGCGTGGGTCTCGTCGTACGCTCTGTAGGGCTGCCTGGGCCGGTAACGGCATTCTACCGAGTTTTCTTTGCCGCTCTGGCCCTGGGCACGGCCCTGGCACTGGTGCGCCGGGACTTGTTGCACCCACGCGGCCAGATCCAGCTTTTGGCGCTCCTGGGCCTGCTCCTGGCCGGCGATTGGGCCAGCTTCTTCCTGGCTATCCAGCATACGAGCGTCGCCAGCGCTGTGCTTGCCGCCAGCACTGCCCCCGTGCTGGTCGCCGTCTTTGCGCCCTTCCTGCTTGGAGAGCCAACGCGGCGGACGACCTGGCTCGCCCTCGGCCTGGCCTTCGCCGGTCTGGCCGTGTTGGTTGGGGGGGCCGGGCCGGGTGGGCGCGTCCAGCCCGGAGGGGTGGCGTTTGGCCTTGGCACGGCCGTCTTCTACGCCCTCCGCACTGTGCTCTCGCGCCGCGCCGGGTGGCACTTGCCGGCCCTGACGACGGCGTTTTACAGCGCCGCCGCGGCCAGTGTATTCCTAGCTCCGGCACTTGTGCTGCTGCCCCATCGTGTGCGGCCGGATGCTTGGCCCTGGCTGGTGGCGCTGGGCGTGGTCCATACCGCGCTGGCCGTCTCGCTCATGATCAGCGCGCTGCGACGCATCTCTGCCCAAGCCGCCAGTGCACTCAGCTACCTCGAGCCGGTGAGTGCGGCCGTGCTGGCGGCCCTCTTCCTCGGCGAGCCGCTGACCACGGGAGTGCTGGCCGGCGGCGGGCTGATCCTCGCTGCCGGGGCGCTGGCCGTGGCGGGTGAGGAACGCACGCGCCGCATGGCTCCCCTGCCGGCCTCGGCAGGGACGCCGAGCACGCCCGTACGACACGACACTGGCTAACGCACTCCTTCCAGCACTCCTGGGCGCAGCACTGCTGCCTGGGGTGCCTTCCAGGGCAACGCGCTCCCTCGCGATTGTGCGCATTGTACAAAGCCCGCGGTCTCTCGAACATCATCGCGCAATTCCCCACGATCGTGGGGTCATCAGCGGCCAGAAGCTGAGCGAACTCGTCAAACGCACATCCGGTCTGTGTGGGGCAGCGGCTCGTGCCGCTGGCGCCGACACCGGCGGCGGAACGCCGGCGCTGGCGGCATAGGACCCCGGATGGTTTGCCTGCTCCGGCGCGCCTGCGCTATGATTCGCGCAGGCTTCTCCTGTCGTCACTGTCCCAGTCGTGCAGTGCAGCAGGCCTATGGGTCTGCCGTGCAGGCCGATGCAGAGGAATGAACGATCTACCAGGAGGGACTAGCTATTAGGAGGGACTAGCGTCATGGCCGAAACAGCCGTCGCAGCAAAGGTCCGTCCGCTTGGGGACCGGGTGGTCATCCGGCCCACACCGCGCGAAGAGACGACCAAGGGTGGCATCCTGCTGCCCGACACTGCCAAGGAGCGCCCGCAGGAGGGCGTGGTCATCGCCGTGGGCAGCGGCCGCGTGCTGGACAATGGCAAGCGTGTGCCGCTGGAGGTGAAAGAAGGTGACCGCGTGCTCTACGCCAAGTACGCCGGCACCGAGGTAAAGATCGACGGTGAGGAACTCCTGATCGTTAGCGAGAAGGATATCCTTGGCATCATCCGCAGTGAGTAGCGGTGTGTGCCGCATCAGGCGACCCAGAGTACCTGCTCGCAGCGCTGCCCCGGCCTATTGAGGCCGGGGCAGCGCTGTTCTCTGTTCTGCCACAAGACGCGTCTGCTGGACCCGAGGCAGCGTGGGGCCGCAGAGCGTCCCGTGACACTACTCTCATTGTTTTGTTTTACCCTGTCTTTGCTTTACCCTGGGTAAAACAAGGAATTCCCAAGGAATCCTGAAGAAGGGCTGAAACGGCGCGGCTGCGCCTGGACGCGACATATTTCGACGAGTAAAATATCCTCGCAAGGCCGGTGCTGCCGGCGCGAGGATGCGCAGGAACGCTGGGCCGAAAAACCAGAGAGGGAGTGTCGCAGGATGCCACGCCGTCGCACCCTGGGCAGCCTCCAGACCGTTACCTCAAGTGTGCAGTCGGTGGATCGCGCGCTGCATCTGCTCGAGGTGCTCGCTTCCGCATCGGGCGATGTGGCTGTCAAGGATGCCGCGCGGGCTGCCGGGCTGCATGTCTCGACGGCGCACCGCCTGCTCACCGCCCTGATGGCGCGCGGCTTTGTCGATCAGGATCGCCACACGGCGCGCTATCGTCTTGGGCCGAAGGCGGTCGAGATCGGGCATGCGGCGGCCGCGCGCTGGCGCGATGTGCGCGCACTGGCTCGCCCCGAGCTCGAGGAGCTCGTTCGCCGCCATAATGAGACGGCAAACCTTGTGCTGCTGCACACCGACGAGGCCGTCTACGTGGACCAGGTGCCGTCCACGCACATGATCCGCATGTTCACCACCATCGGGACGCGCGTGCCGCTTCACTGCACCGGCTGCGGCAAGGCTATGCTTGCGTTCCTGCCGGAGGCAGAGGTGGAACGGATCATCCAGGTCAAGGGCCTGTCGCGCTACACGGCCAACACGATCACCGATCCCGCCTGCCTGCGACGAGAGCTGGAGACGATCCGCACGCGAGGCTATGCCATTGACAACGAGGAGCGGGAGGAGGGGGTGCGGTGCGTCGCTGCGCCGATCTTCCGGCATCCTGACGTGGTCATCGCCGCGATCAGTATCTCCGGTCCAGCCTCCCGTCTGAGCGACGAGCGCGTCCGCCAGCTCGGCCCGGAACTGGTGGAGGCGACGCAGCGGATCTCCGCAGCTCTGGGCGCGCAGTCACCATCGCACGCTGCCACGTCTGCGGCTCAGAGCACCCCAGTCTCCTGAAGGAGCTCACCTCGGGCGAAGCGCTCGATGCGCAGCGGTGACACGTCCAGCAGCGCGGTCTTGCCATTCACGATCAGGTCTGCCAGCAGGCGCCCGGTTGCGGGTGCGTGCATGACCCCGTGGCCGCTGAAGCCATTAGCCAGGTAGAGGCCTGCCACGCCCGGCACCGGGCCGAGCACAGCGTGGTGATCCGGGGCGACCTCATACAGCCCGGCCCAGCAGCGCCGCGGGCTGATCTGCGTGTCCCGCAGGCAGGGCAAACGCCGGTAGGCCAGGGGCAGCACCCGCCTGAGCCAGCGCAGGTCGAAGCATACATCCTCACCATACGGCTCGTCAGGGTCGCTCCACAGCAGCATCACGCCACCGCCACCCAGGTGATCTTTCCGGAAGTGGAAGCCAGTGCCCAGCTCAATCACCATCGGGGTTTCATCAGGCAGCGCGGGCAGCGGCTGGGTGCTGGCCACCTGGCGGCGCAGCGGCTCAACCGGCAGCTCGACCCCGGCCAGGCGAGCGACCCGCCTGGCCCACGCCCCCGCGGCGTTGACCACGCAATATGTGGCGATGGTGCCCCGGTTCGTGACCACGCCGCACACTGCACTGTGCGCCATCTCGATGCCGAGCGCCTCTGTGTCCAGCCACACCTGCGCGCCTCGCTCGATGGCCCGCTCGGAATACCCTTTGAGCAGGCTGAGCGGCTCAATAAAACCGTCAGTGGGACAGTAGCTGGCCCCGACCACATCGTCAGTGAACACTAGCGGCACGAGCTCCCGTACATCCTCTGGGCCAAGCAGGCGCACCTGCTTGAGCCCGGCGCGCTGCTGTACGGCAATCAGCCCGCGCAGCGCCTGCATCTGCTCCTCCGTCGTCGCCAGGAAGAGATAGCCGTAGGGGCGGTAGTGGGGATCGACCCCAGTCGCGTCTTTGAACGCGCGAATCGCCTCGAGGGAGTAGAGCGAGAGGCGAATGTTGATCGGCGTCGAAAACTGCGCGCGGATACCACCCGTCGCCCGCCCGGTCGACCCCAGACCCTGGAGGCATTCGCGCTCCAGGACGATGACGTTGCGACATCCTGCCTCTGTCAGGTGATAGGCAATGCTCGCGCCGACGATCCCTCCGCCGATGATGACGACGTCCGCAGTAGCGATGGGAGAGTTCAAGCGTGCAGCCATAGGCGCGCTCCTTCCGAGCCGGGTCACACACGCTCACCGCATAAATTCACATTCACATAAGGCACGCAGTTCAGGCGTTCAGCGGCTACGCGCGAGGGCGTGTCGCAGCCCTAGAAGAAGCGTAGCCCGGTGGCGAACAGCACCACTGCAAGGGTAGGACGGAGCGCCTGCTCTGGCAAGCGCGTGCTGAGCCGGCTGCCGAAGAGAACGCCCGGCAGAGCGCCGATGAGCAGGTTCAGGCTCACTCCCAGGTCAATCGTGCCGGCCTGCCAGTGCGCCAGGGCAGCAACCGCCACCAGAAGGCAGGCATGCACCAGGTCCGTGCCGACGATAGCGCTGGCTGGGAGTGGTGTGGTGAGGGCAAGCAGCGCCACGATCAGGCTGCCGCTGCCAACGGAGGTCACCCCGACCAGCACACCCACCACGAAGCCGGCAGCCGTGAGCAACCAGCGCGGACTGCCTCGTATGCGTATCCGAGGCATAAGCATCTGCACTAGCATGGTGGCGGCCACGAGCATGAGCGTTGTCCCCAGCACGCGCGTGATGACGTGATCGACCTGCTGGGCGTTAAGACTGCGCAGGAAGGACACGCCTGCCAGTGTTCCAGGCAGGCTGCCCAGTGCGAGAGAGCGCACGGTGGGCAGATGGACAGTGCCGCGGCGCCAGTGGTAGGCCGCACCGGCGACCTTGGTCAGTGTAGAGTATGCCAGGTCCGTCCCTACGACTGTCAACGGACGGATCCCCAGCAGGATGAGGAGTGGTGCCATGATCGCTCCGCCACCCATACCGGTCAGCCCGATCAGAAAGCCGACGAGCAGGCCGATGCCGGCCAGGAGCAGGTCCACGCCGGCGACACTCATACCTACAGACGCCTCCCTCACCGTAGCAGAATATCGACTTTGTTAGTAGAATTTATCAACTATGGGCGCAGTGTAGCAGTGGACTAGCGGTCCTGTCAAGGTGGGTCAGCGCTTGCGGCAGCATCGGCTAGCAGCGTTCGTTGGCTTGCGGCGGAGCACGGCGGGAGCGCGGCTGGGTGCGCTGTCAGCCGCAGCGGCTGAGCGTGCCTGCTCCCCCTGATGGACCTGCCTAGCAGGCAGCCCTCCCGTGCAAGAAGAGCTGGCTCTGGCGATCGCGCCGAGCCAGCACACTGCCGCCTATATAACGTCGCAGAAGCGCCATTCTGCGAAATTATCCCGGATCCATCAACCCCACCCCAAACCCGCGCCACAACGCCGCTCCGGCCCCTCCCGCCGGCGCGCGAGCATGCCCCGTTAGCTTCCTCCTTAGCCCTAGCTGACTACCCTATTCTCTTCCAACCACTCCCTACCTTCGTCAGAAATGACCTAGACGGTATGTGGTGGGTCGCTCTTCATCATCACGTCCTGGACGGGCGTGTTCCTGCACTATTGCGCATTGTTTCGCTATCTGAGAGTACGCCCGTCTGATAGGAGTACCTGGCAATCGTACTCATTCAGTTGATGCTTCATTTTTGGTCCACGCGGTTTAAAACTTCCTCCACCGGAGCACTACCGTCCAGCTTCACTACGGCTTCGAGGATTGGCTGGCGGAACGCCTCCTGCGGAGTGCACAGACCCCGGCGCAGGCGTTTTGGGCCTGCCCGCAGGCCTCGGTAGCGCTTGGTCTGCTCATCGCAACCCTCGGCGTACGAGAAGCCGTCCTTCTCCTGGGTAGTCTCCTAGGTAGGAAGCGCGACTTCTGGCATCGATGAGTCCTGCGATGTTGCGTCGGGAGGTTTCATCCTATCGGCAAAACCGCGTCCGCATCTACTCAGATCCCTCCTGCAAATAAGCCGGCTGCGGAAAGCGGATCTTCACCGGCTGGCGGAAGGTGGCATGGCTGATGACCAGCTCTCCTTTGTAGGCGAGAGATGTTGGCCTTGACTGGCGGGTCCAGGAAGCGGTATGCGGGGGAAGCGAGCTCGGCTGATCCGCTCCGACCGATGACCGTCGTCGAGCAGTTGCCTACGACCCGTTCGTGTACCGCGCTCATAAATTGCTCGGCACCCAAGAGCACTACCCCCAGCGAGCGCCCGCGCTCGGCAATATCCAAGACCTGCTCGATGATGGGCGACTGCCGCTCCCGGGCGGGGGCGTATTTGTTTAACTCGTCCACGAAGATGACCACCTTTTCGGGCAGATCGTCCCGCTCGTCCCCACCCTCCGCGTAGAGGGCGTAGATGGTGCGCAGAATATCGCCGAAGACGAGGGTCTGTTCGTCATCGGTCAGGCGGGCGATGTCTACGACCACCGTCTCCCCACCGCGGATCTTGGCAATTTCCTGGGAGAGATTCTTCACGTTGTTCGGCCGCTGCAATACAAAGAGGCCTGATTGGCGGGTCTGCACGATGCGCCGCAGCAGCCGCCGAAAGCGCCCCACGGAGACCGCCCGCACATCGCCCACCTGTTGCGGCTGACCGTCTTTCACCAGCGGTTCACCGTTCAGCAGGCTGTTCCAATCCTGAACGTTTTTCCACTTGCCCCCGGTCCCCATCGCCCGGTCTTTGGGTCAGACAACCCCTGGTGAATCTCCCCGATCAGCGCGCCCACCGTATCCCACGGGTCAGGGATATTGGACAGAAGCAAGTCTAGTTTGTCGTAGGTGTCCGGCAGCGAGTAGGCATATATAAAACAATCGCGTTCCGGGGGGCGGAAACTGTTCGGGCGACCATCTGTGGGCGTGGTCTTTCCATAAGGCAGCAGATAACGCACCCGATCAAATGGCTTCGGGGTGAGCCCGAGCGCCCCCCACAGTTCGTGCTCTTCGGGTGGCAGCCCCCCTCGCGGCTGGTCAATGGTGAGCAAGTCCCCGTGTTTGACGTTCAGGATGATGACTCCGATGCGGTCGCGGTTCTCCACCTTTTGGAGAATGGACTGGATCAGGAAGATCGCATAGGAGGTTTTGGTGGCCAGCCCGGAGATGCCGGTGATGTTGACGTGCGCGCCTTCGGGCCCCAGAATGTAGCGGCTATCCAGATAGACCACCGCCCGCGTGCCGTTGGTCATCTCAATCAAGCCCGCCGGCACGCGGTAGCGCTCGGGCACTTGGTCAATGCCCAGCGCCGTGTGAATGCCTTCCTCGTCGGCGAAACGCACCCCTCGGTCGTTCATCACCGGCATGTAGACGTCCTGATCGTTGGAGAGCACCGCCACGCGGGCAACCGTTGTGCCCTGTCGCACGGTGTTGGGCTCAACGGACACCTGGCCGAAGTCGTTGGAGATGAAATTGGACAAATGGGTTGGCGCGTCGGTGCTGTGCTCCAGCATGGTCACAATGCCGAAGGTGCGGCTGGTGCCCTCCGGGGCGATCTGTTCCGCCTCCACAATGTCAAATGGGTTGACGATGACGTCCTGCGCCAGCCAAAAAGAGAACTCATTGGAGGTGTTGGGTTGATTGGCGGTCGCGGAAGAGAGTCCAATGACCGGGCGTTCCTGCGACATGGCGATCACCTCCACTTGAGAAATTGTTGCACTGCCTCGCGCGAGAGCAGGCTTTCCTTCACCGCGCGCTCGGCCAGGAAAATCGGATACAAATGTACATGCCAGCGGCGGTCAAGCCCGTGAGGGGTGACTTGACGCTCCGCCACCAGCGCGCGGGAGATGCAATCGAGCAAGTCCGATGGCACCGGCTCCGCAGAGGGGTTGGCCAATTCCACTTTGACCACTCCCATCATCGGGTAATCCAGATGTTTCTGCTCCCGCAGGCGCACGTACCAGAAGACGACCTTGAACTCGCGGGCGCTGAAGGCAGCGGTGCGATGCTCCGCCTCCAGGTCGGCCAAAAGTTTGTAGATGGAACGGCGCTCCTCCCGCGGTCCCTGCCCAAAGACAAACTGCGGGTCTTTGCGGAAGTTCTTGGAAACCCCAATCAGATGGGGAATCGTGTCCCCACCACTTACCTGTCGGAGAATCGGCTCGAAGAGCAGCGAGCCATCTACCACAAGCCATGTCTTCTCAGAAAGTTGGGGGAGAAGGGCTCCCATCACTTCCGCCTCCAAACTGCGCATCGCGAAGCGCACCTTGCCCCCCGCCTTATTGCGCAGGTCAAAATCCGAAAGGACGTCGCTCACCACATCCCGCTCCGTTAGATCCACCAATTGGATGCCGGCTTCCGCAGCAAGCCTTTCCAGCCGCGTCCACACCGCCTCCGAGAGCCGCTGTTTTCCTGCCAGGAGGACGTTTCTGACCTGCAGGACTTCGCGCCGCACTGAACCATCGTCCTCGCGCCGCAGCACACAGGCGCCGACCTGCGCAAAGTGGATGGGCGATTCGCGCTCGTGCTCCAGCGCCGTGCCCAGGAAGTAGGAGCGGAAGGAGCCGTCCAGGAAGTACCGGAAAAGATGCTCTTGGGTGCGCCCCAGAGGCGGCACAGGGCGATACAGGCGCGGCGTCGGCGCCGTCGGATCGCGCTCGTAGATGGTCTCAAAGACCCTTTCCTCCTCGTTCAGCGCCTGGTCCTCGCGCTCCTCAAAGTCGGGGCGCTCCAGGTCCTCAATCGCGCCGCCAACGGCCGGCAGCACCTCCACCTCTTGCGCGATGGTTTTGAGGACATGACGCAGGTTTTGCAGAGCGTGCATATCCTATTCCCTCCGGGCGTTGGCATCCTGGCCGGGATATTCCTGGTCCTCGGCCCAACGGGCGGGGTTATCCAGAATGTATTGGCGGATGCGTTCCAATTCCCCGTCGTCGCGGATGATGTGTTCGTAATAATTGCGTTGCCAGACGGGGGTGGCAGGGATGCCGCGCAGGGCGTTGATGCGTTTGGTGACGGCGGATTTGTATTGGGCCATAATAGCGCCTATGGAACCCGATGCCGGGCCCCGTGGGTTGTCCGTAGGGGCGACCCGGCGGGTCGTAGGGGCGACCCGGCGGGTCGCCCCTACAATCCAAATAATCCCATGCACGTGGTTGGGCATCACCACAAATTCATCGTCGTACAACACCACGGATGGCCGTACCACCGCCGTTTGGAACCATTCGGCGCGGGCGATTTCGCCCCACGCGTTCAACCGCATTTCCCCGTCCACGATGTCGCCGAACAGGCATGCGCGTTCGTAGGTGACCAGGGTGACGAAATAGGCACCAGGTTGGGTGTAATCGTATGTCGGTAATCGTATGGAACGGCGGTGGTGGCGTTCTGGATCATATTTCATCGGATGTCTCCTCGGCCAATTCGCCCCGTAGGGGCGACCCGGCGGGTCGCCCCTACGATGGGGCGGGTCGCCCCTACCGCCCCAATTCGGCCAAACTCCGCTGGATCTCCCGCAGTTCCTCTTCGTTCCATCCCCATAATTTGGCGGCCTGTTGGTCTATTTCGGCTTCAATCTGTTTCAATTCCTCCTCCTGCTCTTGCCGCGCCGCCTCATGCGCCCGCTCGGATAACTCCGCCAGCGCCTGAAGCACCGGGTTTTGGGGATCGAAGCGGGGGATGCGGATGTGCTCGAGGATGTGCATGGAGCCCATGCTTTTGCCCCCCTCTTGGCTGTATGAGACAGCTGCAAATTGGAATGGCGAGGAATTGACCAGCGCCGCAATATAGTGCGCTTCCTCTTTGGTTTGGCATTCCACCAATGTAACCGTTTCTTGGGGAACGATAGGTTTGCCACCTATTGTCCCGGCGACGGCGGCTTCAATTTGTGCTATTCGCGTCCACACCACCTTCCAGTGGGAGAAGCCACCGGGCCGGGGCATCATGGCGTAGAAAGGCTTACCAGTAGGCGCGAAATAATGCCGATAATCGGTTCTCTGCTTCAAGACGGGCTCAAACCGTTTGAAGTATGCCAAAGTCCGGGGATATGCCGTTTCCATCTCGTCCGGGGGTATTACTTCCAGCCTCCCGTCCGGGCGTTCCCGGTAGGTCATAATGATGTGGGCCGAAGGCTCGGCGTGCCACCTCCGTACATCCCGCCCGCGAAGAAGAGGGTAAAGCAAGTCGGGTTCCACCGCCTCGGTGACCTCGTCCACCTTCACCTTGGCCCCCGCGGTGAGGTTACGGACGACCACCAATCCATCCGGGCGCCGCATGACCACCTCCACCCAGTAGACGGCGTTGGCGCCGCCGGTGTTGACGCCTTCGTGCCCCTCGTAGACGGACCTCCCCAGCACCTTGCGCACGGCCGGGAACGCCTCGGGCCGTGCGGTGAACCAGGGGGAGAGGGCATCATGGGGGTCCACCGGCACGGCGATGAAGTCCAGGCGCTCGGTGGCTTCGATGACTTCCTCCAGGGCGCTGTCATAGGTAAACCGCGCCCCCTTCTTCTTGCGCCACACGGTGTAGGGCACGGGATAGTGTGTCTTGCTTCCCTTTTGCAGGACGATCACGGCGGTGCGGTTGCTGGCGCCTTCAAACGGATTTAAGTCGGTCATGTCCTCCACGGAGATCACTTTCAGGGGGGTTCCGTCGGGGAGTTGAAACCGCCGGAATCCGCGGGCGCCAAGGTTTGTCTTGAACACCGACTGCGTAATCACGAATCCCAGCTTTCCGCCGGTCTTCAGTAAGTGGTGGGCGCAGGTTTGGGTCATGAGGAAGGAGATATCCCACTTCTTCCCCAGTTGAACATCTCCGGCAACGTTCATCTGCTTCCAAAGTTTCACAATCGTTTCCCGGTACCGATCGGGCAGGTGCTCCCAGTTCACCCAGGGCGGATTGCCGACGATGTAGTCGAACCGGCCCACGGTGAGAGGGGCGAAGTTGTTCTTGAGCAGGCGCGCCCAAAGCCCGTTTAACCCCCGGTGGTGCAGGTCCAACATCCGGCCGTAGAGGTCCCGCACCAGGGAGCGGGCGCGGTCATCCCACCCCTTCTCGAGGGGGATAGCGCTTTCGCACCGCCGAACGAAGGCCTCGGGCCCCAGGCTGGCCCTGAGGCTCTCCTCCGTCAGGTCGCACAGGCGGTCAAAGCGCTCCGGCGTGCACAGCGGGGCGGGCACCTGAAAGGTGCCGATGGCCGTGGGGAACTCGTAGGCGTCGTGGCTGAAGAGGTCTTTCCCTGCGGCGGGGGTGCGCACCGAGTCGGCCAGATAGACAGGCAAGATGACCTCCCCCCGCCGATGCCCCAGCAAGTCGGCGATGGCCAGCAGATAGCTCACTCGCGCCGTGAGCACCGCCAGCGGGTTCAGGTCAAAACCGACCACATTCCGCAAGATGGTCTCCAGCAATTCCGACTCGTTTACCAGGAGGGCCCTGCCCAGGTCCAGCATCCTGGAGATGATGAGGACGAGGAAGGTCCCGGAGCCACAGGCAGGGTCCAGGAAGCGGGTTGTGAGCAGTTTTTGGCGCAACCGGTTTTCCTTTCGGCGCGGTTCGGCGCCGAAGAACTCGGTATCCACCTGGGTCAACAGCCGCTGGGCCAGCCAATCGGGCGTGTAGTACTCGCCCAGATTGTGGCGAATCTCGCGCGGCTAAGAGGTAGTGGTACAGTTCCTTGGCCCGGGCTTGGTCCGGCTCTGCTCCCAGCGGTAGACGGGTCGCGTCGAGACTCCGACCAGGCGGGCGAAGTCCTGCCTAGAGGCGTGCAGGCACCGGCGCAGGCCGAGTATCCAGTCCGCTGTCCACGTCATTCGGGCCGATTGTGACCTGTTCATGCAACACTTGTCAAGCCAGCCCGCCGCTAAACCCGCCTGAATCCTCGAAATGCCCGCATCCTGATCGGCCGGCTCCCCCGGTCTCTTGCCGCTGCCAGCCTGGCGAGCACGGCGCGCACCGCTGCCCGGGCGGTGTGAAGCCGACGCCTGCCCCGAGCTCGACGAGGCCTGCTACAACAGCCGCCCCTCCAGGACCTCCGGCTGCGCCTCTCTTCCCTGCGCTAAGCTCGTGAGCTACAGCCTGGCAGGACGGGACTGAACGAAGGAAAATAGAGCCACGAGGGAGGACGGAGTATGGCGACTGAACCGGTTCGAAGCACACCACCGGCGGAGACAGCCGGCACACCTCTCCGCCACGCCCAGGCGATCTACCACGATGCCTCAGCGCCAGAGCTGCTGTGTCGCTATCCGAACGCGCCTATCGTCAAGCTCGTTGCCAAGGGCGACCGCGAGGTCACGGTGCTGCTGCGCGGCGAGCCAGTACGGGTCCGTGTGCCTAACGCCCGGATGGCGATCGTCGGTGGGGATTACTTGTACATCGAGGGCGGGGTTGATGACGGCCTGTACCTGGTGGGTGAGGAGTGACGCTCGGCTGGCTGCCGAAGAGGCACTTATGACGCGTCATCGAGCAGGAGCTGCCGGTAGCCGCGGCGGTAGTACATGAGCGGCGTGCCCTCATGGTGGATGCGGCAGGCCTCGACCAGCCCCAGGAAGATCGTGTGCGTGCCGGCATCGCAGGTCTTCGCCACGCGGCACTCCAGGAAGGCCAACGCGCCTTCGATCGCCGGGGACTGGCCGTCCTCGCACAGGAGTGGAGCGCCATCCTCGAAGACCGGTGTGCCGGCGAAGTGCATGGCGTAGGCCTGCTGTGTCGAGGCAAGGATGTTCACGCCGAAGCGGCCGGTCCGCAGGATGCGATTATGCGTGCGCGCCTGCTTGCTCACGCAGACCAGCACCGTCGGCGGCTCCGTAGAAACACTACAGAATGCGCTCGCCGTCATGCCGTGCGGCACTCCATCGACGAAGGTGGTGACGATGGCAACCCCGCTGGCCCAGCGTGACATGGCCTCGCGGAAGGTCTCCTGATCCACCGGCATGCCCGCTCCCCCTGCGCCTATCCCGCAGCGGCCGTCCGCTGCGTGTCTGGCGCCCTGAAGTCTACGAAACCGCCGCGCGGATAGCAAGGACCCGCGGGTCAGGACGGGATCAGTGCGCTACCACAGGCTCGTCGAGCACGAGCACCTCGCCACCGGCCTCACTGTGATGCGGCTCATCGTGGCTGCGGCGGAGCGGGACCTCGGGTAAGAGCAGCATGATCCCCAGGCCAGCAGCAAGGCCACCGCGCTTACGGCAAAGACCTAGGTGCTCGCCGTATCCAGGCTGAGACGTAGCGCCTGGAGAAGCTGCGTGAACAGCTCCTGTCCCTGCGGCCCGAGTGCGGCGAAGCTCTGGTGCAGTATTTGCGTGGCCTCAGGCAGGAGCAGCGCCTGCGGGTTCGGCACCTGGGCCAGCCGATCCGCGGCACCATCTGCCCGAGTGCCGGAGGCAGGGTGCGCTGGGGTTCGTGTCGGAAGGTGGTAGACATCACGGTTCCGAGGATCGCCACACCGATCGTGCCTCTCTATTGAGGTGTTCTCCGCTGGCCGGCGCGGCGACCAGGTTACTTGCCGCGCCGTGGCTACTGCGGTACGCTTCGAGTGTCGCCGCCGCGCTCGGCGGCCCGGCGGGGTTTACGGCGAGCGCGCGGAGGTACCGACGGAGGCTTCGGGAGTTAAAGTACGTGAGGATCAAAGTACGTGAGGCTCACGGGAATAGCAGTGTAGAGGCCCGCAGAAAAACGCGACGAGCAGCGCATGGAAACTCAAGGACTTCACCCAGCAGATAAACGACCGCGTATCCTGCTCATCGATACGCACTCGCTGGTGCATCGCGCCTTCCATGCTGTGCCGGCGGTGTTCAGCACCTCGCGTGGCGAGGCGACGAACGCCGTCTACGGCTTTGCGTCGATGCTGCTGAAGGCGTGGGCAGAGCTCCAGCCCGACTACATTGCCGCTGGCTACGACCGGCCAGCGCCGACCTTCCGGCACGTGGTGTACGGGGAGTACAAGGCGACGCGCGCCCCGGTTGATGAGGGCCTGCGGTCACAGTTTCGCCGCGTGCGCGAGGTGCTCGAGGCGTTTGGCATTCCGATCTATGAGCTGGACGGCTACGAGGCTGACGATATCCTGGGCACCCTGGCGCGGCAGGCTGTCCAGCGCGGGCTTGAGGTCTACATCCTGAGCAGCGACAACGACACGCTCCAGCTCGTCGATGCCCACATACGGGTAGTGCAGCAGAAGCCGCGCCAGCCGGATCTGTTGCTCATGGATGAGGCTGCCGTGCGCGAGCGCTTCGGCGTAGCGCCGTGGCAGCTCCCTGACTATAAAGCGCTCGCCGGGGATGCCGCAGATAACATCCCACGAGTGCCCGGCCTTGGGGAGAAGACGGCCGCGCGCCTGATCGCTCAGTTCGGCACGGTCGAAGCCGTGTACGAGAACCTCGATCTGTTGCCGGATAAGCTCCGCACGGTGCTCGCCCAGCACCGCGATCAGGTGCTGCGATCAAAGCAGCTGGCAACCATCGCCACCAATGCGCCGGTGGAGCTAGATCTGGAGCGCTGCCGCGCCGGCCGCTTTCAGCGCGAGCGCGTGCTGGCCCTCTTCCGCGAGCTGGAGTTCAAGAGCCTGGTGAGCCGGGTGCCCCACCCCTCGCCGGATGGCGCGACGGCCCAGGTCACCGTGCCAGGCGAAGCAGAGGAACGTCCTTCCGCCCGCTCTGCACGCGCAGGCAGCGCCGGCCAGGATGGCCGCCAGGGAGGGGGCGAGCCTGGAAGCGTTGGGACAGCCATGCCGCTGCCCGGCGGCACCGAAACAGCGGCTGGTGCACTCGTCCCCGGCCGGCGGCGTCGCTCGACCGTTGCCCCGGCCCAGCCGGCGCTGTTTGCGCCGGCGCCGGTCGCTGCGCACGCGGCATCGGTCTTACAGGACCTCTCTCAGACAGTTGACTGCATTCGTGCCCTCCTGCGGCGACCCGAACGCCCCGCGGTGGCGGTCTATCCACTCCTGGTGCACCGCGGCTCGATCGACTACGATGTGCTCGGCCTGGGGCTCGCCTGGTCTGAGGGCAGCGACGGTTCACTTATGTCATGCTGGCTGCCGTTCGAGCGCGTCGGTGAGGTGCGCGCAGCCGCACAGGCGCTCCTGGAAGATGCGGCGCTCCCGAAGCTCTACCATGACGCCAAGACAGCGCTGGTAGCCCTGCAGGGGCAGCGGATCCAGCCGGCTCCCCCGGCGTTCGATGCTATGGTGGCAGCGTACCTGGTCAATCCGGCGCAGCGCGCTGTGAGCCTGAAGGATCTGGTCTTCGGCCAGCTCGGCGAGGAGCTGCCGGACCCCACCGCCGGGCTGGGCCGCGGCAAGACGCTGGTCGATCTGCCGCCGGATGTCCAGGCGCACTACGCCGCCCACGCCGCTACCGCTCTCCTCCGTGTACGTGCGGGCCTCGAACAGGCCCTGCGGGAACGTGGTGTGGAGGCGCTCTATCGCGAGCTGGAGCTGCCGCTCATCCCGGTGCTGGCGCATATGGAGCTGCGCGGCGTGCGGCTGGACACGGCGTTGCTGGCGCAGCTCTCGCGAGAGCTGGCCGAACGCATTCGCGAGGTCGAGCACAGCATCTATGCCGACGTCGGCCACACGTTCAACATTAACTCGCCGCAGCAGCTCGGCACCGTGCTGGCCACTGAGCTTCGCCTGCCTCTGACCAAGCGTACCAAGACCGGCTGGTCCACTGATGTGAGCGTGCTGGAGGAGCTTCGTGGTCTCCATCCGGTCATCGAGAAGATCCTGGAGTACCGCCAGCTCACGAAGCTCAAGTCCACCTATGTGGATGCCCTACCCGCGCTGATTAATCCGCGCACTGGGCGGCTGCACACGTCGTTCAACCAAACGGTCGCAGCCACCGGCCGGCTGAGTTCATCTAATCCTAATCTCCAGAATATCCCGATCCGTACCGAGCTTGGCCGGCGCATCCGGCAGGCTTTCATCGCCGATGAGGGAATGGTGCTGCTGTCGGCCGATTATTCTCAGATCGAGCTACGCATCCTGGCGCACGTCACGCAGGACGAAAACCTGCTGGCTGCCTTTCGCGCCGGGGAAGACATCCACACCTCGACCGCTGCGGCCGTCTTCGGGGTAGTGCCGGACCAGGTGACCCCGGAGATGCGCAATATTGCCAAGCGCACGAACTTCGGGATCATTTACGGTATCAGCGACCACGGCCTCTCCATCGCCACCGGGATGAGCCGCCGCGAGGCCGCCGAATTCATCGAGCGCTACCTGGCGCGGTTTCCTAGCGTGCGCGCGTACATGGAGCGCACCATCCAGCAGGCGCGGGAGCTCGGCTACGTTTCGACCCTGCTCGGCCGCCGGCGCTACCTGCCGGAGCTTCACTCCAGCAACAGCGTGCTGCGCCAGGCAGCTGAACGGATGGCGATCAACCATCCGATCCAGGGCACCGCGGCGGACATCATCAAGCTCGCCATGGTGCGCATCCACCGAGCCTTGCACGAGGAGCAGGTGCCGGCTGAGATGATCTTGCAGGTCCATGACGAGCTGGTGTTCGAGGTCACACGCGAGGAACTCCACCGTCTGGCCCGCCTGGTGCGCCCGATCATGGAGCAGGCTCTGCCGCTGAGCGTCCCCCTCGAGGCCGACCTGGCTTATGGGCCCAACTGGCAGGACCTGTCGCCGCTGGACGCTGGCTAGGCCACGCGGCCGATCGCTCCCTGCTCGTTACGCGTCAGCACCTTCTCCAAGTCAAGCAGGATGATCAGGCGGTCGTCCAGCTTGGCGATGCCGCGCAGGTATTCCGAGTCCACCGTCGTAACCAGGGACGACGGCGGCTCCACGGCGCCAGCAGGCACCCGCAGCACCTCCGAGACAGCATCGACAATCATCCCGACGGTATGCACGCCGATGTCCACCACGACGATGCGCGTGGCGCGCGTCGCCTCCGCAGCCGGCTGTCCCAGGCGCCTGCGTAGGTCAACGACGGGGATCACCTTGCCGCGCAGGTTGATCACCCCTTCCACAAACTGGGGCGCCCGCGGCACCGCAGTGATCGTCTGCATGCGAATGATCTCATGGACCTTCGCGATATCCACCCCATAGGCTTCCCGCCCAAGCTCGAACACCACGGCCTGCTCTTCTGCCTCTGTTCCCATCACTTCCTCTCCCGCCCTAGCCCGGCGTAAGATGCGTACCCCAGGTCGGCGTTGTGCCAGGAATAAGTATCGGCACAGTGCCGTGAGGGATAAGGCAGAGCGGTCCAGTAAACTGGCGGAGCATGACTTTCTGGCTACGATGAGGAGCTTCCAGCGGCTTTATGGTGCAGCTCGTCCAGGCACGCCTCAGCGATGTCGAGCATGGCATCGAGCTCGGCGCGTGTGGTCACCAGAGGAGGAGCGAAGACGACAAAGTCACGGCCGCAGCGGGCCAGCAGCCCGCGCTGGCGTGCCAGGCTCTCAAAGCGGGCCCCGGGGCGCGGCCCGCAGACGGCGGGGTCGAGGTCGAAGCCTTGGAGAAATCCGGCGCCGCGCACGTTCCTCACGCCTGGAAAGCGCGCGGCGAACTGCTGGAGCCTGGCTGTGAGGTGCGGCGCCAGAGCAGCGACATGCTCGACCAGACAGCGTTCCTGGAGCTCTCGCAGCGCAGCCAGTCCGGCCGCCGCAGCTACGGGGTTCCCCCCGTACGTATGCCCGTGGTGGAACTCGCGGCGCTCTTCCGGCGTGCCCAGGAAGGCGTCGTAGACGCGGGGCTGCACCAGCACCGCCGCCAGCGGGGCATAGCCCCCGGAGAGCCCCTTGCCACAGCAGAGCAGGTCCGGCGCCACACTGTAGTAGTCAGCGCCGAAGCGTGTGCCTAGGCGGCCGAAGCCGGTGATGATCTCATCGAAGATGAGCAGCACGTTGTGCCGGTCGCATGCCTCGCGCAGCAGACGGAAGAACTCCGGCGGCGGCATCGTGAAGCCGGCCGACGACACCGACACGGGCTCCATAATCACCGCCGCCACGGTCTCCGGGTCCTCCGCCTCGATCGTGCGCTCGACCAGCCGCGCACAGGTGAAGAGCGCCTCGGGCCTGGCGCGGCAGGCGTCGAGGGAATGCCCAAAGGGGCAGGCGCGGCAGTCCGGTGGATGCACATGCAGGAAGCCCGCCGCCAGCGGCTCGAACACGCTCTTGCGCTCCCAGCCACCCGACGCCGACAGCGCACCCATCGTCGCACCATGGTAGCTGCCGTAGCGGGCGATGATCTTGTACTTGCGCGGATGGCCGCTCTGCACGTGATACTGCCGCGCCAGCTTCATCGCTGCCTCGGTCGCCTCCGAGCCGCCCGAGAGCAGCTTGACCGCACCGCGGCGAAAGGGCGCCGGAGCGAACTCCAGGAGCGCCTGGGCGAACTCCAGCGCCGCCGGGGTGGTGCCGTGGAGGGGCGGCGCAAAGGCGAGCTGTTCGAGCTGGGCAGTTATCGCCGCGATCACCCGCCGGTTGCCGTGTCCCAGGCTCGTTACGAAGACGCCGGAGAGCCCGTCGAAGTAGCGGCGGCCGCGGTCATCCCAGAGATAGACACCCTCACCGCGGGTGATAATGAACGGGTCAGCGGCGAAGGTCTGCATCTGCCGGAAATCCAGGATGACGCGGCGGAGCAGGTCAAGGTCATACTGACGCGAAGCGTTCATGTCGCTTATCGCTCCACGGCTGAGTGGCCCTGGATGTCTCCGACCGGCTCGCACCGCCCGCCCAGGTACCTGGCAAGAAACTCCTCGGCCCTGGCGTGGAAGTGGAGCCGGTTCTCCGGGCGCGCCAGGCCGTGGCCTTCGTCGGTGTAGACGAGGTACTCCACCGGCTTGCCGTTCTGCCGCATCGCCTCCACGATCTGATCGCTCTCGGCCTGCGGGACGCGCGGATCATTGGCGCCCTGGCCGATGAGGAGTGGCGCCGTGATGCGGTCCGCGAAGAACAAGGGCGAACGCGACTTCAGGAACTCCTCGTCCTTCTCCGGATCGCCTACTCGATGGAGCAGCCGCGCCTTCATAGGCGTCCAGTAGGGCGGGATGCTCCTGAGCAGCGTGACCAGATTGCTCGGGCCGACCAGGTCCACCCCGGCGGCAAAGACGTCGGGCGTGAAGGCGAGGCCCACGAGAGTGGCATACCCGCCGTAGGAGCCGCCCATGATGGCGATGCGGCGTGGGTCGGCGACACCCTGCTGCACGATCCAGTTGACCGCGTCGATCAGATCGTCGTGCATCTTGCCGCCCCATTCGCGGTCTCCAGCGTTGAGGAACCGTTTGCCGTATCCGGCCGAGCCGCGGAAGTTTACTTGGAGCACCACATAGCCGCGATTTGCCAGCCACTGCACCTCTGGCCGAAAGCCCCAGGTGTCGCGCCCCCACGGGCCGCCGTGGACTAACAGCACCGCCGGGAGGTTGCGCGCCGGGATGCCAACCGGCGTGGTCAGGTAGCCGTGGATGGTGAACCCATCGCGTGACTGGAAAGAGATCGGCTGCATCGGCGCTAGCGGCAGGCCTTCTAACTTCGGCCGGTCGCTGAAGAGCAGCGTGGCCGCTTTGGAGGCACGATCGTAGACGTAGTAGTACACCGGCCCGTCGTCCGTCTCAAAGGAGACGAGCCAGCGCCTATCCTCGAGATCGCGGCTGCTGAGCCAGAACTGCCCAGTGCGGATCCGGGCGATCGCCGCGAAATCTGCAGCGATGCTCTGGTCGAGCACTTCCCATTCGAGCCTGGCTCGGTAGAAGGCGGCTGCCTGGATCACTCGCCTGATCGGATGCACGACCACGCTGCTGACGTCGTACTGAGGATCCTCGGCCAGCACGGTCTCGCCACCGGTGGCGAGATCGAGGGCCAGCAGGCGTGCGGCATTGGCATCGTGGCTGCCAACGACGTAGAGGGTGCGTCCGTCTTCAGAGAAGCCCACCGCATAGCCTTCGTCCTCAGGCCCCCAGTGGCGTAGCGTTCTCCAGGGCTGGCCGGCAGCATCACGCACCAGGAGATCGATACCGCCGTCCGGTGTGCCGGCCATGGCAGCGCGCACCTGGAACTGCGCATCGGTAGTCCAGCCGATGACATTCCCGGGGTTCTCGGTGTCGAACTCGATAGCGCCATTCTTCAAATTGACGCGATAGACATCATGCTTGCGCCGGTCGGCCAGGTTTAACCCTACCAGCACTTCATCGGGGAACCTGGGGTCGCGGGCGACCAGACGTGCCTGGATGCCCTGGAAGGGCGTGATGTCGCGTATGATGTTGGAGCGGATGTTGACAGTGTACAGGTGGAAGTTCTCGTCACCGTCGGAGTCCTGCATGTAGATCAACTGCTCGCCATCATAGGTCCAGAAATACATGCGAATGCCGCGCTTCTTATCGGCCGTCAGCACGCGGTCGTCCTGTTGCCCCACCGTGCGCAGCCACACCTGTAGCACGTTGCGCTCGTCAGGTGCCAGATAGGCCAGGTACGTGCCATCTGGCGAGAGCTGCGGGTTTGCCCGTTCCGGATTCCCGAAGAGCATCTCTCGCGGGATCAGCGGAGGCAGGCCTGTCTGTACTAAACCATGCGCGCCCGTCATCGCGGCCATCAGTGCCCTCCCTGCGCCAGGCCAGGCGAGGCTCCTGGACCAATCTGTGTACAAAGCCGAGTATACTACGCACCTGGGGGCAGAACCAGTGGGACGTTGACAGGCGAACAAGCTGGCAACGGATTTTGGGGGAACGGATTCGTCTGTTCTCCAAATCCATTGCCAGTCTCCGCGAGGGTGAGGAGCATGGCAGGCATATCCCCGGCACAGTTGAAGGTCGGTCTCGTCGGCAGGCGCGCCTGCGCCTTTGTCGCCGGATTTCGCTCCGTGCCCCAGGCTCGGATCACCGCCCTGTGCGAGCTTGACCGTGAGCTACTGGACACGCTGGCAGAACGGTACGGGATCCCGGAACGCTATGTCGAGTACGAGGAGCTGCTCGAGCGCGGGCAGCCGGATGTCGTCGTGCTCGGCACGCCGATGCATCTTCATGTGCCGCAGGCTGTCGCCGCGCTGCAACGCCACATCCACGTGCTCAGCGAGGTGACAGCCGCCGTGTCGCTCGAGCAGTGCCGTGAGCTCGTGCGAGCCGCGCGCGCTAGCCGCGCCACCTACATGATGGCCGAAAACTACTGCTACATGAAGGCCAATGTGCTGGTCAAAAGCATGGTCGAGCACGGCCTCTTCGGCGAGCTTTACTACGCTGAGGGAGCGTACATCCACAATGTGCGGGACCTGCATGTAGACAGGCAGGGCAATCCGACCTGGCGTACGGTCTGGCAGGTGGGGAAGCGCGGCTGCACGTACGGCACACATAGCCTGGGCCCGATCCTGCAGTGGTTCAACGAGCGCGCGGTGACGGTGAGCTGCTTCGGCACGGGTATGCGCACTGAGCCGAAATGGGGCCACGATGACACCACATTGATGCTGTGCCAGACCGAATCGGGCGGGCTGGTCAAGATCAGGCTGGATATGCTATCGCCGCGGCCGCATTTGATGGCTTATTACGCCCTGCAAGGCACGAAGGGCGCGTACGAGGCGCCCCGCGCACGGGGCGAGGCGCATAAGGTGTGGCTGGCGGACTACTGCGACGATCCGCACGAATGGCGGTCGCTGTGGGAGTTCGAGGCTGAGTTCCTGCCGGAGATGTGGCGGAACCCGCCGGCTGAGGCACTGCGCGCCGGCCACGGAGGCGGCGATTACTTCATCGTCCGCGACTTCGTGCAGAGCATCATCCAGGGCACGCCACCCCCGATCGACGTCTATCGTGCCCTGGATTTCACCGTGCCCGGCCTGATCTCCGAGGAATCGATCGCCCGTGGCGGGATACCGTTGCCTGTGCCCGATTTCAGAGAGGAGTGAGCCCTCACCCTTGACCTCCTCTCCCACAGTGTGGGAGATGGGTACAGTTTAAGGGGAGGCACAGAAGCCTCCCCTTGCACTCCTGTGTCGCTCCAGGTGTTTGTGCGCCGGATGAGCGGCCGCCGCGCACCGGTTTGACGCGCACGGTGTTTTCTCGCTAGTGTTTGAGTACAGAAGCGCAGGAGCAGCGCTCGCATCCGGCCACGGCAGGAGAACATGACGGCACAGCACCAGGCAGAACCGGCGCAGAGCCTCCCGCCCCGCGCTGGGGAAGGCACCGCGAACGGGCCCCTTCGCGAGCCCACGACTCGTGAGAAGCTCGAGGCGCTGCGCGCGCTCAAGGCGCAGGCGCTGCTGGGCGGCGGCGAGAAGCGTATCGCCCAGCAGCATGCGCGCGGCAAGCTGACTGCCCGCGAGCGGCTCGACCTCCTCCTGGACGAGGGGTCGTTCCATGAGCTCGATATGCTCGTCACCCACCGCACGCCCGATTTCGGGCTGGCCGAGCAGAAATATCTGGGCGACGGTGTGGTGACAGGCTGGGGACGTATCGACGGGCGGCTGGTGTACGTCTTCTCGCAGGACTTCACCGTCTTCGGTGGCTCGCTCTCAGAGGCCTACGCCGAGAAGATCTGCAAGGTGATGGACCTGGCGCTCAAGAACGGAGCGCCGATCATCGGTCTGAACGACTCCGGCGGCGCACGTATCCAGGAAGGGGTGGCCAGCCTGGCCGGCTATGCTGAGATCTTCCTGCGCAATACGTTGGCGTCCGGTGTCGTGCCACAGATCTCGGCGATTATGGGCCCTTGCGCTGGTGGTGCGGTCTACTCCCCCGCCATCACCGACTTTATCTTCATGGTCGAGCACACCAGCTATATGTTCGTCACCGGCCCGAACGTGATCAAGGCGGTTACCGGCGAGGAAGTGACCTTCGAGCAGCTCGGCGGCGCAGACGTGCACGCCGAAAAGAGCGGCATCGCCCATTTCGTGGCGCCTAACGAGGAGAGCTGTCTGGCGCAGATCCGCCGACTGCTGTCCTTCCTGCCGTCGAATAATCTGGAAGACCCGCCGGTAGTCCCCTGCGACGACCCGCCCGACCGCGTCGAGCCGGCGCTAGACAGCATCATCCCCGACCAGCCCACCAAAGCCTATGATATGAAAGAGATCATCCGGCTGGTGGTGGATCACGGCGACTTCTTCGAGGTGCACGAGCGCTTCGCCCGGAACATCATCACTGGCTTTGCGCGGCTGAATGGCCGGCCGGTCGGCATCGTGGCGCAGCAGCCAGCGGTGCTGGCCGGTGTGCTGGACATCAACTCCAGCGTGAAAGCCGCCCGCTTCGTGCGCTTCTGCGATTGCTTCAATATCCCGCTGGTCACCTTCGTGGACGTGCCCGGCTTTTTACCGGGCGTGGACCAGGAGCATGGCGGGATCATCCGTCACGGCGCCAAGCTGCTATACGCCTACTGCGAAGCCACGGTGCCGAAGCTGGCAGTGATCACGCGCAAAGCGTACGGTGGCGCCTACGATGTGATGAGCTCCAAGCACGTGCGCGGCGATATCAACTTCGCCTGGCCCACAGCTGAGATCGCGGTGATGGGTCCGGAAGGCGCGGTCAATATCATCTTCCGCGATGAGATCGAGCGAGCCGCAGACCCGGAGGCAGCGCGGCAGCGGCTCATCCAGGAGTACCGGCGGAAGTTCGCTAACCCGTATGTGGCGGCCGCGCGAGGCTACGTGGACGATGTGATCGAGCCGAGCCAGACGCGCCCCAAGCTCATCGCTGCGCTGGAGATGCTGCAAAACAAGCGCGACAAGAACCCCCCGAAGAAGCATGGCAACATTCCACTGTGACACGGAGTATGTACTGCGTACTGCGCTACTGGGTAATTGGCGCACGTAGACGTAGCGCAAGATTTCTGCGCATCCACTGCCTTTAGATAATCTTGTTACTTGTTACGCAGTACGTAGTACATAGTACGACGTAACGTGATCTTACCGTGATCTTACTATGCTGAAGAAGGTCCTCATCGCCAACCGTGGGGAAATCGCGGTACGCGTCATCAGGGCGTGCCGCGAGCTAGGCATCGCCACTGTGGCGGTGTTCAGCGAGGTAGACCGCAGCGCGCTGCACGTGCGCCTGGCGGACGAGGCGTATTGCATCGGCCCGGCGCCTGCCTCGGAGAGCTACCTGAATATCGCAGCGATCCTTGACGTGGCGCGGCGCTCCGGCGTGGATGCGGTGCATCCGGGCTACGGCTTTCTGTCCGAGCAGCCACGCTTCTCGCAGGCGTGCCTGGAGGCTGGGCTGATCTTCGTAGGGCCGGGGCCGCAGGCGCAGGCGCAGCTCGGCGACAAGCTGGCGGCGCGGCGGGCCGCCGCAGCAGCAGGCGTACCGATTGCGCCGGGCGCGCTGGAGCCGGTGCCCGATGTCGCTGCCGCTCAACGGCTGGCCGCCGAGCTGGGATACCCGGTGATGCTCAAGGCCGCGGGCGGCGGCGGGGGCAAGGGCATGCGCCTGGTGCAAGGCCCTGACGAGCTCCCCCTAGTGTGGCACACTGCCCAGGGCGAGGCCCGCTCGGCCTTTGGAGATCCGACTCTCTATATTGAAAAAGCGATCGCCGAGCCACGCCACGTCGAGGTGCAGATCCTGGCCGACCTGCACGGCCGGGTGGTGGCCCTGGGCGAACGGGAGTGCTCGGTGCAGCGCCGCCATCAGAAGGTCATCGAAGAGGCGCCCTCCCCCGCAGTCACGCCGGAGCTACGCCGTGCCCTGTGCGACGCCGCCGTCACGGTGGCGCGCCTGGCCGGGTATACCAGCGCGGGCACGGTGGAGTTTCTGCTTGATAGCGCGGGCCGCTTCTACTTCCTGGAGATGAACGCCCGGCTCCAGGTCGAACATCCGGTGACCGAGATGGTCACCGGCGTCGATATCGTCAAGTGGCAGCTTCGCATTGCCGCCGGCGAGCCGCTGGGGATCCGCCAGGAGGACGTCGTGCTGCGCGGCGCAGCGATCGAGGCGCGCATCTACGCGGAGGACCCGCTCAACGGCTTTGTGCCGAGCACCGGTACGATCGAGGCGCTGCGCGAGCCGGCTGGCCCGGGCGTGCGGGTGGATAGCGCGTGCTTCTCCGGCATGGACGTGCCAGTCTACTACGATCCCCTGCTGGCCAAGCTGATCTGCTGGGGCGAGGACCGCGCCGAGGCGCTGGCGCGGCTGCGTCGTGCTCTGGACGAGTACCTCATCGCTGGCGTCAGCACGACGCTGCCGTTCCACCGCTTCGCCGTGCGCAACGCGGCATTCCTGGCCGGCCGGCTCAGTACCACGTTCATCGAGCGCGAGTGGCTGCCCTACCTCGAGCAACGCGCCCGGGAGATCGATTACCAGGCAGCTAGGCTTGCCGTCGTGGGCGCTGCACTGGCAGCGCGGCGGCGCGCTCCGGTGTCAGGTGGGATGCCAAATGGTGCACTCCAGGCCGGCAGCCGGTGGAAGCTCGTTGGGCGCATTGAGGCGATGGAGGGCAGGTAAGCACCCATGCGTTACCTCGCCACAGTCTCCGGTCACTCCTTCGAGATTGACGTGCGCGAGCAGGGCGGCACGCTGTCGCTGCGCGTCGATGGACAGCCTGTCGTGGTCGATGCGCTGTGCGTGGACGGGCGCGCCATCTACAGCCTCCTGGTAGAGGGGCGCTCGTATGAGCTGGTGGTCGAGCGGCGCGGCGACTCTGTTCGGGTACGCCTGGGCGGTGAGACGTTCGAGGTGCGGCTGGCCGACCCCCTGGCTGCCCGTAGCGCTCGCAGTGCCGGGCCAGACCGGGCAGAGGTACGGGCGCCGATGCCGGGCGTAATCGTCGCCGTGCCGGCAGAGGTGGGGCGGCACGTGCGCTCGGGCGAGCCCGTGGTGATCCTCGAAGCAATGAAGATGGAAACCGCCCTCACTGCACCGATCGAGGGTGTCGTCACCGCGATCAAGGTCGAGCCCCGCCAGACCGTGGCCGCTGGCGCCCCCCTGGTCGTGGTGGAGCGCGCGCCATCCAGCAGCCCGAGTTCCAGGGAAGGTGAGGGATGAGAGCCCTTACGCCAGGCTCCTGGCAGCCGCCCAGGTAGCGATGCTGGTCCACGCCCTCGCCCGCAGGACGCGCCCGCAGCCGAGCCGACAACGTAAAAGCAGGCGTAACCGAGTAAACTTAACAATGGCGCTCGCTTCCCGTAACGTCTGCATTCAACAGGCCAGGGAGGACCAGAAGAACCGGGAGAGCGGGCGCCAGGGACAACGGCAGATGAGTGATCGAGCACGACCGCTGACGCCCAGTAAGTCGAAGCAGGAGTGGCTGGAACGCACTCGCGGCCCCTTCGTACAGCGGGCGCCTGAGCGGCAGGAACGCTTCGTCACTGAGACAGGCATCGAGATCGGACCGCTCTATACGCCTGAGGATCTGCCCGGCTGGGACTATCACCAGAGACTGGGCTATCCTGGGGAGCCGCCGTTCACGCGCGGCATCTACCCCACCATGTACCGCGGCCGGCTCTGGACCATGCGTCAGTACGCTGGCTATGCCTCGGCCGAGGAGTCCAACCGCCGCTACCGCTACCTGCTGGAACAGGGCCAGACCGGTCTCTCTGTGGCGTTCGACCTGCCGACCCAGCTTGGCTATGACTCGGACAACCCCCGCTGCGTGGGGGAGGTCGGCCGCGTGGGAGTCGCCATCGATACGCTGGCCGACATGGAGGAGCTCTTCCGCGGCATCCCGCTCGACCGTGTCAGCACCTCGATGACCATCAACGCCACAGCGGCCATCCTGCTGGCAATGTACATTGCTACGGCAAAGAAGCAGGGCGTGCCGCCGGAGAAGCTCTCCGGCACCATTCAGAACGATATTCTCAAGGAGTACATCGCCCGCGGCACGTACATCTACCCGCCGCGGCCGTCACTCCGGCTGATCACGGATACGTTCAAATACTGCGCCGAGCACGTGCCGCACTGGAACCCTATTAGCATCAGCGGCTACCACATGCGCGAGGCAGGCTGCACAGCCATCCAGGAGGTAGCCTTTGCCCTGGCGAACGGTATCACCTATGTGCAGGCGGCCATCGACGCCGGGCTTGAGGTGGATCGCTTTGGGCCGCGGCTGTCATTCTTCTTTGTGGCGCACAACAATCTGTTCGAAGAAGTTGCCAAGTTCCGGGCGGCGCGGCGTCTGTGGTACCGCATCATGCGCGAGCGCTTCGGGGCGCGCGATCCTCGCTCCTGGATGCTGCGGTTCCATACGCAGACCGCTGGCAGCACGCTGACGGCCCAGCAGCCGGATAACAATATCGTGCGCGTGACGGTGCAGGCGCTGGCCGCCATCCTGGGTGGGACGCAGTCACTGCACACCAACGCCAAAGATGAAGCGCTGGCCCTCCCTACCGAAGCTAGCGCGCAGCTCGCCCTGCGCACCCAACAGATCCTGGCCCTCGAATCGGGCGTGGCCGACACCTCCGATCCGCTGGCTGGCTCATATTATGTTGAATGGCTGACCGATCGTATCGAGCAGGGGGCACTGGAGTACATCGAGCGCATCGATGCGATGGGCGGGGCGCTGGCGGCGATCGAGGCCGGCTTCATCCAGCGCGAGATCCAGGAAGCGGCCTACCGCTACCAGATGGATGTGGAGAGCGGGCGGCGGCCGGTCGTGGGCGTGAACATCTACACGGCTCCCGAGCCGCCAACCGAGGGCATCCTGCGCATTGATCCTGAGGCCGAGCGTCGGCAGATCGAGCGGCTCAATCGCGTCAGGGCCGGGCGGGACGGTGCGGCAGTCCAGGCGGCGCTGGCCAGGCTCGCTGATGCAGCTCGTGGCAATGAGAGCCTCATGCCGCCGATCCTGGAGTGCGTGGAAGCCTATGCCACGATCCAGGAGATCTGCGACGTGCTGCGGGCGCAGTTCGGTGAGCATCAAGAAAGCCTGGTATTCTAAAGTCGGCACCTACAGCCTGAGATACCGAAGCGCGTATTCTGATACTAACTCGTTTTCTGAGGAAACGCGTATTTCTGAGGATGCGTGCATGCGACTGGATCATGTCGCCCTGGTGGTGCGCGATCTAGAGCAAGTTGCCAGCTTCTACCACCGCGTCTTCGGCCTGGAGGTGACGCGCCGCTACGAGCTGCCTGAGCAGGGCGTGCGTATCGCCTTTTTGCCTGGCGCCGGTGGCGCTGAGCTGGAACTCGTCCAGCCTACCGACCCCTCGACCGGCGTGGCGCGCTACCTTGAGAGCCGCGGCGAAGGGATGCACCATCTCTGTTTTGAGGTCGATGACCTTGAGGCTGAGCTCGCGCGCCTAGCCGCCCTGGGGGTGGAGCTCATCGACGTCGTGCCTCGCCAGGGGGCCGAGGGACGCGTGGCCTTCGTGCACCCTAGGGGCGCCTATGGCGTGCTGATCGAGCTCTTGCAGCGCTCCTGAACCGCCAGGACCGCGCGTCTTCATAGCCTGATACTCGTCGTAGCCCGATACTAGATCACGCATGATCTATCATCAGCAAACGAAGCCGGGAAACTCAAGAACAGGCATATGATCGCAGGGCAGGTGCACATGCAGGTGTCGCAGCGCCGCGCGGGGCAGGCCAGGCCGATCCGGGTGCTTATCGCCAAGCCAGGGCTGGATGGCCACGATCGCGGGGCCAAGGTGCTGGCACGCGCCCTGCGCGACGCCGGCATGGAGGTGATCTACACTGGCATCCGGCAGTCGCCGGAGATGATCGTGCAGGCTGCAGTACAGGAGGACGTGGACGTCGTCGGGCTCTCCTGTCACTCCGGAGCACATATGGCGCTCTTCCCGCGCATCATGCAGGGCCTGCGCGAGGCGGGTATGGACGACGTGATCGTGCTTGCCGGCGGCATCATTCCTGACGCAGACGTGCCGGCGATCAAGGCGATGGGTATTCGGGAGGTCTTCGGTCCCGGCACGCCGACCTCGCGTATCATCGAGTACATCCGCGCCGCAGTGGCCGAGCGAGCGGCCTCCTCATAGGATGGCTGACACGGCCTCTCGACTGAGGTGTGGCGGTACCGCCCGGAACGCTGTGCGGCGCGGCCACTGATATCTGCGCCATGGCCCGCACGCTCTATCCTGCGGAGGTGAGGGAGTGATCGACGAGCTCACGGCGCGCCTGCGCGCCGGAGACCGCCGCGCGCTGGCGCGCTTTATCTCGCTCCTGGAGGCAGAAGACCCTGCGGCGCGTGCCGCGCTGCGTGCGCTTCGCAGGTCTACCGGCCTGGGCCAGGCGCATGTCGTTGGCGTCACCGGGCCGCCCGGCTCAGGCAAGAGCACGCTGATCGCGCGTCTGGCACGGCTGGCCCGAACCTGCGGCCGGCGCGTCGGCATTCTGGCGATCGATCCGACGAGCCCCTTCAGCGGCGGCGCGTTCCTGGGCGACCGCGTGCGCATGCAGGAGCTTGCGGTCGATCCCGGTATCTTCGTGCGCAGCATGGCTACGCGCGGGGCCAGTGGTGGCCTAGCACGTGCCGCAGACGACGCTGCCGCCGCGTTCCAGGTCGCCGGCATGGACCTCATCTTTATCGAGACAGTTGGCACCGGCCAGGATGAGATCGATGTCGTCGCATCGGCTGAGACCGTCCTGCTGGTGCATGTGCCGGGGTTAGGCGATGCCATTCAGACGATCAAAGCCGGCATCATTGAGATCGCCGATGTGCATGTTGTGAACAAGGCAGATCAGTCCGGGGCTGACCGTCTCGTGGCGGAGCTCCGGGCCATGCTGCCGCCCGCCGCTGAGGGCGTCGGCTGGCGCCCGCCAGTGCTGAAGGTCTCGGCGCTCGAGGGCCGCGGCATAGAAGCCATCGCCGAAGCGCTGGAGGCACATCGCCGCTACCTTCTGGCGAGCGGGGAGCGAGAGCGCCGCCGCCGCGCCGCCGCCGCGCGGCGCGTGCTCGACTATGCCCGAGAGCTGCTCCTGCGCGACCTGATCGAACAGCATGCCGCAGAACTGGACGGCCTGGTCGATGCGGTGCTGGCCGGCGAAGAGGACGTCCACTCGGCGGCGCGGCGCCTGGCCGGTCGCACACGCGAGAGGATGTAATACGTACTCCGTAGAGCGTAACAGCCCATCCGCCCGGCCCCGCCAGACTGCAGCGCGGCAGCCCAGAGGCGGGATGGTCCGGCGTCTCTACGCAGGACGTAACGTAGGACGTATTACGCAGTAGGCAGGGAGCATAAACATCTGTGTAGGGTTGTCTTGTCACAGTCTTACTTGACACTCCTAGGTGACTTGCCCTACCCTACATGGGGCTATAGCACAGCGCGCCGGCAGCCAGGGCGCGCAGCAGTCCTGCCCTGGTAGGACCCGGCGAGCGCCTCGCACCCGTTCCTGCGGCGCGGGGAGCACATCCCCTGGCAGAACGCCCCGAAGCGGTACCCCGGTGCTGTGGAGGCGCGCTACAATGTAACAAAGGGCAGGCGCTCCGGACCGCCGATGCTTTCGCGGTGTGTCCTCACCGTCGTGCCGCACAGACGCTATCATCGTACGGTGTCCGGGGTCGCCACTGAGGAGCACGTATGGGGGGCATTACATCATCGAACAATCTACCTAACACCCGCAAGGCGGACCTGCCCAAGCACGAGTTGCTCGAGCTCTACCGGCAGATGTACCTCGTCCGCCGCTTCGAGGAGAAGTCGGCGGAGATGTACGCCTACGATAAGATCGCTGGGTTCCTGCACCTCTATATTGGGGAGGAGGCCGTCGCCGTTGGCGCGAATGCAGCCCTACGGCCGGATGACGACATCATCACCCACTACCGCGACCACGCCTGGCCGCTCGTCCGTGGCACCGACCCCGGCGTTGTGATGGCCGAACTGTTCGGCAAGGTCACCGGTACCAGTAAGGGTAAGGGCGGGTCGATGCACCTGGCAGACGTGAAGCGACACTTCTGGGGTGGGTACGCGATCGTTGCTGGGCACCTGCCCCTTGCTGCTGGGATGGCGTTCGCCCATCAGTATCAGGGACTGGACCGCATCGTCTTGTGCGTGTTCGGTGACGGCGCGACCAACAACGGGGTCTTCCACGAGTCGCTGAACCTGGCGGCCCTGTGGAAGCTGCCGGTGCTCTTCCTGTGCGAGAACAACCTCTACGGCATGGGCACGGCTGTCGAGCGGGCGTCCTCGGTAACCGAGCTGTACAAGAAAGGCGAGGCGCACGGGATGCGTGCAGCGCGCATCGACGGACAGGACGTGCTGGCTGTCCGGGAGGCTGTCTACGAGCTGGCGGAATATGTGCGCGCTGGCAACGGCCCGGCCTTTCTCGAAGCCATGACCTATCGTTTTATGGGGCACTCCGCCGCCGATCCGCAGCTCTACCGGGATCGCGCTGAGGTGCGCGAGAAACGGCGAACACTCGACCCCATCGCCATCTTTGCAACCTACTTGCAGACACAGGCCGGGGTCTCTGCGGAGGAACTGGAGGCTATCCACCGGCAGGTGGAACAGGTGGTAGAAGAGGCGGTCCGCTTCGCTGAGGAGAGCCCGGTGCCACCGCCAGAAGTGCTCTATGAAGACGTGTACGTGGCACCGGCAGTGAAACAGCGGGAGCCAGTCGGCGCACGGGCATAGGGACCTGCCGGGGCGAACGGCTGTTCGCCCCGCTCTCTTCCCTTTCATCCTCTGCTTCTAGCGGTACCCAGCTAATGTCACAGTCGGCCTGCGGGCCGGATGAGGATTAAACGAGCGAGCGATGGCAGTTAAGACGTATCTCGATGCGCTCCGCGAGGGTCTGCGGGAAGAGATGCAGCGCGATGAGCGTATCTTCATCATGGGCGAGGATGTGAACCGCTATGGGAGCTCGTACGGGGTCACGTACGGCTTCCGCGAGATCGTCGGAGACAAGCGGCTCCGTGACACCCCGATCGCTGAGGCCGTGATCGTCGGTACAGCGATCGGTGCTGCGATGGGCGGGCTGCGTCCGATCGCCGAGCTCATGACGGTGAACTTCAGCCTGCTGGCGATAGACCAGATCATCAACAACGCGGCCAAGGTCCATTACATGTTCGGCGGTCAGATCACTGCCCCGGTGGTGATCCGTACCGCCAACGGCTTCGGCGCCCTAGCCGCAACGCACTCCCAGAATTTCGATAACTTCTTCGCCTACGTGCCCGGTCTCAAGGTGGTGGCCCCCTCAACCCCCTACGATGTCAAGGGCTTGATCAAGGCCTGCCTGCGCCAGGACGATCCGGTCATCTTCCTCGAGCATGTCAAGCTGTACAGCATCCGGGGAGAGGTGCCGGATGGCGACTACATCGTGCCGATTGGCGTCTCAGACGTGAAGCGCCCGGGCACGGATATCACCATCGTGGCGTGGGGCTGGATGGCCGCGCAGGCGATGGAGGCAGCCCGACGGCTAGCAGAGGAGGGTATCGAAGCCGAGATCGTCGATCCGCGCACGCTGCGGCCGATCGACATCGAGCCGATCATCGACTCGGTGAAGAAGACGAGCCGGGCTCTGGTGGTCGAGGAGGGCTGGAGAACGGCCGGGCTTGGCGCGGAGTTTGCCGCACAGATCAGCGAGCTGGCGTTTGATTATCTCGACGCACCGGTGCAGCGCCTTGGCGCCGTCGAGGTGCCGATGCCCTATGCCCGCAACCTGGAGGCGATGGTGATTCCCTCGGTAGAGCAGATTGTCGCCAAGGTGCGAGAGATGGTCGCGTGATGCCTCGCGGGTCCTTGTCTTCGGGGCCGTTGCTGTTTCGGGTGCCGGCCGGAGGAACCGCCGCAGGGAACGATCACGACGCATCACGCCTCAGGAGGACACTGTGGCCAGACCTGTGCTGATGCCCAAGATGGGCTTTGCCATGCAGGAGGGCAAGATCCTGCG
This sequence comes from Chloroflexota bacterium, assembly GCA_042408875.1. Taxonomy (GTDB): domain Bacteria; phylum Chloroflexota; class UBA11872; order JBHOQS01; family JBHOQS01; genus JBHOQS01. The sequence goes on along the minus strand of JBHOQS010000021.1, from coordinate 10,379 downwards.
GTGGCTCAAGCAGGAGGGCGACCGTATCGAGCGGGGCGAGCCGATCGCCGAGATCGAGACGGAAAAGGTGAATATCGAGATCGAAGCCTTTGATTCCGGGACGTTGCTCAAGATCGTGGCGCCGGAAGGTGCGACAGTGCCGGTAGGCCGGGTGATCGCGGTCCTGGGCGAGCCGGGCGAATCGGTTGAGGAGGCGCTCCGTGTAGCTGGAGCGGAGGCCGGGGCCGCCCAGCGCGAGGCGATCGGCGCCGGCGAAGGGGCAGAAGCAACGCCGACCGAGGCCGCAGCTGGAGCCGGTGTCGCGCACATTGAGCCGGAGTCGCACCCTGAGCTGCATGCCCCGGCCGCTGTCGAGCAACCTGTCGGCCCGCCGCCGGAGGCTGAGGAGAAGCTGAAGGTCTCACCGCTGGCGCGGCGGGTGGCGCAGGAGTTGGGCATCAATCTCGCTGAAGTGAAGGGCACCGGCCCCGGCGGACGTATTACCCGTGAAGACGTCGAGGCATACGCTGCGCAGCGGCGGGCTGCCGCGGCAGCACCGCCCCCGGCTGCGCCAGCCGCCCCGCCGCGGCTGGCACCGGCGCCGGTTGCCGCCGGCCCGGTGCCAGCGCAGGAACAGCCCCTCAGCCGCATGCGACAGACCATCGCCAGGCGCATGAGCGAGAGCAAGGGGCCGGTCCCGCACTTTTACATCACCTCCGAGATCGAGATGACCGAGGCGCTGCGCGCCAGGCAGGCGGCCAACGCGCTCTTGGACGACGCGCAGAAGCTTTCCATCAACGACCTCGTGCTGAAGGCTGTGGCGCTGGCGCTACGCAAGTTCCCGAATCTGAACGCGGCCTACGCCGGTGACCGGGTGCAGCTCTTCTCGGAGATCAACATCGGCATGGCCGTCGCCATCGAAGGCGGCCTGCTCGTGCCGGTGATCCGCAACTGCGACCAGAAGAGCCTACCGCAGATCGCCCAGGAGGCCAAGGACCTGGCCTCGCGTGCCCGCGGCGGACAGATCCGGCCTGAGGAGTTCGAGGGAGGCACCTTCACCGTGTCGAACCTCGGCATGTACGATGTGGAGAGCTTCGTCGCCATCATCAATCCGCCGCAGGCCGGCATCCTGGCTGTGGGCAGCGTGCTGCGACAGCCGGCGGTGAAGGACGACCAGATCGTCATCACCGACCTGATGAAAGTCACCCTCTCGGCTGACCACCGCGTGACCGACGGTGCAGAAGGCGCACGCTTCTTGCAGGAAGTGAAGCGCCTCTTGCAAAACCCGATGAGCTTGTTCCTGTAGCACCTGAGGCCTGCTGGGCGGAGGACGGAAGATGTCCGGTCTTCCGCCCAGCGAACCGCGACAGGTGGATGGAGGTCTTTGAATGGTCCAGACCGCGACGGCTCCCGCTCCAGCCCCGGCGATCCAGCGCGCGCCGGAGCCGTATGACGTGGTAGTGATCGGAGGCGGCCCCGGTGGCTATGTGGCGGCCATTCGCGCTGCGCAGCTCGGTCTGCGCACAGCCTGCGTCGAGCGGGAACATCTGGGCGGGGTCTGCCTGAACTGGGGCTGTATTCCCAGCAAGGCTTTGATCAAGAACGCCGAGGTCGTCTCGCTGGTGCGCGATGCCAAGCGCTTTGGCATCGGCATTGACAGCTTCACGATCGACTACGGCGTGGCCGTCGATCGGAGCCGCCAGGTAGTCGAGCGCCTGGTTTCTGGCATCGGCCTGCTCCTCCGCAAGAACAAGATCGACCACATTCAGGGCGAAGCGACCATCACGCCACAGAAGCGGGTCGTGGTGCAGCCCTCCGGCCAGGAGATCGCGGCGCGCAATATTATCATTGCGACTGGCGCCCGGGCAGCGGTGCTGCCCGGCTGGACGGTTGACGGCAAGCGCGTGCAGACCTACCGCGAGGCTATTATCGAAAAAGAGCTGCCAAAGTCGATCATCATCGTCGGCGCCGGCGCGCTCGGCATGGAGTTCGCGTACGTCTACGCGATGTACGGTGTCAGCGTGACCCTCGTCGAGATGCTGCCTCACCTCCTCCCCCTAGAGGATGAGGAGATCTCCCAGGCGATCGAGCGTTCCTACCGTCGCGCTGGCATTACCTTTTACACCGGCGCCCGCAGCGAGGCCCCCCGCATCACCGAGCGCGGGGTTGAGCTCCCGGTGACGATCAACGGCCAGACGCAGGTCCTCGAGGCCGAGCGGGTCCTGCTCAGCGCGGGCTTCCGGCCCAATAGCCAGAACCTGGGCCTGGAGCAGCTGGGCGTCGCCCTGGATAAGCGCGGTGCCGTCCAGATCGACGACTACATGCGGACCACCGTCGAGGGCATCTACGCCATCGGCGACGTGACGATGAAAAAGCCGCTGGCGCACGTGGCTTCACACATGGGTGTTATCGCCGCCGAAGTGATCGCCGGACGGCAACCCGCGCCCATCAATTATGTCGATATGCCGATGTGCACCTATTGCCATCCGCAGGTGGCTAGCTTCGGCCTGACCGAGCAGCAGGCGCGCGAGCAGGGCTACGATGTGCGCGTCGGTCGGTTCCCGCTGCAAGCCAACGGTAAGGCCCTAGCCATCGGCGACTGGGATGGCTTTGTCAAGATCGTGGCGGATGCCCAGCATGGTGAGATCCTGGGCGTGCACATGATCGGCCCTGAGGTCACCGAGCTCATCTCTGAGCTCAGCCTGGCGCGCCTGCTCGAAGCCACTACCCTGGAGGTGGGCGAGCTGGTGAACCCGCACCCCACCCTCTCCGAGGCGATCAAGGAGGCTGCGCTCGCTGCTCGCGGCCAGGCGATCCATATTTAGGCGGCGGGGAAGAGACCCCTCCCCTGGCCCCTCCCCGACACAGGGAGGGGAGCTTAAGGCACGGACAGGTGCATGACGGCCGGTGCTCGTGGCCCGGTGGAGTGAGTGCTGCTGGGTCTTCTTGCACGACTTACACGACTTACATAGGTACACGACGCACTACACAGTAGGCGACCCCCTCCCCGCATGCGGGGAGGAAAGCCTGGGGCGGGCAAGGTGCGGGACAACTGGCAGGGAGCGGTCCGCTCTGGCCTGGCACAGGGAGGAAAGCTCGAGCGGACACGCGCAGCGCTCGGCAGGTGCCGGTCGGGCCCTGGCCCAGGAGCGTCTCTGCGCAGCACGCAGTAGGGAGACTCCACCCCGGCCCCTCCCCGCTCCCCTCTCCTTTCAGGGGGGCCGGGGATAAGCTCATGCCCCATTACAGCGCTCGCCCCAGCTTCTCCCCCACGGCGCGCCAGCGCTGGCGATGGAGCTCGTCAAAATAGACCGGCTGAAAGCCCAGCTCCAGATATGTCTTGATCGCGGCGAGGCGCCAGTCGTCGGTGAGAAGCCGGCAGTCGACAAAGCCGCGCTCGGCGAAGTACCAGAGCACGCACAGCGACACCACGTAGCCGAAGCGGTGGCCGCGGTGCTCCGGGAGCGCGCACACCATATGTAAAATGCCATGCTCGTGCTCCGCCGGGCTCTCGCGCCAAGCGCACGCGGTAGCGATTGGATGGCCTTCATGGGTGATGAAGAACAACCCCTGCGGGTCGAACTGCGGCAGACCAGTGAGCTCCTTCACGACGCGCTCAGCCGTCCAGCCCGAGCCAATGCCAGTGTTCATGATCTCAGCCCATGCGGCTTCGTCGCCGGGGCGGTAGGTGCGGATAGCATACCCCGGCGGTAGCACGATCCCTTCATGAGGTGGGAGCTCACGTAGGTGCGGCCGCAGCATTGCGAGCTGCCGCGGAGACGCCGCAGCCGGTGCAGAAGGGGCTGCGCCAGGGGGTGTTCCGAGGGTGTTGTGCATGCCTTTTCCTCCAGCGGGGAAAGCAGTGCTCGTGCCTGTCGCGCCCTAGGACCCGGCGGACCGAATGGCGCGCAGGGCCTCGGTGACCCACCCCAGGCACGGCAGCGGCATGATGCCGTAGTTGTAGAACGAGAAGCGGCGCACGCCCAGCTCCAGAGCGGCGCGGACGTTGGCGACGAGCACTTCGGCGCTCGTCGCATGCGGCGGATAGGCCTGAAGACCGACCAGCAGGCGGTCAGGCGAGCCTTCCGGCCCCATCTCCTCGAGCACACTGCGCGCGGTGCGACGCACCTGCTCGGCAACGGAGGTGTAGGCCAGCACGTCGATACTCTCACTCTCTTGCACGAGGGCGCGTGAGTTCCCGCCGGTGGTGTGCCAGGGCCCCAGGTAGATCGTGCGGATGGGACAGCGGCTAGCGGCCCGTACTTCTCGCACGAGGGTCGTCACCGTCTCCTCGCGGGCCTCGAGGTACACCCGTAGGCCAGGCAGCTGCGCGATCAAGCCGTCCACTGAGGCTGTCACAGGCGCCCCGCGAGCGAAGGCCTCGTCCAACGTCGCGCGCACCTCCTGTTGCAGACGCGCCACGTCCACGCCGCGTGCCTGCCCGCGCTGACGACAGTGCGGGCAAAAACACAGCTCCAGCAGGAATCGTCCGGCCGGGCCGAGATCAAAGCCGATCTTCTCATGCCCGTGGAAGTGCGCCCAGCCGCTGTAGCCGATGGACTCGAGCTCCAGTGCTGCTAGCGGGTAGTTCGAGGAGAGATCGCGGGCCAGCGTGGTGACATACGCGCGTACATCAGGATTCGCCGGGCACAGGTCTGAGGTAAGCACATCGGCGTAGGCATTCTGTACGGCGCAGTCGGGGTAGGTGCGGCCGAGGTACGTGTTGTGCAGGCACACCGTCCATGAGATGACCCGCAGCCCCCGGCGCTCGGCAGCAGCGCAGATCTCGGTGAGCGGGTTCCGTTCGCGAGCCAGCGCGCTGACGTTGGGCTGGAGCCGCAGCCCCTGCCAAAGCTCCGGCGCAGGGCGGAAGTACACTGCAGCATCATGGGCAACGAACCAGCGTCCGGCCGGGCTGTGCAGCCGCAGATGCGCCACAGTGTGATAGCTGGTGGCCACGCTGATCGCATCCAGCCCGACCTCCTCCTGGAGGCGGCGCAGCACGGCGTCCACGCCTTCGTCGAGCAGGTCCCAGACATAGATCCACATGGTTGCGTGCGTCCTGGTACTCATCCCGCCTCTGCTCCTTGGTGGGTGGCTTGATTGGTGGGTGGCTTGATCGCGCAAAGTGGATAGTAACAGTCGCTAGTGATTATCGATAATCACTAGCGACTACCGATAGTTACGTTGGCGCTTACACGCGCTCGCCTGCTTGCCTTTCGTTTATCTGAGCTCTCGTTTCAGCGCGCACAGGATCTCCACTCCCTTGCGGATCGCATCATCGGAGGTAGCAAAGGAAATACGCACATGGGTATTCTGTGCCGAAAAGACACCGCCCGGGACAGTAATGACATTTCGCGCAATGGCGTGCTCAACGAAGCGGGTGCAGTCGGCATCGTCCACCTTGGGCATGATGTAGAAGGCGCCGGCTGGCTTCGTGACCTCAAAACATTCGCGCAGCCCTTCGTAGATGAGATCACGCTTGCGCCGGTACGCCGCGATCTCGGCGTCGGTCGGCGTATCCAGGGCGACAGCAGCAGCAACCTGCGCAAACGACGGCGCGCACACGAAGGTGTACTGCTGCAGTTCCTTCATCTTCTCGATGATCGGCTGCGGCCCCACGGCGTAGCCAACACGCCAGCCGGTGAGGGCGTGGCTCTTAGAGAAGCCGTTCAGCGTGATCGTGTTCGGATAGATGCTGCCGGGGCTAAATGGCCTGATGCCATCATAGATGAAGCGCTCGTAGATTTCGTCCGAGATAATCAGCACCCCTCGTCGCTCAGCGATGCGCACGACCTCACGCAGCTCTTCTTCGGTATACACTGTGCCGGTTGGATTGCTGGGGCTGTTGACGACGATGGCTTTCGTGCGCGGCGACAGGGCTGCCTCGATCTTCTGCGGGTCAAGCCGGAAATCAGGATAGGTGTCCACGAGCACTGGCCGCGCCCCTAGAAAGCTAGCGAGCTGAGGATACATCACAAAGTACGGGTCCGGCAGAACGAGCTCGTCGCCCGGGTTCAGAATGGCAGCCAGCGCGAGGAAAATCCCGCCGGATGTACCTGAGGTGATCAGCACATCATCTGGCTGCACGTGAATGTTGTTTTCGCGGGCCAGCTTCTGGGCGACCTTGACCCGCAGCAATTCCAACCCCTGCGTCGGTGTGTACCGGTTCAGGCCCTCGTCAATGGCGCGGTGCGCTGCCTCCAGGACCGGCCGCGGCACAGCGAAGTCCGGCTGCCCGATGGAGAAATTGATGGGATTGGCGAGCTTCGCGCCGAGGTCGAACGCCCGGCGGATGCCTGAGCTCTCGATGCGGCCGATCGAGTCAGAGAGCACCGCGGTTGGGGAGGGGCCGCGCTGGGGCATGGCGGCCTCGTAATCGAGCAGGCTCCAGAGCTGACGGGCAAAGGCGGTGCGCAGACCAACAGCCTCGGCCTGGGTCTCAAGCCCGGCCACGCTTTCCACTGCAGTGCGCGGTTCCCCCATCTGGGCTAGTCTTCGTGTAAGATGAATACGTTCGGCTAGAAGGCGCATCAACGCGCCATCCAGTAAAGCCAGACTGCGGCGCAGATCAGCAAGCTCTTCTCGGGGCATGTCGGTGGGTAGTGCTCCTCCGCTCCATGATCTCAGTGAGCTCACTGCTGAGCTTGCTATCGGTGCACTCAGTATCGTGAGCTCGCCAGCGAAACGTCTCCGCGTGCCTGCACGATACGTGGCGCGGCGCCTGGAGTCAAGCCAGGCGTTCCACGTGCGTCGCCAGGCATCGTGTTTTGCCATTCGCCGCGCCACACAGGCTGGCGCAGGACAGCCATCAGGTTGTCTGTTGTATGGTGCACAAGAACGTTAACTGTTCTCTATAGAGCTTAGCCAGGAGTGTCAACACATGCAGCACGATGCCGTGGTGGTGGCGATCGATCAGGGGACGACCGGGACAACCGCGCTTGCTATAGGGCGTGACGGGCGCGTGCGCGGCCGCGGGTATGTACCGATCCGCCAGCGATACCCACAGCCGGGCTGGGTCGAGCATGACCCCAACGAACTGTGGCACTCCGCATTGCAGGCCGCTACTGACGCGCTGGCGGCTGCTGGCGGTCGGCCGGTGGCGATCGGGCTTACCAACCAGCGCGAGACCACTGTGGTGTGGGAGCGGGCCAGCGGGCGTCCCGTGCACAATGCGATCGTCTGGCAATGCCGACGCTCGGAGCCGCAGTGTGCCCGGCTGCGCGCGGAGGGTCTGGCTGAGCGCATCCACCAGCTCACCGGCCTGGTGGTCGATCCGTATTTCTCGGCCACGAAGCTGCAATGGCTCCTGGAGCACTTCCCGGAGCTGCGCACTCGCGCTGAGGCTGGGGAGCTTGCCTTTGGCACCGTGGATAGCTGGCTGCTGTGGAACCTCACCGGCGGCCGGGTCCACGCGACCGATCCATCGAACGCTTCCCGCACGATGCTGTTCGACCTGCAGCAGGGCGCCTGGAGCGGTGAACTCCTGGCGGCGCTCGGTATCCCCGACGCACTGCTCCCCGAGGTGCGCTCCTCGTCGGAGATCTACGGTGAGACGGCGGATGTGCCGCCGTTCGGCCGCGGCATCCCAATCGCAGGCATCGCCGGAGACCAGCAGGCCGCGCTCTTCGGCCAGGCCTGCTTTGCCCCCGGCATGCTCAAGACTACCTACGGTACCGGTTGCTTCCTGCTCATGCACACGGGCGAACGGGCAGTGTCCTCACGGAACGGCCTGCTGACCACAGTGGCCTGGCGCCTGGGCAGAGCCGGCCGTCTCGAGTACGCTCTGGAGGGCAGCGTCTTCGTCGGCGGCGCAGTGGTGCAATGGCTGCGCGACGAGCTCGGCCTCCTTCAGAGCGCCGCGCAGAGCGAGGACCTCGCTCGCGCGGTGCCGGACACCGCTGGCGTGTATCTCGTGCCGGCCTTTGTCGGGCTGGGCGCGCCCTACTGGGACGCCACGGCACGCGGCGTCATTGTCGGCCTGACGCGCGGCACGTCCCGCGCGCACCTCGTCCGTGCAGCGCTCGAATCGATTGCCTACCAGGTGCGGGACGTCGTCGAGGCGATGGCCGCCGACGCCGGGGCACCGCCCGCGGAGCTGCGCGTCGATGGCGGCGCGGTGGAAAACAGTTTCCTTTTACAATTCCAGGCGGATCAGCTCGGCATACCGGTTGTCCGGCCGGCGGTCGTGGAGACGACGGCGCTGGGCGCAGCATTTCTGGCCGGGCTCGCCACTGGCGTGTGGCGCTCGCAGGCGGAGATCACCGCCCTGTGGCAGGAGCAGCGCCGGTTCGTGCCGGCCATGCCTGTGGACGAGCGCGAACGACTCTATACCGGCTGGCGCCGCGCTGTCGAGCGCGCGAGGCAGTGGGCGGCACCGTAGCAGCGCGCCCCTCAGCGCTGCTCTCCCTCCGCAGCATCCCTAGCTGTCGAAGAGACCTCGGAGGGCAGGTCCCGCACGAGCTCGCTCGGACAGCAGTAGAGCCCGCGGGCCAGCGCACGCAGCGTGGAAAGCCGCGGGTTGTCGTTCCGGCCGCTCTCCAGGGCTGAGAGCAGCGGCGGATCGATGCTCGCGCGTTGGGCGAAGCGCCGCTGCACTGGCTCCACTGCCCGGCGCCGCAACACGAGGCGCTGGTGTAGCGGCATGGCCGGATCGGTGAACGGCTCGCCTGCCAGGGCGCGCACCAGATCGGCCACGTCCATGCCCAGCCCTCTAGCCAGGCGTTGCAGAGTGCCTAGTGTAGGGTCGTGCTGCCCGCGCTCAAGCGCAACCAGATACGTCCGGCGTACCCCGCTGCGCCGCGCTAGCTCCGCCTGCGAGCACCCGTGCTGCTCTCTCAGCGTGCGCAGCCGTACGCCTACGTGGTCTCCACTCTCCCCTCTGTCAGGCGCTCTCCCAGCGTGCACGCCGTCCGGCTCATCCATGGCAACCTGCCTCACGTACTGCGCGGCCAGCTCGCACCAGCGCGCGATCCCTGCGCCCAGCAGGTTGCCTAAATCATACAGGTTATCGATGGCCGCGTCTACGTAGTGTTAATCAAAGCTGACCGATCGATGTGGAAAAGCCAGCCGCGCTGTGGAACAACCGTGACCGCGGAGCTAGACAGGCGTTGTGTATATCGAACACTGTGGGGAGGACCGGCATGGCCATTGAGCTGATCGAGACCCTGGAGCATCGGAGGGCGCTAGCTGGAAGCTGCCTGGGGAGTATCCTCATCCAGCGAGACTCTCTCGTGGAGATCTGGCGCGAACTGCTGCGGTTGCGCGCAAGCCGTCAGAACGCTACCGGGGGCCTGCCAGGCGCCGAACTGGCTGTGAGCGCCATCGCCATCGTGCTGCCAGGCGGGCGCTTGCCCTTTCCACTCCCGGAATGGGTGCCCGGCTCAGCCGTCGCTGCCGCAGTGACGTCAACCGCGGGTCGTGTGGCCGCGGCCCTGGAGCAGCTTGAGCAGCACGGCGTGCGCACCTGCGAGGACGGCGTGCACTGGAGCGGCCGCGGCACCGTGGCGTTGCTCCGGCTGGCAGAGCAGCTTGGCCCCGGCAGGTACGCGCCCTCGGTGGTTGCCTGGCAGGCGCCGTCTGCCCGGCCAGGCCCATTGGTCGGGCTCTCCCACTTGTTCGCCACCCGCATTGAGGGCCGGCTCCACCTGACCGCGCACTTCGGGGAGCAGCGGTTGGCCAGCGACTGGCTCGGGGACGCCCTTGCCGTGTACCGCATCATGCAGTGTTTGGCCCGGCGCGCCCTGTGCCCTGCCGGCCCGCTGACGCTTATCACCCAGCGCCTCCTCTTGGAGCCAGAGGCCGCTACCTTCGGCGTCTGCAGTGAGGCATGCGCTTGAATGCCAGTCAGGCGCGGGGAGCGGGCCTGCCTCCGTAGAGGACCAGGCCGCTCAGGTCAGCAGTAGGGGGCGAGTTTGTCCGCCTAGGTGGCCTGCCGTATCATAGGGCGGCGCGCTGGCAGCACGCTGGGATTACTGCAGGGTAGTTATTACTGCACTAGTTATTACTGTGCCGCAGCGTGCCCCGGCCGGTGTCGTGCAGCATTGGTGAGACTGCGCCCCAGGCGCACAGGAGGGTGAACGCGGGAATGCCCTATGTAATCTGCGAGCCGTGCATTGGCACCAAGGATGCCTCGTGCGTAGAGGTCTGCCCGGTCGATTGCATCCACTCGACTGATGAGGATGAGCAGTACTACATCAACCCCGACGAGTGCATCGATTGCGGTGCCTGCGAGCCGGTCTGCCCGGTGAGCGCTATCTTCCCCGAAGACGCCGTGCCGGACGAGTGGAAGCACTTCATCGAGACCAACGCCGCCTACTATCGAAGCTGATCCATGGGGGCATGGGCTCGTGCCGGCAATCGCTGCGATAGCCGGCAGCCGGTGCCCCCGGCAAGCAGGC
>JBHOQS010000020.1:0-254560 GCA_042408875.1 Chloroflexota bacterium | reverse complement strand
TGGCCATCTAGGCAGGGTGGGGGGCCGTCGGTCGAGCGTCGCTGGTCCGCGGCATCGCCGGGATCATCCGTCGTTCACAGCAGCCGAGCACTCAGCAACACCATCCGGACCAATTCGGACACACCGTCTGCAACCGCGTCCCGCCGAGTATGCGCCCGCGTGCACTCAACGGGACGACCATCGCTGCGTGCACACCGAGCCCGCGGAGCACATCCAGGTGCCCGGCGTCACGAGCCACGCTCGCCAGCAGCTCATCTGTAACGTGGGCGTAGAGCGCTGGCCGTCCGGCGCAGATCAGCTCAGCTACCGCAGGCGCTTCAGGCTCGCCCGCGAGATGCTGAAGCAGTTCCGCTCGCTCGGTGTTGGCTGGGTCAACGTGTGCCACAGCCAGCCGCCGGAGCACGCCATCATCGTCGGCGATATCGACCACGCACCAGTCCGCAAGCTGTGGGATGGCAAGCTGGGCAATGTGTGCGAGCGTGGTCTTGTAGTCAAGCGAGGAGGCCAGGACAGTGCTGGCCTCCGCCAGGAAGCGCTGCGCTGAGATCAGCCGCTCTCGCTCGGCGGTACGCACCGCCAGGTTGTGGCGCATCTCTGTGAAGGCCTCGATCAAGGTGCCCAGCTCGCCGGCCGGCGCCGCCGGTGGGAGCGGGACGGAGAGTTCGCCAGCGCCAAGCGCACGCGCCGCGCCGGCCAGCGAGCGCAGCGGACGCGTGAGCGTGCGGGCCAGCAACACCGCGCCAAGCACGGCAAGCACGCCGCTTACTACCAGCCCGGAGACGGCCAGCCGGCGCCACCGCTCGGCCGGTGCCAGCACTGCTGCTTCAGGACGTTCGACCACGACCGTCCAGCCCGTGGTCGAGAGCGGCAGAAAGCTGGCGACCAGGTGTTCATTGTCGAGGCGGTAGCGCACTATGCCCGTACCAGGGAGGCGGCCGCCCGCCGTCACTCCCAGCCAGGTGTAGTCCGGCTGCGCCTGTACAACGGCGGGATCCGGATGAAGCAGCACATGGCCTTGCCCGTCCAGGACGAAGGGACGCGCCCCGCTCTGGTCAGCTACGTGGCGCACCAGCGCAGAAAAGCTTGCGAGATCCACGACCGCGCCCAGCACCCCGACTACCTCGCGCTGCTCATTCCGGATCGGGGTATGGATGAGCAGGGACGTACGGCCGGTGCTCAGCGCCGGGGCTATCTCCCAGGCCTGCTCGCCTCGACCTGCCGCAATCTGAAATGAAGAGCGCTGAGCAATGGAGGGCGCACCGCCGGGATGCGAGGAGGCCAGCTGCCGACCATCGCGATCGAAGACGGAGAGCCGCGCGTAGTCCTGCCGGTGCTGGTACAGGAGTTTCAGTAGCACATCCTGCCGCGTGGCGTCCATGCTGACGATGTCTGGCAGGGCGGCCATGGCCCGGCAGTCGCTGAGAAGCTGCTCCACCGACGCCTCCAGGTGCGCGCCAAGCCCCTGGGCCAGGCCAGTGAGCTCGCGGGCGGACTGTTCTGCCAGCGCCTGATGGGCCTGTGCGACCACGATCTGGCCGATGGTTCCCAGGGGGAACAGGCCGATCAGCACGAGCGCGAGCAGAAAGCGCACCTGAAGGCTGGAGAGCCACCGCATGGGCTGTGTCACCATGGCTTCCTAGTGCTTCCTGGTGCTCCGGGCACGACATCGTGCGCCATGATGCTACGAGCTGCTCCGTGGAGCAAGCCGCGCCTGGGCGGCGGGCACGAGACGGCCATCCCGCCACACGGCCATCAGGTAGTCGTCTGCCACGAGGGCATCATGCCGCTCAGGAGTGAATGCCGGCGCATACCGCTTGACCAGGCCATCGTACGGCTCTAGGTGCTCGAGTGCCTCGAGCACGCGCGGGCCGTCGGTTGTCCCGGCCTTGCGCAGGGCCCGCGCCAGCAGGTGGACCCCATCGTAGCCGTGCGCGACGCCGACAGGAGCCCGCACCTGCTCGATCTGCCGGGTGCCGAAGCGGGCGTGGTACGCTTCCAGCACCGCCTGCGCTTTCGGTGACAGCCGGCCGTAGAACGAGAAGGTCTGCAAGGTATAGACGCCTTCGACGTTCTCCAGGCCGGCCAGCTCCACGAAAGACCCGCCGGTGATACCCCAGTGGCTCACTACGGGCACGCGCCACCCCAGCGTCGCCATGCCGCGCACGATGGCCGCTCCTTCTGGAGCGTTTGCCACCAGGATCAGCGCATCTGCACCGGCCGCACGCAGGCGCTCCAGGCCGGGGGTCATCACGGTGTCCCCTTGGTCGAAACGCTCGACGCCTGCCAGTGAGATGCCGCGACGCGCCAGCCAGTCCCGCAGCCCTGCGACGTTTGAGTCGCCCCAGGCGGTCGTATCGGCCAGGATACCGGGCCGCCGCGCGCCCACGCTATCCAGCGTGAAGCGCACCAGGAACTCGTCGGCGTCCTCGTCGCTCACCGAGACGCGAAAGGCATAGTTAGGCGTACGCCCGTTGCGCGTGATTGCTGTGACGGAACCCCAGGGGTTGATGAGAGGAATCTGGAGTTCGTGCACGAGGTCGAGCTGTGCCAGCATCACGGGGCTGTAGATACCGCCAAACACGGCCACAATGCGGTGCTGCTGCGCCAGCTCACGCAGGGCAGCGACGCCAGCAGCAGGGTCGTTGGGTATATCGCGCACGACCAGTGCCAGCGGCCGACCCAGCACACCACCCCCACGATTGATCTCATCCATTGCTAGGAGCATGCCCCGCTGGATGGCTTCGCCGGATGCGGCCAGCGGGCCGGAGAGAGGGGCGATCAGGCCGACAGTGATCGGTCGCTGCTCAAGCGGCTCCGGCGCGCCGCCACGGCAGCCGCTGAGGAAAAGCGCCAGGGTGAGCAGCGCCCGCGGGCCCTGCCAGACGGCACGCCGCCGCAGGGAAGCAATCACGCGTCCGGAGCGTCCCATGCACAGCATGCTCGACAGGTGTGCCAGTTACCCGACCTGTACGCAGGTGGGCGTGCAGCCGGCCTTGCCGTAACGTCGTTACCAGCATTGTCTACATTTCGCAGCGCGATGTCCAGTCTATGTCCCCATCCTGGTTATGAGGGCGCTGGTTAACCGGATCAACGCACGACACAGGGATCCTGCCGGGCTGGCTGGTCGGCGCTGCTGACGCAGATGCGCGGCACGAGACTCGCCGCATCGGCAGAGATGGCAATGATATCCATGTACTCCCACGGCCGACCTGCCTCGATCGGGTCGAAGCGCAGCCCGGTGATGAGCCCGCGATATGACGGGACACGAGAGAGGTCGATCTCATACGTGCGGAACTGGCCGTCGTTCACGATACGGAACGTCACCCGCTTGTCGGCGCTGAAATAGGGGCTGTCCCAGGTCTTCCAAAAAAGCTCTGCCACATTCGACCTGGTGTGGAAAGCGGCGCGGATGTAGAGCTTCGGCACTCGCCCGGCCTCCCACAGCACATCCGGGCCGATCATCTGGGGGTCGGGCTGGTGCAGCTTCACCCGCAGACGGCCATCGAGGAGATAGCCATCGTCTTCACTGTTGACGTACCACCAGTGCTGGCGGTCCCGCTCGAACCGGTAGTCGGGCAGCGCCGGCGGGGGGCGGTGCGCGTACGCACGACGCCGAATGTTCTCGAGTGTGTCCAGGACGAGCAGATAGGAGTACTCGTACTCGATGTCGTGGTCCAGCACTTCCCGGCGCACCGGCGCGATATAGCCGGTCGCGTCATCCTGGGGCCTGCCCGCGCCGGGCTGCCCATGGAAGCCGCCCCAGAACTGGTAGACGCCCGGATGGATTACGCCCAGGCCCCAGCCCGTCTCATCCACCAGGGCGGCCCAGTGCTCGGTGGCATAAAAGCGGGACCACGTGAGCTCTCCATTAGGAGACGGCTGCTTGGGGATCTCGGTGGTCGGGGCGCTGGTGAAGGGGGCCGAGCCGGTATAGGTCACCAGGCGGTGCAGCCGGGCGATGGTATAGATCGCGGGGAGCTCTTGGTCCATCGCCGGGTACTGTTTCTGGTCGGCCCGCTGGTTGGTCAGGCGGTGGCGCACGCGCACCGTGCGCCCGTCGAGCGTAATCCAGCTCTCGAACATACACTCGCCCGACACGCGCTTGAGCGCCCACTGCAAGGGGGCCGACTTCACGTAGAGCGTCGTGCCGTCGTTATAGTACTCCAGGACCTCGCTGGGATTGCCGTACACATCCCCGGCGCTCACCGGGTTCCAGGGCCAGCCTCGCCAGTTCGGGTGCGCCTCCCCGAAAGGCTGCGGTCCAGCGTAGAACGACGGCCCGATGTACCGGCCGAGATCGTGGATATTCACGATGTTCGCGCCGTCGCGGGCATCGGCCAGGAAGCCGATACTGCCCCCGTGAGCGAGATCGACGCCGATGCGGATGAGGCCGTTGTCCAGGAAGGGGGGCAGGCGCATGCGCGGTCCGGCCGGGGTCGGGGAGGGCCGCGCCGGTGGCGGAGTTGGCGTGGCCTGGACAGCCGGCTCCGGCTGTGCGGTGGGGGTGCGGGCCGGGCCCGGCGCCGCGCCGGGCAGGAACCGTCCGACCGAGCAGGCGGCCGACGCCAGCGCACCCGCCAGCAGCGGCAGGCCGACCCGCACCAGCCGGCGCCGCGAAAACGGACCAGAGAGTGAAGACGTCCTCTCGGCGGGGTGGTGATCCATTGCTCTCTACCGTGCCATCAGCGTCGCGCCCGCGGCCCGAACTGCGGGCCATCCAGCACCATGGCCAGGCCCTCTGACACCTCGTTCAGGCGCGCCAGGTCCTCCAAAGCGAGCTGGACGTCGAGCGCACCCACGTTCTCAGCGATCTGCTCCGCAGTGTCAGCGCCAGAGATCGCCACAGTGACCTCGGGATGGGAGAGGACCCACTTAAGCGCTACCTGGGCTACGGTGGCACCGCTGCGGGCGGCCACGTCCTGCACCGTACGCAACACCTCGCCAGCGCGGCCGCGCATGATCTGGTCGAACTGCTCACGGCGCCGCTCGCCCCACAGCGTTCCGGCCGGTGGAGGCTGGTCAGGCGCGTAGACGCCGCTCAGCAGCCCAGTCGCTAGCGGCGCATAGGCCATGATACCAAGTCCCAGTGCCCGCACGAACGGGAACATCTCCTGCTCCAGACTGCGGTTCAGCAGGCTGTAGGGGTTCTGCACGCAAATGAGCGGAGACGCATTGATGCGCTCCTGGATCCACAGCGCCCGGCACACCTGCCATGCCTGGTAGTTGCAGACACCGACGTAGCGAACCTTGCCCTGGCGCACCAGATCGTCCAGGGCACGCATCTGTTCCTCGAGCGGCGTTGTTGGATCAAACGAGTGCAAGAGATAGACATCGATGTGATCGGTATCGAGCCGGCGCAGTGAGCGCTCGACCTCGCGCATGATGTGATAGCGCGAGCCGCCGCGGTCGTTCGGCCCGGGGCCGACCGGACTGCATACCTTCGAGGTGATCACTACATCGTCACGCCGGCCCTTCAACGCCCGGCCCAGGATGACCTCCGCGCGGCCGGCATAGGTACGGTCATCCATCAGGCCATAGATGTTGGCGCAGTCGAACAGATTGATGCCGCTCTCGAACGCGCGCAGGATCAGGCGCTCGGCAGCCTGCTCGTCCGCCTGGCCCCGCAGGCCGAGCCCCAGCGCGATGCGAGAGACCTTGACCCCGGCGGTGCCGAAGTTGACGTACTCCATAGCGCGCCTCCTTGCGCCGGCTAGGACGGGAGCAGGGCCGCAGCCCGGCAACAGGCCCGTCCTGGATGCCGGCTACCCGATATAGGGATGCTTCTCCGCCACCTCTTCG
This sequence comes from Chloroflexota bacterium, assembly GCA_042408875.1. Taxonomy (GTDB): domain Bacteria; phylum Chloroflexota; class UBA11872; order JBHOQS01; family JBHOQS01; genus JBHOQS01. Next base: position 248,761 of record JBHOQS010000020.1, on the reverse strand, counting down.
TTCAACTCTACGCCCAGGCCAGGCTTCTCCGGTGGGATGATGTAGCCTCGTTCCCAACGGATAGGTTCGGTCAGGATCTCGGCGTGGAACCCGCCCCACTGCTCGATCCCTTCCTGGATCAGAAAGTTCGGGCTGCACGCGTCGATCTGGATATTCGCCGCACCCTCAATCGGCCCGGTGTACAGGTGGGGCGCGATATGCGCGTAGTGCGTCTCGGCCATGCCAGCGATCTTCTTCGCCTCCAGGATGCCACCCACGCGGCCGAGGGCGAATTGCAGGATCGAAGCCGCCTGCTTTTCGAGGAGCTCGGCAAACTCGTATTTGGTGGAGAGGCGCTCCCCAGTGGCGATCGGGATGCTAGTCGCGCGAGCGACGCGCGCTAGCTCGTCGCGGTTCTCCGGTGGCACCGGCTCCTCAAACCATAACGGGTCATAGGGTTCCAGCCGCTTGGCCAGCCGGATGGCACTGGAGGTGGTCATCTGGCCGTGAGTACCGACCAGGATATCGGCCTTGTCCCCCACTGCCTCTCGTACTTTCCGCACGACCGTCTCGGCCCGGCGGAGCTCTTCCAGTGAGAGCTGTTTGGGCGTCGGGACAGTCGGCCCGACCGGATCGAACTTCACGGCAGTGAACCCCTGCTCGACATAGGCGATGGCACGCTCTGCGGCGCGGTCCGGGTCAGTATGCACGCTCGGCTCCCCAGGCGTACGCGGGTACAGGTAGGTATAGGCGCGCAGCTTCTCGTGACAGCGCCCGCCGAGCAAGTTATAGATCGGCTGGCCCAGCGCCTTACCCACAATGTCCCAGCAGGCCATCTCGAATGCGCTGATGACTCCCAGCATGGTGAGATCGGGGTGCTGGGCATAGCCGCTCGAATAGAGCGTGCGCCAGAGCAGCTCGGTTTTAAACGGATCGGTACCGACAACCAGCCGTTCGCCGACATCCTCGATCAGGCGGACGACCGTGCGCGGATCAAATGGCACTGCATATGCCTCGCCGTAGCCAACCAGGCCATCGTCAGTGGTGAGCTTGAGAAAGACCCAGTTGCGCCCACCTCGGTGCGGCGGCGGGTTGCCGACCACAAATGTCTTCACTGCCTGGATACGCATCAGTCACGCTCCTTTCCCAGGATCCGGCCTTGCCCTTGCTGAAGACCTGCGCCTTCGTTCGGTGCGGGCGCAGTGTAGGGAGACTGGGGGCGTCCCGTCAAGGAAGCTATTGCGGTGTGGCGGCGCATCCGCTACGATGGCCTGGCAGACCGGCGTAGAGGAGAGGGCGATGAAGATCACGGCGGTGCGGGCGTTTCGCGTATCCGGCAGCTACACTGCTGCACCTGAGGCCGGCGGTGGCCGCCGCCGGCTGACTACTGCGTTCATCACCATTGAGACGGACGAGGGCGTCTACGGTATCTTCGGGCCGCTCTTCGTGGAGACAGCGATGATCGTGCGTATGAAGCTGGCGCCGCACCTGCTCGGCCAAGACCCTCTCGCTACCGAGCGGCTGTGGGAGCTTATGTATCGCAGCGACCGGCACGCGCGCAAGGGCTACGAGATGATGGCCATCAGCGCGGTCGATTGTGCGCTGTGGGACCTGCGCGGCAAGGCGGCCGGCCAGCCGGTCTACCGTCTCCTCGGGGGGCCCACGCGGGAGCGCGTGGACTGCTACGCCTCCATCCAGGTCAACACCGATGACCCCGTGGTGATCCGTGAGCTGGCGCGAGAGGCGGTTGCCCAGGGTTTCAAGGCCCAGAAGTGGTTCTTCCGCTACGGGCCGCGCGACGGGCTGGAGGGCATGGAGAAGAACGTAGCCCTGGTGCGCACCGTGCGTGAGGCCGTCGGACCGCACATCGAGATCATGTTCGACGCCCACATGCGCTGGGATACGACGTACGCCATCCGTTTTCTGGAGCGTGTGGAGGAGTACCGCCCGCGCTGGCTGGAGGAGCCAGTACACCCCGACCTCCTGCCGGAGTTCGCCGCCATCCGGCGGACGACGCGCGTGCCGATCGCCACGGGAGAGCACGAGTACACGCGCTGGGGATTTCTCCAGTTGCTTCAGACCGGCGGCATCGATGTGCTCCAGGCCGACCCCGACTGGTGCGGTGGCATCAGCGAGCTGGTGAAGATCTGCGTGCTGGCCTCCACGTTCGGCTGCCCCGTGATCCCGCACGGGCACTCGCTGTATGCAGCGCTGCACGTCATCGCGTCCCAGCCCTACTCTACCTGCCCCATGGCCGAGTTCCTGGTGCGGGCGCAGCCGCAGAAGCAGCACTTCTTCCCGCGGTATGTCCAGCCCGAGGGCGGCTCGATCGCCCTGCCGGAGGCGCCGGGCCTGGGCATCGCCCTTGATGAGGCGAAGATCGAGGAGCGTGTGGAGCTTCCATGAGCATGACAGCGACGCCCCGTTCGCCGCGTGTGGCCATCGTGGCCGGGCAGTTCCATCGCGAGATCGCCACGGCGATGGTCGAGGCCGCTGCTGCGGCCATCGCCGAAGCGGGCGCGCAGCTCGTGGAGACCCTCTGGGTGGCCGGCTCGTACGAGACGCCGCTGGCGGTGCAGGCGCTGCTGCGCGATCCGGGCGTCGATGTCGTGGTCGTGCTGGGGTATATCGAGCGCGGCGAGACGCTCCACGGCGAGGTGATGGGGCATGTGGTGCATCGCGCCCTGGTGGAACTGTCGCTGCGGTACGAGAAGCCGGTAGGGATGGGCATCATCGGCCCCGGAGCGACGGCCGAGCAGGCCCACGCCCGCAAGATCGCCTACGCTCAGGCAGCAGTGCGTGCCGCACTGGGCCTCCACGCCACACTGGCAGCGCGAAAAGGCGCCGCGCCGCCCAACCTCGCCGGCCGGTAACGCTTCCGGCGCGGCGCCCTGCGGCCTGGCCTACCCGCTCTGCGCCGTCCCTTCCCGCTCGCGAACCGGCCGGACCGGCTCATCCGGATAGATCCGGATAGCGCAAGCGCGGCTCATGCAGGCGTACTCACGACGGCTGCGGTGGCTGGCAAAGGCTGGAGGGATACGCACCGCCGGCGATCCGCAGCGCGGGCACGTGATCATATCGGTGCTGTCGGTCACCTCGTACTCAGTCTGCGGCTCGACTGCCATATGCGTACTCACCCCACTCTCCAGCATAGTGCCCGGCGGTCAGGCTAGCTGCACAGGGACGCTAATCCTGGCGCAGCGGTATGGAGGAGATGCGAAGCTCGGCCTCGGCAAGCAGCCGGCGGCAACGGGCGATCAAGCCAGCGGCTTCCTCGTAGCAGGCTACCGCCTCATCGAGCGCGAGGCCACCTTCTTCCATAGCGGCCACGATCGCCTCGACGCGGCTCAACGCCTCCTCGAAACTCAAGGAGTCTGGCAGCCTGGCCTCAGGCTGCTGTCCATCCGGCGCTGCGCGCTCTTCAGCCATACCCGCCGGGGTGTTCTGCGACGTCATATGCGGTGCTCCTCACATCCTGCGGGCACGTAATGCTCGAAGTAATGCCCGAAGATACCGCACAGGTTGTTCTTTAGCATGCCGCTCATGCCTGGGGCAAGCTGCTGGAGCGCTGAACAGCCTTCCCGCCAGAGGATGTGCCGCCAGCAGGGCTGGCTACGCGCTCGACGCGCGTGGCCAGCCGGGCGCGCGCCGTCTCGACCAGCACGGATGCGCCGGGCGCAAGCGCCTCCGGACGGCGCACGAAGGTGCCGTCCGGGTGGCGCAGGGCGGCGAATCCGCGCGCCAGCACCCGCGCGTAGCTCAAGCTCTCCAGCACACGGGCAAGTGCGTCAAGGTGGCGCTGCCTGGCAACCAGCTCACGGGACATCGCAGCCTGCAGCCTGGCCGCAAGGCTCTCGACGCGCGCTCGCCGGCCGGGAATCTCGGGGACGTGGCGCACCAGCGCTCGTTCCACGGCCTCGATCGTTGCGAGCTGGTAGCGCAGCGCCGTGGCCATTGCCTGGACCAGGCGCTGCTCCAGGCTTTCGAGCCGCGCCAGCACCTGTGCGCCGTCTGGCACGGCCAGCTCCGCTGCATGCGTGGGTGTGTTGCCTTTCGCATCGGCCACATCGTCGGCGATCGTATGGTCGCCCGTATGCCCGATGCCGGTGATCACCGGAATGTGCGAGGCAAAGATCGCTCGCGCCACCTCCTCGGTGTTAAACGGCGCGAAGTCCAGCTCCCCGCCACCACCACGGGCCAGCACAATCACGTCGGCGGCGTCGAGCCGGTTGACCGTCTGCAGCGCCGCCACGATATCGCTGACGGCAGACTCCCCCTGCACACTTACCTCGAGCAGCAGGACTTCGGCCACCGGAAAGCGCCGGGCGATTGTACCGACAACATCCTGGATAGCCTGCCCGTGCGGCGAGGTGATGACGGCCACGCGCTGCGGGAAGGCCGGCAGCGGGCGTTTGCGCTCAAGATGGAATAACCCTTCCCGCTCTAACCGCTCACGCAGGAGCTGGAGCTGGCGCTCGTAGCCCTTGTCGCCGGCGAAGCGCAGGTCGCCCACGACGAGCATGAGCGTGCCATTGCTCCACCAGCTCAGGCTCCCCCACACCTCCAGCTCGGCCTCGTCGGCGTGCTGGATGACGTCAAAGCCGCCTGGGATGGCAGCGAGCAGGCGCTTCCAGATGCAGCACTGGATCTGGTACGTGCGCCCATCCGGGCCCTGCTCACTCAGGCTGAAGAAGTAGGCCGAGCTACTCTGCCGTGGACGCGGCGTGCAGCCCCGCACGTGCACGCGCTCAGGAAGCGCCACGCGCACAGCGGCATCGATCAAGGCCCAGAGTTCGGACACACTCAGCGGGCTGCGGCACTCCAGCAACGTGGGGTCCGGCAGCGGGAGCTGCACGGCAAGGTCCTCCTGGTGAGGGCATCGGGTCGCTGCCGGCATTATACGGCCACGCGAGGCAAGGAGGGAAGCGATGTGCCTATGGTACAGGCAGCAGTTACTCCAGGTCGGCCGCGCGGCGTGCGGAGGGAAGCTCTGCGCCGCGCGCCGGCTGATGCGTGGAGCGCCGGATTACGGCGCGATGGCGAGGGTCGTCTGCGCGCCTGGCCCGGCGACCTCATCAGCCAGGTCCAGCAGCGCAGAGGCGTAGGCAAGCCGCCCGCTGGCCTTTTGCAGGGCGTGCTCGGCCATCAGCGCCAGACCGCGGCGGGCAAAGATCTGTGAGAGCTCAGCAAGTGCGCTGGCCTCCTGCGTAAGGTCCAGCGCGTCGTACAGGAGTTCGGTGCATGCGTGCGTCGTGCTACCGGCTGGGTCAAAACGCTTCGCTGGCATAGTTTTCATTTGTACAGCTTTGTGTACAATCTTGAACTGATGTACAGCCTTGAACTGAGAGGTCTTCATGCTCGTGTCCCCTTCTGCACCACCGCTCCCCACCGTATCTACTGCGTCTACCACGAGCGATGCTACCATGCCACCCAGTGAATGCACGACCGGCATACGGCCAGATCATCTCCCCATAACCCGGCCAGTCGTTTCCCTAGCCTTCCGGCCGGGTCAGGAGCTCCCCAGCAGAGCGCATGGACCGTGCCACCAGCGCCGGCTTACCGCATGACGAGGCTGGAGCAGGCGTCCCGGCAGGGCCGCGCCTGCTCGCCCCGTGGCGCGGGACCAGACGGCAGCACTGCGCTGCACCATCCCCAGCACATGTATACAGCATCGCCTCACGCGGACAAACAGGAGTAGGAAATGGGTCCTGGAGTGCCCAGGATCAGACGGTCCTGTCCACTCGGAGGAAGCCATTAGGCATCCACGGAGCCAGGCACGCCAGCGACGCAGAACACCGGCAGGGCTCTGCAGAGGGCAGGCTAACCACTGCTCTGAAACATCCACGCTGCTAGGCGACGCGCCCGGCCTTCCCATGTATAAGCAGCGACATCGGCGCGGGCCTGGGTGGCCAGCCGATTACCCAGCGCCGGGTCATCTCGCACAGTACAGAGCGCGCCGGCCAGTGCTGCCGGATCGTCGGGACGGATAAGCCAGGCGTTGCGGCCGTGGGTAAGGACCTCGCGCAGCGAGGGCAGGTCCGAGGCGACGATGGGCCTGCCCGCGGCCATGTACTCGAACAGCTTGAGCGGCGAGGTATATTCGCGTGAGATGGGGGCCTGCGCCGAGTTCGGCAGCACCAGTACATCCGCTGCGGCCAGCCACAGCGGCACCTGGGCCGGCGCGACATAGCCGGGCAGCCGCACCTCCGCCCTGCCCGGCGCAGCCGCAACGTACCGGCGCAGCGCCTCGAGGTCCTCGTCCACGCCTCCGACGATACATACCAGCCACTCCGGCGGCAACAGCCGCGCCGCGGCGGCCAGAGTGTAGACGCCCTTCCAGCGATAGAGATGGCCAGTGTAGCAGGCGATGGGCCGGTCCGGGGGGAGGCCCAGCAGGCGGCGCGCCTCGGCCTGCGGGGGTGCCGCAGCAAACCGTGCCGGGTCAGCGCCATCAGGAGCGACGAGCAAGGGCATGCCGTCTGCGCCGTGAGCGCGGCACCACTGCGCTAGCCCCTCGGTGATGCAGACGATACCGTCCAGCCGCGGCACGACCAGCCGCCAGGCCAGCCGCGCTGCCCCGCGCGGTGCATCGTGGAGCTCGAGGTACCAGTGCTTCGTCGCTGCCCCAAGCAGCCTGGTCAGGCCCAGCACCGCCAGATCCCGCGTGTACACCACGCTCGCTCGAGAGCGACGCAGATGCCAGGCGCAGGCGAACGCAAACGTCACTGATTGCAGGTAAAATGCAGCCTGCACGAGCGGCGCGCGGTTGAGCTGCGGGAGGTCGAGGGTCAGCAGCTTGATCAGGTCGAAGGACGGTAGCCGCACCAGGCGTGTGCGGCTGAAGGCCGGCCCCAGGCCATAGTACGCCGCCAGATCGCTCACCTGCGCCATGCGAGCGGTGTTCTGCCGGCCGGGGTATGCTACCTCGACCCGATAGCCCAGCGTGTTCCAGGCCTCGCACATCTTCAGGATCTGGTAGACGTGGGCCTTCTCGCTGGGAATACGCGCGTTGGCCAGGTAAAGGATGTCTGCTGCCTCGGACATGCTGGGGGAATTATACTCTGCGCGCTGCGCCGGTCCTGAGTTTCAGCGCTGTGAAAGGAGGCTGGCCAATGTGGGTCACCCACGTGGACTACTACCTGTGTCACCAGTTCATGCGCGAGGGAACGGTGAACGGGCCGGAGTACCCGGAGCCGCGCTGGGACCTCGTGCCGAAGTATTTCATCCAGGTGCACACCGATGCCGGCATCACCGGCATCGGTGAGACTCCCCGTGGTGTGCCGGAGGACGCCGTCGTGGCCGGGGCGCAGGCGCTGGTAGGCAAGGATCCCTCGGATCTGCCGCTGGAGCAGCTGCCGCTACCGCGCAACGGCGCCTTCATGGCCTATGAGATCGCCATCTTCGACATCGTGGGGAAGGCCCGGGGCAAGCGGGTGGTAGACCTGCTGGGCGGTGCCGTGCGTGACCGCGTTGCCGTAGACTGGTGGAGCGGACGCCGGATGCCTGACGACCTGGCGCGCTGGGCGAAGGAGGGCTGGGAGCGCGGCTTCCGCGGCATCAAGATCAAGTGTACTATCCAGGATCCCATGGTTGAGCGCGTGCGCCGCTGCTACGAAACGGTCCCGGCGATGAAGATGACCATCGACCCCAACTGCCGCTTCTACCGCGCCGAGGACACGTTGGAGCTGGCGCGCCAGCTCCAACCGTACCCGAACGTCGCCTGCTTTGAGGACCCGATCCCGAAGGACGACCTGCGGGCGTACGCGGCGCTCCATCGCCAGATGCGCGATACGGGCATCCCGCTCGGACTGCACCTGGGATCGATCGAGCAGCTCCGGCAGGCGATCGAGCTGGAATGCATCGATATCGTCAATTGCAGCCCGCCCAGCATGGTGACGTTCGTGGAGATGGCCCGTATCGCCGGCGAGGCCGGCATCCCCTGCTGGCACGGCTCCGGCAACGATTGCGGCATCCTCGACCTGGCCTACGTGCACTGCTGCGCCGCCGCGCCGAACTGTACGCATCCCAGCGACATCATGGGCAACATCCTGCACGTGGATGACTTCCTGGTCGAGCCGATCCGCTTCGAGGGCGGCGATGCCCTCGTGCCCGACCGCCCGGGCCTCGGCGGGGAGCTGGACATGGCAGCGGTAGAACGCTACCTGCTCTCACGCGGCCGCATTGAGGGCTGAGCCCCGCGAGGTCGCAGTATGGCACGTAACGTAAGAAACAGATCACACCGGGAAGGAGCACGCACTGCATGAAGATCACCGACGTTCGCACCTATCTGGTGAACGCCGACCACGGCGGCCGGTCAGATCGGCCGCACGGGCGGAACTGGCTGTTCGTGAAGGTCTTCACCGACGAGGGCATCACCGGCGTAGGCGAAGGCGGTGGATGGCCCGAGGTGGTCGAGACGGGCATCCGCGAGCTGAGCTACTTTCTCATCGGCGAGAACCCGTTCGACATCGAGCGGCTGTGGACCAAGCTCTACTACCTGCTGCACAGCCACGGGCTTACCGGAGCTGTGCGCGGTGGTGTGATCAGCGCCATCGACATGGCACTATGGGACATCAAGGGCAAGGCGCTGGGCGTGCCGGTGTACGAGCTCTTGGGCGGCAAGTACCGCGACCGGATCCCGGTGTACAGCCACGCCAGCACGGTCGAGCGGGCGCAGCGGTTGATCGAGCGCGGGATCAAGATCTTCAAGTGCGCCCCTAGCGCCCAGGTGCTCAAGACGCTGCGCGAGGCATGTGGGGACGACGTAGAGATCGGTGTGCACTGCCACGGCGAGTTCACGGCTGCTGCGGCGATCCAGCTCGGCAAGGCCTGCGAGCCGTATCGGCCGGCGTTCTTCGAGGAGCCCACATCACCCGATGATATCGAGGCGCTGGCGAAGGTAGCCGAAAAGGTAGATATTCCTATCGCGGCTGGCGAGCGGCTGTATCACAAGTGGTCGGTCAAGGATCTACTGCACCGGCAGATCATCGATATCTTCCAGCCAGAGATCACCCGCATCGGCGGCATCACAGAGTCGAAGAAGACGGCTATCATGTGCGAAGCGTATGGTGTGAAAGTCGCACCGCACGATGGCTCGGCCGGGCCGATCGCTGAGATGGCGAACATCCACTTCCTGGCGTCGATCCCGAATGTGGCGTACCTGGAGCACCGCACCGACGACGTGCCATGGCGCTTCGAGGTGGTCACCGGGGCGGTGCCGGACGTCAATGGCTATCTGGAAGTTCCGAACCGGCCCGGGCTCGGCATCGACATCAACGAAGCAGAGATCGCTAAGCACCCACCCCGGGCGGTGTCGGAGTATCAGTATCGTGAGCCGGCGCCCGAGGCATACCAGCAGATGCGGGCGCGGTAGGGGTTAAGAGTTAAGAGTAATGAGGCACCCGCGAGCTGGATACGATATACGATAACCACGGTGCGGTACTTCCCGCTGTGCAACGGAGAAGTGGGCAGGCAAGCCTGCGAGGAGGGAGCCATGGCCAGCGACGTATCGGCGGCACCTGCCGGCTACGTGCTGCACGCCCGCACGGTGCTGGAGCAGCTTCAACGGCTGGGGGTCACCCACATTGTCTGGCTGCCCGATACCGAGACTGGCGCGATGCAGGCAGTGCTGGCGGCATTTCCCTTTACCGTCGTGCCGGTCTGCCGGGAAGGCGAAGCGATCGCTATTGCCCTAGGGCTCTGGATCGGCGGCAAGAAGCCGGTGGTGTCGATCCAGAACACTGGCTTCTTCGAGCAGGGCGATTCCCTGCGCGGGCTGGCGCTTGATCTGCATCTGCCGCTGCTCCTGATGATCGGCTACCGCGGCTGGCGCCACGGCGCGCCGATGGAGGATTCCGCAGGGATCTATCTGGAGCCCCTGCTCAAGGCCTGGGGGCTTCCGTATTTCCTGCTGGAGCGCGATGAGGATGCTGGAGTGATCGTGCAGGCATATCAGATGGCGCAGGCCGAGCAGAGGCCTGTGGCGGTACTCATCGGCTCAGAGTACGCACCGGAAGCCTCGGAGGCGCGGGGGGCGTGACCATGATGGACCCGCTTGCAGCATTGCGTGTGCTGGTGCCCTGCCGCGGCACCGCCGTAGTGATTCCGACCATGACTGCTGCCCACATCCGGGCAGCAGTCTCGCAACGTCCGGAGCTCGACCTTCCCCTCTCCGGCGCAATGGGCAAGGCCTCATCAGTAGGGCTGGGTCTAGCCCTGGCGCAGCCGCAGCGCCGGGTCATCGTCCTGGATGGCGATGGCTCGCTGCTGATGAACCTGGGCAGCCTGGTGACGATCGCGCACATGCGGCCGTCGAACCTGCTGCATCTCGTCATCGAGAACGGGGTGTATCTCACCAGCGGCGGCCAGCCCATCCCCGGGCGTAACCTGGTGGACTTCGCCGGCCTGGCCCGCGCCGCGGGCTATGCCGCCGCGTACACCTTCGACGAGCTGGCCGTCTGGGAGGCTGAGGCGGGGAGGATCGTCGCGGAGCCGGGGCCGGTGCTGGTCTGCCTGCGGGTAAGGATCCCGCCGCAACTCCCGCAGGCACGCACGCGCCGCACGATCGAGGCCATACCCATCGTGCGCGCTGCTCTAGCCCCCTACTCCCACGAGGGCGCACCGGCGTGCGGGTCCCCCGCATGATCGGTTCGCTGCGCAAGAGGCGCGTATCGGTCGTAATGTATCCACCGGCGCTTATGCCACTAGATCATGCCCCTTGAATACGTACTTGAGTTTAAGTAAAGTTAAAAAGTTAAGTAAAGTTGGGGTGAGTAAGTCGGATAAGTGGATAGGAGGTGATTCTCCCTACCGGCAGGCACACCGCAGGGCGGTATACTTGAAGTGCGACCGGCGTCGGTCGCACTGTTGGCTGCTCGACGGGGAGTAGCCGCCTTGCACAGATCAGCGAGGACGCACATGGTTCTCAGCAACGCCGTTGTTGCGCGACGAAAGAGGCCTTCGATCGCCCACCACCGTGAAGGACGTCAGGCTGTCCTCCTGGGCGTGCCTGGCAACCTGGGCATTCCTGCCGGCGGCCCGGCGCTGCTGGCCGGACCTGCCCGTATTCTGGCTGAACTCTCTCTTTCAGACGAAGCCCGCCATCTCGTTCGCGTCGAGGGCAGCCTTCCGCCAGCGAATGCCGGCTCTGCGCGCGCCCAGGAGCTCTTCGCACTGGTGCGGCGGCGCGCCGACGAGGTCGCCGCAGCGACAGCTCGTCTAGTCGCCGGGGGGGAGTGCCCGGTGGCGATCGGCGGCGATCACAGCATCAGCCTGGGCGCTATCGCTGGCGCGGCGGCCGGGCTGCGCCGCCTGGGCTCGCTGGCGCCGCTCTGGGTTGTGTGGATCGATGCGCATCCTGACCTGAACACGCACCTGACGTCACCCTCGGGAAACCCGCACGGCATGGTGCTGGCCGCCCTCCTGGGCGAAGGGCATCCATTGCTGGCCGACGGCGGGCCGGTGCTCTCTCCTGACCATGTCGTGCTGGTTGGTGTACGCGCGATCGACCCGGGCGAGCACGCGTATCTCCAGCGGACGCCGCAACTGCGGGTCTACACACCTGCGGCCCTGCGCTCTGAAGGGCCAGCGCTGCTGGCAGCGCGTATTGTCCGCGACGTCGTGCAGTCAGGCAGCCACCTCTATGTCAGTTTCGACCTGGACGCTGTTGATCCAAACTTCGCCCCCGGTGTCAGCACACCAGTGCCATCGGGCCTGACCCCGGACGAGGCGCTGGGGCTGATCAGCGCCCTGGCCGCGAGCGGGCTGCTGGTCGGAGCGGACGTCGTGGAGTACAATCCTGCCCGTGACCGGGAGCGGGCCACCGCACGGCTGGCCGCGGAGGCCGTCCTTCGTCTGGCGCGGGGCGCAGCCGGCGCGCACTAGGGTGTGCTTGCGCCGACACGCCCTCCTCCTGTGTGGCTTCTGTCTGTTTCTCCCTCTTCAGCGGCGCCAGGCCACGCGGTCGCCCAGCACCTGCCCCAGGTATTCCCGGCTTATGCGTGCGGCCTCACGCGGTGGCCGGGGCGCTCGCGGCGTGCCGTCTAGCTCGACGTTGACCCAGCCGGTAAACCCATCCTCCAGCAGGATGTCCAGAAGTGCGGGGATCGGCAGCACGCCGCTGCCGACCGGCACGTAGTTGACGTAGCCGGTCGAGTCAAGCTCTCTGCCCTCGGCATCGCGCTCGTAGGTGCCGCCCCAGTCCTTCAGGTGCACGTGGGTAATGCGCCTGCGGTACGTCCGCATGACCTCCAGGATGTCGCTGCCGCCCTTCGCGATCTGCCCGGTATCGGGCGCGAAGCCGACCACCGCAGGATCTAACAGCGCCAGGATGGTGTCAATGTCCTGGCGGGTTTCCACAGCTGTGCCGGTGTGGGGATGCAGGCCGGTGACGAGCCCGATGCTCTGGCAATACCGCCCGATCTCGTGGAGCGCGTCGGCCAGGCGCTTGAACTGGTCGGCTGTATAGCCGCCGGGTGGCCGACGACCGCAGGCCAGCACCAGCGTCTCCCCACCTACTTCTTTCAGCGCGTCAGCCTCCCGACGGGCCGCCTCCATGTCGGCAGCGGCGGTTGCTGGGTCGATCCAGGTCTTGCCGCAGTACGCCGCGCCTGTCGGAATGCCAAAGCGCTCGACCAGCGCACGCCAGCCGCCGGGCTTCGTCTCATTCCATTCCACGATCGTGCGGCCAAACGTCTCGAAGCCCAGGTAGCCGAGCTCAGCTACCTCTCGATACGCCTGTTCCATATCCCCCGGGATGCCCCAAGTGATGCCAGTATGCCCGACCTTCAGCGTTGCCATCCGCTTCCCTCCAGGACTCGTCGCGGGCGGCGGGCATATACCTCGCCGCGCCCGCCTGCCTATTTCACTCTTTCACTCTTCGATGATCGCCACGGCGCGCACCGGCGCGGCGCTGGCTCCCTTCCATTTAATTGGTAGCACGGAGACGATGAAACCATACGGGACCGGGATCTGGTCCAGGTTGCACAGGTTTTCCAGGTGATAGTACTCGCGCTCGAGCATTACCTTGTGGGCCTCCCAGAACTTGCGGCGCTCGAACATCTTCGGCACCGGTGGATCAAAGCCAATGGCGTCGATGCCCATCACTTTTACCCCGCGATCGAGCAGCCAGTGCACTGCCTCTTTGGTCATGCCGGGGTGTTCTGTCAGGTATTCGCGCGTGTAGCGCTTCTTCGCCGCATCGGTACGGATGAGCACGATATCCAGTGGCTTGATCGTGTAGTTGATGCGTCGAACCGCCTCCGCGATGTCGTCGGCCGTGATCTCATCGCCCGGCCGCTTGTGCGTGAGGTCCAGCACCACACCATCACCGTAGCAGTACTCCAGCGGGATCGCCTCGGCCGTCGGCTTCCCCGGCGCGACATGCCCCCAGGCATCGATGTGCGTTCCCACGTGATCGCCCGTCACGATCATACAGTGGTTGGGGAGCGCCGTGACGCCGAAGCGGTCAGTGCCCATGCTGCGCGCCATCTCCTGATGGCTCTCCAGCTCCACAATGACCGGCCGCGCCACATTGGGGTAGACCGGCATTCCCTGATACACCTCAAACGAGAGATCGATAATGCGCCGTGGCATGCACGCACTCCTTTGCGGTAGTGGTGTGTTCACAGGAGCCCGGCGCCGGCAGATAGCGGAGCAGCCGGCGCCGGGGAAAGCGAGAGGCGACGCGCCACGTGTTGCCTACGTCACGATCCAGCCGCCGTCAACGTAGATGCACTGGCCGGTCATGTAGCTGGCGTCATCGGACGCCAGGAAGGCCGCGACGGTCGCGATCTCTTCTGGCTTGCCGGCGCGCTTCATCGGGATACGTTCCAGCACAACCGGCAGGATGTTCGGATCGTCCATCACCCAGCGAGTCATGTCAGTGGCGATCAGGCCTGGGTTAATACAGTTCACCCGAATGCCGTACTCAGCAAACTCGGCGGCCATATTGCGCGTGAGCGCCTCCACCCCGCGCTTGGAGGGCGCGTAGTGCGTGCGGCCCGGCAGCGCCATGCCGGCCTGGATCGACCCAATGTTGACGATGGCCCCTTTGCGGCCGTGCTGGAGCATCTGGCGCACCACCTCGCGGGCACACAGCCATTCGCCCTTGAGATTCACGTTAATCACATCCATCCACTGCTGCTCGCTCATCTCCAGCATCGGAATAATCGTCTCGATGCCGGCGTTGTTCACCAGGATATCGATCGGCCCCAGCTCCTGCCCGACGCGCTCGACCATCTGGCGCACCTGCGCCTCGTTCGCAACGTCGGCCATCACCACTATGCTGCGCCGGCCCATGCCGCGGATCTCTTCGGCCACAGCCTGCGCCTGCTCCTCACCGGTGACATCGTTCACCGCTACATGCGCGCCCTGGCGCGCCAGCTCCAGGGCAATGGCCCGGCCAATGCCGCGCCGGGCGCCGGTCACCAGCGCTACTTTATCTTGCAGTCGCATTGCGCCACCTCCCGAATGTAGTACATTGGTACGACAGTGGTACGATAGTAGTACCTTGCATAAGGCGACGATGGCGTGCCGGTGCGTTCACGGGTTCTCCGCTATCGTTCCACCCTCACATCCTGTTCCTGTCACGCTCACCGTGGGGAGCCAGGCTGGTAAGCCGTGCCAGTTCCTCACGAATGAGATCGCGCATCTTCACTGTCTCGGTCACGACATCCACATTGGCGCAATCGGCCGAGCCAGCGAAGTGCACATACTCTGTTGCGTACACACCATCGAAGCCGACTGCCTGAAGCGCACGCACGACTCTGCGGAAGTCCACCGTGCCCAGCTCCAGCTTCTCCTGGAGCGCCCCGGGACGCGCCTGGCGCATGTGAATATGCGCTGTCGCGGCATACAGAGGCCCATAACTTTCCTGCTCAAAGCCCTGGCAGGCGAACTGGCCGGGATCGTGGTTGATGCGCAGGCCGGGCACCTCGTGCAGCAGGCGCTCCAGGGCATCGGGCGTGCTGATCGCCGCGCCGCGCTGCGCCTCGACAAGGAGCTCGGCGCCCTCAGCAGCGACAGCCTTCTGTACTGCACGTACGTTGTCAACGATGACAGCGAACTGTTCGTCTGCTGAAAGGGTGGGATCCGCCCGGCCGAAGCCGGTCTGGACATGTACGATGCCCAGGCGGTGAGCTAGGCGTCCGACTGCGCCATAGAGCTCTGACAAGCGCCAGCGCTGCTCCGGATCCGCAGTGGTAAGCCGCTCGCGGAAGCCGACGAAGCAGCCAGAGAGCCGCACGCCTGCCTCGGCGGCAAGGTTGCCAATGCGCTCGGCCTCCCGCTCTGGCTCAGCCGCGAGCGCATAGGGATCCAGTTGCTGCGGGTACGTTGCCGCGATCAGGTCAGCATGGTCGAGCTCGAGCGCCTTGATGATCCGAAAGGCCGCGTCCAGGGGAACTACACCGAACGAGTGGGTGGTACAAGCGATAACCGGCTGCTGCGCCATGGTCTGTCTCCTCCGTCAGGGCTTGGCTGGCTAGGGCGCGGGCTGTGCTGTGCCGGCTGAGGTCGGCGCGAGCGTCTCAAGGGCGATGGCCCGTCCCTCGGCCTGCGAGAGCACCAGCGCGCGCTCGATCAGCAGCACAGCGTAGCCGTCGTGGCCGGTCGCTGCCGGGGTGTCGCTGCCCTGGACTTTCTCCACGAAGGCGCGGATGGAACGCTCGAAGGCCACGTTGAAGCCCCGGTCTTCTCCGGTATAGTAGGGGATCTCCCGGTCGCCGGGTGTCCGAACAAGGCGTCCCATGATATCTTGCAGCGTGATGCCAGATGCAGTGAGCCGCCCGCGCTCGCCCACTACATCAACGCGGAGCATGTTCGTCCGCAGGTCTTCAAAGCGTGAGGCCGCGATAGTGCCTAGGGCGCTGTTCTGGAAGCGCATAGTCAGTACTGCGTTGCGGGATGGCACATAGACAAAGTCCGGGCACTGTACCGGGTAGTGATACGCCGGATCGGCCGTCGCGGTGTAGTGGCCGCTTACCGCCGTAACCGGACCACCGAGCCAACGCAGTAAGTCAATGGCATGGTGGAAGCAAAAGGCATGCGCATAGACGGTGATTAAGGCGATCTCCCCAAGTTCCCCCGCTGCAAGAAGTTCTTTGAGCTTGGTAAAGATAGGCAAGAACCGATAGTTATAGTTCACGCCCAGGAGCCGGCCGGTTCGCTCAGCCGCGGCGACCATGGCGCGGCCGCCTTCCAGCGTGTGGGCCATGATCTTCTCGCACAGCACATGCGCCCCTGCTTCCAGCGCGGCGATGACCGGCTCGACGTGCTGGTGTTCGCGTGTGCAGACGTCAACAATATCCGGCCGCTCCTGGTCCAGCATCTGCCGGTAGTCTGTATAGGCCCGGCCGCCAAAGGCCTCGACGAATGCCTGCGCCTTCGCAGGCACGACATCGCAGCCGGCCACGATCTCCACCTGCGGGAGCTTGTGATAGGCAGGGCCATGCTGGCGGGTCGCGATTCCGCCGCAGCCAATCACAGCAACGCGGAGCCGGTCGGTCATCTCGTCCCCCTACCAACCTCTTGGCTCAAACACTTCTGGCCATTCTTGAGAAAAACAGGCAAACGCCACCCTACTTCCAGCACCGTATACATATGCGTTACATACCGGTTACACACAGTGGTCTGACAGCTCGCCGGCTGATGTGCCGTCCCCGGCGTGCGTCCGGGCGCACCGGAAACGGTATCGGTGCACCCAGGCGTGCTAGCGGGATCACGCTGCCCAGACAGCAAGGCAGCGAACTGTGGTACCATAGAGCCAGCATTTGGAGCATTGTCTTATGCCTTTCACCGTAAGCGACTTCCACGATCTGATACGCCTGCTGGAACAGCATCCGGAGTGGCGAGCCGAGCTGCGGCGCCTGGTCCTGACTGAGGAGTTGCTCAGCCTGCCGACGCTGGTACGCGAGCTGGTCGAGGCACAGGCGCGCAGTGAAGGGCGCCTGGCGCGTCTGGAAGAGGCAGTGGCTCGCCTGGAAGAAGCCCAGATCCGGACTGAGGAGCGGCTGGCTCGTCTCGAAGAGGCTCAGATCCGGACTGAGGAGCGGCTGGCCCGTCTCGAAGAGGCCCAGATCCGCACCGAGGAGCGGCTGGCCCGTCTCGAAGAGGCCCAGATCCGCACCGAGGAGCGGCTGGCCCGTCTCGAAGAGGCCCAGATCCGCACCGAGGAGCGGCTGGCTCGTCTCGAAGAGGCTCAGATCCGGACTGAGGAGCGGCTGGCTCGCCTGGAGGAAATAGTCGCTCAGTTGGCCGAGGCGCAGCGTCGCACTGAGGAGACCCTGCAAGCGCTGATCCGCCGAGTAGACCGGATCGATTCCCAGGTGGCTGAACTGCGGGGAGAGAACCTGGAGCGGCGGTATCGCGAGCGCGCCGGAGCGTACTTCGGCAGGCTGCTCCGCCGCGTTACTGCCCTGACTGATCGCGAGCTGGGGGATATTCTGGATGACGCTGAAGAAGCGGGCCGGATCAGTATGGAGGAGGCGGCCGAGATACGCCTGAGCGATGTGGTCGTGCGTGGCCGGAGGCGCACCGATTCTGCCGAGGTCTATCTGGTAGTCGAAGTCTCGGCCGGCGTCGGCCCCGGCGACGTTGAGCGGGCTATTCGCCGCGCGGAGCTGTTTGGCAAGGCACTTGGGCCACAGATGGTCGTCCTGCCGGCAGTTGCCGGCGAGCAGATCATGCCCGACGCGGCGCGTCTGGCCCAGGAGCGCGGTGTCCAGCTCATCCCCGACGGCCGCATCCAGACACCACAGGTCGAAGACCAGCCCGCATAAGCCTATAACGACGCTCTCAGGGTCATGCTCTAGGCATGGCATCTTAGTCTTAGATTACTTACCCGGCTCCTGCCGCCACCAGCGCCTCAAGCGGCGACTCCGCGACGGTAAGCGGCAGATCGATGCGTGCGCGCCGCCGCGCTGACTCGAAGATAGCCATGATGATCTCGTGCCCGGCGCGCGCAGACGAGACATCGAGCGGGTGCCGGATCCCTCGTTCGATGGCTTCGATCAGCAGCGCGATCTCGCGAGCGAACGCGTTGACTGTCGGCAGCTCAGGCACGTACCATTCTGCCTGACCGCGCAGGCGGGCACGCAGCGGCGGTTCATCGGCCACTGGCCGGTCGCCGCTGATCTCGATCCAGCCCTCGGTGCCATAGACAAGCGCCCGCTGGTAGCCGGGGCGGGTACAGATGCCCGTCTCTACCAGGCCGCGCACCCCTGTACTGAAGTGCACAAGCCCCACTGCACCCGTTTCGACGTGGTGACCGTAGCGTGTGCGGGTGCGCTCCCAGTCCTGGAAACCAAAACTCTGCGGGCCGGTATTCGTGACCTCTCGGGGACGCAGATCAATGTTCCCGATGACCCACACAGCTGGCGCATCGCCGGCGAGAAAGCGCATCAGGTCAACGGAATGGGTGCCATCGCTCAAGAGGTCGCCGTGGCACATCACGCTCACTTGCACAAGCTCACCGATCATCCCCTCTTCGATGAGCCGGCGAGCCTCGGTATAGCGCGGGAGCAGACGACGCTGATGCCCGATCACCAGCACTGCCCCTGCCCGTTCGGCTGCGGCGACCATACGATCTGCGCCGGCTAGGTCTACCGCCATCGGCTTCTCGCACAGGATGCCCTTCGCTCCCGCCTGAGCCGCCGCCTCGACCATCTCCGGATGCAGCGGTGGCCATGTGCAAATGCTGACGAGATCAGGCCGCTCCTGCTCCAGGAGCGCCCGGAAGTCTTGATAGAGACGCTCGACGCCGTACTCGGCACGGAACTGCTCCCGCGCCTCTGCGCTCACATCCGCCCCGGCCACGACGGTGATACGCCCGGCGTTTTCAGGGGAGAGGTACCCGCGCATGTGCGCTCGGGCGATCTTCCCCAATCCAAGGATTGCCGCACGATACTGCTCTGCCATTCTTTCCTAATCCCCTTGCTTCATTTACCGCTTCTGCTGGGCCTGGCTCTTCCACTGGGCATGGCGTGCATTCGCATCGCTGTTGATAGCCTGCAACGCATCTACCACGCTCCGTTTGCCATCCAGCACGTCCTGGATGGGTGTAAGATCGAGCCCGCCCGGCGCATAGAAACCGAGCTGCGGGAACTCAGCGCGGCGTAGCGCGTCTATGTAGGCCTTCCACAAGGGGTCACGCGCAAGCTCCTCCAGGCCAGGAGACTTCAACCACCCGGGAATAGCGCCAGTGCGAGCCATAATGGTGGTGCCCTCATCGCTCGCGCCGGCGTACTTCATGAAATCCCAGGCCTCCTCGCGCTGCTTACTCTCCGCCCCAGCAGCGACCGCCCATCCCCCAATTGCTACTGTGCCTGCCTTCCCTGGCGCTTCGCCGGGCATCGGACCCGAGCCGACCTGCAGCGTGGGATCATAGTCCAGCGAAGCCTTCAACTGGCCTGAGGTAATCGGACTGATGCTGAGGCGGCCCGAGGCGAAGAAGTGTGTGCCGGAAGGCAACGTAACCTGGCGCAACCGGGCGATGCGCTCGATGCCCAGGCGCTGGGCCCACCCGGTGTACCACTCGACTGCCCGCACAAGGCGCGGGTGCGTGAACGTCAGCTCGTCCTTTGCCTCGTCGTAGAAGGAGCCCCCGAAGGCGTAGCCCCAGGCCTGGATGGTGTTACCGTGGCCGTAGAGATCCCAGGGGATCATGCCTACACGTTCATAGTCATCGCCCTGCACGCGGGTCAACTGCTGGATCATGGCGTCCAATTCGGCAATAGTCGTCGGGCCCTGCGCCGGATTGAGGCCAGCCTCGCTGAAGTGGACCTTGTTCCAGTGCAGGACGAAATCAGGGTTGGTCTGCGCCCCTGGCATAAACCAGAGCTTGCCTCCGTAGCTCATCTGCTTCCACAGTGCGACTGGGAAATCGGCGCTCTGGAACTTGTCACGCTTGAACAGGTCATCCACAGAGGCCAGCACGCCTATAGCCACCCATCGCCGCGTCTCGCCTGGCGCCAGCCCCACCAGAGCCGGTGGAACCCCACCGGCGATCGCGGCAGTGAGCTTATCGAGTCGCTGCGCTGAGTCCACGAACACGAGCTCTATAGTGCACCCAGGGCGTGTGGCAGTAAAGCTGCTGATTACCGCCGAGTAGGAGGTGTGCCGCTGGATGCCCGGCGAGGCCGGATCGAAGAACTCTAATCGCGAGCGGCAAGCAACTACCTGCGGCGGTGCTGCCTGGCTGGCTTGTCGTCCTCCCTGGCTGCACGCGCTGAAGACGGCTCCTATTGGGAGCCCGCTCGCTGCCAGGAGCCGCCGCTTGGTGACCGAACGCCATCGCTTCTCTGATAGTCCGCGCATACGATCCTCCTCTTCTCGACTGCAGTCCGGGCCCAGGCCGCGCCCGGGCGCCGCGCTGGCCCGCGCGATGGATCGTCTCCCCTGGATGCAGCCGGCAGGCACTATTTACCCTGCCGCGCCCGCTCGGCCTCGAGCTCGACCTGAGCGGAGCGCGTGATCTCGTCCAGTGCCTCACGAGCCCCGCGGACCTGCTGCAGTGCCTCTCGCACCAGGGTAGTGCGATTGCCGCCCCACACGTTGATCGGGATCACCGCGCCGGGCGGGCTGTGCTTGGCCACCCGCAGCGCTTCCACAAAGGGCTTCGTCTCGGCATTCCCTTCCAAGACAGCCAGCCCAGGTGAGGTTTTCAGGCCGGGAGTTGCCAGGATACGATTGACCAGCCCCAGGGTGCCGTCCGGCGTGGCGCTCACCCACTTGATGAACATCCAGGCCGGCTCAGGTTCCTTAATGTTCGCGACCATCCCGATGCCGCGCCCGGATAGCCAGGTGGCCTCGCCCGGCCGGACCCCAGGACCGCCTGGGAACAACCCGGCGCCGAACTCTGCCTGCGGATTCTGCTGCCGGGCATTCGGCAACCCCTGGCTCGTCCACACACCCATTGCGATACGCCCCATCGCCAGGCCGGTGCCCCAGCCGCCCATGGCCTGGAGCTCGGCCTGTACGGCGTCGTATCCGCCGAGGCGCTTCGCCCACCCGACCATCCACTCCAGCGCCTCGACCGTCCTGGGATGGTTGGCGATCACCCGATCTCTGGCCGGATCATAGAAATCGCCGCCGAAGGCATACGCCCAGCTCTGGAGCGAGTTGGTCTCGCCGTAGAGTTGCCACGGCACGAACCCGAGCTGCTCGTGCGTGCCTGGGGCACCGCGCGTGAGCTTCATTGCTAGCTCATCAAGCTGTGCGACTGTCAGCGGCCCGCGTTCAGTATCCAACCCGGCCGAGCGGAAGGAAGCCTTATTCCAGAACCAAGGGAAGTTCACGTCGATCTGGAACGGCAGCCGCCAGAGCTTTCCTCCGAGGATCATCTGTGGCCAGTACCCCTCGAAGAAGAGCTCCTTGCCCACCCTGTCCCGCATAGCCCAGGGCTCCAGTGGCTGGAGCACGCCCATGCTGATCCACAGCGGGGTCTGCTGCGCCGGCACCAGCGTCACTGCAGGCTGGTTGCCTGCGGCAATGGTAATCGCCAGCTTCTCCAGGATAGCCGTGTTATCCCCGGACCAGTAGACGAGTTCAGCTCGACAGCCCGGATGTACCGCAGCGAAATCCTGTCCGACCTGCACAAGCCCATCGCCGGTCGGCGTGCCGACATTCCAGGGACTAACAAACTCGACCGTACCGCGGCAGGTGCTACGTGCAACCGGCTCGGCTGCGGGCCGTGCCCCGGGCCGGCACGCGCCTCCTGTCAGGGCACCTGCAAGCATCGAGACCTGGGCCAGCAACGCTCGGCGAGAGCGCGCGACCGTGCCGGAGCGCGGCTGCGCCGCTGCGATGGCCTGCACGTCTTCGCACGTCATCTGAGCGCCTCCCTCCGTTGAGCGCCTCCCTCCGTAATGTTAAGTATGTTAAGAATGCTATGAACTGGAACGGCGAACTGGCCCACGCACTCACGCTCACCGCCGGTGCCGCCGCTTGATCCAGATACGCAGGGGATCGCCAGCCTGCTGCATCCAGACCAGCATCCGCTCTTGAAGCTGCTCGCGGAGTTCCTGCCACGCCGGAGCCTCAGCTAGATTGTGAAGCTCCGCGGGGTCCTCCTGCATGTCGTATAGCTCATCTACGTCGTGAGGATAGTAAACGAATTTGTACCGCTCCGTGCGCAGCATGCGCACGTCGTACAGCCCGCGGGCTGGGCCATGCCCGTGGAACTGGCTGAAGGCGCCGTCCGGCCAGTCGCGTACAGGCTCGCCGCGCAGGAGCGGCCACAGGCTGTGGCCATCCAGCCCTGCTGGCGCAGGGATCCCCGCTGCCTCTAGGAGCGTAGGCAGCACATCCAGCAGGCTGACAAACGGCTGGATGACCTGACCGGTTGGAATGTGCCCCGGCCAGCGCAGGATCAACGGGATGCGCACCATCTCCTCGTACATGAACGGCCCCTTGTCGAACAGCCGGTGCGATCCCATGATGTCCCCGTGATCGGTCAGATACACGACCAGCGTATCCTCGGCCACGCCCAGCTCGTCAAGGGTGTCAATGATCTCACCGAAGTGCTCATCGATGAGCGTGACGAAGGCGTAGTACCGGGCCAGGCATTTCTGCCACTCTTCGTCGCTCAGCGTCCCGCTCTCGCCGGCCTCGTCCCGGTAGACACGATGCGCGGCGGGCTTCTCCTCCAGCGTGTCGCGCAGGTTCGGCGGGAGCGGCACCCGGCGCCAGTCATACAGCGCTGCATACCGTTGGGGGACCACACAAGGCCAGTGGGGTCCGGGGGTGGACACGAAGCAGAGGAACGGCACGTCTGGATGGGACCGCACGTGCTCGCGCAGCCATCGTTGGGCGTGCCGGCAGATAGCGATCTCGCGGAAGTCCTCGCCATCAGCGGTTGTGACTGCGGAGTATGTCGTGGGGTTCTGCAGCCAGCGGCGCTGGATCGGATCGATCAGGGGATACCTGGCCGGCCCTGGCCAGTACGCTGCTCGGCTGCTCCCCTCCGTAGGCGGAGGCCCTTCAGCGAAGCCCAGCCGGCGGATATCTTCCTCCTTCCCGACGTGCCATTTCCCAACATAGTACGTGCGGTACCCTGCCTCCTGAAAGAGCCGCCCGAGGACAGGCATGCCGTCGGGGATACGCCCGCGCTGGTAAAAGTCACCGTCGCGGCCGACGGAGTTGAAGATCATGCCGTGATGCGTCGGCCAGAGCCCGGTCAACAGCGACGCACGGGCCGGCGAGCAGATCGGCGAGGGTGTATAGGCGCGAGTGAAGCGCACTCCCTGGGCGGCGAGCTGATCCAGCCGCGGCGTGTGACAGATCCGGCTCCCATAGCACCCCAGAGCATCGGCGCGATGCTGGTCGGTCATGAGAATAAGCACATTGGGCCGTCGGCTTCCCATGCCCTATCCTCCTCAGTGCAGGCAGGCGGCACAGGCGCAAGAGAGCCATGGTACGGCCTATCCAGGCCTGCCCTTAGTCCAGGAACGCGGCAAAGACGCAGCGGGCATACGCCAGGCTCGCCTCGAGCGCGGCCGCCGGTACCTCAAGGGTGAGCACGAGCTCCTGCCCCAACGGCCCGCGCTCGGCCAGCAGGGCGACGATCGCTGGCAGGTCCACGTGTCCCTCGCCCAGGGCACAGTGCCGCAGCGCCAGGAGCCCGCCGGGCGGGATGCCCCGGTTGCCGGGCTCGGCCTCCACGATCATATCTTTGACATGTGTGGCGAAGGTATAGCGAGCCAGCGCCTCCGCCGCAGCCAGGGGCTCCTCGATCACGGCGTACGGGTTAGCGGTATCAAGGCGGGCGCCCACGGCCGGGCTGTTCACCGCTCGCAGCACCCGGGCCAGCTCATAGCCGCGATAGTCGGCGTGGTTCTCGAGGGCCAGCTTTACCCCTCCGGCCTCGGCGAGAGGTGCCAGGCGGCGGAGCGCCGCGGCCAGTCGTTCCAGTTGCTGTTCGAGCGGCGGCTCGCGCAGCCACCGGCCGCCATGCAGCGGCGAGACGGTACCGATCACCTGCACACCCAACGGCTTGCAGGCGCGCTCCACGAAGGCAGCGAAGCGTTCAACAGGCTGATCAGGGCCATGCTCAATGTACCGATCGCTGAAACTCAACTGCACGCGAATACCGGTGCGTTCCTGGAGTTCGCCAACCCGCTCAACCCAGCCGGGTTCCTCCCAGCCGGACGACGGTAGATCCAGCGACTGCACGCCGAGCCGCTGCGCTGCAGCGAACAGATTCTCCGGCCGCATCGCCTCCGGTGTACGCTCCCGCACCAGTCCCGAGGCCATGACCCCTAGCTTCACCTCATCAGCCTCCCCTCGCTTGTGTTGCCGTGACTGCTCACGCCTGCTCAAGGTGAGCATCCAGTTAAGCGCCGCTTGGACCCGGTCAGTGCACCATGATCTCTCCGGCCGTGATCATCGCTTCGAGCGGGTTCTCTTGGACAGCGAGTGGCAGGTCAACGCGCCCTCGTCGCCGCGCCGATTCCAGCACCGCCAGGACGGTCTCCATGACGGCGCGTGCCGAGCGCCCGTCCAGCGGGTGGCCCCCGCCATGCTCGAGCACGTCAATGAGCCGTGCCGGCACGGCAAGCCAGCCGTCGTCGGGGACAATCTCCGGATAGACCCAATCCGTCTGCCCCTTGAGACGAGCGCGCAGGCGGGGCTGCCCCTCAACCGGCCGGTCCGGACCCACCTCAATCATTCCCTGAGTGCCGTAGATCACTGCCGGCCAACCGCCGCCCCCAGGACGCATCACCACGCCACCCTCTAGCGTAGCCCGTACGCCCCCCTGGAACTGCACCAGAGCAAAGGCGCCGGACTCAACATAGTGGCCATAGCGCATGTGCTGGCGCTCTTCCGGCATACGTCCACGCTGGTCGCGCCTGGTCGGAAGATCTCGCATATCAATCTGGCCGATCACCCACTCGGCCGGAGGATCGCCGAGCAGGTAGCGAATGCAATCTACTGTGTGCGTGCCGCCGGTCAGGAGGTCACCACCCAGGAAGCCGGTGATCTGCACCACATCGCCGATTGCCCCGGATTGGATCAGCTCGCGCGCCTTGACATAGCGATCGCGAAAGCGCCGCTGGTGGTTAACGATGAGCACGGCTCCAACGCGCGCAGCCGCGGCAAGCATGCGGTCACAGCCGGCCAGGTCCACTGCCATGGGTTTCTCGGCCCAGATGGCCTTCACCCCGGCGGCACAGGCCAGCTCGGTCATCTGCGGCCGCAGCGGCGGCCACGTACAGATGGAGACAATATCCGGTCGCTCTCGCTCGAGCATCTCCTCCGCCGTGGCATACATGCGCGGGACGCCGAGCTCCTCCGTCCAGCGCCGCCGCGCCTCCTCAGAGGGATCAGCACCTGCCACGACCTCGACTGAGGGAAGCCGGCGATAGGCCTGCAGATGGGCCGTGGCAATCCCGCCACAGCCAATCACCCCCACACGATAGCGTGCTGTCACAACTGTCCTCCCCTAAGCTGGCAGCGCTACAGCTTGAAGAGCTGGCGTCCCGGCTCCTGGCGCTTCCATTCGAGGTAGCGCGCGTTGACTTCCTGGTTGATGCGCTCGAGCGCCTCACGAATACCGAGCTGTCCGTTGATCGCCTGATCCAGCAGGCCCAGCCCAAGGTCAACGACACCGCCATAGAAGCTCAAGGCCGGGAACTCGGCGCGCCACATGGCCTCCGCATACGGCCGCTGCAGCGGGTCCTGCTCGAGCTCACGCAGGCCAGGCGACTTGAGCCAGCCGGGGATGCCGGTGAGCCGGGCGACCATGGTGGTGCCCTCCTCGCTAGCCCCGACGAATTTCATGAAGTCCCACGCTTCCTCACGCTGCGGGCTCCCGTTTACCGCGCCGATAGCCCAGCCGCCGACCTTGGCCGAGCCCACCGTGCCCGGCGGCTCGGCCGAGTCACCGCTAGTACTTCGGGCATCCTATGCTCCTCCTGACGCTTCCGCTCCGGGCTACTCAAGGAACAAGGTGCGGCTGGAAGGATACTTTGATTGCCTCGCGGCGCCGCAGCAACTCGACGCCACGGTCATAGTGCTCGAAGGGCAGGCGAGCGCTGATCAGCGGGCCAGCCTTCACCTGCCCGGTCGCTAGCAGGTGCCGGGCGTAATCCGCTGCCTGGCGCGTGCGACCACCGAAGCCTTCCAGCGTCACGCCACGACGCCACTCGTCGATGCCCCAGTCAACCGGTCCGTGCGGCACTCCGAACACCAGCACGCGGCCCCGCGTAACCTTCAGCGCCGCGCTGATCGCCTTCCCGGCACCAGAACAATCGATCGTTACGTCGAGCTGATTGCCGCGCAGCGCCTCCCACTCCGGCGAGTGCGGGATGATCCCATGATCCGCGCCAAGCCGGCGTGCGAGCTCCAGGCGCGCCGGCAGGATGTCGAAGGCATATACCTCGGCCGCGCCGCGCGCTTTCAGGGCCTGCAGTGCCAGCAGGCCGGCTGGTCCCATGCCGGAGACCCCGACGCGCTTGCCGGCAACCTCACCGGCGCGCAGGATGGAGGTGGCGACGCAGGTGAGGAGCTCCTGGGCCGCCGCCTCTTCAAACGGCAGATGCGGCGGCGCCTTCACCACGGTATCCTGATGCACCACGATGTACTCGGCGTACCCGCCCTGGCGACGCAGCCGCTGCCCCGGCACGCTCCCCCAAAACGCCACGGGGTCGCCGGGAGCAAGCTTCGTCGCTCCCGGACCGCACTCGACGACCACTCCGGCCCACTCATGGCCGGGCGCGCCGGGGTCCTGCGGGTAGATCGGATAGCCCGGCCGTTCGAAGATATCCTCGCCCTTCCAGATAGTCATGTCCCAGTGTGTGCAGGTGTTACAAGCTTTGATCTCCACCAGCACCTCTTCCGGCCCCGGCTCCGGGCGCGGCAACTCGACGATCTCGAACCGGCCGGGGGCAACGATCTGAATGGCGCGCATGGATGGCTCTTACCTCCGGTTCTGCTCCAGCAAGGGGGCGATCTCCTGTTTGATGGTGCGGCAGGCATCGGCCACCGACTTCTCGCCCCGCCAGATCAGACCAAACTCGCGGTTGATGATGCGATCCAGGTCGGGCTTGACCGGTGAGATAGGAATACCGATCACCGCGTAGCTCTTCTGGGCAGGGGCCACAATATGGGCGCTGGGCGGCGCAAACGGCGACTTCTCCCAGCGCGGGGCAAACGAGTTCCGCACCGGGATGCCCAGGCCGGTGCGCAGGAACTCGCCAAAGAGCGAGTCGTCGCTCTTGCCCAGCAGCTCGCTCAGGTAGATCCAGCATTCGTCCGGATACCTGGTATCACGGGTCATCGGATACGCCGATCCCATCGAGGCACTCCAGCGCCCTTTGGGCCCGCGCGGCCAGTCGGCGATGTCGAACCTGAACTGGACCTTGTCAGAAACAAGCTCGCGGGTGTTCCAGGGCCCGCCAGCGAACATGCCGGCCCTGCCGGCACGGAAAAGGCCGTACTGCCCGCCGGTGACCCCCTGGAGGTCAGCGTCCAGAGGAATGACGCGGTGGCTCATGCGTGCCGCCACCCACCATTCGAGCGCCTGGATGGACTCGCGGGAATCGATCTGGGTCTCGGTCTCCTGCTCGTTCAGGTAGCTTCCGCCGAAGGGCAGCAGGTAGCTGCCGTGCATGGTCCAGCCGGCGCCGGGGATGAAACTTACCGCACCCCACTGCCCGTCGGCCGGCCTGGTCAGCCGCTTGGCTGCAGCCAGCCAGTCGTCGAAGGTCCAGGTCGAGTTCGGATAAGGGACTCCCTCTTTGTCGAAGATATCGCGGTTGTACCAGATCAGCAGCGGGCCGTGGTCATAGGGGATGCCGTAAATCTTGCCATCCGGCCCAGTGTATAGCTTCAGCGCCACCGTCGGGAAATCGGCGATGTCGAAATCCTTTGCTTTAGCGAGGTATGGATCGAGAGCACGGACCAGCCCCTGGCGGATGAAAGCCTGGATCTGCGTGCCCTGGGCGTAGATCATGTCCGGCAGCTGTCCCGCAGCCGCCCGCGTCACTACAGCGTCGATGTAGTCGCCGGGAGGGCGCGCCTCGTGCTCAACGCGCAGCCACGGGTACTTCTCGAAGATACGCCGGTCTACCGCTTCGAAGGCTGGATAGACCACCGAGGTCGGCTCGATGATCCACGACTTCAGTGTGATCGGTTGCCGCGCGGCGGGCCCGGCCTCCTTCGTCGGCCCAGGCTCGGCGCGGCGACACGCTGCCAGGGATGCGAGCGGCATGGTGCTGACGGCTGCTACGAACCGACGGCGAGAGAGCATCGCAACAATCCCTCCCTCGTAGCACATACACCGGGCGCCCGGCACAGCGCGCCTGTTCGGCGCAGCTAGCTCTGCCCGGCCACCCAGGCGAGGCCCTGGAGCACCAGACGGCGGTAGCTGGGATGCTGCAAGGCTGCGGTATCATGTCCCAGCGCGTTATAGTGCACGCGGCCCTTGCCATAGGTTTTCACATAGAGCAGCGGCCAGCCCTCGGCCGTGGCCAGCACATGGATGTCCGGCCCGAGCGGCCCGGCGCCCAGCTCACGCAGCTCGCGGGCAGGCCGGCCCTGCCGCACGCCCTCGGCCAGGGCATCGAACCCGCGTGTGTCACCGCCGAGCTGGTAGAGCTCATCCTCGACTTCGAAGTCCTCCACCCCGGCGGTGATTGGATGCGTGCGATCTTCGATGTGCACAGTGAAGCGCTTGTACGGGTCGTGGCGGATGAACCGGCTGCCGATCATGCGCAGGTACGCGGCGCTGTTCCAGAACGTAGCTGTAGCCGCGTGCAGGCCCAGGAAGCCGGTGCCGCCCTCGACCGCGCTCAAGAGCGCTGCCACCTGCTCATCCGTAGGCTGAAGGAACGTGCTCCAGTTGATGATGACCTGGTACTGCTCGAGCGTACGCGGCTCCAGCACTGAGAGGTCGTCGGTGATGCGCAGGTCGCAGCCGCCTTCGCCGGCGAAGATGCCGGCCAGCTCGGCGTAATGGAACGGCCGGTTGTGGTACTCCGCCCCGCCAACCAGCAGGAGCACCTTTAACTTCGCCACGTTATCCTCCTTGCTAAAACCTCGGGCAGGCTCTTGCGCCTGCCTCTCCTCCAGGTATCCTGTGTGGCTGCCTGCCCCGGGCACGAGGCCTGCGCAAGACCAGGGTAGGCCCCTGTGCCTGCCCCTACCGATCGGGCAACGTGGTGTTGGGCCAATTCTTCGGCGGTCCTCCTGTAGGAGCACCCCAGTGGTTGCCCCCGTGCCTGGACAGGCACGCAGGCCTGTTCCTACGCGGGTGCGTCCAGGTGGGCCAGCACGTTGTCGGCCAGTTCGGTGATGTGCCGGCGGATCTCCGCCTCGGCCCGGTCGGGATCGCGCGCCCGCAGGGCGGCCAGCACCGGCTGGTGGCGCTCGGCGATCTGGAGCAGCGTGTAGCCAGCCACCTTCAGGCTGGTCAACAGCGTCCAGCAGTGCGGATTGAGGCTGTCCCACAGCCGGTAGAGCCGCGCGCTCCCCGAGGCCTGGCAGATGCGCGCATGGAACGCCACATCGGCGGCGATCAGCCCGTGCAGGTCCTCGCGGGTCGCACACTCGCGCATGCGTGCGATTAGGTCTTCCAATGCCGCTAGGTCCTCATCCGTGACGCGCACGGCAGCGCGCCGGATGGCATAGGCCTCGAGATGGGCGCGCAGGTAGTAGGCATCGCGCACTTCCTCCGGCGAGAGCTTGACCACCACGGTGCCCCGCCTGGGGATGTACTCCACCAGCCCATCGCGCTCGAGCTTGCGGATCGCCTCCCGAATGGGTGCACGGCTGACGCCCATTTGCCGCGCCACCTCGGCTTCCACTAGTCGCTCGCCAGGGGCTAGACGCCCGGTCAGGATGGCCTCGCGCAGGGCCTCATAGGCATCGGCGGACAGCGGCCGGTACGGCCGCGCCGGCAACACAATCTGCGCCATTGTCCTCCCAGTCAGCTTTCCCAGTCTTTGCCGGTATCCTGGCCTCACCGGCAGCCGCTCTATACCGGTCGGCTGTCGGCTGTCGGCAGGATGCATGGTAGGGCGTGCGACGTCCGCTGTCAAGCCTTCCTCGGTGCTATCCTCGCCGCCCGGCGATGAAGCGCGGCTGCCAGATGCGCAGTGCATCCGCCTGGTCGATTAAGGGGTCAGGCAGGCCGGTCTCGGCCAGCCGCCGCGCCACCCAGGCCTCCATCGCCGCGCTGAGGGCCTGCACCACCTCCGGCCGCGCCTCCGCGAGATTGTGCCGCTCGGCGGGATCGTGCCGCAGGTCGTAGAGCTCGATGGCGGGCTTGCCGTAGATGTCTGGCTCGAGCGCACGAATGAGCTTCCACTGCGGCGTGCGCCAGCCGCGCTTGCGCATCCAGGTACACTCAGTCAGGTAGATCGCCTCGAGCGGGGCAATGGGACGGCCATCTACCAGCGGCAGCAGACTGCGCCCGGCCATCCCGCAGCGCTGGGCAGCCTCTGCCAGCCTCGCGGCGTCCAGCACGGTGGGCGCCAGGTCCAGCATACTCACCATGTCGGTGATGACTCGTCCCGCGCCCCGGCCGTCTGGGAAACGCAGCAGGAGCGGCACGCGCACATTCGTATCGTAGAGCCCGTGATGGTCGAACCAGCAGCCGTGATCGTCGAGTTCTTCGCCGTGATCAGCGCAGAGCAACACAAGCGTATCCTGCCAGCGGTCGAGCTCAGTTAGGCGCTGAAACAGGTGCGCCAGGCAGGCATCGGCATAGGCGATGCTGGCGTCGTACTCGGCAATGACGTAGCGGATGTCGGTGACGCCATCCAGCCACTCGGCGAAGTACTTGGCGAACCAAGGCGAGCGCCACACCGGGTCCATGCTGTACGGCGCTGTCCGGTGCGCCGGGTCGCGCTCATCGCCCTCGTAGAACATGCGGTGGAACGGCGGCGGGGGCAGATAGGGGCTGTGCGGATCCCAGTAGTGCACGAAGAGAAAGAAGGGCCGCCCGGCGCGATCCGCCTCGTTCAGCTCGTTCAGGAGATCCACCGCGCGGACAGTGACCTCCTCACCGATGCGCCAGGGCCGCGAGCCGTCGTGGTCCCAGCGCGGGTAGGAGACGTAGCGCTCGAAGGCGGGGGCGAACCAGCGGCCGATGTTGTCGACCGCGCCGGTGACGTAGCCGTGCGCTCGCAGGAGCTGGGGGAGCAACCGGATGGCCGGATCCAGCTCCTTGCGCCCGCCCTGGGCCACGATCTGGTGGGCGAAGACATCCAAGCCGCTGAACATGGTGGTATGCGCCGGCTGTGTCGGAATGTGCGGGCTGATACACTGGGTGAACCGCACACACTCCTGGGCAAACCGATCGATGTGCGGCGAGGTACAACGAGCATAGCCGTAACACCCGAGATGATCGGC
Organism: Chloroflexota bacterium; assembly: GCA_042408875.1. GTDB lineage: Bacteria > Chloroflexota > UBA11872 > JBHOQS01 > JBHOQS01 > JBHOQS01. Next base: position 217,432 of record JBHOQS010000020.1, on the reverse strand, counting down.
ACGCAGCGAGTCGATGACGATCCAGATGATGTTCATAGCCACTACCAGAGCCCTCAACCTTCATCCCGGCAGGCGTTCTCCCGACGCGGGCGGATGCATCCTGGCCACCGCCCGGCTGGTTCTGCCGGCAAGATCCGCACAGACGGCATAAACCAGGGCAGATTGTAGCGCAGACGAATCATACAGGCATCCAGTGTGTCCTACCCCCTGGAGCGCTACGCGGGTCGGGCAGGCTTGACCGACCGTGCCCCTGGGCTCTATAGTGACCGGGCGTAAAAGGAACGGATCTTCGTTCCACTGAGGAACATCAAGATCGTCGGTGGAGGAGCACGAGATGCCAGAGGTGATCCGTCTGCCTGAGCGCCCTGCCTCCTGTGGCATGGTAGGGAAACCGGAGGTTACGCCATGGTACGCCTCGCGACGCAGCTTCCTTGCCGGGCTTGTCGGCGCTGTGGGTGCAACAGCGCTGGGCTCCGCCTGCCAGGGCGGCCCGGGCACCCCGGGCGGGTCTCGGGCGCAGCCGGCCGGTGCCAGAGTGACCGGCCAGCTAGCGTTCTGGAGCTTCGGTGAGACGGACCCCAGCAACGCGGCGTGGCAGCAGCGTCTGGAGGACTTCCAGAAGGCCTACCCCCAGGCGACGGTCGAGCGGGTGATCTATAGCTATGGCGACATCCATAGCAAGCTGCCTGTGGTGGTGGCCGGCGGCACCCCTCCCGATGTCTCGGTCTACGATCGTTACCTGATCCCGACCGCGGCGTTCCGCGAGCTGGTGCAAGATGTTTTGCCCAGGGCCAAGACCGCCGGGATCACCGCGGAGCTCTACCAGCCCTGGACCTGGCAGGAAGTCTTCCTCGACGGGAAGCTCTATGGCCTGCCCTACACCACAGACTCGCGCGCGGTGTACGTCAATGTCGCCCACCTGGAGCAGGCCGGCCTGCCCAAGACGCCGCCGAAGACGCTGGACGAGTTCATCCAGCTCACCGACCGACTCAACGCTCTGGAAGGAGGGGCCTACAAGCGCGTCGGGTTCATTCCGTGGCGAGACAACTGGGGCCTTTACGGCTGGGGTTGGCTTTTCGGCGGCGAGTTTTACGACCCGAAGACGAACCAGGTCATGCTGGAGAGCCCGCCGATTGTAGCGGCGTTGCAGTGGCTGGGCGAGCAGGCTGCGCGCCTGGGCTACGAGCGGGTCGAGGAGTACGTCCGTCTGGCCTCCACCGCCGGAGATATCTTCCTGACCCAGGCGGTGAGCACGTACATCCAGGCAAACGGCTGGCTGCCGCGGCTCCTGCGTGGCGACCCAGAAATGAACTGGACGGTCTGGCCACCTCCACCGCCGCAGGGCGTGGGCCGCACGCATACCTGGTCGGGCGGATTCGCCGTGGTCATGCCGGCTGGAGTGAAGAACCCGGACGCCGCCTTCGAGCTCATGCGCTATCTCTCCGATGCAGAGTTTCAGCGCATTCAGATGCGCACCGGACTATGGCTGCCTGTCTTCAAGGAATTGCAGCAGGATCCCTTCTGGAACACCGTCGATTCACGCGTCAAGCAGTTCGTGGACCTGCTGCCGTTCTCGCACAGCCGGCCGCCCATTCCCCAGATCCAGATGCTCACCACAGAGCTGAACGCGGCGCGGAATGCCGTGGTACGTGGCGAGAAGACGGCCCGTGCGGCGCTCCAGGAGGCCAACCAGCGGGTGAACCAGGCGATCGCTGAAAAGCGCGTGGAGTAGCGAGGCGCAGGAGCGCGGCGTCTGCCTGGTCGGGTCGAAAGCTCCGCGAGCTCAGCGGAGCGAGGCTGAGAAAGGAGGGGTGTATATGCTCTCTCATCGCTCGCGGCGTACCGTGCTTACAGCACTGACGGCCGGCATCTACGGCGCGCTTTCCGCCTGCCAGCCGGGCCGGGTCCCGGCCGGCGAGGTGCCTCAGGCCCAGGCAGTCACCTGCCGCTCCCGACTGGAGTTGTTCAATGCGCATCCCGCCGGCACCCCTAGCTTCCTGTCGCTTCAGGCGGTAATCGAGGGATTTCAGCGTAGCCGTACCCAGTGTACGGTTGACGTTGTAACCATGCCTAGCGCTGAGCTTCAGTCCAAGCTGACTGCCGCGGTCGCCGGCGGCGTCTCCCCTGCGCTGACGATGATGCCGCCCGGCTGGACCAAGCAACTGGCCTCCGCAGGCCTGATCACTACTGTCGATGACCTGTTCAAGCGCGACAGGCTCCAGAGCAGTGACTTCCCCGCCGGACTGTGGAAGCAGATGTCCTGGAACGGCAAGCTGTGGTTCATGCCGGCCACGGAGACCAACGCCGACTTCGTGCTCTTCTGGAACAAGGCCCTCTTCAGCGAGGCCAATCTGAACCCGGAGCAAGGTCCAGCGACCATCGCTGAGCTCGATGCGATGATTCCGCGGCTCACGCGGGTGCAGGGCGACGAGTACGAGCGCGTGGGCATGGTGGTCTGGGATCTCTATGGCCACGGCAACACGATCCAGGCCTGGGGCTATGCCTTCGGCGGCTCCTTCTACGACGAGGCAAAGGACGAACTGACGTTCACGCACCCACGCATTGTGCGGGCGGTGGAATGGTACACCGGGTGGGCCCAGCGCCTGGGCATCGAGCGCGTCAATCGTCTGCGCCAGGCGGTGGGAGTGCCGACCGGTGTGCACTTCTTCGCCTCGGGGCGCTTCGGCTTGCACCCGCTGGTATCCGTGCACCTGAAGTCGGCGCGGCAGCACGATCCCTCCCTGAGCCTGGGCGCCGGGCCGATGCCGGGGGAGCCGCCGGGCAAGACCGGCGCGGTGGCTGTGGGCGGCTGGGTGATCGCTGCGGTGGCCGGCAACAAGCAACGGGAGGAAGCGTGGGACTTTATGAAGTACATCGGCGCTAGCGACGAAGGCACGACCATTCTGGCGCGCATGGGTGGTATCCCCGGCTGGCTGAAATCGCCAGGCCTGGCAGAGATCGAGCAAGACCCTCTGATGAAAGCGTATGTGGATGCCCTGCGGCGGGCAGAGTACGCCCAACTTGGCTTCTATGTGCCCGGGGGCTGGGACAGTGCGCCGATCCAGGAAATCCTGGACGGCAAGCGCAGCGTCGTGGATGCGCTAGAGACGATCAACCGCGATGCCAATAGCCGGTACGCCCAGTGGAAGAGCCAGGCCAGGCAGGGCGCCTGAGTGGGCGTGGCGCAGGTGTGCCTGGGGTAAACACACTAAACATACATAGTGAGCATACCCGGTGGAGGACGTATGGCGAGCATCCAACCGATGCGGATCGGCGTCATCGGCTGCGGCGCGATCAGCGCGACGTATCTACGCAACCTCAAACGTTTTGACGTGGTGGAGGTAGCGGCCTGCGCAGACGTCCGCCTGGAGGCGGCGCAGGCGCGCGCCGCTGAGTTCGGCGTGCCCAGAGCTTGCACCGTCGAGGAGCTGCTGGCCGACCCACAGATCGAGCTGGTGGTCAATCTCACACCGCACCGCGTGCACGGCGAGGTTGGCCTGGCGGCGCTGCAGGCCGGCAAGCACGTTTATAACGAAAAGCCACTCACGGTCTATCGTGAGGAGGGCCGGCGCATGCTCCAGCTCGCGGCCGAGAAGGGGCTGCGCGTCGGCGGCGCGCCCGATACCTTCCTAGGCGGCGCCTGGCAGACGGCGCGCCAGCTTGTAGACGAGGGCGCTATCGGCGAGCCGGTGGCCGCGTTCGCCAACCTCCACGCGCGGGTCCCGCCGCGTCCAGGTGAGCCGCCGCGCCCGAGCCCTGACGGCTACGTCAGCTTCTACCTGACCGACTTCTTCGAGTACGGCGGCGGCTGGGCCTTTGACCGCGGGCCATACTACCTGCACGCGCTGATCAACCTGCTCGGACCGGTGCGCCGCGTCACCGGCTCGGCCCGCATCACCTGGCCCGAGCGCGAGCGCGGCGGCCGGCGCCTAAAAGTGAACGCGCCGACCCACGTGGCGGCGATCCTCGACTTCGCCAGCGGCGCGGTATGCACGTTTGTGATGACCGCGGATGTGTATGGCACCGGCCTGCCCCATGTCGAGGTGTACGGGAGCGATGGCTCCTTGCGCTGTATCGACCCGAACAACTTTGGCGGCACGCTCTACCTGCGCAAGCCCGAGGGGCCGGAGCTTGTGCCGGTGGAAAGCCGGTTCGGTTACAACGAGAACAGCCGTGGGTTGGGCGTGGCCGACATGGCCGTGGCTATCCGCACCGGGCGGCCGCATCGGGCCAGCGGTGAGATGGCCTACCATGTTGTGGACATCGTGAACGCCATCCACGAAGCCTCGCAGCAGAACCGGCACATCGAGCTGGAGAGTACGTGTAGCCGTCCAGCCCCACTGCCGCAGGGACTGGCGGACTGGGCTATCGACGTGTGAGGCCGGGATTAGGCGTCCGCACGCAGCGGGAGGAGGCCGGCAGGCATGGTGAAGCTTGGGGCAATGGAAGCTTGGTTCGATGGGGAGGTCATCGTGCCGGGGGAGACGCTCGAGGAGCGCCTGGCCACCCTGGAGGCCTGGGGCTACCAGGGCATCCAGCTCAGCAGGCGCACGCTCGAGTTGGGCTGGCCGGCGATCAAGCGTGCCCTTGCCGGCAGCAGCGTGCGGCTGTGCATCGCCGGCGGGACCGGTGGCCTTCTGGCGGCCGATCCGGAGGCTCGCCGGGCCGCGGTGGAGCGGCTTAAAGACGGGCTGCGCCTGGCCGCCGATGTCGGCGCCATCGGCTCGCTGGTCGTGCCGGTGCGCCTCCAGCCGGAGCTGCCGGCGCCTTCCCCACCGAAGACGCTCTACGAGCTGGAGCGAGAGATCCTGATCGAGGAGCTGGCCGAGGTGGCCCCAGTCGCGGAGGAAACCGGTACTGTGGTGATCATCGAGCCGCTTAATCGCTACGAAACCCACTTCATCCGGCAACTCAGCCAGGCCGCCGACATTTGCCGCGCCGTGGGCAGCCCCGGCATCAAACTGATGGCCGACTTCTTCCACATGAACATCGAAGAGGCCGACATGGGCAAGGCGATCGAGGAGGTCGCGGACTGCCTGGCCTACGTGCACCTGGCCGACAGCAACCGCTACCAGCCGGGGGCCGGGCATCTCGACTTCCGGCCGGGCTTTGCCGCCCTCAAGCGCATCGGCTACGACGGCTACATGACGCTGGAGTGCCGTATCCTCGGCGAGGACAAGGGCCAGGCACTGGTGGAGACGGCCCGCTACATCCGCGCCATCTGGGAAAGTGTGTGATACCCTTGTGATAGTCGTTCGCAAGCCGAGATAGTCGTTCGCAAGCCAGGCCAGGAGAAACGCTCTTATGCGCACCAGCATGACCGAGTGCCCTGGAAGCACCGCTTATGTTACAGCGCTCACGCGCCGCGACGCCCTCCGTCACGCAGCTGAAGCGATTGCCGGCACGAGTGTGCTCGCCGCCGCGGCCTGCCGGATCGGTGGTCGTGGCATCGAAGGGCCACCGCCGTCCCAACAGCCCGTCACGCTGCGCTTCATTCCCGGCGGCCTGATCGCTGACATGGCGAACCAGGTGATCGAAGCGTTCCAGGCTGAGCACCGCAACATCACCGTCGAGATCGAGCCGATCACCGGCGACTACAACGACAAGATCAATACGTTGCGGGTGGCCGGCCAGTTGCCCGATGTGATCTATACTTCGGACGCCCGCGTGAAGCCGTTCGTGGCGAACCAGGTCGCCGCAAACATGGAGGCTCTGGCGGCCAAAGATAAGGCGTCCCAGGAGCTGCTGCGCGACGTCTATCCGGTGATGCTCAACCTAGGGCGCACGCGCCTGGCACCAGGCCTGTACATGCTTCCCTGGTCGCTTGATGTGCTGGTGCTGTACTACAACAAGACCATGTTCCAGAGCGCGGGCGTGGAGTTCCCCAAGCCAACCTGGACCGTAGACGATCTGATCCTGGCCGCCCGCAAGCTGACGCGCGAGGCCGGCGAGCCGGCCACGTCACAGTACGGGGTGAACCTGAACTGGACGTGGTGGGCTGAGTACGTGCCGTGGATGCGCGGCTACGGCGGCGATATCCTGAGCGCCGATGGCCGCCGCTGCACGCTGGATGACCCGCGCTCGATCGAGGGCATCCAGGCCATGGCCGACCTGGTGCTGAAGCATCGTGTCGCGCCGCCGCCCGGCACGAACTTCGGCGGCGACCCGTTCCAGCTGGGCCGCGTCGGCATGATCTTCGGCATTCGCAATACCACGGCTGTCCTGCGCCGCACCGTAAAGGACACCTTCGACTGGGATGTCGAGCTGCGCCCGGCGTTTCCTGTTAAGCGGGTAACGGGCATGGGCACCGCCGGCTGGACGGTCACGACCCAGACCAAGCATCCGAACGAGGCCTGGCAGCTGGCGAAGTTCCTGATCAGCCCGACGGCCCAGCGCATCTTCGCCCAGAGCTACGCCAATGTGCCGGTGCTGCAATCGATGCGCAACGATCCGGCCTGGCGCAGCCTGCCGCCCCCGCCGACGAACAACGACGCCTTCGCGCGGGCAGCCGACTACGGCACCCTGCCGCCGGAGTTCCCGGCAGAGTGCGGCAGCGTCTACACCGGCGACGTCCAGAAGATCATCAATGAGGCGATCACGGCGATCCTTACTGGCGTGAAAGGCACGGCCGCGGCCCTGCGCGATGCTGCTGCCCAGATCAATGCCTGCATAGCCGCGCATCCTGAGAGCAAGTAGCTTCCCCAGCCCGTCTTGCGCGGCCTGGTGACATCGGCGGGGGTGGCCAGCACACGATCCACGCCGGGCCGGACAGCAGTCAAAGGGTCGCTCTGGCGGAGTTTCCCGAGGAAGGCGTGGCAGGTGCGCTAGGACCAGCCCGTGCGCTCGGCCAGCCACCGCCGCGCCACTGCGCCCTGCGCGGCCTGGAAGGCGCGCACGGTCGGGATCCCCGGCGGCGGTGGCTGCAAGGCGCGGTGGGTGAAGAAGCCAGCGACGGCAGCGAGGGCAGCCGTGATGGCCTGGGGATCGGCCGCTCGGCAGGCTGGATACAGCCGCAGCAGCGCGTCAGGCGGCGGACCGCCCTGCATGGTCACGCTGGGGGCGAAGAAAACCGGGTCGACCCAGGCGGCCCCTACGCAGGCCAGTGGCCAGTCCACAAACCAGACGCGCTGCAGCGTGAGTAGCAGGTTGTCCGCCCGGATATCGAAGTGCAGCAGGGTATCTCCCGTTACAGCGGCAGGCGCCTGCGCTTCCAGTTCAGCCAGCGCATCAAGATGACGCGCCGACCACGCATCGAGCCCATCCGGGCGTTCCTGGCGCAGCCGTTGCCAGCCGCACAGCCGCTCTGTGAACTGCTCCGTGGCTGTGCCGGCAACCTGGGGAGACAGCGGTGACGGAGTGAGCGCGGCAGCCAGGTCGGCCAGCGCTTTCATCACCCGCTCCAGCTCATCCAGGCGCCAAGGCTGGGCTGGATGCCAGCCATCGACGTCCTCCATCGCCAGCACGACCCAGCCCTGCTCTCCTTCATCGCATGACCACAGGAGCCGCGGCACCGGGGCTTCAGGAGGAGGCAACGCCCGCAGGATGGCGACCTCACGGCGGTGCATGGCCAGGGTAACAGGGTTGGGCTCGGGCCCGGCTGCTTTGACGAACACCCGCCGCCCATCAGCAGTCCGGAGCCGCGCTGCTACCCCCGGCGAAAAGCCACTCTGCTGTGACACCGCCGCGACGACAGGGCTTCCCAGCCAGGCCTCGGCGGCGTCGCGGAGGCGCGCGGGAAGCTCCTCCCAGGCAAGCCGCACCCCGACCGCGGGAGAGGCTGGAGCAGCATCGAGAGGGTCCTGCGGTCCCTGTCCTGTCATCGTTTACGCTTCTCGTAGTCGCTCCAGAACTGGTCGAGCTGGGCCTGCACCTGCCGCGTCGCCTCGTCAAGCGCCGCTCGGGCGGTCATCGTGCCCTGGATCGCTGCAGCGGTAGCATCCTTCTGAGCCTGCCAGAGCTCGGCGATTAACGGGCTCACTGGACGGCCGCGCGCCTGTGGCATCAGTTGCAGGCCAAGCTGCACCAGCGGTGCAACTCTGCTCGGCGGCGGGAAGCGAGCCAGGAGCATCTCGTCCAGACGAGGCTGCCCGGTGAAACGACCGAAGAAGAAAGGTCGCCCCGCCTGCACGCTCAGCGCGGCTTCTGCAGCTACTCGCGCTGCCACGCCCTCTTCGCTAACCAGGAAGGCCAGCAGGCGCCAGGCCAGGTCCGGTTGTGGCACTCCGGCCGGCACAGCCCAGCCCCAACCGCCGGCCCAAGTAACCGGCGGCATGCCACGCTGGCGCGGCGGAGGGGCTGCCGCCCCGAAGTCGCCGGAGGGCATGTACTGGAGATACGACGGCAAGGCTACGTTGGTGCTGATCTGCATTCCCAGCTTACCTGCGCCAAAGGCTGCCAGCGCAGCATTCATGCCCCCGCCGCCGAAGCGGCTCAGGAACGCGCTCACCCGTTCGGTCCCGCCCAGCGCCTGCGTCAGCTCAACCAGGAACTCCAGCGCCTCAACATGTTTGGGTGCATTCAGGGTGACTCTACGGCCATCGGCACTGAGATAGTCGCCCCCACCGTTGGCCAGCGCCCACTGATAGAGCAGCTCTGTGCCCAACGAGGGGTTGAAGCCCAGCTTCTCCAAGTCGCCGGTGGAGCTGCGCAGAGTCATCCGGCGAGCCATCTGCGCGAAGTCTGCCCAGTCCTGCGGCGGCTGTTCTGGATCCAGGCCGCTGTCACGAAACGCCGGCTTGCTCCAGTACAAGAGACGATTGTCCACATCAAAGAGCAGGGCGTAGAGCTTGCGGTCAAGGGGCCCGTAGCACTCCTGAAGCGGCCCCTGATAGAAGCGGTTCAGGTCAAAACGGTCACGCTGCACAAACTCGTCCAGCGGCAGGATGATACCTTTGACCGCCGCGCTGCCGGTGACCGGGCGGTTCCAGTAGACTACCGCCGGAGGATCACCGGCCACGATAGCGGCGATCAGGGCCTCAGCTTCCCGAATATCGAATACCTGCTTCTGCTCCAGCTCAAGTTCGACCGCCGGTGCCTGCTCCCGCCACAGGGCGAACTGTTGCGAGTACGCTTCCAGTGGGGCCCCGCCCAGCCAGAGGCGTGCTCGCCCGCGTAGTTCCAGGGATAGTGCGCCGCGCTCTTCAGAAGTGCGTCGAGCAAGGCAGCCGCTTAGAGAAAAGCCACCCGACAGAACACCTAAGGCTTGGAGATAGCCTCGCCTTGTTAGCCGCAGCGTAACTGGACGCCCTACAGAGCGCTTGGGGTACGCTATTTTCATCGCTGGTCCCTCCAAGGTGCGCGGTGAAGCATACTCCCGCACGACGCCACTGTCATTGCTTTGGACCGGGATCTTGTGCCTAAGCCTGCCACACTTGCAGCAGTCCTCAGAGCCGGCCAGATATCGTCGACCAGACCGGGGATAGCATAGCAGACACCGCAGGTTACCCCCACACCGTATCGCCGCCGGCTTCTTGACAACCCCACGCGCACCTGCTACGCTGGGTGCAGCGCTCACGTGAGCAGTAACAGGATGTTGTAGAGTTGTCATACTAACTTGTGGCACCTGCGCCCAGGAGGACGCTCAATGGTTGTAGCAGCGCTTCACCACCACGCGGCAAGCCGTGGATCCCATCCTCAATCTCAATCACCAGCCGCATCGGGTTATCTGCGTTATACGCGGCGCCGCATGCTCTTGACCCACACGGTCGCGTCGCTCGCCGCAGCCGCCGCAGCCTGCGCCCGACCCGGCGGACGGGGCCCTGCCGAGACGCCGGCAGGCGCCGGTGCCGCACCGCGCACGCCGGTGACACTCCGCTTCGCCGTGACCCAGGATCGGCTGGATTCTGGCCTGCAAGAAGTCATCGACGCCTTCAACGTTCGTGGCACGCCTATCCGGGTCGAGCCCGAGATACCGGCCGGCGCACTGGTAGACCGAGTCCTCGTCCAGGCCACCGCGGGCGAGGCCCCAGATCTGGCCCACACGCACCCGCGCGATTACCATCCCTGGGTGAACGCTGGGATCCTGCTTGGCCTTGATGCCATTATGAAGCAGGACAAGCAGACCGTCCCGGACATCTTGCCTGCGGCGCTCCAGTACTGGTACCGTGATGGCCAGTACTGGGCCATGCCCCATAACCTGTCGATCCAGAACATCTACTTCAATAAAGATCTCTTTGATAAACACGGGCTAAAGACGCCGGATCGCTGGGAACAGGAGGGGCAGTGGACGTTCGAGGTCTACCTCGACCTTGCGCGGAGACTGACCAGCGGCAGCGGTGAGAACAAAATCTTTGGCGCTGTGTGGCGGCACACGGCGCTGGATATCCAGCTCGGGTTCATCTGGCCCTTTGGCGGCGACCTGTGGGACAAGGACGGCAAGCAAACGGTTCTTGATCGGCCTGAGGCTATTGAAGCGATCCAGTTCCAGGCCGACCTGACGGCGAAATATGGGGTGTCACCGACCGATACCGAATGGCAGCAGTTCGCCTCCATGCGCTCTCCGACCTGGGGCGCGGCATTCGGCCAGGGGCGATGTGCGCTGGAGATCCAGCCGAACGACTCCCTAGCGCCCCACGTCATTCCTGCCCCCTTCCCGAAGGGGATGGTGCCAATGCCCAAGGGCCGCGCCGGACGGATCATCCGCGGCCTGGCCGTAGGCGTGCACATCTTGAAAGACTCGAAGAATCGTGATGCTGCCTGGGAGTTCGCTCTCTTCCAGTCGGGCAAGGAGAGCGAGCAGATCATGCTGCGCGCCCATGTGTCGCTGCCTTGGCGGAAGTCCACGCTCGCAGCCATGGACCAGTCCTTGTTCTTGCCCTGGGAGCGCGCCGACTTCTACGCCGAGGGTGTGCGCAATCTGCGCGCGACGCCGTATGTGACACGATTCGCTGACATTAACCGGTTATACAATGATGGCTACATTGTCGTTCGCAATGGGCAGAAGAGCGCCGCGCAGATGATCTCTGAGATCAAGCCGCAGATCAATGAGCTGCTGCGCAGCTAGCGCGCCACGGTGGTGATGGCCGGTATCAGCCGGGCAGGAGCCGGTGAAGCGTAAGATTACAATTGCTGAGGTGGCCCAGGCAGCCGGGGTCTCCCGGCAGACCGTCTCGCGCGTCCTGAACGCCAAAGGTGAGATCAGCGCGGAGACGCGCGAGCGTGTCCGCCAGGTGATCGAGCGCCTGGGCTACCGGCCGCACATCATGGCCAGCGGCCTTGCCGGCGGGCGGGCGCGGTGCATCGGCCTGGTGGTGATTCAGCCGGCGGACGAAGCGCCGACCAACCCCTTCTTCCTGTCGGTGATCTACGGCGCCAGCGTTGAGGCGGAGCGCCAGCGATACGCCCTTGCCATCAAGTACGCGCCTGCGGAGACCGTGGTGCACCTGCGCGAGCGCCTCTTCGAGCGGGGCCAGGTGGACGGCATGGTCATCCTGCGGGCTCATCAGGATTGCGCCCAGGCATTTGCCGAGCCGCGACCGGAGCGCGTGCCGGTGCTCCTGATCGGCGACTTTCCCCCGGAATGCCCATGCCCGTCGCTTGATATCGATAACACTCAGGGCATGCGCCTACTGGCTGAACATCTGGTCGCGCATGGCTATGAACAGATCGCCCTCATCTGCCACGGTCTGCCGGGCCACGCGACCGCCGATGCCAGGCTCTCCGCAGCGCGGGAGGTGTTGCAAGCGCGTGGCGTGCCTGTGCCGCCGGAGTTTGTCCTGTGGACAAACTCCACGTTGCGCGACGCTTACCTGCAGACCAGACGGCTCCTCAGCAGCCCCCGGCTGCCGCGCGCTATTATGGCGACCAACGACTGGACCGCTATGGCTGTGCTGCGCGCCGCGCGAGACGCCGGCCTGCGCGTGCCCGAGGACGTCGCGGTCACAGGTTTCGATGACCTGCCGCTGGCACCGTATCTGGAGCCGCCACTCACGACCGTGGTCTTCTCTGGCTTTGATCTGGGGCGCGAAGCCATGCGCCGGATGATCGAGTACATCGAGGCCGGGCAGCCGCCCCCGCGCGCCTATCTCCCGGTGCGGCTCGTGATCAGGCGGTCGTGTGGATGCCCGTACCAGGTGCCCGGCCTGGAGGAGATCACGCCGTCTCAAGAAGCTGGCATCTCACGATGACCATCCCACAGGCTCCGGACCGATGATTGCTGCTCCAGATCGATCACCGGACGGATCGCCGGACTAATCACAGGAGGAACCAGCGAGGTGGAGCTCACTACAGCGCACGCCCAGACCGCACTGGCATCACACACGGCAACCGTACGGGTCGACGTGACTCGGCGCTCGCCGCTCCGGCGTATCTGGCGAGCCATCGGCTACGACGAGGTGAACTACACCTACACGCCGAACGGCCGCGCCTTGCTCGGCAAGATCGGCTCCCTTGGAGACGGTCCGTACTATGTGCGCGCCCACTACCTGCTGTGCTCCGGCGACGGCACCGGCCGGCCCAAGTGGGGCTCTAGCAACGTCTACACCGAGGACGCCCAGGGCCGCCCCATCTACACCTGGGACATCATCGACCGGGTGTTCGATACGTATCTCGAAGCCGGCTGCGTGCCCTTCGTCGAGCTGGGCTTCATGCCCGAGGCGCTGTCCACGGCACCGCCCGGCACGCCGTACGACACGCTGCGGGACGGCGGCTGGCGCTATCCGCCGCGGGACTATACGCGCTGGCAGGAGCTGGTGCAGGCGCTGGCCGAACACTGTCTTGCACGATACGGCCTGCGGGAGGTCAGCCGCTGGTACTGGGAGCTCTGGAATGAGCCGGATATCTTCTATTGGGCCGGCACGCTCGAGGAGTACTGCCGCCTCTACGACCACACGGTGGCCGGGCTGCTGGCTGTGCTGCCGCAGGCACGCGTGGGCGGGCCAGCCACCACTGGACCGGCCCGCCCGGAGGCGGAGGCCTTCCTGCGCGGGTTCCTGGAACATTGTATGCGGGGCACCAATTTCGTTACCGGCAAGCGGGGCACCCGGCTCGACTTCATCAGCTTCCACGCCAAGGGAGCCGGCTACCAGCGGAACCCGCAGGCGCCTAAGCAGACGCCCACGCTCTACCGCCTGGTGCGCCACATCGTGACCGGCCTAGAGATCATTCGAGAATTCCCGGAGCTGGCCGGCCGGGAGGTCGTGCTTTCCGAGTGCGACCCGGACGGCATGGCCGCCTTCAGCATCGCCGACAACCCGAACCTCACGTTCCGCAACACCGAGTATTACGCCAGCTATGTCGGAGCAACAGCCTGCAAGCTGCTGGACCTGGGCGCCGGCGAGCCGGTGCATGTCGATGCCTTTCTGACTTGGGCCTTCCAGTTCGAAGGCCGGGGGTACTTCGAGGGACTGCGCACGCTGAGCACGAACGGCATCGACAAGCCGGTACTGAACGTCTTTCGGGCGCTGGCGCGGCTGGGCGGGCAGCGCCTGCATCTGGAGAGCAGCGCCACCCGTGATCCCTTGGCCGTCGAGGGCGGCGATCCGCCGACCACGCCGCCGGATATCTCGGGGATCGCTGCGCTGAATGGCATGGGCGAGGTCCAGATCTTCCTGGTCAGTCACCACGACGACTGGGACGTGCAGGCAGCTACGGCGGTGCAGGTTGAACTAGCCGGGCTGGCACCTGGACGGGTCTACCGGACGCGGCGCTACCAGATTGATGGGGAGCACAGCAACGCGCACACTGCCTGGGTACGCATGGGCCGTCCGCAGCAGCCCACGGCGGAACAGCGTGCCGTCCTGGAGCGTGCCGGCATGCTCGCCCTTGTTGAGGAGAGGGCCTGCACCGCCCTCCCCGACGGTCGTCTCCAGCTCAATCTGCTCCTGTCCGCGCACGCAGTGTGCTTGCTTGAGCTGGTGCCAGCCTGAGGTATGCTGCAGGAGTACACGTATCAGTGTGTGCAGGACGGGGCTTGAGTCATCACCGATGCCTGAGAGAAGCGGACCGCTTCAGCCTTGGAAGAGGCGCAGAGAGAAACGTAAGAATGAAAGGAGCCTGCCATGAACCAGAAGCGCCTGCTCTCACGACGTGAGGTGCTGGGAAGCGTTTCTGTGTCTATCATTACCGGCATGGTTGCAGCTTGCCGGCGGCAGGGGCCGGCGCGAGAGGAAGCTAGACAGCCGGCCGTGCCGCCCCAGCCGGTAGAGATCCGCGTGGCGAACCGCCAGCCGGAGTGGACGCCGTACTGGGAGAAGCTCCTGCCTTCGTTCACCGAGCGGACCAAGATCACGGTCACCTTCGAACACTACCCCGACTGGGCGGCCAAGCTCCTGGCGCTCTTCACCGCTGGCACCGGGCCCGACGCAGCGCACAGCAACTCTCACCTGGATACCAAGTTCTACGACGCCGGCTTCATCCGCGACCTCACGCCGCTGGTGGCACGGGAGAAGCTCGACCTCGACCGCGACTACACGCTGATGGGCACGGAGAAGTGGTGCGGCAAGCTCTTCGCCCTGCCCTACTTCGCCGAGCCGTTCGCCATCTACTACAACAAGAGCCTGGTGCAGCAGCTCGGCCTTAAAGACCCCTGGGAGACGGCCAAGGGGGACTGGACCTGGGATGACCTGCTCGAGCTGAGCACCAGGGCGACGCGGGATACCGACGGCGATGGCAAGGTGGACCAGTGGGGCATGATCTGGCCCTGGAACCCGCCCGGCTACTTCGGGCCTATCCCCTGGACCCGCGGCGCCGATTTCGTGGACTGGGACGCTATGCGCTATCGTTTCGACAATCCGATCTTTGTGGATTCCGTGCGGCTCTTCCAGAAGTGGCTGATGCAGGACAACATCGTCATGACAGGGCCGCAGCAGAGTGCGGCCCAGCAGCAGTACGGGAAGAATGCCTTCCAGGCTGGGCGCAGCCTGTTCTGGTTCCGCTCGGTGACCGACATTCCGCGCAACCGCACGGCCATCGGCACCAGCTTTGTCTGGGATGTCTTGCCGGTGCCGAAGCTGGACAACAGCCGGCCCGGGGTATCGCTCACGGCCGGACATCCGAACTGGATGAGCGCCCAGACCACGAAGGTGGAGGCGGCGTGGCGGTTCCTGCTGTGGATGAGCGGGCCGGAGGTCCAGGGCGACATGGCTCGCACGAAGTTCCTGATGCCGGCGCTGAAGTCGTTCCATAGCGTGTTCCTCACCACTGCGCCGGGCGAGCCGCCGGAGCACATCACGGTCTTCGGGGATGTATTCAAGAAGCCGCATGGCTGGCACTTCCGCCATCACAACGGTGACGAGACGAACGCGTTGTGGTCCCGGGGTATGGACCGGATCCTTGGCGGTGAGGTGCCCCTGCAGCAGGGCCTGCGCGACCTCCAGGAGGAGATGAACCGCGCTGTGATCTACGGCGACTGCACCCCTTACCGCGGCCTGCGGCATCCCATCCGGCCAGCAGGCTAAAGAACGAGCGAGAGTCCAGCATGCACGATCCCCATAGGACCAGGAGGGGGTATGGGTATGCAGGTACGTTTTCAGGACATAGCGATGTCCCGGAGCGGAGAGCGTTGCGATACTCTTCTACCGAGTTCCACACCGGTGACGCGTCGCGAACTGTTGCTCGGCACTAGTTCGGCCGGCGCAAGCATCCTCAGCGCCGCCTGCGGCCGCGCCGGCGGCCGTGCAGAGCAGCCCGAGCAGCCGACGAAGATCACCCAGCCGGTTACCCTGTTGTATTGGACCATCCTGGGCGGCGCAGACGGTTCGCGCATGAAAGAGCTCTCCCAGCAATATGCGAAAGAGCACCCTCTGGTGACAATCGAAGACATCCAGGGCGTGCCGGATTTCCTCACCAAGTTCGCCAGCTCAGTGGTCACGGGCACTGCACCGGATGTGGTGTGCATCCGCCAGATCTACGTCCCGGGGTTTGCCGAGGGCAACATGCTGTTCGACCTGCTACCGCGTGAACTCCAGCAGGTCGGCCTGAAAGCAGAAGACTTCGACCCCAACGTCTGGCGTGCCAGCGAGTACAAGGGCAAGCGCTACTCCATCCCGCTCGATATCCACGGCTACATGCTGTTCTACAATGCCTCAGTGGTAGCAGAGAGCGGCCTGGACCCCAACAAGCCACCGCAGACCTGGAACGACTGGCTGGACTGGATTCGGCAGCTCACCCGAAGCGACCGGCATGGCGGCTTTGTCAGCGACGGGGGAGAAGGGCTGATCTGGACGTTTTACCATCACCTGCGTCAGGCCGGTGGGACCCTGTTCTCAGACGACGGCAAGAAGGCCGCATTTAACTCCGCGGCCGGGCATACCGCGCTCTCGTTCATGGCCGAGGTTTTTCTCCGGGCGAACCAGCCATTGCCGCAGCCACTGCTCGACATGTTCGAGCAGCGGCGAGTTGCAAGCTTCTTGAATGGCCCCTGGAACCTGAACCGGCTGGGCCGGCCGGATAACCCGGTGTTCAACGATCTGCGCGTGGGGTTTGCGCCCCAGCTCGATCCTGCCAGACCTGCGTGGTGGGCCCAGAGCCATCAGCTCGCCTTGCCTCGGCAAGACAAAGTAGACGAACACAAGCGCGCAGTCGCCTTCGACTTCGTGCGCTGGCTGGTGGAGCACACGCTCGATTGGTCGGTTGCCGGCCAGCTTCCAGCCAACCGCAAGATCCTGAATTCTGATGAGTTTCAAAAGAGCACGCATCCGGTGATTGGACACCTGAAAGTCTGGGAGAGGCATCTTGCCAGCGCCAGCTTCATGCAACTACATCCCCGGTATGTGGACACCATCCCGGTGCTGATCCCGCCCTTGCAGCAGGGCGTGCGCAACCAGCTTGCACCGCGCGCTGCCCTGGAGCAGGCAGAACAGGCAGTCAACGCACTGCTGTCACAGTGAGTGCTGCACCGTTTGGAGAGGGCAGGCGCCGACTCGTCACCGGCGCCTGCCCGGAGGTGTGCGGGAGAAGACGAAGCCAAAGAGAGGGAACGTCATATGCCGCCAACTGACGCAGGTTCCGCATCGCCCGCGGTTGGTGCTCCTGGGAGCGTCCCGCGCCGCCGGTGGGGCAGGAGCGAGCTTTCGATCCCGGTGATCCCGTTCGGCACCCAGGGCTTCGGGAACATGTTTGGCCCTGTGGCGGATGATGAGGCCGTGCGCCTCATCCATCGTGCTATTGAATTAGGCGTCAACCACTTCGACTGCGCCCGCTGCTACGGTGACTCCCTGCGCAAGCTGGCCCTGGCGCTCAAGAGCGTGCCGCGCGAGCAGGTGATCATCTCCGGCCGCCTCTGCCTGCACCGCCAGCGCTCGGAACTCCAGCGCGAGCTGGCTCCCACCGCCGAGGACGCCATCCGCGACGTCGAGGACCAGCTTGCCCTGCTGGGCATCGACTACTTCGACGCTGTCCTGGTGCACGACCCTGCTGAGATGGAACCGGTACTGGCGCCGGGCGGGGCGCTGGAGGGGCTGTTAACGCTCAAGGCGCGCGGGCTGGTGCGCAACGTGGGCTTCGGCATGCGCCCGCACGAGTTTCACCGCCAAGCGCTGGCCACCGGCGAGGTGGATGTCATGCTCACGTTCAATGATTACAACCTGCTGCGCCAGAGCGCTGCTGCGCCGGGCGGGATCCTGGACGAGGCGGCCCGACGAGACATCGGGGTGCTGAACGGCTTCGCCATCGTGCGCGGCATTTTGACCGGCGTGGATGTCGATGAGGCAGCGCGGCGCGGGCGCTGGACGAACCAGGAGGACATCGCGCGGGCCAAACGCATGCGCGCCTGGGCCATGGAGCGCGGCGTGAGCCTGCTGGCGTTGGCGCTGCAGTTCTGCCTGCGCGAGCCACGCATCCATGGCAATCCGCTGGGCAATCAAAACATTGCCGAGCTCGAGCAAAACGTGGCTGCCGTCACCACGCCGCTGCCGGAGAACATCTGGGAGGAGTTCGCTGCAGCCGGTTTGTGAGACAGCAGGCAGCAGATCCTGGGGAGATAATGAACGCAGGACTATCTTCTAACAATAAAGAGATAGTCCTGCGTTCACAAGCAAGAGCGGAAGACGGGATTCGAACCCGCGACCTTCTCCTTGGCAAGGAGACGCGCTACCACTGCGCCACTTCCGCATGATGTTGCCGGAAATGTCTCCGGCGTGCTGCGTGGTACCCCCGGGGCGACTCGAACGCCCGCACCTGGCTCCGGAGGCCAGCGCTCTATCCTCTGAGCTACGGGGGCAAGTGCGCTCTCGCTCAGCGAGAGAAAGTATAGCACCCAGCAGCCGGGCGAGCAACCATGGAGTGTCGCGACTCGTTGCCCCCATAAGGGAGCGTCCATTAGGCTCTAGCGTAGCGACGCAAGCCACTCTTCAAGGGAGCCCGCCACCGCCAGCCGTTCCACCGCCGCCTCGCGCTGGTCGTGCTCCAGCCCGCGCAGCAGCTCCTCAAGACCTTCAGGGACCATACCGAAGCGCGCCCGCGCGATCCGTGCGGCGATATGGATGGCAGCCTCCACCTCGCCTTCAGCGCGGCCAGCTGCATGGCCCTCGGCGCGGCCGCGCGCGGCCGCCTCGCGCCGTGCAGCTTCGGTCCATTCGCGGAGTAGCGCCTGAATAAGCGGCGTCTCTGCGATCATGCGTTCCTCCACCAGACGGCGTATCACAGCACTATCATAGCGCAGCGAGGCCAGCGCAGCAGTACAGGCGTACACATCTTCGCGCGTGCCAGGCTCTCGCACTTCCAGGGCCCAAGCCAGACTGGCCTGCACGACCTGCTCTGGCGGCCGGCTGCCATGGTCCATCAGCGGGATCAGCGGTGCCAGCTCGGGCGGAAGGGTTTGGAGAGCCGCCGTCCCATCGAGCTCCCACAAGCGGATGGGACGGTATTCCACCGCCAGCGTGCTCCGGCCTCCGACCGGCGCAGACCGCCAGGTTGCCGTGCTCCCCGCCCGTGCCGAATCAGGACACGCACTGCGTTGAAGAAAAAGTACTGTGGCGCTGACCGGCAGCCCGTGAGTCCGGATGACCTGGACACAATAGTCACAGAGGCGCTCCTCCAGCTTCTCATCGGCATAGCTTTGCGCCTCAATGATCAGCGCGATCGCCGGCCCTCCGGCGATCCGCAAGAGGCTGTCGATACGTCGCGTCGCAGAGGTCAACTCGCGGTCAAGTGGCTCGACCGGGCTGGTGATCTTCTCCCCGAGAGCGAAGGCCGCATACGACCGTGGGAATGCGTCTACCAGCACCTTAAAGGCGCGGTCATAACTCGGCCGCTCCACGCCACACCTTCAGGTGAGTAGATAATCGGCAGAAGGCGCAGCAACCCAGACGTGATCCTCGTGGCCGCGTTGGGGTGCCCCCGCGCGGATCACCTATACCTAATTAATTTATTATTCATATTCTCAGCGGATCACATACACCCATATGAAGACGTCTTGCCGGACCCTGGGATGTGCCGTGTAACGCCTGCGCCGCTTGCGCGGCGGGCAGCGGCTAGCTCTCCCAGGCAGCTCGTTCACGCACCGGCGGGCTCGCGCGCGACGGCCCGGCGCGCCACCAGCAGGCCGTACTCGAGGCTGTCTACGAGGGCGAACCAGCTCGCCTCGATGATGTTGGTCGAGGCGCCTACCGTGCTCCAGCGGCGCACGCCGTCGGTGGATTCAATCAGCACTCGCACGGCTGCGGCGGTGGCCGACGTGCCGTCGATGACACGTACCTTGTAATCGGTCAGGCGCAGGTTCGCCACCTCAGGATAGTACGGCAGGAGGGCCTTGCGCAGGGCTTGGTCAAGCGCGTTGACCGGGCCGTTCCCGTCGGCTACGGTATGCTGGATCTCTCCCTTGATCTCCAGCTTGACCGTTGCCTCAGCGAACACGGCTGAGCCCCGGCGCGTCTCGACCAGCGCTAGGAAGTCGATGACCTTGAACGGAGGCTCGTAGTCGGGGGCAGCGCGACGCAGCAGCAGCTCAAACGACGCCTCAGCGCCTTCGAACTGGTAGCCCTGTCGTTCGAGCTCCTTCACTCGCTCGAAGAACGCCGCCGCGGCCTCTTTCGTGCCGAGCTCGATGCCGAACTCACGGGCCTTGCCCAGAATAGACGCTTTGCCACTGAGTTCTGAGACGAGGATGCGCTGCTCGTTGCCCACCAGCGCCGGGTCAATATGCTGGTAGCTGGTGGGCTCTTTGAGCATGCCGTCGGCGTGGTAGCCGGCCTTATGTGCGAAGGCGCTGGCGCCCACATAGGCCATGTGATTGTCATGAATGAGGTTGGCGATCTCGGCAACGTACCGGGAGACCTCAGTGAGCCGCGCGAGCTCCTCCCAGGAGATGCAGTCGATGCCCATCTTGAGTTTGAGGTTCGGGATGATGGCGCAGAGATTGGCGTTGCCGCAGCGCTCACCGTAGCCGTTGATCGTGCCCTGCACGTGGACCGCGCCGGCCTCGATCGCCGCCAGGCTGTTCGCTACCGCCAGCTCACAGTCGTTGTGGGTATGGATGCCGATCTTCGCCCCCAGCGGCCCGAACTCGTCCACCACTGCCCGCACGATCGGCGCCAGCTCGCTGGTAAGCGTGCCTCCGTTCGTGTCACACAGCACCAGGCAGTCGGCACCGGCCTCGAGGGCAGCGCGCAGACAGGCGCGGGCGTATGCCGGGTTTTCCTTGTAGCCGTCGAAGAAATGCTCCGCGTCGTAGAACACCTCGCGGCCGTGCTGCTTCAGAAAGCCGACTGAATCGGCAATCATGCGCAGGTTATTCTCCAGCGTCGTGCCCAGCACGCGCTCGACGTGAAGCTGTGAGTTCTTGCAGACGATGGTAACCGTCTCAGTGCCGGCGTCGAGGAGCGCCCGCAGATTTGGATCGCTCTCAGCGCGGTTATCCTTGTAGCGGCTGCTCCCAAAGGCGACGATGCGGGCCTTGCGCCACGGCATCATCCGCGCACGGGCAAAAAACTCGCGATCCTTTGGATTGGATCCCGGATAGCCGCCCTCGATGTAATGAATGCCCAGCTCGTCCAGCTTGCGCGCGATCTTCAGCTTGTCCTCGACCGAGAGCGAGATGCCCTCCCGCTGCGTACCATCACGCAGCGTGGTGTCATAGAGCGTAACCGGCGTGGCTGGCGAATACATCGTGCTGGACATTTGCATCATCTCACTTTCACGTTCCGCTTCACTTCCCGCGTCGAATGGCTTCGGCAACGAGCGTGCCCATCTGCGCGGTGCTGACGAGGGTGGCGCCCTCGTCATATATATCGGCAGTGCGGTAGCCTTCGCTAAGCACCTGCTCCACCGCTTGCTCCACCGCATCGGCCTCCGTGGTGAGGCCCAGGGACAGGCGGAGCAGCAGGGCCACGCTCAGGATCGTTCCCAAAGGGTTCGCCTTCTGCTGCCCGGCGATGTCGGGCGCCGTGCCGTGCACCGGCTCGTAGAGCCCCTTGCTGCCCTCGTTGACGCTAGCCGATGGCAGCATCCCCAGCGAGCCGACCAGCAGCGACGCTTCGTCGGAGAGGATATCGCCGAACATATTCTCGGTGACGATGACGTCGAAGTCGCGCGGCCGGCGCAGCAGGTGCATCGCCATGGCGTCCACAAGGACGTGCTCGACCTGCACATCGGTATTGGCCGCGGCCATCTCG
This sequence comes from Chloroflexota bacterium, assembly GCA_042408875.1. Taxonomy (GTDB): domain Bacteria; phylum Chloroflexota; class UBA11872; order JBHOQS01; family JBHOQS01; genus JBHOQS01. The sequence goes on along the minus strand of JBHOQS010000020.1, from coordinate 195,884 downwards.
GTGGCGATCTCGCGCCACAGCCGCGAGGTCCACAGCACGTTCGCCTTATCTACCGACGTGACTTTTCTGCGCCTAGTGCGGGCCAGCCCGATCGCCACCTGGAGCACCCGGCGGATCTCCCGCTCGGAGTAGGGGAGCGTATCGACAGCGCGGCGCTCACCATTCTCCTCCCACCGCCGCGAGGGCTGGCCGAAGTAGAGGCCGCCGGTCAGCTCACGCACGATAAGCAGGTCAACGCCCTCGATCACCCGCGCTTTCAGCGGACTCACTCCTACCAGCGCAGGGAAGACGCGCACCGGGCGCAGGTTGGCGAAGAGGTCAAAGCTTTTGCGCAGCGTGAAGAGCGCCTGCTCCGGGCGCACTTCGGCGCGGGGATCGTCCCACTTTGGCCCGCCGCATGCGCCCACCAGGATAGCGTCGGCTTGCTCGCAGAGCGCGTATGTCTCCGGCGGCAGCGGCGTGCCGTACTGGTCGATTGCCGCACCGCCGGCGACGCCCCACAGGAGCTCAAAGCTCCTACCGGCGCGCTCGCCTACTGCGTGAAGGACCTTGACCCCTTCGGCGACGACCTCCGGCCCGATGCCGTCACCGGGGAGTACTGCAATCGTATAGGGCATGCTCGTGGATGCTCCTGCTGCCGGCAGATGCTGTCAATGGATTTCAGGAATGGATCGCACGGATAGTACTGGCAGGGATTCTATCCCTCGCCGGAACATCCGCGTGACCGGAGTTCGGGAGCGACGCGAACCGGATGCTACCGGCAGGTCTCCAGCCTCGCCACCTTTTGAGCAGAGCCCGCTACCGCACGGTCTGGCCTGCCAGAGGGAGGACCATGCTGCCTGAAGGAAACACTCCCCCCTGTCGGGGCAACCGCGCAGGCTCACGTTATAGCGCCAGCGCGCCGGTTCGTTTCGCCCCCGGAACAGGCCAGCCGATCTTAGCGCCGCTCGCCTGCGGTGGCCGTTGCCAGCGCGGTCTGCACAGTGGCAGAGGCATGGCCATTCGCCCGCCGCTCCGCCTGCTTACGATAGGCAGTGACCTTGTTCAGGGCGTTCATATACGCCTTGGCGCTGGCCACGATGATATCGGTGCTGGCGCCGTGGCCGCTGAAGGTACGGCCGTCGCTCTCCACCCGCACCGTCACCTCACCGATGGCGTCGATGCCCGCAGTGACTGCCTGCACCGCATACTCGGCCAGCCGCGCCGGCACCTGCACGATCTTGTCCACGGCGCGGTACGTCGCATCCACCGGCCCAGTGCCCGTGGCAACCTCGGTAACCTCCTGGCCGTCCGGCGTGCGGATGGTGACCGTCGCCGTGGGGATCAGGTGGTCACCGCAGGAGACCTGCACGCGCTCCAGGTGGAAGATCTCCGCTGGCTGGTGCACCTCGTCGGCAATGAGCGCCTCGATGTCGCGGTCGGTGACTTCTTTCTTTTTGTCGGCCAGCTCCTTGAAGCGGGCGAAAGCGCGGTTCAGCTCGTCCGGAGAGAGTTCATAGCCCAGCTCCTGCAAGCGAGCGCGGAAGGCATGGCGCCCGCTGTGCTTGCCCAGCACCAGCGTCGAGGTCACCAGGCCGATGTCGCGTGGGTCCATGATCTCGTAGGTCGAGCGCTCCTTCAGGATACCGTCCTGGTGGATGCCGGACTCATGAGCGAAGGCATTGGCGCCCACGATCGCCTTGTTCGGCTGCACCAGGATACCGGTGCGGCTGGAGACCAGGCGGCTGGTCTTGTAGATCTGCGTGGTATCGATACGCGTCTGCAGGCCGAAGAAATCGCGGCGCGTCTTAAGCGCCATGACGATCTCTTCCAGGCTGGCGTTGCCAGCGCGCTCGCCGATCCCGTTGATCGTGCACTCCACCTGCCGCGCTCCTGCCTTGATCGCCGCTAGGCTGTTCGCCACCGCCATCCCCAGATCGTCATGGCAGTGCACCGACAGCACGACCTTGTCGATGCCGCGTACCCGCTCGTAGAGGTAGCGGATCAGGTCGGCGAACTCCTCGGGCACAGCGTAGCCTACCGTATCGGGGATATTGATCGTGGTGGCGCCGGCCTCGATCGCCGCGTTCAGCATCTCGACAAGATACTCCCGATCGGAGCGCGTGGCGTCCATGGGCGAGAACTCGACGTTCGAGAGGTAGGACTTTGCCCGTGCCACCATCGCCCGGGCCGTCTCGAGCACCTCGTCGCGGCTCTTGCGGAGCTGGTGCGCCAGGTGGATATCCGAGGAGGAGATAAAGACATGGATGCGCGGGTCTTCTGCCTCGCGCAGCGCCTCCCAGGCGCGATCGATGTCCGCCGGAACAGCACGCGCTAGCCCGCAGATCGTGCAGGTGCGCACCTCGCGGGCGATCTGTCGCACTGCCTCGAAGTCGCCTGGCGACGAGATGGGGAAGCCCGCCTCGATCACGTCCACGCCAAGCCGGGCGAGCTGGTGGGCAATCTCCAGCTTCTCCTCGATGTTCAGGGTTGCTCCAGGAGACTGCTCACCGTCTCGCAGGGTCGTGTCAAAGATAATTACGTGGTCTGAACTCGCTCCTCCGACTGGCATGGTCTCTCCCTCCTCGATATGCTAGGCGTAGCGCCTACTGCGTACTGCAATAGTGCGTACTGCAATAGTTGAGTGCGACGCGCGACCCTCCAGTAGGCTCCGCTGCCTGTGTTGTTACGCGTAGTACGCAGTACGCAGTAAGTACTACTTCTTCAACCACGGCATCATCTCACGCAGTTGCTTGCCGACTTGCTCAATAGGATGCTCTTGCTCGCGGCGACGCATGGCATAGAACCCGGCGCGGCCGGCCTGGTTCTCCAGGATCCACTCGCGAGCGAAGGCCCCGGTCTGGATCTCCTCCAGGATCTTCTTCATCTCCTGGCGAACCGAGTGGTTGATGATCCGCGGCCCGCGGGTGTAGTCGCCGTACTCAGCCGTGTCCGAGACCGAGTAGCGCATGTAGCTCAGCCCGCCCTGGTAGAATAAATCAACAATGAGCTTAAGCTCGTGCATGCATTCGAAGTAGGCGAGCTCTGGCTGGTAGCCGGCCTCGACCAATGTCTCGAAGGCCGCCTTCACTAGCGCCGAGACGCCGCCGCACAGCACCGTCTGCTCCCCGAAGAGATCGGTCTCGGTCTCCTCCTGGAAGGTCGTGTCCAGGCAGCCGGCCCGCGTCGCCCCGATGCCTTTGGCGTACGCCAGGGCGTAGTCGTGCGCGCGACCGCTGGCATCCTGGTACACCGCGATCAGCGCCGGGACGCCACCGCCCTCCAGGAAGACCGAGCGCACCAGATGGCCGGGGCCCTTGGGCGCCACCATCGAGACATCGATCTCCGGCGGCGGCACGATCTGGCTGAAGTGGATGTTGAAACCATGGGCGAACATGAGCGTCTTGCCCGGCTTCAGGTTCGGCGCGATGCTCTCCAGGTAGAGCCGGCGCTGCACCTGGTCCGGCACCAGCACCATGATCATGTCCGCACGCCGCACCGCCTCAGCCGTCTCAGCGACCTCCAGCCCGGCTTTCTCCGCCTCCGGCCAGCTCTTGCTGCCGCGGTAGAGGCCGACCATCACATCGCAGCCGCTGTCCTTGAGGTTCAGCGCGTGGGCGTGTCCCTGGCTGCCGTAGCCCAGGACGGCGATCTTCTTGCCCTGCAAGAGGCCCAGGTCGGCATCCTGGTCGTAATACATGCGGGCCATCGTATCGTGTCCTTTTGGTCTGCTCGTTGGTTTTTCGTGTAGTTAGTGGTAGTTAGTGTAGAGTGAATCTATCCCTTTGGCCTATTTTGACTCACGCGACCACTCAAGAAGCCTGGCGCATTCTGCCATCGAGCAGGCCTGTGCGGCGTGCCCTTCTAGAGGGGCACCACACAGGCCTGCGCAGCCAGACCTCGTCCCGGCCCTCCCGGCCAAGCAGGCGGGTCAGGGCGAGGTCTGGCTGTCCTACGCCACCTCTTCCTCCGGCTGCTCCCTGGCCGCGATAACGCTGCCTCGCACCATCGAGACCGTGCCCGTGCGCACCATCTCCTTGATGCCGAAGGGGCGCAGCAGGCCGACCAGCGCGTCGATCTTCTCCTCCTCGCCGGTGACCTCCACGATCACCGAGTCGTGAGCCACATCGACGATCTTGGCGCGGAAGAGCTCAGCGATTTGCGAGATCTCCCCGCGCGTCGCGCCAGTGGCGGCCACCTTGATCAGCGCCAGCTCGCGGTCCACCCGGCGGTCGTGGGTGACGTCGCTCACCTTCAGCACATCGATGAGCTTATAGAGCTGCTTGGTCACCTGCTCGACCACCGTATGGGAGCCGTCAACCACGATCGTCATGCGCGAGATCTTCGTGGTATCGGTATGGCCGACGGCCAGGCTCTCGATATTGAAGCCGCGGCGGCTGAACATACTCGCCACGCGTTGCAGCACGCCTGGCTGGTTCTGCACCAGCGCCACAATGATGTGCTTCATCGCCTCTTCCCTTACCTCACCTACGTCCATCCTTCCCCTGGCTGTGCGCTGGGGTGTGCTTGCCGGGTATCAGGTGCACCCCGGCGCACAGCCGGCCGCTACACGCCGCCCGTCGAACCGACCGTGGCCAGCTTGTGCACCGGCACCGGCCGGTAATCTTCCTCGCGCTCGATCGTCTCCTGAAGGCTGGCGCCGGGCGGCACCATCGGCCAGACACATTCCTCGGGCGTGACCCAGATATCGAGCAGCACCGGCCCCGGCGTCTCCACGGCCTTGCGCAGCGCCTCCTCGACGCCGGCCTTCTCCGTCACCCGAATGCCGGGGATGTCGTAGGCCTCGGCCAGCTTCACGAAATCGGGGTTCCACATCTTCACTGCCGAGTAGCGGCGCTGGTGGAAGAGCTGCTGCCACTGCCGCACCATGCCCAGGTACCCGTTGTTGAACAGGGCGATCTTGATCGGCAGGCGCTCCTCGACGATCACGGCGAGCTCTTCCATCGTCATCTGGAAGCCACCGTCGCCGGTGACGCAGAACACCAGCTCGTTAGGCCGCCCGAACTGCACGCCGATCGATGCCGGCAGCGCGTAACCCATCGGCCCCAGGCCACCGGAAGTAATATGTGAGTTGCGCTTGTCGTACCAGTAGTGCTGCGCCGCAAACATCTGCGCCTGGCCCACATCCGTCACCAGGATGGCCTCGCCGTTCGTCACCTCGTGGATCTTGCGGATGGTGTATGGCGTGGTCAGCTCCTCGGTCTCCGGCAGCGCCAGGGACGGATGCTGGATGCGCAGCGCGTTCAGGTGCTCGATCCAGTCGCGATGCGAGTTGGGCTGAATCTCGTTCACCAGCACGCTCAGCACCTGCTTGGCGTCGCCCACGATCGGCACAGCCGCCGGCACGTTCTTGCCCAGCTCTGCCGGATCGATGTCGATATGGATCACCTTGGCGTTGGGTGCGAAGTCCTTCAGCCGGCCGGTGACGCGGTCGTCCATGCGCATGCCGACGGCCAGGATGCAGTCGCACTCGCACACCGCCATGTTGGCGTAGTACGTGCCGTGCATTCCCAAGAAGCCAAACGACAGCGGGTGTGATTCCGGGAAGCAGCTAATGCCTAGGAGCGTGGTGATCACCGGGATATCCGCCTTCTCGGCGATCGCGCGCAGCTCATCGTACGCGCCTGACAGGATCACCCCATGCCCGGCCAGGATGATCGGCTTCTTCGACTCATCCAAGAGCCTGGCCGCCTGGCGGATCTGGCGAATATGGCCGTGATAGTTCGGGCGGTAGCCCGGCAGGTGCACCTTCTCAGGATAGACGAACTCCGTCTCGCTGGTGAAGATATCCTTAGGGATATCGATCACCACGGGACCCGGGCGACCCGTGCGGGCGATATAGAACGCCTCTTTCACGATGCGCGCCAGATCCTTGACGTTCATCACCAGGTAATTGTGCTTGGTGATCGGCATGGTGATGCCGAAGGTATCGGTCTCCTGGAAGAAATCCTTGCCGATGGCATAGGTGGGCACCTGGCCGGTGATGGCCACCATGGGCACGGAGTCCATCATGGCCGTGGCAATGCCGGTCACCATGTTGGTGGCGCCGGGGCCGGAGGTGCCGATGCACACCCCCACCTTGCCGGTCGCGCGGGCATAGCCGTCGGCCATATGCGCCGCGCCCTGCTCGTGGCGGCAGAGCACGTGCTTGATCGGGTAGTCCAGCAGGGTGTTGTAGAACGGAATGACTGCGCCGCCGGGCATGCCGAACATGACCTCCACGCCCTCGCGCAGCAGGCACTCACACAGGATCTGTCCACCATTTAGGCGCTGGGACATTGCGCGTTCACCTCATTCCTCTCTGCGATCCCTGCCCGGCCGCACAGCCGGGGCAGACTCGGGTCAGTCGTCGTAGGCGTTCTGGCGGCTCCCCTCGTCATGGAGGATAGGTCTGGCGGCCCGGCGAGCCGGCCGGCGCCCTTGCCGGGCGCCGCGGGGTAAGCGACCGCCAGACCAGCGTACTCCTAACGCGTGCGTGCCCATTCCGTTCTCCTCACGTGCCGTACTTCGTCAATCTTACTTACTTAAAGCGTGCTGCTCAGCCGTCCCTCCGCCGCGCCACCGAGCGGCCGGGGCGGCTGACCTCTTCGCCCTCTGCTACAGCGGTGACTGGCAGCATGCCAAGCGCCAGAGGCGGGGCAACGCCAGCCAGGCAGACGGACCTATCGGAGCACCGCCCCGGTGTTCGCCGACGTCACGAACTGGGCATAGCGCTTGAGCCAGCCCGATTTGATGCGCGGCTCCCAGGGCGGAAGCTCGGCCAGGCGGCGCTGGATCTCCCGTTCATCCACCAGCAGGTCCAGACGGCGATTGGGAATATCGATGGAGATCTTGTCGCCGTCGCGCACCGCAGCGATGGGCCCGCGCGCCGCCGCCTCCGGGGAGACGTGACCGATCGCCCCGCCGCGAGTCGCCCCGGAGAAGCGCCCATCGGTGACCAGCGCCACCGAACGGTCGAGCCCCATGCCGGCGATGTTTGCCGTCGGCGCCAGCATCTCCTGCATGCCGGGCCCGCCCTTCGGGCCCTCATAGCGCACCACCACCACGTGGCCCGGGCGCACCTTCCCATTCAGGATGCCGGCGCACGCTTCTTCCTGCGAATCGAATACAATCGCCTCGCCGGTGAAACGCATCATCTCCGGGGCGACCGCCGCCACCTTCACCACGGCGCCCTCCGGCGCCAGGCTGCCGAACAGGATGGCCAGCCCGCCCTTCTCGCTGTACGGGTTCTCCAGCGGGCGGATCACATCGTAGTCCGTGATCGTAGCGTCCTTGATGTTCTCCCAGAGCGTCTGGCCGGTGACCGTCATCTGGTCCAGGTGCAGGACGCCCTCGCGGCGCGCCAGTTCGCGCAAGATGGCCGACACCCCGCCGGCGCGATGCACATCCTGGATGTGCACATCCGGGCGGGCTGGCGAGACCTTACAGATGTTCGGCACCCGGTCGGCCACCTCGTTGATACGGCGCAGCGGGTAGTCCACGCCTGCCTCATGCGCCAGAGCCAGCGTATGCAGCACGGTGTTCGTCGAGCCGCCCATGGCCATATCGAGGGCGAAGGCGTTGTCGATCGACTCCGGCGTCACGATATCGCGCGGCTTGATGTCGCGCTTGATCAGCTCCATCAGCGCGAAGGCGGCGCGGCGAGCGAGCTGGCTGCGCTCCTCAGAGAGCGCCAGCGCCGTCCCGTTACCGGGCAGCGCCATGCCCAGCGCCTCGCACAGGCAGTTCATCGAGTTCGCCGTGAACATGCCGGAGCACGAGCCGCAGGTCGGGCAGCCGTACTTCTCCAGCTCGGCCAGATCTTTCTCAGAGATACGGCCGGCCTGGTAGGCGCCCACGCCCTCGAACACGCTCATCAGGTCCACCACCTGGCCGCTGGGCAGGCGGCCGGCCGCCATAGGACCGCCAGACACGAACACCGTCGGGATATTCACCCGCATGGCGCCCATGAGCATGCCCGGCACGATCTTGTCGCAGTTGGGGATGCAAATCATCCCATCGAACCAGTGCGCCATGACCATTGATTCGACCGAATCGGCAATCAACTCGCGGCTAGGCAGCGAGTACTTCATGCCGACATGGCCCATGGCGATGCCATCGTCGATGCCGATCGTGTTGAACTCGAAGGGCACGCCCCCGGCCTCGCGCACCGCCTGCTTCACGATCTCGCCGAACTTATTGAGATGCACATGGCCGGGGATGATCTCGACGAACGAGTTACAGACCGCGATGAACGGCTTGCGAAAGTCCTCGTCTGTCACGCCGACCGCCCGCAGCAGGCTGCGGTGCGGCGCCCGCTCGAAGCCCAGCTTGATCACATCGCTACGCATGGCTCGCCTGCCTTCTCTGTCAGCGCCAGCCTTCCCGGCGCGTACGAGTTCCCCGCCAGTGCCTCCCGCTGTCCCTATAACACCGGATAACACCGGTTGGATAACACCGGTCGGGTATACAAAAATGCTCTCGTCCCGTGCAGGGACGAGAGCATACCGATCCCGCGGTACCACCCTGGCTTGGCGCAGCCGCGTCCCACAGGCAGCGCACCGGCAGCCCGGGTGGCCGGGCCCAGAACAAGCGAACTCCCGTCCGTAGGGACGGGAGTTCGATCGTGTTCCCGCGGTACCACCCTGGCTTGGCGCGCCGCGCTCCACCGCGCGAAGCTGCGCCCACTCATTCGGATAACGGCATTCAAGCGCCGGCCCCACCTACTTCACAGGCACGCCGGAACTCAGGGAGCACACTCTCCAAACTCCGCCCGGCGGACCGGGTTCAGCGGGGCTGCTCAGGGGCGAGTTCGGAGCACCGTCGCCGCCGGGCTTGCACCAGACGCCGGCTCTCTGGAGGCGCCGGGAGGCTCCTACTACTCCCCGTCATCGCAGTTGCTGTGCAGTTGTCACGACAAAGGATACCGTCTGCGAGTATGTTCGCAGCGGCACTGCTGTGGGGCTATGCTAGCATAGATGCTGCGGTGTTGTCAATCTTGAGTTGGTCGATCTTGGAGACCGGCTATTTCTTCTGCAACGCCAGGGTGATGCGCTGGTCGATCTCGGCGAGGCCCTCGTTCACCGGTCGCTTGCCCAGCCGCACGTCTGTGAGCACCTCTGCGGTGATGTTCGTGATGTCCAGCCAGGCAACTGACTTCGGCATCGGCTTTGCCGCCATGAGGCTTTCCACGATGACCTTCTTGCTCTGCGGCGGGTTGGTGTCCTGCAGATAGGCACCGTTCAGCACCGCCTTGATACTCGGCGCAAACCGCGCAAGCCGGAACCAAGTAGTCTGTCCCTCAGGGCCGACCACGTGCTTGAGGAATTCCCAGGCCAGCGGCGGGTTCTTGCTCACGCGCGAGAGCCCGTACGAGAACGCCCAGCTCGGATAGTAGCGCCCTCGCGTCATCAACGGAAGATGCTGGACGTCCCAGCGGAAGCTCGCCGCGCCTTCTGCCGGCGGGTTCTGGTACAGGTTGTTCGTTTCCATAATGGAGAGCACGCCGCGCCCCTGGCGGAAGGCGCCCCACACGCCGCCGATCGGATTTACGGGCATGATGCCCTGCTTTTGCGCCAGGTCGACAAGCCACTGGATCGTGTCGCGGGTCGCCGCGTCCGTGGACCACTGCGACTTCGTCGGCTCCTCAGGCGGTACCAGCGGCTCGCCACCGTTGCCGCGGATCCAGCTATACACAAAGCGCGGCACGCCCTGCCACCAGTGGTAGAAGCCCCAGGTCGAGTCCTCGTCGCTCGTGCGCCGCACCGTCGTCCGGCGTGCGATGTCCAGGGCCTGATCGATCGTCCAGTCGGGGCCGGGCGGTGCAATCCCGTTCTCCTGCAGCGAATCAAGATTGAGACAGGCGTGGTTAGTCACGACCCCTACAGGCAGCGCATAGAGCTTGCCCTTCCAAACATGGTACTCGACAATCCCCTCTACGTGGTCGCTTTCCTTCAGCGAGGTATCGACCTTTAAGAAGGGCCGAAGGTCAGCGAGCACGTTCATCTGCTCAGCGTACATGGGCACGAGGTCAGGAGTGACGCCCACGATATCCAGCCGTGAATCGCTGGCTATCATGGTAATCAGCTTGTCCATGACGCCTTTGAGATCGCCCCCACCGGAGATCTGCTCAACGGTGACATTCGGGAATTGCTCGTTAAAGCGGCGGGTCATCATCGCGTACGCCTCGCCGCGGGCGCCGGTGTTCGAGCTCCAGATGAACCAGACCAGATGATCCCGCTGGTTTCGGTCAAGCGTACGCTGGGCCGGGGCTGGTTCCTCTGGTGCCTTCGCTGCCGGCCGGCACGCCGCGGCCACCGGCGCGATCGTGGCACACAGGAGGGTCGCCTGGATAGAGCGGCGCCGGGTGATGGCCCTGTCCAGCGAAGACCAAAGAGGGCGGGCATCCACTGCTTCTGGGCCAGGCGCAGGGCTTCTCATCAGATCGTTCATACATACATACCCTCCCTTGAAAAGAAGTTTCCATCCCTGGTGGTGCCCAGACGGGCATCAGCCACTCCTCAGTTGCTCCAGATCTGGATTGTCAATGGCAGGTCTACATTGTCGGTGAAAAGATCACTGGCGGCACAGCAGATACCGGGCCGACCCCAGCTGATCAGCAGGCAGTATAGCAGCCTGCTGTTCCACCTACTACTGCCTGTCTACTCCCTGTCTCCTGCCTAGGGCCAGCGGCATGTGCCGATCTTGCGCGTATCGTGCCGCTGTGGTCGCGACGGAGACCCACCAGGAGACGTTCATGTCGTGGCTGGACCGGCAGCCTCGGCCCTGCTATGCTGTGCCTGCACGGCGAGAGGCGCGCGTCATTCTTCAGTCATTCTTCACTTCCCTGGAGACGCCTGAACAGACGGTGCCTCCTGAGACCATTCCGCTCGCCGGCACGGAGATCGGTATGAGAGCAGCAGTTGTGTATGAGCGGAACGCTCCATTAGTCGTCGAAGAGGTCGAGCTGGCGCCGCCGGGCCCGGGCGAGGTCCAAGTGAAGCTGGCCGCCAGCGGTGTGTGCCACTCCGACGTGCATCACTGGCGGCAGGAGCTGGGCACGCCTTTACCGGCAGTGCTCGGCCATGAGGGCGCTGGCATTGTCGAGGCCGTCGGGCCCGGGGTCACGCGGGTGCAGCCGGGCGACCACGTCATCATCGCCTTCGGCAGCAAATGCGGTGAATGCTTCTACTGTCTGCGCGGCATGCCCCACCTCTGCACACCGCCGGGCGGCGTGCCGGTGTCTCAGCGCCTGCGTAAAGGTGAGACACCTATCACCCAGGCCTTCGGCGTCGGCTCCTATGCGGAGCGCACCGTTGTGCCGGTGAACAACGTGGTGCCCATCCCCAGGGATGTGCCGCTGGCCAGCGCGGCGCTGGTGGCCTGCGGCGTGGCGACCGGCGTGGGCGCGGTGATCAATACCGCCAAGGTCGAGCCGGGCGCAAACGTCGTCGTGATCGGCACCGGCGGCGTGGGCCTGAATGTGGTGCAGGGCGCGCGCCTGGCCGGGGCGGCCAGGATCATCGCCGTGGATATCCTGGACAACAAGCTGGCGCTGGCCGAGCAGTTCGGGGCCACCCACCTGATTAACAGCCTGCGGGAGGACCCTGTCGAGCGGGTGCGGGCGCTCACCGGCGGCCTGGGCGCCGACTATGCCTTCGAGGTGATCGGGCTCCCCCAGACCATCCTGCAAGCCTACGAGGCGGTACGCAAGGGCGGTGTCGCCGTCATCGTCGGCGTGGCCAGCATGGATGCCAGGATCGAGCTCTCGCCGCTGATGATGATGCGCACCGGGCGCACGCTGATGGGCTGCGCCTACGGCTCGACGCGGCCGCAGGTGGACTTCCCTCGCCTGATCACGCTCTACCAGGCCGGTCGGCTCAAGCTCGACGAGCTGATCTCACGGCGCTTCAACCTGGACGAGATCAACGAAGCCTTCCATGCTCTGGAGACAGGCCAGGTCGCCCGTGGTGTGATCGTGTACAGCTCAGAAGGGTAGTGAGGGGCGCCGTCACACGATCTGCCACTCACGGCCCTGGTCGCCCAGGCCCTCACAGCCAGGTGCTGCTACATACGTGGAGGAAGAAGGCTTAGATAGCAATTCTCGAAGAGATGCGATGACTAGCAATAGTTGATCGTAATCTATGCAAGTGATACGTCTTCAAAGGACGCGATAGGCGTCGCGCCGGTGTCGTACATAGTGTATAATAATCTGCTGGCTCTGAGTCTCAACTTCGTAGATGATACGATACTCGCCTACACGGAGGCGATACAGCCGTTCTGCACCAGAGAGCTTTACTGCCTGCTGAGGAAATGGGTCAGTTCGGAGTTTTTCAATGCGATCCAGTATTCGCAGAACCACTTCTTGCGGAATGCTCCGTAAGTCCTTTTGAATGGATGGTTTGAAACTGATCTCATACGACGCCATCTTCCTTCAGCCGTCGCTTCATCTCCTCAGCGCTGATCGGCTTTTCCTCCCGCCTCTCAGCTACAACCGCAAGATCATGCAGATCCTCCAGCAGTTTCTCATACACCTCGATCGGCAAGATAACCTCGGTCTTTTTTCCCGTCTCGTCAACGACATAGCGTTCACGCAGCTTGCCCATCGCAGCATCTCCTGACTAGAAGACAGCCATCTAGATGGCAAACGAACATTTCCCGGACATCCCTCTCCCGCGCTCTGGGAGAGGGCGAGCCGGTCTGGGGACTTCCAGAGGGGGCCCGCAGCAGAGGCTTCCTGTGGGCCCCAGACCGGCGAGGACCCGGCAGTGAGGGGCGCCGTCACACGATCTGCCACTCACGGCCCTGGTCGCCCAGGCCCTCACAGCCGCTGGCGGTCACGGCCACCGCGTCTTCGATCTTGACGTGGCCGACCTCCGGGTGCCTGTACTCGGTCTCCAGCGAGAGCACCATGCCGGCTTCCAGCGGCCGGCTGTTCTGCGGTGTGATGACCGGCTGCTCGTGCGAGACCATGCCGATGCCGTGGGCGATGAAACGCCCGAGCTCGGCGTGCGGCCCTTCGGCGATCGCACGCTCTCCGGCGCGGAGCAGCTCGTTGCAGGGCATCCCCGGACGGATCAGACTGCGCACCTTCGTCTGAACGGCCAGGCAGGCAGCGTGCAGCTCGTCGGCCAGCGAGGAGGGCTGGCCCAGGCATCCCATGCGGCAGAGATCGGCCAGGTAGTCGCCGTCCTCACCGCCGGCGTCCAGGTGCAGCACGCGGCCGGGCTGCCAGGTCTGGTTCGACGGCGCGCGCAGGTAGCTCGGCCCGGCGCAGGTGAACACCCACAGGAAATTCAAATCGCGCAGGCCCATCTCCCGCTGCACCCGCCGCGCCAGCTCTTTCGTGGTCACGCCGGGCGCGCCGGAGGCGAAGGTGGCCAAGATCGACTGGGCAGTGCGGTCGTACACGCTGCGCAGGAGCTCGAGCTCCTGCGGCGTCTTGATGGCGCGCAGCTCGTCCAGCACAGGGGTCGCATCCACGAACGTGGCGTGTGGGAGGGCACGCTGGAGCGTAGCGTAGGCATCGGCCGGGAAGAACGGCAGCTCCAGCCCGATGCGCCCGCGCTCCAGGCCGCGTCGAGCGATCTCGGCCGCTATCCGCTCGGCGACGGGCACCGTGCCCCGCCCGACCTCAGCGCGGTTCTCGATCCACAGCCCCTCCGCCTCGATCTGGCCGCGCTCTCCTACGGTGCTGATATAGAAGGCATCGGCGAAGCGACCCCGCGGCAGCCCCACCACCGGCAGGTACTGGCTGGTGCCGATCCGCGTGAACTTGGCATGGAAATGATAGTAATACCCGCCGGTCAGATACCGAATGTTATGTCTGGTGTTCGCCAGCAGCAGGTCCAGCCCGGCCTGCTCCATCAGCATGGCCAGCTTCTCGGCATTGAACGGGTACATTAGCGTCCCTCCCTTGAAAGCAGTCTTCATCCCCTGGTGGTGCCCAGACAGGCATCAATCGCCCCTTAGAGAAATACGCGTGCAGCACAATCCCCGACGTGACCGTTCCGGCAGTGCGGTGATCGTTGGCGGTGCAAGCTATTCTAGCGCAGCAGCGGTGCGCGTGCAGGTGGTCTCCAGCAGCACAGGCTTCGAGCGCTTGACGGTGGCCTGTCGTCTGGCTACACTGCGCGCACCCGGCGGAGGGAAGTGAAGCGATGACAGGTGCGTTTCAGGCCTTGCTCGGTTTCTTCACGCGCCCCTGGCGCGGCTATACGGTCGAGGATGCCGTAGCCGGAATCGCCGCCAGCGGGGCTCGGCTCATCGGGTACATGCCCCAGCCGGGCATCCCGTTGGTGTCCCGCGACTCCTCGGTGGCGGAGATCGACGCGTTGCGAACGCTGGTGGCGCGGCATGGCCTGGAGCCGGCCGTCTATCTGCCGCGCGTGCCGCTGAGCCTGCCGGACGACGCGTATCTGGCCGCGTGGGACCGCGAGATCGCCGTGGCCGTGCGCCTCGGCACGCCGTACCTGCAGGTCGGCGGCACGAACGATGAGTCCCAGTATGGCCGGTACGTGACGCTGATGCAGCAGGCAGCCGAGCGAGCAGCCCGCCACGGTCGCACCATCGTGCTCAAGCCACACGGTGGCATTTCGGCCACCGCAGCCGACTGCCTGCGCGTGGTGCAGCAGGTCGCCCATCCTGCCTTCCGCATCACTTACGATCCAGGCAATGTGCTCTATTACACGGGGACCGATCCGCTTGCCGGGCTGGACACGCTGGCGCCCTACGTGGTGGCGCTCTGTATCAAGGATGCTACCGGGGGCCGGCACGGCAGTGTGAACGTCCAGCCGGGGCGAGGCGACGTGGACTTCGCCCGCATGTTCGCCATCCTGCGAGATGCCGGCTTCCGCGGCCCGGCGCTAGTTGAGACGCTGGCTGAGGGCAGCCTGGATGAGATCAACCGCCAGGCGCGTGAGACGATCGAGTATCTGCGCGGGCTCGTATCCTCGTGAGGCACACTCTGGCTATGAGCGCGTCGCTCACTGGCTGCCACCTGAACCAGCCGGGGGGCCGGTGACTTCCAGCGCGGCCAGGAGGGCCTTGACGTAGCCCACGGCGTAGGCCGAGGCCATGCCCTGGAAGGCGTTGTCCCCGCTGTAGCTTGGCAGGTGGTCGATCTGTAAGCCGCCGTCGTAGCCAACCGACCGCAGACATTGCAGCACGCGGAACATATTCATATCGCCATCGTGCAGAGCGACTTCTTCGTAGCCGCCATGAGTGGGGATCTGGCCGCGCACGTTGCGGAAGTGCACGTGGAAGATCTTGCCGCGGCGTCCGAAGGCGCGGATATCGTCGTAGATGTTCACCCCGGACTCATAGCGCGTGCCCACGCAGTACAAGAGCCCGCTATGCGTGCTCGGCACGGCATCCAGGATGGCCGACCAGCGCCGCGGGGAGAACTCGGTTTCGGGCAGTGGCGGGTCTGAGGGATGCAGGATCAGCCGGATGTCATAGGCTTCGGCGATGGGCACCAGGCGTTCGTATAGCCGCACCGAGCGCTCGAAGTGTGCCTCGACGTCTACAACGAGCTCCGGTGGCTTCTCAGCCAGGCTTCGGCGCATGACCTCCAGGTCGAACGCGTGCATGGTATAGCCGCCGCGGTGTACCGCGCGGACCCCGCCGCGGTAGCCGGGGTTCACTCCTAGGTGCAGGGGCATCGACATGAAAGGCACGCCGGCTTTGCCCAGCGCCTCTAGCGTGCGGCACAGGTTGTCCACTTCCTGGTCGCCGCCGGGCAGGCCCAGCAGGTAGTTGCGCGGCGTAGGCGGTGCCACACGGTAGACGCCCAGGCCCCAGCGGCGCAGCCGGTCGAGGAGCGCTCGAACGCCGCGCTCGTCGGCGTAGCCCTGCTCTTTCACGCCAGGCACATTGTACTCGTTGTGAATGTCAAAACCATCAGCACCGATCTGCGCGGCGAAGCGAATGTAGTCGTCCGAGAGATCACGCTCGCGAAGCAGGACTTTCACGTTTGCTCCCTCCTTGGGACCGCATCCTGCCCCTCTCCGTACGCGGAGAGGAGGCAAAAGGCCGCTATTCTATTATGGATGCACCAGCACCTTGATCGCGCCCGAAGCGCGCTTGTCCGCCGCCGCGGCAAAGGCATCGGCGATGCGGGTGAGCGGGAAATGGTGCGTGATGATCGGCTCGGCGCGGCAGCGGCCGGAGGCCAGCAGGTCCAGGGCGATCTGATACTCGCGCACACCCTGCCAGGTCGAATAGCTGTTCGACCAGGTGATAAGCAGCTCCTTGCGATAGCCAGTCTGCACCGCCAGCTCCTGCGGCTGGGTGAAGATGCCCAGAATGCTCACCGTGCCGCCGCGGCGCGCCATCTCCACAGCCTGCTGGAGCGTGGGCGCAGTGCCGCCGACCGTCTCGAAGACGATATCGGCGCCCTCACCGTTCGTGCGCGCCAGCACACCCTGCACCGGGTCCTCGGTATCGCCAGCGATAGTGTCGTCGGCCGCGCCGGCCGCGCGTGCGATCGCCAGCGGCTCCTGGCGCGTGCCCACCATGATCACTCGGCCTGCTCCGGCCGCGCGGGCAACCTGGCCGAGCGTCATGCCGATAGCCCCGGTGCCGAGGATGACCACGGTATGGTGTGGCATCGGCTGCGTGCGGTTGACCGCGTGCACGCCACAGGCATAGCAGTCCAGGATCGCCGCCGCGTCGGTGGGCACGCTGTCAGGAAGCGGATAGCAGTTGCGCACCAGGCAGACATCGTACTCGGAGAAGCCATGGCTGCTGTGGCGCTCGCCGTGCCGCATGCCGCGCTGTGGGCAAATATGATAATCGCCCCGCACGCAGTAGCGGCACTCCCCACAGCCGACCAGGTGCTCGGGTTCAATGCCAACGCGCTGGCCGATCTGCAGACCCGTTACCCCCGGCCCCAGCGCTGCGATCTCTCCGGCCAGCTCATGGCCGCTCTGGTGCGGCTGCACGGCGCCGGGCCGAAAGCGATGGCCGCGGTAGCCATGCAGGTCGCTGCCGCATATACCCGCTGCGCGCACGCGCACCAACACTTCACCCGGCCCCGGCTCCGGCACGGGCAGCTCTTCAACGCGAATGTCCGGTCCGCCATAGAAGATCGCTGCTTTCATCGAGCCCCTCGCTGAAACTGGAGAAAACATCACACATGTCACGGCCGACCCAGCAGCAGAGCTCCGGATCGCCGCGGGCCATCGGCAGCCTGCATGGTAGCGCAGAGCAGCGTTGGATGCCAGTGTGGGGGAGGGGTCACTCCTCCGCGCTTGAAAAAAAAGTTTCAGGCAGGCTCGCGAGCCTGCCCGAAACAAGGTTGCCGAGCGGTGCAGGACTACTCGTTGGGCCGGTTTACTCGGTGACGGTGACTGTGCCCCGCATGAAGGGGTGCACGATACACAGGTATTCGTACTTACCCGGCGGGGCGTCAAACGTCAGGGCATATGATCCGCCGTAGGCGATAATCCCTGAGTTGGCGTAGCCCTGGCTGGTGTAGGTCGTGCCTCCCACTGGCCCGGCCACGGTCGCCGGGATCGCCAGGATCGGCGGCCCCTGCGGCTGTGGCCGCACGTCGATGAACACGGGGTCTGGCTGGCCTGAGGGGAAGGTCACAGTGTGAATCTCGAACGGATCGGCGAAGCTCCAGATGACAGTATCTCCACGCCGCACCGTCACATCGCCTGGCACAAAGCGCAACGCGCTGACGCCATAAGCATCCCCAAGGCCGGCGTAGGCCAGATGCGTCGTACCGAGACTGACCGCTCGTGCCCGCCCCAGGTCGGACTGCATGATCCCTACCAGCGCCCCGATCGTGGCTTGGCCACGGGCTTTCGCCTGCGCCGGGGTCTCCGGCAGCGGCGCACCGGCCGGCTGCACGAGCACCTCGCCCCGCATGCCGGGGTGCAGCGTGCAGACGTAGCCATAGAGCCCCGGCTTCGTGAAGGTCAGGCTGTAAGTGAATGGCTGGTCCTGCGGTCCGCCCTCCGGCGGCGTGCCGGAGCTGGCATAGCCAGTGCCGTCGTACGGAGCGTTCGGTCCCTGCGGACCCGCCGGGAAGAACGCCGGCCCGAGAGCGAGCTCGCCAGGGTTCGGCCCGGGCCCAATCAACGGGAGGGGCGGCTCATTGCCGTTGAACGTGACCGTGTGGAAGCCAGCGAACTTCCAGACCACTGTATCGCCGGCGTTGACGGTCAGCGGGTTCGGGAAGTATGCCTGGGTCGAGATCAGGCTCTGCATATCGTCATAGCCCACCTGCACCTCCCAGGTCTGGGCTGCCTGAACCGGCGTGGCGCTCTGATGGCTGCGTACGGCTGCGCCGACTAGGGTGGCAAGCAGAGCGAGCGCCAGCGCCAGTCGCACCAGCCGTGGCGAGAGCAGCGCTGCCATGGGATACCGAAACGAGACGGTTAGGATCCCCGCAAAACTATGCAATGAAACCTCCTTACTTAACTCAACATCCAACTCAACTTACATCGGGCCAAATCGAACTCTCGGACTTCATGTCTAGAGCAGCCTCCGACGAAGCCGATAGTGAGCGGTGCGTGCGGGGCCACGCTGTGAACCGATCCCTGGGATACACCGGCATGACTCACTGTCATTCGACCACCGTGATCGTGCCCCGCATGCCCTGCGCGGCGTGGATGACGCAGATGTACTCGTAGGTGCCCGGCCTGGTGAAGGCCACCTGGAACGACAGTCCTTGCGAAACGATTGCCTCGCGCGGGTCCGGAATAGGCGAGAACAGCAGCCCGGAGTTAACCATGCCACGGCCTTCGTAGATTGCTCCACCGGCCGGCTGGAGCACCTGCGGATTGATCAGCAGCAGCGGCGGCCCGCTCTGTTGTGGTTGTGGGATCAGAAAATCAGGCACCGGCGCTTCGGAGAGAAACGTAATGGTGTGGAACGCGGCCGGGTTCCCGCTCATGTCCCAGCGGACGGTGTCGCCTACGCGCACCGTCAGGCTCCCCGGCAGGAAGCGGAGCACAGCCATATTCCCCTGCGGTACCGGCACATCTGCCCGAATGTTATGCACAGTCCTGCCGTTTGCTGCCGGTGTCTGCCGGTCGCTGATCCCTCGCCCGAGCATATCGGCGATGGCCACCCCAGCGCTCTGCTCTGCTGCGCCCTGGGCATCAACCTCGGCCGGTGTCATCGGTGCCCGCTGGCCGGCCGGAAGCACCCGTACCACGCCGCGCTGTCCGGGACCATGCACAAGACAGATGTATTGATATGTTCCCGCCCTGGGGAACGTCAGGGTAAAGCTGGTTCCCACCGCCGGCATGAAGCCGGAGTGGGCCAGGCCTGTGCCAGCGAAGCTCGTCGCGCCGTTGGGATTAAACCAGGCCGGGTTGATGGCCACGCCACCGCCGGGGGCTGGTATGCTGAACGTAGGGAGATCCTGCATTGTGCCAAAGAAGGTGACTGAGTGCGGCTCTTCGGTCGTCTGTTGCCAGGTGATGGAGTCACCCTCGACAATGGTGATTACGGCCGGATAAAAACCCAGCGCCTGCGCCGACTTGTCGATGCTCTCCCCACCGACCCTGACCGTGTACTGCGTGGCTGCGTACGCGGTCGTGAGCTGGCCACTTGCCGGCACAAGCAGGCTAGCAATGCTGAGGCACAAGCCGACAAGGCTGCGCATCACAGGGGAGCAGCCCGTACACAGGGACTGAGAAAGCCGGGCGAGGAACCGCATCACTTCCCTCCTCCCACCGCAGGGTGCTGCGGTGACATGCTTTTATCCGGCGTGATCCATCACGCCTCGACGGCGCTGGGGAGGGTAGCCACAGGGCCTAGGCCCTGTGGCTACCCCGGCAGGCTACTGTACGTGGATAACTCCTGCCATACCGTTGAGCAGGTGCTGCCGGCAGATCACCCGGTAGGTGCCGGGTCTGGTAAAGGTGTAGGCAAACGAGTCTCCCGGCTTGACGGCGCCCGAGTCAAAGAGCCCATCCAGGCTGGTGATAGTATGCAGGTTCACCCCCTGATTTGTCCATGCCACGGTTGTCCCTGCCGGCACCGTCGCCGTGGCCGGTCCGAACCGGTTATCGGTCATGCTGATGCGCTGAGTAGCTGTGGTGGGATCGGCCGAGGCCGCCGGCGCAGCCGGCTGCGGGGCATGCACATGGGTGGTGCCCAGAAGCGGTGGCTGATAGCCCTCGTACTGCAGCAGCGTCATCATCCCGTTTGCCATATGATGCTCCATATGGCAGTGAAACATCCAGTAACCGGGGTTATCCCCTACAATCTCCAGGTCGAACCGCTCGGCCGGCCCGATGGTCACCGTGTCTTTGATCAGCTGTGCCGCGGGCGGCACGGGATTGCCATCCGTAGCGACGATCTTGAACTGGTGCCCATGTAGGTGAATGCTGTGCACAAGGTTCCCGGCATTGATCAGCCGGATGCGGATGCGCTGCCCCTGCTTGATCACGAGTGGTGGAATAGCCTCGCCGATGCGCCCGTTCATCAGGAAGAAGTCGTGGTCCAGCTCCTTGGAGTGCGTCTTCGGAGGGAGCGCGCCCTCCGCTCCTATTGCCACTGCCGGGGTGAGACCCAGCGCCCATTCCTGCAGCATCACTGTGTACTCCTGGTCGTACCGCACCGGCGCCGGCTGGCCTGCTGCGGGTGCGATATCTCTGGGCTCCACGATGAGCGGGCCGTAGAGACCGAGGGGAACCTGCACTTCAGGGTCCTGGTGGGAATGATACCAGCGCGTGCCTGCCGGCTTTGCCACAAACTCGTAGGTGAAAGTCTCGCCGGGCTGGATAGGATCCTGCGTCACGCCCGGCACACCATCCATGGCGTTCGCTAGATCGATGCCATGCCAATGGATCGTCGTCGGCACCGGCAGTGAGTTTTTCACCACCACGCGCACGGTATCGCCCTCGCGCACCCGCAGCTCCGGGCCGGGGAGCTGGCCGTTGTAAGTCCAGGCGCGCACGGTTATGCCTGGAGCTAAGGTGATCGGTACCTCGATGGCCTCTAGGGTGAATTCTCGTACCTGACCGGTCTGATCCGTTGCTGCCGCTTCTACCCCAGACATCGCGCTGCGATGACTACCTGGGGCGCTAGAGCCCCAAGCAATGGCCAGTGCCGACAAACCCGTGATTAGGCCGATCGCCAGAGAGCGGCTCCCGAGCGTACCCCAGCGGATTTGCCGTAACGGATCGCTCCCCAAGAGCCAGCGGATGTATCGCAGGATCATAGCTCCCCCTCACGCGAGCACCAGACCTGAGCACGCCTCGGCGGGCCAGTCCCCCTTCCTGCGCGTGTCGGAATGCAAAGCACACCAGCCTGTTCAGAGCAAGGATAGCGAGAGCGCAGCATGTATGCGCCAGTCGGGTGGCTAGTGTTTTCCCTGGTGCACCGACCTAGCCACCTGGCTCGGGGCTGCTAAGTAGATCGCCTGTGCAGGCTTGGGGAGTGGGCAGAAGGCGTCTGTGTAAGTATATCCGGCCCCCGCGCGGCGTACCTGGCCGAAACATGCTCATTTCTTGCTCAATATTGAGCAAGATCTGAGCACTCGCCGGCGTGAAAGCGGCTGTGGCGAACGTTTGACGCTGGGAGCAGGGCCGCGTACAATCCGGGCACCACAGAGGCTGGTGGTGGGAGACGTTGACCGGGCAGGAGTTTTTCACATATGAAAGCAGCGCGGTTATACGGCCCGCGTGATCTACGGGTCGAGGAAGTACCTGAGCCATCGCCGGGGCCGGGCGAGGTACTCATTAAAGTGCGCGCCTGTGGGGTGTGTCCCAGCGATATCCGTGCCTATACGGGAGCCCGCCCCGGGGCGGCCGGGCTGCCGCGCACGCCTGGCCATGAGTGGGCAGGCGATGTGATCGCCGTCGGCGAGGGGGTCACCACCGTCAAGCCGGGTGACCGAGTCGTGGCAGACTGGCGCGTGGTGTGCGGCCAGTGCCACTATTGCCGCCGCGGCATTTTCAATTACTGCACCAACTTGCAGCGCCGCGTGCGCGGCGGCTTCGCCCAATACGGCGTCGCTCCAGAGGCAAACGTGCGCGTGTTGCCACCGGACGTGACCTACGAGATGGCGGCCTTCTGCGAGCCGCTGGCCTGCTGCATCAACGGCAATCTGATGACGCCGATGAGCTTTGGCGATGACGTGGTGATCGTGGGAGCTGGCCCGATCGGCCTGCTGCACCTGCAGCTTGCCGCCCGGCGCGGCGCCCGCCTGATCGTGAGCGATCCCATCGCCCGCCGGCTCGAAGCAGCGCGCCAGCTCGGCGCGCACGACGTGATCGACGCCTCGCAGGTGGATCCGGTGGCGCGCGTGAAAGAGTTGACCGAAGGACGCGGCGCCGACGCCGTGATCGTGGCCGTTGGACACCCGGAGCCGATCCAGCAGGCGCTCCAGATGGCTGGCATCGCCGGACGGGTGAATCTGTTCGCCGGCACCTATCCGCCAGCAGAGGTGCCGCTCGATCCCAACGTGATCCACTACAAGCAGATCCTGCTCACCGGCAGTCACGACTTCACACCGCATCACTTCACGACGGCGCTGAAGCTGATCGCTCACCGGATCGTGCAGGTCGAGCCGCTGATCAGCCACCGCTGGGCGCTGGACGATGTGCGCGCCGCGTTCGAGTTCACTGCCAGCCGGGCGGGGCTGAAATCAGTTGTGGTGATGGAGTAGGTGTGAGGACCGCTCCCCACGAAGCGGTCCTCACACCTCTCCGTCCCGGAGCTCTCGCACTAGCCATTCCACGAGGCGTGGGCGCTCGGCATTGAAGATATGCACCACCGGAGCGCCGGCCTCAAAGAGCTCGCGGGCGAGCTGGGCAGCGAGGCGGCCGCCCAGCCGCGTCGCCTCGCGCTGAGTCTTGCCCGCGAACAAGGCCGCGTAGTGCTCCGGCACGCGGATCTCCTTCAGCGAGGCAAGGCGCTCCAGGAAGCCGGCGCTAGAGATCGGTAGAATGCCCGGGATGATTACCTTGGAGACGCCGCGCGCGGCTTGCCGGTCGCGATAGGCCGCGTACTCTTGCGCGCTGAAGACGGCCTGGGTGATGAACCCCTGTGCGCCGCCGCTGATCTTGCTGGTGATACGGCGATCCTCAGTGAGTGGCGAGCGACGCGGGTGGGCCGCAGCGTAGAAACACACGTCCGCCGGAGCGCGGGCGCGCAGGGCAGCCAGCGCATCCTCGGTGCGCCGAAATGTCCAATCCAGCTCGACACCTGCCTCTGGCGGGTAGTGGTCGCCGCCGATGATCAGCACGTCTGTAAGGTCGTAGCGGGCGAGCTCCTCCAACAGGAGAGCCAGCGTGCTCCCGGCGCGCTGCCGGGCGCGCCAGTGCACCAGCACCGGGCAGCCGGTGACCCGGCGGATCGCTGCGGCGGTGGCAAAGGGAAGCTGGCGCGGAATACCGCGCGGGTCATTGGTGACGGCAAACGCAACCGGCTCGTGCCGAGCCAGCTCTTCCGCTACCCGCAGGAGCGGATCGAGCGGCTCGTCTGGAAGCGGCGGCGTCACCTCAAACGAGAGGCGGCGGTGATACGGGAGCGCGCGCTGCGGCGCCTCTTGGGCGATGCGAAAAAGGCCGTGCTGCTGCATTGGACTCTAGGGTACCGCAGCAAGCGGCTCTCCGCCAAGCTCACCGCCGTCTCTCCAGCCGCTTGAGCCATCTTGGGGAGGGAATGCTCGCACGAATGCCACCACGTCCGGTGCTGGTTGTCTCGCTGGTCGTCGCCCTGTCGTTGCTCGGCGACTCCATGCTCTATGCCGTGCTCCCCGTGCAGTACGAGCTGTTTGGGCTGCCGGTTGGCGCGGTCGGGCTCCTGCTGAGCGTGAATCGCTATGTGCGTCTGGTGTCGAACACGCTGGCCGGGCGGCTGTACGACCGCGCCGGCGTGCGCCTGCCGTTTCTGGGCGCTGTGGCCGTCGGTGCAGGCACGACGGCAGCGTACGGGCTGGCGCCGAGCCTGCCGCTCTTTATCGCAGTGCGCCTGCTGTGGGGTATGAGCTGGTCGCTCCTGCGGCTGGGAGGGCAGCTCACTGTGCTGCGCTACAGCAGCACCGGGCGGCTAGGCAGCGGGATGGGCGCCTACCAGGGCATCAGCCGGCTGGGCAGCCTGGCCGGCATGCTTGTCGGCGGAATGCTGGCCGATACCATCGGCGCCCGAGCGGCGTTGTGGCTCTTCGGCGCTGCCAGCGCGCTGGGCCTGCCGCTGGCGATGACTGTGGCGCTCAATGACGTGCATGTGCGAGTTCCGGCCGCACGGACCGGACGGGTGCCGCTGCGGCACACCTGGCTGGCACTCCTGTGCGGAGAGCACCACGGCGCCGCGCGGCAGGTGGCCGTCGTGCACGTGACGGCCATGTGGACCGCGCTGGCCGCCGGGCTGCTGGGTAGTTCCCTGGGGCTGCTCTTCCGCATGCGCTTCGGGATGCAGGTCGAGGTGCTGGGCCTGGGAATGGGCATTGCAACATTTACCGGGGCGGTGCTGGCGGCGCGGTGGATCAGCGATCTGGCGCTTGGCCCGGTCTTCGGCATCCTCATCGACCGGCTGGGCACGCGTGTGGTGGCTGCCGGCCTGACGGCGGCTGCGGCGGCCGGGCCAGTCGTGCTGGCCACCGCATCACAGCTGCACACCATCCTGGCCGGAGTGGCGCTGGCGTATGCCGGCGGCACCGGGCTCGCTGTCGTGCTGGATGCTGGTGCCGGGCGTCTCGCGCTGAGCGGTGAGCGGGCCCGCGCGATGAGCCGGTATGCTACCTGGTGGGATCTGGGCTCGGCCACGGGTCCGGCGCTTGGCTACGCTCTACTCGGGGTCTTTGGCCTCCCGGTGACGTATGTACTGGGGAGCCTCGGCCTGGCAGCATGCATGGCCGCCTACCTCTGGATTGCCGCCGCGCCGGCACCGCGCCCGGTGACAGACAGCGCCACCAAGCCGCTCACCACATCGTGAGCCAGGCGGCGGCGCCGGCTCGGACATGACCCGACTCACAGGCCAGCGTCGTAGATATCTCTGTCGGGCAGGCCGCACCGCCGGACGTCACTCACCGCTCTAGGCACAGAAGCTGGACCCCGGCGCCACTCGCCGGGTATCCTGAATATATGCGCGCAGCACCGGGTATGATAGCCTGGTGAGCGTAGCTTGAGGCTGTGGAGGGGAGGGTGCGCCACGGCATAGTGCGGCGAGCGGTCAAGCGCATCGTGCTGCGCGTGTGGGGCCGGCTGCCGCTGTGGACGCGTTATCTGTTGCTCTGGCTGGTAAACCCCAAGTACATCATCGGCGTGCTGGGCATGGTCACCGACGAACAGGGACATGTGCTACTCTTCCACCATAGCTACCGTGGCGCGACGCCGTGGGCGTTGCCCGGCGGCGCGGTCAAGCGTCTGGAGGGGCTGGCTGCCGCGCTCGAGCGCGAATTTCAAGAAGAGTCTGGCTGGCACATTGTCGTGGAGAACCTCGTGCTGGTTGATAACCGCGAACAGCGGCTGCTGGACTTCGTGTTCCGTTGTCGCATCGTCAGCGGCGAGTTCCGAGCGAGCGACGAGGTGAGCGGCTTCGCCTACTTCCCGCCAGATGCGTTGCCTCCCGACACCGAGCCCCGCCACCGCGCCATTGTGCGCGAGCTCTTCGGCCTGGACTCCGCAGCATCCAGCGGCTGGCGCGGGGGCATGGCCGACGTGATGGTCGGCCCGCCGCAGGGGAGGGGCACCAGCCAGTGTGAGCCCGATCAAACGGAGGGCGTGCGGCGAAGGTGAGCAACCCGCAGACGCGGTTTGCGCCCGTCGCGCCTGCCGCCCGGTTATGCTTCCTAGCCCGCTCGTCCGAGCGCGTGGCCTATCTCGCCGCGATCATCGCGACCTTTGGCTGGGGCTCGCTCTACCCGGCGGCCAAGCTGGCGCTGGCGCATGTGACGCCCCTGCACATCGCCTTCGCCCGCGCCGCGATCGCTGCGCTGGTGCTCGGCCTGCTCGCCACTGTCATAGGGAGCCGCCGCGCGCTGTACGAGGAGTGGCGCGCCCGGCCGGGCGCCTTAGTCATCCTCGGCACCGTCAGCTTCGTGGGCACCTCGTTGCTGGCCATGGCAGCGCAACGCTTGCTTCCGGCAGCGGTCAACGGCTTGCTGAACAACACGGCTGCCCTCTGGCTGGCCCTTGGCGCCGCTGCCCTCGGTCGAGCCCGCAACGGTCTGCTGCTCGTGCTCGGCTCAGCCCTTGCCCTCGTTGGTGTCGGGCTCGTGCTGCTCCCAGGTGCCGGGGCGGCTGCTCTGGGCGCGGCGCCGTTGGACTGGCGCGGTGTGGCCCTCTCGCTCACCGGCAGCGTCTTGATCGCCGTGTCAAACATCCTGGCACGGCGCACCCTGCGCGGCGCCAACCCTCTGGCCGCCACGGCGCTGGCCGCCGGCTGGGCCGTGCCTCCATTGCTGGTGCTCACGCTGTTCACCGACGGACTGACGCCAATCTGGCAGGCGCCCCTCCACACACAGGGGCTCTTGCTCTACCTCGGGACAGCCTGTACTGCGCTGAACTTCGCCTTGTGGTTCTTCGCCCTGAGCCGGGTGCCGGTGACGCGCGTCGCCAATCTGCAGTACCTGATCCCTCCTCTGGGCGTGACGCTCTCGGTGTGGCTGCTGGGCGAGCCTGCCACGCTCGGCCTGCTGGCCGGGACCGTGGCCATCCTGGCCGGCATCGTGCTGGCTCAGCGTGGAGCAGAGCTATAGTTAGTAAGTATGTTAGTACTTATATTAGTATTTATTAGTATGTGTAGTATTAGTATTTTAGATCGATCCCCTCTTTAAGCGCGCTGCTCATCCCTGTAGCGACTCCTGGGTCCGGGCTGCTGCCGGCGACGTCTGGTACGACACAGCCAAGCCCAACCAAAGCGTGATGTGCTGCCTCACACCCCGACCCCTCTCCGGCCGAGCGAGGGCACAGAGCCCGGGGATCTCTCCCCAGTGCGGTGAGAGAGGCCGCGATGAGGCCAGATTCATAGCTCCAGCACGGCAATACTGTTCGTCGCAGCATCGCAGACCCAGACGCGGCCATCGGCGCTGCGGGTCAGGCCGTGCGCCTCCACGCCCTCGATGCGCCAGGCATCGCGAATGGCGCCGGTGTCAGGATCGAGCCGGTAGCAGATGTTGGTGTTTGTCTCGACGCAGACGATCGAGCCGTCGGTATCGTCCCAGTAGAGCCCGTGCGACCGCGGGGCTGGGAAGGGAATCGTGCCTAGCACATCGCCGGTCTCAGCGTCAAGATGCTGGATGATACGGCTCCCCGGCCGCGTCACCCAGAGCGTGCCGCTCACGCCCGGGCCCGCATTCGGCGCGCCACCGGGCGTCCTGGGATGGAGCTGCGGCCGCGGCGGCGGAGGCGGCGGCGCTGCCTCGCCCGGACGGTACGGCCACCACTCGATGCCGTGGACACCGCCGCGGTCGCCGTCAGGGAGAATCAGCGCAGCCAGGCAGTGTCCCGTCTCAGGGTCATGGCGGTAGACTGCGCTCGGCCGCACGTTCGACGCCACCCAGACGCTACCCGCGCCCCAGGCAATGCCACTGGCATTACGCGCCGGTGTGCGGAAGCTGGTCACCACCACGCCGTCCTCATACCGTACGAGGTGCACGAGGTTGTCCAACTGATCGCACACCCACAGCCCCTCCGACGCTGCGGCCAGGCCGTTGCACTGCCGGTGGGGGCCTGCGAAGACCACGCGGGCTCGTACCCTGCGGGTCACCGCGCTGCCCTCTACCATCGTTGCTTCTCCTGTGCTCAAACGTGCAAATTATAGTACTCTAGTGCCTGGGACACGCGCTTGCTATGCTTCAGGCGAGCGATGCCCCGAGAGCATGTTCTGCCCAAAGCTCCCCTCCCCGTGCCGGGGAGGGGCCGGGGGAAGGGTCCCTACGACGCCGCGGCTGGCTCCTCGATCTCTTCGATCTCCTCGCCCAGCACAGCCAGGTCGTCGTCCTCCTGCCAGGCCAGCCCGAGCTGATACAGCTCGGCGTAGCGGCCGCCCCACGCCAGTAACTCGTCGTGAGTGCCGCGCTCGACGATGCGGCCGTGCTCCAGCACCAGGATTTCCGTAGCATGGCGCACCGTAGAGAGCCGGTGCGCGATCACAATGCTCGTGCGCCCGCGCATCACCTGCTCCAGCGCCGCCTGGATGCGTAGCTCGGTGGCCGTGTCCACTGACGCAGTGGCCTCGTCGAGGATCAGGATGCGCGGGTCGGCTACCAGCGCCCGCGCTAGCGCCACGAGTTGTCGCTGGCCCACGCTCAGGTTGCGCCCGCGCTCCTCAATGTACGTGTCGTAGCCCTCGGGCAGTGTCTCTATCAGCGGATGGAGGCCCACTGCCCGTGAAGCTGCTAGCATCTCCTCTTCGGTCGCATCCGGCTTGCCGAACAGGATGTTCTCGCGCAGGGTGCCAGTGAACAGGAAGGGCTCCTGGAGCACCACTGCCATCTGCCGCCGCAGCGACTCCTGCGTCACCGTACGGATATCGTAGCCATCGACGGTGATGCGGCCCTCTTGTACGTCGTAGAAGCGGCTGAGCAGGCGGATAATCGTGCTCTTCCCTGCGCCCGTGCGCCCCACCAGCGCGATGCGATCGCCGGGGCGGGCCTCAAACGTAATATCGTGCAGCACCGGCTGGCCAGGCCGGTAAGCAAACGTGACGTGCTCGAAGCGCACGTGCCCCTGGATCGGCGGCAGCGGCACAGCATCTGGCGCATCTTTCACAGCCGGCTCCTCGTCCAGCAGCTCGACGATGCGCTCCCCTGCCGCCAGCGCCGCTTGCAGCACATCGAACCGTAGCGATAGGTCGCGGATCGGCTCGAAGAAACGCTCGACGTACAGGATAAACGCCGTCAGCACGCCAACGGTGATCTCCGGTGCAGCGCCGGTGAAAATCAGCACGCCTCCTGCCGAGAGCAAGGAGATGATCGCGAGGGCATCCATGAGATCAACCGTAGGAAAGATTAGGCAGTGGTAGACATTGGCGTGCATCAGGGCGCGGTAGTTCTCACGGTTGATCTGCTGGAAGAGCTGGTAGTTCCGGTCCTCGCGCCGGAAGGCCTGCACTGTCTTCATGCCGACGATGTTTTCGGCCAGGGTCGAGTTCATCTCGGCGATGGCGCGGCGCACGCGGCGGTAGGCATCGCGCGAGAAGGTGGCGAACCAGCGAGCCCCACCGGCCAGCGCTGGCACGACGATCATGGCGACCAGCGCCAGCTTCCAGCTCATGCTGAGCAGCACGGCCACGATGCCGAGCAGCGTCACCAGGTCGGCGATGCTGGTGACGAGTCCCTGCGTGAGCACCTCGTTGAGCGCGGAGACATCGCTGGTGACCTTGGAGATCGTCCGCCCCACGCTCTCCCGATCGTAGAAGTTCATGGAGAGATTAGTAAGCTTGCGGAAGAGCGTAGTGCGGATGTCGTAGAGCACGCGGTTCGCAGTCAGGCTCAGCAGGTAGCTGTTGCCGAACGAAGTGATCCAGAACACGAGCAACGCCAGGATGAACGCTAGTGTGCTCAGGGTGAGCATACCGAGATCACCGCGGCGGATGCCCTGGTCGATAGCGACCTTGATCAGATACGGCTGCGCCAGCGCCGCACCGGAGCTCAGGAAGACCAGCACCAGCGAGACAGCGATCCGCTTCTTGTACGGCACGAGGAAGCGCAGCAGGCGCAGGATCAGCTCACGGTCGAAGCGCTTGGCGCGCTCAGTGAGCTCATAGTCTGCGCCATAGCCCATGGCCATCATCAGTGTGTACCCTCATCAGTGCGTGTGAGTTTTTAACGTAGTACGCAGTACGTGACGTGGAACGTAGTACGTACTACGCAGTATGCACCACTCGCTCTTGCTCCCCAGTCTGCACTGCCACCATACGGGCGTAGATGCCGCCGAGCCGTACGAGCTCGTCGTGGGTGCCCCGCTCGACGATGCGACCTTTCTCCAGCACTAGGATCTCGTCGGCGCGGCGGACCGAGCTGACCCGGTGTGAGACAATGAACGTCGTCTTGCCCGCCATCACCCGGCGCAACGCCGCTTCGATCTGCCGCTCCGTCTGAGTGTCTACGCTGGAGGTTGTATCATCCAGGATCAGGATGCGCGGCTCTGGCAGGAGGGCACGAGCCAGCGACGTGCGCTGGCGCTGGCCCCCGGAGAGCCGTGAGCCACGCTCGCCGACCTCGGTGGCGTAGCCTTGGGGCAGAGCTGCGGCGAAGCGGTGCGCCTGGGCATAGCGTGCGGCGCGCTCGACTTCATCCATGTCGGCATCTGGCCGGGCGTAGGCGATATTGTCCCGCAGCGGCTCGTTAAACAAGAAGATATCCTGCGGCGCAATGGTGATGGCGGCCCGCAACGAGGCGAGCGTCAGGTCCCGCACGTCGTAGCCGTCCACCAGCACACGGCCGCTGGTGACATCGTAGAACCGCGGGATCAGGCCGATCAGCGCTGACTTGCCCGAGCCTGTCTCGCCGACGATCCCGATCACCTGACCCGGCTTCGCCACGAAAGAGATATCCTGGAGCACGGGCCGGCCCGGCTCATACTCGAAGCTGACATGCTCGAAGACGACCTCGCCGCGCGGGTTCTCCAGCGGGACCGCGCCGGGGCGGTCCTGCACATCCGGCACCGTGTCCATGATCTCGAAGATACGCTGCGCCGAGGCGACGGCGCGGGAGAGCGTGCCGATGATGAAGCCGACGCGGCGGGTCGGGCCGACGAGGCGCGCGAGGTAGTAATTGAACGCGATGATCGTGCCGACGGTGATGGTGCCGTCGATGGTCATGCGGCCGCCTATCCACAGCACCACAGCTGTGCCCAGGCTGGCCACGCAGACCAGCGCGGGCACGTAAACCGACGACACAAACGACAGGCGGTTATTGCGCTCCAGGAACTCGCGGGCGCTTTCATCGAAGCGGGCGCGCTGCTCCGGCTCGCGGGCGAACGCCTTCACGACGCGAATACCGCTCAGAAACTCCTCCAATACGCCGGTCAGGCGGCCATAGGACTGCTGGACAGCCGAATAGAGCGGGCGCGTGGCGCGGCCGTACGCTGTGGCAGTAAGTACTAGTAATGGCAGCACCGCCATGGAGAGCAGCGTGAGCTGCCACGACAGGTTCCAGGCGTAAATAAGCACGATGAGATAGCTGCCCAGGGACGTGACGATGCTGTTCGTGCCGTGGCCCATGAAGTGCTGGAGCGCATCCACGTCGCTGATTGAGCGAGCGATGAGCTGGCCCGTGTCCACGCGATCGAGCACGCGGTAGGAGAGCGTCTGTAGCTTGCGGAAGAGGTCGGCGCGCAGATCGCGCGCCATGATCGCTTCATAGAAGTGAAACGTGAACAGGTGCCCGAACCCGAAGACGGCTTTGCCCAGGTACAGGCCGAGCGCTGCCACGATCGACCAAGCGAGGGCGTGCGCGTCGCCAGCGACGATGCCCTTGTCGATGGCTGCGCGCACCATGATCGGGATGAACGCGTCCAGGTTCGTACTGATCAGCCACAGCACGGCGTAGAGCGCCACCCACCATTTGTATGGAGCCAGGTAGCGATATGCTCGCCGCATGGCGTCCCAGGCGCCCGGCGGCCGCGTCCCCAACCCCAGCCCGCCGCGCCGCCCGGCAGCCAGCTCGCCGGCAGCGAAGCGCCTGCCCGGGACACCGCCTGATAAACCGCCGAGACCTCCGAAGCTACCAAGTGCCACTCCTATTCCCCCTTGTGCCAGAACTCCTTTGTGACCCTTGTGACCCTATGCAGGACCGGCCGAAGCCTCCCGGTCCGCATCCCGCGTGCCTGTTCCGTCGAGCGCGGCCCTGCCCCCGCCGGGCCTGCCACCCCCGCTGGGGTTCCCTCCACTGGACGTGCACAATCATAACCGTGTTGATAGTGATGCGCAATGATCAGAGGCAGCGCAGTCTAGAGCGTTCGCTTCGTTCCCAAGCTAGTTGCGGCGGCAACTGTACCGACGTGGCTGTGATCGTGTGTCTGTGACGGAC
The DNA here is from genome assembly GCA_042408875.1 of Chloroflexota bacterium. Taxonomy (GTDB): domain Bacteria; phylum Chloroflexota; class UBA11872; order JBHOQS01; family JBHOQS01; genus JBHOQS01. The sequence continues at coordinate 163,957 of JBHOQS010000020.1, read as the reverse complement.
ACTATAGCAAGCTGTGTTTGTGGCGGACGCCATAGCAAGCGATGGCGCTTCGCTGCAACACGAGCGCTGTCGCTGGTATAGCTCCTGCGCCCGTGTACGCCCCTGACTATAACCTAAGCCAAGGTGGGATCTCCATGGCTCTGTGCCTGGCGTCTGCGGGTTTCACCTTGGCTTTAGTTTAAACTCTGCGTGAGCGCTCCCGGGAGAGGGTGTCTGCTAGTGCCCCGCTGCTGCGCGCCGGCGGCACTCCTCGACGACCTCCCTGGGGACCAGCTTGAGCGCTAGGAGCGCGAGAGCGGGGATGATCACTACATCGTCGAGATGCCCGACGCCTGGGAGAAAGTCCGGAATAACATCGAACGGCAAGAGTGCATAGCTGACAGCCAGCGCCAGGAGAAGCTTCGCCCGTCGTGGCGTGCGCTGATCTTGTAGCACAAGCTGGTAGACGTGCACCTCACGCTTGAGATCGCGCCCGGCAGTGCGCAGCTTTTGCAACAGTGTGGAAACGTGAATCATCGCTGTTAAATCATCAAGAAGACGTGTGCTCCTATGGCTAGCTCACAGGCCAGGGAACCAGCGAGATCGCACGCGGCGGGCGCCTGTGCCAGCGTCCCAGGCATAGTGACAGAGAGGGCGCTGCCGGTGCTTGACCGGATGCACCGCCGGGCGCATTATACCCCTCGCGCGACGCTGTGGCAAGCTGTGGCGCGCGTTGAGTCCTGCTGCACATACACCCGCGATGTTTGTGTATTAATCAGTTTTATATTCAAAAACATACTTATGTTCCAAACATAGATACATAGATACAAGATAATATTATAGTATTAGCAGACCTCTCCAGCACACGCCCTACGCGCCGCCAGCGAGGAGGTGCCCGATGGCTCAGGATCGTCTCTCGCGTGTCGTTGCCACGCCGTGGCAGCACGAGTGGTCTGCGCCGGCACGAGATCGCACGATCGGAGCGGCGCGTACCCTTGTAGAGGCCCTGGTGAAGCCCTACGGGCCGCGCGATTTCGCCGTGCGGCTCTGGGATGGGGGTGAGCTGCGCTCAGACGCACCAGGACCGCCGCGCTTCACCCTGGTGTTCCACGACCCCGCTGCGCTCGGGCGCATCGCCCTGGAACGCTCCGACCTTGCCCTCGGTGAGGCGTACGTCCACGGCGCGTTCGATATCGAGGGGGACATCATCGCAGCCTTCGACCTGGCGGATGCTGTGCGTAGCATGCGGATCACGGCGCCGGAACTGCTGCGCCTCCTGGCCGCGGCCCTCACGCTACGTTTCGCCCGCCCTGCCGGCGGTGGCGGAGCGCGCCACACGCATTCGCTGCCGCCTCTCCCAACTGCGCCGATCTCCTCACGCCTGCCGGCGCGTTTGGCCGGACGCCTGCACTCGCGCGCCCGCGATCACGCCGCCATCTCGTATCACTACGACGTTTCGAACGCGTTCTACGCCCTCTGGCTGGACCGGCGCATGGTCTACTCCTGTGCCTACTTCCCTACAGGCACAGAGGAGCTAGACGAGGCGCAGGAGCGCAAGCTCGAACACATCTGCCGCAAGCTGCGTCTCCGGCCAGGCGAGCGGCTGCTGGATATCGGCTGCGGCTGGGGTGGGCTGTGTCTCTACGCTGCCGAGCGGTACGGCGTGGACGCCATCGGCGTCACGTTGAGCCAGCGCCAGGCGGAGTTGGCAGCGCAGCGGATCGCCGCGGCCGGTCTGGCCGCCCACTGCCGGGTGGTGCTGTGTGACTATCGTGATCTGCGCGCTGGAGGGCAGTTCGATAAGATCACGAGCATCGGCATGTTCGAGCATGTGGGCCGCGCTGAACTGCCGCGCTACTTCGCCCAGGTGCGCGACCTGCTGCGGCCCGGCGGGCTCTTCCTCAACCACGGCATCGCCAGCCAGCTGGAGCCATCCCCCAGCCATCACCGTGGCAGCAGCTTTATTGCCCGCTACGTGTTCCCTGATGGTGAGCTGGTGCCAGTAAGCGAGACGATCACCGCAATGGAAACGGCCGGGTTGGAAGTCCGCGACGTGGAGAGCCTGCGCGAGCATTATGTGCAGACACTGCGCCACTGGGTGGCGCGGCTGGAGGCGCGGCGCGGTGAGGCGGTAGCAGTGACGAACGAGGCCACGTACCGTACCTGGCGGCTGTACATGGCCGGCGCGGCGCACGGCTTTCGGCGCGGGCGGCTCAATCTCTACCAGGTGCTAGCGGTGCGGCCCCGGCCGGACGGGCGCTGTGAGCTACCGCCGACGCGCGTTGATCTGTACGCGTAGCGCCCCGCTGCTTTGGAGTCATGCGTGAAAGCATAAAAACAAAAACACAGGGCAGAGCGGCTGCTGGTCGACCAGCAGCCGCTCTGCCCTGACGCTCCAGCGCACAGCATCGGGCGCTGGATCTTCCGTGATAGGGAGACGGTGGCATGGGACCCTCGCTGGCGTTCCTTGGGCGGACATCACCCTTGATGCCGCGCGACGCCAGCGATCATGCCACCGCGGCTGGCGCCGCCCGGCGCGAGCGCAGGCGAAAGCGCGGCGCCAACGTCTCCACACGGTCCTGGAACTCGGTGTACTCTCGTTCGTCCATGGGGAGCATCACCTGGCCGTTGAAGCCCTGCTGCCGGATCCAGGTGTTGTGCCGCGCTGCCTCCTGGCGCACCTCGTCCCAGAACGGCTGGTCGAAGGCGTCGACGACCTCGGTGAGCCGGCCCTGCTGCACGCACATCGCAGCGCAGGAGACCAGCGGCGGACCATCGAAGAACGAGGTGATGGTGTTCTGGCGCACCGGCATAATCGCGCCGACGTGGCTGCCACGCATGAAGCCACCGGCGAGCGGCGTGACCGCGTACGGCGCCAGGACCTCGCCGGTGGAGGGGAAGTCCTTCTGCACCCGCACCAGGGCGACCGGATCGTCCTTGCCGCTATACTTGCCTGAGATATTGTGCAGGCGTGAGGTGGACACGGCCACGACCTGCTCCCCGGTAGCACGGCTATGGATCGCTTCAATGGCGTAATGCTGGGGCAGCGATAGCAGCGCGGCGATATCGTACAGATCCTCTGGTGCGTTAAGCTCGATGACGCGATCGACTTCCCCATCCTGCGGGTGCAGATCCATGATGGTGAACCGGAAGCCCTTGGCCATTTTGTTCGAGATGAAGAGGCCCGGCGTGTTCGCCGGGTCGGCGAAGGCGCGGTAGAGCGGCATATTGAACGCGCCTGGATCGGTCTTGTCCATAGCGAAGAAGAGAAACGGCTCGTTGGGGCGCTCGTCGAACTCGATCTCGGCCGCGGCCGGACCCAGCCCGCGCACGTTGCCGCTGAAGGCGTCCTTCAGCAAGTCCTGGCCGGCGCCGTAGAGGCCCTGGCGCTGGGCCACGCGCGTGCCGGCCTGGAAGGCCTCCCAGGCCAGCCGGTGGATGGCAGCATCGTTCGGCCCGCGTGTGTGCGTCATCAAGATGGCCACGTCGTCTCCGGTCGTCGAGATACGGTAATCCAGCAGCAGCCCGTTGACCGCCTGCCGCACCGTTGCCTCGACGGCCTCCAGGAGCTCACGGCTGGGCCGCAGGTGCCCGCCAATACTCCCGATGTCAGCCTTGATCACCGAGATCGTGATGTGCATCGACGTCAGACCTCCTCCTTGAGCGTTCGAAGACTTGCGCGTTCGGACACTTGAGTGTTCGGGCATGCGCGCGGTCCGAGCGCAGCGCCCGCCTGAGAAGGTTGGGCACGCATGCATCCATCGAGCAGCATGCCAGCAGCGCTGGTGCCTCGGGCAAGGCGTCTTCTTCGACGCCCCTGCGCCGGCCGCTTGCACCGCCGGCGCGAGCAGCCCACAATGCATCCCCGCGCAGGTGCGCCAGTACAGGCACGGCAGCTGTGCCGCGCGCCGAGCGCCAGCGCGTCTACTTCTATGCTACGGGCCAGGATTTGCGGCATTCAAGAGGGCGTGCTCCGTGCGATTGAAACTGTCAAGAATCGTCAAGCCTGATCCGTATGGTCAGTTCACAGCGTCAAGCCGCGGCGCACAGGCACACTGCGAGGAAGGAGGGGAAGTGACAGGGTTCCACCCGTTCTGTCGTATTTTAGTAAAATTTATCAAAATACTTGTACAAGATTGGATCAGTTCTACAAGGGTGGACTGGTTCGAGAGGAGATGATGGCGTATGGAGGCGGAGCGCTCCCGAGACAAAGAGACAGGCGAGCAGGCCAGGGCCGCGCCATGGCCGGAGCTCGGCCGGCTGCTGCTGCGCTACCGGCGGCGCAGCGGGTATCGCCAGCAGGATGTGGCTGCCGCCGCAGCCGTGTCGGCCAGCCTGATCAGCTACTGCGAGAAGGGGCGCCGCCGGCCGCAAGTCGAGCTGCTGACCCGGCTGTCTGAGCTGTACCGGCTGAGCGAGGCGGAGCGTGACGAGCTCTTCGCCACGGCCGGGTACGCTTCACCGCCCCGCGCGGCCGTGCATCCGGCAGTGCAGGCGCTCGCTGCGGCGCTCGGCGACGCGTCGGTGCCCCAGCCCGCGCGGGAGGAGCTCGCTGCTGAGGTGCTCTCGCTCGTCGCTCGATGGCAGCGCCTGCGCCGCCGCAGCGTGCACAAGGCGGTCATCCCCATCGCTGGCTGGCAGTCCCGGCTCTTCTCGTCCGACCAGGTGGAGAAGATGGTGCGTCCGGCCGTGGCAGAAGCGCTCGATTCCGGTATCGAGGACGTGGCGATCATCGTCGCACCGAACTGCCCAACCGGCCAGTGGGAGCAGCACCTGCACCGGCATCACGCTGCCGCTGGGCGTACCACACGGCTGCGTCTGCACTTCGTAGTCCAGCAGCAGCCGCTTGGCCTGGGACATGCCATCTTGCAAGCGCGCCGCTTCGTCGGTGAGGAGCCGTTCGCGGTCATTCTGCCGGACGACATCGTGCTGCCTCACGATCCTCCTGAGGAAGACTGGCAGCCCTGCACCCGCCGGCTAATTGAGGTGTACGAGCGGCTGCGTGCCTGTGTGCTGGCGGTGCAGCGCCTGCGCGACCGTGAGAGCGCCTACGGCGGCGTGGTGCATATCAGTGCACCGCCTATTGCGCCATACCTGTATCTAGTCCACGGGCTCGAAGAGAAGCCCGCCGCGAACGCCGCTGCGGCAGCTGGCTGGGCGATCGTGGGCCGCTACATTTTGACGCCGGCGATCTTCCACGCGCTGGAGACAGTCCCGCCGCACCCGCGCACGCAGGCCCTGGAGCTGACGCGGGCATTGGAAACGCTCCGGCAGCGGCGTAGCATCTATGCCTACGAGACGCGGGACTTCGTGTACCGTATTACCCCGACGCGGGCTGTCGTCCAGGCGCTGCTCGATCAGTATCTAGCGCACCCCCGCCAGCCCGCACTCCTCCAGGCGCTCCAACAGATCATCGAGGACTCCCTCACCGCCATCTACGATCTGGAGCGCCGCTTCTCGGCCGGGCAGGCCGCTCCAGCGCAGCCGGCGCCGTCGGAGCCGCAGCACTGAGTGGCCGCGGTGTGCGGCCGCCGCGGCCGTACTTTCTTCCCCCACCGACTGCCTCACAAGCATCGGACCCTCGCCAGCGCGCCCTACAATGCAAGCAGCGGGGCGGGGGCAGGAAAGCCGCATGCCCGCGCTGAAATACCGTGACCACCAGCCAGCACGTCCATGCGCCACGACACATCGCGGCACCAACAGAAGCCGCACTCCACCCATCCGCAAGTGCGCCGACTGATGGTCAGCCTGCTCATCGCTCTGGCGGTTGCGCTGGCTCTGACGGCTGATCGCTGGCGGCAGTGGTCGATCCTGAACCTGTGGGAGCTCCAGGCCGGCGACCTGGTGCATTTCAAGGCCAGCGGCCGCTACCTGGGCGACGAACGAGTACAGCGCCTGCTGGGGGCTCCGCCTGTTACCTCGCGCATCGCCATCGTGGCGATCGACGATCGCTCGCTTGAGCGGCTGGGTGCCTGGCACTCCTGGCCCCGGCGCTACTACGCCCAGGTGCTTCGCTTCCTACACGCCGCGGGCGCCCGTGCCATCGGTGTGGACGTGCTCTTCGCCGAGCCCTCGCCGGACGACGCCGAGCTGGCCGCGGCCATCGCCGCGGCCGGGACCGTCGTGCAGCCGGTGATCGGCAAGGTGGGTGCAGACTCGCGCCAGCCAGAAGGTGGTGCGATCTCCTATCCGGTCTTACTGGCGCCCCACCCGGCTCTTGCTGCAGCCGGGCAGCTCGGCCACGCCAACGTGCTCCCTGATGTCGACGGCACCGTGCGCCGTGTGCCGCTCGTACTGGAGATCCAGGGGCAGCCGTACCCCGCGCTCTCGCTGGCGCTGGCCAGCGTGTACCTCCGCCACACCCAGTCGCTTGACGTACCGCCTGGCCCGGCGGACGGTCGGCTGCTTGCCGCCGGCCGGGTGATCCCTATTGATGTGCATTACCGGATGCTGGTTCATTACGCCGGGCCGCCGTCGCATGCGGCCGGCGCCAGCACCTATCCCCTGGTGTCCTTCGTCGATGTCCTGGAGGGGCGTGCCGATCCGCGCCAGTTCACGGACAAGATCGTGTTGATCGGCTTGGCTGGCGCGACGGGCTTTGCCGATGACTACTGGGTGCCCACATCCCAGGGGGCCAAGATGGCTGGCGTGGAGATCCATGCCAATGCCGTCGCCACGCTGGTGAGCACGGCATTCTTCCAAGAGCAGGGGCCGGCGAGCATACTCGTCACCCTGGTCGCTCTCTGCATGGCCATCGCTGCTGTGACGGCAACGTGGCGGATCTGGCGCGCCGCTGTGCTGGCCCTGGCCCTGTTGGGTGCCTACATTTACCTCGCTACTGGCATCTTTTTCGATATGGTGATCGTGCATGGCGGGACCGGCCGGCTGCTCGGCGTAGTCCATCCGACGTTCGGCATCATCGGCACCTTCGCCGGCGTGGTAGCCTATCGTGCCATGATCGAGCAGGCAACCCAGCGCACCTACCGCCGCGTGATGGCCCAGTACCTCTCACCCCAGGTGATGCAAGAGGTACTACGTGATCCGGAGCAGCTCCGTCTGGGGGGCGAACGTCGTGAGATGACCGTGCTGTTCTCTGACATCCGCGGCTTCACATCGATGGCCGAGCCGATGGAGCCCCAGGTGCTGGTGCAGTTCCTCAACGAGTACCTCACGGCAATGACAGATGTGATCTTCGCGCATGGCGGCACGGTCGATAAGTACATGGGCGACGCGATCATGGCGTTCTGGGGCGCGCCGACCCCGCAACCCGATCACGCGCTGCGTGCCTGCCGCGCTGCCCTGAACATGCAGGCCGAGCTTAGCCGCCTGCGTCCGGTGTGGGCGCAGGCTGGCCTGCCGGCGATCCACATCGGGGTGGGACTGAGCACCGGCCCGATGAGCGTGGGGAACATGGGCTCGCGCAAGCGCTTCGACTACACGGTCATCGGCGACGCGGTGAACCTCGGCGCCCGGCTGGAGAGCGCCAACAAGCTGTATGGCTCCGGCATTCTGCTCAGCGAGGCCACGTGGCGCGCTCTGCTACAGCTCGCCGGGCTGTCGCTGGATAGGGTGACGGATAGCCGCTCGGCCATGTTGGCGGTGTGCGAGCTACATCCGTTTGAGCTGGCCGTCCGGTTCATTGACCTCGTCGCTGTCCCCGGCCGGCGTGAGCCAGTGGCCATCTACGAGCTCCTGGGGGAGCGCCAGCCAGACGGCGGGGCCGGCCACCTCCCCGGCCCGGTGCTGCGCCGGTACATGGAAGGGGTCACGCTCTACCGGTGCTGGCGCTTTGCCGAGGCCGAAGAGGCGTTCGTCCAGGTGCTCAGCCGCGTGCCCAACGACGGCCCCAGCGCCGTCTACCTCCAACGCTGCCTCAACCTGCTCGAGCACCCGCCCGCGCCCGACTGGGATGCGGTGTACGTGATTACGCAGAAGTAAAAAAAATAATAAAATAAAAAATAAACAGTCGAATCCTGTTGGGGCTGGAGCCGGCCAGCCCGGTAGGCGAGCCGCGGGAGGTAGTGGGCAACCCCTTCCCGTCTCGAGAAGGGGGCAGTCCTTTGACACTGCACCGCCATCTCGCTACCATCCTTTGCAGAGGAGCACTCACCCCTGCAGAGGAGCACTCGCAGCGCAATGCCCGCGGAGAAGTGTTCGCGGAACAGCGCGGACGGAACAGGGGCTCTGGAGGAGCAGTACACGTCGATGGTAACCGAAGTCAGTGCGCCGCTGGCGGGGCGAGCGCGGCCAGCTACTGAAGGAGACTTGCGCCGCCTGCTGGGGCGGGGGGTCGTCGAGATCATCCCGCGCGATCTCCTCGTCGCGAAGCTCAGGGCAGGCGAGCGCCTGCGCCTGTATATGGGTGTGGATCCTACCAGCCCGGTAATCCACCTCGGCCACGCGGTGCCACTGCGCAAGCTGCGCCAGTTCCAGGACCTCGGCCACGAGGTAGTGCTGCTGATCGGCGACTTCACCGGGCGCATCGGGGACCCGACCGACCGGTCTGCGACGCGCGTGCAGCTCACCCATGAGCAGGTGCTGGCCAACGCGCAGACCTACCGTGAGCAGGCGGCCAAAATCCTGGACTTTGACTCCCCCACCAACCCGGTGCGGATCCGCTACAACGGGGACTGGTGGGACCGTATGACGGCCAAGGATATGATCGAGCTGGCCGCGCTCTTCACGGTCAACCAGATGCTCCAGCATGAGACCTACGCGAAGCGTCTGGAAGAAGGCCGGCCGCTCGGCCTGCACGAGATGCTCTATCCGCTGCTGCAAGGCTACGATAGCGTGGCCCTGGACACCGATGTCGAGATCGGCGGCACTGACCAGAAGTTCAACATGCTGGCCGGGCGGGATATGCTGCTCCGCCTGAAGGGCAAAGAGAAGGTCGTTATCACCTGCCCCCTCTTGGAAGGCACCGACGGCCGTAAGATGAGCAAGAGCTTCGGCAACGTCATCGGTGTGACCGATCCGCCCTACGAGATGTACGGACGGGTGATGTCGCTGAAGGACGAGCTCATCGTGCGCTACTTCGAGCTGGCCACGGACGTGCCGGACGAGGAGCTGCGCGAGATCGAGTGGCTGCTGCGCGAGCAGCGGGTCAATCCGATGGAGATCAAGAAGCGCCTGGCACGGGAAATCGTCACTATGTACCACAGCGCCGAGGCGGCTCTGGAGGCGGAGCGCCGCTTCGAGCGTGAGGTGCAGCACCGCGAGATCCCAGAGGAGATGCCAGAGGTCTTCATCGGGGAGCAGACCACCTGGCACATCGCCGATCTGCTGGTCGCCGCGGGGCTGGTAGCCGGGAAGAATGAGGCCAAGCGGCTGGTGCAACAGGGCAGCGTCCAGCTCGACGGGAAGCGCATCGAGGACCCTCTGGCCCAGGTGACCGTCCACGACGGCGCGGTGCTGCGTGCCCGCAAGCGCAGCTTCGCTCGCCTGCGCCTCCGGAGCGGGTGAACTTGCCTGGTCCTGCCCCGTCGCGACGGGGCAGGACCAGGACAAGGGCTTTACGCTTCCCCTCCCTTCTCCGCCCAGATGACTGCCAGGTGGATAATCGTCTCCACGGCTTTCGCCATGTCCTGCACTGACACCCACTCGCGCTGGCTGTGAAAGTTGTGCCCGCCGGCGAAGAGGTTGGCAGTTGGCAGGCCCATGTAACAGAGCCGCGCCCCGTCGGTCCCGCCACGGATGGGCCGGCGGATCGGCTCCAAGCCGGCGCGGCGCACCGCCTCCTCAGCGTATGCTACTACCTGCGGGTGCTGGTCCAGGATGTACTTCATGTTGCGATACGACTCCTGGATCTGCACCTCCACGCCGGCCCGCGGATCCTGGGCAGCGACCTCAGCGGTGAGGCGGCGCAATAGCTCCTCTTTCTCGTGCAGGCCCTCAACGGTGAAGTCGCGCACCAGAATGCGGATGACTGTCTGCTCGACCCCGCCGTGCAGCACGTAGGGGTGCAGGTAGCCTTCGCGACCCTCGGTCGTCTCCGGGGACATGCCTTCCCTGGGCAGGCGGGCCAGGAACTCCGCGGCGAGGCGAATGCTGTTTACTAGTTTGCCTTTGGCATAGCCTGGATGGACAGCGCGGCCGCGGAAGGTCACGATGGCCGTGTCGGCACAGAAGGTTTCATCTTCTACCTCGCCCGCGGTTGAGCCGTCCATGGTGTAGGCGTAGCGGGCCCCGAACTTGGCTATGTCAAAGAAGTCCACACCTCGACCCACCTCTTCGTCCGGCGTGAAGGCGACGCGAATGGTTCCGTGCGGGATCTCCGGGTGGCGCAGGAGATAGGCCACCGCGGTCATGATCTCAGCCACGCCGGCCTTATCGTCCGCGCCGAGCAGCGTGGTTCCATCGCTAGTGACGATGTCGTGGCCGATACATTGCGCCAGCTCGGGTGTCTCCTCCGGACGGATCACTTGTTGGGGATCGCCGGGCAGGACGATCTCGCCGCCCTGGTAGTTGCGCCACACCTGCGGCTTCACTCCGGCGCCGCTGACCTCCGGTGAGGTATCGACGTGCGCCAGGAAGCCGATCACCGGCACCCGCCCGGCGCGCGGGTCATCCGGCGGCAGGGTGGACGGCACCGTCGCCGTGACATAGCTGTGCTCGTCCATGGTGACATCAGCCGCCCCCAAGGCCTGTAGCTCGTCCGCCAGCAGGCGCAGCAGCACAAGCTGCCTCTCTGTGCTGGGATAGCGCTCCACACCCTCCTGCGACTGCGTGTCGATCTGTACATACGTGAGGAAGCGCTCTTCGACCTCGCGGGCGACCTCTGCCAGATCAACGTTCATCGCTCCGCCTCGCTACCACTCTCATGTCTGTCTTTGTGTCTGTCTTGGCTCTGCGCTAGTGCTCATTCACACTGGAAGGCGTGAAGATGGCATAGCTGCCACAGTCGGGTATCCGACCTTGAACGAGCACTGCGGCGTCGGCGCTACCTGCCTATTCTAGCCGCTTCCGGGGCGCGCGTTCACGTCTCCCTCTGGCACAGCTCGTCCCAACGGTGAGGCAAGGATTTTTGATAATTTGGCCGATATCATGTACACTGAGGGCGTCGAGCGATGGGCAGGCGGATCGCTATACCGACCCTAAAGAACGAGGTGCGCCGCCAGCGGCTGGCCGCCGGGCTGAGCCAGAGCGCGCTGGCAGCGCGCAGCGGGCTGACGCGGCAGACGGTCAGTGCCATCGAGGCCGGGCAGTATATCCCGAACACTGCCGTGGCGCTCCGGCTGGCCCGGGCGCTCGGCTGCACGGTCGAGGAGCTGTTCTCTCTATCCGATACCTTGCCGCGCGTCGAGGCAGAGCTGTCCGGAGCGTCTCAGGAGGCTACTGGGGCAGTGCGGGTCCACCTGGCCCGTGTTGGCGGGCGGCTGCTCGCTCGCCCGCTCAGCGGAGCGGCGGCCGCGTCAAGTGCGGCCGATGGGCTGGCTGTTCCTGCCGGGCCGGCGTATCCGGCAGCGCCCGCAGGTCGGCAGCGCACCAGCGTCGATCTCTTCATCGATCCGCAGCTCGTCGACAACACTGTCGTTGTGTTTGGCTGCGATCCAGCCCTGGGAGTCTTAGGAGCCCATCTAGCCCGGCGTTATCCGGCCTTCCGCCTCCTCTGGACCCAGGCCAGCAGTATCGCGGCGCTGCGCGTGCTGCGCGCTGGGGAGGCGCACGCGGCTGGCACTCACCTGTGGGATCCCCAGAGCGGCCAATGCAACATCCCGTATGTACAGCGCGAGCTGGCTGGCCAGCGCGTGGTAATCGTCACGCTCTCGGAATGGCAGCAGGGGCTCATCGTCGCTGCCGGCAATCCGAAAGGGCTGCGTGGGCCGGCCGACCTGGCGCGCCCCGATGTAACGATCATTAATCGAGAGCGCGGCGCTGGGAGCCGCACGCTGCTCGACGCCTGGCTCCAGCGCGCTGGTATCGCTCCGGGCCAGGTCCGCGGCTACGAGCGAGAAGTGACGTCACATCTGGCGGTGGCGCAGATCGTCGCCGCGGGCGGAGCCGACGCTGGGCCCGGTATCCTGGCAGCGGCACGGGCGTTCGGCCTCGACTTCATCCCCCTGCATCAGGAGCGCTACGATCTGGTCCTCCCACAGGGGTATCTTGACAGCGCTCCGATCCAGGCGCTGCTCGATGTGGCCGTAAGCCTGCCATTTCGCCGCGAGCTGGATGCCCTCGGCGGGTACGACAGCTCACGAGCCGGAACGATCGTGGCGGAGGTGGGTCCATGAAGGGCATCTTCCCGTTCCTGCGCCGGCGCGCAGACCGGCACAGGAGCGCCAGTCGCGCCCTCGGGCATTCAGCTGCCCTGGCTCTCCTGTTGCTACCCTGGATGACCATGGCCTGTACCCACTCAAGCGCCGGCTCACCGCCGGTCCAAGCGACCGAGGGAGAGTCCACGACAGCACCGCGCCTCCAGGGGCAGGTGACTGTCTTTGCCGCGGCCTCGCTGACGGATGCCTTCACTGAGATCGGGGCGATGCTGGAGAAGGCCTATCCGGGGGTGAAGGTCGTGTTCAACTTTGCCGGCTCGCCGACGCTGCGCGCACAGCTTGAGCAGGGTGCTCGCGTCGATGTCTTTGCCTCGGCCGATGAGCCAAATATGGACGCTGTCGGCCGACAGGGGTTGCTCGCCGGTCGGCCGCGCCTCTTTGCGTCGAACCGCCTGGTGGTCATCGTCCCTGCTCGGAGCCATGCAGCGATCGCGCAGCTCCAGGACTTGGCACGGCCGGGCCTCAAGCTTGTCCTGGCGCGCAGCGATGTGCCGGTCGGCAACTACGCCCGCCAGGCGCTGGCCAGGATGAGCCAGGATCCCGCCTTCGGCCCCGCTTTCGCTGAGCGCGTGCTGGCCAACGTTGTCTCGGAAGAGCCGAACGTCAGACAGGTCGTGGCGAAAGTTCAGCTCGGTGAAGCCGATGCCGGCATCGTTTACGCGACGGACGTTACACCGCAGGTGCGTGAGGCTGTGCAGATCATCGCCATCCCGGATCAGTTCAACGTCATCGCACGATACCCGATCGCTGTCGTAAAAAACGCCCCGAACGCAGCAGGGGCGCAGGCGTTCGTGGACTACGTGCTCTCACCGCCCGGCCAGGCGATCCTGGCGAAATACGGGTTCATCCCTCCCACCGCTGCTGCCTTCGCTGGAAGCTCCCCATGAGCGAAGGTATGCGCCGATGGCGCGGGCGAGGGCTGGGCCGCGCCGGCCGAGGTGAGTCTTCATGAGCGAAGCTATGCTCCGGCGACTACTTCCAGGCCGCCGGGCCGCCCATCCTGCGCCAGCGTGGCAGGCAGTGTCCGGCGCACTCTGGACGGTACCTTCCGGCCTGCTGCTCCTATATAGCGCCCTGCCGCTGCTGGCGCTTACCTGGCGCGCGTGTAGCTCGCCGGCCCTCGTCCAGAGCTTGGCCACGCCAGTGGTGCTCCAGGCAGTGCGCCTCACCGCCCTGACCACAGCAGCGACGCTGCTGGCGTCTATCGTCGCCGGCACGCCGCTGGCCTATCTACTGGCGCGGCGCACCTTTCCGGGGAAGTGGCTGGTCCAGCTCCTGGTGGACCTGCCGCTGGTCCTGCCGCCGGTCGTCGCCGGTGTGGCGCTGCTGATGGCCTTCGGGCGTCGTGGCCTCCTCGGCGCGCAGCTCAGTGTGCTCGGCATCGAGCTTCCCTTCACCACGACGGCCGTCGTCCTGGCACAGCTCTTCATAGCTGCGCCGCTGTACGTGCGGAGCGCGCAGGTGGGCTTTGCCGCCGTCGATCCGGCGCTCGAAGAAGCCGCAGCGATCGACGGGGCCTCGCCACGGCAGACCTTCTGGTACGTGATGCTGCCGCTGGCGCTGCCCGGCCTGGCCGGTGGAGCAGTGCTCTGCCTGGCCCGCGCCGCCTCGGAGTTCGGAGCTACGCTCATGTTCGCCGGCAACTTCGCCGGGCGGACGCAGACAATGTCGCTGGCGATCATGGCGGCGTTCGAGACCGATCTCGCTGCCGCGCTGGCGCTGGCCGTGCTCCTGCTGGGCCTCTCGGGGGCAGCGCTGGTCCTGATGCATGCGCTGACGGGCCGCCAGCCCACCTGGTGACACCGGTCCGTCTCGCTGCGCTACGGCGTTACTGTACAGCTTCACTGTTTTACTGTGGGGCTTTGAACACCAGGGCAGTATTGATGCCGCCGAACCCAAATGAGTTCGACAGCACCACGCGCAGCCGCGCGTAGCGGCCCTGTCCCGGCACGTAGTCAAGGTCGCATGCCTGGTCAGGCTCGTGCAGATTTATCGTGGGTGGGATCCACTGTTCGTGCAGCGCCAGAGTGCAGATCGCTGCCTCGATAGCCCCGGACGCCCCGAGGGGATGCCCGTACAGCGCTTTGGTGCCGCTGACCGGCATCTGGTAGGCATGCGCGCCGAAGACCTGTTTGATTGCCAGAGTCTCGGCCACATCGTTGCGCGGTGTGGCAGAGGCATGGGCATTGAGATAATCCACCGCCTCCGGACGTACCCCGGCCTCGGCGAGGGCGAGCTGCATGGCGCGGGCGGCGCCCAGGCCATCCGGCCGCGGCGCGGTCATGTGATGGGCATCGTTGCTGAGCCCATAGCCCGCCACCTCGGCATAGATTGGCCCGCCGCGCCGCCGCGCATGGCTATACTCCTCCAGCACGAGCACAGCCGCGCCCTCGCCCATGACGAAGCCATCGCGGCGGCGGTCGAAGGGCCGGCAGGCCTGCTCCGGTGTCTCGTTGGCGGTCGAGAGCGCGCGGATGAGGTCGAAGGCCCCGAAAGTGAGCGGCTCCAGCGGGGCCTCGGTGCCGCCGGCCAGCATCACCTCGGCCAGCCCGGCACGGATGGTGTGAAACGCCTCGCCGATGGCGCTGCTGCCGGCGGCGCAACTGTTGCCGTTCCCACTGACGGGCCCGGTGATGCCTAACTCCATGGCCACCGTGCACGCCGCAGCCCCGGCGAACACCAACAATGCCAGTGCCGGATTCACCGCACGAAGGCCGCCAGCGAGAAACGCCCGGTGCTGCACCTCAGCGAAGCCCACCCCGCCCAGGGCAGAGCCGATGCTCACCCCGGCCCGCTCGCGCTCGAGTGCGTCCGGGCACAAGTGGGCATCGTCCAGCGCCATCCGGCTCGCGGCCAGCGCGAAGAGGGCGCAACGGTCCAGCCGGCGCGCCTGCCGCGCCTCAATGTAGTCCAGGGGATCGAACTGCGTTACCTCGGCGGCAACGCGCGAGCGAAATGGTGCGGCGTCGAAACGGGTGAGGCTGGTGATCCGCGAGCGTCCGGCAGTGAGGCCTGCCCAGAGCGCCTGCCGGCCGCAGCCGGCAGCGGTCACGGCCCCGATGCCGGTTACCACCACACGCCGTTGTTGTGGCGCGCAGCCGGGCTGGCTCTCCGACCAGTGCACGCTCACCGCCCAGCCTCCTGCTCAGCCAGCTGCTTGATACGCTGGAGGGTCCGGCTGGCGATATGGTGTACGAAATAGCCCCCGATGAGGTACTGCGCGACCAGAGGCCCGGCCAGCGGCCACGGCACGTCCAGGCGATGGGTAATGGCCACGCGGTACGCCGGGACCTCATGCCTCACGGGGATGAATTGCCACTCAACGTACATGCCCGTGCTTAGGCCGCCGACGTGGCGGTAGACGATCATTGGCAGCTCAGGGCGGACCTCCTGCACAGCAGTCCAGGACACCGGAATGCGGCCGCGCCAGGCGGACATGTGCGCCAGCAGGCGCGCGCCGTCCCGCGCCAGCGGCCGTACCCAGCGGTAGTGTGGCAGCCGCTCGGGCCACCGTTCGATCTCCGCCGCCAGCGAAAAGATTGCCTCCAATGGGGCACGGATCAGCACGGCATTCTCGGTGTAGATCGCCTCGCTCCTTCCCGTTTCTTCACCACCTAGAACCCCTTGGCCCGGCCTTTCGTATCTGCGCCCCTATGGCCGCAGGAGCCGGGCCAGGAAGACCGGCGACAGCACCCGGCGGGCATCGACCAGGTCGCCCAGGGCCGCGCCCAGCAGCTCCCCTAGGGGGCTGCGCCGCGCCAGCCGCTCGACGGCATACTCGAACAGCGGCGGCGTCTGCACGAAGAGCTGTACTACCCGCGAGAGCACATCCCGCGCCAGGAACTCCTGCCGGCGCAGCGCCCGATACCGCGGGACATACCATGCCGCGCCGCGGCCCCGTCGAACAGCCTCGGCAGCAACCTCGGCTGCCAGTTCCGCGCCGCGCAGCGCCTTATAGATCCCTTCGCCGGTGAACGGATCGAAGAATCCAGCCGCGTCACCGACCAGCAAGAAGCCGTCACCGGCCGGGGCGCGTACCGCATGTGCCAGCGGCGCAGCTCCGGTGACTGGCTTCACCCGTCGCGCATTCGCTAGCCGCTCCTGCAGCGGAAGTGCAGCCAGCGTCCGCTCCAGCCGCGCGGCTGGACTTAGGTGCTCGCCGGGACGCGGCAGCGGGACGACCGCGGCCACGTTCACCCGGCTGCCGGGCAGCGGGGCCAGGCCGCAGTAGCTGCCCCGGCCCACGTACATCTCGCCGGTGCCGTCCGGCAGGACAGGCATTTCGTAGTGGGTCACCAGGCCCAGCCGCCGTGGCCAGCGCACGGGCCGGCGCAGCCCCAGCGCGCCGGCCAGGACCGATGTTCGCCCGTCGGCCCCGATGACTAGATCAGCACCGATCGCCTGTTCTACATTGGGCCCTGGCCCGGCCGCGCGCACGCCGGCCACGCGTCGGCCCTCCAACAGCGGCCCGCGCACCCCCACGCCCTCGCGCACCTCGACACCGGCGGCGCGGGCCAGCTCGAGCAGGGCAGCATCGAGCAGGCGCCTCGGCATGGCGAGGGCGCTGCGCGCGTGATGGCCATCATGATAGGCGATCGTGAAGCGTTGGCCGGATGGTGAAACGATGTGCATGCCGCGCACGCGTCGCAGTCCCAGCTGCTCCAGCCGCTCCAGCGCACCGAGCCGGCGCAGCACATCCTCGCAGGCGGGGCTCAGGTACTCAGCACAGGGCTTGTCGCGAGGGAAACACCGCCGGTCAAGCAGCAGCACGTCCAGGCCAGCGCGCGCGAGCAGTGTAGCCGTGGCGCTGCCGGCCGGGCCACCGCCGACGACGACCACCTGGGCGCGCTCTCCGGTCACAGCTCGACCTCCCTGCCGGCGCGGTAGGGGCTCGCCACATCATATACCAGCGCCAGGCGGAAGAAAGGCGTCCGGCTGATCCTGGCTTGGGGCAGCCCGGCCTGGTGCGCCAGGCTCGCCAGTTCAGGCAGGGTGAAGGCTCGCCGCACCGAGAGTGGCGCGTCGTGGTGCGTATACGCGCTCCTGCCCAACAGACGGGCGGCCAGCCAGGCGCCGAGCCAGGCGGCCCTGCTGCGCTCGAGGTCGGTCACCACCACGCGCCGCCGCGCCACACGCGCCAGCTCAGCGAGCAGGCGCACCGCCCTGCGCTCGTCCAGGTGGTGCAGCAGCAGGGAGCAGGTGACGAGGTCAACACTCCCATCGGCGAACGGAAGGCGCAGGCCATCGCAGCGCAGCAGTGTCGCGTCCGGCACCTGAGCGGTCCGCAGGCGAGCGTAGTCCAGCACCTCCCGGCGCAGGTCGCACAGCAGCAGACGCAGGCGCACGCCCAGCCACTGGGCGCGGCGCTGCACCGCCAGCGGAACATCGGCGCCCCCGGTGCCGACGTCAGCCAGGGTGAGACAGGTGCCACGCCTGGCGTGACGCACTACCGGCATGAGGCAGCGGGCCACCAGCGCAGTCCCGCCGAACCAGGCGTTAAGGCGCGCCAGGTCCTCCAGGTTGCGGCGCAGAAGCTCGGGGTCGAGGTGCGGCGCGTCCAGGTGCTCGGCGCGGGACAGGCGCGGCCACGCGGCAGGCCGGGCCTGTCCCGCGCCGCTGCGCTTCAGCCCAAGCAGCATACGTGCCCCCGCAGGTGCATGCATGAGCGCTGCCGCAGTAGAATGCTCCCTCACGCAGGATAGCAGCGTTGCGCGGGGGGCACAACAGGCTGTGGCTCAGGCCTGCTTGACCGCCTCGGCTTCGACGAAGACCTTCACCTCATCGCCCACTAGCCAGCCGCCGGCTTCGAGAGCGACGTTCCAGGAGGCGCCGAAGTCCTTGCGGTTGATCGTGGTCTGTGCGCTCACAGCGAGGCGCTCGTTGCCCCAGGGATCCTTGATCCGGCCATCTAGGCTGGCGTCCAGGACAACTTCGCGAGTGACGCCGCGGATGGTGAGGTCGCCGATCACGGTATAGCGGCCATCCGGCCGCGGCTCGATGCGCCGGCACTGGAAGGTGATAGTGGGGAACTGAGCGGTATCGAGGAAGTCCGGCGAGCGCAGGTGCTGGTCGCGCTGTGGCTCGCGCGTGTCGATGCTGGCGGCGTCGATCTGCACGGAGACAGACGAGCGGGTCACGTCCTCCTCATCAAGCCAGATCGTGCCGGCGACGCTGTTGAAGCGCCCACGTACGGTCGCCACCATGAGGTGGCGCACGGCGAACTCCACGTTTGTATGCGCCGGATCGATCTGCCAGGCCGTCACCGTCCCAGGCTGTGTCTGGATTGCCATGAATCACACCTCCTACGGCATTCCTTCGCTAGTTAGCGAATTATCTAATTCTATAAATGTGGAAATATAGAAGCGAAAAGGTGTAGGACCGCGTATGCATCTGAGCACCAGCAGGAGCCCCGTTAGGGCTACGTCGAGAGCAGAGCCGGAGCGTAGCGCGCGAGCTGGTCGCGGCGGAGCCGGAAGAAGTGGTACGGCCCCTCGCGCCGCATGGCGATCAGCCCGCATTCCTGTAAGATGCGGGTGTGATGCGAGAGTGCCGGCGCGCTGATCCCTGTGGCGGCCTGGAGATCGCCGCAGCCCAGTTCCTCGCGCTCGACTAACATCCTGACGATGCGAAAGCGTGTCGGATCGCCCAGGGCCTTGTAGACCTTGATCGCCACCTCATCGTCGGCGGCGAGTTCACGGACCACGTTGTGCTATACTTTCTGCCTGTGCCATTGCCACCTATTTCCACGTTTCCACGAATGTGGAAGTGCCCCTATGATACGGCAGCTCCGGCTGCCTGTCAAGTTCTGGCAGGACCGGCCGGCCTGGTGACGGTGCTTTGCGGGCCGCGCGTCCGATGGTGTACACTATCGCTCGTGACGGCGCCGCATGCGGCGCCGCTAGCGCGCTAGCGGCGTGGAAGATACGCACACTCGTCAGCGCGGTCACCTGGCCCCGTGCACGGGGCTGAGGAGGGCATCATGGCAGCGCACAGGCTGGCGGCGTATGTCGACCCGGTGGAGATGTTCCCGGGCGTGCGACGCAAGACCATGGCCGAGGGGGAGCGGGTGATGGTGTGCGAGATCAGCTTCGACGCGGGCGGCTACGTGCCCGAGCACCAGCATCCGCATGAGCAGGCCGGCTATGTCGTGCGCGGCGAGCTCGTGCTCACCGTGGCCGGCACACCGATCAGGCTCCGCCCCGGCGATGGCTACGTCGTGCCATCGGACACGCTCCATTCAGCGCGGGCTGTGACCGAGTGTGTAGTGATCGATGTCTTCTCGCCACCGCGTGAGGAATATCGATTGAGGAACACGTAGAAGTAGAAAGTAGAAGTAGAAAAAAGAAAAAAAATGCAGAATCCGTGCTGCGTACTTCCGTAGCACGTACGCCCTGCTCCTCATCTCCGCCATGCAGCGAGCAGTTCGGCTGGCGGCAGGGCGATCTAGCAGGGCTTATGCGGTACGCAGCGCGCAGTACGTAGTACGCAGTACGCCCGTGTTCGTGAGGAGGACTCTCGAGTGCCCTTAAGGATTCGCTTGATGCGTATGGGTGCGAAGAAGCGCCCGAGCTACCGAGTGGTCGTGGCGGACTCCCGCGCGCCGCGCGACGGGAAGTTCGTCGACCAGCTCGGCTATTACAATCCCTTGACCGATCCAGCGACCGTCCATATCGACGTAGAGCGGGCGGTGAGCTGGCTGCACAAGGGCGCCCAGCCGACCGAGACGGCGCGCGGGCTCTTGCGTCGCGCCGGCGTGCTGCGGGTGTATGCCGAGCAGAAGACCGCGGCGAAGCTCGCCCGCAAGGCCGCTCGGGCTGCCGAGGCGCCTGAGCCTCAGTCAGAAGCATGAAAGCGCTGGTCGAGTACATCGCCAAGAACCTGGTTAATCACCCCGAGGATGTGCGCGTCGATCAGTCGGGCTCCCGCGTGGTGCGCCTGCGTCTGCGCGTCCATCCTGATGATATGGGCAAGGTCATCGGCCGCGAGGGGCGCATCGCCCAGGCCATCCGCACGCTGCTGAGGATCGCCGGGGCGCGCAGCGGGCGCCGTATCGAGCTCGATATCGGATAGCCGATGCCTGCCGAACGCGCCTCTGCGCCGTCCGGCGCCCCAGTCGGCGGCGCGCCTGACGAACTCCCGGGCCGTCTGGCGGTGGCGCGCGTGGTCGCCTCGCGCGGCATCCGCGGCGAGGTCAAAGCGGAGCTGCTCACCGATTTCCCTGAGCGCTTCCGCCGCCTGCAGCGGGTCTTCGTCGGCGCAAGCGACCGTGCCCTGCATCTCGTCCACCACCGCCTTGATGAGGACGGCCGCTTCGTCTATCTCTCTTTCAAGGAGATCACTGATCGCACCGCCGCCGAAGCCCTGCGGAACCAGCTCCTCACCATCCCCGAAGTCGAGGCTGTGCCGCTGCCCGAAGGGCACTATTATGTGCACCAGATCGTGGGCCTCCGGGTGATCACCGATGCCGGCGAAGAGCTAGGTCGTGTGCGGGACGTCCTTCACACTGGGGCCAATGATGTGTATGTTATAGACGGCCCGCGCGGCGAGGTGCTGCTGCCGGCTATCCCCGAGGTCATCCTCGACGTCGATCTGGATCAGGGTATCCTGCGCGTCCATTTGCTGGAAGGGCTTCTTGAAGCGTAGCGCGCCGGTGACGCAGCGGGTAGAGCGCGCGCAGAAGGGGAGAAGGGTAGCGACGCGTGAGTGCACGCCTGCGACTGCGGCTGCTGGCAGCCCTGGTGGGCGTGGCGCTGGTGCCGGCTTCCACGCGCCCGCTGCCGCGCCCGACGTTTCCGCCGCGCCCGGCCGGCGCGGTGCTACCGATCCTGGGCGTGCACACCCGCCTCACCGATGAGGTCGAAGAATGGAAGATCGCCCGCACGTTCCAGATGGTGCGGGCGATGGGCGCGCAGTGGGCCGTCGAATACTTTCCCTGGGCCTACATTCAGCTGCGTGGCAAGCAACACTGGGAGTGGACTCACGCCGACCAGGTAGTGCGCCACGCCGTCGCCAGCGGCATCCAGCTCATTGCCCGCTTGGACGGCGTGCCGGCGTGGGCGCGTCCCCGCGAGACGACCTTCCGCTACCTGGACCGCAGCCGCTACGAGGACTTCGCTGACTTTGTTGAGGCCTTCGTGACGCGCTACCGCGGTGCAGTGCGGCACTACACGATCTGGAACGAGCCCAACACCAGCTTTGAGTGGGGCTACCGCCCGGTCAATCCAGAGGAGTACACGGAGCTCCTGCGCGCCGTCTATCCCCGCGTCAAGCGCGCCGACCCCCAGGCGGTGGTCATCTCCGCCGGCCTGGCGCCTACACTGGAGCAGAGCGAATGGGGGCTCGATGACCTGGTGTTTCTTGAGCGGATGTACGCCGCCGGTGCGGGCGCGTGGTTCGACGCGCTGGGCGTCCATGCGTACGGCTGGAAGCTCCCGCCAGACGATCCGCCCGCGCCAGACCGGGTCAACTTCGCCCGCGCAGCGCTGCACTATGCGGTGATGCAGCGGTACGGAGACGGCCACAAGCCCGTGTTCATCACCGAGGCCGGCTGGAACGACCACCCGCGCTGGACCAAGGCTGTGCGGCCGGCGCAGCGCATCGCCTACACAGTACGCGCCATCCAGAAAGCGCAGGCAGAATGGCCCTGGCTCCGCGCCCTGTGCTTCTGGCAGTTCCGCCTTCCCCAGCCTGCCCGCAACGTGAACGACTACGCCACATTCGTGAACGTGGACTTCGAGCCCAAGCCGATTTATCTGGCCGTACAGCAGTTCGTCGCCGCATCGGAGCCTCACCACCGGCCCCTCTCCCGCGCGGCGGGAGAGGGGTGATCGCGCGCTGGTGCGAGGCGGGCCCTAGCCCGTCGCCTATGGCGGGCTCTTCGGCGCAGCGGGAGAGAGCACTGGTTCTCTGCCGGCTGCGCCAACGTTCGCGCTGTCCCAGTTTATAGTTAACGGTTAACTATAAACGACCCCCCCAAACCGATCGAGCCGCTTGCTTGCGGCTCGCCTGTCTGTGGGCCCCTCCCCCTCCCTATGGGCCGACACCGGGGCTTGTCATACTGGCAAGCCAAGCCAGGGCGACCGAGCGGATATTGCCGATCTGGCACGTCCATGTGCGGCGCCCGATGTCTTGCCATATTGGCATTTTTATAGCTCTATCTTGACTTGATGGCATGTAACGGGTAGCATGAGGATGGTCCCCTGCTCGCGCGCGAGCAGCCAGGGAGAGCCGGAAGCGGTTGCGAAGGGTGAGGGCGATGGAACGCGCCGAACTCACACTCGTTGAAGCCTACGAAGCTGCCAACAAGCGCCCGATCACCGAGCTGGAGCTCCAGCTCCTGCGCAGCGTCGCCGCCCGCTTCGATGCGGTGGCACGGCGCACGCCAGGCATGGATGGCGTGCGCCTGGTCTGCGCGGCCATCGACGCGCTTGCTGCGCGGCAAGACCTGCCGATTGCTCCGCGCAAGGTGCGACTGTGGTGCGAGCAGTGGGCGTCTCTACACCTGTCCACCGCCGCCACGGCCGCACACGCAGCCGCGCAGCCTGTGCCCGTAGGGGTGGCGGCAGGCGCTGCGCTGTCCGCCCGGCCTGGCCAGACCCGCCAGGCCCTGACGGTAGTGCCGCGTGCGGGGTCTCGCGCCCGGGACCGGCGTCCTGCGCTCGTGCCGGCCGACGCAGTTGTTGAACTGGCCGTAGCGCTGCCGCGCGGCGGCGCACCAGTGGCTCTCGCCGATGCCCTCGATGGCTTACGGATGTGCTACATGAACCGTGCCGCGCGCCAGGATAGGGATGGCGCCGGGCAGCGCCCCGAAGGGAAGACCAGTCTGGTGCAGCGAGGTCTGCCTACGCCGATCCGCGAGGTGCGCGAGATCGCGCCTGTGCCTGAGGTCAAGCCCGTGGAGCCGATCGCGCCGCCGGTGGAGGCTGAGGGCCCGATCGAGGCGCTGGGCAGCGACACCGAGCCTAGCGAAGCAGTCCCCCCTGATGACCTTCAGGCGCTGTGGGCTGCCGTGCTGGCGCGGCTGGAGCGACGGGTCAGTCCGGCGAACTTCGCCGTGTGGCTGCGCAGCACGCGAGCGCTGAGCTGGCAGGGCGACGTGCTACGAGTAGGCGTGCCGAATCGCTTCGCCCAGCAGTGGATCGAGACCCGTTTTCGCCGCGATGTACACGCTGTGCTGGCAGCGCTGCTGGATAGACCGGCCCGCGTCGTCTTCGTGGTGGTCCCCTTCGATGAGCCCCCGGCGCGCACATCCGCATGAGAGCCGGCGGCTGTGAGACTGGCTGGCCCGCTTCGCACCGGGCTTAGAGGAGATCGGTGCGCCCCTGCTCAGTCAGCCGGTTGACGATCTCCCGCACGTCCTGGGCTCGCCCCCGCGGGAGGACTAGCAGCGCGTCGGGCGTATCGACGATGATGATGTCCTCCAGGCCGACCCCAGCGATGAGCCGCTTGGTGGTGAAACCGTGGACTAGGCAGCCCGCGCTGTCCACCAGCAGCGTGGCGGTCTGCTCCGGCGCCAGGATGTAGTTCGCGCCGTCCGGCTGGGCGATGATGCGAAGGTCGCTCCAGGAGCCCACATCGACCCAGTCGAAGGTGCCCGGCACGACCAGCAGGTTGGCCGCCTTCTCCATGATCGCGGTATCAATGGGCACGCTCGGCGCATGCTGGAAGACTTCGTGGATGATGGCGGCCTCAGCGTCGGTCCCCAAGGCGGCGCGGATGCGCTCGAGGCCAGCGGCGAGGTCAGGCGCATACGTATGAAAGGCCTGGAACAGCGCATCGACACGCCACACGAAGTAGTTGGTATTCCAGTAATACTTCCCGGACCGCCAGTACTGCGTGGCCAGGGCCAGGTCAGGCTTTTCCTTAAATGCCCGCACGCCAAACATCGTTGCCCCATCCACGCGCACTTCCTCACCGCGCTCGATGTAGCCATAGCCGGTATGCGGGCTCCTGACCTCGACCCCGATCGTCACCAGACAGGTGCCGCTGGCCGCGGCGCGCGCGGCGAGGAGCAGGCTGCGGCGGAAGCCCTCCACATCGTGGATCAGATGGTCTGAGCCGAGCGAGGCCATGATCGCCTGGGGGTTCTGCCTGGCGATGTAGGCCGCGGCGAGCCCGATCGCCATGGCCGTGTTGCGCGCGACTGGCTCACCGATCACCTGCGCCGGCGGGACCTCTGGAAGCTGCGCCCGGACGAGCTCAGCCAGGTCGCGCGAGGTGACCACGTACAACCGCCGGGCCCCGCACAGCGGCAGGACGCGTTCTGCGGTCATCTGGAGCAGGCTGCGCGGGCCGGCCAGGGGCATGAGCTGCTTGGGCATGTGCCGCCGTGACTTGGGCCACAGCCGCGTGCCGCCACCGCCAGCGATGAGCGCGACGTACAGCTCGGGCGAGGGCTCGCCGGGGGCTCCGTCAGCCATTGCGCTGCGCCTCCTCCGTCGTAGGGATTGTAGGGATACGCGTAGGGATGCGCTCCTCCGCAGGACTACTGCCGGGGTCAGGAGCGGTGATGATCTCTGAGACGATCTGGCGAATGAGGTGCAGGTTCCGTGCAGCAGCGTTGCGGTAGTCCTGACCGCTAGGTGTCTCCAGCACCAGCCACCCATCGTAGCGGATCGTGCGCAGCGCCTGGGCGACCGCGCGAAAGTCCACATCGCCAGCGCCCAGCGCGACCGTCTCTCCGTCGCGGCGGCGATCTTTGATATGCACCTGACACAGATATGGCGCCAGAGCCAGGAGCTCTTGCGCTGGATCGTAGCCGGCAGGGACCACGTTACCGACGTCGAAGTAGACCCGCACCGCTGGATGATCGACCTGCCGCACGAGCTCGATGAGCTCCTGCGCCGGCAGAGTAGCCTCGAGGCCCAGGATGAGCTCGCGGGCCTCCGCATGGTCAGCGCAGGCGGCCAGCGCCTCCACGATCCGTGCGTGGTGAGTGGCATCCCCACTGCGGATCTCGCCGGCGCCGAAGCAGGGGATGAGGATCGTGCGGAGCCCGGCTTCGGCGGCGGTCTCGCAGAGCCGGCGCAGCACGTCCAGGCTCTGCCGGCGCACCGCCGCGTCATCGCTGACGAACCCGTACCGGTTAAAGTACGTCGCACACACGGACGGGAGCGCAACCCCTGCCTCCGCGGCCAGCCGGCGCACCCGCGCCGCGCCTGGAATGGTCCACAGATGAAGCTGCTCGTACTCCTGTGCGCCGAACATCAGCTCAACGCCGTCGAAGCCGAGCTCACGCGCCAGCGCGAAGCGCGCAGCGCGATCCGGCCCGAGGGCGCTTTCCACAATACCGTACTGCATGTCTCGATAAGTATTTTAAGTATTTTAAGAGTATGAGTATTTAAGTATTTCCTCTGTAATCTCCGGATCTGTCTCTAGTGTCCTGCGAAGAGCCGGACTTCAGTGTTGTCTTTTGCTCTAGTCTTTTTATCGTGCTCTAGTCTTTTATCGCTACGTGCAGCGGAGAACCGCTGCCTCGCGCGCACGCCTGTGATTGTACGGGTGTGCGGCCCTGGATGCAACGACAGCGTGATGGCCGGCTGGAGAGGACCGGATAGGATCCGGATGCGGAGAACCGCTTGACCTCGAGAGGAGGAATCACTGGCTGCGGAACAGGTATTTCTCACTTGGCATTTCCGCCCGCCTGGCGTACACTGCAGGTGCAGTGCCACGCGAGACATTCACCGCCGGAGTGCTTCTCGCGCGCCTGCCCTGCCGGATGGACGGCCGCCGGAACTGCTCGGCTGAAGTGGCAGGTACGCCAGGCATACAGGAGGGGGCACCGATGACGCCCACGCGAACGCGAGAGGGACGTGGTGCACATCACGCATTCGGCCGGCTGGCGCAGCGGTGTAGAGTGGTGGCGGGGGTAGCGTTGCTGGCCGGCATGCTGGGCCTGTCCCCGGCGGAGGCGAGCCATTCCTGGGGCAACTATCACTGGGCCCGCACCAGCAACCCCTTCACCCTGAGGCTAGGAGACAATGTGGGTAGCGCCTGGGACCAGTATCTAAGGGAAGCCTCGACGGACTGGTCGGCATCGTCGGTGCTGAAAACGGAGGTCGTACTAGGCGGCACCGATCCAAAGCGCTGCCGCCCGACCCCTGGGCGGGTGGAGGTGTGCGCCGAGCGGTACGGGTTCAACGGCTGGCTCGGGGTGGCCCAGATCTGGGTCAGCGGCAGCCACATCACGCAGGCCACGGTGAAGCTGAACGACAGCTACTTCAACACCTCACGGTACAATACGCCGGCCTGGCGGCGCTTAGTCATCTGCCAGGAGGTCGGGCACACTTTCGGCCTGGATCACCAGGATGAGAACTTCAACAACCCCAACCTCGGCACCTGCATGGACTATACGAACGATCCGGACGGGCCGCCGTCCAACGAGCATCCCAATCAGCACGACTACGACCAACTCGCGCTCATCTACGGGCACCTCGACGGCACCACTACGATCGCCGGCGCTGCGCCCGGTAGCGGCACGCAGCGGGCATCTGATGAGGGCGGAGAGGGTCCGGCCGACTGGGGCCGCTGGCTGAAGTTCGACCGGCGCGGGCAGCCGATCCTGTTCTACAAGGACCTCGGCGGCGGGCGGCGGCTCTTCACGTGGGTGTTCTGGGCCGAGCCCGGCACATGGAACCTCCGGTAGCTCGGGGTGCCCGGCGGGCAGGCTCTGGCCAGCTACCCGCCGGGCTGTGAGCTACTGACAGAGAATGCTTCGACCGCTGCTTGTCCGCCCGCCCTTCATCTTTGTCGACAGTTTTTGATACCCATTACCCAGCACGGTGCTTCCCTGTTAGCGGTTGCCGGGCCGGTGGAGGACACTCGGCGCGGCTGCGTCCAGCTCTGGCCGGCGGCACATCGTCACGCTGTATAGCGAGGGAGATCCGGCCGCCGTGACCGGTGAGCACGGCACACGACATGGCCCAGGCACCAGCATGTGCCTGCCCGGCCCCGCGAACGCCGAGAGCCCCCTCCCTACCACTGACGCGTGCGCCCGCCATGCTCTCCCGCTGCCATCCAAATCGGGCGTCCGCGCGTGTTGAAATCGAACATGTATAATAGAAATCTCAAGTCTTGTCGGTCGGGGTGGAATAGCTTTCACGGCCGCCCTGACGGATCGCGGGAGGCAGTGGATCGTGGTACGGGCCGAGATTCAGCGCCTGTTGCAGGAGGCCATCGCACGCGCACAGGCTCAGGGACGGCTGCCGCAGATCACGGTGGGCGAGATCCCGGTGGACTTGCCGGCCAGGGCCGAGCACGGCGACTACGCCAGCAGCATCGCCCTGCGGCTGAAGCGCACCGTCCCTGATAAGTCAGCGTTGGAGATCGCGCAGATCATCGTCGAGGCTCTGCCGGAGATCGGCCTGCTGGCCTCGGCCGAGGCGGTGTCACCGGGCTTTATTAACTTCCGCCTCGCCGACGCCTGGCTGGCCCGGCAGGTTGACGAGATTAACCGGGCCGGACGCAGCTTTGGCCGTGTCCCGCTCGGCCAGGGTGAGCGCGTCCAAGTAGAGTACGTGTCGGCGAACCCCACCGGCCCGTTAACCCACGGCCACGGCCGCGGCGCGGCGCTGGGCGACGTGCTAGCCAACCTCCTTGATGCAGCAGGCTACCAGGTCCAGCGTGAGTATTACGTCAACGACTACGGCGACCAGGTGGAGGTCCTGGGCGAGACCCTGTACGCGCGCTACTGCCAGCTTCTGGGCCGCGATGTGCCGCTGCCGGTTAATGCCTACCAGGGCTCGTACGTGATCGACTGGGCGCGCGAGATCATCGCACAGGAAGGCGACCGCTACCTGGGGCTCCCCCGCGACGAGGCTGTCCAGGCGCTGCAACAGATTGGCATCGAGAAGGCGCTGGCCGACATCCGGCAGGACCTTGATCGCATGGGCATCCGCTTTGACTGCTGGTACACCCAGTCCTCCCTCCTCGACACCAGCCGGGTGGCGAAGACCATCGAGGACCTGCGGGCGCGGGGGTACGTAGTTGAGCGTGAAGGCGCGGTGTGGTTCACGGCCAAGGGCTTGGGTGACGACAAAGAGAACGTGCTGGTCCGTTCGAACGGTTCACCGACGTACTTCGCGGCCGATATCGCCTACCACCGGAACAAGTTCGAGGAGCGGCATTTCGACCGGGTGATCGATGTATGGGGTGCCGACCACCATGGCCACGTGCCGCGGATGAAGGCCGCCATGGCCGCGCTGGGCATCGATCCCAACCGCCTGGAGTTCGTGCTGGTGCAGATGGTCTCGCTGCGGCGGGGCGCGGAGATCGTGCGCGCCTCGAAGCGCACCGGCAACTACGTGACGCTACGCGAGGTGCTCGACGAGGTCGGGCCGGATGTCTGCCGCTTCTACTATATTTCTCGCTCGGCCGATAGCCAGATGGACTTCGACCTCGAGCAGGCGAAGAAGGAGTCGCTGGACAACCCGGTCTATTACCTCCAGTATGGGCACGCCCGCATCGCCGGCATCCTGCGCAAAGCCCGCGCTCGCGGGATCGCCTGGGAGCAGGGCGATGTGTCGCTGCTCCAGCACCCGGCGGAGCTGGCGCTGATCCGCAAGATGCTGCTCTTTCCCGAGGTGGTCGCCGATGCGGCGCGCAAGCGAGAGCCACACCGGCTGCCCCACTACGCGCGCGAGCTCGCCGATAGCTTTCACTCGTTCTACGAGCAGTGCCGGGTACTCCCGGGCAGCGGCGAGGAGGTCACCCCGCTCTCCCAGGCGCGCCTGAAGCTCGTGCAGGCGGCGCAGATCACGCTCGCCAATGCGCTGGGGCTGATGGGAGTGTCTGCGCCTGAGCGTATGACGCGCGCCGAGGCGGCCGAGGAGGAGTGACGAGGGGGAGTAACGAGGAAGAATAAAGGCGTAGTCGGCCTGGAGAGGTTGAACGGCGGCGATGCAGATCCGGTTATCAGGTGGTGAGCCCACCCCGCGCCAGCGGCTGGCGCTGCAGATCCTGGAGGCTGCGCTGCGGGCAGTCGACCCGGCGGAGGCAGTGCGCCGCTTCGTGCGCGTGGAGGACAGCACGCTCGTTGTGGCCGGCCGCCGCTATGACCTCAACCGCTACCGCCGGATCTTCGTGGTCGGCGCTGGCAAGGCCAGCGCGCCGATGGCGCGAGCCTTGGAGGAGATCCTGGGCGATCGTATCAGCGGCGGCGTGGTGAACGTGAAGTACGGCCACCTCGACTGGACCGTGCGCGTCGAGCTGAACGAGGCCGCTCATCCGGTGCCCGACGAGGCCGGCGTGCGTGGCACCGCACGTATTCTCGAACTCGTCCGCTCCGCCGGGGAAGACGATCTGATCTTCTGTTGCATCTCGGGCGGAGGCTCCGCGCTGCTCACGCTCCCGGTCGAGGGTGTCACGCTGGCGGATAAACAGGCGCTCACCCAGGCGCTGCTGCGCAGCGGCGCAACGATCACGGAGATCAACACAATCCGCAAGCACCTCTCTCAGGTAAAGGGGGGCCGGCTGGCCCAGGCCGCCTATCCCGCCACCCTCGTCTCGCTCATCCTGTCTGATGTCGTGGGCAGCCCGCTCGACTTCATCGCCTCCGGGCCCACAGTACCGGATACGACCACCTTTCAGGAGGCCTATGACCTGCTCCAGCGCTACAAGCTCCTGGAGCAGGTGCCTGAGTCGATCCGCCACTACATCGAGAATGGGGTGCGGGGCCTCGTGCCGGAGACGCCCAAGCCCGGCGACCCTGTTTTCGAACGCACGCAGGTAGTGCTCGTCGGCAGCAACGAGTTGGCCGCCGAAGCCGCCCAGCAGGAGGCCGAGCGACTGGGCTTCCAGACGCTGATCCTGACGAACTACCTGGAGGGCGAAGCGCGGGAGGTCGGGCGCGTTGCTGCCAGCATCGCGCGCGAGCTCCAGGCGCGCGGGCGACCACTGCCGGCGCCGGCCTGCGTCATCGCCTCGGGCGAGACGACGGTGACCGTGCGCGGCAGTGGGAAGGGTGGCCGAAACCAGGAACTGGCGCTTGCCGCTGCGCTGGCACTGCGCGGCGTGCCCGATGTGATGGTGCTGGCGTCGGCCACCGATGGCAGCGACTTCCTCGACGATGTGGCCGGCGGGCTCGTGGATGGCACCACTGTCGAGCGTGGCGCCGCGCTGGGCCTGGATGCGCGGGCAGCCCTGTCCAACAACGACGCATATAATTATCTAGAACCGACCGGCGCGTTAGTGCGCACCGGTCCGACGAACACGAACGTCAACGATCTGCTGCTCATCTTCTCGTTCCGGCCGCAGGATGCTCCTGCGCGCTGATGGGTGCAGCGGGAAGCACACGTCCCATCGAGCATGTCTGTAACCGGCCTCTCCCCCAACAGGCCGCCCGTCCGCTGGCAGCGCGTCTCACGGAGCGGCTGGCTGGTGCCTCTGCGACGGGATCGAATGTCGCGTGTGATACTCTCCATCCTCGCCATCCTTGGCGCCGCGGTGACGGTGCTGGGGGTGTTGTACGTCGCCGGGGCTCTGCCGGCGGATCTGTCCCTGGGGCTGCCCGACCAGCGTTCGTCCCAGGCAGCACCGGCCGCGCCCGGGGCCACTGCCTCACCGGGCGCAGTGCCAGCGGCACTGGTGACGCCGCCGTCCGAGCCTGTCACCACGGTCCCGCCGGCAGCAACGGCCACTCCGGAGCCCTCCCCCACGGCACCGCCACCGGCTGCACCGCCGGCCTCGCCTGCGCCTGCCCCTACCCCGACGCCGGTGCAGCCGGCGACCCCTGCGCCGCTCGTGCATGTGGTCGGCCAGGGCGACACGCTCTTCGCCATCGCCCGCCGCTATGGCGTCACCGTGGACGACCTCCGCCGCACCAACAATCTGGGTGGCTCCGACATCATCGTGCCCGGACAGCGGCTGGTCATCCCACGAGCGTGACGGCACACGGATCTTCCGGTCGCTTCCCCGTTGACAGCCTGCCAGTGCAGCGCGACAGTACCGCGATGAGGGGCGCTGTCACCCCGGCCAATTCTCTGCTGCACGGGAGGCTCCCATGACGCAGACTGCGGCGCGCACACGTATCGAGACCGACTCGATGGGGCCGATGGAGGTCCCCGAGAGCGCCTACTACGGCGCCAGCACGCAGCGCGCAGTGCTGAACTTCCAGATCAGCGGCCTGCGCTTTCCCCGCACCTTCATCCGCGCCCTCGGCCTGATCAAAATGGCTGCGGCGCAGGTGAACCACGAGCTCGGCCTGCTGGACGGCCGCATCGCCAGAGCGATCGCGCAGGCAGCGCAGGAGGTTGCCGACGGCCGTTTCGACAACCAGTTTGTGGTGGACATTTTCCAGACCGGCTCAGGCACCTCCACCAATATGAACGCCAACGAGGTGATCGCCAATCGGGCCATCGAGCTGCTGGGCGGCCAGCGCGGCTCGCGTGAGGTGCATCCGAATAACCACGTCAATCTCTGCCAGTCGTCGAACGATGTGATCCCTACGGCCATCCACCTAGCGGCGCTCCTCGGCATAAAGGAGGAGCTTGAGCCGGCGCTGGAGCGTCTGCGCCAGGCCCTGCGCGCCCGCGCTCAGGAGTTCTGGCCGGTGATCAAGACTGGCCGCACACATCTCCAGGATGCCACGCCGATCCGCATGGGCCAGGAGTTCGAGGGCTACGCTGGCCAGATTGACCGTGCGCTCCGGCGGCTCCAGCACGCCCGCGAGGAGCTGTCCGAAGTCGCGCTCGGCGGCACGGCGGTCGGCACTGGCGTCAACGCCCACCCGGAGTTCGCCCGGCGGGTGTGCGCCAGGCTGAGCGAGCTTACTGGCTTGCCCATCCGCGAGACGGATAATCACTTCCAGGCGCAGAGCACGCTGGATAATCTCGTCGAGGCGAGTGGCGTGCTGCGCACGATTGCCGTCAGCCTGCTGAAGATCGCCAACGACATTCGTTGGATGGGCTCCGGGCCGCGCGCCGGCCTCTTCGAGCTGGCGCTGCCGGAGGTGCAGCCTGGCAGCTCGATCATGCCGGGCAAGGTAAACCCCGTGATCGCCGAGGCGCTGATCCAGGTGTGCGCCCAGGTCGTTGGCAACGACGCGGCGATCGGGATGTCGGGCCAGTGGGGCTTCTTCGAGCTCAACACCATGATGCCGGTGGCCGCGCACAACCTGCTCCAGTCGATCCACCTGCTGGCCACAGCAAGCCGGAACTTCGCCGACCGCTGCATCGATGTGCCGGATGAGCTCATCCAGCAGAAGCAGGTGGTGGGCAAGCTGACGCAGACTGGCCGCGGCCCCGAACTGGTGCGCAACGGCCTCATGCTGGCGACGGCCCTGGCACCCCACATTGGCTACGATGCAGCGGCACAGATTGCCAAGGAGGCCGCGGCGACCGGGCGCAGCGTCCGCGACGTCGCGCGCGAGCGGCTCAACTTGCCCGAGGAAGAGCTTGACCGTCTCCTCGATCCGGAGGCGATGCTTCAGCCAGGCCTCACTGGCATCCCCGCCGGGGGATAGTGTCGCTGTACATGTAGGCGTGCGCTGCACCGGACGAGCAGCGACGCTGCTGCGGCTTCAGCGGGTATGCAGCAGGCGTACAGGTATAATCGAAGGGTATGATATCCCGGCCGCTCGTACATACGTGCGGCCGGCTGGTTGCCCGGCTGATGACGGGCGCAGTCAATCGATGGGGTGTGGCAGTATGGTCGAGCCGGAGCGATTGAGTGGGTGGAAGGTCTGGCTGCGCCCGATTGAGCCGCGGGACCTGGACCGCCTCTGGCAGCTGCGCCGTGACCGCGAGCTAGGGTTGCTCGTCGGAAATCTTGATGTGCCCACGCTGGAGCAGTGGCGACGTATCTACTCCCGCAACCCGTGGGAGCACGGCGGGGACCCCAACGATCTGGCGAGCTTCGTCATCGCCCTACCGCCTGATGACCTGGCGATCGGGATGATCGGCCTGCGCTGGTCGGCCCTCCCCCACCATGCCGCTGAGCTCTCCATGTGGCTGGGCAAGCCGTACTGGAACAAGGGCTACGGCACCGATGCCATCCGCACCCTGCTGGACTACGCCTTCCGGGAGCTGGGTCTGCACAAGGTCTTCCTGCGCGTGCTGGTCACGAACGCTCGCGCTATCCGATGTTATGAAAAGTGTGGGTTCAAGCGGGAGGGGCTGCACCGGCAGGAGCTCTACGTGAATGGCGAATGGCACGATCTCCTCTATATGGGCGTGCTGGCCTCTGAGTACCTGCACCCCGCAGCGCAACCGATGACGCCCTCACAGACGGCGTCCAGCATACACGAGATACGCTAGACTGCGATGAGCATGCCCCGTTTTTGCGCCGCCTGCGGCGCCCCGCTAGAGCAGCGTGCCGACCATGAAGGATCGCTCCGGCTGGTCTGCACCGCCTGCGGGCAGATCACTTATCGCAATCCCAAGCCATGCGCTGGAGCACTGGTCGAGCGCGATGGGCGCGTGCTACTGGTGCGGCGCACGCATGCGCCGTTCCAGGGCTGGTGGGACATCCCAGGCGGGTTCCTGGAGTATGACGAGTCGGCCGAACAGGCAGCCCAGCGTGAAGTGCAGGAAGAGACCGGCCTGGAGGTGCGGCTGCGCGGGATCATCGGCATCTTCCCCGATGTGTACGCAGACGTGTCCACTGGGGCTGGTGCGGATGCGGCTGGGGCCGACGCCGAGCGGA
The DNA here is from genome assembly GCA_042408875.1 of Chloroflexota bacterium. Classification (GTDB taxonomy): domain Bacteria; phylum Chloroflexota; class UBA11872; order JBHOQS01; family JBHOQS01; genus JBHOQS01. The sequence goes on along the minus strand of JBHOQS010000020.1, from coordinate 130,067 downwards.
CGATCAACATCTTCTACCTCGCCGAGGTAGCCGGCGGCGCCGAGCGTCCTGGCGATGATGCGGCGGAGCTCCGCTGGTTTGGCCCTGACGAGCTTCCGGACGACGTTGCCTTTGCCTCAGGGCGGCGTGCCCTGGAGGCCTGGCGTACGGGCGCCAGCGCTTGCGGGCTCACCTTTGGCGCAGCCCAGCGACTGGTGGACGGCTGGATCCAACTACACAAAGCTGGCTACTGGCACCCCCTGGCGAACCTGGCGCGGCTGGTCGAAGAGACGGGTGAGCTCGCCCGTTTGCTCAACCACCTGTTCGGGCCGAAGCCCAAGAAGCCCGATGAGGCAGCGCAGGACCTGAGTATGGAGCTGGCCGACATCGTGTTCACGGTGATCTGCATCGCCAACTCCCAGGGCATCGACCTGGAAGCCGCCTTCGAGGCCGTGCTGGAGAAGATCCGCCTGCGGGACGCCACTCGCTACGAACGCCGCGAGCAGCCTGGCTAGCAGCCCATCACTTGCACCACGACCTCGCGCGGACGGGCGCGATCGAGCTCAACCAGGAAGACGCGCTGCCACCGGCCGAGCTGAAGCACACCACCCTGAAGCGGGATATGCTCGCTCGTGTTCAGGAGCAGGTGCTGGCAGTGGGCGTGCCCGTTCGGGCACTCGTCCTCTTCCATATTGACGACGCGGATCAGGAAGTTATTGTGGTTGTACGCGCGCTCCTGCGGTGAGAGCTCGCAGACGAAGCGCTCCATATCCTCCAGGAGGAGTGGCTCGTGCTCGTTGATCTTGATCGCCGCTGTGGTGTGCTTCGAATAGACCGTCACTACGCCGTCGGCGATGCCTGACTGCGCGACCACGCGCCGCACATCGTCAGTGATGTCGATGAACTGTGGACCGCGGGCAGTGTGGTACCGGAGGGTGACCGCAGCCACACGCAGCGCTCCAGCAGTCGCCCTGGTGAGAGTGACGCGTGGTGGCATGCCGTCCTGGCCGTCGCGCGCCGCCATGCTCGGACCAGCGGCCGCAGCACCACGGTCGTGGGCGTGTCCTCGATGATCAAAGCCAATAGCCATCCGTCTTGCCACACCGAAAGTCTAGAGTGCGTATGCGCCTAGGCGCGTTTGGTTCCGGTAGCCGCTATGGCGTATCCGACGTGCCAGGCACACGCGGCTCCGGGCCGGCGCTATAGAGCATTACATCGCCGGTGCGATCGGCCCGCTCGAGCGCTGTGCGCCACTCCACGAAGGCGGCCGGCCGCAGCGCCGTCGCCCACCAGCCAGTGGAGCCTGCTCGACTGGTCGCATTTAGCTCGCGTAGCCACGCTGCATAGCGGCCAATCCGCCCTGCCAGATGCCAGAGCACTCGCGGATTAGGTTGCCACCAGGGCGCCTGGTAGAGCGGCCGCGGATACCACAGGCCGAACGTCTCCAGCCGAAAGCGTAGCTGCCCTGACCTGGCGAGCGCAATTCCGTGCAGGATTAGCTCACCTAGGGCGCCCCGCAGCCAGCGGGCCACGACGGCCCCACCGAGCAGCCCCAGCAGGGCGCCTACTCCCCACCACGCAGCCTGACGGGCGCGCGGGCGCGTGCTCGCTCTGGAAACAGAAACCAGTGGTGCGGCCGGCTTTCCCTGGCTCCTGGACATCAAGTGATGATTATACACGGAGCAGGTACGTACCCAAGGGATCACGCGCTGGCGTGCGGGCTGAGCCCGCTGGCCCCCGCTACACTGTCAAGATCGAGGGCGCACAGGGGCCCGCGGGCGGTGAGATATACGCCGCGTAGCAGCGGGCTGGCCCAGGTGAGCGCCTGTGGCACGGGCTGCAGCGCCGCGCCGGCAGGAAGTGGTACGATGTCCCACACCCGGCTGGCTGAGATGCCGAGCAGAACATGGCTGCGCTCGGCGCGGCAGATCAGGGTGCGCGTGGGCGTCGTTCCCCGCGCTGGACCCAGACGTAGCAGCCGGTCGAGGGCGACGAGCGGCACTGCCTGGCCCTGCCAGTTCAGCACGCCAGTGACGAAGGGTGCGCCGCTGAGCGGCGCGGGGGTGAGGCCGCGGGTGATCTCAGCTACTGCGGCGACCGGTACACAGAGGCGCAACGGCCCTGCCCCAGGCGAGAAGGCCAGGACCTGCCGGACTTCCGAGGGAGTACGCGGGACAGCGCCGGCAGTGGCTTCGAACCGCGGCAGCGCCGGCACACCGCCGCGGGCCAGGGCCTCCCCGTCGAGCAGGATGACCATGCCCTGCGCAGTCATCCGAAGGGTCGGGCCCGCGGGGCGAGGCCCTGGTATCTGCGTGAGCCCGAGCACCTGGTCTACCAGGACGGCGGCGGGTCCGCGCGGGGTGCGCACCACAAGCAACGGTGGCCGCACCGCGGGGGCTGCGGCGGATTGCCCGCGGCGATCCGCGAGGGCGAGCGGCTGTCCATGCCAGGTGAGGCGGAGCGGCCCGGCCGTGACGGGTGCTCCGGGGGTCAGGTGTAGCACCTGGGATGCCGGCACCGCATAGCGCACGTCGCCGGCGCGGAGGAGCAGGTAGAGCTCACCGGGTCCGTTGGACATCGATAGGACCTCGCTGCACCTCTTCGTTGTTGTTTCAGTGTTGTTTCAGTCACCGATCAGCCGGAGCCGGCCGGTCGCGCACCAGGGCCTCGGCGGTGGCGATGAGCTCGCGGTCTGGACATGGCTTGGTCAGGTAGGCGTTCACGCCCAGCTCGGCAGCGCGCTGGCGGTGCTTCTCGCCAGAGCGGGACGTCAGCACGGCGATAGGGAGGTCGCGCCAGGCAGGCTGGCGTCGCATCCGCGCGGTGAGCTCGAAGCCATCGAGGCGCGGCATCTCCAGGTCCACTACCAGGAGATCGGGGCGCACACGCTGGAGCAGTGCCAGGGCCTCCTCGCCATCGCGAGCTGGCACGGCGTGCCACCCAGCGCGCTCAAAGGCCGCGCAGACGATACGCCTGATGCTGAGCGAATCATCCACCACCAGAACAGTGTGCCGTCGGACTGGGCGAGGCACCGATGTCGTCGGCGCCCGGCGATGCCGTGGCGTGGCCTCGGTGAGCGCTGCCGGGTTCAGGATCAGGGCCACGGTGCCATCGGCCAGCACCGTCACCCCGGATGCACCAGGCAGGCGCTGCATGCAGCGTGGCAGCGGCCGCACTAGCACGTCGTGCTGCTCCAGGACATCGTCGACGAGAAGCGCGACGTGTCCACGCGGGCCGGCCAGCACAAGCGCTCGCGCGCCCCGGCGCGGTGGCCGCTCCGTCAGAGGAAGTCCCAGCAGCTCATGCAGCCGCAGCAGGGGCACCAGGCGGTCTTCCAGGACTAGCGCAGGCGTACCGTTGATCTCAGCCTGTGTCTGCGGCGTCACGCGCACGATCCGGGCGCCGGGGCTGACCGGCACTGCTACGATCTCCTCACCCGTGCGCACGAGCAGTACTCGGGCCAGGGCGATGCTGGCCGGCACCCGCAACGTGATCCGTGTGCCGCGGCCCTGCTCGGACCAGACCTGCACCTGGCCCTGCAAGCGGGTAGCTATCTGCCGCACCACATCCATCCCCACGCCCCGGCCGGAGATGTCGGTCACCTCCCGGCGAGTGCTCACGCCGTGCCAGAAGATCAGGTCCAGCTTCTCCGCCGGGGAGAGCCGCGCCCCGGCTGGGATCAGACCACGTTCAATGGCAGCCTGGTAGACGGTCTCGGGGTCGATGCCGGCGCCATCATCCTCCACCGTGACGGCGACGTCGCGCCCTTCCCGCACCGCGTAGCAGCGGATGGTCGCGGTCTCGGGCTTCCCGGCCGCCAGGCGAACGGCAGGAGGCTCAATGCCATGGTCTACAGCATTGCGCAGCAGATGCAGCAGGGCCTCGGCAATGGCCTCCTGCACCGCGCGATCCATTTCGATGTCCTGGCCGGAGAAGTCGAGCTCTACACGCTTGCCCAGCTGCTCGGCGAGCTCACGGGTGCTGCGGTACAGCCGACCGAACAGCGCCTCCAGCGACGCGAGACGCGTGGCGACGAGGCCGTCTTGCAGTTCCAGCGCCCGCCGCTGCTGCTGCGCCGTCAGGGATGCGAGGTCGCGTGCCGTCGATGCCAGCTCGCGATGAAGTGCAGCAACGTCGGCACCGATCTCAATGAGCTCGCGGCCGAACCGATGCAGCTCGGTGTAGCGATCGAGCTCAAGCGGGTCGAAACCAGCCGTCCAGGCCGGCCCGGTCTCATGGTCTGCCCAGGGGGCGCGGGGAGCAGCCTTGCCTGCGGTGAGGTCCTGAAGGATGAGCTCGTACGCCTCAAACTGCCGCTCGAACCGCCGGCCCAGGCGAGAGAGCCGCTCTGCCATGAGGCGGAGCTCGCCCAGCATGCGGACGAGGTGCGCTAGGCGCTGCGTCTGCGCCGTGGCGGCCACGGTGAGCTCACCGGCATGGGTCAGCGCCGTCTCCAGACGCTGCACCGGCACCCGCACAGAGCCGCTGGCGCTCCGCCGGGCCGGCCGGGGAGCAGGCGCGCGGCGGGCCACTTCCTGCCGCGGAGCGAGAGGCTCTAGCACTCCACGGGCCGACGTGTCGAGCAAAGCCCCTTTCTCGCCGGCCGGGCCTAGAGACTGTGGTGGGGGCTCTGCCGCGCCTGGCCCCGGCTCGTACACAAACGGCGGAACGCTTTCGCCGAGTGCGCCGGTGGCTCCAGCTGCTGCCTGGTGCAGTAGTTCGTCCAGGGTGCCCATGCCCCGTGACAGCGCAGCGACTAGGCGCAGGTCGCACGTGCCGCCGCGCTCGACTGCGGCGTCCAGAGCGTCCTCAATGGAATGGCAGTACGCGGCGATGGCACTGAAGCCTGTGGCCGCTGCCGCGCCCTTGAGGGTGTGGGCAGCGCGCCGCACCTCGGCCAATCGCTCCCGATCCGCCGGATCCTGCTCAAGCGCCATGAGGTTCAGGGTCATGGCAGCAAGGTGCTCCCGCGCTTCGCTCAGGAACACCTCGAGCAGCTCCGGATCGGGTGCCTGCACAGGTTGGTCACTCGACACGGCTGTGTCCGGCGTGGCGTCGCTCCCAGGGGTATCTGGTGGCGATACCAGTGCAGGCTGCGGGAGCGGAGCAGCAACAGGCGCTGGCGCCCGGTCAGGCTCGGTCGCTGGGGGCGCTTCTGTCTGGAGCTCTGGCTCGCCAGGGAGCGCCAGAACGTGCTGCTCCAGGACGTCGATGGCCGCGCGCAGCTCAGCGAGCGCACTGTCGCGCCGGCCTGCCGGGACCGCGCGTAGACCGGCAGCGCAAAGCTCTGCCGCGCGCGCCGCCTCATGCAGCGGCTCGACCCCGACCATGGCCGCGGCACCTTTGAGCGTGTGCAGAGCGCGCTCGAGCTCATACTCGAGGTCCGCGCTGGCAGGGGTATGGGTGAGCTGCTCGAAGAGCGCGCATGCTTCAGCCAGGAGCGTGCGTGCCTCCTCGCTAAATATAGCGAGCACATCGATGTCGGAGGCAGCCGCCTGCTCGCTTCCCGCGCCGGCCAGTGCCGGCGCGGGCATGTCCTGGGCGACAGCAGGCACCTGGCCCGGCTGGGGTGCACCGGACTCGCATGAGGTCGGCTCTTGCTGTGCTGGCGTGAGAGCGCCCAGCAGCGCGGCAACGTCGAGCGCAGCCTCAGGCTCATCAGGCTCCGGCTCGAGGGCAAAGTCCCAGCTTGTGGCAGGTGCCTCCTCACCCGCGCACCTGCCATCCGGCTCAGCTTGCCCGAAGCAAGCAGGTTCCCTGCAAGATGGCGCAGGCGGCTCGGCGGACGCGCCCGCCGCTCTGGATGGCGTAACCAGCGCTGCGAGGCGCGCCTGCGCTGCCTCCAGGATCGGCGTGAGCCGCTCCACCGTGCCCGCCTGGAGGTCGATATCAGTGCTAGCAGCCAGGTCGAGGGCTTCCAGAAGCTCCTCAGCCAGGAGTGCGGCCTGGTGAGAGCCAGCAGCGTTCCCGATACGTTCGATCGCCTGCTCTAACAGTGCTGCCACTGCTCCTAGCGTCGGCAGGGACAGCAGCGAAGCCGACGCCGCCAGGAGATGCACCTGGCGGTGCGCTTCTCGCAGGGTCGCCGCATCTGCCTGCGCAGCAGCGCGCTGGACGGCAATGCGCGCTGCTGGGAGCAGCGCGCGGAGCTCCTGCGCGAAGCCTTGCAGTGCCGACCGTTCCAGTTCCTCGCGTGTGTCCATTGCCTCTCACGCGTTCCCGGCACTTGCCGAGAGCTTGAACGCTGCAACCGAGCGTCGCAGCCGCTCGGCCAGCTCGGCCAAGCTGCCCAGCGTCTGCGCAGCCTCGCGGGTGCCGCTGGAGGTAGCCCGTGTCTCAGAGGAGAGCTGTTGGACTGTCTGTGACAGCGACGTGGCTGTGGCTGCCTGCTGTTCGGCCACGGCCGCAATGGCGTGCACCATTTCATCGAGCTGTGCCACGACCGCCTGGATCGACGCCAGGGCTTCGCCCGCCGCGTCGGCCAGCCGTGACTCTTCGACGACCTCTTTAATCGTCTCCTCCATGGCTGCAACAGCGATGGCGGCCTCGGACTGGATGTTCTTCACGATGGCGGCGATCTGCTGGGTCGCGTCGGCTGAGCGCTCGGCCAGCCGGCGCACCTCGTCGGCCACGACGGCGAAGCCACGTCCGTGCTCGCCGGCCATGGCAGCCTGGATCGCCGCGTTGAGGGCTAACAGGTTGGTCTGGTCGGCGATGTCCTCGATGAGCGACACGATCTGGGTGATCTCCTGTGAGCTCTCGCCCAGTCGCTTGACGGTCTTAGCCGTCTCCTGGACGTTGGCGCGGATGTGGTTCATGCCGGCGATGGCGCTCTGCACCGCTTCGTCGCCGCGCGTAGCCGCCAGGCGCGCCTGCTCGGCAGCCTGGGCGGTGCGGAGCGCCTCGGCCGAGACGTGGCGGATCTGGTCGGCCATGCGTTCCAGCGCAGCCGAGGTCTGCGCGATGCGCTCAGCTTGCAGCTCGGCGTCAGCGGCGAGCTGTTCGGAGGAGGCGGCCACCTGGCTAGTTGTGGTCGTGACCTCGAGCGTGGCCGCATGGACCTCGGAGACGATCTTGCGCAGCTCCTCGACCATGTAGTTAAAGGCGTCGGCGAGCGGCCCGGTGATGTCAGGCGTCACCTCCGCCTCGATAGTCAGATCGCCCTGGGCGATAGTGCTGACCTCGGTGAGAAGCTGGGTAATGCGACGGTGCAGATGATCGCGCTCTTCCCGGGTCTGCACCAGCGCCAGCACGTCATCCAGGGTACGGTTGAGCTGGAGGCCGACCTGGCCGATCTCATCACCGGTCGTCACCGGCACGCGGGCAGTCAGGTCCCCGCCGCGCAGACGCGCCACGGTTTCAGCCAGCGCATCGACCGGCCGGAGCAGCGAGCGATTGAGCAGGAAGGCGACGAAGAGGGCGATCGCGGCGAGGCCAGCCGTGACGGCCGTATTACCCAGGGCGAAGCTGTTGACTGCGGCGAAGAATGCACCGCGCGGCTGCGCTGCGACGACGCGCCAGGGCTTGCGCTCCAGCTTGACTACTGCAGCCTCCAACGGCTCGCCGGAGAATGGATCGGTGAAGGAGAAACCTTCAAAGGCCGGGTTCTCCAGTACGCCTCGTGCGAGTTCACTGTTGCCGAGGACCGCCGGCTTCGCCACATCGCCGAAGCGGCGCTCGGCCGCGATCGCTTGCTCGACATCAGGGGGGAGCGGCGCCAGGGCGGTGAACTGCCAGCGGTCGTTGCTGTGGCTGCTGACGAGCACAATACCCTGCTGATCTATGAGCAGGTAGCGCGGCGCGTTGGGGTCGGTCTCCTCAGCCGAGCGGAAGAGGGCGTTCAGGTCCGTGTCGTTGCGACGCAGGCGCAGTACGCCGATGACCTCGCCATTCGGCAGCTTCACCGGCGCGCTGACGATCCAGCTCAGCCGCTTGCTTGCCGGCGATACCGCCGGGTCGGACACGTAGACGCGCCCCTGGATCGCCTCACGGAACCACGGGCGATCGGACACATCCTGTCCTTCGATGCTCTCATCGGCCAGCACCACTACGCCGCGTGCGTCGGCCACTGCAACTGACTCGCTGGAGGCGTCGAGCTTGCGGATCGTGGCCAGGATCCGGATCGCCTCATCCCGCTGCACGGCCCGGTCTACCGGGACGGCGAGATACCGTACGACGCCCGGCATCCCTGCTGCCAGTTCCACGCTCCGTGCAGCCTGGACGATTATCTCGTCGAGCACGCCTGCCTTACTGCGCGCCCCTTCGATGAGTTGCGCGTAGGCGCTGCGGGTAAGCTGGTCGCGCAGGGTGATGATGCCCAAGCCGCCGATCAGGCCGGCAGGGAGTACCACCGCCAGCAGCAGCACCAGTGAGAGCTTTGTGCGCAGCTTCCAGTCTCGGAGGCTAAGAGCCTGCCACCAGATGATCCTCATCGTCCCACCCTTCTGCTCCAAACCACGTTGCAACGGCGCGCGCCACATGTGTGAGCTCGAGAAGCGGCACCGCCGGCTGCCCGTCCGGCAGCCATACCCCGCGGATATAGGCGCCGGGTATCCCGGCGAGCATCTCGTCTGCCGCCCGAAGCTGCGCCGGCGGGATACGCATGATCCGGCCGGCGCGCTCCACAGTAAAGGCGTAGCCCTCAGCTTCATGGCGGGCCAGGATCAGCCGCGCCGTGCTATCTGGCGAGGTTGCGCCAAGCCCCAAAAACGCGGCCAGGTCCACTACCGGGAGCACCTGCCCGTGGAGGTGAGTGAGCCCCCACAGCCAGGATGGCGCATGGGGGACCGTGGCGACCTGGCCCACCCGCTCTACACCGCTGAGTTGTTCCAAGGGTATGCCGTACTCAGCTCCAGCCACGCGGACGAGCAGGTAGCGCTTGTCTGCCTCCGGCGCCAGGGCATGGGCGAGCTCTATCGCCGGGATGCCGGGTGCCTCATGTGGCGCTGCCATACCGTCTCCTGATAGTGCCTGAGAGGGTTTGAGAGTGTCTGATAGTGTTTGAGAGTAATGAGTGAATGGAGCGACGCTCTGCTGAGCTGGCCAGGCTATGCCGGCCTACGTCAGCCGTTGCACCACCTCGATCAGGCGGGCCGGCTCGAAGGGCTTGGTGATGTACTCATCGGCCCCCTGTCGCAGCCCCCAGAAGCGGTCGGGCGGCTGGTCGCGGGCTGAGACGATCACTACGGGTACATGCTTCGTCCGCTCATCAGCTTTGAGCTGGCGGCAGACCTGAAAGCCATTCTTACCCGGCATCATGATGTCGAGGAGGATAAGTGCTGGTGGATGGCTGCGCGCCATTTGCAGAGCTGTATCTCCATCCTGTGCCGTGAGCACCTCATAGCCCACGCGCTGGAGCGTCTGGCTCAGCAGTACCCGCTCGCTTGGGCTGTCATCGACGACCAGAATCGTGCGTCCAGCCATGGCATGACCCCCTCATGTACTGTGTGGGATAGCGTTATGCTCCGTTCAAGGTTGTGCAGTCCCCGGCAACCCACTCCGCAGGCGTAAGACCATGAAACGCTGCGCTGCTGTATCTGACGGTGGTAAGGCGATCGCTGCGGAGCCAGGCGACACGCCTGCCAGCTCGCGCAGCCGCTCATGCTCACGCTCCAGCATCTCGACGAACACGCTGGAGGTATCACGGAGTTGGGCGGCCAGGGAGGCAGACTCTGCGAGCGAGAGCGTTCCTTCCAGGGTCTCCCGCAACGCGTGCACCAAGCAGGCGAATGCGTCAGCGACGACTGGCTCCACAGGCTGGCGGGCCGCGGCGAGCTCTCGACAGTGCTTTACCAGGGGAGAGACATCGAGCTTCCCTTTCGCCACAGGGATGTAGGCGGCGATGCGGTGCTCTGGGATAAGGCGCAGCAGGAGCTCCTCGGGGTCCTCGGAAGCTTTGCCGCGTGCGGCAGCCGCACTGGCAGCCATCTCCAGCGCACGGTTGACCAGGCTGGCCAGCCCCTCGATGAGCGTATGGCGCGGTCCGCCCTTCTGCTGGACTTCTGCCCAGGCGCGATCGAACGCTGAGAGCAGCCAGAGCATGTCATTTTCCAAGACTTGATCCAGTGGCGACACGGTCTCGGCCGGTGCGGGGGATGAAGCCGGATCAGGCGCGGGAGCGGCTGCACCGCTCCCGGGGCTGTCTGGCTCAGGCACCGGCGCTGGGAGCGGCTGCCCGGCCTGTATGAAGGCTGCTTCCTCGCTGAGGGGCACGGCCGGCGCCGGTGGCATGGCGCGCGAGGGCTCCGTGCGCACGCTGGATGGCCGGGGGATATCGATGATGGTGCCAGGCTCCGGCGCAGGGCCCTGCGAACCATGGCCGCCTGGGGCGCTGATGCGGCTGCGCCGGAGTGGCACGCCGGGCGGCGTACGGGGCGGCGCTGAGCCGGGCCGGCCGGGTGACTCGGTCTGCGGGGCTACCCCGGGGCGTACCACCGGACCAGCACTGCTCGTGGCAGCGCGGCTGGCCGGGCGCGCGGGCCTGGATAGGGTCCAGCCTGGCTCTTCGCTGGACGGCGCGCCAGTCGCTGGCTGTGACGCGGAGGCGCCGGCGTCCCAGGAGCCGGCCGCTCCGGCGAGATCGGCCGGCTCCGGCAGCGGCTCTAGCGCCTCGCTCAACAGAGGGAACAGGCGCAGGCAGCATGCTGGCTGTGCCAGGATCGCGGCAACCTGGCCGTCGAGGCTGGGCTGAGGTATAGGCGCCTCAACATCGTAGATGCCAAGCACACGGCCGGTGTGCATGAGGACGACCGCACGAGCGGTCTGCGCGTTCTCGCGGGGCAGGAGCTCGACAGCGCCGCTGAACCGTGCTCCACCCAGGAGCTCAAGGGCCAGCCTCGCCTCCGCTAAGGGCGACGAGAGCCAGCGGCTGTGGCTGGGAGGACCGAACAGTCCAGCTGCTGCACGCGCCGTACGCTCGTCGAGGCGGACGAGCACGAGGCCCGCGCCGAGGCGCAGGAGCGCCACCGTGGCATCGTAGGCCTCTGCACCGTACTGGGGGTCTGGCCGGCTATCCTGCTCTAAGGCGGCAGCCACCGGTGCGCCGCGCACTAGCAGCAGTGTTCCAGTATAGCCAGGCATCGTGATGCGAACCCAGCCCGAGGCGCGCGCCGGCCCGACTTTGTCGAGGACATGGCGTAGCTCTGCGACGCCTGCCGGCTCCGCCCGGAACAACTCCTGTCCCTGCGGCAGGAAAATCGGTAAGGTGAACCGCGTACTCTCCATGCGTCGCCCAGATTGGCTAGCTATCCCCATGCGCCGGGCGCAGCGTGGGGGAGAACTCAGCAGCTCGCCCAGCATTCACGCTGGTGCTCCCCTCAGTCCGTGCGCCAGCAGCCTCCTGCGGTGCCTTCGCCGGGCCAGCGTGCTTGGCGACCACGTCGAGCAGCGCCTTGGGCGTGAACGGTTTGGTCATGTACTCGGCCGCCCCCGCAAGCCGCCCGCGTACCTTGTCGAAGACACCGTCCTTGCCCGTCAGCATGATGACCGGGATGTCGCGCGCCCGCTGGTTCCGCTTGATAAGCTGGCAGACCTGATACCCGCTCATAGATGGCAGCATGACATCGAGCAGGATAAGATCGGGCAGGTGATCTGCGACGGCAGCCAGCGCAGCCAGGCCAGTCTCAGCTGCCAGTACCTCGTAGCCGGCCCGGCGTAACGTCGTCTCCACGATGCGCCGGATAGTCGGGCTATCATCAACGATGAGGACTCGCTTGCCTGCCATGCGCACTACTCCACCAGCCCCGCGCCTGCCCCGGCCGTCTCTGCCTACATTGTCGGCTGCCTCTACACCGAGGAGGTAGCGATCAGCCGATCAGGCTAGCATGTTTACATGTTGAACAGCTCACTTAGGCTAGCCTGGCTTACCCGAACGGCCTGCTATGGCCATGGGTACAATTGGTGCCGATCATGCACTATGTAGGTCTAGTAGGTATATGTGACCCTAAGCGCGTGTAATAACGTCTTCTTGCGTGCCATGACAAAACGTGGCACACTACGAGACATGGCAAAGCAGCCGGCGCTAGAGGTGGACGACTGCAACGCGGCATGGTGAGACGAGGCTGAGGGCGGCACAACGGGCGGTGCTGTGCTGGTATATATCCCGCGTAGCGAGGCAGCTGATGACATCGCCACGCGCACCGAACCCACCGGCAGAAGACCGCGACCCCTCGCTGGAGCGGCGAGCTGGTGAGGCCCCCGAGCCGTTGCCAGGGACCGAACCTGGGGCCCGTCCGCTGCGTGTACTGGTGGTAGACGACGAAGCTCCGGTCGTGGCACTGCTTCGGTACATGCTGCGTCCCTTTGGACATGAGGTAGTGGGGGCAGCCACGGTCCAGGAGGCGGTCCAGCAACTGGAGGCCCACCCGGCGGCCTTCGACGCCGTGATCACCGATCTGATCTTGCCCGACGGCTCTGGCTGGGACGTGGCGCGCCTGGCCAAGGCGCGCCATCCACGCATGTGGGTGGTGCTCCTCACTGGCTGGGACGTGCCCGGCAACGGCGTCGAACGTGCCTCTGCAGGTGTAGATGCCATGTTACGGAAGCCCTTTCGGCAGAGGGAACTGCTGGACGCCCTGTGCCGGTCGGCCCCAGCGCCACCGGAGTAGAGCGCTGCAGAGGACGCTGAAGCCCCGCTACCGCAGTGGCTAGTCAAGTAGTTTATTACTAGCAATCCCTAGCAAAGCAACGGAGCTCTGGAGCACGCCACCGTGTCCTCGTTCTCCACGGATGATCTCTCGCCGGAAGCCCGGCGTACGCTTGACCTTGCCGCTGTGATTGCGCGCAATCACGGCCATGCCGTGGTCACCCCAGACCACCTGACGCTGGCTCTCCTGAAGCAAGGGGACAGCCTCGCCGCGCAATTGCTGCGGCGGTACTTTGGTGTGGACCTCTTCGACGTGCGCGCCCGCATTGAGCGTGTGCTGCGCTCCCTCAGACCCGCGCTGACCGACGGACCGCGATACCGCTACCGCGACGAGGAGTGGGTCGTTGCCCCTGACGTCCAGCGCGTCGTCGAGCGGGCGAAGCAGCTCGCGGCGCAGCAAGCGAAGCCGGTGGCCGGGACCGACCATCTATTGGCGGCGCTGCTTGAGCTGGAGACGGCCGGAGTAGGGGAGCTTCGCCGCGCGGGCCTGCTCAGCGGACGCGTGGCCGCTGCTTCAGCGCAGATCCCGCTGCCGCCGGGCATGCAGGGGCGCGGTCCGGCGGTGTACGACCTCGTGCAAGCCGTCCAGAACGGCAGCGTGCCGCGCGTGGTCGAGCGGACCAGCCTCGTGCGATCGCTGGTGGCGCTCCTGGCACAGCCGCGGGCGAGCGTCGTGGTGCTCGGCGAGCCCGGGGTAGGGCGGCGCGCCCTAATCGTGGCCCTGGCGCAGCTCCTGGCCCGAGAGCAGGTACCGGGACTGCCGCGCCAGCTCTGGGCCATCCGCCCTGAGGCGCTGCTGGATAATCCGGAGATGATCGTGCGGCAGGCCATTGAGCGGGCGCAGGGCGGGCTGGTTGCCCTCCATGACCTGCACCAGTTCTTTGGCGCGGCGAACCTGAGCGGCTTTGCTGAGGCTGGCGTCGCGCTGAAGCAGGCGCTTGTGAGTGGCGCGGTGCGCGTGGTCGGCACGAGCACGGCGCCGTTCCACGCACGGTATCTTGATCCCGACCCTGTGCTGCACGATTACCTCCAGCCGCTGGCCGTTCCGCCCCCCGACGAAGGCGAGGTCCTGGCTGTCCTGGAAGCACTGACGGCGCAGCTTGCCCAGGAATACCAGGTGCAGATCGACGCTACGGCAACGAAGGCCGCGGCGCGGTTGTCACGCCAGTATCTCACGCAGGTCCAGCCGGCTGCGGCCGTGGGGCTGCTCCAGCGCGCTTGTGCCCTCGTGCGGCTATCTCAGTCCGCCGCCTTCCGGCAGGGTGGTACCGGGCCGGACACGGTCGTAGACGCCGTGGATGTGGCGCAGGCGCTGCACGAGCAAACCGGCATCCCCATAGGGCAGATCGCCGGGCATGAGCGAGACCGTCTGGCGCGCATGGAGGAGATCCTGCACCAGCGGGTGGTCGGCCAGGACGCTGCTATCTCCGCGCTGGCGCGGGCAGTGCGGCGAGCGCGCGCTGGGCTCAAGGACCCGCGGCGGCCGATCGGCTCTTTTCTGTTCCTAGGCCCCACTGGAGTCGGCAAGACCGAGAGCGCCCTGGCGCTGGCCGAGTTCCTGTTCGGCACCGAGGACGCTGTGATTACGCTGAACATGTCGGAGTACATGGAGCGGCATAACGTCGCCCGGCTGATCGGCGCCCCGCCCGGCTACATCGGCTACGAGGAGGGCGGCCAGCTTACAGAAAAAGTGCGTCAGCGGCCGTACTCGGTCGTGCTCGTGGACGAGGTAGAGAAGGCTCATCCCGATGTGTATGATCTCTTCCTCCAAGTGCTGGACCGCGGGGAGCTCCAGGACGGCCGCGGGCGTATAGTGAGCTTCCGCAACACCGTGATCATCATGACCTCAAACCTGGGCACGCGTGCGCTCACCTACCCACATGAGCTTGCACCGGGCGAAGACCCGAAGGAAAAGGTCATGGAGGCGGTGCGGGCGCACTTCCGTCCGGAGTTCCTTAACCGCCTCGACGCGATCATCGTCTTTGATCCACCTGCGTTGCGCAAAATCCTGAACCTGATGCTGCGGAAAGTGCAGAAGCAGCTTGCGGAGCAGCAGATCAGCGTGGAGTTCTCCGAAGGCGCGATCGACTGGCTCATGGCCCAGTACCGCGAGCCGGAGTATGGTGCACGGCCGCTCATCCGCATCGTGCAGAGTTATGTAAAAGACGCCATCAGCGAGCGCCTGATCGACGGTGCGCTCCAGCCCGGCGATACCGTGCGAGTGACGACGCGTGCGGGGGCCTTGCTGTTCCGCACGCAGCGGAGCGCAGGAGCGTAAGCAGCGCAGCAGCAAAAGCCAAGGGTGTGGTCGGGAGGGAGAGCGAGATGCAGTTCGGCATCATCGGGCTGGGCCGCATGGGCGGGAACCTGGCCCGTCACGCCATGGAACAGGGACATCACGTCGTTGGCTACAGTCGTGATCCTGAGGATATACGTGCCCTGGCACAGGAAGGGCTTGACCCGGCCTGGTCGATCGAGGAGCTTGCTGCGAAGCTGAGCCCGCCGCGGGTCAGCTTCATCTATGTGCCGCATGGCGCGCCGACCGAGCAGGTCTGTCAGGCCCTGCGGCCGGTGCTGAGCGCAGGCGATGTCGTCGCTGACGGCGGCAACTCCCACTGGAAGGACTCGCAACGACGGTATGCGTTCTTCAGCGAGGCCGGCATTCGATTCCTGGATGTGGGCACGAGCGGCGGGGTGAGCGGAGCTCGGGACGGTGCATGCTTTATGGTCGGTGGCGATCGGGAGGCGTACGCGCTTGTTGCACCGCTGCTTCGCGATCTGGCTGTGGACCCTGAGGGCGTTTACTTTGTCGGCCCACCCGGCAGCGGCCACTTTGTCAAGCTCGTTCATAACGCGATCGAGTTCGGCATGGTCCAGGCCATCGCAGAGGGCGTGGAGCTGCTCATACGCTCGGATTTCAGCCTTGACTTGCCGGCGCTCTTTCATACCTGGATGCATGGCTCAGTGATCCGGAGCTGGCTGGTCGAGCTGATGGGCCGGGCGCTGACCCAGTCTCGCACCTTTGACGAGCTGTCGACGTATGTAGAGGATACCGGGGAGGTCAAGTGGGTGCTCCAATGGGCGCTTGAGCAGGATATCCCCGCGCCGGTTGTAAGCACTGCGCAGACGGCACTCATGCAGTACCGTGATCTCGATTCACCGTCTGCCAAGGCGGTCGCCCTCCTGCGCAACCAGTACGGTGGGCACCCCATCCACAAGAGGGTAGAAGAAAGTAAAAATAAAAAAATATAGCATAAATATAACATAAAAAAGAAGAAGTAAATATTAAACAAGCTAACAGTAGAGGTAGAGGTAGGCTATGGATATCGAGACAGCGCCATAAATGGGTGAGAGGTACTTTTGCCCTGGTGAGCTCCGTACGCGTATACTAGCGCCTGATCGGAGTGCTCGTGCCCACGATGTACCGATCGATCTCCATTGTGATCCCGACGAAGAATGCCGGGCCGCGTTTTGCCCGCGTGCTACAGGCGCTGGCTGCACAGGACGAAACGCGGCCCTGGGAGCTGGTTGTCGTCGACTCAGGTTCGACCGACGGGACCATCGCCGTCGCCGAGCGGGCTGGGGCGCGAGTGTACTCTGTGCGGCCTGACGAATTCACGCATGGCCGGGCACGCAACATTGGCGCAGCAGCCGCGACCGGCGAGGTGCTGGTGTTTCTGGTTCAGGACGCCGAGCCGGCAGATCCAGGCTGGCTGCGCCGTCTCACGAGCAACCTGGAACGGCCGGGCGTGGCCGGCGCCTACAGCCGCCAGATTCCTCGTCCTGAGGCCAGCCCTATGGTAGCGTACTTTCTCCGGCATACTTATCCGTCAGTGCCGGCAGTCCGCCTGCCGCTCTCTGGCAAGCGAGCCCGCCTGAGCGATGTGTTCTTTTCGAACGTCGGCTCGGCTATGCCGCGCGCGATCTGGCAGCGTTTCCCGTTCAATGAGCGGATGGTCATGAGCGAGGACCAGGAGTGGGCACGCCGGGTGCTGGCGAGTGGCTTCTCGTTGATCTACGCTGCCGAAGCATGCCTGGTCCATTCGCACGACTATAGCATCCGTACGATCTTCCGGCGCAGCTTTGATAGCGCGGCCTCGCTGCGCGGGGTCTGTGACGATACGCTCGGTGGTATGGCCGGGCAGGGGCTGAGATACATCCTCGGTGAGGTGCGCTATCTCGTTCAGCGCGGTCTGGTGCACCTGGTCCCCTACATGCTGGTGTATGAAGCCAGCCGCAGCCTGGGCACGCTGGCCGGGCGTAACCACCATCGCCTGCCGCCCGGGCTCAAGCGCTACCTGGGCCTGCACAGTATGTACTGGCAGGCCGCAGCAACGGCAAGGTCATGAGCGATGCGCACGCGCGGGATTATCTTCCCGGCGATTCGCCGGGCTGAGTGGGAGACCATTGAGCTACCCGATCCACAGGAGCTTGGCCCGACGCAGGTACTGGTGCGGGCGCGCTGTACCCTCGTCAGCGCAGGGACGGAGATCGCCATCTACTCCGGGCAGCACATCGGCTACAGCATCCCAGGAGCGACCTATCCGCGGCTGCCGTCCCGGCCGGGGTACTGCTTCGCCGGCACGGTGGAAGCTGTAGGTTCGGGGGTGACCGGCTTCCGGCCGGGCGATCGCGTGTGCGCTGGCTTGCGCCACGCGGCGTTCGCCGTGGTCGATATGGCGCGGTCGTCCCTCATCCCCATCCCTGAAGGAGTGAGCTTCGAAGACGCGGCGTTGAGCCGGCTCGCCACCATCAGCTTGAACGGCGTGCGACTGGCGCGGTTGTCGCTGGGCGAACGAGTGGCGGTGTTCGGCCAGGGCCTGATCGGCCAGTTCGCCCGGCAGCTCTGTGAGCTGGACGGGGCAGCTCTGACCATTGCCGTCGATCAGATCGATGCCCGGCTCGAGGTCGCGCGGCGCCTAGGTGCCACGCACACCGTGAACCCGCAGCGCGACGATGTGCCGGGACGCATCCGTGAGCTCACCGGCGAGAGCGGCGTGGAGATCGCCATCGAGGCGACGGGTAATCCGGCGGTTATTCCGACTGCTATGGCGGTGACGGCGACGCTCGGGCGGGTGGTGCTGCTGGGGAGCCCGCGCGGCCGCGTCGAGATCGACCCGTACACGGACATCCACCGCAAAGGTCTGGCGGTGATCGGCGCCCACGCCAGCCTTGCCCCGACGCGGCCGAACGCGTGGAACCCGTGGACGGCCGAAGCAAACAACAGCCTGGCGCTGGAACTGATGCGCCAGAGGCGGCTGCGCACTGAGGGTCTGGTGAGCCATCGCATCCCCGCGGATGAGGCGCCGGGCATTTTTGAGGCGCTGACGGTGCGGCCTCAGGACTTTCTCGGGGTCATCATCGAGTGGTGAGCCGGTTAGCGCGCTGAGGCGCTGGCCATGCGTCTGGATGCACCTGCACATGTCGCCTGAGCCGCTGGTCACCATCGCTATCCCAAACTGGAACGGGCGCCACCACCTGGAGCGCTGCCTGCCGGCAGTGCAGGAGCTACGCGGCGTTGCCTTCGAGACGATCGTGGTTGACAACGGCTCGGCCGATGGCTCGTGCGAACTCGTGCGTGAACGGTTCTCCTGGGCGCGGCTCATCGCGAATCCGCGGAACCTCGGCTTCGCTCGTAGCCTGAACCAGGCGATCCGCGCCTCAACGACACGCTACATCGCCGCGCTGAACAACGATACGATCCCGCATCCCGACTGGCTGTGTCGGCTGATCGAGGCCGCTGAGCAGGACCCGCGAGTCGGCGCGTGCGCCTCGCGGATGGTCTTCGACAGTTACCCGTATCTCATCCAATCAGCCGGCATCGCCATGAACCGCGCTGGCATCGCCTGGGATCGCTGTGTGGGTGAGGTTGACCGCACGCCGCCTGATGCGCCGCCGGAGGAGGTGTTCGGTGCATCGGCGGGCGCGGCGCTGTACCGCCGCGCCATGCTCGACGAGATCGGTCTGTTCGATGAACGATTCGGGTCGTACCTGGAGGACGTCGACCTGGCCTGGCGCGCAAGGCTGGCTGGGTGGCGCTGCCTGTACGTGCCCGCGGCGCTGGTACGCCACGTCCATTCAGCGACCGGCGGCGAGGGCTCGCCGTTTAAGAACTTTCACCTCGGCCGTAACAAACTGTGGTGCATCGCCAAGAACTATCCCTGGCCGCAGCTTCTCTGGCACCTGCCGGTGATCGTGCTCTACGATCTGGGCAGCCTGCCCTACACGGTCGTCGTCAAGCGGGACCCCTCACCGCTGGTGGGTCGCCTGGCTGCGCTGCGTGGGCTCGGCCCGGTGCTGGAGGAGCGGCGCCGCGTGCAGCGCAGGAGGCGGATCTCCTGGCAGGAGTTCGCCGGCCTGCTGACTGCGCTCGAGTCTCCCCTGACTCTCTTCCGCCGCTACCAGGTCACACGCGACATTGCCGCCGGTCGAGACCCGGCGCATGCCCTCTGAGCGCCGCGGACGCTCACCGCTCGGGGCGCGGGCAAGTGAATGCCGGCGTCCGGCTCAGCCAGATGATACGCCGGTCCTGCCTGCCGGGATTAGGCGGCGCCAGTGGCACATCATCGATGCCGCGCGGGGTCCTAGGACGGGGCAGGGTCTGGACAGGTGAGGTCATCCCGGTACGCGGAGCGCTGGATGCGCCGTAGGGGCCTGGCCGGCTGCGCTGGCTCTTCTCTGGCTTCGTGGCCCTAATAATGTGCGAGACATACCGATCAGGATCCACGTGCTGGGGATTGAGCCGGGCGTACCGTCCGAGGATGGACAGGCGGTGCAGCTTGAGGAGTTCCGCCACGAGACCTGCGTCTGTTTTCTGGCGATCATACTGCGTCAGCGCGATCAGAGGGCGGCTCTGGTAGGCGAACACTGCATCAGCTGCGGCTTCATGCTTCAGGAGTTGCTGGTTGGTTGCTCCACCATCGGCAAGCCAGGTCATATCCTGGACAACGACCAGTCCGGCGAAGCTGTCGCGTACCGCGCGGTCAATCTCGGTGAGCTGAAAAGAGATCGCCTTATACGGGTCGAACTTCCCGTCGATGAAAAGGGCAGTGCGATCGACTATACAGATGAGCGCGCTAGCGGCGATGTGCTGCTGGGTCCAGGTGTCCTCGGCCTGGCCTAGCTCCGCCAGGCTTTGCTCGTCGAACGTCTCTGTAGCAGCTCCGCGGCGGTAGAGGCCAGGCTGGCACAGCTCTAGTGCACCGCGGAATAGCAGCTCCCGCTTCTGATCCCCGATCCAGATGCAGCGGTAGCCCTCCTCCAGCCCGCGCGCGATCAACGCGGCTGCCACACTCACGAGTTCCTCAACGGTGCTGTAGAAATGGCACAGGTGCGAGCCTGGGCGAATGACGTGTCGCCGACCCTCTAACTCCAGCTCCATCGACGCACTTCCTCCATACCGGACAAGGGCCTTACACCCCTCACACAACGATGCAGCACACACGCGTGGCGCAACTTTCACCGTTGCGTTGCGCATCATAGCATGCTGTATCAGCATTGCCGAGAAAGTGCCGCCAGTATCCCCCAAATGGACTGCCCCAAAGCAGCCGATAGTACCACCCCGAGCGCAGAGACGGACAGGTATAATGCGAAGTGCAGGAGTGGTCCCAGGAGATGTCTCCTAGCTGTATCATCGGCTATCTGTACGGAAGCTTAATGAATCTCTATGGGGACCGTGGCAATCTCCTGGCCCTGGCCAGTCGCTGCCAGCGTCGAGGGATCGAGTGCCGCGTGGTCCCGATTGGGATCGGAGACGAGATCCCGGTGCGCGACTGCGATCTCTATTTCTTCGGCGGTGGCCAAGACCAGGAGCAAGCGCGGGTCGCCGAGGACCTAGTCGGCCGGGGAGAGAAAGCCGCCCGGCTGCGCGAGGCCTTGGAGGAGGGTGCGGTAGCGCTCTGCGTGTGTGGCGGCTATCAGTTGCTGGGGCACTACTACCGCCCGCATGGGCAGCCGGAGCTGCCGGGTGCGGGCATCATTGACTGCTGGACGGTCGCCGGGCCAAAGCGCTTCATCGGCAACGTGGTCGTAGCCGCAGACCTGAGCTGGAGCGGCCGGCCTGAGGCAACCGGCCGCC
Source organism: Chloroflexota bacterium (assembly GCA_042408875.1). GTDB lineage: Bacteria > Chloroflexota > UBA11872 > JBHOQS01 > JBHOQS01 > JBHOQS01. The sequence goes on along the minus strand of JBHOQS010000020.1, from coordinate 109,368 downwards.
CGCCAACTCTGGTGGGGTTTGAGAACCACAGCGGCTGCACCTACCTGGGGCCGCAGGCGCGGCCGCTCGGCACGGTACTGGTCGGCGCAGGGAATAACGGCGTGGACGGCACCGAAGGCGCCGTGATGCAGGTCGGGCAGGGGTGGGCCGTGGGCACCTACTTACATGGCCCGCTCCTGCCTAAGAACCCGCATCTTGCCGACGCGCTGCTCTCCCTGGCGCTGCGGCGCAGGTACGGAGACTTCGCGCTGCCGCCGCTGGACGACCGCACTGAATGGGAGGCGCACGACGCCGCGGCCAGCCGGGCGCGGGTCTTACGGCGCTGAGGACGGGTGTGAGGAGGTCGGTCGGGGCAAGGCGATGCCACGCTGCGCTGCGGCAGCGGCGTAGATCGCCTCGATCGCCCGTGCCGCAGCGTCCCACGAATAGTGCTGCACCGCACGCTCGCGCAGCCGCTCCCCTAATGACCGCCCGTGCGCTGGATCGTCCAGGAGGTCCACGAGCGCCGCGGCCAGCGCGTCGGTATCCCCGGGCGGGGCGAAGACGCCTAGATCGCCCAGGATCTCCTCTGCGACAGGGGTGCGGAACGCGACTGTGGGCAGGCCGCAGGCCATGTAGTTCAGCAGCTTGCCATTGCCCTCGGTCTTGGAGAGCTTGGCTGACACCGCAACATCACCCAGGCGCAGGTAGCGCGGCGCCTGAGCGTAGGGGATGCGGCCGGTAAAGGTAACGTGTGCGCTGATACCGAGCTCGGCGGCCAGGCCAGTATAGCGCTCCACTCCGGGATAGCCCATGATCAAGAAGTGAGTGGCCGGCCGGCGGGCCAGCACCGTGCGCGCTGCCCTAAGCAGATGCCCGACGCCCTGGTACTCGGCCAGCAGGCCGAGGAAAACGACGACCTTGCGGTCACTCGGGATACCCAGTTGTGCCAGAAGCGTAGCTCGCTCCTGCCGGGCTCCAGGGGTAGCCCAGGCCGGCGTAAAGCGCACCGTATCCACACAGTCCGCTACGGTGTGCACGTGGCCTGCCAGTGCCGGCTGCTGCTGTACCAGCAGCCTGGCGGCGTTTTGTGTCGAGGTGATGATGGCGTCGGCGCTGCGGTTGATCAGGCGCTCCAGCCGCCGGAAGGGAGGCTCCAAGAGGCTGCCGGCGCGCAGGAAGCAGTGATCGATCATCTCGGCAGTGAGGCTGCCTTGGTAATCGAAGATCAGCGGCGCGCCCCACAGCCGGCTAGGCAGAAAACCCACGAAGGTCCCTTCGTGGAGGTGCGCGTGCACGACGTCCGGGTGGCCAGACATGTGGTGCCGCAGCGTGCGTAGCAGGAGCAGCGCGTCAAAGTAGAGCTTATGCCAATGCGAGCCGACCCGCACCTCGGCGTGCCATGGCACGCGCGGAATGCGAACGATCCGCACACCTTCGACGTCGGCGCCTGTGTGGTAGGTGCAGATGGTGACCTCATGCCCCAGCCGCTGGAGCGTCCGCGCCTCCTCCAGGATGCGCACATGGCACCCGTAATCGGCGAAGAACGATGTCGGGGCAATCTTCAGGATCCGGAGCGGCACGCGGTCTGGCTACCCCCGGAGAGTTTTTCGAGCGGTGCACGTGCTGCGCCGCAGCGAGTATACGCTGAAACTACCGTTAAAACTACCGTTAGAGGTTAACGAACCAGCGCAGACGTGGTTCCGGGAACCGACGTCTGCGCTGGAGGAGATAGCGTCACATTACGGGGACCTGCGGTGCTAGCAACTCGGCCGGTTCGCAGTGAGCTGCGCTGTACTGGCGCTGCTTATGCGTACCCCCTGGTTGTAGAAGTAAACCGTGTACTGGCCAGGGGGCTGGATGCCGGTGCTTGCTGAGAGAGTGACAACATTGCCGGCATTGCTGGCAAGAGCCCCTGGGGGTGGGGGTGACGTGACCGGATTGCTCTGGCCCGCAAAGGGGTTACCACTATAGATATCAAGCCGGATATTATTCTGCGACGGCAAGGTCCAGGTCGCCGAGATCGGCCCAGCTCCTGCCGTCGTAATTAAGAGATACCAGCCGCTGTTCGGATCAGTCACGTTGAGCGTGTGATTGCTCACGCATGGGCTCGGTGTGGGCGTCGGTGTGGGCGTCGGTGTGGGCGTGAACGTTGGCACGATGGTCGGTGGCAGCGAGCCAGGGACGCCGGTTGACCGTGCAAAGCGCTCATTGAGCATACGAGTCTCTGCTCCAATTCTGATATAGGGGACAAGTGCCTTGAAAAGACCGGTTATTATGGGATAATTATATTGTATCTGGACGCTGACAAAATCATCAGGCGATCCCGCATTGGGTGCATCGAGGGGATCGCCCGATGAGCGCGAACTGCGGATGCTGATGCGCAGGTATCCTGGTTCGAACTCTGAGGCACTCTCGTCGATGGGTAGACCGGTCAAAGCTCTGCGCATGACATCGATAATCTCGCGCTCCCGCGTGCCCGGAGCGCTCCTGTATGATTGACCAGTCACAGCATAGCGTGCTCCCTCAGCTGTCGCGTACTCGATTGTGATCCAGGCTCGCATCAACAATGTGAATTCGAAGATCCCGCAGAATAGAAGCAGCAGTATGGGAAGAGCCAGAGCCATTTCCACGACACTCTGACCCTTCGCTTTCTTTGTGTGTATCTTAGTGTGTATCTTACATAGCAAGGTATGCACTCGGATCGTCCTCTCGATCAGCAGGTCATCATCGATTCAAACGTGTGTAAATTCGTTTGTATATCGCCATGAACGCCTGCTTCAACTCCTCACCAGTCCTCACATAAAAGTAGTTCTCTGTGAAACTTGAATCACTATACGCGATGTATCCCTCGCCTGTTGGAAGACCAGTGGAGGGATCGAATAGTCTTTGTTGTCCCACGCGGAAACCATCGGGTGCGTCGAGTTTTCGGTTGTCCGTGAGGTCAGCTAGGTATTGCAAAATAAGTCCGTTGTTCTGTTCGTCAGAGCGATGTGCGAAGAAAATTGTGTAAACAATGATCGCGTTATCGGCTGCGCGTTGTGCCTCTATCATAACGTCTCGACGCGCTGCAGCACAGTTCTGTGGGGAACTTGAGCTACAGCCAGAGGGGGTCGTACCGTTTTTCGTGCGAGTCGGCGCGCCGTCGCTAAACAAGATAATGGCTCCGATAGCCGTCTCTCGCGCCTTTCCTGGAGGTGTAAACGCCAGCAGAGTATCGATGCCAAGCTCAAGCCCCTTGGCCATGTTGGTTCTGCCGCCAGGCCGTAGGCCGACGACCCCATTGCCGCTTGCCGGACTGACGCCTATGACATCCTTTGCTGCGTTCATCACATCCGTCAGTGGCAGGTGGACGCGCGCCTCACCCTGCCCTGCCCAACTGCCTTCATTTGATGAAAAGCTAACCACGCTGATCTGGTCATATCGCGGATCGAGCTGATCAATGAATAGACGAGCCGCGTCTTGCATCTGGTAAAAAGGAAACCAACGGACGTTTACATTTCGATCTGACGGAGGATTATAGATCAGGTCCTCAGGTTGTCTAGGATCATAAGGGTCTCTCAGATTACTGATCGTCGGAGTCTCACAATAAAGGTCCCGGACGTAGTTCCCGTAGCACATCGATGCGGATACATCGAGGACCAAGACAACGTCGAGCGGAGCAGCTTCTCCCTGACGATCGCCGGAGGATACGGCAGCTTCGTTGATACCAATCAATGGCAGGAGTAGAAGGGAAAGTCGTTGTGTTGCCTTCAATTCGACCAGTTTTCTCGGCTGGTCAGGAGGGGCGACCGCTGGAAAAGACACTCGTAGAGCGTTACCTGGGGCGTCAGGATCGAAGCTGTGCATGAGCATATACTGCCGAGCGCGTGCAACTGCACGCGCTCGACGCACGCTGTCTGATTCTGAGGGCGGGCCAGAGAGTGAGCCTGCAGCTGCAAGCGCTGCAGCATCCGTTATCTTAACGAGTTTCAAGCGTGTCAACATAATCATGCCAATATCGACCGCGAGCCCCGCAAAAGCGAGCAGGACCACTAGACTCACCGCGGTCAACACGAGCGCTTGGCCGCGCTGCGTGCAGGATCTGTTACGATGACGCTCCATAGTTTTGCCCCTCTGCGTCAGATACGCGATGCGGTGCTACGGGCCGCCGGAGACCTGGAACATGGCGTAACTATACAAGGGTATCTCTATGTTTTGGATGGCCAGGTTGACACGATAACGATGAGATATCTCAACTACTACCAGCTCCTCGTCGTTCAAGTATGAAATCAGCTCTGAATATGCAGTAGCGGTGGGCTGTGCTACTGCTGTTGCGATTGCTGTTTGGTGTATCGTTGTCAAATTGGATGAATTAAATCTGCTTTCCCCTGTTCCCATCAAAATAGATTGGTTCTTAATTGTGATTGCTCCACTGTCTGGTTGAGATTGAGCTCTTGTGAGCACCACTGTGGTATTCGTCCCATCGGCGCGTATGCGAGAGAGGTTTTGATTAATGACGGCGAGTACCTCGGAGTCGTCGAACCAATGCCCGCGCGAGGCGAGACGAGCGCCCTCACGCGCCGAGTCATTGACGACAATATAGGCTCGGAGGACTAAGCCAACCTGCACGATGCTCAACGTAAGCGTGAGAAGGACGGGGACTAGAAGGGCCAGCTCAAGTAGGCCTTGGCCGTTCTCAGGATTATGTCTGTGCGATCGGTGCGTACAGGCGTTGCGCATTCTGGGCTCCACCGGTATGGAGGCACAGCCAGTGATGTGTGGTGGTACCGCGACCAGGAGCGGTACATGTTTCCCCATAAACTGTGAAAAATTACCAGTGGGTCCAGTGTGGCCGAGGCGAGGGTAGGTAGCAAGACAACTGGGACATGAGTATGTACAGAATAAGACCAGTTAAGCGGTCCTGTGCTGTCCTGGCTATAACCGGTGTACGGGGTAGGACATCGGAGCAGCAGCAAGGGGGCAGTCCTCGTGGCCCGAACCGTCGACGATGTGCACTAAGGGGCGCGTGTCACAGACTGTGATGCCGGCACCAGTTATAGATCGTAGGAGCGGGTTCTTGGTGACACGGACGTGTAGAGCCAGGGCTGTGCCAGCGCCGAGGCCATGCGCGCCACCAGCGCCATCTCCCGCACATCGTGGACCCGCACGATGTGGGCGCCGCGGGCGATGGCGAAGGCCACAGTGGCAGCCGTGCCCTCCAGGCGCTTCTCGGGCGGCTGGTCCAGCACGTACCCGATGAAGCGCTTGCGCGAGGGGGCCACCAGGACTGCCAGACCCAGCGTGCGTAGCTCGCCAATGCGGTGCAGCAGCAGCAGGTTCTGGACAAACGTCTTATCGAACTCCAGACCCGGGTCAATACACAGTTGCGTCCTGGCAATGCCGGCCTCCAGGCACAAGGCGACGCGATCTTGAAAGTAGGCGACGATGTCGCCGAGCAGCGAGCGATATTCTGGGCGGGCGCGGCTGATCTTCGGCTTGTCCTTCAGGTGCATGATCACGGCAGCGACGCCGGTGTCGGCGACCACCCGACGCATGTTAGGGTCCTCGAGACCAGTCAGGTCGTTCACCATGGTGGCGCCGGCAGCAATGGCCCGCTCGGCCACCTGCCATTTGTAGGTTTCGACCGAGATGGGCACGTCAACCTCAGCGGCGACGGCGCGGATGGCCGGCAGAACACGCGCTAACTCTTCCTCAATGGAGATCGGCTCGCCGGGCCTGGCTGACTCCCCACCGATATCAATGATGTCAGCGCCCTCGGCGGCCATACGCCGGGCCCGCTCCACCGCCTGTGGAACGGAGAGATACCGGCCACCGTCGTAGAAGGAATCCGGCGTGACGTTCAAGATGCCCATCACATAGGCGCGGCGGCTGAAGTCCAGCACAGAGTGGCCCAGGCGCATCGGCGGTGGCACCGCCTCGTAGCCATCAAGTGCTTCTTGGATCGCCTGGGCGCAGGCTTCGGCGCCATGACCACGCAGGAACGCTACGGCGCGGGCGTACTGCGCCCGCGTGGCCGCGGCCAGGAGGTCACCGCTACCAGCTGCGGCATCGCCGGTGATGTAGACTACCCCGCCCGCCGCTTCCAATGCTTCTCGGACCGCGCGGGTCTCGTTGGGGTGCTCCGTCTGCACCAGCACGTGCCGGAAGACTGCCGGCTCCAGTTGGTCTGGCAGTGCCTGCTGCCCTAGCTCCTCCAGCAGGCGCGCCAGCGCCGCCGGACCATCAACTTCGACTACACGTGCCCTAGCCATCGTGTGCCTCCTCAGCGGTCCTCCACCCACCGTTCGACTGCGCGCACCAGTTCAGCCAGCGCTGCGCCGTCGGCGCACCGGGCTGCCTCGCGCCAGCGCGCGCGAAGCTGGCAGCCCCATGCCTGGCTGCGAGCGGATAGCCGCGGGAGCTTCAGGCTGCGCAGCTCGCTGAAGCTCAGGTTCGGTGTGCCCACGCCGTTGATCAGCCGCTGGATCTGCACCTGTCCATAGCGCCCTTGGAGGAAGAGCAGCGCGAGGGCCGGCTCGTAGCCATAGAGGCGCACACGGTCCACGAAGCATGAAACGGTCGCCGCGGCGCTGCGCTCAAGGCCGCGGGGACTGAACGGCGGGTCCCACAACGCCATGCGGCCGGCGCCGACACCGGCCACGCCTGAGCGTGCAAGCAATAGGTCACCGGGGGCAAGCCGCGCCCGCGGCGGATCCCATAGGCCGCCGACCGCGACCTGCTGGGCGCGGCTCAGGTCAACGAGGCCGCACCGTAGCTCGCGCTGGCCGATGTACCAGACGCCGCCTGGCCCTTCATGGCGCGGCGGCCGCCCCGGCCGGATGGCGCCGTAGCAGATACTCTCCGCCACCTCACCCAGTGACAGCAGGCCATCTGGGAAGGCGTGCAGCACGGCGAGCGGCTCGCTGAAGCGCGGGTGCCAATAGCCGGGGTCGAGGCGCTGGAGCAGTGCATCAGGTAGGTGTCCGTCCGGGCCGAGGGCATGCCGCACGGCGCCCGCCGGTGCGTGCCCCTGGCCAGCGAGCCAGTGCGCTGCCTGGTGCAGGTACTTGTGAAGCGACATGCCCACCCCCCGGTCGAAGGCGGCCAGCGCGATCGAGTCAGTGTGAGGAGGGCCGTCGCGGCGGCGGCACACTAGCGCGGCGGATCGGGCCTGCGTACCGGCGCGGCCGAACGTGCCGGCGGGCAGTGAGACGACTGCATGGACTTCGCATCGCTCATCCAGCAGCCGGCGCGCCGGCGCGGCGGCGGCGTTGGCCAGCAGCCCTTCCGGTACGACCACGGCGATCCATCCACCAGGCCGCGCCAGCAGAGTGAACAGCTCGAGGAACAGCAGCTCCGGGGCGACACCGCGCTCCGGCAGGCGCTGGCCTAGGCGCGCTGGCAGCTCAAAGCGCCGCAGCACGTCGGGGTCACGCACTTTATCACCGATGCCACGAAACGGCGGATTTCCTACGACCAGATCAAACTGGCCTACCCAGGCGTGTCCGTCTCGTAAGGCGTCGGCGTGCTGTAAAGAGAGCTGCGTACCGCCAGCCGGCTGTACCGCCGCAAGCAGCGAGGCGCAGCGGCGCAGGTGCACCTCGTCGAGGTCCCAGCCGTGAAGCTCACCGAAGCCGCGCGCCAGCGCCTCACGGAGAAAGGCGCCGTCGCCGCACGCCGGGTCGATCACGCGCCAGTGAGGACGCGCCGGCACAGCATCGAAAAGGAAGCGCACGACCTCCGGTGGTGTAAAGTACTGCCCGAGCGATTTTCGCCGCGCCCGCTCGGCCTGCGCTGCGTCTGCCGCTGGCCCGCCGCTCGCCATGTTCTTCACAGCCGCGCCAGTGCCTCCACAACCACGGGATCATCCTCTGGAAAGACAGTACGAGGGTCGAGCAACAGGCGGTCGTGCTCCACGCGGGCCACGATCGGGGGCCGGCCGCGCCGCAGCGCGCGCGCCAGCTCGGACGGGTCACGGTCCGGCGCCTGCACCGAGAGCAGGGCCGTGGGCAGCGTCCCGCCAGGCAGCGAGCCACCGCCGACAGCCGACTGGCCCGGCACGACCTCGCAGCGCAACCGGGGAGCGCGGCCGGCCAGCTCCCGCTGCCAGTGCTCAGCGCGCGCGTGCAGGTGCTCGAGGGGAGTGGCGATCATGCGCCAGACCGGCACACGCTCCACTGCATCGCCCCGACGATAGTGCTGGAGCGTTGCCACCAGCCCTGCGATCGTGACTTTGTCGGGCCGCAACGCCCGAGTGAGGGGGTGGCGGCGCAGGCGCTCGACCAGCGCAGCCTGCCCGACGATGATGCCCGCCTGCGGACCGCCCAGGAGCTTGTCACCAGAGAAGCACACCAGCGATGCCCCGGCGCGGACCGACTCCTGCACCATCGGCTCGCGAGCCAGCCCGAACTGGCTGGTGTCCAGTAGCGAGCCGCTGCCCAGATCGTCCAGCACCGGAATGCCGCGCTCCTTCCCCAACGCCACCAACTCCTCGAGCGGTGTCTCATGGACGAAGCCGACCAGCCGGAAGTTGCTGCAATGCACACGCAGGATCAGCGCTGTCTCCTGGCTGATAGCACTCGCGTAGTCGTGAATGTAGGTGCGGTTGGTTGTGCCGACCTCACGCAGGCGCGCCCCGCTCTGGGCCAGGATCTCAGGGATGCGCACGCCGCCGCCGATCTCGACGGCCTGGCCGCGGGAGACAATCACTTCGCGGCCCTGCGCCAGCGTGATCAAGGCCAGCAACACTGCGCCGGCATTGTTATTGACCACGAGGGCGTCTTCGGCACCGGTGAGCTGGCGCAGGATAGCTGCCGGATGCACGTGTCGCGAGCCGCGCTCGCCCGCCTCCAGGTCGTACTCGAGGTTGGTATAGCCGCGCGCTGCCTGGGCCATTGCGGCGATGGCCTCCTCGCTCAGCGGCGCGCGACCCAGGTTGGTGTGCAGGATCACGCCGGTCGCGTTGATCACCGGCCGCAGCGATGGCTCGAACAATCCGGCCAGCCGTTCCGCCACGGTCTGAGCGACCTCTCCCGCCTCCGGCGGCTCACTACCGGCGAGCACAGCGCGCCGGCGCACCTCGAGCTCGTGACGCACGAGCTCGGTGACAACCTTAGGTGCTACGCCAGACGCTGCCGGGTGCCTCCCGAGGAGCTCGAGCACACGAGAGACAGCCGGCAGCCGGCGCAGGCGCTCATGCACACCCCTTGGAGCATCGCCAGCGCTGGCAGGCATGCTGCCATACTCCGTCACGCGCCGTACCGCTCCAGCTTGAGCGCGTGGCCCATCAGCAGCGGCATAAGCTGCTGCGCGGGGATCCAGCCAAGGCTGCCGCGCCGACAGGCGCGCTCATTGAAGCCATCCACGCCGTCTGGCCCATCCGGGATGCACCACTGGGAGTGCACCAGCAGTGGCACCGGGTGCCAGGAGTGACTGCGCAGGCGCGATGGCGTCGAGTGATCGCCCGTAATGGCGATCACGTCCGGCTTCAGTGCCAGGATGCGCGGCAAGATCGCGTCGAACTGCTCGATAGCCGCGACCTTCGCGGCGAAATTCCCGTCCTCGCCGGTGGTATCGGTATTCTTGTAGTGCACAAAGAAGAACTCGTAGGAACCCCAGTGTCGTTCCAGAGAGGCAGCCTCGTCCTCAAGCGTCTCCCCATGCTCGAGCACATCCATGCCCACGAGCCGTGCCAGGCCGCGGTACATGGGATACACGGCGATGGCACCGGCCCTGAGCTTGAAAGTGTCAGTGAACTTCGGGATGCTGGGGTAGCGCGCGAAGCCACGCAGCAGCACGAAGTTCGCCGGATGCTCGTTCTTGAGGAGCTCAGCCGCCTGGCGCACGAACTCGTTGGCGAGCTCAGCGCTGCGCCTGGATGCCGGATCATCGTCTGTGGGCTGGACCTCTAACGGCGGCAGGCCCTCGCGCTGGGGATCGGTATCGGTCAGGTGATCGGACAGCCCCGGCCCGCGGAAGATGACGGCAGCACGGTGGCCGCTCTCTGTCTCCACGAAAAGCTCAACGCCGGGCAGTGTGATCGTGCGCAGTTTCTCCACAAGGCGGCGGTTGGTCTCGGTGGAGATGCGGCCGGCCCGTCGGTCGGTAATCACACCGCGCTCGTCGATGGTCGCGAAGTTCATGCGTGCGCATAGGTCGTCGGGACCGACCTCGAACCCGATGCCCAGGGCCGAGAGGATGCCGCGGCCGACGTTGTGCACGATCGGGTCGTAGCCGAACAGTGCCAGGTGGGCCGGTCCGCTGCCGGGGGAGATGCCCGGCGCGACAGCCTGCGCCAGTCCGCAGTTCGAGCGCTGTGCCAGATCGTCCAAGTGCGGTGTCCGTGCCGTCTCCAGCTCGGTCTTTCCCGTTGCCGGGTCAGGGAAGCCGCCCAGTCCATCCAGCACCACCAGCACGATCTTCGACGGGGTGCTGATGCTGAGCTCACGCAGCACGTGCAGTGGGACCACGCCTCGCACTCCTTCGTCTCACTTCAGGGGACCCGCATCGGACCCCGCGACCTAGGATAGTGTACGATCACGCGCGGCTGCAAATCGGTAGAGACGTGCCGACGTGGGGCGCTTGCCCTCGAGGCAGGCAGATCGCTCAGGAGCCCTCGCAGCGTATCAGCGATCTCTGGCTGCTTCACGTTGCTGTCGTAGCCGAAAGCATGAAGTACACCAATAGCATGAGCCAGATCTAGGGAGCCACGATGCCAGAAGTCATTACCTTGGGCGAGACGATGGTGCTGTTCGATCCGGCCACGCCCGGCCCGCTGCGGTATGTGCACGAGTTTACCAAGCGCATAGGCGGCGCCGAGACGAACTTCGCCATCGGCGTGGTCCGGCTGGGACACAGCGCCGGATGGATCTCCCGCTTGGGCGACGACGAGTTTGGCCGCTTTATCTTGCAGACCGTCCGCGGCGAGGGCGTTGACACCTCGCAGGTGCGCATCGACTCGCGGGCGTCGACAGGCCTGTTCTTCAAAGAGCGTCTAGGCGATACGACTGGCGTGTACTACTACCGCGCCGGATCGGCAGCAAGCCGGCTGTCACCGGAGGATATCGACGAGGCCTATGTGCGCGCCGGGCGGTGGCTCCATGTCACTGGCATTACACCAGCCCTCAGCGTGACCGCCCGCGAGGCCGTGCTGCGCGCGGTGGAGGTAGCGCGGCGCGCCGGGCTGGAGGTATCGTTCGACCCCAACATGCGGCTGAAGCTCTGGTCACGACAGGACGCGCAGCCGATTTTTCGCACGCTGGCCGCGCAGAGTACGGTGCTGCTGCCAGGACTGGACGAGGCAGAGATCGTCCTGGGGGAGCCCTCCGGCGCGCTGGTCGAGCAGGCTGCGACGGAAAGGGGCCTGCGCGAGATCTGCGCCCGTCTCCATGCTCTGGGCCCGCGCATCGTAGCGCTGAAACTGGGCGATGCCGGCGCGGCTGCTTCAGACGGCACCCGGCTAGTGCGAGCGCTGCCCTACCGGGTGCACGTCGTTGATCCGATCGGGGCCGGAGATGCCTTCGCCGCCGGGCTGGTTACCGCCCTGCTCGAAGGGCTCTCGCTGGATCAGGCAGTGGAGCGGGCCAACGCCATGGGCGCCCTCGTCCTCACCGTGCCTGGGGACTGGGAGGCGCTGCCCTCCCGCACCCAGCTCGACGCATTCCTGGCCGGCGCGGGCCGCGTGCTGCGGTAAGCCCGCTGCGGCACAGCGCGGCTACGGGCGGCGCTCGTAGCCAGCACGAGCGCGCCAGGCCTGCCACGACACAGGCAGGAGCGCCAGTCCGGCGAGCACGGAGGCGAGGATACCTGCGGTCCAGAGCGGTGGGTCATAAGTGAACTCGACCTGGCGTGCGCCGGCCGGCAGGGCCACGGCGCGGCCGAGCAGATTGGCTGGGTAGATCGGCATCTCGCGGCCGTCTACGCGCGCCTTCCAGCCGGGCAGCGGCGCGTCCATCAGCACCAGCAACCCAGGACCACTCACCTGCACCTCGATGCTGATGCGCCAGGGGGTTTCCGAGACGATGCGCGCGGATGAGCGGGCCGGGTCAAGCCGTGCACCGGCAGGGACCTGCGGGGAGCCCTCGACCAGCGGCTCGCGGGCAGCGGCCAGCGGCCCGGCCTCGAGAAGGGCAGCGAGCTCCTGCTGCGTGCGGGCGGCGCCCACGCTGCGGAATGCCCCGGCCAGCGACAGGCGCGGCCAGGCGCCGCTCACGTTGTACAGCAATAGGCGCGTGGCGCGGCCCGAGGCGTACTCAACCGGGATGGCCGTCTGGAGGCGGAGATCTGGTGCCGTAAACTCCTCTCCCTCCAGGGTGGTGACGTACGCGACAGCGAACCGGCCAAGCCAGGGCAGGCGCTCGGTGAAGGCGCGCCGGCGGCCGGCTGCGTCGAGGTTGCGGTCCTGCGCCAGGCCAGGCGTCACGGCGCGCTCCGAGCCAAGGTAGGCCAGCACGAGGGACTGGCGCCAGGTCATCAGGTTCTCGTAGCCATCGAGCTGAGCCGCGCCGTAGTCGGCGCCCAGGTTCGGCGCTAGCAGCTCTTTCGGGATGCCGTAGCCGAGCGCGCGGGCTTCGTCGGGGCGGGGCAGGCGTGCTAGCGCGACCTGGAGCTCGTAGCGCTGTGCCTGCGGCCGCCAGGCAAACACGCGCGCTGCGTAGCCGCTGCCGCTAGCCTCCGGTACCAGGTCGAGCACTTGCGGTGGCTTCCGTACCTCGGAGTACGGAATGGTAGGAAGCCGGCCGGCGTAGAAGAGCAGCAGGGTAGCTGTCACGGCGATCACCACGCCAGTTACACGGAAGCGCCGCGGGAGCCAGAGCGCAGCAGCAGCAAGGAGGAGGTTCGCAGCGGCGACCGGCATCACCGGCCCGGTGATTGCGATGCTCTGGCGCAGCGTATCCAGGTACACACCGGCCAGATTGCGATAGCGCTCGATCTCGCTGCCACTGAGCACTCCACCGGCCTGCTGTGTCGCGCGTTGCAGCAGCCAGGCGCGTAACGCTGGCTCGATCTGCGGAAAGGTGACCCAGGCGAGGGTGCTCCCGACGACCAGCATGACCCCCGTAGCAAGCAGCCAGAGACGAAAGCGCACGAGCGGCTCCCTGCCCTGCGCCATCGCCGCTCCAAACTCCTGAAGCCCAAAGCCAGCCAGCAGCGCCAGCGCCAGGTGCAGCGGGAACAGAAAGCGCACCGGATCACGGAACAACGAGAGCAGCGGGAGCTCACGGAGCAGCGAGTAGAGCGGGAGCCAGTGGCCCAGCGAGAGCGCTAGCGAGACAACGGCAAGTCCCACTAGGGCCAGCACAAGTGGCCGGTAGTAGCGGCGCCATAGCGCCGGGCCGGCCAGCAGCAGCGGCAGTACCCCGACGAACACGAGCGGCTCCGCCCGTACCACGCGCGGCACCTCAAGCCCAGGCAGGAAGAGCCCGAGCAAGAAGGCGTGCGGCGCAATAGAGCCTTCGGTTGCGGCCTCTGCGCTCAGGCCAGCACCGCGCACGCTTTCGCGCACCGTGGCAAGCGTGGGCAGCCAGCGATACAGGCTCAGTCCGGCACCCAGGGCGCTCGCCGCGAGGAACCAGTAGATCGGCTGCCACACTGCCGGCAGCCCACGGGCGAGAATACGGCCGGAGAGAAGCAGCGCCAGATAGAGCGCCGCCAGCAGGTAGGTGAGCAGGACAAGCTGCGGATGCCCTGCCAGCAGGGTGAGCCCCAGCAGGAGGGCGAAGAGCGGCACCCACGGCCATGGCGTACGGCGCAGCCTACCGGTCAAGTACAGCAGCAGCGGCGTGTAGCCGAAGACGCTGTGAAAATTATCGAAATGCACGCTGGCCAACATGTAGCCGCTGTAGCCGTAGAGCACTGCGCTCAGCCACGCTGGCAGCCGTGCCAGGCCCAATGAGCGGGCGAAGAGGTACATGCCCACCAACGCCAGGATGAAGTGAATAGCCATGGAGAAGTTATAGCCCTGGCCGCCTGGCGCCAGGACATTGAAGACCCAGGTGAGGGGGGAGAGAAGGCTGTACTCGCTGAAGGCGATGGGGAAGCCGCCCAGCAGATGGCTGGCCCACACCGGCAGGATGCCGTGCCGCAGCCAGAAAGACTGCCAGCGCCACCATACCTGATGGGCTAGGAAGGTGTCGCCGTCGAACAGGATGTCCCCCAGGAGCAGAAGCCGCCAGAAGGGCCACACGCCGAGACCTAGCAGCGTCAGGAGGGCGAGCGTGCTTAGCGCTCCGCCGCGCCAGCGTGCCGGCCTAAGCCACCGGAGCAGAACGTGCCGCTTCTGGCCGGGCTCCTCAGCCGAAGATGGACCCGGCTGGCCAGGCAGCGCTGCTGGAGTAAGAGGCGGAGACCCGTCTGTGGATGTTGGGAGCTCACGTTGTGTCGGGTGTGTCATGAGTAGATATAGCCATTATAGCTTACTACTGATAGCTTGCTACTGATAGCTTGCTACTGGTGGAGCCTGCCTGTGGGGTGCGCGCGGGACTGATGCCTCGCGAGACGAGGCATAGCGTATACTAGCGTATACTTTTTTGAGGGCCCGCTCACTGGTTGGTCACTCCCGACGGGGTCGCGGCACGGAGAGAGGGTGCGTATGCGAGTTGCTGAACGAACGGCGCGCTTCACGGAGTCGGTTATTCGTGAGATGACGCGCCTTATTGAAGAATATCCGGGCGCGGGCATCAACCTTGCCCAGGGCTTTCCTGATTTCGACCCGCCGCAGGTCCTGCGCGACGCCGCCTGTGCAGCCATCCAGGGCGGGATCAACCAGTACTCAGTGACTTGGGGGATGCCGTCGCTGCGCCGTGCCATCGCAGAGAAGGTGGTGCGCTTCGGCGGACCGCAGTTCGATCCGGATCGCGAGGTCACGGTGACTTGTGGCTCCACAGAGGCAATGGCCGCCGCAGTCATGGCTCTGGTGGACCCCGGTGATGAGGTGATCATCTTCGCCCCGTATTATGAAAACTACTGGCCCGATACGGTGCTGGCTGGGGCGGTGCCGCGTTTCGTGCTGCTCCGTCCACCAGACTGGTCCTTTGACCCTCAGGAACTACGCGCTGCCTTCTCTCAGCGCACACGGGCGATCATCATCAACACGCCGAACAACCCCACAGGCAAGGTCTTCTCTGCGGACGAACTCGCCCTCATCGCTGCGCTGTGCCAGGAGTACGATGTGGTGGCGATCACTGATGAGATCTACGAGCATCTGGTCTATGAGGGACGCCACATCTCGCTTGCGACCTTGCCCGGCATGCGCGAGCGCACTGTGACGATCAGCGGCATCTCCAAGACGTTCAGCGTGACCGGCTGGCGCGTCGGCTACGTGCTGGCGCCCGCCCCGCTGAGCGACGCTATCCGTAAGGTGCACGATTTCCTTACTGTAGCAGCGCCCTCACCGCTCCAGGCAGCAGCCGAGGTCGCGCTGCGCCTGGACAGCAGCTACTATGCCAGCCTGCTGGAGGGCTACCGGCAGCGGCGGGCGTATTTCGTCCCGGCGCTGCAGGAGCTGGGGTTTTGCTGCCGCCCGCCAGCCGGTGCCTACTATGTGCTGGCCGGGATCGAGGCTTTCGGCGAACTCGACGATGTCTCTTTCGCTCGAGCGCTGGTGCGCCGCTGCGGAGTTGCGGTAGTCCCGGGCAGTAGCTTCTATCCCGCCCCGGCGATGGGCCGTACGCTGGTGCGGTTCTCCTTCCCGAAGAAGCTGGAGACGTTGCGTGAGGCGATCGCACGCCTGCGCGCCGGCCTGCCAGCGTTACGCTCATAGCTGAGACTCATCCTTGCTGTTTTCGTTAGATTGCTTTAGTTAGTTAGATTGCTCTAGTTAGATTGATGCCGTTCCTTGCCGCGCCCCGGAGCCTGTGGTAGGCTTCCTGATCAGGGTAGGGGAGTGTGTGGACTAAGGAGCGAGGGATGGGGATGGACTGGCTCGAGATCGAGATGCTGCTGCGCGTCGGCCTCGCGTTCGTGCTGGGCGGCATTCTCGGGCTGGAGCGGGAGGTGCAGCAGCGCCCGGCTGGACTGCGCACACATATCCTGGTGGCGATGGGCTCGGCCACGTTCACGCTGGTCTCGATCTATGGTTTCCTTGGCCAGGGCACCGTGCGTGACCCGGCGCGGGTGGCTGCGCAGATCGTGACCGGCGTTGGCTTCCTGGGCGCAGGCACGATCTGGCGCACTGAGTCCACAGTGATCGGGCTCACCACCGCGGCGAGCATCTGGATGGTGGCTGCGATCGGCATGCTCGCCGGCTCCGGCATGTACCTGCTGGCCGTCTTCAGCACGGCGCTCGCCTGGCTTACGCTCTATGGCATCCGCCGCCTCGAACGTAAGACCACCAAGCGACGGCTCATCGGCGAGCCAACCCTGATCCCGGACGAGCTGGCCGAGAGTATGGATTAGCCGCGGCGGCGGTATAATCTCTGTGGCTATGCACATAGCCATCGCTCGTGTCTAGGCCTAATACCGGGGAAGGGCTCTCATTCAGGACAGCGTGACGACGATGGCCATTCTGGACGCGGTACGCAGACTGGGCAGCGAGCAGTGGCTGCGCCGGGCGCTGCGCGAGTTCGATGAGTGGCACACTCTCGAAGCGCAGGAGACCAGGCGTTTCCGTGAGGTGCCTGTCTCGCCAGAAGAGGAGGCGCGCGCGGCAGAGGTCCGCGCCCGGCTTGCCCGCGAGGGGAAGCTGCCGGCGCGTGCTGTCGAGATGCCCTACACGAAGGTGGACTTCGTCTCCGAGCGCCTGAAGAAGAAGCGTACAGAGCTCGTCGCCCGGCGCGCCGAACGGGAGCGCCGCCTGCTGGAAGCGCTGCGACAGGCTGGCCTGCGCGCACGCTCCGTGGGGGATGGCCTGGTCGAAGTGACTGGACGCGAGGCGTTCTGGGACGAGCGCCTTCGGGCGGCCGGGATCGAGGGGCCACTCGTCTCTCCCCATGCCACGCGGGTTTACGTCTACGAGCACCCACAGGGGGACACGCTGGACCAGGATGCCTGGGTACAGCTCTCGCAGCTCGGCGGTCTCGTGCAGCTCGATTACCGTGGCAGCGACAGCAGCTTCGAGCAGCGGGTCGCCCGGGCATGCACCCGCGCCGGCCTGCATGTGCTGGAGCCGGACGACCTGGCACGGCTGCGCGCCGAGCTCGAGCGGCGCGGCCACCCGCTAGGCCTCTGGGCGTTCATCTGAGGAAGCCCGTACGGGAGCAGGCTACGCTAGCGGGACGGAGTCACTGGGCGAGGGGACGATGCCCGCAGGGAGCGCGATGATCTTTTTCGGGCTGATCCTGCTGGTGGGACTGGCCCCGCTGGGGCTGGGGCTGTGGGCGGTGACCCGGCCACGGGCGTTTGTGCGCTGGTTCCAGGCGTACGCGCTGCCTGGCATGGAGCTCACCGTCGCCCACGGCTATGCCTTCGGCGCCTTGTTCCTCTTCGTCGGCGCCGGCCTCATGCTGGCTGCGGTGCGTATGCTCACACTCACCGGCTGATCTCGATCTCCACTCTGTACGGGAGGTGTCACACTCGTGGCGGAGGCATCAACGTTCTCGAACGGAACTCCTGCGCCCCTTCCAGAGAAGCATCTGCTGTGCTGGGACTGCCGGCAGCAGTCCCGCCTGCTGGCGAACCCAGGCGAGTGGGGCGTCTGGCTGGCTCTCTGCGGTGTGTGCGGAGCCGAGAACTGGGTGAGCCGGACGCTGTACGATACCTTCGAGCCTGTGCCCGGGCATCGTACAGCGCAGGATGCTCGTATGGCGACGGCCACAGTGACGGTAGCTAAGGGAGCGGCGTAGCGTTTGCGCGCAGTGGCGCCTGACAAGCATTGTGCGGCAGCGGTGGCTCACAGGAGTGTCGATGCGTAGTGAAGCAGAGATCCGCAGCGCGCTGGAGGACGCGCGAAACGACCTTGCGCAGTTGCAGGCCCGGCTGGAGCTGGCGCGCCGCCGCCCGATGGTGCAGCGTGATGCCCTCGAGGAAGCCACGTTGACCACGAGCATCCAGCTCGTGCGCGAGCGGCTGGCTGTGCTGGCCTGGGTGCTGGAGGAGGATGCGTCTACCGTTTCATCGACCACACCGTAGCGCCGGCGACCCATCGAGTGCGGCTGAGGCAGCCGGCGCGGCGCCTTCGGCTGACCTGGAACAGGCGATGCGGGCACTCGACGTCATCGAGGCCGACGTGCGGCGGGCGATGCGCGAGCTCAAGCGCCGTCGCGGTCAGGTGCCTCCTGCTTGGCAGTCGGCTCCGCAGGACTATATCGCCATGGTGGCGATCCGCGAGGGCTGGGCGATGAGCCTGGGCACGCTCGTAAAGACCTACCGGCACCTGGGCCAGGTGCCTCCCTCGGAGGTGCGCCGCTTCATTCACGACTGGTACCTGCGCGAGCGTCGCGATCTTGGCGACGCCCTGCGCGACGCTGCGGAATGGTACGCGACCTGGACCGCCAGCGGCTATCCTCCGCCACGAGAGCCTGATCCCACAACTATCGAGTAGCTACGTTTTTGCTGCAGAGCACGTGAGACACAAATTGAGACACAAATAGAGCTTGACCGGTCACGCTCGCTATGGAACAGCGATGATGCTGGCTCAGCCTGGCGTTCGCCCCCTCCTTGGTCGCCCTGGGTGCGGTGAGCTCACCTACGGGATGATCTGAGATGGTCAAGGACACGGTCGCCGCGCTGAAGGGTAGGTCGCTCGGGCTGGCACGGCAGGAGGCGGTATCCAACCGCGCCATCAGCGAACAGCCACGCGGATCGGCCGTGCTTGCAGGCTCTCAATAGCGATTGCTACGCCGACTGTGAGGGGGACACTACTGTGCGTGTCCTGCCGGTGTCACTGGTAGCAGAAAGCCTCCATGCTGCATAGAGCGCTGCGCCTCTGTTCACGGCAGCAGAGTGCTCGATGAGCACCCATAGGTAAGTCGCCTGGGAAGCCGCCGGGGCTACAGCCGGACATGGGCCCGACGGCCCTTCAGCTCTCGCTCGAGCTCGCGCCGCATATCACGCTCGGCAATAGCCTCGCGCTTGTCGTACTGGCGCTTGCCGCGGGCCAAGCCAAGCTCGACTTTCACCAGCCCGTTCTTCAAGTAGAGTTTCAATGGCACGATGGTCAGGCCACGCATGCTGGCCTTGCCGGCCAGGTAGCCGATCTCGCGCTTGTGCAGTAACAGCTTGCGCGGCCGCGTGGGGTCGTGGTTCTCACGATTGCCATGCGTGTACGGCGCAATATGCGCGTTCATCAGCCAGGCCTCGCCATCAACGACGCGCACGTAGGCGTCGCGCAGGTTCACCTTCCCCTCGCGAATAGACTTCACCTCCGTGCCGGTCAGCGCGATGCCGGCCTCGATGGTCTCTTCAATATGGTAGTCGTGATAGGCCTGTCTATTGGTGGCGATGACCTTGATGCCTTCGGCCATGTCCGGCTCCTCGGACGCGCACTGCACTGCTCACAGAACTATACCACGACTGCCGAGCGGCCAGGCCATCCCTCTAGGTGGCTTTGCGCTCTCGCCCGGCTATAATTCAGCCGGGCGAGGAGCTGACGCTCGAGGTCGCGAGGCATCGGGAAGCCATGGACGAGCACACGCCAGCACCGCAACCGGAGACGGCAGAAGACCAGCCGAGCGAGGAGGCGACGCGCGCCAAGCTGCGGCAGTATCGCCTCACTGGCAGGCTGGAGAGTATTGTTGAGCACTACATCGACGAAGCACGCAAGTCCGGCGCGTGGGACCGCATCTTGAGGAGCGGCAAGGGCAAGCCACTGGGATGGCTGCAGGAGCCAGAGAACCCCTACATCCCGCCGGAGCAGCGGCTCTCGTTTAAGATCCTGGCGGACGCCGGCTTTGCGCCGGAGTGGATCGAGGCCCGGCGCGAGCTCACTCGTACGCTTGACGAGGCCGAGCGCTTCGCCCAACGGCACATCACCTGGCTGAAGGGCGCTGCACGCGAGCGCAGGCATCCGGCCGGGTCATTGACCGAGCTGCTCCTCTTGGACCCCACCGCTGCCGCGGCCCATCGCCGCGGGCTCGAGCGCTACCGCGCCTACTTCGAGCGAGCGAACCAGCTCATCCAGCGCTACAACGAGCTGGCTCCAGAGCGGCAGGAGCGCTTGCGCTTCTACCGGCCCGACGAAGAGGCTGCTCGCCTAGAGCAGCGCTGCCGCGCGGCGCTCAGAGGCCAGAGCGTCGCGGCTCCGCCTCCAGGGTCATGATCGTCTTCGCCGGCAGGTCGAACGCCACGCTCCCATCGGCGGCAACCGGCAAAGCCTCCCGCCGCTCCTCGAGAACCGACGCCCGCCATGCGCCGGCGATCCCTGCGCGCAGGCAGAGCCGGCCGCGCGTGGCCTGGCCCGACGGATTGTAGAGCCGCACGATAAGCGTGTCACGGTCCTCGCACTTCTTGATCGCACTCACGATGACGTGGTTGCCTTCCGTCCAGAGGAAGGCGCAGCGCAGCGGCAGACTGCCGGGGTACCCGGCGGCGCGCCCCGCCGCGGCAGTATCTTCGGCCTGGTAGCTCCGTAGCGGGGCAGCCCATTCGTTCGCTGCGCGCACCAGGTCGGCGTGCTCCCAGGTGCCGGCATGGGTCCTGAGGGCATACCGGAAGACATGCGTGCCTGGGCACTGCGCGCCCGGCGTGAGCAGATGCGGCCCGGCGCCGCGGCGGATCGTACGGGCGTACGTAGCTGCTCCGAGGTACGCCACGCAGCGCAGCAAGGTAAGGGCGATGCCACTGCCGCCGTTGGCGCACGGAATGATGCCGTACTCGGCGATCCCGGCATTGAAGATCGCCAGGCCGGCTGCACCGTCAGAGAGGTCTACAAAGAGTCGCTGCGGATGCGTCTCAGGCGGGTCCTCGTTCCAGACTTCCGGCGGCGGCGCCGGATAGCGGTTGGGACGCTCCACCACGTCGAAGGCCGAGTCAGCGTAGTGCGTCTCAGTGAGGAGACCTGCCGGAAACAGCACGCGCAGGCGGTGATCTCGGGCGGTGTTCGTCACCGTTGTGGTAACGTCCACGTGCCGTGCTCCAGCGGCCAGGCTCACCAATGATTCAATCGGCATGTCAACGAGCCGGCTGGAGCGGCTCAGCCGGTCCTCGGCTGCACGCTCAGGCACGCGCAGGCTCAGGGCGATGCGCAGTGTGGCGACGGCAGCGCTGTCTTCTACCACCTCGATCTGCGCCTGGGCGCCCAGGCTGGTGATGATGCGATCTTGCTGTGGTGGGGCAAAGGTGTATTCGTCGCCTACATCCCCGCCATCCTCGAAGCAGAGCAGCCCCTCGAAGGTGCGGCCGGTGGTCTTGTCCAGTACGTCGAGGGTGCCGTTCGGGCGGACCCGCACGCGCAGGTGCTCGTTCTCCAGGGTATCCAGACCACGCAGGATGCCGCCGCGCACGATCGCCCGCCCCGCGGGCCCGACCGGCAGGTCGGTCGGCTCCACGGTGTACGTGCTGTAGCCTGTGCCGGGTGCCTCAGCCACGAAGGCCAGACGTACCTCGCGTACGGAGACATTGCGTGGCACCGGCACGAGATCAGAGTGATCCAGGGTCTTGACCACCCGCCGGTCACTCCGCACGCTATGCGGCACAATCGTGCCGTCCGCAGCCCGGACAATGAAGCCGCGGGCCTGGCTCTCCGGTGGCAGATCGACAGCGGCCTCGATCAGGTCGCTGCGGTTCCAGGGCAGTGGGTTAAACACATGCAGCACAGGACGCCCGGCCGGCAGCGAGGAGCGATCGATCCGCTTGGTAATCTGGTGCAGCGCTTCCGTGGCCACCTGCTGGGCGATCTCATGGCTCCACTGGAAGCGGGTGAGCATCTGCTCATGCACGGGGTCGATGGAGCACCCGCAGATGGAGTCATGCGGGTGATTTTGCAGCAGATATTTCCAGCTCTGGCGCAGGAAGCCGTGCGGGTATTGCTCACCCAGAATCCATCCCAGGGCAGCCAGCGGCTCGGCGTAGCGCTCCAGCTCCTGCTGGCAGCGATGGTTCCATTGCTTGAGGTACACCCGCGCCGAAGCCACGCCGTAGAGCAGGTAGTTCGGGTACAGGGTGCCGCTCCGGTTGACCTCCCGTAGCTCGCCGCGCCGCAGCGGTAGCTCGCCGATCCTTCGGCGCACAGCCTCGACGTATTCCGGGAGGGTGCTGTGGACCAGTTGGGCGTCCTCGAGCTGCCGGTTGAGCGCCTCGATCAGGGCAGGGATCTCCGGCTGGGCCGGGTGATGATCGACGCCGTTCATCAAGAGGAGGTGGGGCGTCGTGGCGACGGCGGCCAGTTCGTCCTTCAGCCTGGCCACGCGCTCCAGCGCGGCACCCGGGTCGGTAGGGAGGTTCGCGGCATTCCCGTAGCCGTAGCGCTCGGGGAGGTGCAGCGCCAGCACCCGCGAGCCATCGGGCGCCTCCCACCACAACTCCGACTTCAGGCCCTCGCGCTCGCCAGAGAGCCCGCGCCAGATCACGGCGTTGTCGAAACCGGCATCGCGCAGGAGTTGGGGCATCTGGGAGACGTGCCCGAACAGGTCGGGCAGATAGCCGACTGGCATGGGCAGCCCAAAACGGACACAGACCTGCCGGCCAATCAGCAGGTTGCGCACTAGCGCCTCTGCGCTGACCAGGAACTCGTCCGGCAGGACGTACCACGGGCCGATCAGGATGCGGCCCTGCCGCACGTGCTGACGGAGGCGCTCCTCCTGCTCCGGGCGGATCTCCAGATAGTCCTCGAGTACCACCGCCTGTCCGTCCAGGTGGAAGGCGCGGAAGTCGGGGTCTCGATCGAGGATATCCAGTAAGTCGTCGATCAGCCGTACCAGGCGCATACGGAAGCGCTGGAACGGCAGGTACCACTCACGATCCCAGTGCGTATGCGAGATCACATGCAGCACAGAGCCTGTGCGCTCGGCTGCCTGCGTGGCTGCGGGCGCGCTCACGCTGCTCTCCCTCCAGGGCGCGAAGTCTGCCGGCGCACAGTATAGCCTATCCGGGCGGCCGCACCAGGGTCAGCGTGGCGGAGAGGCTTGCCCCCTGGAAGGTAGCGGTGATGACGACCTGGCCCGGCGACGCCTGTGGATCGACGCTGATGTCGAACGTCTGGCTCGTCTGGCCGGCCGGGACGGTCACGCTCTGCGGGAGCTTCACGGCGGGGTTCGAGGCAGCGAGCGTGACCGTCCCCGCGCCGGGCTGGGCCGGGCTGCTGAGCGTGACCACGCCACGCGTTCTGCCGCCGATCGCGACCGTGGCCGGATCGAAGTTCAGGCCGGCGAGGGGAGACTGCGCGATAAGCCAGAACCACATCTCGAAGTCTCCGCCACGGCGGCCATCACCGCTGGGCAGGCGCAGGTCGGTGGTCTGGGCGCCACTGCGGCGCAGGCCAAAGGCGTCGCCGTCCAGATAGAGGTCTTCGCGGTCGAGCGCGGCGATGAAATTCCCTTTGAGGGTAAGCCGCGCCAGAATGCGCCGGTCTTGCAGCCTGGGGAGCAGGGCCGGCAGGATCTTCTGCAACCATTCTAGCGCGGTCCGGCTGGGGACCCAGAGGATATCCCGCTCCTTGGCCGCCACCTGCGCGGCCAGTACCAGCGGCTGGAAGGCGACCTCCGGGGCGCCCCACCGGGCGAAGTCCTGGCTCTCTGCCGACACCGGCAGCTCGATGGTGACGAAGCAGGTGGGGCGGCTGACCATGTCCGGCTGGACCACAGCGTCGCACCGCAGCACGATCCCCTCGGCCAGCGCCTGGACAAGAACAGTGCTATCGTTGCGCAGCAGCCCCACTCGGGGCAAGATCACCTCAGTGATATGAATGCCTGGCTCGCGGCCACCCATCTGGCACAGCCGGTCAATGGCGTCCTGCACGGTACGGGCGCTAGCCTGGGCCAGGTCCGGACACTTCGCTGGGTCGTACGACACGGCTGAGGCGCGGCTGAGGCTCGCGCTGAAGCGAACCGGCAGGTGCCGGCCGTTGACCAGCGCGGCCTCCACGTGCTGGCTCTGGGTCGTCGCGTCCACCTCCCAGGTGCAGCTCGCCGTGCCGTCCGGCCCGGTAAGGACATCCAGTGTAGCCACGCCGCCCTGGAGCCTGCCGTTGCCCGACACCACGCGGAAGCGCACGGCTGCGCCCTGCACTGGCCACTCACCGTTGGCGACGCCTACTCGCAGTGGCTGCGCCAGCGGGATACGCGCCTGGGGCTGGGTGGGATCGGGCATGGCTTCCTGCCCATCGCCGCCAAGGTAGAAGAACGAGGTGATCTCGGTAAGGGGCGGGAACAGGTCACGACAATCGCTGGCCAGGGTCCAATTCGTCCCGTCGAAGCGGAGCAGAGCCAGCGGGCAGTAATGGTGCACGATGCCGTGGCGCGGCTGGAACAGCGGGCCGCTACTATCGCGCGGCCACTCCACGTCGCCGGTGAGTGTGCGCGCAGGGATGAGCCAGTAGTCGCCGGTGCGGTACTCCCCTGCGGCGAACTCCACCTGCACGCCGTCTTCGAGCTCGATCCACTGCCCGGTCTGTACTGGGAGCGCCCCGGCCGAATCCCACCGCCGCACCGTAGGCACCGCGCCGAAGCTGGCCATCGTGAGCGGCGTGTTGTTTGGCCAGGCGCGCACGGTGAGCTCATTCCCCTGCACCGATGCCAGCTCAACCAGGATGCCTGGCTCACCGCGCAGGACGCGGCCTTCATCGCTTAGCTCCACCCACTGGCCCGCCGCAAAGCCGGACACAGCATCCTTGCCCGGGTCAGACACAGTGAGCACAGAGCCCTGGATGTTCTCCAGCCGCGCTAGCATGGTGCCGTTGTCGCGCGACCAGACGAACATAGCCGTGCCGGCAGCCCCCGGCGTGACGATCTCGACGCGATAGAGCTGGTTCTCCAGCCCGCGGAAACCGGCTCCCGGCGGCACAAGGCACTCGCCGGTCGGCGTCTCCTCCGGCTCAGCCTGGGCGCGCAGCCGGCCCGTGCTCTGTGTTCCCGGCGGTGACCACCCCGCGCCGAACTGGTCGCACGACACTGCTGCGTTGACGTCGCCGGCGCGCAGTAGCTTTACCTGCCAGACCGTCCTGGTGCGCGTCGCCGTGTCCGGCCCTCCCAGGGCGACCTCGCGCAGCTCAGGCCACTCGACCGCGGTGAGGTGGCGCTGCCACACATCGAGGTAGGCCAGATATGTCCCGCCCTGCCCTGGCAGCGCTATGCTGGGGAGGTCCGGCTGTGCCGTGAAAGCGACTGTCTGCTCGTTCTCGCATAGGATTCCATCAACGTAGTAACGCCCGGCGCCGATCTGGAGGGTACCTGCCTGTGGCTGGATAGCGAAGCCAGCGGTGTGGATGGACGCGCCGCACTGCCCGGCCAGATCGGCTGTAGCCGTCTCGTCCCGATGCGCCTGAAGGTCTACCTGCTCGTTCCAGTCTGCATCGACCAGCACGCGCCCCTGCTGCAGCCGCACGCTGCTGAAGTGCCGCTCAGGCCAGAACGTCACGCGGGTGAAGTCACCTTTCATTTGCTGTCCTCTCGGGTCACTGGCGCTTGGTGCGCCGCGAACTCTTATGTCACGAAAAATGTGCCGGCTTCCAACCCGACGCGCAGATACTCTTGTAGCGCAGTGCGCAGCAGTCCGAGCCGGGCCTCCTGCTGCACGAAGTTGTAGACGCCCATCTCGCCCTCGTCTTCCGCGCCTCTCCTGATCTCCGGCGGGCAGGTCGGGGCAAGCTGGCAATAGCCGGGCTGCCCGTAGCGCACCGACGTCAACTGCGGGCGCACACGCAGGGCAGCGGCCTCAGTAGCAGGCTGGCAGCGATAGCGCCGCGGCGCCAGCGAGCCGGGAGGCAGATAACAGAACCGCACGCAGCCGCTCTGCCGGCGCGCCACGCGCACTATCCCGGTAAAGATAGTGGTGCTGGCATCGAGCTCGCGCATGCGGCTCTCGCCCAGCACGGTGCTGCGCTGCACTGCCACCGCGGGCGCGTCAATGGCGAGCGCCCCACCGCCGTCTACAATGCTCTCGCGGAGCTGAAGGGCTCGCACCGTGCTGGCGACGCCCAGTGGCCCCGAAATAGTGCGGTCGAGGGCGACCACTAGTCGTTCGTTCTGCTGCCCCGGGCCGGCGCCGGACTCGACCGTGAGGCCACCCGCGCCCGGCACGAGCGTACAGTTCCCAGCGCGCAGCCCGCCGAGATTGCCAGCGCGCACGATCAGGCGCCCCTCGATCAAGAGGCCATCCAGCACAAGCGTGCCCGGATCCGGTGTCTGCGACGGGGCCGTGCCCTCGACGGCGATGTCGCCCAGGAGGTGCGGACGTAGGCCGGCCGGCGCAAGCCGGCCCGGCCGGCGAACCGGCGGCCCGATGCCCTCGAGCGGCTCCTCTGCCGGCCAGCCCGCTGCCACGATCAGCAGCAGGCTGCCCTGAGGGATACGTACGATCGTGGGCGGCGGTCCGGCGCTGGTCAGGCTCTCGGCGTAGGTGCGGCTATCCATCACGGTAATGACGCCGGCTGTGCCTGGCGGCTGCTCATTCCAGCGCCGCACTGCCTCGCTCAGCGTCATGACGATCTGATCCTGGCCGGTCGGCGCGTCGCGCATGACCCCGACCTGCCAGGTCACCTCGCGCGTGAGCGCTGCCTCCACCGAACGACGCCGATCGTAGGGCCCGCCGCCCAGGTCGCCTGGGAACCCGTAGGCGTAGCTCACCTCGACGCGGGAGGGCGCAACCCCGGCCGGGAAGGCCAGCCGGCCTTCCACTGGGTCCACGGCCACGCGGATCGGCCGGGCTACTGCCGGGCCGCCGGCCAAGGGGGTGTAGGTCCTGGTCGCCGGGGGCCGCCGCCAGTCCGCTAGCGGGGGAGCCGGTGGCAACGGGTCGCTTAAATTACAGATCAGGATCTCTTCGGACGGAATGGCTTCCACCGTGTCTCCAGGCGTCTGCTGCACGAAGACCTGGAGCACGGGACGCTCAGGATCGAAGTAGACTGGGCGTGGGGTCTGGCCGTCCACGAGGGCCTGCCGCGCTGCCTCCAGCTCGTCATGGAGCGGCCGTCGCCGCAGCGGGCCAGGCACGTTCTCCTCAGCGGCAAGTTGGGTGATCTCCGCCTCAGTGCGCGGCATGTTGAAGAGCGGCGCGCTGATGCCCAGGGGGCTAAAGGTATAGCGCCCCGGCGGGCCGGTTACCGCGCGGGCCATCACCTGCGCGAGGGGGTACGCCCCCAGCCGCCAGAGGAACAGGCCGAGGTGCGGGATGTTGTACTTCCCGCGCCGGTTATCGATGTGGCGGACATCGGCGGAGTGCGCGGCGCCCTCGAACGGACTACCAAGCAACTCCAGGCGGCTGGCGTCGTGGAGGTTCACCGGCCCGCTCTTGCCGGGCCGGACGTGGTTGACGTGCTGTGTTGCAGCGAGGAGTTCGAAGAACTCGACCACCCTGGCCGGCCAGGCGGTTGTGTCGCGGGCCAGTTGCTCCAAGACAGCCGCAGTGCCCTTGCGCCGCCGGTACGCCAGCGTGTTGGCCACATAGGCGCGCTGACTGAAGCCACGGGCCGCAGTCGCGCTGTCCAGGCCGCGCACGCGCAGTAAGTCGCCGATGTACGGCACCACCCACTCGGCGCACGTTTCGACGAACCAGTTCTCGTACAGTCCGGCGATGTCGTCCTCCAGGGCGTGGAGCTGCTCCTCGAGCACCAGCAGCAGGGCGCGCAACGGCTCGCCCTGAGCGCGGTCGCGCCGGCGGTAGAGTGCTGGCAAGAGGTTATACAGACGCTCGGCCGGGGACTCGCTCACGGGGTCATCTCCTCCAGGCGGATACCGGTGGAATTGATCAACAACAGCTCGGCGAGCTCGATGCGGTTCACGACGAGCCGGGCCGCATGGGCAGGCAGGACAGTGGCTGGGTGGACTGCCGTCGGGATAGGCGGCCGTAGGCGGAGCGAGCTCCAGTTAATGCGGAGCTCCGGCCGCACCGGTCGCAGTATCGGCAGCGCTGCCGGCTGCGCCGGGGGTGCTGTGGCCATAGCAGCGCCAGCCACAGCCGCTGTGGCTGCGGGAGCGAGCTGCGCTCTGGGAAGCGGGTCGAGCTCCAGGCGGTCGAGGTCCACGGCGATAACGCCGGTGACCGCCTGGATGACAGTGATTACCTCCGCCGCAGCGACTGGCTGGCCGAAGCCGCGCTGTGCAAACGAGAAGGCGTCGAGCAGGGCCTGCCGCACCTGTGCCAGTACGTCTTGCGCGCGGTAGCGCGGATCGATGAAGATGCGCGCCTCCAGGCTGAAGCTCCGGGGAATGAAACCGGCGACCTCGACGGGCTGCACTGGATCCTTAACAGCCTTTATCGCTGCGCGCAGGTTCTTGAAGAGATCGGACTGCGGGTCCACCTGACTCCCATCGGCCGCCGCCACGGTCACGTGCACCAGGCGTGTCTCGCCACTCCAGAGAGCAACCGCCTGCGCCTTGCCGATGCCGGCGAAGGCCCGGGCGAAGTCCTCGAAGTCCTGAAGCGACACGGCGCGCTCGAGCGTGAGCACGGTCAGCGGGGCGTTGGTACGCGCCGCATCCAGCGACTCAGGCTCGGCCGCGCCGGAGGCGCGCAATGGATTGGTCACGCCGCGGATGCCCAGGGGGCGGGTCTGGAGTAGAGTGAGGCTGCCGGCGCGCACCTGCCCGGCCAGGCCGATACCGCTGCGGTAGGTGGCCTCGATGTTCTCCTGGCCAGTCGGCAGGCGGGCGCCGCTCTGCCCATCCCCGAAGATCACTGTGGTAGCGCCGCTGTCCTCGATACGCACGGTGTAGACCTGGGCGCCGGGCTCCTGGGCGTACAGCGACGGGACCTCCTGCCAGAGCACCTGATTGACCCGCACCTGGAGCGTGCTCAGGGCGCCGCTGGACGTTGGCGCAGAGATATAGGTCAACGGTGGCTTCTTCAGCGTGAAGCGCTGGTGCGATGCCGCGCCGTTGCCGCTGCCGAGCACTTCGCGCACCGCCTCACCATGCGTGGCGCGGGCCACGTTGGCGTTGATCATCACGCTTTCGCGCACAAAGGTATTCTGGAGAGGAGCCGTGAGCGTGATCGTGTGACCATCTGCGCTGATCGACTCGACGAAAACAACCTCGCTCACCGGCTCGCTCTCGGGTGGCGCGCCGGTCGGTCGGCCGGTGAAGATGAGCGCCCGGCCTGCCGCCAGCCCCGCTACCGAGCCCTCGATAACGATCTCGCTCCCCTGCACCGGGGCGGCAACCGGCCGCTTGGCCAGCGCGAGCTCCTCGCTCTGGGCGTACACCACGGTCTCACGCAGGCCGAAGCCGGCCAGGTTCTCGGTCGTATCCGGCTCGATGCGGGTCACCTGGGCGGTGAGGGTGAAATCCGTGCGGGCGTAGGTCGTCACGCTCCGCGCACGATAGAGCTCGACGTAGTCGGGTCGGGCCAGCACGACCCAGCTTCCGGCGAGCACTTTCGGGTAGGCTGCGTCCAGGTCGATACGGTTATCGCGCAGGCCGAAGTTGGGCCAGTCGTCAGTGCCGCCGTAGGCACGCCGGATCGAGTCGGGCATGGTGCGCCAGTCCGGCGCATTGTGGCCAAAGAGGGCAGCGCGCAGGCGGAACGCATAGGCTCTGGGATTGTCGGCCGGCTCGACCGGGGGGCGGGTGCTGCCCAGGCCCTCCTCCCAGGTCACGACTGTGTAGCTCTGTGCGGGGGCATCCTGCGGCACCGGTGTGACCGTCTGCACGATACGGAAATCCCAACGCTCGCTGCCCGGATCAGCCCCACGCTCGTCGCCGACGAGCAGGACGCCGTCGCCGGGCTGAAGCTGCGTGTTGAGGCCTTTCAAGTAGAGCTCTCGAGCTCCGCGGCCGAGCGGCTGTGGCTCGAAGCGCTGCGGTCGCAGGACGTTCCATTCGACCCGTGCCTCGATCTGCTCGATCGTCTCGAAGGTCTGTGGCCGCTCGTTCTGACCAGGTACGCTGGGCACTTTCACGCCCGCGTCGACCGTGGCGCGGCCTGGCGTGCCTGGGGCGTCCTCGACGGTGAAGGCCAGAAATGTGCTTGCGGCCACGCCGGGGCTGAGCTCATAGCCGATGGCGCGGGCGAGCTCTAGCACCGAGCGCCGTTCGGTGGCTGTGCGCAGAAAGCCCTCGTTGGCGATGCGCTCCTGGTAGAACGTCAGCACGTCAGCGGTTACCGCCCAAGCATCTAGCAGCGCGATGGCTGGGTCCTCGACCGAGCGGGTGGTGAGCTGCTGGAGCGGGTATGTGCCTGCATATGGATCAGCGGGGTCATCCGGGAGGCGCACCTGAGGCAGCCGCGCCAGCATGCGCTGGAGGAAGACCGGCTGTGTGCCAATGCGGTAGCGCAGGGCCGGCAGGCCCGGCCGGTTATAGAGCTGCGGCTGTGGCAGACCCGTCTCGCAGCAGCCACATGGGTCCAGGCCTTCCGCGCTGGTTGTGTCCGTCTCTGCTTGATCGGTCATAGACCACCTTGCATCAGAAAGTCGATCTTGCCGTTCTCCGGGGCGTTCGGATCGCTGTCCACACGAATGATCTCCAGACGGCCGACGGAGATGCGCCCAGCGGCGAGCTCGCCCCGCGAGGGCTGCCCCCAGCGGCGGAAGCGGTTCGGCTTCGGCGGCGTATCGTCGGCGTCCACCCACTGCACCCCAGGAACCTGCATTGCCGTGGCAATGATCTGGCTCAAGAAGACCGGCTGGCCGAAGGTGAAGTGATCCGGATGGAAGAAGCCGCGCCGGCCGTCGGGAAGTTCGGCATTACTGAACGTCTCCAGCAGGGCCTGCTTCACGCTGCTACGGTAATAGCCCGGCGCGACGCAGACCGTGAGCATGATCTCCAGCGCTACAAAGCGCGGACCGGCGATCTCGATGTCGTAGCCAGCGAGGCGGAAGCGCTCCAGGAAGGCGCGCAGGCCGGCTTCGAAGCCCACATCCACAGGACGGCCGCCGCGGCGGTCCACGGTGATGAACATGGTGTGCCAGCTTCCGGTCCAGCGGCGCGTCGCCGCGGCCTTCTGCACCTCCGGATGGCGCTCGGCTGCGGCAGCGTAGTCCGCCTCGGTGACCGCGCGCTCCTGGCGGCGAAAGGCCTGGGGGGCATCGAGCCGCACACGCTCCAGCGGCTCGGGATCGGCACCGCCCTGAGCCGGCAGCGGATTGCGCACGCGCTCGATGCCGCGCAGGCTGGTCACCACAGTCGCCAGCGCCTCGGCGCCAATGTTGCCGGCGCGGCCATTGCCGGTGCGGTAGGTGGCGGTGAAGCGCGTGCCTGGCACCGGTCGCCGACCCAGCGTCCCGTCGCCGAAGCGCAACGCGGCGCGGCCATCCTCCTCCATCTCGACCACGAACTCGGTGGCAAAGCGGTCGCTATTCAGCAGGTCGCGCTGCGGCCGCCATGTCTCGCCATCGGTCCGCAACGCCACTACCGGCACCACCCGGCGCGCATCAACCACGGTGGCCTCCGCAGCCGGGCGTGGTCGTGCTGCCTCATGGTCGTACGGCATGGCGTGGGTCAGCCCGGTGCGCTGGAGAAACGGACGGTACGGACGCTCCCCGCCAGGCACCTCTGGCGGGCGCAGCTCCTCGCCACCGAAGGTACGCCCGTGGTCGGCCAGGACGACGTTGCCACGGGCGATGGCGGCCCCCCGCACGCCACCATCACCAGTGGCGAACTCGCGCAGGCACAGCGGAAACGGCAGCGCGTCGGCGGCGTGCCACTGCACGTCGAGCACTGTCTCGCCAGTGACAGGGTCCTGGAGCTCCACAGGCGGCTGTGCCAGCCGCACGGCATGGCGGTGGCCCGGGTCGGCATCGACCTCCCGGCCACTCTCCGGGCCCAGCACCTCCTCGAAGATCAGCACGTCGCCTTGCTGCAAGCCCAGGCTGGCAGTGCTGCCGCGCAACGTGGCCCGCGTGGCGCCGCGCGGCAGGCAGCAGTTCGGATCGCCCCAGGTATAGAAGGAAATAGCATTGTGGCTGCTCCGCAGTGTCACGCCATGGAGTGTCTCGAAAACGGTAGGGTTCTGTGCCTCCACCTGCGCTTCCTGCTCAGGTGGCAGCGCGGGGGGCGCTCCGGCATCGCGGCTGAGCAGGCGCGTGCCAGGGGGCAGGGTAGCGCCGTCTGCGCTGCTGCCGGGCGTTACCTCGAAGCACACCCAGGTGCGGGCGTTGCTACCATCGTGCACGAAGTAGTCGAGCAGGCGAGCGTGGCGGCGCACCGACGGCCGCCGGCGCGCCGTCCCCAGGTACGCCTCGGTAGCCACGGCGTCCTGGTAATAGCTCAGGTAGTCAGCGCTATAGGCCAGCAGTTCGACGAGCGCCATGCCTACGTCGGCCGGATGACGCTCCTGCCAGTCGGGCATCGTCACTGCCAGGCGATCCAGCATCAGGCGGCGGAAGCTCGCGTAATCTTTGGCCAGATAATCGATCTGGGGCGCCGGCAAGACCGGCTGCGGGCACCCCCGCTCCTGGAGACAATCGAACTCGCTCGGGCAGTCTACCTTGAACGAGAACGGTACGCTGGAGAGAATAGGGTCGAAGCCGGGCGGCGGCTGTTCCGGCTGCCCCTGCGAGAGCACCAGGCGCAGGACATAGGTCGAGAAGTCGCCGCGTGCATCGGTGCGCACGGCCAGCACGCGAGCGGCATCCGGCAGCGCTTCGAGGTAGTCCCGCTCCGGCTGGGTGATCAGCCCACCCGGCACGGCATTCGCCGGATGCGCCCACGACACCTCGATGTTGCGCACCCGCACGCCGCCCTCGATGCGCACGTTGGCCGCGCTGAGCTCGGCCACCGGCAGAAAGCAGTGCACCAGGAGCGTCTGCTGCGGCGGGCTCCCCTGGGGGGCCTCATCGTCCAGCACCTCCAGGAAGTCGATGCCATTGACCGTTCCGGCGGCCCGCACCAGCGCCTTGCGTGCCTCGTCGGGGCAATAGAGCTGGGTCTGCATCGTTCTGTCCATTTAGCTGGTGAAAAGCTAGAAAGCCAGTAAGAAGCTCGTCAAAGCAACAGCGTCGAACATCGTCTGATCCGGCACCACGCGGCTACAGCTGCCGCGAGAAGCGCGCGACCTGCCGCTCCTGCCTGCGCCGCACGATGTACTGCACAGTGACCTCAAGTGTGGACTCGCCATTCTCCACCTGCACCGCCTCCACCTGGATGAGCTCACCGAGCCACTGCTGCAACGCGCCCTGCACCAGAAACTGCGTAGCGGTGGCCAGTTCATCGCTGTTCGGGGCGAAGACAAGCTGGAGCAGCCCGCTGCCGAAGGTCGGGCGGTTTACTCGCTCGCCCGGCGCAGTGAACAGCACCTGCTCGATCAGGTCGCGGATGTGGGTATCCTGGTCCGTCTGGGCGACCCGCCCGCGCCCGTCGATGTGGAAGGGATGGTCGATCTGCACCATGGGACACACCCTGTATACCTGTACCTAGTCGCATACGTTAGTCAGATACCCTTCACGCGCACCTGGGTCACTAGAACCTGAAGCCCGGTGCCGGTGGGCACGCATACTGCCTGGCTATCCTGCAAGAGCACCGGCACGCCCATCGAGCGCACGCGCAGCGCCCCGGTAACCCACTGCGCCGTGGCGCACGGCGGGTTTGGCGTACCGGTCAGGGCACAGCCCGCCACCATATACGGGCTCGTCTGGATGACGATCGGCTGGCCGCAGACCCGCACGCGCGGGCTCACCACCGCAGGCTGCGCCTGCCCTGCGTGCAGACACAGCACCGTCGCCCCCAGATGCAGCAGAAAGCCCGGCATCGCTCAGGTCACCTCCAGCGCGCCGTTGTTGATCGAGACGCTCACCGGCGTCATCTTGATGGTGGCGGCGCTGTTGCTCAGTTCGATGCCGCTGGCATTACAGACCAGCTTGAGCGGCACCGGCACCACCGGTGGGCCGACCTCGAGCGTAAAGCCGCCGGCCCCAGGCAGGTCGCTGAGTGTCAGGGTGATGCCGTCGGTCTTCAGCACCTTCAGCTGGGCGATGGCCGGCTGAGCTGGCACTTCTCCCACGCCCCAGAAGCCCCCGCTCCAGATGGGGTAATCGGGGTCACCGCCCTCGAACTCCACCCAGACGTTGGCACCGACTGGCGGGACGGCGAAGAAGCCGACGCCCGGCCCGGCGAACGGCGCGCAGGGCATGGCCCAGCTCATCTGGCCATCGCCTAGCACAGCCGGCACGCTTACCTGCACCCGCCCGAGCTGCATTGGGTCGATGTTGTTCACTACCTTGCCGCGGTACTTGCCGAAGAACTGCCTCATGGGATCACCGCCGGTGTAGTCGCGCCGACGCCCTCGCGCGTGAGCGTAAAGCGCTGGGTGTACACGCCCCTGCGGATCGTGTGCGTCACGCTCTTCACGTAGTACAGGCCATCGTAGGTGTAGCCGGCACCGCGCAGGCCCACCAGGCCGCGCGCCTGCAGCAGGTCCCCATAGCGCAGCGCGTCCAGCTCGCCATCGGCGATGATTGCGTCGGTCGAGGCGTCCAGCATGCCCTGGGCGCGGGCAAACGCCTGCATCGTATTCAGGCCGCTCTGGCGCAGGAGGCGGCGGCGTACGTTCGGCTGGTTGACAAGCCAGGCCGGCTGGGTCGAGAGCGGCGTGCGCGTGCTGGCGAACGTCTGCACCGGCACTTGCTGGTTGGTCGTGCGGTCCTGCACAGTGCCCGATACCAGGGCCGGCGCCAGGGCGTTGTTGCGGAAGTGGATCGAGGTGACATTCGTGTCGGGCCCCAGATTGACTGAGAGCGCCCGCTGAGGCAGGCCGGCGCGCACGGGTGGTCCCCAGTAAGCCGTGTTGGTGAAGGGTGTCGGGCCTGGAGTGACATAGAACACGTAGCCGAAGCGCGCGGCGATAGTTTGCAGGTACTGGAGATCCGTCTCCTGCTGCACGGGCACCCGCTCAAGGGGGATGGGCGGGTCGATCGCCGGAGGCGGGAACACCAGGGGAATCAGGCCGTACTGCGCGTACGTCAGGATGATCTTATTCGCGATGATCGTCTCGTCCTGTGCCGGGTGTTCGACCGATCTCTCCTGTAGGTCCATCATCACGCTCACATCCTCGCCGGTAACGGCCAGCGTGGCGCTGCCCGGCGCTGTGCCGGGCATGAGCTGCTGGTGGGTGATGATGCCGTCCATGAGGACGCGCGGCAGCGGGCCGATCAGTACCACCAAGATGACGCGGTTGAACAGTCGCAGCAGAGGGTTGCTCAGCAGGGGGTAATCGACCAGGTCGAGCGGTCCCGAACGGCCGGCCTGGAAGGTGAGTTGGAAGCCTGAGCGGCCTTGGTCGCTATGCGTGACCTCGACGCTCTCCAGCGCCTCTGCCAGCAGCGGCGGCGCTGGGACCGCCACCGTGGGGCCGATCAGCAGCGTGAGCCGGATGCCCTGAATCATGTGCCGCGCCTCATACTGGTTGCGGGAGTGGCACGCGCAGGGTGCGGCCTGGCTCGGCGGTCAGCTCATCCGGGTGCATGGCGTCGTTGGCATCGCAGAGACGCCAGAACTGCTCCGGATCGTCCAGGGCGCGGGCGGTCAGTACATCTAAGCGTTCATCGGACCCGACGGTCACCTCTCCCAGCAGGGGCAGGTCTTTCCCCTGAGGCAAGAAGCGGCGGCGCTTATAGCTGAGCATGCGGCCGTCGGGCAGGGTGAGTTGGGCAGTCTCGATAGTGAAGTAGCGGCTGGTAGGCTCAAACATCCTACTCCCTCTCTTAGGTCTTGTCTCTTGGGCTTTATCTCTTGGGCCTTACACCAGGGTGACATTGCCGCCAGTCACTGCGACAAGATTGCCAACGCTGCCGATGGTCGCCATGGCCTCTTTAACCACTTGATGGGCCAGGAACAGCGCATAGCCCGGGTGCAGGACAGGGAAGTCGCTGTAGCTGAGCACGCGCAGCCCCAGCGACACCCGCGCACGAATCGGGTTCAGCGCCGTGTCGTACATCTCTTCGGTGATGCTGAACTCAGTGAGGCGCACCGGCAGCACGCGTTTGGGCCCCCAGATGAAGAGCGTGAACGGCGCTTCCGGGGGGATCACCTCAATGGTGCCGGCCAGCAGCAGCGCGGTGTTCGTGATCACCTGCACGCTCTTGGGATACAGCAGCATCTCCAGTGCGGCGAGTTGCGGGTGAATACCGTTGCCAGCAGCCTGAGGGTCGCCCAGCGCGAGCTGATCTGTGGCGTCGATGGCCACGTCCAGCCGGATGCGCTCGACCGGCGCGCCTGTCAGGCGCAGCGCCTCAGCGCGAGCGCCGCCTTCGCCAGCAGCCTGCGCCTGGAGCGTGCGCGTGAGCGTGTCGGGGTTGTACTGAAAGATGATCACGCTGGCAAGCGGGTTGAACAGATCGATGCCGACGATCGCTCCCTTCAGCAGCCGTGGCGAGCGTGAAAACGTAGTCATGGCCCTGCTTCCTCTAGCCTGTTACAGTCTGCACGACCCGAAAGCGTCCAGATTGGCCCTCATAGGTCACGATGAGCTCAGCCGGCATGGCGGTGGCGTCCGCAAACCGAAACAGCGCATTAGCCGACATACCTAGGCTGTCCCCGGCTTCTACGAGTGATCCAGACGGCCGCTCCAGCACCGACAGCGGCCTCCCCCGGCTATCCAGGAACTGCGCATCCACGTCGCGCCCCTGGATCGGCGGCTGGCCTGCCGTGCGGGTGATCACTACTGTCACAACCCACTGGTTCGTTGCCCGATCCAGGCGGAGCAGCGCCGAGATTGACACACTGCCACATAGCTGTTCGGAGGGTGTGACCGTGTACACGACCGGTTCCATCGTCCTGTCCTTGCTCTCGTACCTGCCAGGCACTTCAGCACAGAGGCCACCGCTGCCCTCGGTTCCGCTCGATGCACTATCGGCATCAGGGCACAGTGGCACTGCCTCCTACACTCCACTCGGCACCTGTCAGGGTGACTCCGCGGCAGGTATCCACGAGTTCGGCATAGAAGTCGAGATTGATCTCCAGCGTGTCGCCGGACGCGCCGCGAATGCGTGGGTAGTCGTGGCCGACGAACCGGCAGCCGGTAGCCTGGTTGGGATTCTCAAACTTGCTGGTAGGGAAGGGAATAGACCGATAGCCGTACTTGTAGTCGGTGCCGCCGATGCGCGCGCAATCCTCCTGAAAGCTTGTGGGGTCCAGGGTGGTCCCACACAGGCGGTGTGTTACCGTCGCACTGTTGCGCTTGAACTCGCCCCGCACGTACTGCCGGTATTCACCACAGGAGCAACTACACGGGATCGTCGTTGGTGAGAACTCAGCGATCATGTTGAACGGCACGCCGAGTTCCGTGCCGCTCAGAGTCGCTGCCAGCGAGACATTGTTCGGCATGTCAACCCAGGAGCAAGTCACGCCGCAGGTCACGTCTGCAGACGGCGCGGCCGCGCCGTCTGCTGTCGCTGTGTCGGCGGTGATCGTCTCCGTGCCCTCGTCGGTGAGAAACAGCGTGCTGGACGGAGCCGCCCGCGCGGGCAACCGATCCGCCGGCAGCACGCGGATGCTACCGAAGGCGTGCCCTCTGCCCGGCGCCGGCCAGGGCAGCGCACCGCGCCGGACCGTGAGCGTGCTCGACTGTCCCGCCGTGCCCTCGGAACGGCGCTGCCAGTCAAGCCGTTCCTGGCGGCAGGCCGTGCACTCACCACGATGTCCCGGCGTGCTGCTACAGGAACATGCTCGCTGGAGGGTGTCTCGCGGTACCGGTGTGATGCTGCGCGTCACGAAGGGCGCACGAGCCAGGCTACGCATCGGATACTCCCTCACCGGTCTAGAACGCCCGCGGCGCCACGCTCGGAGCCGTCGGGCGCCGCGTGAAGCTTGGCGGCAGCTCGTACACACAGCCGCGCTCATGGTCCGCCTGCTGCGGCGGGATCAGGCAGTCATCGTCCGCCTCTTCAGAGCTGGATGTCGGCCGCAGCGCGCTGGGATCGACCGGCCCGAACTCGCCGGTGGCCTCAGCGCGCTCGGCCAGCGACCGACACTGCGTCTCCGGCAGCTCGCGCAGCGAGCCGCGATGCTCGATCGTCCGGACCTGCTCGATCATCTCGGTATGGGCGACGCGCACGACGCCCACGCGCAGCAACCGGAAGATGCGCTCCCACGGGCGCTCGCCCCGCCGCGGGTTGCGCAGGAACTGCTCGACAGCCTGAAGGACCTGCGGGGCAATCACATCGTCGGGCGTGAGGCCGAACACGGCCAGCCGGTCGGCCGGCTCCGGTAGGGCGTTGAACAGGGAGACGAACTGATCGGCTAGCTCCTCCCGCGGGATCTCCTCGCCCAGCAGCAGCACAGACAGGTCCTCGGCCGCGCGAAAGCCGGATTCGGTAATGACCTCGCCCAGACGGCTGGATGGGCTCGGGCTCGGCCGCCGCCCGAGAAGCTCGCCACCGCCCTGGGGCTCCGGCAACTGCACATCGGTGCCGGCACGCTGCTGCACCAGCTCGCGCACTCGCTCGGCGCGGTGCTGGGAGAGCTCCTGATTATGTCGCTCAGTGGCCTCCGGAGAGGCGTATCCGAAGATGAGCGTGACCGTGCCGCCAGCGCTGAGGCGCGCCGCCACAGCGGCTAGATTGGCCTCGGACTGCGCCCGCAGCGCCGGGTCTTCCGAAGGGGATGTCCGGTCGAGGCGGAAGTAGTACCGGAACTCTTCCTGCCGCTCGACCGGCACCTGTTCGCGCAGCTCCTCAGTGCGCGGCAGCACGTCCTCAGTGCAGCGGTACTTGCGCACCGGTGCCGGGCAGAAGCACTGAAAGCACTCCTCCCGCCGCGTCTCGGGAATGTCCAGCGGGATGTCGAAGCGCAGGCCGCCAGTGACGCCGCGGCCCTCGCCGGCTTCGATGAACGGGCAGATATCGATGCCCCCGGCCGGGATGCAGATTGCGCCTGTGCCGCGGCGCAGCGCCGGATCGAGCAGGTCGTGCATATCAACGCGCACGCGCACATTGCCAAACTGGCCTCCCAGGGAGACTTCGAGCTCGTTTGGCGTCCCGGCGCCCGGCAGATCCTGTAAGCGGCGGATAAACTGCGATTCCAGGAAGACCCGCCAGCGCCCGCCCTGGAACACAATCTGGGCCCGCCCGCCGAGGCCTTCGCCCGGTGGCTCGTTCGTGCCAATGGCTTCGAGCACGACGCGGCCGCCGACGGTTCTGACAGCCACGTTCACCTCGATACCCACCCGGGCGGTTCCTGCGGGCGGCGCCTGGCCTTGGAGGAACGCCGTGGCGTTCGACTGGAGCTGGCCGTACACATCGACCGTGGTGCGGCCGCGGCAGCGGCGGTACGCTAGTGCCAGGTTGTTGAGGTCTGGGTTGTAGAAGATGCCGGTGCGTGTATCCTCCACCTTGCGGCAGGGGCAGGGTAGGAAGGTGCGCAGCACATGGACCTGCACCTGTTCTTCGCCGCGCCGCTCGGCCGGCAGGGTGACCTTTCTGGTCTGCCCTTCGCCGACACCCTGCGGCGCCACCGGCTGGCGCCGGACCGCTGGACCGGTGGTGGTCACTCGGGCAGGCCCTGCGGGTGCGGTAGCAGGCTGGCTAAGGACCTGCTCGGCCAGGCGATCGGCTTCTCTCTCCGCCGGGTCCTGCGCCGGGCCAACCGTGAGCTGTGGCTGGAGCATGCCGCTGGTGGGAGCCTGCTGGAGCACATGGGCCAGCTCATGCGCCAGCAGACGGCGCCCGGCCGGGGTCTCGGGCGCATACTGGCCAGCGCCGAAGACCACATGGCGACCTACCGTGTAGGCCAGCGCGTTCACCGCCCGGGCCGACTCGGCCGCCAGGCCATCTGCGTGGACGCGCACCTGGCTGAAATCATGGCCGAAGCGCTGCTCCATGAACGTACGGGTCGCGGGTTCCAGGGGCTGCCCCGGCGAGCGCAGCGCCGCGTGGACCGCTGGCGGCGCCGTCCCAGGGCCAGATGGCTGCGCTGCCCGCCGCTGGACAGCCTGCCGCTTGCGGCGGCATTCCTCACACTCGCCATCCGGGCCGGGTGTGCCGCCGCAGGCGCAGGCACGCCGCAGCACGCCGGTCTGCATGCTCGCCGCCATCGTTGCAGCCACCGTCGCCCTGGCCGGCTGTGCATACGTGCTCTGGCTCACGGTCTCTCAGCCTGCCCTTTCATGTTTCCGCCTGCGTAGCGGTGCTGCTTCGGGCCCTGCCGGAGCAGCACCGCAGTGTGCAGCAGTCAGGCTCGCGCAACGTCCTCACACGTTTCACCATGTACGCCGTACGCCCGTTCACCGCGTGATTTGCTCCTTCACCAGGTGTACTGTCACCACGTGTAATGGTCCTTCCACGAGTCTTTGGTGTCGCACCAATGCCAGCAGCCCTTCACCAGGTGTACTGTCACCACGTGTAATGGTCCTGAGTGTGCCAGGTTGGGTAGTCGCCTGTGCCGCGCCAGTCGTACGCTGTGCCGGTGCCGGTATGGTGGTGGATCACTACATGACCTTGGCCGTCTGCGGCACGTTCCTGGTAGACAGCCCAGTAGCGGCTATCGTCGGTTGGCTCACCGCTGTGCGTGGCCGATGCCTGGCCGGCGAACCAATCCCGGAGCTCGCGGGCGCGCACTGGCCTGCCGGCCTTGCAGACCACGCGGCCGTTCCGCCGCCGGTACAGCGCCCCGGTGCCGCCATCCAGCTCGGTGTACCCGGCGCGGATCAGCGCGTCGCTGAGGTAATGGGCGCAGTTGTTGCCCAGGTCCTCGCCGCAGTCACAGCTCCCGCGGTAGTTGCTGAAGGCGGTCGCCAGTGATTGCCGCTGGATCAGGACTGGCTGCTCAGGCGCGCCGGTAGGCGTGCGCAGGGCCACGGCCGGCTGGCCGGCGCGGCTGGAGACGCCGGGGCCAGCCCTGCCCTGCTGGACCACGTGGGTGAGCTCGTGTGCCAGCAGGTGCAGGCCTGCCGCGCTGTCGGGCCGGTATTCGCCTGGGCCGAAGTAGATGTGACCGCCGGCGGTGAAGGCCCTGGCGTGCATCAGTCGGGCCAGCCGCGCTGCCTCGCTATCAGCGTAGATGCGCACCTGCGAGAAGTCTACGCCGAAGCGCTCTTCCATAAAGCCGCGTACCGGCTCCTCCAGTGGACGCCCGTCGCCTGCGTCTGAAGCCAACGCCACCGTACACGAGACACCGGCAGCATGCGTGACGTCGGCCTCATAGCCGGCTAGCTCCTTGGCCTGCACGGCCTGTCCTTCCTCTTCTTCCTCTTCGGGCACCGCCGCCGGCAGGCCGATTGGCTCCGGCGGCTCCCGGTACGGCTCCTCCTCTTCCAGCGGCTGCCGCTGCGCTGTCTCCAGGCGAGCCACCGGCAGTAGTGAGATGGCTGGCAGCATCGCTGGCTGCTCTGGCGCAAGGGCGGCAGCAGGCATACGCATCACCTGGCCGGCCACGCGCTCGGCCTCCTGCTCGTAGCGGTCACCCGGCTGGCTGATGACCAGCTTCGCCTGGGGCTGCACCGGGCCGCGCCAGTGCACCTGGACACGGCCGAAGTCGCCGCGGCTGCCACTCCCCGGCAGGATGGAGCCGCCGCGATCGAGGCGCTGGCGCGCCTGGGCTGCGAGCGTCACAGGAGCCGCACGCTGGGGCCCTGCAGAGCCTCGGCCGGCCGTCTGGGGGTGCAGAGCCGGCACTCTGGCATGAGTGTGCGTGAACCGTGTCATCGGCGCAAGCCTCGATGCACTGCCTGCGCAATACGAGCACCGGCCGCCTCCGGTGGGCTGTCCAGCGCTGCGTCGAACGTTCCGCCATCCGGCACGGAGATATCCGCGCCCTGCTGGAGGTGCGGCGCAATCCCCTGCTCGGCCAGCAGACGAGCGAGCTCCTGCTCGATTGCTGCTGTGAGGCGGTTGTAGTCGCCGGAGCCGAGGCCATGCAGCACCAGCTCGGCGATATGTAGCTCGATAGTCCGGGATGTGCGGCGGTGAGTGCTCATACCCAGCCTCCGATCTCAGCGTCGGTGAGGGCCTTCTCCAGCTTGGCGTACTCGACCCGTGCAGCGCGCAGCAGGTGAGCCATGCGCACCGGGGTGCCCTCTTCAGCGGCAAGGAAGGCAGCGTAGAGGGCGACATTGCGAATATTCCCGCCGGCCACGTTAAGCCGGGCCAGCCGCTCAATCTCCAGCCCCTCGCGCGGCACGCCGGGCGGAAAGACACGGCGCCAGATCTCGGCGCGCTGCGCAGCATCGGGGAACGGGAAGCTCACCACAAAGCGAATGCGCCGCAGGAAGGCCGGATCAAGCGCACTCTTCATGTTCGTCGTAAGGATCGCCAGGCCGCGGTACGCCTCCATCCGCTGGAGCAGGTAGCTGACCTCGATGTTGGCGTAGCGGTCATGGCTGTCCTTCACCTCGCTCCGCTTGCCGAAGAGTGCGTCGGCTTCATCGAACAGCAGGATCGAGCCGCCGGACTCCGCTGCATCGAAGACGCGGCGCAGGTTCTTCTCGGTCTCACCGATGTATTTGCTCACCACCTGGCTCAGGTCGATGCGGTAGAGGTCCAGGTGGAGCTCGTTCGCGAGCACTTCGGCGGCCATCGTCTTGCCGGTGCCGCTCGGCCCGGCGAACAGAGCGCTGATGCCCAGGCCACGGCTACTCTTGGCGGCGAAGCCCCACTCGTCGTAGACGCGAGCGCGCTGCCGCACATGGACGGCGATCTCACGCAGCACCTGGAGCTCGCGCTCTGGCAGCACCAGGTCCTCCCAGGTCGCGACCGGGGTGATGCGCTGGGCCAGGTCATCCAGGCGCGGGCGAGCCTGGGCGCGGCAGGCATCCCACAGCGCCTTGAAGAGCTCACCGGCGTCGGCGGCGGCAGGCTGCGCGTCTGCGGCTGCGGCGCAGGCGGCGACGATGGCCGGCGCGCCTAGGCTGAACTGCTGCGCCAGGGATTCCAAGCGTCCGTTCAACGCTCCCGCGAGCGGCCCCAGTGCTGAGCGCCAGAGGAAGCTCTGCTCGGCCGGGCGGGGGCGCTCCACATCCAGACGCACCAGGGTGCGGCGCACCCCGGCCAGGGGCTCGCGGCCGGCCACGGCCACGAAGCCGTGCACGCTCTCCACGAAGCGGCGCACCGTGCTCAGCGCCGGCTGCGCTGCTTCGCCCGCATCGAGCTCCTCACAGTCGAGCAGGAGAGCGCTGCCGGTGAGGGCTGCCTCGCGTTCCCACAGGCGCGCCAGCATCTCGCGCTCAGCCGGGTTGAGCGGCAGGTCGGCCGCTTGGAGCGCGTGCAGGCGCAGCCCACGCTCGGC
The DNA here is from genome assembly GCA_042408875.1 of Chloroflexota bacterium. GTDB lineage: Bacteria > Chloroflexota > UBA11872 > JBHOQS01 > JBHOQS01 > JBHOQS01. Next base: position 66,226 of record JBHOQS010000020.1, on the reverse strand, counting down.
GCAGGCGGCCGCGGTGACGGCGTGCGTGCCCGCCTGCGCCTCACCGCAGAGCTGGAGCAGCGGTGGCTCCGCACCCGCGCGCGCCGGCGCCCACAGGGCGGCAATGCGCGCAGCCAGCGCCTGCTGCGAGGGCGGCAGCACTGCGGGCGGAGCCAGCGGGCGCACCAGCCCGGCCAGCCGCTCATCGGCGCACGCCACGCCGGTGAGGTAGTGCAGCACGCGCTCGTCGATGCGCAGAACGCACTGCGTGAGCGCCTCGCCGCGCTCAAGCTCGACCAGCCGCCACCGCCGCAGCGGCGCACTAGGGCTCAACGCGCTCCAGTGCGCCGCCGGGAGCGCAGCCAGGGCCAGGCCAAAGGTCGGGCCGGCGCGTTGCACCGTCCCCTGGACCTCCGCGCACAGTGCAGCGAAGCCGGCGTCGAGCGCGACGCCGGCGCACCGCAGCAGCACGTCGCGCTCAAACGGCGAGAGACCGAAGGCCGTGCACAAGGTATCCAGCGCTGCCGGCGCCGGCAGATCGCGCGCCGCCTCCAGGGCAGCCTGCGCCTCACCAGCAGCCGGTAGTGGCCGCCCCTGGGCACGCGCGGCGTGGCGCTCGAGCGCCTGCCGCACCAGGGCCAGCGCCGCGACGAGATAGCGCTGGTTCGCCTCATGCCATGTGATGGTTGCTGCGCTGTCCATTACCTGCTCCATCACCTGTGCCATTGCCAGACCGCCTGCTGCTCCTGCCCGTGCCCGCGCCTGCTGGACTGTTGGACGCTAGAGTGTCAAGGTTGGGCGCACGAACTGCCCGAAGGTCGGGCTGTCCTCGGTGGTGTCTACCTCCAGCAGGCTGTGCGCGCCGTCCACCTGCACGCGCACGAGATATTGCCCCGGCGCCACACCGCGCACCGGGATGACGATCGTATTCGCCGCCTCTGGCTCACCGGGCCGGTCGCGCGACGGCGCCGCGAAGCTATAGGCACGCGCCGGACGGTCAGCCGGCGGATTGAACTCGTTCAGCAGGAGCGTCACGCGCTGCCGCCGACCAACCGCCGGGTCCAGCGTCACACTCACATCTGCCGAGCGCGCTCCGTCGGCAGCGGTCGCCACGTTGGCGAGGGTGATCTGATAGACTCCCCCGACCTGCCGGATCGCTGGCTGGAGCACAAAAGGCGCGACGTTTGACTCCACGCCGCGATGCGGCACCGGAGGCGTGCCGATCGACCACAGATGGATTACCTGCACCGCCTGCACGCCGGCAAGCAGCCCGGCGGGCAACGGCACGGTGATGCGCGTGTCACTTACGTCTGCCGGGGCTGGTGTGAGCTCGATCCCTCCTACGCGCACGCGCGTCACATCTCCGCGGAGCTGGCGGCCCAGGAGCGCGATGGTGCTGCCGGCCAGGATCGGCTCGCCGGGCCCTGCTACCGGCACGACCTGCTCGATCACCGGCTGGCGGAAGGGCATCACATACACGTTACGCTCCCGCACCGGCAGGGCCTGGCGCGGGGTGACCTCGGGCTCGATCAGCACCACCGACGCCTGGTACACCACCGAGAGGGTGTACGGCACCTGGAAGAAGACCGACCAGAGCTTGGAGAGCTCCTCCAGCGACATCGCCATCGGCGTGAAGCGCACCAGCTCGATCGCATCGGCCAGGTCTGACGCGGCCAGGAAGTTGTAGGACGGATCGGCGATCGTGTCGCGAATCATCTGGCGGGTCAGGGCCGGCTGGGCATGCAGCGTGCGCACCACACTGCCGAGCAGGCGCTGCGGCTCCATCTGCGTCTCGTTCCCGTAAAAAGACAGCAGGTAATGCAGGTCCAGCGCCGCCTGCGGCCGTTGCGCCAGCCGGCCGCCAGGGTCGCGCGTGGGCAGGTCGGTGTTGCGCCAGGCCGGGTTCGGCAGCACCTGGTACAGATAGATATTCACCCCTACCGACGGTGTGCCGTTGCCCGGGCTCTCCGGCCGCAGCGCGGTCACGGTGGCCCCCGGTACGTCGGCCCCGGCGGTTGCCTGGATGGTCCGGCTGAGTGTGGCTGTCACGGTGGCAATAGCCAGGAAGTTGCTCATGGCCCTGCCCCATCGCGGTCCCGCAGGTACTCGGATAGCGAGAGCGCCGGATGGCGCGGCGCCAGCGGCAGCGCCTGTTCGGCCGGCGGCGCTGCTCGCACCTCGATGCGCCCGATGGTCACCCGGATAGCCGGCTCAGGCGGCGCTGCCTCCCTCGTCTCCACGCCCTGAGCCGAGCGCGCTGAAGGTGACGGCTGCCGCCATCTCCGTGGCGGAGGCATCGCCGCTCTCCACGCCGGCGGAGCGGCCTCGACAGCTGGCCCGGCCACCGGGCTGGGTGCTTCGTGCGGCATCGAGCTGTCGGGAGAGGGTCCTGGCGCTGCCACCTGCGGGACAGGCACCGCGAAACGCTGCGACGGCTCCTGGGGCGGCGCAGGCCGGGGCTGCGAAGCCGGCTGCTCAGCCACTCCTCGAAGGAGCGGCATCACGCTGGCGCCTGGCTGCGGGCGAGCTTCATATGCTGCCGAGGTTGCAGTGGCCAGGCCAGCCGGGGCGTGATGGCGCCCGGGCGTCACACCGGCGGGCCGGCGGGAAGGGTCAGGCGCCGCCGGCGGCAGCGTCTGCGGGATCATCGCAGCGACCTGCTGGGCCAGGGCTGCCGGGTGCTCAGAGACCGCGAGTGGCGGCTCGCCTGCCGTGCCTGGCGCGGGCGTCTCTCGCAGCGCGGCGCGGGCGATGGCCGTCTCCTGCTGCCCGCGTGTCCCCTGGGCTTGAACGGCTATGTCTGGTGGAGTACCAGTCTCGCCAATAGCCTCCAGGAGGCTATCCCCTGACGCGTGTACCGGGCGCACAGGCTCAAAACGGCCAGGTAGCCTCGGCCGCACGACCGGCATGAGCCCGAGCGCCCGTGAAGCCAGCAGGGTGAGATAGTCACTCATGCGCCGATCAGCTCCAGGTAGATCTGCCGCCGCCACGGGCTCATGCTCAGGATGGCTGCCTCGCTCCAGCCGTAAACGGATGCCAGCGTGTGGACCTCCTGGAGCAGCCGTTGCGCCCAGGCGTCGATCTCCGCCCAGAAGAACGATACGATGTCGAAGAGCGCCGTCCATGCGCAGCCGCAGTGCGGACAGGTAAGCTGGAGCTCCACCGTCGCCAGCGGATCGGCCTCAGCCAGGGACCTGATCGCTGTGTCAATCACTGTGGCTGGCACGTCGCCCACAGCCGGCAGGGGGCCACCGCCTTCGTCCTCGGCATGCACTGCCAGCACGCAGCGCTCGAGCAACAGGCGCCGGGCGTCTGCCACACCCGGAGCGCGGGTGATCGCGGCCAGGTCCATACTATCGGGGAGGCGCAGCGCCAGGGTATAGCCGCCTGCCTGCACTGACAACGCCTCCGGCGACGTCGCCGGCTGTCCGCTGCGGAGCTCTTTGGTGTCGAGCTCGGTCTCCAGCCGCTCTCCGCAGCGCGGGCAGTCCACCAGCCCGGCGAGCCGCGACCCGAAGGTTCGCTCGCGCAGCTCTACGAGTAGCAGATCGCGCCGGCCGATGCTCAGCCGCGCCGGGGCATCGGATGACATCTCCGGGCAGGCTGCCCGCAGCAACAGCAGCGCCTGCTCGGCGGATGACCGCCCGTAGCCCTGCTCCCAGAGCTCCAGCAGTTCGGTGGTAGAGAGCGTGCGCATCAGCGTGGCCTGTTCATGCCTCTCGTGCGCCTACGCTGGCTCGGTGAAGCTGGGCTCGGCCGGCTCGGGCACCTCGTAGTCCCGCTCCCAGCCTTCGTTCTCCAGCTTGATGTGCTGAATGGCCACCGCGTTGGCGTTGGCGTCCAAGTCCGGCAGGGCCTGGAATTCCGAGACCCAGCAGCGAAAGACTTTGTACGCCAGGGCGAGCTGGCCCGCCTCGTTGTAGACCTCGATAATGATGTCCTTGCGGAAGTCCTTCAGCGAGGTCTCGGCCCCCAGGCCGGAGCCGAAGTTCCACACCTTGTTCGCCCACGTCTCGAACTCTGAATCGTGAGTCACGCCACGCTCGAGGGTAATGGCCTCGTACTCGGTGCGGCCCGGCGACTTGCGGCTAGTGCTAGGGTCACCGCCCTCGCGATGCCGCACGACCTCGGTCGTGCGCCGCAGCGAGCCCACCTTGCTCACGCCGGCCACGTAGCGGCCATCCCACTTCACCCGAAACTTGAAGTTCTTATACGGGTCGAACCGCTGCGCATTGACACTGAACTGCGCCATCGCGCCTGCCTCCTGCCTGTACAGTGATGCTTATGCCTGCACCTGGCCGGCCATCTGCTGGATCTTGATCACCACGAATTCAGCCGGCTTCAGCGGAGCGAAGCCCACCACGATGTTCACAATCCCCAGGTTAATGTCGTTCTGGGTGGTCGTCTCCTTGTCGCACTTGACGAAGTAGGCCTCCTGGGGCGTCTTGCCCTGGAAGGCACCCTGCCGGAACAGGTTCTGCATGAAGGCGCCCACGTTCAGGCGGATCTGCGCCCACAGCGGCTCGTCGTTCGGCTCGAAGACCACCCACTTCAGGCCCTGGTACAGGCTCTCCTCGATGTAGAGCGCGGTGCGCCGCACCGGGATGTACTTCCACTCGCTGGCCGCGGCGTCGGCCCCGTCCAGCGTGCGAGCGCCCCAACTCACATTGCCGAAAATCGGGAAAGTACGCAGGGCATTGATCCCTAAGGGGTTGAGGCTGCCGTTCTCCTCGTCGGTGAGCTTCACCGCGGGGCGCGCCCCGCGCAGATCAGCCTCGGTGCCGGCCGGCGCCTTCCACACGCCGCGCGCGGCATCGGTGCGCGCGAACACCCCGGCCAGCGTGCCGCTGGGACCGACGTTGCGTGGCCGGTTCTCGCTGAGCGCGTCGGGCACCTCCAAGCGCGGGAAGAACACCGCGGCATTGCGGTGGCGCAGGCCGTCGTTGTCAGCCATCCACTGGATCATCTTCGCCGGCATGTTCACACTCGCCGGGATATCGACCAGCAGGAAGGCGCGCTTCTGCTCACAGTAGGTCTCGGCCGCCGTGATCACGCTGGCCATGCTGGCTGCGTCGAGATTGGCAGCCGAGGGCAGGCAGAGCAGGTTGAACACGAAGGGATGGAGGGTATCGAGCGCATGCAGCCCTGTCTTGGCTGCCGGCTCACCGATCAAGGCGGCGCTATCGGGGGAATTGCCGTCGGTGCCGCCGCTGAGCGGCTGGAAGGCATCCTCCGGCGCGCCGCCGCTGGGCGTGGGTGCCACCGCCGTCGGCGCTTCCCCCAGGCCCACATCGGTCAGGCGCACCAGCGTGGACTCCTCGTTCACCACCCGTGCAGCGTACCGTGGGTCAGCAATGCTCATAGTGAGGTTGCGGTGCGTTTCAGTGTTCACCACCTGGGCGCGCCCGCCGCTGGTCACGACCTCGCGCACGAAGAGGCTGAAGCTGCCGGGCGCAGCGCCCTGCACCACGGCGACCTGAAGGTTATTCCCCCAGGTGCCGGGGTTAGCCGCCGCCACCGTCAGCGTGTTCTGCGGCGGTGATCCGCCCTGGAGGGTGCGCTGGGCGGCCTGCGGGTTGCCGGCAGCGACACGCACCACCCAGGCCACGCTGCCACCGTTCAGGAAGAATTGCTGAATGGCGTAGCTCGCCTCGCTGCGCCGGTCGAGCCCCCCGAAGACGCGCTCGAAGTCGGCCAGGCCGGTGATCCGCACCGGCTGGTTCATCGGCCCCCGCAGGAAGAAATCGACGAAGGCGGTGTCGGACGTGCTTACGCCGGTGATGGCGCGCACCCCGCTGGGGATCTCCTCGATGTAGACGCCGGGAAACGTGTACGTGGCAGGCATGCGTCCTCCTCTACTTGCCTTCTAGCGTGCGCCAGAGGGCCAGATGGCGCTCGGCGATGTGTGGCCAGCTCTGCGCGTGGCAGTATTCCTGCGCTGCAGCGACCAGCTCGGTCCGCAGCGCGGTATCGTCCAGCAGGCGCCGGACACCTTCGATCAGATCCTTGGGCTGGTAGGTCACCTCGCGGAGCTCTTCAAACCAAGCGGCCGGTGAGGTGAGCACCGGCACTCCGGTGGCGAGGCCGACGCGCACTGCGCCACTGGCCGAGGCATGGGACACGTCATCGTACCAGAAGACGAGGATGTCGGCCTCGGCAGCGAGCCCCCGCGCGATCTCGGCTGCGGGCAGGTACGCTCTCTCGCGGCGCACCGGTAGCCCGGCCGCGGCCGCCTCCCATTCGGCCTCGATCTCTGGCCGCTTGGCGAAGCTGAAGAGCACGAGCTCCGTGTCCGGCACAGCACGCAGCACGTCGAGCAGGTGCCAGAAGCCCTTGTAGCGCTCAAGGAAGCCGAACGCCCCGATGACGCGGCCGCGCTGCGACTTGCGTGGCGGAAACCAGGTCGGACATCCGTGCGGGATATGCTCGACCCGCTTGGACGGCCAGCGCGTGCGCAGCAGCCGCACGCCGCGGGGGGTAAAGGCCACGAGCGCATCGGCCTCGCGCTCCCAGGCGCGCGCTGCTGGGCCGACCGAGTGTTCGCTCACCGCTGTCGGCACGCCGCATGCCCGTGCCTCCTGCACTTGCCGGGTGAGCGCGGTGTCGTCGAACAGGCTGTCTTCGTGCTGGACATGCACGAGCCGCGCGCCGCGCAGATCCGGCAGGTCCGCTGTTGCGCGCGCCGCCGGCAGGCATTCGGTCAGGTGGGCGGTGTACTCGGCGACTCCGCAGCAGGAGCCCCAGCTCGGCGTCCAGAGCACTGGCAGGCGGCGCAGCGGCCGCGGTGGGCGCACCGCGCGCTCCATCAGATCCAGGACCGCCGGCCCCTTGGCCCAGATGTTGCGGCGCTGCCGGACCCACTCCGAGGCCGCGCGGCCCATCGCCCACGCCTCATCACGGTGGCCGGCCACCCAGCGCAGCCACGCGGCGGCCTGCTGCACGTCCGGCACCGCGCGCACGCCGCAGGGCCCGAAGGGGGGCTCTGCACAGGGCTGCCAGGAGGCCGGCTGCACCGGCAGCACCAGGTCACGAGCCTCAGCGCAGATGTCCGCCTGCCCCTCGGAGTTCAGCGCGATGACGGGCAGGCCAGTGGCCATGCCTTCCACCAGCGGCAGGCCGAAGCCCTCGTTCCCCAGCGCCAGCAACACGTCCGCGCGACGGTACCAGTGGGCGATGCCGCGGGTCGGCTCGTTGTCGTCTACGAACTGGATGCGTGGATCGTCAGGGACGAAGTTGCCGTACTGGAAGCGCGACTTCACGATCAGCCGCGCAGTAGGGTCTCCGCCAAACGCCAGCTTCCAGGCAGCGATGCCCTCCCGCGTGTGCTTGCGCTCGATGACAGTGCCGACGATCAACGTAGTGAGGCCCTCCCGCTCAGGCCGCTCCTCGTAGGCGTAGACGGCCGGATCGATCCCCTCTGGCACGACCTCGATCGGAGCAGTCACGCCGCTGGCTCGACAGACGTCCGCCACAAAGCGGGTGGGCACGATGACAGCGCAGGCGCGGTTCAGCGGCTCGATCCAGGAGGCCGGCAGCAGGCTGGACTCCCACATCGTGTTGATGAGCAGATCCGGCGCCTGACGGAAACGCTCCAGGTCGGGCCGGGGCCAACAGAAGTAGAGTACCGGAGCCTGCGGATCAGGCTGCGAGCGCTGAATGATGGCGCACAACTCGGTGGAGAGACCGGTCGGATCTAGGCTGAGTGGCACAACGTTGACTGTGGCACCGGCGCGGGCCATGCCGAGCACCAGATACTCGGCCATGCTGCCGTAGCCATCGTAAATGGCGAAGGGCGCGGCTACGGTTACGCCCCCTGCGCCGGCTTGCCGGGTGGTCGAGACGGCCCGGTTTCCGGTGCGAAGCGAGACATAAAAGTCACGATCCAGTGCGAGCAGGACCGTTGCTTCGTGCAACGGCCGGCGCTCCCAGTGCGGATCACGCAGGTTCTTCGCGGCCGTGTTGCTGCCGTGAATGATGGCGACGTAGAAGCTCGGGTCGGAGAGGGCATGGAGGCGCTCGGGGGGAAGCTGTGCCACGAACGCGCTATCCTCTCCAGAGGGCAACTCAGGGAAGGGCTGCGCCGCCCAGGTAGCGCGGCGATACAGCAGCGTCCCGCCGGCCAGCCACTGGCGCTCGCCGGCGAGCGACCGGTAGAGCCATACGGCCGCGCTGTCCAGGCAGTAATGCAGCAGTGCGCTGGCACCGCACACGTCGGCGCCTGAGGCAAGGAGCGCACGCACCTGGAGACTCAGGCGGTGCGGTGCCATCCAGTCATCATCGTCCCAGTGGGTGATCAGCTCTCCGCGAGCCAGCCCGCAAGCGCGATTGCGCTTTGCCCCGAGCGGGAGCCGCCCGTCCAGACGCACATAGCGGATGCGCTCGTCGGTTGGCACGAGGTCAGCGATGGCGTCCTCCCCATCGTCCAAGATGATCAGCTCCCTAGCAGGATAATCCTGGCGCAGGAAGTACCAGATGGCTTGCCCGACGAACCGTCGCCGGTTGCGCGTCGGCATGATGCAACTGACCAGTGGAGCAGCTTCGGCAATCATGCGTACTGCATACCTACCGGCGGGTATCTTCGCTGAGCCCGCCGGCTCAGCTACCCGCCGGCTCAGCTAGATGTGCTGTCCTGGCCGGCCTCAGTCAGCCACTCACGCAGAGCGCGATGCAGGCCGCGCCAGCCGCGAAAGCGGCGGGCTGGAGTGGCATCGAGTCCCAGGACCTCTCCGTAGGCGAGCCGCCCGCGACGGTCGAGGACCAGCCGCAGGATTACCGTGACATAGCGCACGTCGGCAAGGGAATCTCCGCGGGGCGGCGACGACACGCCACAGCCTCAAATCTGTCTGTATCCCTTGGTATCCACTGTATCCACAGCACCTCGATGAAGCCGGCTGTCCGACAGCGTAGCACGACCCTCTGAAAGCAGGCTGATGTGCGGCTGAGCTAGCGGTGGATTCCTAGTGAAATCCGAATGAGTAAAATCCGAATGAAAGCGGCATAAAGGCAGGATGCCGGGTAGGCGTGCCGCCCAGCGCGCTACACCGTGTCCGGAGCTAGGCGGATCTGATCAAAGAGCGCAGTGGTACAGGGCTCCGGCTCCGCCTCGAACTCGCGTTGCAGCACCTGGCGGCAGAGGTGGTACTGGCGGAGCGCCTGAGCGCGTTCACCGCGGCGGACATAGCAGCGCATCACCAAGCGGTGCGCATCCTCGCGACAGGGGTCGTTCGTCAGCAGGCGGAGCGCATGATCGAGGCACACTGCGTAGTCACCGCTGGTGAAAGCCCAGTCGGCGAGTTGTGCCAGAAGGCTGAGGAAGCGGGCGCGCAGGCGCTCGCGCTCGATCGCTGCGCGCACGTCGCTGCCGGCGCACAGATCGCCGCGGTAAAGCTCGAGGGCACGGGTAAAGGTCTCGGCGACTTGCCGGCGGTCACCGGCTCGCCCCGCCTGCTCGCCTGCGCTGATCAGCGTGTCGAACCAGGCCACATCGACGCCTACGCCGGCCTCTGTGTTCAGGCGATAGAGGCCGTCGGCCAGGAGCACCGGTGGTGCGTCGAGCGCATCACCCAGGAGACGGTGGACGCTGTAGATGAGGCTGTTGAGCGACTGGCCAGCGAGCGCGGCGTCCTGGTTGGGCCAGAGGATCGTGAGCAGCTCCTCGCGTCGGGCGGCGTAGCCCGGCTGTAGCGCCAAGCTGCTCAGCAGCGCCTCCATCTTACCGCCGCTCCGGAGCGGAACCAGCCGGCCGGCTTTCAAGAGGCGAAAGGGGCCAAGGAGGCAGATCAGCACCGGCCAGTCCGTCTGGCCTGCCCCTGCCTGGAGCTCAAACCGGCGTGCTGTCGCCTCGTTCATCGCCGCTCGGCCGGTACATTGTGCAGAGGGATCGCCCACCCAGCATCGGCGCGCCGGGCACCGGCGGATGCCAGACCTCGGTCGCGCTGGAGATTACTTCAAAATAACAAAACGAGTGTACCGGGTGGTGCGTCGCGCGTCAAGAGGCACGACGTCTTCAGGCGTCGACAGGCGAGCGAAAAGCCGGATAAAGGGGGAAGGGAGGCCGGATGGCTGCGCTCCCAGCCATCCGGCCTCCCGAAAGCCTGAAGTGCTCACGCTAGCGCGCCTGGGCGCTCGCTTCGTTTGACGGCCTGCTCTCACGCCTGCCGTCGGTGGCTGTGACCACGTAGTAATACGTCACTCCAGGCCGGACATCAGTGTCGACGTAGCGGGTGCCCAGCACGCCAGTTACGTACGGCCGGCTGACACTGGGGTCGATGCCCGGCGTAGTTGAGCGGTAGACGTTATACCGGACCTTCCAGCTGGAACCGTCCCAATCCAGGGCGATACTCCTGCGGCGCCCCTGCGCGCTCAGGTCGGTCGGAGCCGGCAGCGTCTCGCCCGCGCTCGGAGTAGCGGTGGCCGCCGGCGTCGGTGTCGCAGTCGGCACCTGGGTCGGGGTTGCCGCGGGGTGCGCCTGAGGGATTGGCGCGGACGCCGTTGCTGTGGCTGTTGGTGTAGGACTGCTAGGCATCGGAGTCGCGGTCGCGCTGGGAGCCGGCGTACGCGTCGCCGTGGCGGTTGCGGCCAATGTAGGCGTTGCCGTCGCTGTGGCAAGCGGCGTCGGCGTGGCTGTGAGCGTCGGCGTGGCTGTGAGCGTCGGCGTTGGCGTGAGCGTGGGAGTAAGCGTGGGCGTGGGCGTCGGCTGCGAGACAGCGGGCGCAGGGACTGTGAGCGCGGCCAGCAAATCGGCGGCGCCCTCGGCACGGGTCAGAGCGTTGTCCGGGCGGAACGTGCCGTCGGGATAGCCGGTGTCAATGCCGTGGGCGCGGGCCGTCTCGATATATGAGTACGCCCAGTGGGTGGCCGGGACATCGGAGTAGCTGGGCGAGGGCGGCGTGACCAGCGGGAGTCCTCGGGCGGTGACCAGAAGGCGCATGGCATCGGCGCGGCTGATGCCGGCGTCCGGCCGGAAGGTGCCGTCCGGATAGCCCTGCACGACGCCCTGGCGGACAGCCGTCTCGATGAAGCTGTAGGCCCAGTAGCTTGTCGGCACATCGCTGAAGCTCGGCGTGGCCGGCGTGACCAGGGTCCAGCCCATTTCGCGGACGATAGCCGCGGCTGCAACGGCGCGGGTGAGGGCGTCGCCCGGGGCGAAGGTGCTGTCGTCCCGGGCGGCGATCACGCCGGCCGAGGCGAAGACTTCCATCGCCGCGCGACGCGGCTCGGTGAGCGGCACGTCAGAAAAGCGCGGGCTGCCGCCGTAGAAGTACGAATGCTGGCCATCCTGGAGGTAGACGATGGCCACCAGCGGGACATCGCTGGAGACCACAGCGCGTCCCGACCAGGAGCTGCCCAGCTCGGAGACCGTGGCTAGATCGAGCGTATACTGGCCGCCGGCCGGAATACGCAGACCGGTGCGGCTGGCTACAGCGGAGCCGCCGGAGTAGAACGTCACGCCGGCGGTGGCCGGGGAGGCCCCCGGGTTCTGGAGATAAAGCGAGGCGTTCCAGCCGTTCTGCTGCCGTGCCACGAACGCCAGCTCGATCGTTGAGGCCGGGGTCTGCTGGCCGGTGTAGCTGCTGGGCGCCACGCCGACCGGCTGCTGGTTCACGACCAGGCGCACCGGGCGGTCGGCGTTCACCGTGAGGGTCCCAGCAAAGCCCGCTGGCACTGCCATAGTTGAGCCGGCGTAGGTCTTGACGGCACCGGCCGGCAGGGTATCTGTCTGTGTCGCGGCGATCGAGCCATCGGGGTTGCGGTACACCAGCGTGACACTAGCGCTTGCCGAGGCATCCAGGTTCGTCAGGATGACGCTGCTCGTTCCCGACGTTGCTGCAGAGGCCGGCTGTGCCAGCGACCCGCCCAGAGAGAGCAGGCTCGGCATCTGCAGCCCGACGGCCAGCAGCAGCAACGTTGCCACCAGCGCCAGGGCGCCTGGAACGCGTGCGGCACGCGCCCGGGCTCCTGAGAGCGAGGCGCGCCGCAGCGCGCGCCTCCAGTGAAATCGTAATCCACCCATCCCTTTCACATCCTCCCAACCAGTTGGCCGGTAGCAGACGGCCAGCAGAGCGCGACCGCGTCATTCGCGGCCTACTGTAGCGCGGCCGGCCTCGAGAGCCCTTAACAGCGAGCGTCCGGGCGGGCGCGGTGCGGCAAGGTACTCCTACCAGTCTGAGAATCGGGCCAGGTCGAGTGCGTACTCTAGGCCTAAAGTAAGGGCCCAGAAGGCGGTCCAGTGGGTCCGCCTTCTGGGCATCAGAATCCGCCTGCTGGCGGGTGTAGACGCTGCATGCGCGCCCTACAATGGGGGGCGGCAAATGGGGAGCAGTATACGAGGGTCCGGCGCGTTGCCATCTCTGCGGCGCGCCTGGCCGGAGGCGTGAGGTGAGAGGCGGAGTGTCTATGCTGCCGGCTGGCACGCACGAGGAGGTCATGGCCGCTTTTCTGGCCGTCACGGATGATGTCGCTGTCTTCCTCAGCGACAGAGATACGGCTTATGAGGTGGCTAAACGTGCCATCGACATTGCTATAGCACTCTTCGTCCTGGTGGCCTTCGGTCCGCTGTGGATGCTGATCGCCCTGGTGATCAAGCTTACCTCGCCCGGCCCGGTGCTGTACGCTGGGCGCGTCGTCGGCCGCTACGGGCGGGAGTTCACGTACTACAAGTTCCGCAGCATGTACCACAACTGCGATGACAGCGGGCATCGCAAGTTCCTGGAGGCGTTCGTGCAGGGCGGGGGCGCGGTCGAGGCGGACAGTAAGCCGGTCTACAAGTACGCCAACGATCCCCGCGTGACCCCGGTGGGGCACATCCTGCGGCGCACCAGCCTGGACGAGATCCCGCAGTTCATCAACGTCCTGCGGGGTGAGATGTCGATCGTGGGGCCGCGGCCGCCGGTGCCGTATGAATACGCCCTGTACCAGCCGCGACACCGCCTGCGGCTCCTGGTGAAGCCGGGCATCACCGGGTTGTACCAGGTCTCGGCGCGCTCGCAGGTGCCCTTCGAAGAAATGGTACGCATCGACCTGGAGTACATCGCCCGGCGCTCGCTCTGGCTGGACCTGCAGATCATGCTGCGCACGATCCCGGTGATGCTGACCGGACGCGGGGCGCTGTAGCACTGCAGGGCTCGAGACTGCACAGGCTTAGGGACACGCAGCGACCGATGGACCTGTCCATCGTGATCATCAACCACCATTCGGAGCAGGTGCTCGGGGGGTGCCTCGCCTCCATTTTCGAGCAGCCGGCGCGCTGCGCCTGTGAGGTGCTGCTGGTGGACAACACTGGCCTCGAGCGCGGCCTGCCGCTGGTGGAGCGCTACCTGCCGCGGGTGCGCCTGCTCGCACACCCCGGGCGCTGGGGCTTTGCGAGGAACTGCAACTACGGGATCAGGCACAGCCGCGGCCGGTACGTGTTGCTGCTCAACGCCGACACGGCCGTGCAGCCGGGCGCGCTGGACCAGCTGGTGGAATACCTAGACGCACACCCGCAGGCCGGCGTGGCCGGACCCCGGCTGGTCTACCCGGACGGACGGCTACAACCGTCGGTGCGCAGCTTCTCGACGATCCCTATCCTGCTGGTGCGCGGGCTCTACCTGGATCGCTGGCTGGCCAGTACACCGCTGATGCGGCGCTACTTCCTCCAGGACCGCGATCTGAGCCAGCCGGGCCCGGTAGATGTGGTGATCGGGGCGGCGATGGCCATCCGGCGGGTGGCGCTGGAGCAGACCGGCCTCTTGGACGAACGCTTCTTCCTCTACTTCGAGGACCAGGACCTGTGCTTCCGCATGTGGCAGCGCGGCTGGGAAGTGCACTACGTGCCGGCGGCGGTGGTAACGCACCACTACGAACGCGGCTCGGCGCGACGGGTGTTCAGCCGGCACTGGCGCTGGCACGTGCGCAGCATGCTGCTGTTCTATGCCAAGCATTACCTGCATCCGGCCGGGCTGGTGCAGGCGTGGACAGGGCCGCGCCTCGGCAGCAGTGCCGCCGGGCCGGTGACGGCCCAGCGCCGCGCCCCGGCCTGACCGCCTCTACTCGTAGCCTGGAACTGCGCGTAGCTTATAGCAGGTGCCATGCGTATCGCCCTGATCCAGAGCTTTCTGCCCAGCCGCTCCCCCGGTGGGGTCGGGCACTTCACCCACCAGTTCGCCAACAAGCTGGTCGAGCGCGGCCATGACGTCTGCGTCTTCTCGTACCACCCGGCGCCGGCGGAGGCGCGCTACCAGGTCCACATTGTCCACCTGCCGTGTGATGAGCGCAGCCTGCCCGGCAAGCTGGCGCGGCTGTACTGGTTCGGCGTCGTGGTAGCGCGGCAGGACTTCTCCGGCTTCGATATCGTCCACGCGCAGGGCGATAGCCACTTCCTGTGGGGGCGACGTCTCCCTCTGGTGCGCACCTTCAGCGGCTCTAGCCTGGAGGAGGCGCGGCACGCCGGCAGCCTGAAGCGGGCCCTGATGTTCCTGAGCATCTACCCCTGCGAGCTGCTGGCCGCGCTGGGTGCCGATGCCTGCGTGGCCATCTCGCGCAACACCTGCCGCACGATCCCCGGCATCCAGCAGGTCATCCCGCAGGGGGTTGACCTGGAGCGCTTCCGGCCGGGCGGCCAGAAGAGCGCGCGGCCGTCGATCCTGTTCGTGGGGCACCTGCGCAACCGCAAGCGCGGGCAGCTGCTGCTGGATGTGTTTACCCAGCAAGTGCGGCCGCGACTCCCTGCGGCGGAGCTGTGGCTGGTGTGCGACGAGCGGGTGGAAGAACCCGGCGTGCGCTCGTTTGGACGGGTGTCTATGGCACAACTCATCGAGCTCTACCAGCGGGCCTGGGTGTTCTGCCTGCCATCGGCCTATGAAGGGTTCGGGCGGCCGTACATCGAAGCGATGGCCTGCGGTACGCCGGTGGTGGCGACGCCCAACCCCGGGGCCATGGAAGTGTTGGAGGGCGGCCGCTACGGGGTGATCGCCTCCCCGGCCGGGCTAGGGCGCGCTCTGGTTGACCTGTTGCACGATGGTGAGCGCAGGCAGCGGCTGGCCGAGGGGGGGCTGGTGTGGGTGCAGCAGTTCGGGTGGGAGCGGGTGGTGGACGCCTATGAAGCGCTGTACCGGCAGCTCGTGCGACAGGCGGCCACCCAGCCTGCGCCGGCTACCCCGGCGCGGGGCTGCATAGAAGATTTCGACCAGTTTTGAGGGAGCAGCCGCGGGCGCACCGGACAGATTGAGTGTACCTATGCAGGTAACACTGTTTCGGGTCCTTCCAGAAGAGTGCAAGCGCAGCATGGAACGCTATGCCGATGCGCTGGCAGCTGCGCTGGAAGGCCTAGGTGACGACGCGCCGGCTGTGCGCCAGGTGCGCCTGCCTGCGCCGGAGTCGCAACGTATAGCCGGAGCGCCGGCATGGCGGCGAGCAGGCGTGCTGGCGCGTCGGTACCTCCGGTATCCCCTTTACGCTCGCACCTGCCAGGGCCAGCTCAACCACGTCGTTGACCACGGCTACGGGGATCTCGTCTGGTTTTTGGATGAAAATAGAACAATAGTAACTTGTCATGATCTCGTGCTGCTGCGGGATGATCTGCGGAAGGCGGCGGGCTACCCGCGGGGAGCATTGCTGCGCTTTCGACGGTGGTGCCTGCCGGGGATGCTGCGGGCGGCACGCATCATCGCCGACAGCGAGGCGACGCGGCAGCACCTGGCACAGGCCACCGACTACCCGGCCGAGCGCATTCGTGTGGTGCCGCTGGGCATCGAGCCGCACTTCCGGCCGGTAGAGGACGCTGCCCGGCTGGAGGGAGTACGGCAGCGTTTCAGGCTGCCAGCCAGGGCGCTGGTGCTGCACACGGGCAGCAGCGAGTTTTACAAGAACGTCGAGGGCGTGCTGCGAGTGGTGGCTGAGCTGCACCGGAATGGCCTAGAGGTACACCTGGTGAAGGTGGGGGCAGCCCTCACCTCTGCCCAGCGGGGGCTGGCCCGCTCCCTTGGCGTTGCCGACGCGCTCACCTGCACTGGCGCCGTTAGCGAGGAAGAGCTGGTGGCGCTGTATACCCTGGCTGACGTGCTGTTGTTCCCATCGCTGCACGAGGGGTTCGGCCTGCCTGTGCTCGAGGCAATGGCCTGCGGCACGCCGGTGGTGTGCAGCCGCGCGCCGGCGCTGGTAGAAGTCGCAGGAGATGCGGCGCTTCTGGCCGAGGCGCGGGATTATCGCGGGCTGGCGCAGCAGGTGGCGCGGGCGCTCGTGGACGGGCACCTGCGGGACGAGCTGGTGCGGCGCGGTCGGGCGCGGGCGGCGCAGTTCACCTGGGAACGCACGGCGCGGCTGACGTGGCAGGTCTACGAGGAAGTGCTGACCGGCCTCAGGCGGCCGGCGCAAGAGGGCAGGCAGGCGCGCGGGCCTGTCGTGCCGGACTGGCTGCGGGTGCTGGCGCGCAGCGCGGGAGCACGATGGTGAGGGTACAGGTGTATCCTGGGCGTCTACTGGGTCACTGGGGGGCGGTCAAGTACCGCCTGTATCGTGCTGCGATGGGCGACGGCGTGGCGATCTCCACGGCTGGCGAAGCGCTCGAGCGGCAGGTCACGGAGGAGCTCGAGCTCTCGCTGACAGGGCTCGTGTACTACCTGTGGCAGAAGGGCGGGTTAAGCCTGCTGCGCGGCTCCCTGCACCGATGGCGGCTGCGGGCCTGCGGCCGGCGCTTCTTCCTGGGCAAGGACGTCACGCTGCTGTATCCCAGCTACCTGTCCGTCGGTGATAACGTGGCGATCGGCGCACACTCGTACCTGAACTGTCTCTCGAAACGCGGGGTTGTCTTCGGCAACAATGTCCGGCTGAAGGAATACGTCTGGCTGCAGTGCACCGCCCATCTCACGAACATCGGCGAGGGGGCGGTGCTCGGCGACAACGTGTATATCGGCCCGCACTGCATCCTGGGGGCGGGCGGGTTCCTGTGCATCGGCAACAACGTCACGCTCGGTGCGCACGTGGACCTGCTGGCAGAAAACCACCGGTTCGACGATGTGAACCGGCCGATCAACCAGCAGGGTGTGACGCGGCGGGGCATCACCATCGAGGACGACTGCTGGATCGGCAACCGCGTGATCGTGCTGGACGGCGTAACGATCGGCCGGGGGTCGGTGATCGGCGCCGGCGCGGTGGTGACGAAAGACGTGCCTCCGTACAGCGTGGCGGCAGGCAACCCGGCGCGCGTGCTGCGACAGCGAGGGAGCGCATGACTGCCAGGGCTGTCAGATGCCGGCCATGGCTGGCGACAGGAAGCGGGACGCTGGCGCCTGCCGGCGTCCTCGCCCTGGGCGGGGGGCTCCTGGCCGCAGCGCTGGTGCAGCCGTTGTGGGACACGTCCGGCGGAGACGACGGCATGTACGTCATGCTGACCTGGGCGCTGCGGCACGGGCTGGGCTATGTGCACCAGGTGGGTACCGAGCATGTCCCGCATCCTGTGTGGCCGCCCGGCTTCCCGGGGATGCTGGCGGCGATGCTCTTTGCCTGGCCGCAGAGCACCATCGTGCCGCCCGAGGTGCTGCGAGCACTGAAGGTCGTGCCGATCGTAGCCTACGCCTGGTCGATCCTGCTGGCGTGGTGGTGGGTGCGCAGCATCGGCGGCAGTACGCCGGCAGCACTCGGGGTCGCCGCCCTCTTCCTGCTCCATCCCGGCGCTCTCGCTTTCTCTCAGCTTCTGCGGACCGAAATGCCGTACACAGTACTCTCGCTGGGCGCGCTCATCGCCGCAGAGCACTGGCTACCCTCGGCACGCCAGAAAGGCGCATCGCCTCGCAGCACCGAGATCTGGCGGCACGGCCTGATCCTGCTTCTGACCCTGAGTGCAGCATACACCCGGCCAATCGGCATAGTGCTTCTGGGAGCGTGGCTGGTGCGGCTGCTACTGGCTAGGCGCTTCACACTGATGCTCGTGTACGGTGCTGTGGGCGGTCTGGCACTAGCCCCATGGGGGTGGTGGCTCCTGCAGCACCGCATGAGCGACACGGAGGCAATGCAGTATCTGTCGCGCAGCCACTTCGGTTGGCTGCTCCAGCGGGAGACCGCCGGCTTCGATATCTCCCTGCGCAGCGTGTGGGAGCTCCCGCAGTGGGTACTGGATGGCCTGGAGCTGTATGCCGGGCGTGGCACGCCACACCTCATCGTCCAATCCCGGCTGCCGCTGGAACCGGTAGCCGGGCTGGCAGTGACGGCGCTGCTGATCGCCGGCGGCGTGGCGTGCTGGCGGCATGGTGCGAAAGCGAGCTGCCTATACGTGCTGTTCTACCTAGGCATTGTGCTGGTCTGGGAAGAGCGGACAAACCGGCTGTTCGTGCCGGTGCTGCCGCTGCTGTTGTACTTCGCCTATCGGGGGCTCGGGCGTGTGCAGTGCTGGCTGCGGACTCTTGCGGGGAGAGTCGCGGGCCGGCTGCCTATGCAAGGCACCGATGGCGCCGCGGTCATAGCGGTGGTGATGTTCCTAGCCCTGGGGGCGAACTACCTGCGCGTGGGGATGCCCGCACTCGGCAAAGCCTATGCATGCGGCGGCGTGACGAGCTGCCTGTATCCGCCGGAATGGAACGCGTTCTTGGCAGCGAGCGACTGGCTGCGATTGCATGCCACGGGCGAGGACATCGTGCTGTCTACAGAGCCGGTGAAGCTCCGGCTGGCGAGTGGGATAGCGGCGGTGCCCTACGTCCCGTTCGGCGTAGACGGTGCAGACGAACTCACCCAGGCGATCGCGCGCTGGCGGGTCACGTACATTATCGAAGACGCCGGGCTGTACGCGGCTCCGAGCGCACAGTTCGCCACGAAAGAGCTCCGAAGGAGCGTGCGGCAGCTACCAGGCGCAACGGTTGTGTGGGAAGACCCAGTGACGGGCACGCGCGTGTGGCGGGTGATGAATTGAGCCATACAACCCCTACAGCTTAGAAGACTCGCCTGGTCCCTATCGGCGCGATGCTAGCGGTCGGAGTAGTACAAGCGGAATGACCTGCGGAGCATAAGTGCAGCCGAGGCAATGCGTGTCACACAAGTTCGATCAGTCGTTGCGCTGTGAACTAACCTTTGCGACTGCCTCTACGTCACCGATCCCCGCGCTTCAAGAGCACACAGCAGTGAAGCACGCGGTCGCGCTGGGGACTGCTCTAGGGTTGCTGTTTTTCGCTGTGCTGCCACCTGGCAACTTCTCGGTAGACGGCACGTCCATGATCGCAGTGGCAGAGTCGGTAGTGACGAGAGGCACATTGACCGTGCCGCCTGAATTAGGCCAGCCAGGCGTCGAGGGCCAGTACTACTCGGCCTGGTATCCGCTGGCATCAGTGCTGGCGATACCCTTTGTGGCAGCCGGGCTGGCTCTTGGACACGTGCTAGGCCTCCCGGCCCATTACCTGGCTGTGGTTTGCGCACTGGTGCTGCCGGCGCTACTCACAGCCACGACGGGCTCCCTCGTCTTCTTGCTAGGTCTTCGCCTCGGTGCGAGCGGCCGCGCGGCCCTCCTCGCGGCGATCGCCTATGCCCTTGGAACAATCGCGCTGGTGTATGCGCGCACATTCTTCGCCGAGCCGCTGCTAGCGTTGCTGGTGACCGGCGCGGTCCATTGCGTGATAGGCAGAACGAGGACGGAGATTATCACGGGAAGTGTGCTGGCCGGCCTGGCCGTCCTGGCGAAGCCGACAGGCATCATTGTGGCACCGCTACTCTTCGGCTACCTGCTCATGAAGAAGCGTGCACTATCCGTCACCGTGCTACCAATCCTCACAGGAAGTGTAGGGGCGCTTCTCTCTATGACGTACAACATTATGCGGTTCGGGAGCCCGCTCTCCTTTGGGCAGCCATGGGCATTCTCTGTGGCAGCTGTGTCCGAGGGACTGGCCGGGCTGTTGTTCAGCCCCGGGCGCGGGTTGCTCTGGTACTCGCCGGTGGCGTTGCTCGGCCTGGTGGGGATTGCCCGCCTTTGGCGGCATATGTCACGTCGCCCTGAAGCCGCGCTGATAGCGCTGATCTTCGCGGCTTTTATGTTGGTGCACGCTGCCTGGGAATTCTGGGGCGGCGGGCGAGCCTGGGGGCCAAGATTTCTCCTGCCTACGTTGCCCTTGCTCCTTGCGTCTGCTGCCGTCATCAACCAACGCTGGCGTCGCCTGCTCGCCGCCCTGGCGATTGCCGGCTTCGTCATCAATGCGCCCACTCTGATCACGTTTTACGAGCGCTATGAGCTTGTAGCCCGACGCCAGGGGTTTTCTGCTCGGGAGCTCCTCTGGTCGCCGGCACATGCGCCGTTCCTGCACCTGTGGCCTGCCGCCTATGATCAGGTGCAGGAGGCGCAGCAGATCGATGTCCGCGTCTTGGTGAGGCAGGCGGGGACCCCAGAAGAGCAGGGGCAGCTCCTGCGCGTGGTGGCACTGTGGTGGTGGATGCTGCCTATAGTGCATATACCGCGCTGGATCGGTGCAGCAGCAATGAGTGCAGCGATCAGTCTGAGTTTCGCTATCTTCTACAAACTGTCCAGGGCTGGTTTCTTCTGCCAGTAGCATTCGCTGATCGCTATATTCTCTACAATATAGCTGTTAATTGGGACTCCTGACCAGGTGAGAGTACAATGCGACCGTTTTTGCAGTTCCGGCTGGCGGCCATTATCTTACTAATTCTCCTCGTACACTTTAATCAGAATGCTGCCGGTAGAGATCGCTTCGATTGCCTCACTATCTCGCTTGCTGAGAGAGGTTTACTCAACATTGATCCATAACTATAACGAAACAATCGAACAATTCTATAAAGATGGATATCTCTTTATTAAGACTAATCTGGGAATTTCATTATTAGCAACACTTCTTGATGTATAGTTAAAAAGTTTCATGTTCTCTTTTACTGCGAGATTTGCTTCATAACAAAACTATCCGTTCATGCTGTCACATTTTGTTGCGCTTGCCATTATCACCATTGTTCGCTCGTGTACTAATGACTGCATCTCTTGTCGTCAATGTCGCGGATGCCCAGTGGGGAATAGATACAAACTTGGTTTGGGAAGCATAGTGAGACGCGAGTGTCAGCTATACCGACTGCGGTGCCGGTGGCTGGCGACCGTATCTCGGATGTAGAGCGCCGTGAGAGTTTATGAAAAGGAGAAGGTAGGATAGAAATGAATTAGGTGCAAACTGTGCATGATCTTGGCGCGAGTAATGAGATGCGTTTCCGACCAGTCTATTTCGCTCCCACAAAATTAGCTAAACGCACTCTGCGTGGGCCATGGCTGCTGATTGTCGACTGGGCGCGCTGAGCTACCGCGGGTAGACGGAGCCACACCGAGCATGCCCAACCCGGCGGGACTCTTGGTACTTTTAGCGGCGTGCATCGCGCTGCTATGGACTCCCTGCCGGTGGCCAAGGGTAAGCAGTCGACGGATGCACGAGCAGCCAAACCCGGTGAGCGCACGGCTTTGGGCGGAGCCGTTTGTTTTTCGAGCACGTCACCTGTGGAGCCGCGAAAGTGTTGAGCGGTACGTGCCGGCGTATGCGCTGCCGACCGCAGCCGATAGCGCACTTCGGGTACTAGCCTCTTTAACAGGCTTTCGACGAGCAGTACTAGCCACCCGGTCCGGGCGAGGCTCGGTGTGGCTGGGCCCAGCGCACTCAATCGGCAGGTCTTTCTTCCTCATGGACGTGTTCCGCTAAGCTGCCAGCAGGCGGCATCCGAGTCGACGAGCTTGCCGAAGTCAGGGAGCTCCTAAACGGATTCGGATTGATTGGCCGCTCACAGTACGCTTGTTTTTCATCGAGCAGCAGTATCCAACGAATGCTGCTGCCAAGCTCGAGATCGTGCCTGCCAACAGTCTTGCTACGAGCCGAGCTCTGACCATCCATATATGGCTCGCCGGCATGATCTGAAAAATCCGAGGGAAGGGAACAGCGACCCATGATCCGATTGAAGAGACGGCAGTTTGGGAAAGTAGCCGCAGCGTCGGCAACGCTAGTCGGCGCCGTACGTAGCGTACGGACTCAGATGCCGGGAGAGGCAGCTAGCGTCACAGTAAGCCAGACCACTGTGCAGTGGCCGGGAAAGCCCTCGACCACTGCACTGAACATTACCTTCCCCAATGGTCATCGACTGCTCTGGGATACGGACAACTGCCGCCTCTTTGCCTGGTACGACGAGCGCGGTGTGGCGCTGACCATGGGACCGGAGAACGACCTCTGGTACCTCCAATCGGATGTTACCGTCTACGAATTCGGGACAGGGATCACCTCCCCGGTAACCCCCGGTAACGACGCATGGCAGACCATGGGTATACCGAAGCCACAATATCTGGGGTATACGCCAGACGCGGAGAGCATCACTATTACCTATCGTATCCCGAACCGGAACCCGCCGTATAGCGGGACGACGACCTATCAGCTCACGTATCGCGCAGAGACCCGTACGGTTGCCGGCGTGGCATACAATGGATTTTCCATTACGGCCACCGTCGATACCGGCGGAACTGTCCCAGCCGGTATCGGAACGGTCTCGTGCGGGTTTATCTCGCGTCTAGCCGTCAACGGCTCGCGAAACGGCATGGACGGCTGGCGGTTTGACGGCGATGGCGGAGGTATCCGGCAGTGGCGGTTTGCGGATGATGTCACGCCTCGCTATGACAGCGCGAAACAGACCTTTGCTCTGGCCACACACGCGCAAGGAACCTTCGTGACGTATCCTCGTGACATTCGGCAGGTCGACGCCGGCCGGCCGCGTGTGGGCATACAGGTGGTAGAATTTGCACCCCCACGAAACGCCTTGCAACAGCTGACGGTTGGTCCGCTTATCTTTCTCTTCGGCTCGGCCGATGCGTCCCTTCCAGCGCCGCAGCGGTATCTCAATGTCCGCTTTGCCGTCACACGCGAACAGCTCCAGGTGATCGGGTTTACTCCGACAATGCCGTACTGGTTTCGCACGTTTGACTATACCGGGTCAGGGATGGTGAGATGGTCCGACTATATCGCTTTTTGGTCGAACAACTATAAGCCCTATAGCATGCGTCGGAGCCGTCTCATCGCTCACATTGATACCGCACGATCCCAGGTTGGTGGCGATCCCTCAACAATTACGGGAACTGGTCCGCTCTTTCCTGAACTTTATATCCCGAATGCGGTCGAAAATCTGCCGCCAGGCGATCCATACGTGTATGGAACACTACAGCAATTTCGAGACATGAATGATGCGGCACGCGCACTTGGCCTGCAGCTGGATTACTGGACGCGCGAGTGGTACGAGGGGGTAGGAAACCCGACCACATCAACGATCTGGTCGCGCTTCGACCGTACCTGGCCGGGCTCGATCCTCTGGAAGCAACATCCCGACTGGGCGCCGCAGAACCCCGACGGAACGCTCAAACCGCAGCCTCAGATGGTGCCAAACCTGGCCCATCCAGAGTATCAGGCGTATCGGCGGCAGTGGGTGTACAACGGATGGTTTCTCAATGGCGCCTGCGCACTCTTCCGTGACACCGGTGGATTTGCGACCGGCTTCGAATGGTATAACCGTGTCGCGTACAATGTGTCCCCAATCGATGTGGATTTCTGGGTCTATGTCCATTCCCTGGGTATGTACTTTACACATGAAAATCCCGTACCACTTTTGCTGGTTGAGTATAACCAGGCGGCCCCATGGGCCGCACAGTATCGCGAATGGGGTGCGGCAGGGTACTTTGCATCGTTTGGCCCAGAAGGGATGGTTTCAAGCCAGCTCGACTGGTCCAACAGTCGGGTCGACACGGCAACGGCGCGCCGCTATCACTGTGTCGCAGCCGGGGTTGGGTGTGATCCGGCTCTTCAGGTTCAGCCAGCTGTTGGAGACGCCGTCAAAGCAGAAAACGCCCTGTTCGCCAGCCGGATGGACCGCTTCGGAATGCCGGATCGCGTCGAGCTGGTAGGGCTGCAACCTGCTCCAGCGCCACCGATAACGCTCTTGACAGCAATGACGGCAACCGATCAGCCGGATCGCCTACAGGTCTCAAACATTTTTCATCTCCCAGACAGCGGGCGAATACGGATCGGGAACGAAGTGATCTGGTATGCCAGTACCACCGCGGCCTCTTCGGTGGGGGATCGTGGTGAGGGATGGATTGAAAGGATTGTGCGTGGCTACCAGGGCACGACCTGGGAAGCGCACAGTAGTGGAGATCCCGTTGTAAGCCTTGATGACAATGTCCACTGGGACTACAGCGACGCCTACTGGGTGTATGGGAACGGACCGGATGAAACCTGGGTCCGCTATTCTGATGGGACAGTCTGGCAACGTGGCGGAAGTACTCCAGCAACATTGCCCACGATTGCAAACGTGCAGGTCACAGTGTCCGGCACAAGTGCAACCCTCACCTGGACCACTGACCGACCCTGCACCGGCTGGGTTGAATATGACACGTTCGGAACGCAGGAAGGTCTGACAAGTCAGCGACCGACGGAGTGGTGGCCGGCGTATCTCCACCGAAGCGCTGCCACCGCTTCCGGAACGAGCCACAGCGTGACGCTGCAAGATTTGCAGCCGGGGGCGATCTATCATTACCGCATCGTCGTGCGCGGCCCGGCGCAGGCAGTCACCACCGATGCAACGTTTACCACGCCAAAACAGGCGGTCGTTACGCTTCAGGCACCGCTCGTGAACAAGTAGCACGGTACACGCGGTCGCTGCTACCATTGACGAAAGCCCAACTGGGAGTATTCAGCAGGTTTGCTGAATACTCCCAGTATAGCATCGCGACATTCTGCCCCTCACAATTGGGCATAGTACGAGAGACAGTGCCGTACAACATTCTGCCAGGTAAAGCGTGAGAGAACGTGCTGCCGTGCCGCGGCACCCATGCGCGCAATTGTCGATGGGTGATCCGCGATGGTATGAAGTGCCTCGCGAAGTGCCTGTGGGTCATTGGGCGGGACAATATAACCGGTTTCCCCGTGAACGACGACCTCAGGCATGCCACCGACGTCCGTACAAATGACCGGTGTTCCGCAAGCCATCGCTTCGAGCAGTGTCAGACCGAGCAGTTCAGCATTGCCATGCCAGTTGCCGTAGCAATCTCGGTAGACAGAAGGGAGTACTACCACGCTCGCGCGGCGATATTTCTCAATAAGCTCATCATCTGTCACAGCAGTGCTAAACTGTACGGACTTTCCCTGTGCTAGACCGCGCAAGTGCTCATAGTATGTCAGCGAGTAAGGCCGTCCCACAACTTCTAGTCGGAGCTTGTCGTCCACTGCCTGGATAAGATAGTCCACCCCTTTATGGGGTAAAAGACGTCCCACGTACAACACTGTTCCAGCTCGATCCCCGGGAGAGGATGACGGAGAGAAGCGCTGGGTATCCACACCTGCATAGATCACTGCGCTGCGTTCGCACCATCGTCCAGCCTCTTGCCAGAGCTTGCGGCTGAATTCAGAGACAAAAAGTGTTCCTGCAGCAAAACGCTCAATACGCAGCCGGTGTCCCAGCGAGTAGGGGGTCGCTCCGCCGTGGTCGGTAAGGAACACTCGAGTGCCGCGTCGAAATAGGGCAGAGAGAATGATAATATCGGTCGCAGGGACAGGAAATTGATGCGCATGAATGATCTCAGTTGTTAGGACTAGTATGGGAAGGAGCAAGCTGCAAGCATGCAGCGGACGACGTAAAAGGAAGCGCGGCGAGGGCAGCAGTCGGATCTGTAAAGGTCCCCTGTGAATGCTCTTGCTGTGCTCAGCGAAGGACACGAAAGTAGTCGGAACATGCTCAGCCATAGCCCGGGCGAGCTCGAAGCTGTAGCGCTCGCCACCACCAACGATCGAGCGATCACCGAAGTAGGTCGGGCTTGTGTGAATGACGTACATCACCTTCCTACGGTGCAAATGTATAGTCCTGCCCCTCGGTCACTCCTAGCGCATCGGCAGGCGGCCAGGCCCCAGATGTCCTAAGGATACCGGCACAGGTATACGCCGGATTGTACCTGTCTGCTGCGCTATCCTGGCGGGCTCGGTGGTGGATGCCTCTCTATCCAGCACCGACACTGTTCGGCCTATACCCAGCATTAGCCAGAAACTCACCGCCGACGCTGCCACGTCCAGGCTATTGCTCCCGTAGATGCCCAGCAACGATCCCGCGAGATAGGCGAACGCCATAGCCGCGAGGTATCGCAGGTCTCGATTGCGTGTTTGATGCAGCACACGCCACGAATACAACAGGAGGGCGAAGTAGAGCCAGAGAAACGTTACCAGGCCAAGAATACCTAATTCGTTCACAATACGAGCAAACAGGCTCTCAGTGAAGATAAATGCGTCTGTAGCAAGATAACGCGAGCCGAGAGCGGAGATGCCGGTACCCCGTCCCAGGGGACTTGTGAGCACGGCTCTAGCGAGATTGCTCCAGGCTGCCTGGAAACGGCTACCGATCAGGGCTCCCTGGCTTTCGGCGAAGAAGGTGGCGAAGCGACCAAGAATGGCTGGAGGGGCCAAGAAAGCTAGTCCCAGTCCTACTGCCGCTAGGCCCGCGCCAAGGCGCAGAAGAGCACCTGTCGCACGCACGAGCATGAGCATGAGCACGATAGTGGCTGGAAGCAACAGGTAGAGGGAGCGCTGTCCGCTCACGATCACTGCCACCACGAGCACCGGCAGGGCCAGCCACGCTATCCGTCGTAGATGGGGTGTCTTGCGCAGGTGCATGGCGCCCACAGCAAGCATCACTGAGAAGCCGAGAAACGTGGAATAGTGGGAGGGCCAGGAGAACGTCGAACTGGGCCGGAAGAGCACTGTCCCTTCGTAATACTCGTCAATGATCACAAATGTGGCGCGCCGGAAGGCCGGACCCAGCGATGCGTACGCTTCAGGGCCCTGCACATACTGCACAATTCCGTATGCCGCGATAGGAATGGCAACAAGCAGCAGGCCAGCCAGTGTCCGGTAGAGGCGCTGGCGTGTGTTAAGCAGCGCAGGAGCTATGATGCATAGAGGCAAATAGTAGAAGTATGTCTTTAGCCCTACCAGTCCAACCGCCACTGATCCCAGCGCCGGATTAAACATTTGAAGAACCGCTAGGCCGAAGAAGCAGGCCAGCGGCAGGCCAAGCGAGACAGGGAGGGCCAGCCAGCGACGGTGCTTCAAAGCGTAGAGCAGAAAGCCTGCGTAGATGCCGGCGAGCAGCACGTCCTTGACGAGAAGCACGGCCGGTGTGTCCAGCAGGTTGCGGAAGAAGCCTTCGACGTACAGGATTACGAAGAACGGCAGCAGCATGCTGCGCCAGTACAGCATACCAATGGTGAAGAGTGCTACTGCCCCAAGCCCGATCCACCACAGCGTGTCGGGAGGGAGCGCACTACTTGCCAAGCTTTCACCCATATTGGCCCTACCCTAACAGCCCCCGGTGTGCTGACTAGGCTGCTTTGATCCCCTGTTCAGCTTTAGGGTACTCTTCCTTGGAGCCGGCTCCGGCATCCAAGCACTGGAAGCGGCGTAGGCACCCAGTGTCATCGCAGCGATCTTTTCCCAGGTAAAGCTGTCCCTGTAGAGCGATCTCCCGCCGGCAACAAGCTCCTGCCACAGCGCCTCATCTCGCCGAAGTCTCTCCACCGCCGCCGCGAGCGCGCGTGGCTGTCCAGCCGGCACAAGCAGAAGGTTTTTACCGTCTCGATACTTGCCGCTCTGATCCTCTGTCCCGGCATAGGCGATGATGGGTAACCCGTGGGCAAGGGCTGCGGCAAGCACCGTACTGCGCGGCGAGGGGCCAGAGGAGTGCGCATGCACGTAGACATCCACGGCCTGGAGGACATGCGACACCGCTTCTGCGGAGAGACTGCCGGTCCAGCAGATGCGCTGGGATACACCAAGGGCAACGGCGCGCTGCCGGATGACCTGGCACCGCTCAGGCGGCACGCGGCCGATCACCAGCAGGCGCACCTGCGCCGGCAGCTCAGCCAGGGCTGTGATGACGCCCTCGAGATCGACGGCCGGATGCTGCGGGCTGAAGATACCGAGCACGAAGACCTCATCGCTCCCGAAAAGTTGCCGGCGCAGCGAGCTACGTTGGTCTGGCAAGAGCGGCACTGTCCGGATATTTGAACCCACCGGTATACAAGAGATCGCCGAACGCATATGTGGCAGCCAGCGGCCCAGCCACGCCGCCCGCTCTTCCAGGGTGACAACCATGGCGCACGCAGCGGCGGCGAGCAGGAGCGCCTGCATACGTTGGAGCAGGCTCAGGGCGCGCTGGATGATGCCTCCTTCCCACGGCACGAAGAGCTCATGGAAGGTGACTGCCGGCCGCGATGCACTGCTTAGCCGTAGAAGCAGCGGTAGCAGGCACAGGGGCGTGGGCAGGCCGCGAGGCTGGAAGCCATGGGGGACGAACTGAAGATGGACGACCTCCGGGCGTTCCGCCTGCGCCAGCCTGACCAGGTGCAGCAGCGCACGCAGCGACCATGCGCCGGGCACCTCCCGCTGTGCATAGGGCACAGCGCGCTCTGAACCGTCTGGGCAGTCGGGTGGGCCGCACACGACCACGGCGCAGCCCAGCGCGGCGAGATGACTGGCCAGGAAGTGCGTGTAGTCCCCGACGCCACCTTGGCCGTACCACTCCGGCGTCACCAGCCAGACGGTCCGGCGCTGCTCACCTAACGGTCTCATGCAGCTCTTGCTGTACTCCTTCCTTGTCCTCAACGCCGCGCAGCGAGGCTGGCCAGCAACTCTTGCATCTGTGCAGCCATCTGTTGGGCAGTGAATCGCTCCTGGACGCGCTGTCGCGCCGCCAGGCCCATTTGTTGTGCCCGTTCACGATCGCTAAGTAGCTCTAGGACAGTTGAAGCTAATGCGTCAGGGTCTCCTGGTGGAACCAATATACCATTGACGCCATCCTCGATGACCTCGGGCACGCCACCAAGCGCCGTAGCGATGACCGGCCGGCCCAGCGCCATCGCTTCGCTGACGACCACGCCGAAGGGCTCCGGCAGCACCGACGCGTGCACCACCACGTCCATGGCCGCCAGCAGGCGCGGCACATCTGCGCGGAAGCCGGTGAAAACAACGCGATCGCCCAGGCCGAGCCGGCAGGCCTGCTGGCGCAGCAGCTCGGGGTAGTCGGTATCGATGCCGAGCAGGGCATCGCCGATGATCAGGAAGCGCGCCTCCGGCTGCTCACAGGCGATCCGCGCTGCGGCCTCCAGAAACACATGCTGGCCCTTCCAGCGGGTCAAGCGCCCGGCGATGCCGATAAGCGCTGCATTACCAACATTTAGCTCCCGACGTACGGCGACTGGTCCGCCGAGCTGCTGTGCTTCCTCATCCAGTGCCTCAATATCCAACCCTGGATACACCACGCACATCGGTGCGAGCGTGGCATAGTACCGGCGCGCCGCCTCGAGCGTCGCCCGCGAGTGCGCAGCGATCATCTCTGCGCGCAGCCGCGTGGCCAGCCAGTTGAGCGAGAGCGGGCGGCCGCTATCGCTGGGTAGCATATCGCACAGCCACCAGAGGGTAGGCCGGCGTACCAGCCGCGCGGCAAGCGCACCGTAGAGATGTCCTTTCGTCCCGTTGCCGAAAATGACGTCGCTGCGGTGCTGACGTGCAAGGCGGGCGATCTGCAGCGTGGCGGCGGCGGTGCGGTGCAGGTGCCGGAAGCGGCCTGCCGGCACACGCGTGCACTCAACTCCTAGCTCGCGCAGCCGGTCGAGCAGCGGCCCCGGCGAGAGACAGACGACCACCGGTGCAAACCGTGTACGGTCCAGGTGGCGCAGTAGCCGCAGCAGCGCGACCTCGGCACCACCGATCTCACCGGTTGGAGAGACAAACAGCACGCGTATCTTCTCAGCCATCTGCGTGTGCTCTCACTGCCTAGATCGTCACCCGAGCCTGCGGTTGCACGCCAAGCGGCCTGCGCGCGTTCCATTGCTTCACCACGGTGCAATACAGCTCCTCAAGCCGATCTGCATAGCGCTGCGGGTGGAACTCCTGCTCGACGAACCGGCGACCGGCCCGGCCCATAGCTTCGGCGAGGGCCGGTTGCGCAAGCAGCGTATCGATCTGCCGGGCTAGGTCCACCGCATCGCCCGGGCGGGCGGCCAGCCCCGTCTCGCCGTGGCGCAGCCAGTCGGGGATGCCGCCTAGAGGGAAGGCCACAACCGGACGGGCATGGGCCATGGCCTCGGGTCCGACCAGCCCCAGCGGCTCAGGGTAGACCGACGGCACCACCACGACCGAGGCAGCGCCGTAGTAGGCTGCCAGCTCTGGCTTGAGCATCCAGCCGGTGAACTCCACGTTGGACAGGCCGAGCTGCTGCGCCAGCCGCTCGAGCATCGGGCGGTAGTAGCCATCGCCGACGATGACGACGCGGCAGGGCGTGCGCAAGTGCGAGATCGCCCGGAGCAGGCAGTGCACACCCTTCTCCTCGCTCAGGCGCCCCACGTACAGCACCATTGGGTCCCGCGGGTACGGCTGGAGGGTGCCTTCCTCAGGAAGCTCAGTGACTGTGGGCAGGACGGTGATGAACTGGGGCGGGACACCCGCAGCCACGACCATGTCACGCATGTAGGTGGAGTCCACGGCGATATGCAAGACCGCTCGGGCGAAGCGCCGGCTGCTGACACAAGAAAGGAGCGAGCGGAGTACGTGCTCAGGCCGGCGTACATTACAGTGGCGCAGGTAGGCGTTGACCACGCAGTGCAGGCCGGGCCCGGTGTGCGGGCAGACCGTGCTGGTGGTACGCCAGTACCGGATGCCGCTGGGACAGTTCAGAAGGTGATTGTGCACGAAGAAGACGGCCGGCCATTCCCTGGCGATGGCCTCCACCAGATAGCCATTATTTACCTGATGGAGGTGCACCACATCAGGCGCGAAGCAACGTATCCAGGTCAAAGCCTGTTCGATGCGGGCCGGGTCTGGACGCAGCCGAAAGGCACACAGTCCTGGGATATGTGCCAGCGGCCGCGCCCGATCAACTTCGGAGACGCCGGTATCCTGACTATACACAACGGCCGTGGCATGACCGCGAGCTTCCAACAGCGCACAGGTATTGGGCACCGACTGCTCGGTACCCCCACCGCCACCCCGGCCGTACGTGTCGTTGACGTGTAGGATACGCAAGCGCGCTCCTGATCCGTCGGAGCTAATCGTGTCGAATTCCGGGAGTACACTCAGCGAGGCTCTCAACATACCAGCGAACGTCCAGTGCTCAAGACCGTCTCGTAAGTAGTGAGCGTGTAGTGCGCTGCTCGCCCCCAGGTATACACCCTAGCCGTGGCGCGAGCCTGCTCGCCGAGCGACCGAGCGTATGCCGGATCGGCTAACAGGCGCTCCAGGGCCTGGACCAGGCCCGGAACGTCACGGCGAGCGACCAGAATGCCATTCCTACCATTTTCAATTAGGTCGGCCATTCCTCCTGTAGGTGTTCCGACCACCGGCGTGCCGCTCGCCATCGCCTCAAGAAAGGCCATTCCAAACCCCTCGTACAGGCTGGGGAATACGAAGGCGGCATGCGCCGCGTACTGCTCGGCGAGCTGCTGCTCGCTCAGCTCTGGCAGCACGGCCACGCGCTGGCGTAGCGCAGGCGGGAACGCTTGGTGCACCTCTGTGATCGGTACACCCGCGCCAGCGATATTGAGCTGCACACCAGGATGCTGCTGTGCCACCCTGGCGAAAGCATGGACGAGATATGTGATACCTTTACGTGGGTGCCACGAGCCGACGAAGAGTAGGTCCCGGCGCGGCCGGCTGTTTTGCTGGCTGAAGTAGCAGGTCTCGACGCCCGGCGCGACGACGGAGGTTCGCGGCTGAGGCTGCCAGCCGCGCTGCACGACATAGCAGCGATCTGTCTCGCACAGGCAAAGCACGTGATCGCTCAGCCGCGCGGCCCACTGCACCTGCTGAAGTCGGAAGTGGCCAAACCACAATCGATGTCGCAGCGAGATCCGTCCCTGGCCCCGGCGGGCTTCTTCCTGCCGCTGCTCCCAATCCAGGTGCTCAAGGCCCAGCACACGCTTTACAAAGGCAGGCGCCCGGCGATATGCCCGTCGAGCTAGGCCGTACAGCCAGCCGTCGCCGCTGGCGATATCCACGATGTCGTAGCGCTGGGCCTGCCGTAGCACTGCCAGAGCAACGAATACGGGGAAAGTGAGAAACGCCATACGATGGCCGCGCAGATGGGCGGGCATGTCGTCCTGAAAGAGAAAGTCCGCAGTATGCCCCTGGGCGCGCAGCTCCTGGGCGAGCCTGAGCACTGATTTCGGCGATCCCCAGGTCCAACGCTTCGGATGGTTCTGGCAGAAGAGAATCCGCACAGGTGCCTAACCCTACATTGCTCTACCCGTTGCCAGGTGGCCTGGCGCAGTGCTCAGCGACCAGGCCGGCGGGCGATCATCAACAGCTCCGACGAGAGCAAGAGACGTTGCGGCACGATTGCCAGCGGCCTCGCCAGCCAGTCCACGGCCTCTCCCAGCGCCCGCGCTGCCGTCCAGACGCGCAAGCCCAGCCTGCTCGGCCCGGCGGCCACCTGTTCCCCAGCAACACCTGGGAGCGCGTGCCCACCGTGCGGCTGTCCCAGCCGGCGTAGTCGGGCCCCCAGCCGAAGACGCTGGTTCAGGCTGAAGAGCAGCGCATACAGTAGCGGATGATCATCGCCCCGTTCACTCTGGGACAGCTCCACATCCAGGCCAGCGCGCTCGAGCATCGCCCGCAGCGTGCGCGGCGTGAAGTAGTAGAGATGCGTCGGCGGGTCGATCCACCACCAGTAGCGCCCGTTCAGCCGGAAGGCCAGACTGGCGAGATTGGGCACCGCTACCAGCACCAGGCCGCCCGGACGCACCAGCGTGCCGGCCTGGCGCAGCAGGCCGAGCGGGTCCGGAACATGCTCGAGCACGTGCCGGATGGTGACCACATCGAAGCTCTCCGGATCAAGCCCCACCGTGTCCAGCGTACCGGTGCGCACATCCAGGCCGTAGGTGCGGCGAGCGTACTCGGCAGGCTCCGGGGCAATCTCGACCCCGACCGCCGACCAGCCACGCTCGCGGGCGGCCACCAGGAAGAAGCCGTACGACGTCCCAACATCCAGGATACGCCGGCCCGTGGTAAGGCGCTCCAGCAGCGTCAGCTCGCGATGGGCCTTGGCAAGCTTGCGCTCGCGCTGAGGCAGGAAGGCCTCTGGAGGATAGCGATGCGCATACATCTCGGCCAACTCGGCCGCGCCGACCCGCGCGGCAGCGTAAACCAGCCCGCAGCCGGCGCAGGAGACCAGCACGTGCGTCTGGCAGGTGAGGAACAGCCGCGCTTGCGTACTGCCGCACAGATTGCAGGCCGGCGCCGCATGCCCCTCGCCCGCGGTGGGCGCGGCCAGCACCGGCAAACCGCTGCGAGTGGCAAAGCCATGGACAGGTTGCACCGGCCGCATCATCTCATCCCTGAACCAACTGGTAGCCCGCGCTGGCAGGAGCCGAACTACCTGCGAGCAGAGCCTCAAAGCAGGCGTGTAGGGCAGCCCCCTCACGCTCGTAGGTGTACGCTTCAGCCGCCGTGCGCGCCGCAGCGCGCAGGCGGGGAAGTTCTGCTCGATGCCGGTAGAGGTACTCCAGTCGCTCAGCCAGCGCTGCGGTATCCCCGGCAGGCACAACGAAGCCGTTCTCTCCGGGGCGAACAGCATCCTTCGCGCCCACCTGGTCCGACACGATCACCGGTGTGCCGCTGGCCAGCGCCTCCAGCACTACGTAGCCGAAGCCATCTTCGATGGACGGCACCACACAGACTGAAGATGCGGCATAGGTCAGTGCCGGATCGCCCGTGGCGAAGCGGACATCAGGGCGGTGCTCGTAGCGCGCCAGCAGGCGGCGCATGAAGCGGCTGCCTGCCCCGCCGTGCAGCACTAACTCGGCGCCGGGCAGCTGCAGCAGATCCCAGGCCTGGAGCAGGTACTGGATGCCCTTGCGCAGGTCGAACGCCCCCACGAAGCAGACGCGGAAGCGAGTATCTGCAGAAGACGATGCGAGAGGCCGGAAGCGGTCGAGCTGCACCGCCGGTGGCACCAGCACGACCTTTCGCGGAGGCACTCCGCCGCGGATCAGGTTCTCAGCTACCAAGCTGGACTGCGCGCGAATGAGGTCAGCAGCGGCGTACTCCCGCTGCACCTTCAGCACCATCCAGCGGCCGACCGGCGAGGTGCGCAGGCCATGCCGGTGGTACTCCTGCCTGAGCGTGCGGTGCAAGTGCGCGATGTGCGTGTTGGCGGCATGCAGCACTGTGCGATAACCCCGGCGCTGCGCAGCGTAGATCGAAAACAGCGCCTGGTCGGTGTAGCCGTAGAATACGTCACCAGGCGGAAGCTGCCGCGCTACGTGAAGGTCGAAGGCATTGTTGCACAGGGCCAGAGTGTAATCTGGTCGAAAGCGCAGCGGTGTCCAGGGCAGCGCTCGGCCGAGCCAGCCGAGGCCGGCCAGGCGCAACTCTGCCTGCGGCACCTCCGGCAGGCTGCCACCGGTGCAGAACACGGTCAGGGCACGCAGGCGTTCGGGGCGGCTGGCCAGGCTGTGGGCGAGCTTGTAGCCGCCTGTGCCCATGCCCAGTTGGCCCAGTGGCGCCCCGACGGAGAGTGTCACTCGCAGGCTCATTGGAGACGTCACCTAGGAGATGTCACCTGCCAGCACCACGTTGTGTGAAAGCAGTTCTAATCCGTCCCTTCAGCATGCTTATTGATCGTGACCGCTTGCTGGCAATTGCTCTTGCCTCCATGTATGCTTGTAGTGTTTGTTCGGCGGTGCGGCGCCAGTCAAAACGCTGCACATGTTCCCGCCCGCGTCGCTGTAGCTCTGCACGGAGGCTCTGGTCACGGAGTATCTGCCGCAACTGGCGCGCAAGCCCATCAACATCGTGCGGGCTCACATAGAGTGCGGCGTCTCCTGCCACCTCTGGCAGAGCAGAGACGTTGGAGACGACCACAGGAACGCCGGCAGCCATAGCCTCTAGAGGCGGCAGGCCAAACCCCTCATAGAGCGATGGGTAGGCAAAAGCTGCCGCTCCCGCATAGATTGCTGGGAGGTCAGCATCGGGCACATGGCCGGTCAGTCTCACCCATTGCCGTATATCGAGCCTGTCGATTTCCTGGTAAAGTTTCTCAACACGAACTCCTGGCTTACCCACGAGAACAAGTCCAAGACCATGAAAGCCATCAGCGCGTAATCGCGCATAAGCCTGAAGCACAGCCATGAGGTTCTTACGGACATCAAGGGAGGCCACGCTCAAGATATAGTGCTCCGGCAGGTTGTATCGTTGCCTTACATCCGCGATCTGCGCTGCCGAAACCTGTCGAAAGCGAGCATCAACACCGAGGTGCACTACACGAAGCTGCTCAAGACGAGCGCCAAGCAACTCAGCAGCATCGCTGGCAGTCGCCCAAGAATCACAGAGGACTATATCAGTCCATGTCAGTGCATAGCGGCGATAGCGCAGAAAATACGTCGTGATGGGCTCTCCGGCATACATATCGGAAAAGCGTTCGTGGATCACATCGTGAATAGTCATCACCTTTCCGCCTCGAAAATACTTTGGCGGAGCAAAAAGCGGGGCATGATAGACATCAATCCGAGCCACCGTCAACCATATTGGCAGTAAGATCTGCTCTACCGAAAACCGAAAATTTCCACACGGAAACTTCCAGTAACTAAAGTTATGCTGCTTTACCACACGCGTTGGAGATCTACGCCAAAGAAGTATATAGCGGTTCTCTTGATCAAGTGCAGCAAGCGCCTGCAAAAGACAGCGCTCATAACGCTGCGTACCAGTTATGGGATGCTCAAGATTTCTTATGTCAATAGCGATTCGCATCGGATCCTCTACAAACCCAATGATTCACCAGTGGATACCTTAATTAATGACTTAATTAAGGACTGATCAGAGGCTGATTTACAAGAAGGACCTATCCGGAATGCACGAAAAACGAGCTTGAACTGCCGGAAAAGCTCTCGACCTTCCAATATTGCCAGAATGCCCAAATATACCGCCAAAATTACAAAAAACTTTATGAAAGCAGTCACAATTTCTCCAGCTGGTAGGCGCAGGCTAACACTAAAGCCAGCAGCGCCAGCGATGAGACCCGCAGCAAGTGGGGGAAGAAACACCGAGCGATAGCGCGTATCAATAAACTCAGGTAGGCGCTTGCCGTAGAGATAGCCCAGCATGCATGCATAGCTGAGACCTACCGCCGCAGCAGCTCCCGGCGCGCCGAAGGTGATGATCGCAGGCGGCAGGGCAAGCGCAAGTCCTGTAGCCTGGCAGATCCCCGCCAGGTTAGCGATTCGCATGCGGCCCGACATAGCGAAGGCAGCGCCCAAGTCGTCGGACAACGGACGTAAGACAGCATACAGGCTGAACCATTGCAGGATGGGTACAACCGGTAGCCAGCGTTCCCCAATAACTAGGCGCACTGCATCCTCAGCAAGCACAAGCATGACGACAGCGAAAAGGAAGCTCAAGCGTGTAATCGCTATCAGTGACGCATTGAAGGCCTGTGAAAGCCGCTTACGATCCCCTTGCAATCGCGCATAGACCGGCTGGACAACGCTCGAAATCACCCATGTCACACGCGCCGTCGGCAGAGTTGCCCAGTTATATGCCCGGCTATAAAACCCGAGCGCGGCACTGCCGGCAATTGTGCCCACAAGGAAGTTGTCAAACTGTAAAATCGCAAACAGAGCGATGCCAGAGAGCAGCGAGGCCCACCAGGGGCCAAAGCGCAGGAACCAGCGGATCTCCTCAAGATTCCAGCGAACATCGCGCAATCCCGGACGATCTGGACACACCTTCCAGAGCAGGGTGGCAGAAAGTAGACGGTTCGTTGCATCGCCAACCAGCAATGCCCATGCGCCTGCTCCGGCCCAAGCTAAGATCAGTGCAACGCCACTTCCGATGCAAGAGGCCAAGGCGGTAATCAGACTCGTAGAGCGAAAGATCAGGTGCTTCTGTAAGAGGATGTTTGCATGACCACCAAATGCATCGACAATAGCGAGTGCCAAAAAACACAGAAAAAGAGCAGCGATCTTCTGGCCATAGAAGTGCGCAACAAGTGGCGAGATCACGATACCAACAGCTATCAACACTAGGCTAGTGAAAAGGTTAAGCGAGAGATGTGTGGCGGCAGCATTACGGTCCATATCACGGCGCTGCAAAAGTGCTGCATCAAAGCCCAATTGACGAATAAGCCCGCAGATGGCAACTAATGTACCTGCCATAGCCACGCTTCCAAAAACTTCAGGGGCAAGCAGACGGGCCAGCAGCACCGATGCAAGCAGATTGCATACATATACAATGTAATTGCTAAAGCTTGTATATACTAACCCCCTCAGCACACGCGCGAGGAGCCCCTGATCGGCGGAAGCGTCTTGCAAGGCTGCGATCAACAGCACCCACAAACGCCTCAGGAGCGGTAAGCAATTAGCTTGTGCAAATCTCGATAACATTAGCATGAATTTAATTTGCCAGCTAACTACAGTTACATATTCAACAGCACCACTTGCTTATAGCTATACTGGCGCAGGGCAGGTGCGACCCGCCACAGCCAGGCATCCAGGCCTTCGCACAGCCGCGTCGCCGTCCGGCTGCGATACTGCCAGAGCTTCTGGTCCAGCAGCCGGAAGAACTCAAAGAACGGATAGTTGACCGTGCACGTGCCGCCGAAGGCCGCGGCCAGCGTAGCAATCTGGGCGCGCCGCAGCGGATACTCGCCGTCTGTGCTCCATCTGGGAATGCCAAAGTGGCCGCACAGCCGCCGTGCCAGCATCAGGAGTGGGTTGTTAGCCGAATTCTCCAGGAACACGGCGCGCCCGCCCGGCCGGAGCACCCGGCGGAGCTCCGGCCCGAGCGCCCGTGGCTCCAGATGGTGGAGGATCGCCACACCGCAGACCACGTCAAAGCTCTCCGGTGGGAAGCCCAGCGCGTATGCTGACATCACCAGAGCGTGGACGCGCTTGCCCACGCCGTTACAGCGAGCGCGTTCGCGAGTGACGCGCACCCACTCGTCCGAGACATCGATGGCGTAGACCTCGGCGCCCTGCAGAGCCAGCAGCACGGCATGGTGGCCGCTGCCACAACCGAGTTCAAGCACCCGCCGGCCGCGCACGTCGCCCACATAGTCCAGAAAGGCTGCATCGAGCGGATGCAAGCGATCTAGCTGGACGCGCAGGTCGCAGCGGAATGACCGCGCCACGGCGTTCCAGTGCGTGCGCTCACCTGCGATCTCAGTGGCGGACATGCGAGCCCTCACCCCCTAGCCCTCTCTCCCGCAAGCCCTCTCTCCCGCAGCTGCGGGAGAGAGGAAGATAAGAGGGGGAAAGGACCCCGGCCCCTCCCCTGAGAGGGGAGGGGATGCTCGTCGCTGAGTGGGGATGGATTACTGTCCGCGCCATTCGGAGACAACCAGCCGCGCACAGTTCCGCAGCACTGTAGCAACCCGCCACATATAGAGCCAGGAGAGCCGCCGATCTCCCGGCGGTAAGTTGTATAACGTGGCCATCCACGTCCGCGGCGGGATGGCATAGCGCAGAAGCCGCCAGAGCTTGTGGCGGCGCGCCCCCAGGACGATGAGGTGGAGCACCAGGCCGCGCAGCACTGGCGAATGGTTGAACAGGCGGGCCGGCGGCTCGTAACGCTCGAAGCGCAGGATGCGCTGCCGCGGCCACACCCGCTCGAACAGCCAGCGCTCCAGGCCACCAGGGGCGAGCGCCGCCTCCACCCAGGCCGGCGCGCCCACGCCGAGCAGCTCGCGCAGGTAGCGCAGGGCGCTGGCAACCGGCAGCGTCACGCCCTCGCGGCGCGCCAGGCGCACCACCCGCTCCCAATCCAGCGTCCGGCCATGCACGTGCAGCAGCCGCTGGAGGTCTACGAACCAGATCAGGCGGTAGAAGCCGTGGTAGAACAGGTGCACGCACGCTTGGAGCACCTGCTCTTCCGGCGCCAGGATAGAGATCGCCCGCCCATCTCCCAGCGGCGCGGCGCGCAGGCGGGACCACAGCTCAGCCATGGCCGGGCTACTCCAGCCCAACTGCAAAAGATCGAAGTGCACCTCCAGGAGCACCCGCGCGTTGGGCAGGACACAGGCGATGCTATTGAGCCCATCGCCCGGGTAGCGCTGCGCCGCTTCCCGCGCGCCCTCATCCGCGACAGCGTACCCGAGCTCCTGCAACACGGCACGCACCCGCGGCCACGACGGCGTGTGCAGGAGCAGGTCGATGTCGCCGTAGGGGCGCAGCCACGGCGGGTCGTACACCGTGGCGGCCAGGGCCGGACCCTTCAGCACGGCGTACGGCACCCCAGCCCCGTCCAGGGCCCTGGTGAGCTGGGCCAGGCGCGCCTCCAGCACCGTCCGGTGCAGGCGGTAGCGCTGCACTAGCTGATCGAGCTCCTGGCGTATCTCGGCAGGCAGGCACACCGCTGCGCCGCTCTGGTCGCACAGGTGCCATACGAACGGTAGCAGCCCGTGGACCTCCGCCGCTGAGAGCAGCCGCCGCCAGCCGCTGGCATCGAGGCCGGTTAGGATGGCCTGACGCTCCGCCGGGCTCGCCGCAGCGCGGCAGAGCAGACAGAGCGTCGCATGGGGCTCCGGCACATCAGCGGGCAGCGGCGTCAAGACACGGGTCTGCGCCGGGGACGGGACCACAGCGACCGCGCTAGACATCCCTCTGCTCTCGCATCAGCGGCTTGCGGGCGATGGTGAAGCGCACCGGCCTGGAGACCGCCGAGAACACCGCCTCCGTACCGGCCGCCCGAGTCTGCGGGACCGGCACAGCCACCTCACTGGGCTCTGCCCCGGCATCGGCCTCCGAGATGCGGCCGCGCAGGTACAGCTTGCGCGGCGCTGGCGCGTTCGTGAGGACGATGCCGGCTAGCTTGCCACCGGCGGCGGCGAGGAGCGCCGCGCTCTCCGTGACTGCCTCCTGCACCGTCTCCTCCAGCTCGACCACCAGCAGCACGGCGTCCACAGCACCCGCCACCGGCGCCGACTCAGCGGTCGCCAGCGCCGGCGCACCGCAGACCAGTATCCAGTCCACCGCTGCCTCCCGCAGCGCAGCCAGCGTGTGCCCCAGGGCCGCGCTGGTAAGCAGTTCGGCGGCGTTCGGCCGTGGCAGCCCGGCGGGTAACAGCAGCAGCCCCTTCACCGTGGTCGGGCGGCCCGGCGCCTCCCGCAAGCGCTGGAAGATACGCTCGTCGTCGCGCTCAAGCACTGTGGCGAGGCCTGTATCGGACTCCATGCCAAACAACGCACTCAGGCCTGGCTGGCGGAGATCCGCGTCGACCAGAAGCACTCGCTGCCCAGCGCGGGCCAGCGTCACCCCGAGGTTCGCCACGAGAAGGAGATGCTCGCGCGACTGCTGCGGCGCCGTGAGGAGGATGATCTTCGGCTGCGGATCGAGCGCCTGAAGCGTCACCCACAGGCGTCGCAGATCTTCGGCCACCACGCTATCGGGCCGCCGCGCCGCCACCAGCGCCTGGGCATCGCGGCGGATCGCCAGGGGGCCGACGCGGCCCAGCACCGGCAGGCCGAGCTTCTCCCGTACCTCGTCGGCAGTGTGGAATGCTCCCTTCAGGTGATCGCGGCCGATCGCGATCCCCGAGCCCAGCATGAAGCCGAGGAACGCACCGAGCGGGATATACAGCAGCGTTGGGTCACGGCGGGCTGGCTCAGCCTTCGTCGCGCGGTCGATCAGCAGGATAGCGTTGCCGGTCTGCTGGCGCAGCGGCGCCAGGGCCGCGAGCACCTTGATGCGGTTATCCTCGGCCTGGCGGAGCTGCGAGCTCAGCTCGGTGGCCAGCGGTCCGCGCACCGATTCGGTAGGATTGATCGCCTGAAGCTGGGCGCGTAGATCGGCGATCTGCATATCGAGGTAGCGCAGCTCTTCCTCCATGCGCTGGCGTAAGAGCGCCTGGGGCGACGAATCCGTCTCCGCCTCCTGGAGCGTCTGTCCAGTGAGGGCATCGGCCGCCGTGTTCACGAACTCGATAGCCGTGTTCGGGTTGGGATGCGTAACGGACAGGCGGTAGATCGCCGTGCGCGGCAGCAGCATGCCCGAGATAATCCCGTCGAAGCGCGTCCCCACCCGCTGGGAGAGGCCATCGGCAAAGTAGTCCGAGCGCACGAACTCCGTGATCGTGGCCGCCAGTCCCTCGGCGCTAGGATTCTGGCCCGGCAGAGTCTGGTACGGCACGAGAGCGCTCACGCCGGCTGGGTTCAGCAGCAGGCGCACGCTGGCTGTATAGAGCGCCTGCGGCCGGCTCAGCCCGTAGAGCAGGGCCCCCAGCGCGAAGGCCACGGCCAGCCCGATGGAGAGCTTCCAGCCGCGCAGGGCCACGCGCACATAGCGCAGCAGGTCTACCGATGTCTCAGGTTCCATGCTGGATCGCTGCCTCACCCAAATCAGAACAGGCCAGCCCCGCTCGCCACCAGTTGTAGCAGCCTGCCAGCCTGTCCCATGTGCTGTTTGCTTCTACTGTCCGACCACGATCTGGCCCTCGTCGAGCCCCTTGAGCACCTCGGCGTGCGTATCGCCGACCAGGCCGAGCTCGACGTCCACGAACTGCCGCGAGTCGCCGTTGAACACCTCGACCACACGGCGCTTGCCCACCAGCCGCACCGCCGACTTCGGCACCACCAGCACGCCATCGCGCTGGCCCACCGTGATAGTTACCTGAGCCGACGTCCCGATCTCCACTCCCTCCAGCAGGAGCGGCGCCTGGATGCGCACCGTGCGGTCGATGAAGGCGAGGCCCTGGCCCTGGCGCGCCTTCGGGTCGGCCTTCTCCACGACCGTGCCCTCCAGGGGGCTGCCTGGCACACCGATCAGCTGCACCTGCGCCTTCTGGCCGGGCTCGACCTTCGCCAGGTCTGCATCCGGCAACTCGACCACCACTTGGCGCTGGTTGGGATCGGCCAGCACGATCACCGGCACGAAGGCACGGGTATCCAGGCCCAGCCGGCCCGTCACCGACACCACCCGGCCGTTGAACGGCGCCACAATGCGGGCATCCTGCATACGCTCCTGGACCTGTTGCACGGCGAGTTGCGCCTGCTCCATGGCCTTCTCCAGCACCGTCATCTCGGTCCTGTCGGCGCGGATCGTATTAGCCTTCTGCTCATACGCCGCCTGGGCCGTGATCACCCCCTGCTCCGCCGCCCGCACGCGATCGCGGGCCTCCTGGAGCTTAAAATAGTTCGGCCCCGCCTTGAGCTGCTCCAGCTTGCTCACCGCGATATCGTAGTTGGCCTTCGCCTGGGCCACTGCCGCCCGGGCGTTCTCGATCTCTGTAGCGCTGGCGCCCGCCTTGAGCTGCTCCAGCTTGGCGCGGGCCACCTCGAGGCGTGTCCTGGCCTGGGCCAGATCAGCCTGCGCGCTGAAGATCGAACTCTGTCCCCCGCCGCCCTTCAGCTGGTCCAGCTTCGCCTGCGCCACTTGCAGGCGAGCCTTGGCCTGCGCCAGGTTCCCCTCCGCGCGATAGAGCTCGCTGGGGGGCGGCCCGGCCTTCACCTGGCGCAGCCGCGCCTCTGCCGCTGCCAGGTCTGCCTGCAAGGCCTGCACGTTCTGCTCGGCCACAGCGATCGCCAGCGGGCCGAACTCCCGCTCGCGCATCTTCAGCACTGACTCGGCGAGCTGCAGGTTCAATTCCGCGTCACGGATCTCGGTCTGATCGCCCTTGGCCCGCGCCTTGTCGAGCGCGAGCCGCGCCCGCTCGACGGCCGTGCGCGCGTACACGAGCTCCGTATTGGCCGCCCCACTCCTCAGCCGCTCAAGCTCGTCCTGGCCGCGCAGCAGTGCAGCGCGGGCATTGGCCACCGCGCGTTCGGCGGCGAGGACCTCCTCGTACGGCGGTCCCTCGCGCAGGCGCTTGAGTTCAGCCTCAGCCGCCTGGTAGGCCGCCCGGGCAGCGGCCACCTCGCCCTCGGCCGCGCGCAGGTCCGCCTGCGCCCCGCCCGACTCGATCTGGCGCAGGCGAGCCTCAGCCGCCTGGTAGGCCGCCTCGGCGGCAGCCAGCTCTCCCTCGGCCGTGCGCAACTCCACCCCGCTGGGCCCGGCCAGCAGCGCATCTAGGCGTGACTGCGCCGCGCGCAGCGTCGCCTGAGCGGACTGCACTGCTGCCTCAGCAGCGATCAGCTCCGCCTGCTCTGGCCCGGCCTCCAGCCTCTCCAGCTCCCGCCGTGCCTGCGCCAGGGCGGCCTCCGCCTGGTCGAGGGGTGCACGGGCCTGGCGGAGCTCCAGATCGATGTTGCGGGCCTGGGCCTGGGCCAGCTTGCTCTTGGCTGTCTCCAGGCGCACCTCAGCGTCGAGCAGGCGGCTCTTCAGGTCGGTCATATCGAGCTCAGCCAGGAGCTGCCCTTCCGTGACCTCATCGCCGGGCTTGACGTTCAGTACCCGCAGCACGCCGCTGGAACGGAAGGAGAGCTCGGCAGTGCGGGCCGACGCCACGCGCCCCTGTGCCCGCACGGTGCTGATCACCTGGCCGCGGGTGACAGTGGTCGTCGCCCGTGCCGGCGGTGCGGTGGCCGCGCGCGCCTGCTGCGGCTGGACTATAGTGCGAAGCCGGTCCATGGAGACTGGCACCTGGCAACTCACCAGCGCTAGGGCGGCGCAGCTCGCCACCGCCAGCGCCGTGCGCAGGCGGTGCCGGAGCGGTCGAGACGGGGATGTGCCGGTCATTGGTATGGCTCCTACGATACGAATGGCTCCTATGATACGTTGGATAGACAGGAGGGGGAGAAGACCTCACCCCCCGGCCCCCTCTCCCGCGGGGAGAGGGGGAGAGGACCTCACCCCTGGCCCCTCCGCCCACGGAGGAGACGGGAGGTGGCCGTCGAATTCGATCAGGCCGGCCTGGTGGAACTCCGCCAGCATGTTCTGCACGTCTGGCTCGACGCGAGCGAGCGGGACTTGGCATGCATCGGCGAGCACCGCAGCGATCTCGCGGACGCTCAGGCTGCCGTCGCAGAGCTCCCAGATCGCCGCGGCGGTCGCATTTAAGACGTGGACCTGGTCGGTGCGTAAGTTATAGAGCACCAGCTCGTCATCCAGATCGCTGGCGGTGATGTCTGGCATCTGGCGTGGCCGGGCATCACTTGTCACATCCACTGGCGCTGTCATCCATGGAACCTCCGTTGGACCGCACCCCTAGCCCCCTCTCCGCATGCGGAGAGGGGGAGGTGGGGCTGTGTTGCTCTTTCACAGCCTGCTGCTCACAGGCTACCGCACGGTGGGAGTGGCGTCTATCGGCGCCTGGGCGTATCGTGTGTCATCCTTTAGGCCCATTTCTGCTGGGCCAGGGGGAGCATTGGCAGGTTCCTTTGCGGGCGCTGGTCTTGCCCTCGCGGGCAGGCGCGGGTGCTATGCCGTGCAGACTACGTTGCTGTACAGATCCGCTTGATCACGGCGGCGGCCTCGGCGGCGGTACGTGCGTGCACGATGGCACACTGGGCGCCGGCGACGGTACGCACGAGCGCCTGGAAGCCAGCGGCGCCTCGGGCCCGCCAGCCGGAGACGTGCGGCAGCAGCATGGCCAGCGCCGTCGAGCGCGCCGGCAGCTCGATCGTCTCGGCACCGGCCGCTGGCTTGCCCAGCCAGACCAGCCAGCGCACCGGACACGGCCCGGCCAGGTCGTCGCCGGTCAGCCGCCGCTCCTGCCAGCGCGCCCGCCAGGGCACGGCGCGCCGCGGGCTCCAGACGGTGTGGTGCAGCGGCCAGTCCCCCTCGGGCGCATACACCGCGCCCTTGGGGAAGGGCAGGGCCGTGCCGCCCGACGGCGCAAGCGGCGTCACCGCATCGGCGAGATAGCGGAAGCCCAGGTCGAAGAGCCGCTGCCACAGCGTGTACGGCCGGGCGTCTCCCAGCGGCAGCAGCAAGACGGCCCCGCCATCCCAGGCAGCAGCGCCGCCGCGCACCAGCAACGCGTCGGGCGGGGCCGCCCCGTCCTCTGCGCCGTTCCTGCGCCACGCGCTATAGCTCACCCCCTCGCTCAGCGCCGCCAGGAGTTCCAGGGGATCGGCCGCCCGCACGGTGCCACACTCCGGGCCGTACAAGCGGTGCAGCGGCCG
The DNA here is from genome assembly GCA_042408875.1 of Chloroflexota bacterium. GTDB lineage: Bacteria > Chloroflexota > UBA11872 > JBHOQS01 > JBHOQS01 > JBHOQS01. The sequence goes on along the minus strand of JBHOQS010000020.1, from coordinate 21,244 downwards.
GATCGTATCCCGGCGCGGCGGCTCGATCACCGCCGAGTAGGTTACCGCGGCCTGCTCCCGGAGCTCCGGCCGGACCGCGTACGCATGCAACAGCGCGCGCACGGCGGCGGCAAACTCCGCCGTGGTGGCGCGCACGCGCACCAGCGCGCCGAAGATGCAATACATATCCTCTGCCGCCCACCCGAGGCGGTCGAGCGCATCCCCTCAACCGCCGGGCTTCGCCGTCTGCGGGGCGGCTGCCTCGTCGGTGGCCGCCCCAGGCGCAGCGTCGTACATGCCGTCCGGCGGTGGAGCGAGCCCGTCTCCGGGAGCGCTCGATAGTGCGGCGGCTCCAGCAGGTTCGTGCGTGTCATCCATTCTGGCGTACCGCTCTAGCGTATCGCGTGAGATAATTTTTTGATGTTCTAACTGACTACATTCCTTCCCTGGTGAGCTGAGCCGCGAGCAGGTCAGTCTGGGTAGGTGTGGGGCCTGGCTGATCACCTGCCAGCAGGCGGTCGATGCAGGCCACCGCGCTGCGCAGGGTGCCGACGCGCAGAGCATAGCATTCGCTCTGCTGGATGAGCTTCACCATGGATTTAATGTTCGTGCTTGATACAATCATCTGTCTCACACCGATCTGCTGGTGCATCAGTTGAAGCAGTGCCATACTTCGATGCATCGGCACCAGTTCGCTCACTGTACATTGTTCTTGGTAAAGTGGAAACACAACATGGGATACGATAAATCCTCTTTTGCAGGATGCTGGTAGCCACCGTCGAGGGCTCAGCAATAGACCTTCTGGGGTGAGCTGTAAATCATCATCTAGATTAAAAAGCCAATCGGGAAACTCTTTACCTAGAGCCTCCGCGCCTCTTTTGCGCAATGAGATCGGCTTTGGAAAAGGCCATACTCGTCCTGATGGGCAGTTAATAACGGCTATCTCATCGGATAAATAGGTGTATCCAGAGAAGACCAGCGCAGCAGTAAGCGTTGACTTTCCGGTACCAGTATTGCCCGGTAGTAGAATGGCCCCTCGACCAGACGACACTGCTGCCGCATGTATTGCGTACTTCTCTTCTGGCAAAGCATAAAGTGGGAGGTGGTTGATGTACCAATTTGTACGGCTAATAAGAGCTGTCAAGCTAGTACAGTGAGAGAGATGATTGAAGCATCCCAACTCCACAGAGATAGCATACTGTTCACCGGACGTTCTGTCAGATTGCAGTCGATCTATGTGAATTGTACCTGCTGAAGTCGCGGGCATAGTCCACCATGCTGGTGTAGTGGGATAGAGAGCTACGATACGGTCAAGTATATCAGATATAGTAGTCGTAATTGTAATTTTAGTATTAATGAGTTGCGTCGAAAAAGAGTTCATTCTCGTATACATAAATTTCGCCATGGGTATAAGACAGCAATGGTAGTGATGCGTGCACACGCATCACTACCATTGCATTGTGAAAAGGTGCTATCTTCCCCGTCAGCAGCCTTGAGAGCCTTTCAGGTATGCAGTTACAGTGTCTGTATCTCCAAAGCTGCCGCAGGTACCGGAGAGGCTCACAGTGAATGCGTATGTTTGATTAGATGGCAGCGACGGAGGGTCGCATGGAATGTTAGCCCTGGTGTCTAGATGCCATTCAATGACAACGCACTCATTCGCTGCCAGGTTGAGGGTTACGGTCTGGCTTGACGGGAGACTTGTCGAGGACTGCGATGGTGTGCCGCGGTTGCGACAGACATGAACAGCCTGATCGTTCTGGAACTCGAATGGCGTACTGAACGTATTGCCGAAGGGCGCGGTAAGCGTTGCAGTCACCGTACAAGGTGTCGCATCGTTACAGATGTAGGCCTGCACGAAGTACGATCCGGGGTTATAGAAAACCACCTTACCTGACGTGCACTGGTAGCAGAACTGAGAGATCGGAGTACGCGTATCACAGGGATTTCCGGTGGTCTCGGTGAGTTGGACATCGAACCTGCCGGGCGATACCGCCGCAAAGGTGTGGCCTGCCGTGAGGGTATGCATCACTGGTGCGGCCCAGGCCACGGCGGCGCCGGCCTTAACCAGGCGGCGGCGGGTGCCGGTCAACAAGGCGCTGCCCTGCTGGGTAATCTGATCAGCCATATCGAACGACTCCTTCTTCCCTATGCGCCGGGGATACCCGGCCTGACAACACTGGGCGGGCACAGAGGCTTGCCCCTACGATACGGATACCGCCCACCTGGTTGGGCCGGCACAAGGCCTGTCCCAACCAGGGGCGGCGGGCCTGCGTCGATCTACTGAGAAGGCACAGGCCCGTGCTTACGCCAGGACCGGTGGGGCGCGGCCGTGGACAGCGCCAGCGTGGTCGGGTCCCTCCTGGGGCGCCTGCGAGTCGGTCACGCCGGTAGCGCCCCGCCGCGGCGCGGGCTGGAGGTCCACCAGGCCGGCCTGGACGAAGCGCTCCAGCAGGGCATAGACGTCCTGCTGCACCAGGCGGACGCTGATACCGTACTGCTGCGCCACCGCGCGGGCGATGGCCGCCGGCGTGCGCGTACCGTCGCACAGCCGCCAGATCGCCGCGGCGGAGTGGTTGAGCACGTGCACCTGCTGGCTCGTGCCGTCATACAGCACCAGCTCGTCATCCAGCGCCGACTCGGTCACTGCGCCTGAGCGGCAGGGATACACCCATCGCGGCATCGGTGAGAGCGACTCCTGGGCCGGTATTCCCGGCCCTCTTCCCTCCATGCGCCGTACGGCCGGATCACCATGCCGGCACCGCGCGCTGCTGCATCAATCCGTCGGCGAGCACGCTCACCGCCTCGGCCAGGTCCTGGGCCACGAGATAGCCGTTCTGGCCCTGCTGCACCGCCAGGGTATGCTGTTCTGCCCCGCGGCCGGTCAACACCATGATCGTGCGGCAGCCCGCCGCCTGCCCGGCGGCGATGTCGGTCAAGGCATCGCCCACCAGCACGCTGCGGCGCAGGTCCAGACGGTAGCGCCGCGCCGCCTCCAGCAAGAGCCCTGGCTGTGGCTTGCGGCAGCGGCAGGCCTCCTCCGGACGGTGCGGGCAGTACACCACCGCATCGATGCGGCCGCCGGCGCGCACGATCTCGGCCGCCATGCGGCAGTTAATCTCGTCCACTACCGGCTGCGGCACCATCCCCCGGTTGACGATAGCCTGGTTGGTCACCACGATCACCGGCCGGTTCAGCGCGGCCAGCCGCGCCAGCGCCTCCAGCGCCCCTGGCAGGAACTCGAACTCCGCCCAGCTCTTCACATGGTCGGGCCGGTTGACGTTGATCACGCCATCGCGGTCCAGGAACACCGCCGGCGATGGGGTACGCCGGACCGGCCAGCCTAGCCGCGGGCGGGTATAGGACAGCACACGACAGCCGCCGGCGTAGATGCCGGAGCGCTTGTGGCCCACCAGTGCAATCATGTCCGCTCTCCCGCCTGCCCGACAAACACGCGCGCCGCGCCCGGTGCTGTGATGTCGGTGGCGCCCTGCCAGGGCGCTGGCAGAGGCAAGAGCGGTGTGTGCAGTAGCACCTGCGCCCCCTCGTACTCGAAGTGGAAATGCAGGCGGCGCAGGCCCAGCGCGCCCAGCGCCTGCTCCACGGCCGGCTGGTGCTCCTCGCGGCAGTACAGTAGGAGGTAGCCGCCGCCACCCGCCCCAGTGATCTTGCCCCCCACCGCCCCACAGGCCCGCGCCATGGCATAGGCCTGCTCGATCTGCGCCGTGCTGATCCCGCGGGCCAGGTACTTCTTGCGCTCCCAGGCGCGATGGAGCAGGTCACCGAAGGTATCTAGTTCGTCCGCCTCCAGCGCCGCCTTCATCTCTAGCGCCAGCGCCTTGAGCTCATGCAACGCCCCAAGGGCCGGCCCCTCAGCCTGCGCCGTGTTGGTGCGCTGCTCCTGCAGGATGGCCCAGCCGCTGCGGCGGGTGCCTGTGTAGAACAGCAGCAGGCGCCGGTTCAAGCGTGCCAGCGTCGCGGGGGCCACGCGCAGCGGCTCCACCGTCACCGACCCGTCGGGGTGGAAGGTGAAGCAGTTCACCCCGCCGTAGGCGGCGGCGAACTGGTCCTGTTTGCCTACCGGCGCGTGCAGCTCCTCGCTTTCAATGTGGAATGCTAGCTCGGCCATGGTGTGGGCCGGCAGGCGCAAGCCTTGCAGCGCCGCGACGACGTTGATCACGCTGACGCAGGTAGCCGCCGAGGAGCCCAGGCCGGTGCCCGGCGGCACCTCCGAGGCGATGAACAGGTTGACCGGCGTCTCCACCTGGAAGTGTCGCAGCACCGCATACGGGATCTGCAGCTCCCCCGGCGGCTCTGGCTGCCGGCCATTGTTGGCATGTCCATTCGGTTCGCTATTGGTAAGCATGAGCGCCGGCACCGCGGGATCCTGGCCATCCTGCACTGGCAGCCGGACGTGTGGCAGGCGTGGACTGGGCACTGCCATCGCTACGTGGTGGTCAGCAGAGATTAGCTGCACATGGTCACCGTCGCTGGCGGTGACGATGGCATAGACATACTTGTCGATCGCCGCGCTCAGCACTAGACCGCCGAAGCGCGTGAAATACGCTGGAAGATCAGTTCCCCCGCCCGAGAAGCTCACCCGGACGGGCGCTCGGCCAATAAGCATGTTTCACCCTGAAGTAGCTACAGTCTTCGTCCGGCCGGCGGCACGGATGTGATGGCAGAGTGACTGCGCCTCTTAATCTAGCAAGCGACGCTATCCAGTACCACAGACCCCCAGGCGTAACTTTTGCGGCCGCCGGGCCTATTGGCCCTACCCCTCTGGGAGTACGTCCGACTAGGCCACTTAGTGCCTTGTGGGATACCGGATGCTCCACCCATAATGGGGAAGGCTCCACACGAGGCGCGGGTATAGCTGCGTGTAGTGGCTGCGTCCACGAAGCGCCCGGGTAGCGCGCTGCATGCAGCGGGTGGGGGCCTCGAGAGGCACGGTGGGATACACGCGGAGACGGACGTAGACACGGAGACAGATGTAGAGATAGTCTCGGAAAGGACACACTCGTTCGCTCGGGTGATGCGCATTCTATGCCTCAACGCCACCGCGGAATTGGGCGGCACCGACACCGACCTCGTCACGATGCTGCGGGCGATCGACCGCGCCGCCTTCGAGCCGGTGGTGGTGCTGCCACAGCCTGGCCCGCTCGACGCGACCTACCATGCTCTCGGGGTCGAGGTTCGGTACCTCCCGCTACGCCTACCCGGCAGGCGTAGCCCGCCGCGGCAGCAGTTCTGCCAGCTGGCCGCCAGCATGCGCGCGGCCGGCCGCCTGGTCGCATACCTCCGCCGGGCCCGCATCGACCTCGTCTACTGTAACTCACTACTTGCCCTGCCTGGCGCGCTGGCAGCGAGGCTGGCCGGCCGGCCGTGTGTCCTGCACAGCGGTGAGCTCTACGACCGGCCGCGGCCGGTGGCGAGTCTGCTGTACCACACCGCGGGCGCGCTGGCGGCGCGGATCATCGTGAGCTCAGAGACGGTGCGCCGCCGCTTTCCCACGTGGTGTCGCAGCCGCGTGCACACGATCTATAACGGGATTGACCTGGCCCGATTTCGGCCGGATCTCTCCGGCGAGCGTGTGCGTCGGGAGTGTGGCTTTGCCCCGGATGCGCCGGTGGCCGGCTTCGTGGGCCGCCTGGTGCCCTGGAAAGGGCCAGATCGCTTCCTGGAGGCGTGCGCACGTGTGGCACAAGCCTGTCCCCAGGCGCGCTTTCTCCTGGTCGGCTCAACGCTCGCTGGCTATGGTGACTACGCCGCCTTGCTAGAGCGTAGGGCGGCCGAACTGGGGCTGCGCGAGCAGCTAGCCATTCGGCTGAACCGCACCGATGTGCCCGAGCATCTGGCGGCAATGGACGTATTCGTGCACGCCTCGGTGCGGCCCGAGCCATTCGGCATCGTGGTGATCGAGGCCATGGCTGCCGGCCGGCCAGTCATCGCCACCGCGGCCGGCGGCGTGCTGGAGATTATCGATCATCCGGACGCCGGCGTGCTGGTGCCGCCGGGCGACGTTGAGGCGCTGGCGCAGGCGATGCTGGGGCTGCTGGGCGACGGGTCTCGACGGGCCCGGCTGGGCGAGACGGCGCGCCGGCTGGCCCTGGAACGGTATGATATCCGCATGGTGATGCCGAGGATCGAGGCGGTCCTCCGCGCTGCCGCAGGCGGGCACGTAGACAGGAGGCCGGTGTGAGCAGGATCTCATGGCCGCGTGTCCTGCGCCAGATCCGGCGGCCGGGCCGGGACACCCTGGCGGTTTCGCTGAGCGGCCTGGGCATCATCGTGCTGGCCGTCTGGCTGGTGACATCTGCCGGCCTGTCGTTGCCCTGGAGTCCCGGCGTGCAGCTCCGGCTGGAGCGCTACGACCGGCAGTCGGGCGCAGCCTGGATCGCCGTGCGCGCGCATGCTGCCGGCACTGCCGAGCTCTACGTGGACGGTGCCCTGGCGGATCGATTCCCCGTGGCGTCCGGCAGTCCGGCGACGTATGCGCTGCGCCAGGAGCAGCACCGGCTGACACAGCCGAATTCGCCGCGCACCGTCCGGATTGAGGCGATCATCTATCCGTCGCAGGGCGCGCCGCTCTCGGCGCGGCCGCTGACGCTGACCAGGGCACGGCTCGAGGCGGCCAGTGTCTCTGGCGGGTGGGGGCTGCCCGGCTGGGCAGGGGGTGCGGTGGGAGGAGCGCTGCTTGCCGCCGGAGCAGGGATCTGGCTGCTGGACTGGGTGCGCTCCTCACCGGCTTCGCTGCGGCGTGCGGCGGGACGCCGGCCGGACTGGCGCCGCCTCCGGCCCGTGCTGCGACAGACGTCCCCTGCTTTGCGCGGCGGGCGCCCGCGCGCGGCAGAGCTCCTCCAGGAACTGGCCGGCCTGGATCCGCTGACCCCGTGGGGCGCCCGCTTGACTGCTGACCTGCAGGGCATCCTGTCGCTGCGGCTCCGTGAGCCCGGCGCTGGAGCCGCACAGCCTGGAAGCCGCGGCACCGCGTTGGTCACGGCAGCGCCGTCGCCGCACCAGCTCAGCTTGCTGGCTGCAGCGGAGGTCGCCAGCGCGCTGAGCGCACTGCACCGCGGCGATGGCCAGGCGGCCACGGCGATGCGCCGGCAGCTTGTCCACCACCTAATCGCCTACAGCGCTGGGCGCGCCGCTGTGTTGCAGACCCTCGCTGGCCGGGTATACGTCGATGGGCTGGCGGCCAGCGACGAGCCGGCGCGCGATGCTGCCCTGTATTATCTGGCGGCCATGGCGCTCCTGCGAGCGAACGTCAACGGCGCCGACTCGCCGCGCTACCTGACCTTCGCGCGGCAACTGCTGGCTCGCTACCAGACCCTCTCGCTGGCCCTAGTAGGCGCGAGCGAGCAAGCGCCGCCACCGGGCGAGCCGGCCAGGCTGGCAGCGTACCTGCACTGGTGGCCTGATGTGGCCAGGCGCGAGCGGATCCGCGCCGTGTGGGCCGAGCTGATGCTCTGGCTGGCCGGCGCCTGCCCGGAGGCAGTGGATGCGCTGGCCACGGAGATCGCCCGTTTGCGTGAGCTCCAGCCCCTCCAGCGCCAGGCACTGCTGCACGCCCTCGAGGGCGCCACCGGGCGGTCCCATCATGCCATGCGCCGCTGAGACGCTGCGCCAAGCAGCTCTCGCCCGCCGGTGATGCAGAGACAGCCCACGCAGGGGGGGGCGAAAGATGGTGCGCCCCGCTGCGGTCCAGTGTGACACCGGTGCCCTGGGCAAATCATGTGGAAGCATGCCCGCCCGAATGCGCTAAGCCTCGACCGGGTTGCGCAACACGCCCAGGCCGGTGATCTCAACCTCGACCACATCGCCGGGCTGGAGCAGCCGGCCGGTGGCCACGCCCACGCCAGACGGCGTGCCGGTGGCGATGATGTCGCCGGGCTGCAGTGTCACGAACTGGGAGATCCACTCGATGATCTCGGCCACGCCGAAGATCATGTCGCCGGTTGAGGCATGCTGGCGCACCTCACCGTTAACCCGCGTCTGTAATGTCAGCGCCTGTGGGTTCGGGACCTCATCCCGCGTCACCAGGTACGGCCCAATCGGCCCGAAGGTATCGAACCACTTGCCGTTCAGCCAGTCGAAGAAGGCCGTGCGGGGTGTGCTCTCGCGCGGGACAGTGATGTGTAAGCTGCGTCCCGAGATGTCGTTGAAATTCAGGTAGCCGGCCACGTACTCGAGGGCGCTGGCTGCGGGGATGTGTTTGCCACGACGCCCGATCACCACGCCGAGCTCACCCTCGTAGTCCACGTCCGTGCAGACCCCGCCGGGGATACGTACGGGATCGCCTGGGCCAACAATAACCGTCACTGGCTTGATGAACACCTGGGGCACAGTCGTGCTCTTTGCCGGCGGCTGGCCGCCACCCTCACGGATATGCTCGGCATAGTTGCCAGCCAGGGCAAAGATCTTGGGTGGAGTGGGCACCGGCGCCCGCAGGCGTGCGGCGCTCAGGGGCGTGCACCACGGCCCCTCCGGCCGCTGGGCAGCGAAGTCGAGCGCAGCGCGCGCCGTATCCAGGGCGCGCTCGCCGGCCTCCAGCAGCGCCACCATCGTATCAAACATGTGCTCGACCACCCGGCCCGCGGCGCGGGCGGCATCGGCAAGGTGGACGACCGTCTCGCCCTCGACAGCGCCCACGATCAGGCGCCCCTGGATCTCAGCGGTGACCAGTCGCATGCCGGTTGCCTCCTAATCTATCCTGCTCATGCATCCTACTCACATCCTGGCCTCGCGCAGGGAAATGTGGCCGTGAGTCTCCTAACCATAGTTCCACAAGGCTCACAAGGCTCACAAGGCTCACAAGGTCCACAAGGCTCACAAGGCCCATAAGGTATACAAGGTCCATAGGTACACAAGGCACGCAAAGTACACATGGCGGCGCACGGTGCCTCCAAGAGGGTACACGATACTCCGTGACAGCGCGCTATGCAACGTCCACTGCTGGAGCGTGTGCGCAGGCATGCTACAATCTGTGTGAACAGGAGGGCTCTCGATGGCGACGCACGTACCCCACTCGGAGGCACCGAAGGACGCCCCGCCGGGCAACATTCGGATCCTGCTCGCGGACGACCATGCCGTGCTGCGGGCCGGCCTGCGCCTGCTCCTGAACGCTGAGCCGGACATGACAGTGGTCGGCGAGGCGGCGACCGGCGAGGAGGCGCTGGAGAAGGCGCGCCAGCTCCAGCCGGATGTCGTGGTGATGGATATCTCGATGCCGGGGATGAACGGCCTGGAGGCGACGCGGCGGCTGCGCAAGCAGTGCCCGGACACCAAAGTGCTCGTGCTGACCATGCATGCGAACGAAGAGTACCTATTCCAGGTACTTCAGGCCGGCGGCTCCGGCTACGTGCTCAAGAAGGCGGCCGACCAGGAGCTGGTGGATGCTATCCGGGCGGTGCACCGTGGCCAGACATTCCTCTACCCAGAGGTGGCGCAGCTGCTCGTGCGTGACTATCTCCAGCGAGTACGCGAGGGGACCATCGGGCCGGAGAAGGCGCGCCTCGACGTGCTGACCGAGCGCGAGCGCGAGGTGCTAAAGTACATTGCCGAGGGCTATACCACCCAGGAGATCGCCGACAAGCTCTTCCTTAGCCCGAAGACCGTGGAGACCCACCGCGCCCACATCATGGATAAGCTCGACCTGCACAGCCGGGCGGAGCTGGTGCGTTACGCCCTGCGTCGCGGCATCCTCATGCCGGAGAGCTAAGCAGGCCCGGGCAGGACGTAGGATGTCTATGTCCCACCTCCCCTGAATAGCAGGACGTGGCGGCCGCGCTGGACGGTCTGCCCGTGCTGGTTAAGAAGTTCGACGTCGAAGATGACCAGGCCACGGTCCGGCCTGGCGGTAAGGCGCTTCTCAGCCACCGTGGCACGGGCGCGCACGGTGTCGCCGGGACGCACGGGCGCCAGGAAGCGCCAGTCCTGCACGCCGAGGTGGGCGATCAGGCCCTCCTCGAAGAGGCCCAGACGAGAGAGCAGCCCGAAGCAGATAGCCAGGCCGAGCAGTCCGTGCGCCACCCGGCCGCCGAACTCCGTTCGTGCCGCGTACTCGGCGTCGCTGTGCAGGGGATGGTGGTCCCCGCTCAGGCCGGCGAAGAGCACCAGGTCGGCCTCAGTGATGGTGCGGCCAGGCGTCTCCAGCACCTGGCCCGGCTCCCATTCGTCGTACAGGCGCCCTCTCACGCGGTGCTCCGGTACGCTCGTTTTTCGTTCTTGCCCGTTGATGATTATGGTCACTCAGGTGACCCGGGGCCTGTTCAGCCTCCGGCTAGCTCCCGACGTACAATGCGCGTCCCTTCGACCATAGCCTGTAGTTTCAACTGGCACAGCCAACGCGGGATTTGGAAGAAACCACAGTCGGGGTTGATATACACCTTCTCAGCCGGCACATGCTTGAGCGTGGTGCGGATGCGCTCAGCCACGTCCTCCGGCGTCTCGACGTAGAATGACTTTACGTCGATCAGACCGGCGCCCAGCTCGCGATCGATGCCGTGTGCCTTCCACAAGTCGATCTCGTTCAGCTCACGGTTGGCGAACTCGAGGACGAACTGGTCGCAGCGGGCGTCCAGGATGCCCGGGAACATCCAGGAGTACTCGCGCTTGCCCCGGGGGCGGCTGGCCAGGTTGCCGAAGCAGATGTGCAAGGCGATCTTGGCGCGCACCCCCTCGACGGCGCGGTTGAACAACTGCACGTAGTCGCTGAGTGTCCCCGGGATGATCGAGTACGACGGCTCATCGATCTGGATGAAATCGGCGCCGGCGTCGACCAAGCCCTTGAGTTCGGCGTTGATCACCTCGGCGAACTCCCAGGCCAGCTCGAGCCGGTCCTTGTAGACGCGGTCGTCCTTGAGGCGGATGTGGATGGTCAGGGTAAGTGGTCCGGGGCAGGTGGCTTTGGTCCGCCGGGTCGTGTGGGCGCGCAGGTACTTGTATTCCTCGACGATACCCAGGCCGTGGGGCACGGTGATGCGGCGCACCGGATGGTACCGCGGCACGCTATCGTAGCCGTATACGCCGGTCTTGCGTAGGGGCTCCTCCGGCTCTAGGCCGTCCATCTTGCCATAGAAGCTTTGCACAAAGTACCAGCGGCGCATCTCGCCGTCGGAGATGATGTCTACCCCGGCGCGCTCCTGGTCGAGGATCGCCACGTTCACGGCGTCGTCGAAGGTCTCGCGCTGGTCGGTCACCCCGTACTTGCCCTCTTTGATCGCCTCCAGTGCGGTCCACAGCCACGCTGGAATGGCATGGCTGCCGATCACCGTGGTCGGAAGGATGGGTAACGGCTGCATGCCTGCGTGCGCAACCATCGGTGGCTCCTTGCTCATCCTCGTCTCGAGCGTATACTGTCTCGGGCATACACCTGGATAGACCTGAGCCCCCGCGGGGACTCACGCGCCCACCGGCGTGCACAGTCCTTGTTGAACCAACGGGTTGAAGTGCGCCCGCAGCTTGGCCTTCTGGACCTTGCCCGTGGCCGCCGTCCTGGGCAGCGCCTCGACGGCTTCGACGTAGCGCGGGCGCTTGTAGCCGGCCAGCCGCTCGCGCACAAACTGCACGATCTCGGCCTTATTGATCTCGGCCCCCTCGCGGGGGACGATCACAGCCATGACCGCCTCGCCCCACTCGGGGTCGGGCACGCCGATGATCGCGCACTCCTTCACGGCAGGATGCTGAAGCAGGACCGGCTCCACCTCGGCCGGGTAGATCTTCTCACCGCCGCTGATGATCATGTCCTTGAGACGGCCCGTGATGTAGAGGTAGCCCTCCTCATCGAGGCGGCCCAGGTCGCCGGTGTGCAGCCAGCCGCCGCGGAAGGCCTCGGCCGTCTGCTGCGGATTACGCCAGTACTCGGTCATGGCGTGCTCGGTGCGTGCCACCACCTCGCCGATCTCGCCTGGAGGGAGCGCGTTTCCATCCGGGTCTACCACAGCCAGGTCGCACTGCACGTGCGGCCGGCCGCAGGAGCCGATCTTGCGGAACTGGTCCGGCGGTTCCAGGTAGGTGAGAATGCAGCCGCCCTCGGTTAAGCCATAGGTCTGGATCCAGGGCACCTTGAAGGTCTCAACCACGCGCTTCAGGAGCGGCCGCGGCATGGCGTCCGACGAGCCCATGACCCGCCGCAGCGAGGAGAGATCAGAGGAGCGCTGCTCCAGCTCTTGCAGGAGACGGGTCCAGATCGTAGGCACCGCCATCATAGCCGTCACGCGCCAGCGCTCGATTGCCTGCAAGATCAGATCCGGCCGGGGCTCCCATAGCAGGCCCACCGTAGCGCCGACATAGTGATACGGCAGAATGGCGCAGTCGGTGCCGCCGGTGTGGAAGAGGGGATAGACGTTCAGGTACACATCTTCTTCCACAGCGCGCATGTAGAGGGCGAAGGTGGCCGCATGCAGGACGTGGGCGCGATGGCTGAACACGGCGCCCTTGGGCGCGCCCGTGGTGCCGCTCGTGTAGAGAATGATATGCGGGTCGGTCTCGGCGAGAGCCCCCTGCGGCTCTGTATCCGGCAGGCCTTCCACGAGCGCAGGCACCGTCCAGTCGCCGGGGGCGGCCTCCGCAGGCCGCTGGCGCAGCCAGATGTAGTGCCGCACCGACGGCATGTGCGGCCGGGCCTCGCCGACCACTGGCGCGAAGCGCTCGCCAGCCAGCAGCACGCAACTCTCGGAGTTGTTGATGGCATACGCCAGCTCTCCAGCGCGATACCAGAAGCTGACCGGCACCAGGATCGCCCCGCACTTCGCCGCGGCATAGTAGGCGACGACCCATTCCGGGCAATTGCGGTCGAGCAGGGCCACACGGTCCCCGCGCCGCACACCCAAGCGCATCAGCAGCGCATGGGCGAGGGCATTGGCGCGGCGATTCAGCTCACCGAAGCTCAGGACCTGATCCTCGAACAGGATAGCGGCCTTGTCAGGCCGGACCAGTGCATTTCGCCGCAGGATGTCGCCGATCAGTAGCATACGTACGCCTCAGGCGGTCTCCGCCGGCTTGCCTCGCTGCTTGACCAGAGCGCGCTCGAGAAAGCGCTGGAGCTCGACGATGAAGCGCTCATGCCGGCAGGTGGCGATGCGCTCATGATCGTCGCGCGCCTCGATCTCGAAGACGAGGCGGCGGCGGTCCACCTCGACGAGGCGGGCTGTGATCTGCACGCTCAGGCCGACCGGCGTCGGCGCCAGGTGCTGGAGGTCGAGGCGCGTCCCGACGGTCCCCTGGCCCGGCGCGAGGAACGGCGCGACACAGTGGATCGCTGCCGCTTCCATGAGGCCAGCCAGGGCAGGCGTGGCCAGTACGTGCACATCGGCATTGCCAAAGCGGTCGGCGGTCAGGTCGGGTGTTACCGCTCTCTCAAGCGTAAACGAGGCGCCGAGCGCCAGCGTCGGCAGGGCTTGCTGTGCCATTCGCGTGGGCCCCTGATCTCCAGTATGGCTGTCATGCATACGCGTGACGGCGTTGTGGGGAGTACTATACGCCGGGCTGCGCCCGGGCGCAACGAGGCAGGGGACGGAGGGGAACAGTGTACTGCCTGCTACGTGATGTGGATGCATGGTGCGCAGGAATGAGACGAGCATACGCACGCTTGCACACGATCTCGATGATGCGGATGCATGTATGCATTGATGAGACACAGATGCCAGTACTAATCACACGTCGGACTACTGGTTCCATGGTAGGTAGTGAGGCATGCATTACGCACGACGCATTGCATCACACGGGACGTCGTACGAACTACGCAGAACGCACGACGTCGAGGAAGGGCGGGCCGGGGCAGACGAGGACGGGCAGCGGCTCCGTCCGTGCACCGGTGACGCTGGCCAAGACCTGGGCGCGCCGGCGGCCGAGCCGGTCCTGCCACAGACGCAGGCGGCCATCGACGGCGCGGCGCAGCGTGCGTAGAGCCCCGGCAGGGAGCACGTCCGGCATAAGGAGGGCGTAGGCAGCGATGCGGTGCGAGCGGATAGCGCCCAGGAGCGCCGGCAGCGTTCCCACAAAGCGCTCGGACCCCATGGCGGCTACCAGGTCGCCGATGTCGAACACCAGCCGGGTTCGTTCGGGAGGGGCCTGGGCGCACAGCTCCAGGAACCAGTCCACGAAGCACGGATCGCTGAGCGACGGCGCCTGTTGGACAATCGCCTCCGCCCCATCCAGGCGAGGGCGGTCGAACGGGTCCGCCACGATCAAGCGACCCTCGTCTAGGGCACGGGCGAGGGCGGCGCGCATCCCATAGCGCAGGGCGCGCGCCCGCAGGCGGGCGAGGTCTGTGGTGGCGGGGAGAACGTAGATGAAGCAATCGGCCGAGTCGGCGATCTGGTGCAGGAGCGCCAGCTGGAGCATCAGCGGCGCGTCGTCATCTTCCAGCTCGTACAGGTAGATCCGGCCATACGGCAGGCCTCCGCCGAGCAGGGGATCGAGGGAGGGCAGCCCGCTGGGCGCGGCGCTGGGCAGGCGATAGGCAGCGTGCTGCCGCAGCGGTGCAAAGAGCGGGCCCCTGGGGGTGAGATCAAAGGGCAAGGGCTCGAGCGGCGCTAGACAGCCCCGCCGGCCGTGAACGAGACGCACACACGGGCCCTCGCTCTGGCCAGCGCTGATGAGCTCGAAGCGCAGGATGATGTCGGCGAGCGAGCGTTCCGGGCGGCTCAACACCCGCAGTGCTGGCCAGCCCGCTGCCAGAAGCGTGACGGTGCCGCGGACAGCCAGTGCGGCCAGCAAGCGGCGCAGGCGGAGCGTGTACTGGAGACGGCCTTCCCAGGGGAGTTCGAGCGCCGGGGCGTGGTCGATCAACAGCCAGCGGGGGGCAAACTCATCGATGAGCTCCCAGAGCAGCCCGTCGTCGTTCCCCTCGAGGGCAGCAGCGAAGGGAGAAGTAAAGACGCGGCGGATCTGTCCGGCCTGCTCCAGCGCCTGGAGGTCCCAGCCGACCGCCGCGGCGTCTGCGCTGAGCCGGTCCGTGCTTAGATGCACGCCCAGCAGCAGGCCACGCTCGTCGGCAATGGCAGCGCTGCACAGGATATGCAGCGCGCAGACCAGGTGGCCGGACCCCGGCGCGCCCTCGAAGAGCACGGTCTCTCCCGGCCGGAGCCCACCTCCCAGCAGGGTGTCGAGCTCGGGGATATAGGTGCTTCTCGTCACTGTCTCTCGCCGTGGGGGCCACCGTGTTGCTCACGCATACCCGCAGCCATCCCTCGTCACACCTATCGTAGCAGCGCGCTCTTAAACAACCCTTAAAAATCTGGCGGTTTGGCGACCAGTTTCTGAAGCCCTACTGGACGTCATGGAGAGCGTGGATGGGGCGTGCACGAGCGTAGACGTACTCCGGGCCGCGCCGACGCGTGAGCACCCCCTGGTAGACCAGCGTCTCGAGGGCCGCGTGCAACTGCGGTAGTGGAACGCCGAGCCGGAGCGCCAGTCCTTCTGCCGTGTCGAAGGCGTACGGGAACTGCTCGAAGAATCGCTGTACAAGCTGGAGCGCCTCGCGGGCGGGCGCTTCGGCGGAGGCGGCCTGGCCGTAGCGTGCCAGCGTCGCGGCCTGCTCCAGGCGACGGAGCCGCTGCTCGAGCCGGAGTGCCAGGTGAGAGGGCGGGGCAGGCGCAGGCTGCTCGGCGAGAAGCCGCGCCGCGGCCTCGGTCAAGCTTTGCCCGGCAGCCAGGAGCGCCTGGACTCTGAGCGCGCGCTCAAGGCTGCCGGCGTCGAAGCCATTTCCGTCGGGCGCCGGCGGAACCAGCCCCTCTGCAACCCAGCGCAGGAATGTCCGTTCGCTTACCCCCAGCACGCGAGCCGCGGCTGCGGCTGACAGGCGGAGCCGCCGCAGCAGCAGTGCGTGCTCGCTGGGCGACAGCAACGACGAGTTCTTGTCCTGTGGGGAACGACCGATGACATCCCTCTCCTGGGCCACCGTCTTCCTACCGCTCGCTCTGCTGGAGTTCCTGGAGCGCGCGGCTGAGCTCATCCACTGCATCGTCGAGCTTCAGCAAGCGCTCGTGCAGCGACGCAGCTTTGTCGGGCTGGGCAAGCAGGTCCTCCAGGCGCAGCGTGTCGAGGCGCTCCCACAGCTTCTGGAGCGCCGAGGCGCTGGCCAGCACCGGGAGCGTCTCGCGCAGGCGGCGCAGGGCGTTCTCCAGCTGGTCGAGGCGCTCGTTCACGGCCTCGCGTAGTTGCTGCGGCCCCATCGCCATCACCTGCGCACG
This sequence comes from Chloroflexota bacterium, assembly GCA_042408875.1. GTDB lineage: Bacteria > Chloroflexota > UBA11872 > JBHOQS01 > JBHOQS01 > JBHOQS01. The sequence continues at coordinate 5,066 of JBHOQS010000020.1, read as the reverse complement.
CCGCTGGGCGCGCTCGTCCAGCACCCGGGTTGCCTCGCGCACCGCGGTGCGCAGGGTCGCCCCCTCGTCCAGCGATCGCTTGATCAGCAGGACCTTCTCCACCGCCGGGACTGTAAAGCCGTCCTCGACCGGGACAAAGCCGCGCTGCACCCAGTACGTGAGCTGCCGGCGAGTTACTCCACAGAGCCGCGCGACCTGCTCTGTAGAGAACTTCATCCGCGAGCCGATGAACTCCAGGGTCAAGCCACCTTCCCAGTCTAAGCGCTTCATACGTCACCTTCCACCTGTGCGCTCGGCTCGCGTTGACACGAGCCGGCAAGCATGTACATTTTTGCCCCGCAGTTGCGCGACGTATCTCGACATGCTTGTAGGTAGATCAGGCCGAGTGTACAACGTCCTTCTGCTCGTGTCAAGCAGAACGCGCACCTGGCCGGAGAGCCCCAGCTTGCTCTCCGGCCAGGTCAGCGCAGGTTCGTGGGAGCAGGCCGCTGTCAGCGGATCTCGACCTTGGCGCCTGCCTCAGCCAGCTTGGCGGCGATCCGCTCGGCCTCCTCGCGGCTGACGCCTTCCTTGACTGGCTTGGGCGCCTCATCGACCACGGCCTTGGCCTCCTTCAGGCCCAGGTTGGTGATCTCGCGCACAGCCTTGATCACGTTAATCTTGTTCGGCCCGACCTCGGTTAGCACCACAGTGAACTCCGTCTGTTCCTCAGCTGGTGCTGGGGCTGCCTCTGCCGGGGCCGCCGCCGCGGGCGCACCAGCCGGGGCTGCTGCGGCAACCGCCATCGGCGCAATGCCGAAGCGGTCCTGCAAGGCTTTGCCCAGCTCCACTAGCTCGAGGACAGTCATCCCCTCGATCAGCTCCACGACCTGCTGGACACGCTCAGATGCCATGGTTCCTTTCTCCTTCCCCTTAACCTACTTACAATACACAAGACTTATTAAGCTATACTTAATAAGTTATAGTTATACTTGCTTACCTACGTGTTCCTGCCTGTACATAGTCTGCGGAGCCTGTGCCTGGGTCATCTGCACAGACACCGCAGGGATGTTCATGAGCCCACCCGGTGAACTCGCCATGGCCTGGCTTCCGCGGTCTGCACTCCCGCGCCCCGCCCTGCCGGTTTTTACGCAACACGGGCGGGCAGCGGCGTCCGAACCATCACGCCGGGGCAGGGGCGGCCTGCCCGGCCTGGCCCTGCTGCAACTGCTCGGCGCGAGCCTGGATGAGCAGCAGGAGATTGCTCACGCCGGCCTGGAGCAGGCCCACCAGGTGCGCAATCGGTGCCTGCACGCCTCCGACGACCTGTGCCAGAAGCTGCGCCCGTGGCGGGATAGTGGCAAGCTGCGAGACCTCCGCGGGGCTAAGCATCCGCCCGTCCAGGATGCCGCCCTTCAGGCGGAACACCCGCGACGTGCGCGCAAACTCACTCAGCACGCGTGCCGGCCCGGCGATGTCGTCATAGCAGAACGCCGCGGCCGTGGGGCCTTGTAGCAGGCCCTCCAGCGCCGCTACCTGCTCACCGGCGGCTAGCCGCAATAGCGTGTTCTTCACCACCATGAACTCGCTGCCGGCCGGCCGGAGCTGGGAGCGCAGCTGCTGAAGATCCGACACCTTCATCCCACGGTAGTCGGCCAGGATCACCACCTGTGCGCGGGCGAGCTTCTCCCGTAGCTCCGCGACCCTCGCTACTTTCTCTGGTGCTGGCATGTGCCGTCTTTCACCTCCTTCCTCGCTGATAGGGGCCTACCTAGCTGATACTGGCCTATGCTCCTACTGGACTTCGTTGCTTGTACTGGGCTTCGGTGGCTAATACTGCCCCCCACCGAACGCTGATACCAACCGTTCCCGAGCGTTGCAGCCGGAAAGGCGTCACCGAACGGAGAACGCAAAACGCCCCTGCGCCGCACTCCGCAGGGGCGTGGAACAGCACGCAGACATGCATACCCTCAGGGGGGCATGCCGCGCCCTGTCGCAACTGCCTCGGCAGGAGATTAAGTCCGGTGGAATACGTCACCGGACGCCTGCGGTCTACGGCACAGGCCGTCTTCGCTTGTTGTGTGATTGCCTTACGCTGCGCACCTCCGTTGGGCTGGCGCGCCCGAGCAGGCCGGGTCCGGCGCCTATGCCGCCGCGCGCGCCAGCTCCAGGAGCGGCTGCACGTCCAGGCGGATCCCCGGGCCCATCGTCGTACTCAGCGTGATGCTACGGATATACGTGCCGCGCGCCCCGCTCGGCCGGGCGCGGATCAACGCGTCCAGGAGCGCCAGCAGGTTCTCCCGCAACTGCTCGTTCGTGAACGAGACCTTCCCGATCGGCACATGCACGTTGCCGGTGCGGTCCACCCGGAACTCCACCCGACCAGCGCGAATGTCGCGCACAGCGCGGGCGATATCCATCGTCACTGTGCCGGTGCGCGGTGAGGGCATGAGGCCGCGCGGACCAAGAATGCGGCCGAGCCGTCCTACCTTGCCCATCATATCCGGCGTGGCAACGGCCACATCGAAATCAGTCCAGCCCTGCTGAATACGCTCGATCAAGTCATCGGCGCCCACGTAATCAGCCCCGGCCTCCTCCGCCTCGCGGGCCTTCTCGCCTTGGGCGAACACCAGCACGCGCACCCGCCGGCCGGTGCCATGTGGCAGCACGACCGAGCCGCGCACCATCTGATCGGCATGGCGCGGATCGACACCGAGGCGTATGTGCGCCTCGACGGTTTCGTCGAAGTTCGCCCGCGCGGTCTGCTTCAGTAGCTCAAGCGCCTCATCAAGCTGGTATCGCTTCGTACGATCCACCAGCTTGGCGGCTTCCAGGTATTTCTTTCCATGCTGTGGCATAGCCAGTTCCTTCGAACTAAAGCTAAAGGACTAAAGGAAAGCCAGGGTGAAACCCGCAGACATCAAACACGGAACCAGAGAGATCCCACCCCGGCCTAGGTATAGGTAGGTACGAACGGCCCCTCAGGCCTCCCTCTGCAGCGTGCGGCGCAGTAGCGCGGCGCAGTAGCAAGGACCATCAATCGACTACCTCGATGCCCATGCTGCGCGCCGTGCCCATGATCATCTTCTCTGCTGCCTCAAGCGAGGTCGTATTCAAGTCCTTCATCTTGAGCTCAGCGATCTCGCGCACCTGCTGGCGGGTCACCCGCCCGACCGGGGCGCGGTTCGGCGCGCCCGAGCCCTTCTCCACGCCGGCAGCCTTCTTCAATAGATCGGCCGCAGGCGGGGTCTTGGTAACGAACGTAAACGAGCGATCCTCGTAGATCGTGATCTCGACCGGGATAATCATCCCGACCTGTGCGGCAGTGCGTTCGTTGTACTCCTTGACGAACGCCATGATATTAATGCCGTGCTGGCCGAGCGCCGGACCCACCGGCGGAGCCGGCGTTGCCTTGCCGGCCGGCACCTGGAGCCGCACAATGGCGCGCACTTTCTTGGCCATAGATTATGTCTGCTCCGCCTGTTATGTCTTCTCTACTTGCAAGAAGTCGAGCTCGACCGGCGTCTCCCGGCCGAAGAAGGAGACCAGCACCTTGACCTTGCCGCGCTCCTGGTTCACCTCATCGACGACACCATAAAACTCGGCGAACGGCCCGTCGATGATCTTCACCCGCTGGCCGCGCTGGAGGGTCATCTGGACCTTGGGCGCCTCCTCCTGCACCTGGCGGAGGATCGCCTTCACCTCGCTGTCGGGCAACGGCAGCGGACGGCTGCCTGATCCGACAAAGCTCGTCACCCCGGGCGTATTGCGCACGACATACCAGGAGTCATCGTCCAGCTTCATCTGCACCAGCACATAGCCGGGGAAGACCTTCCGCTGGACGGTGCGGCGCTGGCCGTTCTTAATCTGGATCTCCTCCACCGTCGGGACCACGACACGAAAGATCTTGTCTTTCATGTCCATGGACTCGATGCGGTGCTCGAGGTTCGCCTTGACCTTATTCTCGTAGCCGGAGTATGTATGGATAACGTACCATTCTCCCTGCTGCTCGCCCTCCGGCGCGCCAGCGGGAGCTTCCGGACGCTGGACTGTGTTTGTTGTCTGCTCTACCATAGTGGCCACGCTCCCATCACGCCCGCGCTGGCGGCTCGCCCGCCGGCATACCGGGCAGTGCTACCCGGCATCGCCGGACTACCTCAGAAGCAGCTCGAAAAGCTGAGCGAAGATGAAGTCCACCAAGCCCAGGAAGGCACCCATCACCACCGAGAAGGCAACCACTGCGACGGTCAGGCGGATCGTCTCCTCGCGACTGGGCCAGCGCACGCGCTTGAGCTCATAGTACGCCTCAAGGAGGAAGCGCACCGGCGCGCGCGGGATCCAGGACGGCAGCGTACGCCGCGCCGCGACAGCGCGCTGCCGTTGCCGCTGCGCCGCGGTTCCGGTGCGCCCTCCTTGCGTCCTGAGCGCGCCGTCGGCGCGCCGGGTCCCGCCAGTCACGGCCGGACGTGTCCGGCCCGGGAGCCACAATGACTTTGAGAGTTTCATCCCCGTCCGCCTGTTCGCCGGCCGCAGCCGTCAGCGCGTCTCACGGTGGACCGTGTGAGTGCGGCAGTGTGGACAGTACTTGCGCAACTCCAGGCGGTCCGGATCGTTTCGACGGTTCTTCTCTGTCGTATAGTTACGGCGTTTACACTCGTTACACGCAAGGGTAATCACGATGCGATCGGCCTTCTTCGCCATCGCCGGCCTCTACTTCTTTTGGAACATGTGGAACATGAAGTTGATGGAACACTAAATTTGGTGGAGCACTATAGGGCACTGAATTGGAACATTAAAACGTGAAATGTTCGTGAGAGACTCCGGAACTGCGTCCACAAGATCTGCCAGAGCGGTGATGCCTGGCGCACGCCCCGAGGCCTGGTCCACAAGTGGGCCCGGGACGCGGAGAGCTCCGCGCCACGCCTCGGGGCGAGCGACCAGATCCTGGGCGGCTACTCGAGGATCTTGGTGATGACGCCAGCGCCGACAGTGCGGCCACCCTCCCGGATGGCAAAGCGCAAGCCTTCCTCCAGGGCCACCGGCTGAATGAGCCGCACCTGCATCTGGATGTTGTCCCCTGGCACCAC
>JBHOQS010000009.1:0-64097 GCA_042408875.1 Chloroflexota bacterium | reverse complement strand
ATGGTGGCCCAGAAGAGGTTGCGCCGGCTGAACGCGCCCGAGCTGGTGGCCACGGTCTACGCGGGGGTGCGGTACGAAGACGGCATCGAGGTCACGGAGAAGGAGGTCGCCGCCTGACGCATGTTTACACACCTCTTGACGGAACCTCGTTGATGGGGTACGCTGGCAATCAAATGGGCGTCGTCGTGCATTAGCGCGTGTGCGACGTGCGCCGCGGCGCCCTTATTGAGGATGTCCCATCGCATGGAACCCTGCATGGCCCGAGACGAGAGATGCGTAAGGCGAGGAGGCACCGTATGCAGCGAGTAACTCGGCGAACGGTCCTTGGCACGGGCCCAGTAGCTGTGGGGACGGTCCTGGCAGCATGCCGTACCGGCCCGGCACCGGGCGGAGCAGGCGAGCAGGGCGGTATCTCGCTGGAACGGCACCGGCCGATGAAATTCGAGGCGTGGATCGGCACAGCTAACGACCGCGTGGCGCAGGTCAACGCCTGGAACCAGAAGTACCCGCATCTGGAGGCCACTGCGGCGGCCGATGTGGGCGGGCAGGGCCAGCGGGCACTTGAGCGGTTCACCACCGCTATCGCTGCCGGCACGCCGCCGGCCGTCGCCTTCTTCGACCGGTTCCAGGTCGCCGCGTTTGCTATTCGAAACGTCTTCCTGCCGCTCGACGACCTAGCGAAGCGTGACCGGTACGACTGGAAGCGCCACGTTGAGGCCACGCTCGAAGAGGCCCGCGGCATCGCAGACGGCAAGTACTACGCGGTGCCCTGCACCACCGACGTGCGTTTTCTGTACTGGAACAAAGACCTCCTGGAAGAAGCTGGGCTCAACGCGGAGAAGGGGCCGGCAACCTGGGATGAGTTCCGTGAGTACGCTGCGAAGTTGACCAAGCGGGGCGGCAGCGGCATCGCCCAGCTCGGTGTGCATCCGTACCGCGCCCAGATGCACTTTAACCTCTTCGCCTGGCAGAACGGCGGCGGCTTCCAGACCCCCGACGGCAAGACGGCGACCGTCAACCGGCCGGAGAACGTCGAGGCCCTCCAGTGGATGCAGACGCTCTCTCGGGCGCAGGGCGGCGGGCAGGCCATCCGGGCCTTCGAGGACGAGCGGTCCTGGAGTGGCGGCCAGCACCCCTTCCTGGTGAACACGCTAGCCCTGGACCTCCAGACCAACGGGCGCCTGACGAGCATCGCGCAGTATCGCCCGGACATGCGGTTCGGCTACGCCATCCCGCCCCTGCGCAAGGCCGGCGACCGGCCGCTCACCTGGTCAGGCGGCCACTCGTTCGTCATCCCGCAGGGCTTCTCCGCGCCAGACCTGGCCTGGAGGTTCATCCAGTTCCTGGTGAGTGAGGAAGGCTATGTGGTCCAGTTTGAGCAGCGCAAGGCCGACGCCGCGGCGGCTGGCGGGTACGTGCTGCCGACCATGACCACGCAGCCGGACCTGGACCAGAAGCTGTTCACCAGGTACCGCACCGGTATCCAGGCGATCGACGACGGGCTGAAGTTCGCCGTCGAGCTCCTGAAGTACACGCGCATCCGCGAGCCATCGCTGGCGGCGATCGCCATGTGGGATGCCATTCACGGTGCGCCCGACGGGGCGCAGTACCACGCGGTGATCCTGGAAGACAAGACCGCCAAGCAGGCGCTCGACGATGCCCAGGTGATCTGCCAGCGGGCGCTGGACGAGGCGTGGTCAACCGTCGGGAGGTAGCTGGGCCACCCGCGCGCTGGCAGGCCGTCTAGCATCGCGCTTCCCGGCTGCACTCTGCCCAGGTCCCTGCGGTCCAGCAGCGGTCCAGCAAGTGTGTGCATAGCGCCCACGCTGTCGCCTAGCGTCACACACCCGGCCTGGCCGCTGAGGCGGCAGTGCCTGCGACAGGCGTCTCTCCCCTGTGATCGTGCGCTGCCTGCTCATCCGGCGCCACCGGCTCGCCCGGGAACAGCACGACCACGCGGCAGGGCCGTCCAAGCGCCTCGCTCACTGCGCTCTCCAGGATCTCGCTGAAGCGCCGCCGCAGCATCTCATAGGCGAAGAGATCCGCCGCAGCAAGTACGAGGACGCCGTCCGCCAGCCGCTGCGGCTGTGCTGGCTCGACGAAGGCGCGGTAGCTCGCGGGGCTGACCCGTGCTCTGAGCACCGCACAGGCTGCCGCCCAGACGGCCTGGACTGGCTCGACGCCCTCCTGCCCCTGCTCCATTGGACGCCCTGCGGGAGGGCGCTCTGGGTGCGGTCCTCCTCCGGACAGCGCCCCTTCTTGCACCTGTCTGGCCACAGGGATTGTGGTGTGGCAGCCTGGTATGCCAGAGCTTGCCGCGCGAGACGCGCCCGGTGCCCCGGCCCGCACCAGGTTCGATAGAACAGCGAAGAAGTACGGCATTTTGTTGGCCGTATTTTTGCTCACCGTTGACTGTTTCCTGATCCTGGGCGCACACTCTAGTGTGCGGCGCTCGGCCTCGCGCACCAGCGCGAGGAATTCAGGCTCGGCCATGCCGCTCTCTCGCCACAGCCGCCGCGCCCGCGTGCGATTGGCCGCGCGATGCTCCGGTGCGTCATTAAAGCGCTGGGAGAGCTCGTCGATCAGCCGCTCGAGCGTATCGCTGCCTGTTACAGCATCCGGCAGCGCGGCAGGCGCCGGCAGCGCACTAGTGGCGCTGTGCGTCGCCGCTCGTCCCGCATCTGCTGCCCCTGGGTCCCTCCCGAGCGCTGCTCCTGCGCGCTTTCCGGGCTCTAAGTGAGGCCAAGCACCGGCTGTCTGGCAGTCTGGTATCGCACGTGCCAAGTGATCGAACCTGCTAGGGACACGGAGAGCGTGTGGTCGAGTATCGCCTGACTGGTGGTACTCGTACCGGTCGTCCTCCCCGTTCTTGTCACCCGCGACAGTCGCTCCGTCGGCTGCATCGAGTCCAAGAGAATCTCTTTCAGCGGGATCTGATTCGACGGGATCTGATTCGATTCGCGGGGAAGGTGCATTCCCTGGGGATGGGGAACCGGCGCGCTTCCGCCCGGAGAGCACGCGTTTCCCTGCCGGAGGTACGTCTATTCCCCTCCCCTGGGGGCACAGGTATTCCCCGGGGGGAGGGAGACCAGGGTCCTCCGGGTCGGAGTGCGCTGTGTGCGCGCCATGCCTGGCAGCGGAGAGAAGCTGGGGGCTGCGCTGTCCCCAGATATGCAGGTCGCGCATAATTAGCGCATCGAGCCGGTCGAACAGGGGGGAGAAGTCATATCCGTGCGAGGTAGTGCCGCCGTCGGGCCGCCGCCGCTCGTGGACGATCAGGAAGCCCTTCGCGACCAGCGAGTCTTTGTAGTTGCGCAGGGCCCGCTTGGTCAGGCCCGAGTGGCGCGCCATGCCGGCGAGCGAGGGAAAGGGCAGGTCGCTCGTCCAGCGATGCGCCAGCACGTAGGTGATGAACCACACCTCTTGCGGCTGAAGCCCGAGCTCAGCCTGGTAGTAGAACAGAGCAAAGGGCACGGTGCCGATTCCGGCGGTGCGGAGGAGCTTGCCGTAGCGGGCGTCGAAGCTTGATCCGGCGCGGCGTGCCTCGCCAGCGGGGGCAACGCCGGTTTCCGCTGGCGGCGCGTCAGTCTCCGGCGCCAGGCGGCGCAGCGTCGCCATCCTCGCCTCCTTCCCTGCCTGATGTGGCGTGCGGCGGCAGGCCGTCTGCGTAGTAGCCGCGCAGGTACACCGGCTGGCCAGTTCGCGGGCTGGGGCGCACCACCCACTCGCCGAGCAGAAAGATGTAGCCGCGACGGTACGGCTGGACCGCGCAGAGCCCCGCCGCGCGCAGCTCCTGCACGACTCGCACCAGCGTGCTGCGGCTGACGTTGAGCGCCTCAGCCCGGATGCGCTCGGAGCTTGCGGCGACTGCCAGATACCCTTGCGCGCGCAGGTGCTGCGCCTCCCGCACGCTCTCCGGCGCGCCCTCCTCAAGCTGAGTGCGCAGCCAGATGTACAGCTTGAAGGCCTCGCCGCTCAGCTCCCGGTAGTGCGGTCCGCTGTACCAGTTCCACCGCCTGCCCACGGTACCCCATCCTGTCCTGCCCCAGGCACTCGGAGCTCAGCCTGCCTCACCCCTCGCGCGCGATCTCCCCCTATCGCGCCACCTCCCACCCTAGCATGTGCTGATCAGAATTGCAACAGCTAAAAGGCCCTAAAGGGCGCCAGTCATGCCGAGGCTGCGCAGCCTCGCACAGCCAAGACTGTGCATTTATAGCAATATACCACGCCCTGATTCGGGGCCGGAATGTTGTGCAAAATTGTCAGTATTACGGGCTATGCTATGCCAATAGAGCATAGCCCCCTGGTTCGCGCGAGGAGAGGAGGGCCCCTCTCCGCGTGCGGGGAGGGGCGCCCGCGCGGGTAGGTGGTGTCGTGATCGCTAGCATGCAGTCCAGCCCTTGCCCTGTACGGAGAGGAGGGGCTCGAGCTGGCAGGCGCGCAGTGTCGAGCGGGGAGAGATCGGGCCCTGGCCAGGAGCGTCTCTACGCAGTACGCAGTAAGGGGTCCACCTCTCCCTGCGCTGCCGCTGCAGCATCGGCTCGTTCTGACTCGCGCGCACAGCGCGATACCACAGCATCACGCGGCACGGAAACATCCCGCAGATGATGCGCGCCACACATCAGGTTGGGGCGGTGACAGGGCTGTTTGCACTGGCGGCGGTAGCCAGCGGCGCCGGCCCGGCTGGCTCGCGGTTGGCCCTACGCCTGGGGCCGCTCGCAGCTGACCTTGGACCAGTGGTTGAGCTGCCGCGCCTCATAGGCCTGCCGGCTGCGACACCGGCGCTCGGCGCACAGGTGGCGCTGGCATGCGTGGTGGCGGCGCTCCTCGGCGGTGTAGCGCCTGACCTCGATAAACCTCGTGCCCTGTGGCAGCGGGCGATCCTGATGCCCCTGGCCCAGGGCCACCGTCATCTCTCGCACTCGCTGGTGGGACTGGCGCTCTTCGCCGTCGCCACTGCCCTGGCCCTCGGCCCCGTGGGCCGCACCCTCCATCTCCCAGTGGCGCCGCTCTGGCTGTCGGCGGTCACCGGCTACGTCACCCACCTCGTGCTTGATAGTCTCACTATCGAGGGCGTGCCGTGGCTCTATCCCCTTCCCTGGTACTTCGGCTTCCCGCCCTTCCGCAGCATCCGTATTCGCACCGGCAGCCTGCTGGAAGAATTCGCCGTGCTGCCCGCGCTGCTTATCGCCTCCGGCCTGATCTGGTATCACGCCGGGGTGCGCATCTTGCAGTGGATCCGCTAATACCTTGACACGGCTGGCACCGCTGGCTATGCTTAGAATTCAACAAAATTGATGAGCCAAGTGCACGCTCTGCAGCGATCCTGCAGGTTGCCTCAGCGGAGCACCTCAGTCAGCGTGGTGCTGTAGGAGGAGTAGATGCATCCCGACGTCGCCTCGTACCCACCCCAGCCTCGCCAGAGCCGCCGCAAGCTCTTGGCGTGGACCGCTACCGCGGTGGCAGCGTCACCGCTGGCTGCCTGTTCGCCAGGGGGCCGCACGCCAGCTGCGCCGGCCAGAGGACAGCCAGTTACCATCACCTACTGGCACAACTGGACTGAGCTGTTCGAGCAGATGGTGATCCAGATCGCCAACGCGTTCATGGAGAAGAACCCCGACATCAAGGTCGAGCAGCAGTCGATCCCGGACAGCTTCGACGATAAGGTCCTCTCCGCCATTGCCGGCGGCACGCCGCCCGATGTGGTCATGGTGTTCAACTCCAACGGCCGCCTCTACACCTGGGCTGACCAGGGGGCGCTGCAGCCGCTCGAGGACGTTGGCGGCGCGGCCAACGTGCGCAAACTCAAGGACTGGGTGCATCCGGCTATCTGGGAGCTGGGCACCTACGAGGGCAAGGTCTACGGCATCGCCCAGTGGGAGCAGGCGTACTGCATCTACTACAACAAAGAGCACTTCCGCGAGCTGGGCCTCGATCCGGAGAAGGGCGTCCAGACCACCGACGATCTCCTGAGCTACGCTGAGCGCCTCACCAAGGTGAGTGATGGCGCGCTGGTGCGCCTGGGCTACTGGGACACCGACCTGTGGAACTGGGTGCCGGTCTTCGCCGGCCGCTTCATGGATAACGCCAACCAGAAGGTCATGGCGAACGATCCGAATACCGTGCGCGCCCTGGAGTACCTCGTGCAGCTCCGTCGCCGCCTGGAGCGCTTCGACATCGGCAAGATCGACGAGTTTCGCCGCACCTTCGGCGGTGGCCGCACGCCCCAGCACCCATTCCTGGTGGGCAAGCTGGCTATGAACCGCACCGGCCCCTGGGACCTCGGCACGATCAAGAACTACGCCCCTGCCGGCTTTGAATACGGGATCTCGAACCTGCCGATCCCGTCCGGTGTGGACGGCCTGGGCGTGCGCACCTACGGCGACATCCCGGCGGTACCTACCGGGGCCACAAAGAAAGAGGCAATCTTCCGGTACATCAGCTTCCTGACCGGCTTCGGCGGCGAGCAGGAGTACGCCAGCCTGTTCATTACCGGCCGCCAGCCGCATGTGCCGTCCTCTGAGAAGGCAGCGCGCGGGCCGGCCTTCCAAGAAGTGCTCAAGATGTACCCGGGCTATGAGAAGTTCCTCAAGCAAATGTTCGAGGCGAAGTACTTCCTCTTCCCGCCGAAGATCCCCAACGCTGCCCAGTTCAGCACGCTGCTAGGCCAGTACGTCACCCGTGCCCTGAATAACGAGACTACGCCGCGCCAGGCGCTGGACGAGTTCACGCAGCGGGCGCAGCAAGAGCTGGACGCGGTGCGGGCGGCCAAGCGGCGCTGAGTTTAGACCGGTGCTGTCGCAGGGATCGTGCGGTCAGTGTCCCTGCGACAGCACCGGGATCGATCGGTGTACCAGTGCAGCGCGCCTGCCGGCACCACGATGCCCAATCGGGTGCGTTTACCGGCCGCTCTGGGCAGCCAGCTGCTTGAGCTGGTCGTTGATCTCGCGGGCGGCGCGGCGGAAGCTCTCGGCGACGCCCGCCGCGTTGTCGCGGATACTCTGGTTCCAGGCTTCGGTCAGTTTGCCCGCCACCTCGTCGTGGAAGCGGAAGTACTCCACCGGCCGCGCCCAGCCCTGGCGCACCGGGTCGATGAACGGTTTGAAGTCAACCTTGGCGAGCACCTTCCCGTATGGCCCCTGCTTCGCCAGCTCCACCCAGCGGTCTTGCAGCGACTTGCGCGTGGGTTGCTGCCCGGTGATAGCGGCGTTGATGTCCCACCACTCGTCGCTCTGCAGGAACTTCAAGAGCTCCCAGGCCGCCTCCTTCGCCTTGGAGTCCTTAGAGATAGCCCAGCCGTCGGTGGTGGCGACGGTGTCACGCTGCACTGGTCCCTTCGGGAAGTGCGCCACATCCCAGTCAACGCTGTCGCCGACGTTGATCACCATGCGGGTGAGGATCCACGACCCCTCCATGCTCATGACGATGCGGCCGGCGGCGAAGAGCCGGTAAAAGTTCGTCTCGCCCCCGCGCTGCGCCGGCTGGATGGCTGAGTTATCCCGCCACATGCGGTCGTAGATCCATTGCAACGCCTCAAGCGCCTGGGACGAATCGATCACGCAGCGCAGGTCGTCGTTCGGGTCGACGACATGCCCGCCGTTCTGGCGGATGAAGTTCAGCCCGCGGGAGAGGGGCGTGGCGTTCAGCAGGTGCAGGCCGAACTGCCCCTGCTCGCGGTCGGTCAGCCGCAGCGCTGCCTCGCGCAGAGCGTTCCAGTCCCAGCGCTCGTCCGGCAGCGCTATCCCACGCTTGCGGAAGGCGTCCTTGTTGTACAGCAGCGCAGCCGTGCCCTGGTACATCGGCATGGCGTACTGGCCAATGCCGGGCAGGCGGAAGAAGTTCCACTGGACTTCCGAGAAGTCGGCGATCAGCTTCGGGCTCAGGTCCCGCTTGATGTAGGGGTCGAGCGGCTCCAGCACGCCCTTGCGCGCCCAACTCGGTAGGCAGGTGCAGCACTGTCCCATCACGTCCGGCGGGTCCCCTGCGGCGATCCGCGCCGTCACCGCCGCGCAGCCCGGATCGGGAATGTTATTCACCTTGATCTGGGGGAACCTCTGATTGAACAGCTTCACCCCTTCTGTCGATGCCTGGACCATGGGGTTGTTCTCGTCGCCCCAGGTGGTCCAGGTGATCGTGGCCGGTGGCAGCCGCTGCGCCTCGCGCCTGCTCTCGCTCGGCGCGGCGCGGGCACAGGCGGCTGCGGCGGCCACCGCCGCGGTGCTGAGGGCGGTGGCCCGTGCCAGTGCCTCGCGACGTGTGCATATGCGCCGGGACGCTGCCGGGTGCTCGTTCCTCGCCATGCTCACCATACACGTACCTCCAGCGTCTACACTAAACTAAAGCCCAGGTGAAACCTGCAGGCGCCAGGCACAGAGCCATGGAGATCCCACCGTGGCTTAGGTATATAGGTATATATAGTGCGCCGCGACCGGTGGCCCAGGCAGATGGCTGAGAGCCGCTGCACCCACCGCGCTGCTCAGAACCGGCGCGGGATCAGGCGCTCCTCGACGACGTGGAGTTGGCTAGCGAACTCACTGGGCCAGGGGCCCGCCGGCCCTCGTGCTTACCACTCCGCGGTGGTGCGAGCGGGGTGTGTCTCCATACCGAGCTCGTCAGGCCCCAGGCTCTGCGCCCATGCGCGGCGGAACCGTTCCCGTAGACCTACCATGGTCAGGCCGGTCACTTCGCCCGTGTCTTCGTCGTATTCGATGATCACGCCGTGGCCGATGTCAAAGCCGATGGCTGGGCGCGACCCGGCCACGCGAATGTACAGCACATCTGCTTCTTCATCATACTGCCATGTGGCGCGATCGGACTGAAGCGGGAAACGTAGATACTCCTCTACTGCTCTCTCCGCCATATGATCTCCCTCCCCGGCAGCCGCCTGGCCGGGTATGCCGTAATAACAAAGCCGTCTGCACGGCTTACTTCACGGTATACCACAATGAGATACCCACCGCGCCGACCCTGCTGAGTAGACCACCGCGCGGCAAGAAGCTCGCCCTCGTCACCGCGTAAGATGACGTCAGGATCCGCCACTACAGCCAGGATCTCGTCCTGCCGGTCGGCGAACTGCGGGCGCTGGGCCACAATGTGTCTCCATCGCTCGAACGTGAGCCGGATAGACACCCATGTACGAGACGATACCACGGCCAGGGCCATACGCTGGCGATGCTCCCTCGCTCTGGCGCGCTCAGGACCGGCGCGGGATCAGGCGCTCCTCGACGATGCGGGTGGCTCGCTCAGTGAACTCGTTGACTGAGATCTTGTCGGCCTGGAAATCGTTCCAGAACGGGGTGATCTCGCGGTTCACCTCGTCCCACTTGGCGTACTTGAGCATGCCCGCCCCGCTGGGATACGACGCCTGCGCCTGGAGCACGTAGGCCCGCGCATCCACGCCGGTGCGCTCGCGGAACTGCTGCTGCGCCAGGTCGGAGCCACCCCTCATGATCGGCGAGACCGCGTGCCCGGCGGTCAGCGGGAACAGGCCGCCGTTCTCTGGCTTAAGCAGCCAGCGGAACAGCTCCCACACCGCATCCGGGTCCTTGCTCTTCCCGACATGCAGGCCGTGCGGCCACATGCGGCCGGACATATTGTTGGGATTCGTGCTCGACGGAGTATACGGCAGCGTCGCCAGGCCCCACCGGAAGGCCACGTCTTCTCGCCGCACGATAAACGGCCCCACGATCGCCATGCCGATCTTCCCGGTGAGGAAGATCGATCCAGTGAACCCGCCACGGATCGCCGCCGCCTGCTCGGCGGTGGGGATGACGTGGTGCTTGTGCAGCAGGTCGTTCCAGTATTGCAGGCCGGCGCGGTAGCCCGGCGTAGTGAAGTTGGCCTTCTTCTGGCGATCGTCCCAGCCCAGGTGGCCGAAGAAGTGCCCTTCGTTATACCAGTATCCGTGCCGGCCGGCCAGGCCAAACTGCTCCGTGCCCTGCGTCAGCCTGCGGGCGTACTCCAGGAACTGCTCCATAGTCCAGCTCTTGTCCGCCGTATCGACCGGCGGGTACCTCAGGCCGGCGCGGTCGAACAGGTCCATGTTGTAGGCGATGCCGTCGGCGGAGACGGTGATCGGCAGCGCCCAGATGCGCCCGGCGTCACTGTATTGCTCCATCGCCTTCGGCAGCAGGTAATCGCTCGGGATCTTGTCGCGGGTGAAGTAGCCGGTGAGCTCGGTTAGCGCGCCGCCCTCCTGAAGATCCATCCAGGAGCCCCAGCCGTTCTGCACGATGTCGATCGGTGTGCCGGCGGCGTGCGCCACCACGAACTTCTCCTTGAGTCCGGCCCAGTCGCCTGGCCCGGGCTGCACCTCGACCTTGATGAACTCGCTTGCAGCGTTAAACTTGTCGAACAGCTCAGTCTCGCGCTGGACGCGCTCACCTGACGCGGCCGGCGACATATACACCAGCGTGACCGGGGTGCGCCGCGCAGACCCCTGCGCGGCCTGCGGCCCCGGCTGCCCGCCGCGTGGCGCGCATCCCGCTGCCAGCGCGCCCGCGGCCCCTGCACTCAGCGCGAGCAGCTTCCGTCGACTCAGCACAGCAATCACTCCCATGCTCGCCTCCTCCCGTACTGTTTTTACTCGTTACTCGTTACGCAGTACGCCCTCCATGATAGGCTGGGGCTGCGCCCCGCGTCCAGTGCCCGGCGCGGCCGGCAGCGTGGTGCAACACGGCAACACGGTATAATACCAGCGCCTGCCGCGTGCGCCGGGCCCGCGCTGGCCCGGGAGCACCTCGCGCGCCGGGCGCGGACAGCTGGGCTGCTGGAGACAAAGGATCATGGCCGTGTCGTTGTACAACAAGTGGCGTCCGCTGCGCTTTGCGGATATGATCGGCCAGGAGCATGTCACCCGCACGCTCCAGAACGCGCTGGCGAGCGGGCAGCTCGGCCATGCCTATCTCTTCTCCGGGCCGCGCGGCACCGGGAAGACCACCGCGGCGCGCATCCTGGCCCGCGCCGTCAACTGTCGCCAGGGCATCCTGCCCGATCCGTGCAACCGCTGCGAGACCTGCGTCATGGCCCTCGAGGGCCGCTCGTTCGATATCATCGAGATCGACGCGGCCTCGAACACCGGCGTGGACGATATCCGCGAGCTGCGGGATAAGGTCAACTTCGTGCCCACGCACGGCCGCTACAAGGTCTACATCATTGACGAGGTGCACATGCTCTCCACCGGCGCCTTCAACGCCCTGCTGAAGACGCTGGAGGAGCCACCCCCTCACGTGCTCTTCGTCCTGGCCACGACCGAGGTGCACCGCGTGCCGGCGACCATCCTCTCCCGCTGCCAGCGCTTCGAGTTTCGCCGCGTCTCCTTCGATGCGCTGGTAGCTCGCCTGCGCCACATCGCTGCCGCGGAGGGCATCCAGGTCGAGGATCGGGCGCTGGAGCTGATCGCTCGCTACGGCACCGGCTCGGTGCGCGATGCGATCTCGCTGCTGGATCAAGCGATCACCTTCGGCGGCGACGGTGTGACGGTGGAGACAGTGCGCGCCATGCTCGGCGCGGGCCGCTCGGAGGCCGCGGCGCAGCTCGCCGCGGCGATCGTGCGCCACGACGTGCCAGCGGGCCTGCGGCTGATTAACCAGGCCCTGGCCGATGGCCTGGACCTGCGCCAGTTCAACCGCGAGGTGGTCGAGTACCTGCGCGGCGTGCTGCTGGCCAAGGCCGGCGCCAGCGTGCAGGAGCTGGCCGGTGTGACCGAGGAGACCGAGCAGGAGATGGTTGAGCTGGCGCAGCAGATCGAGACGCCCGCTCTGCTGCACGCGGTCCGCCTGTTTGCCCAGGCGGATGCAGCCTTGCGCCACGCGGCCCAGCCCCAGTTGCCGCTTGAGCTGGCGCTGGTTGAGAGCGCCCTGGGCGCGCTGCCCCAGCAGGAGGCGCCGGCCGCGCCTGCCCCGTCTCTCCGCGCGCCTCGCCCCGCGCCGGTGTCGGCGAGCCTCTCCGAGCGCCCCGCCCCCCGCATGGTCGAGCCGGCGCCGTCGCGTGCTGCCGCCCCGGTGCCAGATGGACAGGAGCGCATCCCGGCGAACACCCCGGATGAAGAACCCGCAGCCGAGATGCCCGCCGCGGGAGCGGCCGCGGTTCCGTCCTCCCCACAGGCGCCGTTGGCTCCAGAGCTGCTGGTGGAGGACCGCTCTCTGGCCGGTGTGCCCGGCGGAGACCCTGCCGCTCCCGAGCCGCACGCAGCCTCTTCGCCTGACCTGGAGCAGGTACGGCAGATGTGGGATCGCGTCCTGGCCCTGGTGCGGCGGGACAGCCGTTCGCTCGAGGCCATCCTGCGCGACGCCCGCCCGGTGCGCGTCGAAGGCACTGTGCTCACGCTGGAGTTCGACTATGCCTTCCACCGCCAGCGCGCCGACGAGACGGAGAACCGCATCATCCTCGAGCGCGCCCTGCGCCGGGCTGTCGGCACTGAGCTCCAGGTGCGTACTGCCCTCTCCGGCAGCGCCCAGCCTCAGGCGCGCCGCACTCGCTACACCAGCCCCACCAGCGATCCCTTCGTCCTGAAGGCCAGCCGCATCCTGGGCGCCCGCATCCTCGAGGAAGAGTGATACGCCCTACGCGCTCGCCCCCGAGTACTGCTTGAGCGAAAAGTTCCAGAACCACACCGACAGCCCCAGCACCGCCGCCGCGAAGAGCAGGCCGTAGAAGACCGTCCACGGCTCTAGCAGGCCGCTCAGCGCCTTCGCCGGGACCGTGGCCACGAAGGCCACTGGCAGCGCGAAGTAGAACGCCAGCCGCAGCGGGCCGCGGAACACGTCGGCAGGCAGGCGCGCCTGCTCGATCAGCGGGTAGATCAGGTAGTGGATGTTATTAATTCGCCCTACGTACAGCACGAACGTGACGGTGAGAAACCACAGGCTGTAGAACATCACTACGGCCACGACGATGAGCGCCAGGTAGAGCGCGATCCCTACCACCGTGACCTGGATGCCGGCACGCTGCACCGCCCCGATCACATACGCCGCCCCGACAACCATACTGGGGAGCTGGCTGAAGTCCACGTAGCGTAGCGAGACCAGGAACTGGCTGTTTAGCGGTTTCACCAGTACCATGTCCAGCTCGCCGCGGTTGACGTACCGCGACAGCATCGACATGTTCTTGAGGAACAGGAAATCCAGCGTCGCGGCCACGATGATCTGCGTGCCGGTGACCAGCACCACGCGCTCAGCCGTCCAGCCAGCGATCTCCCGCGTGCGTGCAAAGAGAAACGCCATCATCAGCACTAGCAGCGCGCTCATCAGCACGTTGCTGACGCTGAACAGCATGAGGTCCGTGCGGAACTCCATCTCACGCACGGCACAGTTGCGTACGAAGGCGAGATAGATGCGCAGATACCGCAGCATCGCGCCTCACCCGCCCATGGCCTCGTAGCGGATCAGTCCGCGCCGCCACACGACCCGCACGAGCAGGACGCTTGCGATCAGCCAGAGCAGCTGCACGCCGAGCGCCTGCCACAGCGCCGCGCCGCTCAGGCGCCCCAGGAAGAGCTGGAGCGGCACATAGTAGATATACGGGAACGGCAGCCACGCTCCCGCCGCGGCCACCGGCGCCGGCAAGAGGTCCAGCGGCATGAAACGCCCGCTGTAGAGCTGCTCGAATAGCCAGTAAAACGAGAACACGCCCTCGGCCTTGCTGATCCAGAACGCCGTGCAGCCCAACGTGACCTTCAGGCAGTGGCACAGGGCGAAACCGGCTACGCAGCTCGCCAGGAAGAGCGGATAGCCCCACCATTCCAGCGCTGGCGGCCGCACGGTCTGCCCAAGCACGAGCAGCGCTACGATCAGCACCGGCGTGACCAGCAGCACGCGCACGAGCTTCCAGGCAATCTCGCTGGTGAGCTGCCAGGCGGCCACCGGCATGGGCTTGATCAGGTACTGCGAGAGCTCGCCGGTGCGGATCAGCTCAGAGATCCACCATTCTGGGTGCGGCACCAGCAGCGTGGCCAGCACCATCACCCCCAGGTAGTACAGCACCATGTCCGGCCGGGCGTAGCCGGCCACGTCCTGCCGCCCGGCGTAGACGGTCAGCCACATGCTGATCATCACCAGCGGCTGCACGAACTCGAAGGTGAACCAGACGGCGCCCTCGGCGCGATAGTGCAGCGCCTCCTGGTACGATGCGGCCAGCAGGGCCCGGTACGCCCGCAGCCGCGCTCCCAGCGTAAGCGGCGGCAGCGGCGCAGCGGCCGGACGCGTCGGCTGCGCTGCCGGGGTCTGGGGCGGTGCGGAAGCGCCGGTGACTGCCATGGCGGACTCCTCGGTGGGCTCCTTTGCCGGCTCCTTAGAGAGCGCCAGCCTCAGCCGGCGCGGCCACGCTGGCATCCGCTGGCTCGCCGAAGATGTGGCGGATCACGTCCTCGACCTCGGTCTCCTGGATGGTGACGTCCAGCACCGGCAGCTCGGCCAACAGCCGGCCGGTGCGCGCGGCGATCTCGCTGCGCGGCACGCGGATGGCCGCCTGGAGCGGCTCATAGCTCACCACCTCGCCGAACCCCTCCAGCCGCGCCCGCTCCACCGGCTGCTCGAACACGGCCAGCAGCACCTTCCAGTCGGCGTAGCGGCGCACGATCTCGTCCAGGCGTCCGTCGTAGATCAGCCGCCCGTGGTTGATGATGAGCACCCGCTGGCATAGCTCCTTCACGTCGTCCATGTAGTGGCTGGTCAGGATGATCGTGGCGCCGTGCCGGCGGTTGTACTCCTTGATGAAGTCGCGGATGCGCTGCTGCATCACCACGTCCAGGCCGATCGTGGGCTCGTCGAGAAACAGCACCCGCGGGGAGTGCAGCAGCGCCGCCGCCAGCTCGCACTTCATCCGCTCGCCCAGCGAGAGCTTGCGCACCTGCACGTAGAGCACGCGGCGGAGGTCCAGCAGCTCGACCAGCTCCTCCAGAGTGCGGCGGAACTGCGCGTCCGGCACGCCGTAAATCTCTTTGTTGAGCACAAACGACTCGATCGCCGGCAGGTCCCACCAGAGCTGGTTCTTCTGGCCCAGCACCAGCGAGAACTGCCGCTGGAACTCCGGCTGCCGCTTCCACGGGTCGTAGCCCAGTACGGAGACCCGCCCACTGGTCGGGTACAGCAGGCCCGACAGCACCTTCAGCGTGGTGGTCTTGCCGGCGCCGTTCGGCCCCAGGAAGCCGACCAGCTCGCCCACCTGGATATCGAACGAGACATCCTCGACGGCCCTGACCTCGCGATAGGTGCGGCGCACCAGGCCGCGCAGCGAGCCGAGCAGGCCGGGCTGCTTCTGATAGACGCGGTAGTACTTGCAGAGGCGGTGCACGTGGATGACCGGCGCGTCGTTGGCGCCGGGCACGGTGAGGGCCGGGCCGGATACCGTCGCCATCGGGGTTTCCTCGTGCAAGGATAGCAGCCGCTCGTCGCCAGCGTCAACCAATCGGGAGTTCTCCCGATGGCGCGCCCCCCGGTCCAGGGGTATGCTGGGGATGGAGGTTACCGGGTCCTGCACGGTGAGCGAAAGCGAGGTCGCCTATGTATCACCGCATCCTTGTGCCGCTTGACGGCTCTGAGCTTGCCGAGCTGGCGCTGGCTCCAGCCGGGCTACTGGCCCGGCGCTTTAACGCCCAGCTCTGGCTCCTCCAGGTGCTGGCGCCGGTGCCGCTTGAGTCAGGCTCGTCTGTCCGTCTGGCCAGGGCCGCGGTAGACCAGGCGCAGGAGTATCTCCAGGACGTGCAGCGGCGTCTGGAAGCAAGCGGCCTCACCGTGCGCGCCATCGTGCGCTGGGGCGACCCGGCCGGGGAGATCCTGGCTGCCGCGCAGGAGGGCCGCGCCGACCTGATTGCGATGGCCACGCACGGCCGCGGCGGCCTAGGACGCTGGATGCTCGGCAGCGTGGCCGATCGTGTCGTGCGCGCTGCCACGATCCCGGTGCTGGTCGTGCCGGCGCGCGCCGCAGCTGCAGCGCGCCAGCCAGGCTTCCGCCGCCTGCTCGTGCCGCTCGATGGCTCGGCTCTAGCCGAAGAAGCGCTACTGCACGCCCTACTCACCGCCAGGGCCTTCAATGCCACCATCGAGCTCCTCAGCGTCATGCCACGCTCCGACCTGACCCAGTATCCGGAGAGCTGGTTTCCCGACCTGGAGTACGAGGCGTTGCGCGATGAGCGTGAACGCTATCTCCACGACCTTGCGGCGCGGCTACGGCAGGAAGGCTTGCAGATCGAGGCCACGCTGGAGAGCGGTGATGTGCCGGAGATGATCATTCGCACGGCGGAATCGCATGGCGCCGATCTCATTGTGATGGCCACACACGGCCGCGGCAGTATCATGCGCTGGTTGCTGGGGAGCGTGGCCACGAAGCTCGTCACCGCAGCGCCGGTCCCGCTCCTGCTCGTTCGCGCCGCGTCCGCATCCGGCGGCACTCCCGCACCGTCAGGTGAGACCTAAGGCCATCACTGGGGTCTACCCCTAGCCGACAAGGCCAGCGACATCGGTGCGACCCGGCACGGCTGAAAACGCTTTTGCCCCTGGCTGGGCCGTTGCCACACCAGCTCGGTTGCTGCACTCCAGGGCTGTCAGCCCGACGCGACATACTCGCGCGCTCACAGGCGGTGGTGGCGGTAGAACCAGCGCTTGGCCAGCTCGACGACGCCGAGGTAGGTCACGACCAGGAGAGCCAGCACGGCCAGCAAGACCGGCGGCGGGCTGGCGAAGCCCAATGCTGGCGCCAGCGGAGTGAACGGCAGCGCAGCGCCTGCCCCTGCGACGGCAAGTACGGTAGCAACCAGGGCCGGGCTGGGCCGGCTCTGCAGCGGGTTTCCGGCTGTGCGGATGACGAAGATCACCAGCGTCTGCGTGGCCAGCGACTCGATGAACCAGCCAGCGCGGAAGAGCTCCGGCGGCGCATGGAATAGCGCCAGCAGGATATAGAATGTCAGAAAGTCGTACAGCGAGCTGAGCGGTCCGAAGAGCAGCATGAACTCCTGGATGAACCCGACGTCCCAGCGCCGCGGCCGCTGCAAGAAGCCTGCATCGACATAGTCGGTGGGTAGCGACACCTGCGCCAGGTCATACAGGAAATTATTCAGCAGGATCTGCAGCGGCAGTAACGGCAAAAAGGGCAAGAAGATCGAGGCACCGGCCATGCTCAGCATGTTGCCAAAGTTGGAGCTGGTGCCCATCAGAATGTACTTGGTGATGTTAGCGAAGCTGCGGCGCCCCTCCAGGACTCCCTGATGCAGGACATGCAGGCTGCGCTCCAGCAGCACAATTTCAGCGGCCTCCCGCGCCACATCGGTCGCGCCATCGACAGAGATGCCTACATCAGCAGCGTGCAGCGCCGGCGCGTCGTTAATGCCGTCGCCCAGAAAGCCCGCTACGTAGCCGCGGTGTTGGAGGGCGCGCAGGATGCGTAGTTTCTGCTCTGGTGTAACTCGAGCGAACAGAGTAGTCTCCTCGGCAACGTGTGCAAGCGCCGCGTCGCTCATGCGGTCGAGTTCACCACCCAGGACAACGCGCCGGACATCCAGGCCAACTTGCTGGCATACATGCTGGGCGACCAGTTCGTTATCGCCGGTCAGGAGCTTCACCGTGACGCCGTCGCGCCGCAGCGCCTCGATCGCTGCAGCAACATCCTCCTTGGGCGGATCATAAAACGTCACAAAGCCTGCCAGGACTAGTTCCTGCTCGTCGGCAATACCATATTTCAACTGGATCGCTACCACCCGGTAAGCCACCGCAAGTACCCGGTAGCCTTCCCTGCTCAGCGCACGGAATTGTTCCTCTACGCGGGAGCGCGCCGCAGCGTCCAGCGGCCTCCGCCTGCCCTCCTGCTCGTGCCAGACGCAGACCGGGATGACGCTCTCGGGCGCGCCCTTCGTCACCAGCAGCCGCTCGCCGGCGCGCTCGACCACCACCGAGACGCGCCGGCGCTGGAAGTCGAAGGGCACCTCGTCTACCTTGGCGTACTCGGCCAGCGACGGATGCGGATGTCGCAGGATGGCGCCATCCAGCGGGCTCTTCAGCCCGGTCTGATAGGCGCTGTTCAGCGCCGCCAGCAACAGAACCTGCTCGCTCTCCTGCCCACCGGTGTCGATGCACCGGTCCAGCGCGATCTCGCCGCGCGTCAGCGTGCCAGTTTTGTCACTGCACAGCACATCCATGCTGCCGAAGTTTTCGATCGCCGCTAGACGCCGCACAATCACCTTTTGCCGGGCCATGCGCATGGCCCCCTGTGCCAGCGTCACGGTGATGATCATCGGCAGGAATTCAGGCGTCAGTCCTACTGCCAGCGCCACAGCGAACAGGAACGATTCCAGCGGATCACGGCGAAAGAGGGCGTTCACCAGAAAGACGAACAGCACCAGCAGGAGGGTGGTGCGCATGATCAGCAGGCCGAAGCGCCGCATGCCTCGCTCGAACTCGGTCTCCGGCGGTCGGGCGCGTAGTCGCGCCGCGATCTGCCCGTACGCTGTCGCCCGCCCGGTACGCACTACCACGGCAATGCCCGTGCCGCTGACCACCGAGGTGCCAAGGAAGACCGCCCCGCGGGCGTCAGCCAGTGTCCTCCCGCCGGGCGGTGCTTCCTCGACCTCCTTAGCCACCGGCAGTGACTCCCCGGTCAGCGCCGCCTGATCTACCGAGAGATCGCGGGCCTCGATCAGACGGCCGTCGGCCGGAACCAGGTCTCCGGCAGACAGCCGCACCACATCACCGGGGACCACCTGCGCCAGCGGAACTTCAACCCAGGCACCGTCACGCAGTACAGTAGCGGTGACAGCGAGCGCCTGACGCAAACGCTCCGCCGCCCGCTGCGAACGGTACACCTGCACGGCATCGAGCAGCAGGCTCAGGGCGATGATCAGGACGATCAGCCCTGCGTTGACGGCCTCGCCTAGAGCAGCCGACACTGCACTGGCTGCCAGCAGGACCAGCACCAGCGGGTTCGCTAGCAGCCCCACCAGTTCCAGCACCAGGCCGCGCCGCTCAGCCCGCGGCAGCTCGTTCGGGCCGTACCGCGCCA
Organism: Chloroflexota bacterium; assembly: GCA_042408875.1. GTDB lineage: Bacteria > Chloroflexota > UBA11872 > JBHOQS01 > JBHOQS01 > JBHOQS01. The sequence goes on along the minus strand of JBHOQS010000009.1, from coordinate 45,110 downwards.
GGCGGCGCCGCGCCTCGTCCGCCGTGAGGCCATCCGGCAATGTTTCCAAGCGCTTAAGCAGTTGAGCTAAAGGTGTATCCCAGAAAGGCGTATCCTCTGGTTCAGCGCCCCGCTGCGCAGAGCCTGTCCGCCCACGGCTTAGCAAACTGGGAGGAGGCCGTCCCATATGCCGTCTGCTCCTCGTCCTCATTCTCGCACTGCCGCTCGCGCCCGACAACGGGAAGAACCCACGATCCTGCGGCCGGGCTGCTCGTACGGTCGCATCAGGGAGCCTGCCGGGCCCGACAGGGAGTTCTCCTGATGCCTCCGACCGCGGTTCCACGGGATACTGGAGCCAGGCGCTCCTCTCAGTGGCTAGCGCCGGGATGAGACCATGGAGCATGTAATGCATGTGCACGAGTGCACGGGAGCTGAACGCTATGACTACGCAGGAGCAGCAGGCTCACCGGCAGGACGGGACCGGGCGAGTGTTTGAGGATGTGCGAGCGCGGCTGCTGGCCGAGCGCGAGCATTGGCGGGCGCAGATCGATGCCCTGCAGCGGCAGATCCGCCAGCTTGCTGCCAGCGAGGCGGCCGAGGGCGGCCCGGCCGGTGAGGCCGGCGACATTGCCGCCGATGTGGCGGCGCAGGAGACGGCCGCGCTGCTCGCCGATGAGCTGGCGCAGCATCTGGCTGCAGTGGTGGAGGCCATCGAGCGGCTGGATGCCGGTAGCTACGGGCGCTGCGTTGACTGCGGCGGTCCGGTCGAGCCTGAGCGGCTGGCCGTCCGCCCCAGCGCGGCGCGCTGCCTGCGCAGGCAGCGCGCCGCAGCACACCACGAGGTAGCAGTGCATGGTGGCGAGGAGGCAGGGGATCGCCGCGCTCAGGGTGGGCTGGCGCTGAGAAGTCAGGGCTTTTCCTGATGCTGCGTCTCCGGCCGGCCGGATAGAGTCAAGACATCGGATGTCTCTGACTCGGCCATACCCATCGCAGGGAGTCCTGTCATGTTTGGCGACGCCGTCGATCCAGCCGCGTTTGACGAGCAGCCACGGCCGGAGGCTGCCAGCCCCGAGCCGGAGCAGACCTCGCTCCAGGTGGTGCCGCTGGACGAGGGTATGACCCTTGCCGTCCTCCAGGAGCCGGTGCCGCGCGAGCTGTTGCGTGAACTGCTGCATACGCTGGCAGAACACTACGGCGTGAACTGGCGTCCAGAGCAGTCCGGCCGGCCCGGTGCGCACTGAGGTGCGGGCGTGCGCAGGACCCCGGCTGGGAATGGAGGCGCCGCGGGTGTGTGGGGCCACAAGCCGGTGTCGGGTGCTCCGGCGAGGCCCTCGCCGGAGCACCCTCCTTGCTGTTCACAGGTCGGCGCGTCTTGCTGTGTGCAGTTCCGAGGCAGAGTCCCTCGAACAGAGGCATCCACGCGGGAAGCTAGACGCAGGAAGCCAGAAAGGAGTTAAGCGGTGAGGGCCTTCGTAATGCGTTCGATCGGATCGGTAGGCTTCATGGAGAAGCCCGTGCCCCAGCCCGGGCCCACCGACGCCATCGTGCGGACGACCATGGCGCTGATCTGCACCTCTGACTCACACACAGTGCATGGGGCAATCGGGCCGCGGGAGAACCTCACCCTGGGCCACGAAGCCGTCGGCATCGTCCATGCGGTGGGCGACCAGGTTAAGCTGTTCAAGCCAGGGGATCGCGTTGTGGTTGGCGCTATCACTCCGGACTGGGGCGATCCGGCCTCGCAGGCGGGCCATCCGTCACAGTCCGGCGGACCGCTGGGTGGCTGGAAGTTCTCTAACACGAAGGATGGTGTCTTCGCTGAATACTTCCACGTCAACGAGGCCGACGCCAACATGGCCCACATACCCGATGGCGTGCCCGACGAGGCTGCCGTCTACTGCTGTGACATGATGTCCACCGGCTTCATGGGCGCGGAGAACGCCGATATCCCTCTCGGCGGCACGGTGGCCATCTTCGCCCAGGGCCCGGTGGGCCTGATGGCTACGGCCGGCGCCAGGCTGCGCGGCGCCGGACTGATCATTGCCGTCGAATCGATCCCACAGCGCCAGGAGCTCTCTCGGTTCTACGGCGCCGACATCGTGCTCGACCCGACGAAGGAAAACGTTGTGGCGCGCATCCTGGAACTCACCGGTGGCGTTGGGGTTGATAGCTCGATCGAGGCGCTCGGCGCGGAGATCACCTTCCAGCAGTGCATCGAGGTGACGAAGCCCGGCGGGACGATCTCGAACATTGGCTACCACGGCCATGGTGACACGATCGGCATTCCTCGCCTCGCCTGGGGCGTGGGCATGGCGGAGAAAACGATCAGGACCGGCCTCTGCCCCGGCGGCCGGCTGCGCATGGAGCGGCTGCTGCGCCTTCTCCAGACCGGCCGCGTTGATCCGACCCGGCTGACCACGCATACCTTCCGCTTCGACGAGATGGAGCGGGCGTTCGAGGTCATGGATAAGAAGCTCGAGGGGGTGATCAAGCCGCTCATCGTCTTCTAGGGCACCTGCCGCCCGGCTGTGCGGTCGGGGCTGCCTCCGCTGCGTGTTGGAGGCCCCGAGGCGCCTATATGCGGGGATTCCCCTGATGCGGGTGGGGGGCGCATCTGCGATGCTGGAATCGCCTGGAAGGACTGGAAAGGACTGGAAGCACCGGGTAGATGGCGCAGCGGGAGGAGCCGCGATGGGGCGGCTGCTGCGACGGCTTCGGAAGATCCTTGGCTTCCTCACTTCCTGTCCCGCCCCGCAGGGGCATGGAGGTCGGGCGATGGAGCTTTTGCCTGTAGTGGGGAGTGACGATGCGGCGCCCGGCTGGCGGCCACTCACCGAGGAGCAGGCCGGCATCGCCCGCCTGCGTGCCGCCGGCCTTAGCGAAGCGCAAATCCAGCGTCTGATCTGGCTGCGCCGCCACGGCCGCCGGCCCGAGCCGGTCCGGCCTCCCGAGGAGCCGCCGGCCTTGCGCCGCCTGGAATTCGCTCGCTGGCTCGTCCAGCGCGGCTATCTCTCCGAGTTCCCGTGGCGCGAGCCGGCGCTGGCCTCTGACCGGGCGGCCCGCGCACCATGACACACCCCGAATTTGAGGGAGGCTCGCGAGTCCCGCGAGTCTCTCTCACCCCGGCCGGGAGGTCGCGATGTACGAACGCATCCTGGTGCCGCTTGACGGCTCCGACCTGGCCGAGCTGGCGCTGCCGCATGCCCGCCAGCTGGCGCGCCGACTCCAGGGGCAGGTCTGGCTGCTCTGCGTGGTGCCTCCGGTATTCCAGCCCATCCTGCCGCCAGCGATCGCCGTTGACCTGGCTGCTGAGGCCCTGGACCGGGCGGAGCGCCTGGCGGAGGACTATCTCGAACAGGTGCGGGCGCACCTGGCCGCCGCCGGGCTCACCGCCCATACGCTGGTGGCGCGTGGGGACCCCGCGGCCGAAGTGCTCGCTGCCGCGCGCGACGTGCAGGCCCGGCTCATCGCCATGGCCACGCACGGCCGCGGCGGCCTGGGCCGCTGGATGCTCGGCAGCGTGGCCGACCGCGTTGTGCGCGCCGCTACCATCCCCGTGCTTCTCATACCTGCGCGTGTGGTCGAGCAGGAGCTCCGCACGGCATATACGCGCCTCCTGGTGCCGCTGGACGGCTCGCCCCTGAGCGAGGCCGCGCTGCCGCACGCGGTGGCGCTGGCCCGCCTCTTCGGCGCCCGCCTGGACCTGCTGACCGTGGTCCCGCGCCCTGGCCACTACATCGAGGGCGAGGCTGAGCTCTGGCAGGCCGCGGAGCGCGGAGACCAGGCCCTGCTCATCGCCGCTGTGCGCGCTGCCCGTGAGCAATACCTTGCGCACCAGTGCGCGCGACTTGAGCAGGGTGGCCTCGATGCCGTGCCCCTCGTGGCCGAGGGCGACGTAGCTGAGACGATCATCCAGACGGCGCAGTGGCGCAATGCTGACTGCATCGTCATGGCCACCCATGGCCGCAGTGGCATCGCCCGCTGGGTGCTGGGGAGCGTGGCGGCGAAGGTGATCTCGGCCGCGACGGTTCCCGTACTGCTAGTGCGCCCGGGGAGCGGTGGCGCCTGACCGGCCGGGCGTGCCGGCGCCGGCTCGCCTACACCCGCTCGGCAAACAGCCAGCGCACCGCCGGCAGGGGCAGCGTCACGGAGATGGCCCCGTCCATCAGCGCGGCGCCGTCGAAGCTGCCCAGCTCGACGGGCTCTCCCGTAACCGCCTCCAGCCAGACGCGGTACTGCCCCGCTGGGTCCAGCCCGCGTAGCTCCACCGCCGCGGTCTGCGGGTCGGCTGTGCGGTTGGCCGGCCCGGGGTTGCGCAAGAGGAGCACCGCGGTGCGGGCAGCATCGTGGGCGAGGTACTGCGCGCCGTACCAGGCTGGAGCGCGCCCGTTCGGGAAGAGGAAGACCACCTCCCCGTCGCGCAGCAGCGGGCGCACCCGCTTATACATGGCCACTAGCCGCCGCAGCAGGCCCAGTGTCTCATCTGAGAGCGTGCCCAGCCGGTAGGAGAGCCCCCACATGCCGCTCATGTTCGCCGCGGCCAGATACGCCTGCTCTTCCGGGGTGCCGGCGAGCGGCCCCGAGGCCCACAGATGCAGGTAGCGTAACGGCGCCGCCATAGCGGCGAAGCGGTAGAGCTGCTGGAGGTGGGACTTGGAGGCTTTGCCGTCCACGCCATCGTCGGTTAGCCAGCAGGCGCCGGTGCGAGCCATCATGCCGAAGTCCAGGTACCCGACGCCACTATAGCAATTCTCCAGCACCACCTGCGGCCGCTCGCGGCGCACGCGGTCCAGCACGCGGTAGAGCGCCAGAACGTTGGCATAGCCGCCAGCCTCGGGACTGGTACCGTGGCCGTGCCGCGGGTCCACACACGGGGCGATCTGCGGCTGGTCGAACTTGAGCCAGTCCAGCTGGTAAGTGTCGATCAGCCGGATCAGTTCGCTGGCCACCCACTCTCCGGCCGCGTGCAGGCAGAGCAGTTTGGCGCCCAGGTAGCCCTGCGCGGCCTTCCCCACCGTACGGGCCAGGTACTCCGGATGGTCGCGCAGGATCGGTGCGGTCGGGGCTGCCTCGCCCAGATCAACCCATAGGCCGAACTTCATGCCCAGGCTGTGCACGTAATCGGCCAGGCGGCGCAGTTCGATGCCGTTCGGGCCGTACAACTCTTCGCGCGGCTGCCAGTAGCCTGCTTCGCGCTCCCAGCCATGATCGACCAGAAACAGCTCCAGTCCCAGCGCTGCCGCCAGCTCGGCCTCGCGATAGAGGTAGGGCAGCCGCACCTCCAGCTTCAGCCCGGCGAAGGAGTTCCAGTCGGCCGGCGGCCAGTCCGGCGGCGCCGGCGGGACGACATGCCGCTCGGTGAAGCTGCGCATGGCGCGGCCGCCGTCGTCCAGATCGCCGCGGAAGAGGCCCAGGAAGAACCGAAACGAGGGCATGCGTTCCCCGGGCCCGAGCGGCCAGCCCTCGCCCAACCGGTGCGCCGCCTGGACCTCTACATCCGGCCCGGCCGCAGCCAACGTAACATCAAACTCGTGCGACCAGGCCCAGCCGCCGAACAGCCCGGCCTCGGCGCTCCCGTCGCGCAGGTAGAACAGCGGGAGCCAGGGAGTCTCCAGGCTCTCGGTCAGTGTCCCGGCGATGCGTACCTGCGCGTTGCCGGCGAGATCGGTGCGCTTGATCTGCGGCCCGCGCCGCGGCACGGTGTAGCACTGCCAGCGCGCCCCCTCGCCGTGGGCGATGCGCAGGGCTGCCGGCGCCAGCGCCTGCACCCGCAACATCTCCGGCCCGGCAGCGGCCACCTCCAGCCACTGCTCGACCACTGGCGAGCCCGCGTAGACACCGTAGCCAGCGATCAGCTCAACTGGCGGAGCCGGCTCGGCCGCCGGACGCAGGCGCAGGCGCAGCTCGCAGCGCGCGGGCCCCGCCGCGGCCGCTTCGACGCCGGCCAGGGTCCAGCCGGAACTCCCGTCCAGCGGACCTGTCCCTGCGTCGAGCACAAACTCACGGCCTGGAATGAGCCAGGGGTCGCCGGAGCTGCGCTCCACCAGCGCCACAGTGGCCAGCGCGCCCCCGTCCAGGCGGACGATGCGCAGCACCGCCGCGTTGCCGACGAACCAGGCGGCGCCGGAATTGTCCTGCACCACGAAGGCGTCCTGGGCCTGGGCCAGCACCGTGCCCGGCGGCAGCAGAGCGCCCTGCTCGCCCACAGCGGCCGCTTCATGGGGGTACCCAGCGCTCGAGGCTCGCTCCGGCCTGGCCTGGCCCAGCGCCGGGGCCAGCGGCAGCGCGAGCGACCGGCTCAGAAGGGCACGTCGGTGTACCGGACTGTGTGTCATTGCGGAGCTCTACGATCCAGGCAGTAGTTACGAAGGCTAGCAGAGTAGAGGAGCTGTGGCAAGTCAGGCGCATATAGCTCCTCCTGTAGCTCCTCTTCTCACCGCCGCAACCGCTACCGGGAGCATAAGACGTTGCGCTGCCATGTGCCCCTTGCTGTTGATCGTGAGCGCCGCCGAGAGGCCTCGGCTAGCATGGGATAGGTGAGGCTCCTCTATGCCACTTTGATCACGTCCTCTCGTAACTAGCGAAAAGTAAGGATAACCCCAGACGTCTGGTGGAGCTGGAGGCGCTGAGGCGAGAAGCTTTTGGGGATGGCGGCTCCAGGAACTTGTCAGGGAACTGGAGGTAGGTTAAGATAGCAAACTGCAGCGGACCCTTACGCCAGGGTTTTTACACACTGGTAGGAATATTGCCCAGGAAAGCTCTTGCAACCAAAAGGGAGACACACCATGCAAACGGTCACATTGAATATTGAATAATGGAGTGGAGATGCCCCAGCTCGGCTTCGGCGTCTTCCGAATAACGGATCCGGAGGAATGCGAGCGAGCCGTCTCCGAGGCGCTGGCCGTGGGCTACCGGCTGATCGATACGGCGGCGTCGTATATGAACGAAGAGGCCGTCGGACGGGCGATCAAGCGGAGCGGCGTGCCGCGCCGGGAGCTGTTCGTCACGACCAAGCTGTGGGTGCAGGACGCTGGGTTCGACAAGGCCAAGCGGGCGTTCGATCGGTCGTTGAAGCGGCTGGGTCTGGAGTACCTGGACCTATACCTGATTCACCAGCCGTACGGAGACGTGCACTGTGCGTGGCGGGCGATGGAGGATCTGTACCGGGAGGGGCTCGTGCGCGCGATCGGTGTCAGCAACTTCCAGCCCGACCGCCTGATGGACCTGATGGTTCACAACGAGGTAGTGCCGGCGGTGAATCAGATCGAGACGCACCCCTTCAACCAGCAGGTTGAAGCGCACGAGTTCTTGCGCGCGCACGGCATCCAACACGAGGCGTGGGCGCCGTTCGCAGAAGGCCGGCATGGCATCTTCACCAATGAAGTGCTGCGTGCCATCGCAGACAGGCACCAGAAGACGGTGGCGCAGGTTATCCTGCGCTGGCTGATCCAGAGAGGGATCGTTGCCATCCCGAAGTCGGTCCGCCCGGAGCGTATCGCTGAGAACTTCGACGTCTTTGGGTTTCAGCTCACCCTGGAGGACATGGCCGCCATCGCCACGCTCGACACCAAGACGAGTAGTTTCTTCGACCATCGCGACCCGGCGATAGTGAAGGCGCTGAGTGAACGAAAGCTCCCTATCTAGCAATTTTATATTATTCTATATTTTTTATTTAAACAAGGGACGACTCTCGAGCAGAAGCTGCACAGCCAACCGCGCACGAAGCACGGTGAGGAGAATATCGATGACCGATGAACCTACCCAAATGTCGCAGGCACGCCGGCCGTTCGCCGACATTGCCCCTGCGCTTCAGAGGTACACTGACACGGTGCTGTTCGAGGACGTCTGGGAACGTCCCGGCCTCTCCAAGCGCGATCGGAGCCTGATCACGGTGGCGACCTTGGAGGCGCTGTATCGGACGAACGAGCTGCCCAATCACATGAAGAGGGCGCTCGACAACGGCGTCACCAAGGATGAGCTGGTCGAGTTGATCACGCACCTCGCCTTCTATGCCGGCTGGCCTACTGCGGCGACCGCCATCGATATCGCACGCCGCGTCTTTGAGGAACGGGGTGCCTAGATCCGGGGGCGATGACCACCGAGTCGCAGAGCAGCCACAAGCCGCCGGCGCCACTCGCGCCGATACGTCATTTCGTGGCCAATTGCACATCCGCAGGCTGGACCATCTTCTTTTTCCCCTCCCCGGGATCTCCTGCGCTCTCCGTCCGGCGATCCGGCAGGTACCGGCGACGTGCCTGCCCCAGAGGCCGGCTGCCCGGCTTGATGGTCCTCCCGCCGGCCGCACCTGCGTCGGATCGTGCGTGCCGGCATGCGACGCCAGCGGCGGCGCCAGCAGGGCCGTGCCGATGGCCAGCCAGAGCTGGTAGTGCGGCCGCGTGCACTCCTCCAGCCGCCACGAGGGTTCGCAGGCACAAAAGCCTCCGCGCAGCGCGATCACTGCTGCCTCGCGCCACAGCCCCTCCACGCCCGGCAGCGCAGTCGCTGCCCCTGATGACCTCGCGACCACCTGCATCGCCAGCGCGGAAGAGCGCTGGCTACTCTCTCCTGATTCCGGCTCCTGGTTCCGAGCACACCATGGCATGCTGCCACTATGGCGAAAAACGAAAAAGAGTCCAGGTCTGGCGAAAGGGCGGCTATGGACGCCCGATGGCTTTCGAGCTACAGTAGTGCCTGGCAGGCTCATCCCGCCCGGCACAGGATGCCCGCGGGGCTGCCGGAGCCTGGCCGATCGCAGTCGAGAAGAGTGAAGAGTATAGAGAGTATAGATAGAGTATAAGGGGGCATACGATGGTTGCCGTAGCAGGTCTTACCGAAACGCAGCGCCGCGCCGCCGAAGAAGATGGCTACTTCGTTGTCGAGGACCTTATCTCGCCGGAGGAATGCCAGGCCTACATCCAGCGTCTCATGGAGTACGCCCGCCGCGAGCGGCCGCTGCCGCCCGGCATGCGGCTCCAGGTCGAGCCGCGCATCGCCCGCGGTGAGCTCTCCGCCCCGCTCGGTGAGGATATCCGCAAGATCAGCGGCATGGCCCACGACGACCTGTTCCTGAAGCTGATCCTGCATCCGCAGATCGTGCGGCTGATGCAGGAGCTGATGAGCCCGAACCTGAAGCTCTTCCGCGCCGACGTGCTGATGAAGCCGCCGGCGGTCGGCTCGGCCAAGGGCGTACACCAGGACTCGCCTTACTGGCCCATCGAGCCCATGCAGCTCTGGTCCTGCTGGATGCCCTTTGACCCGGCCACGCTGGAGAACGGCTGCATGATGGCCATCCCCGGCAGCCACAAGCGAGGCGCCCTGCCACACGTGCATGTCCAGGATGATTACGTTATCCCGGAGCAGTATTACGACCCCAAGGAGCTGGTGCCCATTCCGATGAAGCCAGGCAGCGGGCTGTTCTTCCACAGTCTGTTGATCCACGGCACGGCGGAGAACCGCTCGCAGATGCCGCGGCGGGCCATCACCATGAGCTACATGGCCGCGGAGTACCGGTATACGGGCAAGCCGCCCAAGCCCGAGTACCTGCGCATCTCCGGCGTGGATGTCCCCGGCGGTGTATAAACGGGCGGGCTCCCGACCCAGGACATCGGGAGCTCGACACAATAGTGGGAGACGGGGGGCCGTCTCCCACTATCTTATTGTCTCGGTGCACCCTGGAGCTCGATGAGGATCTCCTGTAGCTTCGGTTTGATCTCGGGCACTTCTTGATCTCGGGCACTTCTATGGGATACGCTCATACCACCTCATCGGATTGTTCATCGACCTCTCACTCCCCGTGAGCACAAGCTTGCCGGGGCAGAGGCGTCTTCGAGCCCGTCATGGTCCTGCCTCTTCCACCATACGTTGTAGCAGTGGGAGCAGAAGGGGAATATCATCGCGGGCAGTTCGCCACACCATCCCAAGGTCTACCCCGTGATACTCGTGAGTGAACTCAAGGACCTCCCTGGCGGCACTCAACATATCCTCCAGATAGTCATGCATCGTCCGTCTTATATAAAAAAATATAATATAATAATAGCCTCTTGGAGTATCTGCTGCCCAATGTGGGGCTTCAGAGCCTGTCGCGAGACAAGTTTTACCCGCGCTCCCAAGAGCTCGCTCAAATACCGCTCAAGCTCCAGAAAGCGGAAGAGTCCTGGGGGCTCTGTGCACTTGACAAGGAGGTCCAGATCGCTCTCCGGAGTGGCCTCGCCGCGGGCGTAGGAGCCAAAGACCCCCAGCTCCTTCACCCCGAACTTCCTGGCCAGTTCCTCCTTATGCTCCCGCAGGATCATGAAAATCTCTTCCAAAGACTTCATAAAGACTTCATAAGGATCCCTCATACGTTTGGAGCGAGGCATAGGGGGGACGGAAGGTAGTCCGTGCACTATCTCCCTGCCCTCTCCCGCTATTCTCCCTCCCACACGGCACGATTGTACGACACGAAGTGGCAGGCGCTGTATGCACGCCGCGCAGGGTAGTCTATCGATCACGCCACCTGGTCGATCGCTACCAGAGCATAGGCAGCCAGCTCCGGCACGATCAGCTCCCAGGTCCGCGCTCCGCCCGGGCCGGCCGCGCGCTCCAGCACCGGAACCTCCCGCTCCGCATCGCGGTCGGGGTCCAGCAGCCGTGCCTGCCAGGCCGGCGGCTGAGGCAGCTCAGGCGGCGTGAACAGAACGGTAACGGCCTGCCGCCAGGGATGCGCGGCCAGGTTGACCAGGTGCACGCGGTAGCCTGGCGCGCCCGTGCGCCGCCGCACCTCGCACAGTACCTCCCGCGGAGCGTGCACCTCGACGTCGAGCGGGCCGGCTGCCCAGCGGATGGCCTCCAGCCACTCCAGGGCTCGCGCCGGGGCCCGCCACAGCGCACCAGGCGCCACAGGCTCGATGCGCGCCGCATAGACCACGCGTCCTCGACCATAGCTGCGCCGCATGATGCCCGGCAAGACGGCAGGGCGCTCGTCGACCAGCGCGAAATGGAAGCTGCGCATGCTCTCCCGCGGCCTGGGCACGTCCGGGCCCAGCAGCTCGCGCAGCAGGTAGTCAGGACGCAGCCGGTACCACGGGTCGTACAGCGATGTCTCCCCGGTCATGACCACGCCGCCTCCGTCACGCACAAAGGCCGTGATGGCGTCCGCCTCGGCCTCGCTTAGACAGGCGACTTCCGGCAGGATGAGCAGGCGCAGACGCTCCGCCAGCGCCGGCAGGCGCGGCAGGTCTTCAGCAAAGAGCAGCCGGAAGGGGATGTGCGCTTCGAGCAGGAGTTGCTCGAACAGGTGAGCCGCGTGATAGGGCTCGCCGCTGTTCAGCCACAGCGTCGGCTCGTGCCGCAGCACGGCCACCTGCGCCGCGCTCTCTGTGCCGGCGTACAGGTCGTGGTGACTCCGGTAGAAGCGGGCCCAGCGCGTGAGCAGCGGGGCGAACGGCTCGTGCGCCAGGTGCGGGGAGCCGAGCATCGCCCCCTGGCCAGCGTTGAAGGCCAGCACCTCGCCGAACGAGCGGCGGATCTGCGCGGCGTCCGTACCGCGCACGTAGCTGAAGCAGACGTTGTTGAGCGCCTCGGCGTACTTGTACTCGCGCACGCGGCTGATCAGCCGGCCGTCAGGCTCCAGGCGGGGGTCGTTGCGTGATTCTGTCCAGAAGGCATCGTTGCGCGGCGCCATGGCTGAGAGGGAGACGCCGCGGCGCAGTGGCCCGTTCTCCTCGACCGGCACCAGAGCGTTGAACTCCATGGCCACGTGCGGCCCGTGCGACTTGACGGCCGCGGCCAGGCGGGCGTGTACGCGTCGGAAGGTCTCACAGCGGAAGGCGATCCATTCCTGGTGCAGCGGGTTCAGCACCACCGCCGGAAACTGCGCCGCCGGCAGAGTCGGCGGGGTGAGCTGTTCGATGTGAGGATGTCCAAAGCGTTCGGTCCGCGCCTGGGCGTCGGGGTAACGCTCCCGCAGGAAGGCCTGGAATGCCTGCAGGCAAGCGGGGCAGTGGCACGGTTCAGCGGTGCCCCACCAGAAGCCGTCGAAGTGCAGCAGGTCGGCGCCCAGCTCGCCTGCGGCGAGATGCACCAGCGCCTCGACGCGGTCCAGGTAGCCCGGCTGGTTCGGGCACATCACCTGGCGGAAATCCTGGCCGGGGTAGGTTGCACCCTGACCGCGGGCGTCGCGCTGCCGCCAGGACGGCGCTCCCGGCGCCTCCAGGTCGTAGGTCTCTCCGGCAACGGCATCGAACCGGATGTACACGCCCACGCGGAGGCCGTGCTGGTGGGCCAGAGCGATGAAGCGGCGCGTGCGCTCGATCTCCTCCCGCTCGGCCTCGCGGCCAAAGCCCTTATGGAAGTGCGTGATCACCAGGTTGACGCCGGCCTCGCGCAGGCTGCGCACCGTCTCCTCGCTGTGCTCGGCCTCATAGATGGCCTCCTCGTCCACGTGGGCGAAGCCGGCCCGCCGCCGGAAGATCAGCGGCTCCCAGTTCCCGACGAACAGCAGGCCCTCCTGGAACCAGTCGGGCAGCGGCGTCTCGCGGTCCATCTCTCGTCGTCCTCCGCCGGAGCCTCCGGCAGTCTCTCGCGCAGGCATGCCCCTTCATCCATGCAGCCGCGCGGTGTTCACGCTCGCCGGATATTTTTTATGTAAACTATCCGGCCGTCCGTCGCGCGCACCGCGCAGTGTACGGGCCTCTCCTCAGCCGGTCAAGCTGTGGCGTGCCTGACACACCGAGCAGCAGCGTCGCGGCCTCAGGCGCGACGCTGCTGCGAAATGCGCCGCGCCCGGCACGGCGGGGCGATAAAAAGCTTTTGCCCCGGCAGGCGCGTGGTCCTCCAGCATCACGCTATGCGTAGAGGCAGGCGTGGCCGCTCTGCCACAGATCATGGGTAAGGAAGCGCACCGGCGCATGCCTGCCTACCAGCGTGTCAATGGATGCGTGTGTTCTGCGAGCGGCAGATATACTCGCGTTCCTTGGCGATGGGATTCGTAGACGGCCAGGATCATCTCGAGGGCGGCGCGGGCGTCGTGGCCGCTGGAAATCGGCTGCCGGCCCTGCTCCACCGCCGCGAGCAGGTCTCGCACCAGCACCTGGTTCGCCGCGTGCTGCGCGGACGCCCCGGGTGGTGTGTTCGCCGGCTCAGGCAGCGGCGCCGGATGGAGTACCTCCCACTCGTGCGCCCGATCGGGCAGCGCGAATGGGCGCGGACAATGAAAGATGGGCGTGTCGGCGTCATTCCAGAAGACGAGCATGCCGCTGGTGCCACAGAGCTCGGTGTGCAGATACGGCGAGCCCCCACCGTCGTCGCTCCGGGTGGACTCGTAGGTCCCGGTGATACCGCGGTCAAAACCGTACTGCGCCACGATGTCATCGCCGGCGATGAGGCCGCCCTCCTCATCCGCCAGTCGCACGTCTGCCCTCGTCGCATCGCGGCCCCCGGCGACCACGCGGGCGTGGCACCAGCGAGCCTCGCCGGCGAAGAAGCGCATCAGGTCCAGCATATGCGTGCCCAGCACCAGCAGGTCCTGCCCTCCCCCTCGGTGGTCCTGCTTGCCGAAGGTGCGGATGACTCGCAGGCGGCCGATCGTCCCCTTCGCAATGAGCTCCTTCGCCAGCCACACCGCCGGGCGGGCGCGGTTCTGGTGCGCCACAGCGAGCTTGACACTGCGGGCGTCGCAGGCCGCCAGCATGCGGTCGGCCTCCTCCAGCGAGCGGGCGAACGGCTTCTCGCAATAAATGGCCTTCACCCCGGCCTGGGCACACGCGACGACCATCGCCTCCCGCTGGTCCAGCCAGCGTGGGGCAACCGCCACGAGGTCCGGGCGCTCGCGCTCCAGCATTGCGCGATAGTCGGCATAGGCGCGGGGAGCGCCGGTCACGGCTTGGACTCGGCGGCGGCCCTGCTCGTCAGGATCGGCCACCGCGACAATCTCGACCCCGGGCAGCCCCACGAAGGCAATGTCCAGGCCATGCCCGTAGTTGCCGCGCCCGGTGTGTCCGATGATGGCAGCGCGGTACGTGCCGGTATAACTCTGCTCTAGCGATTCCGGTGAGAACGGTAGCAACGGTAGCATTGAAAACCTGTCCTCTTAGCTCCTCTTCAGCGGTGAGCAGCGATCGCTGTCTACGTCGGCACTATGCGCCGGCGTTGCCCGACCGCGTCGAAGGGGTTGTAGCACAACACGTGCGGGCGCACAACCCAGGAGGGCATAGAGATGGATATAAAATGCTATATTATTTCATAATTACTTTCTTGCTTTATCGCTTGGAAACGGGATGCCAGGGAGTGTAGAACCAACACAGTGGCGAGGTAGGTGACGCGTCGCCGGTGGGCAGGTATACTGTGTCGCGCCGGGGAGATGTGCCTGTCCTGGCCTGAGCGCTCCGGTGCTGTAGCGCGGGGCGTGCTCCAGGGACAGGCTTCCTGCGTCACGCACCGCCACCCCGCCTGGGCCTTGCTCTTTGAGGCACGCGCCGCCGTCACTCCGCTTGGGCCTTGCTCTTTAGAATTAGAATCTTTAGAAGAGGGGAAAGAAGAGAGAAAAGAGAAAAGAAGAGGGGAGAAAAAGAAGAAAAAAGAGAAATAGTCAAAGAAAAAAGAAAAAAATGGTCGAAATCTTCTCTGCAGCCGTCTCGCCGGGCTCGCCCGGCGGATCCCGGCTGGCACGAAAGGGGGAGACCAGATGCGCGCACGCTCCGTATGCACGCTGTCTGCGCCAGGCCAGATCCAGACGACCGAGCGGCTTGCCGGACTATCAGCTACGCCGAGCCGCCGTGGGTTCCTCGCTGCCCTGCTCTTCGCCCCCAGCGCCGCCGCGCTGGGTATGGCGTGCAGCCCGCGGCGTGAGCAGCAGGCACCCGCGGCCGAGCGCGCGGTCAGGCCCGCGGAGTTGCGCTTTATGAACCGCGGCGGCCAGGAGGTCTACCCCATCCACCAGCAGGTGATCGATGCTTTCATGCGCGAGCAGCCTCACATCCGTGTGACCGCTGAGCCGGTCCTGCAGGGCTCCTGGGTGGAGAAGCTGGTGACGTCCATCGCCGGCGGCGTGGCGCCCGATGTCGTGATGGGCGCCGCCGACGGCTTCCGGCCGCTGGCCAAGGCCGAGCAGATCGTCGCCCTCGATGCCTATATCGCTCGCGATCGCATTCGCCTGGACGACTATATCTCCGCTGCGGTCGATTCCCATCGCTACAAGGGAAAGCTCTACGGCTGGCACTATAACGGTGGGACCTATGCGGTCTTCTACCACAAGGGCCTGATCACGCGGGCCGGGGTCGCCGCGCCCGGCGAGAACTGGACCTGGGATACCTACCTCGACGTGGCGGCGCGGCTCACGCAGTTTAAGGTCCCCGGCAATCCGAGCGCCGGCGTCGACCTCTATGGCACCCGCGATCTGCCCGGCTGGGACTACTGGGCGGCCCTGGAGGACATCCCACTCTTCACCGATGGCGGCATGAAGACGAATATCGCACACCCCCGCATCCTGGAGATCATCGACTGGCTGGCCGATCTGATGGCGCGACGCCTGGTGCCCAGCGCGCGCTATCCCGAGGACCCCGCGCCGACCTTCTACAACGAACGGGTGGTGCTCTGGCCGGTGGGCTACTGGAATGTGGCGCGGGCCCGCGTCAATGCCCAGTTCGCCTGGGATGTGGGGGTGATGCCCAGGAACAGGAAGAACCGCCGCATCAGCATTGGCTGGTACTCGGGTAACCACATCGTCAGCACTACGAAGTATGTCGATCAGGCCTGGGAGTTCGTGAAGTTCTTCGGTAATGAGCCCGGCCAGCGTATCCTCACCGAGACGGGCCTGACCATGCCGGCGGTGAAGAAGCTGGCGCTCAGCGATGTGTTCTTGAAGAGCGTGCCACCCGAGAACACGCGGGCCTTCACGATCTACGACTCGGTCTTCGTGCCCTACTGGATGGCGGTGACCAACGTCGCCGAGTTCAACC
Organism: Chloroflexota bacterium; assembly: GCA_042408875.1. Lineage (GTDB taxonomy): Bacteria > Chloroflexota > UBA11872 > JBHOQS01 > JBHOQS01 > JBHOQS01. The sequence goes on along the minus strand of JBHOQS010000009.1, from coordinate 29,196 downwards.
GCATCCTGAACGCTGAGCTCAACAAGGTCTGGCGAGGTGAGGCGCGCGCCAAGGACGTCATCCCGCCCATCGTGCCACTGCTCGACCAGGTCCTGGCACAGAACTGATCCGCCGCTGCCCGGCTGGAGGCGCCTTGGCGCTCGTGCCGCCTAGCACTCGTCTGGCCAAGCTGCCACAGCGCCTTGTTTTTCAAAGGTAGTAGGCAGCCTCTTGCCGTGAGGTTCACTGCGTGATCAGAGAGACCCTAGGCCAGCAGCACGGCGTCTACTCATGGTAGGCGGCCTCTTGCAGCGCAGTCAGCGCCGGGCTCAGCGAGACAGGGTAGCGATCCGGGGCGATGATGCGCTTGTAACGCTCGTCCAGGCGGGCGAAGTCAGCCTGAAAACGGCTGCGCAGGGCGTCAAGGCCTGGGTAGGGCTCGACCGGCTGCCCGTCGCGCATCACGCAGGCCAGCAGCGGCTCGGCATCTGGCTCCGGCGGCGGCTCATCGCGCAGCGTCACGGTGTCGGCGGCAAACCGGCCCTGCCCGTCCAGGCGGCGCCAGACCTGCTTTGCGCCAGCCAGCGTGACCTTGCCCGTGCTCAGCTTGCGCACCGGGCGCCCCTCGTAGGCGGAGAGCTTGTACGCCATGTCCAGGTACGGCGCATCGGCCGACACACCCAGGCGGGTGCCGACGCCGAACGAATCGATCGGCGCTCCAGCCTCCAGCACGCGGGCGATCTCGAACTCGTCGAAGCCTCCGCTGGCTAGGATGCGCGTCTGCCGCAGACCGGCCGCGTCCAGGATCGCCCGCACCTGCTTGCTCAGTTCGACCATGTCCCCGCTGTCCAGCCGTACTGCCCGCAGCTGGCGCCCGGCCTCGGCCAGCTCGTGTCCCACTTGCACGGCGTGCCTGGCGCCTGCCAGTGTGTCGTACGTGTCGATGAGCAGCACTGCCTGCTCGGGGAAGGCGCGCACGAAGGCGCGGAACGCCTCCAGCTCGCTGGGGAAGGCCAGGATGTAGGAGTGTGCCATGGTGCCGGCCACAGCGAAGCTGTACCGCTTGCCGGCCAGCACGTTGCTCGTCGCTGTGAACCCCACCATCGCACAGGCGCGGGCCAGGCGCAACGATGCCTCGACGCCAGGGGTGCGGCGCAGGGCGAAGTCGATCACCGGGCGGCCCTGCGCGGCGTAGACACAGCGCGCCGCCTTGGTCGCCAGCACGGTTTGATAATGGATAGCGTTCATCACCGCGCTCTCAACGAGCTGCGCTTCGAGCACCGGAGCGGTGATCTCCAGGAGCGGCTCCCCGGCGAAGCAGAGCCGCCCCTCGGGAATGGCCCACACGTCGCCCTGGAAGCGAAACTGCTGCAAATACTCCAGCAGCCGCGGCGAGAACAGGCGCAGCGACTCTAGATAGGCCAGGTCCTCCGCCGTGAAGCGCATGGTTTCCAGGTGCCGCAGCGCATCCTCCAGGCCAGCGAAGACCAGGTAGCCGCGGTGCTCCGGCAGGCTCCGCACGTAGAGGGTGAAGGTCGCCCGGCCGAGCATCCCCTCGCGCAGATAGCTCTCGGCCATGGTGAGCTCATACAGGTCGGTCAGCAGGGCCGAGTACAGGCGGTCATGCCCCTCCATCGCACGCTCCCCTCACAGGATCGTCACAGGCCATCCCAGGCTATCACACAGGTCACAGGCATCCCTGGTGGCTCACCGCTGCAGTCCTGTGCTGCGGGGCCGCCAGGTTGTATGAGACGAGCCTCGTCAGGCGAGGCTCGTGCAGCGAGTCCGGTTTTTCGGCGAGTTCTGCCGTTCGCCAGCAAGTCCTGCGTAACGATGGTACAACGGCCGGCCGGGGCCGTCTACTGGAAATGGTATACTGTCCACCGTCTGGCCTGACCCCGCGGCTGTGAGAAGCCGCGCTGGCGTGCCCTCGAAAAACGGTCGAAATCTTCTCCGCGCGCCAGGCGTGCAGGGGGCTGGGGAGGAGCCTTCGGCGTGAGCACTGGGTTACTCACCGAGGAAGAGATCGCCCGGCTGCGCGCCCGGCGCACCCGGCCAGCCTTCGCGCGGGCCTGGGCGGAGCTGCTGAAGGAGGCGCGAGAGGCGCTGGTGCAGGGCGCGGTGATCCCGGCAGAAGGCGCGGGCTGGTGGCATGACTACTTCTGCCCTGACCACGCCACGCAGCTCGAATACGACCCGGCCCGGCCGCATGCACATCGCTGTCCCGTGGACGGCCGCGTCTTCTCCGGCGAACCCTACGATGGCGCCTGGCGCTACATGACGCACATGCGGCTGGCCCAGGGGGCACATGCCGCCGCCCTGGTCTGGCTGGCCTCCGGCGACGCCGCCTGCGCGGCACACGCTCGCGCTGTATTGCTGGGCTACGTGGGGCGCTACGCTACCTACCTGCCGCATGGCGAGCACGCTGGCAAGGGTCGCGCCATGGGCCAGTCCCTGGACGAGGCGGTCTGGAGCATTGCCTTGGCCTGGGCGTACGACGCCATGCGAGATGCTCTCGCCCCGGAGGAGCGCCGGCAGATCGAGGACGGCCTGCTTCGTCCTGCGGCAGCCCATCTGCTGGGACAGCGCTTCCGCCGCGTGCACAACATCGAGTGCTGGCACCTGGCGGCGCTGGCGTCGCTTGGGGTGGCGCTCCGTGCTGATGAATACCTGGCGGCCGCGCTCGATGAACACTCCGGGTTTACCGCCCAGCTCGAGGACGGCGTACTCGCCGATGGCTGGTGGTGGGAGGGTTCACCGGCCTATCACTTCTATGCCCTGCAGGCGCTGCTCATCGGCGCCCTGGCGCTGCGACACGTCCGGCCAGAGGTGCTGGGGCATGTCAGGCTGCGCGCTATGCTGGATGTCCCGGTGGAGCTGGCGCGCGCCGACCTGAGCCTGCCGGCGCTCAACGACTGCTGGTTCGGCGTCTCCACGCCCGGGGAGCTGGCTCGCCGCGCCGCCCTCTACGAGACGGCCTGGACGCTCTGGCGCGACTCGGCCTGCGCAGCGCTGCTGGCGCGGCTGTACGCTAGCGGAGAGCCCCGCCGCTCCACCGAGGCCCTCCTGTTTGGCCCGGATACCCTGCCGGCTCCTGCGCCGCCGCAGCCGGCCACCCGCCTGTTCGAGGCCAGCGGCTATGTTGTGCTGCGCCACGGCACAGGCGTACCGGACGAGCGGTGGCTGCTGCTGAAGTTCGGTCCCCACGGCGGCGGGCACGGCCATCCGGACAAGCTGTCGCTGGACCTCCATGCCTTCGGGCGCCGGCTCTCCCCAGACCTGGGCACACCGGGCTACGGCATCCCGCTCAACCACACCTGGTACCGACACACCCTCTCGCACAACACCGTGCTCCTGGACGGCCGGTCCCAGCCGCCGGCAGCCGGGGCGCTCGTGCGCTTTGCCACGCCGACGCAAAGTGACTTCGCCGTCGCCGATGCTCGCGTGGCCTGGCCCGCGGAGGCCCCCGCGCCATATGGTGGGGCGTCAGTCCGCCGCTGCGTGCTGTGGAAGCCGCCGGACGCGGGAAGCGGACGGCCGCTCTATTTCGTTGATCTCGTCCAGGTGCACTGCCCGGCGCCGCGGCAGATCGATCTGGCCTGGCATCACACCGGCGCGCTGGAACTGCCCGGCCTGGCACCGCTCGGGACGCGGCTCTCCGGCGAAGGCTACGAGCATCTGGAGAACCTCCGCCAGCTTCGCGCAGCGGAATGGCACGCCATCTGGCGGCTGGACGGCTGCGGCACCCAGTGCTTCGCCGTCGATCCCCCCGGCGCGACGCTCCTGGCTGCCGAGGCGCCGTACAACCCGGCCTCAGAGCACATGTCGCTCGTACTCCGCCGCGTGGCCGCCGCGCAGGCCAGTTTCGTCGCGATTTACGAACCGTTCAAGGAACAGCCCACTGTTACGCGGGTCACCTGGGTCAACCGCAGCCTGGAAGGTGAGGGACAGGTGCACTTCGTCGTGGAGGGGGCGGGCTGGCGCGATGCCTGGGTGATCTACGAACGTGAGCGCGCCCAGCCGATCGACCTGGAGCCGTTCCGCGGCGCGTTTATTTTCGAATACGTCTGGGACTGGCTGCCGGGCGTATAATTTCTAGGACCGTAGTCTGTGGGGCCCTAGAGGGCCGTGAGAGTAGCAAGGTCTCAAAACGCCCTGCCCTGTGTGGCTGTCTGAACAGGAGCATGCAAGCCTTATGGCTACTTCCTTCTCGCGTCGTGTCCTGGTCGGTGCAGGCGTTCCCCTGATCGGTGCGCTGGCGGCTGCCTGTGCTGCCCCGCCCAGGCCGGCCGCGCCCGAGCAGGGCCCGGCGGGGGTGCCGGCACTTGCCGTCATCCCCAGCACGGACCTTGCGGTGGGGCCCAATCGCTTCGCCATGGGGCTGCTGGATGCCAATAACAGGCCGGTGCCTGATGCCTCCGTGCACCTGCGTTTCTACCAGCTCGACGCGCAGCTCCGCGCTGTCTCGGCCACGCCCAAGGCCGAGGCCGATGCGGCGTTCCGCTACGTGGATCTGAAGACCAAGGGCCTCTACATCGCCCGGGTGACTTTCGATGCGCCCGGGCAGTGGGGCGTCGAGGTGACCGGCACAAGGAATGGCAAGCCCTTTGCGCCGGTGCGCGCGCCCTTCCAGGTGGCGGAGAAGAGCCGCACGCCTGCCATCGGCCAGCCTGTCCCGCCCTCGCAGCATCCCCTGGCGAAGGACGTGGCGAACCTCGCTGAGATCTGCTCGAACGTGCCGCCCTGCGATATGCATACCATCACCATCGCCGACGCGCTCACGCGGGGCAAGCCCCTGGTGGCGCTCTTTGCCACGCCCGGTTACTGCGTCAGCCAGACCTGCGCGCCCCAGCTCGGCGTGGTGCAGGAGCTCAAAAAGCGCTACGGTGAGCGCGCCAACTTCGTGCACATCGAGATTTATACTGATCCAAAGAACCGCGTGGTGGCCAAGCCGGTCGAGGAGTGGGGCCTGACCAGCGAGCCGTGGACCTTCCTGGTGGATCGCACCGGCCTGCTGGCTGAGAAGTTCGAGGGCGGTGCGCCCCTGGATGAGCTGGAGGAGGCGCTGAAGAAGCTCTTGTAGCTTGTAGACGGTACTCTCTGGAAACGGTACATGGGTAGAGGGCTGCCGGTGCAGCCTGTGCACGGAGCGTTGCCGATGGCCACCACGAAGCCCTCGCCTGAATTCGTCCTGCGCTCTCCGGATGCAAACTGGAACCGCGCCCGCTGGGAGGAGCTGCCGGAGGATGGGAACCGCTACGAGGTCATTGATGGAGTGCTGTACCTGAGCACCGCCCTCAGCAGTTTTCACCAGTGAGTGGTGCGGCAGATCGTCCTGGCTCTCGTGGAACAGGTTGACCGCACCGGCGCAGGCCTGACCCTCTTTGCACCTATTGGCGTGTTCATGCCCGGCTGTTTGGCGTGTTCATGCCCGGCTGTGATCCGGTGCAGCCCGACGTGCTGGTCGTGCGCGCCGGTGATCTGCACATGCTTCGTGAGCGCCGCGTCTTTGGCGTGCCGGCGCTGCTGGTAGAGGTGCTTTCCCCGGCCAATCCCGAGCTCGATACCCAGATCAAGCGCGCTGCCTACGCGCGGGCGGGCGTGTCGGAGTACTGGATCGTGCGACCGGGTAGCTGCGATGTCCTGGTCTGCGCCCGGCCGGACCCTTCGCTTGGCGATTACGTCCAGGGTCGCCTGTTCGGTGCACAGGACGAGCTGGTCTCTCCTACGCTCCCCGTTCGGGTGCCTGTGGCCGGCTTGTTTGCCGGCGCGCCGGACCCTACTCCCTGAGCGCGCCACGCGGCGTGTCTGCATGGGCGTGCCGTAGCCGCTGCGTTCTCATTTGTGACATACGGCAGTGACAGGGTAGAATTCGTTAAATACGTATGCGTGTTCGTTGTCGTTGCCCTGGCGCGCGGGTTCCTGATGGGCCTTAACCTTGCATCGAGCGACTGGGAGTCAAAGAGTCAAAGGAGTCACGTCGCGCTGCGTAGAGCCAGCCAGGACGAGGAGCCATGCTGACCGAACATTACTTGTGCACCGGCGCTCGCGCCGGGATACACGATGAGGCTACAGAGATCGACGAGAAGTTCGGGCGTGAAGGTCTCACCTTTGACGACGTCTTGCTGGTGCCCGGCCTGGCCGATACCCCTCCGGCAGAAGTCTCTACTGCCACGTATTTCACCCGCAACGTGCGGTTGAATATCCCCCTCGTCTCCGCCGCGATGGACACGGTCACTGAAGCGCGGATGGCGATCGCAATCGCCCGGGAGGGCGGCATTGGGGTAATCCATCGCAACCTCTCCATCGAGGCGCAGGCGGCCGAGGTGGACAAGGTGAAGCGCTCCGAGTGGGGTATGATCGTCGAGCCGATCACGCTCCGCCCGAACGACCGCCTCTCCGACGCCACCGCCGTGATGGCTCGCTACCACATCTCTGGCGTGCCAATTACTGACGAGACCGGCCGGCTGGTCGGCATCCTGACGAACCGGGACATCCGCTTCGAGACGAACCTCGACCGACCCATTCGTGAAGTGATGACCCGGGAGCGCCTGATCACCGCACCGGTCGGCACGACGGTCGAGCAGGCGAAGGAGATCCTGCACCGCTATAAGATCGAGAAGCTGCCCATCGTGGACGCCGAGAACCGGCTGAAAGGGCTGATCACGGTCAAGGACATCGAGAAGCGCATCCAGTTTCCGCTGGCGAGCAAGGATAGCCAGGGCCGCCTGCGGGTGGCGGCGGCCAGTGGCACCGACCCGGCGGCCCTGGAGCGGGCTGAGGCGCTGGTGGCCGAGGGCGTGGATGTCCTAGTCATCGATACCGCGCACGGGCACTCGACATTTGTCTTAAACACGCTGCGGCGGGTCAAGCAGGCCTTCCCTTATGTAGACGTCGTCGCCGGCAACGTGGGCACGGCTGAGGGGGCGCGCGATCTGATCGAGGCCGGCGCCGATGCGATCAAGGTAGGTATCGGGCCCGGCGCGATCTGCACTACCCGCGTGGTGGCGGGTGCGGGTATGCCGCAGCTCACTGCCATCTTCGAGTGTGCGCGGGCGGCGGCGCCGTATGGCGTGCCGGTCATCGCTGATGGCGGCATCCAGTACTCCGGCGATATCGCCAAGGCTATCGCCGCCGGCGCTGATTCGGTCATGATCGGCTCCCTCTTCGCCGGCGTAGACGAGAGCCCCGGCGAGATCATCCTGTTCCAGGGCGAGCGCTACAAGGAATACCGCGGCATGGGCTCCATCGCCGCCATGAAGGAGCGCTACTCCAGCGACCGCTACCGCCAGGACGAAGCCAGCGGCGCCAGCCTGGGTAAGCTCGTGCCGGAGGGCGTTGAGGGGCGGGTGCCGTACAAGGGGCCGCTCTCGAACCTGGTGTTCCAGCTCGTCGGTGGGCTGCGCGCCGGCATGTGGTACGTTGGCGCTCGCGATATCCCTGAGATGAAACGCAAGGCGCGCTTCGTGCGCATCACCTCGTCCGGCGTCCGCGAGAGCCATCCCCATGACGTGGTGATCTCGAAAGAAGCGCCGAACTACTGGGGCCGGTAGGGACGCGGACTGCCCCCCTTTGGGGCCGGCTGCGCGGGCGTGGCGCCCTTTCCGTTCTCTGGCAGGGTTGGGTCTGCCGTCGTTTGTGGCCCTCTCGCTGCCGGACTTGCAGGAGGTCTGCCCGCAGGTCGGATGAGCACTGCCCCTTGGGGGCTAGCAGAACAGGATGCTGGCACTAGAGTGCCGGCACTGAAGCTGGCCTGCTGCTTGCGGGTTGGTATGGGCAGGTCGGTCTGCCGGAAATCCGTGCCTTCCAGGCAAGCACCGAAGTCAAGCTCTTTCCCTCTCCCGCCGCGCTCAGGAGATAGACCCGAGCTCTCCCTCCTATTGCGTAGGGGCGAACGATCCTTCGCCCTTATCCTCTCCCGCAGCGCGGGAGAGAGGCTGGGGTGAGGGCCCTGCGTTGCATGCTCTTGCCGCAGCGCGCTACACTGGGGCTGCGCGCTGCCTGCCTGGCTACGGGCTCGGTGGAAGCCTGTTTGTGTGAACATCGCGAGCTCCAGAGACGTAAGGGGGATTGCCGCAAGGGGAAGGACCTAGATATACGCGAACAGAGCGAGGGACAGTGCGATGCCGGTCTGGCTGGGGTGGGTTGCTGCGCTGGCGGCGCTTGCGGTGGCCGGGTATCTGGCCACGGCGGCGTGGATGGCCTGGCACGTGATCCGGCCTGATCGTACCTGGCGCCCAGCGGAGTATGTGTCGCCACAGCCCCCCTTTGAGACGGTTACCTTCCAGGCCGCCGACGGTGTGCCGATTAGCGGCTGGTACAGTCCGCCCTCGCCGGAGCTCTCCGGTGATGGGGCCCACTGTGTGATCCTGTGCCATGGCCTGGGCACCAACCGCACCGAGGTGCAGGATGTCGCCCTCGAGCTACGTCGGCGCGGCTATGGCGTGCTCCTCTTCGACTTTCGCGGCCACGGCGAGAGCGGTGGGTCATGCACGACTGTCGGGCTGCGCGAGGTGAACGATATCCTCGGGGCGGTTGAGTTCCTGTGCATACGCCCGGAGATCGACGTCGACCGTATTGGCATCCTCGGCGTGAGCATGGGCGGGGCCGCGGCGATCATGGCCGCCGCCGTCTGTCCTACCCTGCGCTGGGTAGTCGCCGACTGCCCCTTTGCCACGCTCGAGCAGGCGCTGCAGACCACCTTCGAGGCGTTCGTGCACGCCCCTGGCTGGCTCTTCGCCCGACCGGTGACCGCCTTTGCCCAGCTCTTCACCAGCGCTCATGTTACCGACGTGAAGCCGGTGGAGTGCATCAGCGCTATCGCTCCTCGGCCGGTGCTGCTCATCCACGGCTGCGACGATGGCCTGGTGCTCGCTGCTCATAGCGAGCAGCTCTACCAGGCGGCCGGCGAGCCCAAGGAGCTCTGGCTTATCCCCGAGTGCGACCATGTACAATGCCGTGTGGTGGCCGGCGAGGAGTATTACCAGCGTATCGATGCCTTCTTCCGCCGCCCTGTGCCAGTCCAGCCCGGCCAGCTCCCCTCGCCGTCTGTTCAGCCGTCTTGACGCACTCGCGTGCTGGACGCACGAACCTGTTGAACACTAGATCGTATACAGACTGTTACAGACTGTAAATGTGTAAACAGCACACAGCAAAGAGGTACGTGATCCATGCCTGAGCCTGTCTCTACCGGAGCTCCCTCACAGCGAGACGAGATGCTGGTGAGCACTGCATGGCTGGCGCAGCATCTCGACGATCCTGGACTGCGCATCGTAGACTGCCGGTTCTCCTTCGACTATTCCGGGGAGGAGGCGTATCGCCAGGGCCACATCCCGGGGGCGGTGTACCTGGACTGGTCGCGCGAGATCACCGACCTTAACCACCCGGTGCGGATGATGCTGGCGCCGCCAGAGCAGTTCGCCCGCGCTATGGAGCGCCTGGGTATCAGCGATGATACGCTGGTAATCGCCTATGACCAGGATGGCGGCCACTACGCTGCTAGGCTGTGGCTTGGGCTGCTTCGGTACGGCCATGACAGGGTAAAACTGCTGGATGGCGGGGTTGTGGCCTGGGAGCGGGAAGGGCGTCCGCTTACGACTGAAGTCCCGCAGGTGCCGCCGGGCCGGTTTACCATTCGGCCGCCGCTGATCCGCATCGCCACCGTGGACGATGTACTGGCCGCGCTGGAGCGCCGCAATACAGTCCTGCTGGATGTGCGTCGCTGGACCGAGTTCACCGGCGAAGAGCGGCGCGCTGCCCGCGGCGGGCGCATCCCGGGCGCAGTGTGGGTGTACTGGCAGGACACGGTGCCTGAGCCCGACCGGCGCGTGCTGCCGGACGATGCGCTGCGACGGATGTACGGGTCCAAGGGCGTGACGCCCGACCGCCCGGTGATTACCTATTGCCAGGGCGGGGTGCGCGCCGCCCATACGGCGTTTATTCTGCGTATGCTTGGTTACCAGGACGTTGCCGTCTACGACGGGTCCTGGGAGGAGTGGGGGAACCGGCCCGACCTGCCGATCGAAACCGGGGAGCCGTCAGATGGCCATCGCAGGTGAGATTGGGCACGTGCACCTGAAGGTCTCGGACCTGGCCCGCGCCGCCCGGTTCTACACCGAGGTGCTGGGGTTCCGTGTCACCGAGCGCGTCGGCCCCTACCTCTTCCTCACCGCCGGCTGGCATCACCATGACATCGCTCTCCAGGAGCTCGGCGCAGACGCCGCGCGCCCGCAGCCGCACATGGTGGGCCTGTTCCACTTCGCCATTGAGCTGCCGGACCGCCGTGCGCTGGCCGAGGCGTACCGCACGCTGCGAGACCACGGAGTCGAGCTCGAGGCCGCTGTGGACTACGGCATCAGCCAAGCCCTCTACTTCGCCGATCCCGACGGCAACGGGATCGAACTTTATGTGGACACGCGGGGCGAGGGGCGGCCACTGTGGGGCGGGAGGACAGCGCGGCTGGACCTTGACGCACTGCTAGCAGAGGCTGGTGCCGGCGCCACGGGTAGCTAACCGCAAGCTACGCCGGCTCGCCCGCCCGCGCGCCGATGGGCTCGCCAGCGGCGATGTAACGCCGCTCGATCTCGCGCACACGGCGAATGCACTGGATATCATCCTCGCTCTGGCTCGGCGCCGTGCTGAACCAGGCGTCCAGGATCTCCCGTGCCACGGCCTCGGAGGTGAGTCGCAAGCTGAGCGCCAGGACATTGGCATCGTTCCACAGTCGCGCCCCGCGCGCCGTTTCGGCATCGGCGCAGAGCGCTGCCCGTACGCCGGGCACCTTGTTAGCGGCGATGCTCACTCCGGTGCCGGTCCAGCAGCAGACGATGCCCTGATCGACCACGCCAGACGCCACGCGCTCGGCCACCTGCCGTGCCACGTCAGGCCAGAGCTCCTGGGTGCCGGCTGGGGGCCCGTACACTTCTACCTCGTGTCCGCGCTGCTTTAGCTCCTCAATAAGCACATCGGTCAGGTGCGTCCGTTCGTCGCTGCCAAATGCGATGCGCATAGGAACACCTCCGGGAGTACTGCGCAATGCATACTCCGTAAGCCCAGGCAGACCACCAACCCTCAGGCAACGTCCGTACTTCAAGGTGGCGCTGGGTGGCTGGGCTTACGTAGCACACACTAGGTGGCTAGGCTTACGTAGTACGTACTACGCATTAGACATTAGAACCGTACCACGCGCAGCACCGCTGATGCCACGTCGTCGGCGCTGGGCAGGAAGAGATCGCGCAGCGTCTTGGCAGACGGGACCGGGATGTGTGGAGCACCAACCCGCACGATCGGCGCATCTAATGCGTCGAACGCTTCCTCGGCGATCGCGGCGGCGATTTCAGCGCCGATGCCCATGATCTTCCAGCTCTCGTGCGCCACCACCAGGCGAGCCGTCTTGCGCACCGACCGGATGATCGTATCCATGTCCAGCGGTGCCAGTGTGCGGAGGTCCACGACCTCGACGGAGATACCCTCGGTCTGCTCCAAACGCTCGGCGGCCTGCAGGGCTTTGTGCACCATCCAGGCAGTAGCCACGACCGTGACGTCGGTGCCCTCGCGCACGACGTTCGCCTGCCCGATCGGCACGATCGGCTCGTCGCCGGTGAACGCATCACGCAGCGTGTGGTAGAGCTGCATGTGCTCGAAGAAGAGCACAGGGTTCGGATCGCGGATAGCTGCGCGCATCAGGCCGTAGGCGTCGCGCGGCAGGGCCGGCATGACCACCTTCAGGCCGGGCACATGCGGGAACCAGGACTCATAGCACTGCGGGTGGCCGCGGTACGGCCCGTCGCCCAGCCGCGTGCGGAGCACCATCGGCACGCTGGCCGCGCCCGCGGTCATGTAGTGGATGTTCGCTGCCTGGAGCACGATCTGGTTCATGCAGCAGGGCAGGAACTCGGCGAAGGAGATCTCTACAATAGGCCGCTTGCCCATCAGGGCTGCGCCTACCGCCGCCCCGACCATGGCGGCCTCCGAGATCGGCGTGTCCCGTACTCGCCGCGGTCCGAATTCCTCGTAGAGGCCGGCACTGCCGCGCATCGGGCCGCCGAAAACACCGACGTCCTGGCCCATCAGGAAGACGCGATCGTCCAAGCGCATCTCGACGGCAATGGCCTCGACGATCGCTTCGACGAAGGTGCGACGTACACGCACGCTGCTGACCATGGCAGCTTGCTCCCACGTGGCCGCATCGCAAGCCTGCGGCAACCGCCGCCGATTATAGCACGGGCACGCGGCGTGCGGTGTCGCACGGCCAGGCTCCGCGGCCGCTGTGTCGTAGGGGCAGCCCGTGCCCCTGAAGGCACACATGGTGGGAGATAAACGATGAACAGCCCACACCCGTTGTCTGAGAGGGCAGGCGCAAGGCCCGTCCTGCTGGCCGGACCCCACCCGGCAGCTTTCTAGGCGGCCGTCTCATCCCCTGGCCGGCTCGATCAGCCGCACAGCCAGGGCCAGCGCAGCTTCGTAGACAGGGTCGCCACCGAGCGTATCGAGCAGCCGGGCCAGCAGCTCGGCCTCTCCGGCAGGTGGGAGCCGCAGCACCCGCGGTGGATGTGCGCGCTGCTTCAGGATGGCCTGCACAGCGGCGCACGAGGGCTCGGTCAGTCGCACAACAAAGCGGGCCTCCCCGGCGTGGAGCACGACCAGCTGTACTGCACCGGCCGTCGGACTCGCCGCATCCTGAGCGCGGCGCTCGACCTCGATCAGGCGATCCCCTGCCCGCAGGGATAGGCTGGCATCGCCCCGGTCGGGCGGGGCAGGCTCCCAGCCGAGGCGGCTGGCCAGCCAGGCAACGAGGAGCACTCCCTCGATCTCGCCGCCAGGTCCAGGCGCGTGCTCGAGCTCGATCCGCTCGAGCCGGTCCAGATACATTCGTGTGTCGGGCGGGTCGAAACACTGCGCCAGCAGCGTCCGCCACGGCGCCAGACGTGCCCATGTCAGGTCAGCCACGTGATAGCGCCCGGCCGCCTGGTCGCAGCGCGCCGCCAGCCACCGTAGCCCGGCCGGAGGCCGGGCGAACGCCGCGCTGTCAACGATGAGCTGGTCGCTCACGCCTAGCAGCCGTTCGAGTAGCTCGGTAAGCAGGTCTTCGCCCGAGCGCCCTGGCGTCCCCCGGCGCTCACGCGGCGTGCTCTGGGGAGGCTCGCCCAGCCACCAGAGCGACACCGGCAGGTCGGGCATCAGCAGGGGGAGCACGACGCCCCAGGCCTCCCGCAGCGCCGTCCCCTTCGCTTGCAGCGAGATCTGCTCGCAGCAGACCTGTACCCCTGAGGGGTCGGGAAGCTGGCAATGGGCCTGGATCCAGGCCTCCAGGCTCGGCTCGGGAGCCTCTGCCTGGGCGATCACCACGATGGCGCGGCATGGATAGCGGTAGATCAGCCCGCTAAGCGTCTGCTGCACCCGTTCGGTCTCCGCCGCGCTCGTGACAATGGCGATGAGGTTCAGCACACGGGCGGTGATCACCGGGCCATGCCCGTCCCCCGGTACCCCGGCCGCCTCCCAAAACGAGGCCAGCTCCTGCTCGATGGCGCGGAGGTCTACCCGTCGCGGCGCGCCAGAGAGCAGGCGGGATGCCTCACGCGGCGGGCTCATCGCTACAGGCGCCTCCATTCCCGTCCGTCACGCCCGATAAAGGCGTCGGCCTCGGGCGGCCCCCAGGTCCCGGCTTCGTATTGCGGGATAGGCTCGCGCGCTGGCCCGTCCCATGCCTCGAGCAGCGGCGTGACAATGCGCCAGGCTAGCTCGACCTCGTCGTTGCGTGTGAAGAGCGTCGAGTCACCTAGCATGCAGTCCAGTAGCAGCCGCTCATACGCTTCCGGCGCCTGCACGCCGAACGAGGCCCCATAGCGGAAGTCCATGGTGACCGAGCGCACGCGCAGCGCCGGGCCTGGCACTTTCGAGGCAAAGCGCAAGGTGATGCCCTCATCGGGCTGGATGCGCAGCGCCAGCACGTTCGGCTCCAGGCGATCGGTGGTGCTTTGGCGGAACAGCGACAGCGGCACCTGATGGAACTGGATAGCGATCTCGGTAGCCCGCTTGGGCATGCGTTTCCCTGAGCGCAAGTAGAACGGCACGCCTGCCCAGCGCCAGGTGTCGATGTATAGGCGCAGGCAGGCGTAGGTGGGTGTCGTCGAGTCCGGCCGCACACCTGGCTCCTGGCGATACCCCGGCACTGGCGCTCCGCCCACAAAGCCGGGGCCATACTGCGCCCGCACGGCTACGTGCGGCACATCTTCAACGCTAAAGGGCCGCACAGCGCGCAGTACCTCGACCTTCTTATCCCGCACGGCGTTTGCTTCAAACGCCACCGGCGGATCCATGGCTACCAGGGTCAGGAGCTGGAGTAAGTGGTTCTGGAACATGTCGCGCACCACGCCGGCCTCTTCGTAGTAGGCGCCGCGCCCTTCTACGCCCAGCTCTTCAGCCACAGTAATCTGAACATGGTCGACGTAGCCGCGGTGCCACAGTGGCTCGAAGATGCCGTTGGCGAAGCGAAACACCAGGATGTTCTGGACGGTCTCTTTGCCGAGATAGTGATCGATGCGATAGATCTGGTGCTCGCGGAAAACTTCCTGCACAAGGGCATTCAATTGCCGCGCGCTGGGGAGATCGTGCCCGAACGGCTTCTCGATAATGACGCGTGCCCAGCCGTGCCCCTCGACGCCCTCTTGTGACAGACCGGCCTCGCCCAATCGGCGGATGATGATGGGATAGGCGCTGGGCGGGGTAGCCAGATAGAACACGCGGTTGCCCTGCGTGCCGCGTTCGCTATCCAGCTGCCGCAGCAGTGAGCTCAGGCGGGTATAACTTGCCGGATCGTCATAGTCCCCCCACTGGTAGAACAATCCCTGGGCGAAGCTCTCCCACACGGACGGCTGCACCGGCCGGGTGCGCGAGTAGTGCTTGACGGCTTCCAGCATGGCCTGCCGGAAGCCGGCATCGTCCAGCTCGGTGCGGCCGAAGCCGACCACGGAGAAGCCGGGAGGTAAGAGCCCTTCCAGGGCAAGATTGTACAGCGCGGGCACAAGTTTCCGTCGGGTGAGGTCTCCTGAGGCGCCGAAGATAACCATCACACAGGGGTCCGGCAGCAGCGGTACCTGCAAGCCTTCGCGCAGGGGATTGGGTGCCGGTGCAGTCTCGACCCCGAAAGTGACGGCCATCGCGCTATCCTGCCTGCAAGAGCGCGGCATGGTCCGGCACCGGCCGGTGCCGGACCGCGGTTTCACCTGTATTTTTCGTCTTCGCTTTATGTACTTTCCTTGCCTTGCTGCCTTACAGGATACTATGTTTGCCGGCACAGCGCACGCTTAAGCGGGGCGGGCTGCCTCGCGCTGCGTGGCAGGCGCGGCGCTGGTAGCCAGGGCCACGATGATGCCCAGGATCACGATCACCAGGCCCACCCAGAAGCTCACTGGCTGCGGCAGGGACGTCCTCCAGGCCGCGTCCAGCGAATACGTCCCCGGCCCGATCAGACCCAGCACGAAGGCGACGGTGGCATTGACCAGCGGATACTCAAGGCCGTTCTCAGACACCCAGATCCTGGGCCAGTGCACCTTAATGATTGCCATTAACATCGAGGCGAGAATGCCCAGCGACCCGAGGGGGGTGAACAAACCCAGGGTCAGTAGCAGGCCCCCCACAAATTCGACCAGGCCACCCAACACGGCCCACAGCCGCGGCGGTCGTAGTCCCATCGAAGCCAGCCAGCCGGCGAAGCCGTTCAGCCCCGGACCGCCGAACCAGCCGAACAGCTTCTGGGCGCCGTGTCCGGCCAGGAGCAAGCCAACCACGACTCGCAGGATCAGCAGACCGAGGTCCGTAGGCATCTCCATCACCTCCGTTGAATAGCCTCTGAATAGCCTCTGAATAGCCTCGTGTATGCCCTTGTACACCTCCAGCCGGGAGAGCAGCTGCTCTCCCGGCTGATTATTGTCTAGAGCTGCTGCGCGCCAAACAGCACAGCAGGCGAGGGTATGGCAACAAGCTCCTGGGCTCTGACGAGCCTAAAGACTACGGGAGCGCCCGGTCGAGGGTACGCAGCAAGCAGAGCAGCGTGCGCTGCTCGTTGGGCGGCAGGGCACCCATCAGGCGGGCTACCGCGGCCTCATGGGCCGGGACGACGTGGGCAAAGAGGGAGCGGCCGGCCGGCGTGAGGTAGAGCCGGTTGACCCGCCGGTCGGCGGGGTCAGCGCGCCGCTCCACCAGCCCTGCCGCGGCCATACGGTCGAGCAGGCCGCAGATGTTGCCCTTCGTCACCAATAGCCGTTCGGCCAGGGCCTGCTGGCTGATCCCTTCAGCTGCCCCAATATGGGCCAGCACATCAAACTGGGGCAGGCTCAGGCCAAAGCGGCGCACATGCTGCTGCAGATGGCGCTGCATCTTGCTGTACACCCGCGCCAGGCGCAGCCAGGCCAGCACTGCCGGATCCCGCACACCACGCACCTGCTCCACGTCGCCCCTCCCGCGATCGGACTCCGGCATTCCGCGGTGAGAATAGTTCATATATAAACATATCTCTTGCCCCGATGGCTGTCAATGGCGCAGTGCACGGAACAGTCATGGCGTGCCCGGCGAGGCTCCAGCGCGCCGCATGGGGCAGCGCGGTGCCCGAGGAGCGCTGGAGGACCGACTGTGCCACCGCTGCCCGCTGAGCGGCAAAGGCTTCAGGGCGCGGCCCCGGCCGGGTCGTCTCCCTCGTCAGCCTGGTCCGCCGAGACGGGGCCTATTTTTCTGTTTTGTGGGCACCCGGCCGGATGAACATGGCCGGTGCCATCTGCCCCTCCGACGCCTTCCCGACCGTGCGCGCTGTCTCATCGACGCCGTCCCTAGATACCTTTGCCATGACCTGCAGAGATGGTCTACAGCTCAGGCGCCCTCTCAGACACAGACCGGGCGTGTTACAATCCCCGGAGATGGCGGATGCGCGTGCCGTGGCCGCGAGTGGGGTAGGCACGAGTGGGGTAGGCATAGGATGCAAGCTCTTGGAGCACCGGCACCGGGCGCTGCCGGGCCGGATGACCTCCGAGGAATTTCCGGCCTGGTGTAGCGAGGACGCCTGGGCCGAGTGGATCGATGGAGCGGTCAGCCTCTTGTCGTCGGCATCGGAGCGTCATCACGCACTCGTATGGTCTTTCGGTATCGTCCTAGGTATTTTCGCCGAGGTCCGCGGGCGCGGCATCGTGCTCTCGGCGCCGTTCCAGATGAACCTGGGGTCCGGTGGGCCCGGTCGCGAGCCTGACCTGCTCTTCGTGGCGCGGGGGCATCTCGACCGGCTGCGGACACCGTACCTGAAGGGCCCGGCCGATCTGGTGGTGGAGATCACCGCCCCGGAGCGCATCAGTCGTGGCTGCGGCGAGAAGTATGGGGAATACGAGGCGGCCGGCATCCCGAGTATCGGCTGATCGACCCTGACCGGCAGCAGGCCGAGTTCTTCCAGCTTAGCCCGGGTGGGCACTGCCGAGTAGTGCTGCCTGATGCCGAAGGGGTCTATCGTTCGATGATGCTGGCGGGCTTCTGGCTGCGCATGGCCTGGCTGTAGCGGGAGCCGCTGCCGCCGGTCCTAGGCGTGCTGGTCGAGCTCAGCCTGGTGGCGCCTCCGGCATGCTGAGCCTGACTGAGCGCTCTGTGGTGCTTTATCGGGAGCCAAAAAGCATCTATGTCACAGGTTGCTACTCGTCCCTCGAGACGTCCCTCCATGATGGGAGCCCCGCCACAGCGGCCGCGGCGCGACCAGCTGCTTCGCCTGCTTGTGCTCCCGGCACTCGGCACACTGGTGGGTACGCTGGCCGGTGTGCTGGCTCTGGGGACGGCGCCGCTCATCGACGCCTCATTTGGAGAGAAATTCTGGGGGCTCCCGCCAGCGCTTGGCGTCGTGCTCTGCGCGGTGGGCGGGATGTTTGTGGGAAGGCAGTTGCGCCGCCGCCTCGAACGCACCTGGGATCGTTCCCTGTGGTGTCTGGTGCGCGCGGCTCTCCCCAGTGCCTTCCTCGCCGGGCTGGCGATATCCACCCTCCCTGCCGTGCTTGCCGCGCTGCCCGAAGCCGGGGCAGCGATAGCCCAGTATGGGCTACGTGGCGGGGTCCTGCTGGGCATCGTGCTGGTCAAGGTCACCCTGGCCCAAGCCTGGGCGCTGAGCGTGCTGTACAGCCTCCCAGGAGCGGTCCTCCTGGGCATGCTTGCCTGGGGCGTGCATCGCCTCAGCCTCTTCTCACATAAATAATCATATTAGTCGTATAAATCGTTAAATACCCAGATAAATGTTCAAATAAATTATTTTAAAATGTTCAAAGAACGGGCATGGCTGAACGATACCTGTGGAGGAGCGTCGAGAGAGGGCATGAACAGCGCTGACTGGTCTTCACGAAGGATGTGGCTGTCGCGCCGTCGGCTTCTGACCGCAGTGGGGTTCGCGGCGCTGGCTGCATGTCGTGGCGGCTTCGAACAGTCGCGGCAGGATAGTGTGCCGCAGCCGGCGTCGGGCACGATCACCTGGCTCCAGCGAGCCCAGCCGGTCGAGGTGGAGTGGGCCGAACGGGTGGTGCTACCGCAGATGCGCGAGCGAGCGCCAAACGTGACCATTCAGCTAACCCTGGAGAGCGGTAACTGGGCGGACAAGGTGTTCACGCTCTACGCGGCCGGTACTCCACCCGACGTGCACAATGGCATCGTGGGCACCTTCATCCAGCTTTATGCCCAGGAGGAGGTGCTGGAGCTCACGCCGCTCATCAGGCGGGACAAGATCGACCTGTCGCCGTTTGGCGGCTTCCAGCATGATCTGGATATGTGCCGCAGCGGCAAGCAGTGGATGCTGCCGGTGCTGACCACCCTGGGCCAGGGTGTCTTCTACAACATGGACCTCTTCGACAAGGCGGCGCTGCCCTATCCACCGACCGACTGGCAGGACCGGAGCTGGACGATGGACCGGATGGCCGAGGTCGCCAGGCGCCTGACCACTAACTGGGGCGCTGAGGATGCCGTGTACGGCCTCGTTACCAGCGCCCAGTTCCATTTCTGGGCGTATCCATGGGGTGGTGACCCCTTCAAAGCCGAGTGGTACGACCACGGCATCGCTACGGAGACTCAGGCCGACCACCCACTGGTCGTGCAGGCGCTGCAATTCCGGGTTGACCTAATCTATCGGTACCAGGTGCATCCCACTCCAGGCGAACAGAGCCGCCTTGCTCAGGGCGGGCACCCGTTTAAGACCGGCCGCGTTGCCATGTGGTGGGCCACCGGGTGGGAGTACGCCTCCCTGGCCGAGGGCGCGGGCTTCCGGCTGGGCTTTGCCCCGTTCCCCTGGAAGGCCATGAACAAGACCGTGGCCTTCACTGACGGCGTCATGATCACGCGCCGCACGAAGGCGCCGGAGGCGGCCTGGGCACTGGTAAAGTACCTGACCAGCCGCGAGGGCCAGCTTGAGTATTCACGCGCGACCAAGCGTCCTTCTACACGCCAGGATGCGCTCGATCCGTGGATCGCGGCCACACGCCCGCTGACTGGCTTCCAGACCATCCAGCAGTTCGAGCAGGCCACTTTTGGCTTTCTCAAGAACTACATCGACAACTGGGCGCACTACACGATTAACGCGCGTGCGCTGCAAGAGATCCAGGATCGCGAGGGGCCGGTGATGTGGCGCAATGAAGCCTCTCCGGCGCAGCATATGCCTGTGGTCAGGCAACAGATGGACGCGGTCGTGCGCGAGGCATACGAGCGCTTCAAAGATACACGCCTTCTCAAGGATACACGCTGCTGAAATACGGTACGCTGTGGCGGCAGCGCTCGCAGGAAGCTCACGCGCAGGCGAAAGTCGCACATCTGTGTGCTCCCGTTTGCCGCTGTGTGCGGGCTGACCTTATACTCTCTATGTCCTCTGCGTGAGCGCAGGCAGGCTGGTCGCGAGGGAGCCACGCCAGACCGGCCAGGGACAGCGCGCTACTGTACCGCCGCCGATACATTGCGGGGATATGAGCAACCAGGGTCCCTCAGAGCTGGATCATAAATTCGTATGAGTGGCATAAACGAGCACAAAGGAATACAGATGTCGAGGATTCGTCGTACACTCATCCGCCGCCGGGCCCTTGCCGGCCTGGGCACGGCCGTTGCCCTTGCCTCAGCCTGTCGGGTGGGGGCGCCTTCGAGCGAAGGCACCGGCGCCGGGGCAAAGAAGCCGGCCACGCTCTACTACGCCATCCAGGTCGGGCAGGCCGACTTTGAGAAAATCGGCGCGCCCCTGGTGGAGTATCAGCGCAGGTACCCGCAAATCAAGATTGAGACCACCAACTTCCCCTCGGTGGCCGAGTACATGACGTTTCTGCAGACCGGCTTTGTGGCCGGCACCGCACCGGATGTGATCTGGATGTATACGCGGGCGTTCTTGCCGTTCGCCGTGCAGGGTGTCTTCGACGAGATTACCAAGCCGCTGGCCAGCCGAAAGATCAAGCTCTCCGACTACTACGAGCTGGCGCTTGAGGAAGCGCAGTACGAGGGCAAGACCTACGGCATCCCCCAGGGCTGGGGCGTGGGCGTGCTCGGCATCAACAAGACGCTCTTCCAGAACGCCGGCGTGACCCTGAAGCCCAACTTCGACGTGGACTGGACCCACGACGAGTTCATCACCATGCTGAAGCAGGTGGCGAAGGTCAATGCCAATGGCGACCTCGAGGTGTGGGGTACAGACTACACCGAGGTCTGGCCGTTGTGGTGGGACTTCGGCGCCGATATTCTAGATAAAGACAAGAAGCGCTGTGTCGTGAACACCCCGCAGGGCGCTCAGGCATTGCAATGGTGGCATGACCTGACCTGGGTGCACCGCGTGCAGCCGCGGCCCAGTGGGATGGGCGGGGACCGCCCGTCGGGCGTGAACATGTGGAACGCCGGGCGGCAGGCGATCCTGGGCAATGCCGGGCCGTTCGTGCTGGCGCAGTGGGGTGTGCTCGATTTCGACTACGACATCGTGCTGCGGCCGAAGGGCCCGGCGCCGCGCTACCACCGCTGGTACACCGACATCTACGTCATCAACGCTGCCAGTAAAGAGAAGGACGCTGCCTACGACCTGCTCGCCTTTATCGCCGGTCCGGAGGGGCAGACCATTGTGGAGCGCGCTGGCGGCCGTTCCATCCCGGGACACAAGCAGATCGCGGAGACGGTCTTCCTGCGTGAGAACCCCACCAAGATCACTAAGCAGAAGTGGCTCGACGCGGCGAAGAGCGCGCGCAAGCAGCCCCTGATCGTCAAGTGGGACGAGATGAACGCGATCGTCAATACCCACCGCGCCAACGTCCTGGCTCAGAAGGAGTCGCCGAAAGACGCTGTCGCGGCGATTGAGCGCGAGCTCAACGCGCTCCTGGGGGCAGCGTAGCGGCTGGGCCTGCTGCTCAGGCGCTGCGGAGCAGGTAGTCCACCCGTCGCACCAGGTCTTGGGGGTCGAACGGCTTGGTCAAGAAGTCATCGGCCCCCAGGCGCACCACCTCACGGGCCTCCTCAAAGTCGCGGGCGGTGACGATGATCACCTTCGGCTGCGGCTGCGTCGAGTTCGGGTCGCTTCGCTTGAAGAGCGACATCAGCCGGTAGCCCGAGACCTGGGGCACGCCCAGGTCAAGCACCACCAGCGCCGGCCGCGTCTCATCGAAACGGCGCAGGGCAGTGAGGCCATCGCGCGCAACGTCAACCTGGTAGCCCGACTCTTCGAGATGCAGGCGGATGATCTCTGCCAGGCCTCCTTCATCCTCAACCACGAGCACGCGCTCTTTCGCACCAGCCTCCTCGCGTGCATGCATAGGCGTTCCTCCATCCTGCCTGCGGCACCGGCACGTCTCGCCCCCGGCTGGCGGGGCTATGGGCCGGGCTGGGCGCCCGGCCACTGGATCTGCGGCCACTGGTCGATCAGCTTGCGGCGCTGGGCGATGAGCTGCTGCCGGTATTGCTGCCGCATGGACGCATTGAAGACTTGCAAGAGAATCTTCACCGTGGCAACCAGGTCCTCTGGATAGAAGGGCTTGACGATATACTGTACTGCGCCCTCTTCCAGCCCGCGCAGGCGTTCTTCGTCCCCTGCGCGGGCTGTCAGGATGATCACTGGCACCCCCGCGGTCTCCGGGTCTGCCTCCAGACGGCGCAGCACCTCCCAACCATCCATGCCCGGCAGCATCAGGTCCAGGATCAGCAGGTCAGGCTGGGCGCGCTTGACCAGTTCGAGCGCCTCCTGGCCAGTGGCGGCCTCCAGCACCTGATACCCTTCGGCTTCGAGGTTCACCCGCACAATCTCGCGCAGGCCGGGTTCGTCGTCCACCACTAGGATTGTGCCACGTTCCACGTGCCTGCTCCTGAAGGGACTCGCTCTTCAGTGAGCTACAGGACCAGAATTGGGATACAGGACCAGAAGATGAAGGGCCTCACAAGCGCGAGGGCCTTGGAGGCCGGTGAATGCTCCCCAACTTATGGCGCATGGGACGGGCGCATGCGAGTGCTCAGGCGAGTCACTGCCCGGGTCTGAGCCGGTTCCCCTGCCAAGGTCATAGCAGTAGCCTATCACATCTTCAGGCTAGGGTAAATCCCCATACTTCTCCCGCAGAAGGCGTGTTCGTTGAGGCTTCCAAAACATGGAGCTGAGGCGAGAACGCGCTCAGCCCTTTCTGGAATAGCCGGGTGCAGCCAGGCCAACCAATCGGTACCGGGACGTTGGGATTGCACCGGTGCCACTCAGGCCGCCGGCACTCGTTCCGCATCGGCGCGTCGCAGCACAACGTGGAAGGTGCTGCCCCGGCCCGGTGTACTTTCTGCCCAGATACGCCCGCCGTGGGCCTCGACGATGCGCTTACAGATAAACAAACCGAGCCCTGAGCCGCGCGCGGGCTCGTCCTGGCCGGGCACTCGGTAGAACTTTTCAAAGATGCGCTCGAGCTGGTCAGGCGGGAGCCCGCGCCCCTGATCGCTGACGGTCACATGGACCTCCTCGCCCGCAGCCCATGCTCGTAGGCGCACGGTAGTGCCGCGCGGGGAGTACTTAAACGCATTGGAGAGAAGGTTCGTGATCACGCGGCTGATCTCATCCGGGTCAGCGATGGTCTCCAGCGGGTCGTCCGGCAGATCGATCTCGAGCCGGTGACCGCTGGCGTGCTCGGCAGCGGTAGAAGCAACCGTGCGCAGCAGCGGCGTGAGCGGCAGGCGCCGGAGGGTGAACTTGTACATCCCGGTCTCCAGCCGCCGCGCGGAGATGATGTTGTCCACTAGCCGCGTCAGCCGATCGGTCGCGTTGTCGATCCCACGCAGGAAGCGCAGGCGCGTCTCCTCCGGCAGGGCAAGCCCCGGGCGCAGAAGCGTCGCCACATAGCCCTTAATCAGCGAGAGCGGTGTGCGCAGATCGTGCGAGATCATCGAGACGAAGTCGGACTTGAGTTGGTCCACTTCTTTCAGGCTAGTGATGTCGCGCACTACGACAACGACGCGGCTGCCGTTCGGCTCTTCACCGGGCACGAACGTGTAGCTGGCCTCGATCTCCCGGCGCCGGCCATCACGGGCAACAGTGATCGTCTGCACCAGGAGTGGCCGCTGGGTGTCGAGCACGTGCTGGACTGGACAGCCGCGATCGCACAGGCGGTTCCCCCGGGCATCAAAATGGCAGAACACTTCGCTACAGTGGCGGCCGCGCGCCTCCGCGGCGGTCCAGCCAGAAAGCTGCTCCATGGCCCGGTTGAACTCCAGCACGCGCTGCTCAGGATCATACACGACGATGCCGTCAGAGCAGTGCTGGATGATGGCGTTCAGCTCACGCGCGGTACGCGCCGCTACGGCAAACAGGCGGGCGTGGCCGATCGCCAGCGCGGCCTCGCTGGCGAACGCGCTCAGCAGCCGGCTGTGCTCGGCCGCGTCACCGGGACGTGCGCGCCAGTACACCGACAGCGCACCGATGGTTTCTCGCTGAGTGCGCAGCGGCACACAGAGATACGCGGCAAAGCCCTGCGAACGCAGGAATTGCCGGTGCGCCAGCGGCGCCGGTGTATGTTCATCGACGTAGTACGGCGTGCCGCGGGCCACCGCGGCTTCGGCCAGCGCCGAGTCCCCCTGCGCTGCGCCGGCATTCCAGCTCTCCGGTGTCACGCCGGCAGCCGCGCGCACGACCAGCCGGTCCTCCTCGAGCAGTGCCACCGCGCAGCCCTGCGCCTGGGCGATCTCCGCGGCCACGTTGGCGATCAAGGAGAGCGTGGCGTCCAGGTCGAAGCCGGCCGACAGGGCCTGGCCGATGCTTTCGATGGCGGTTCGGAGCCGCTGGCTAGTGCGCCGTGTCTCTTCGTAGAGCCGGGCGTTGTCGATCGCCACAGCAGCCTGGGCAGCGATCGCCTGGATGATCTCGATGTCCTCCGGCGTGAAGGCGTACGGCCGGCGCACGTGGTTGACAAAGAGCGTGCCGAGCACCTGACCTCGTGAGATCAGCGGCGCCACCAGGAGCGAGCGATCTCCGAAGAGCGCCACAGCCGCCTTGTCGGTGCGCGGGTCGGTGACGGCGTCGTAGACGACCACCAGCTGGCGGCTCTCCACCGCTGCACGGGAGAGCGGTTCCTGCTCGAGAGAGAGCAGGTTACGCTTCCAGGCCGCAACGAAGGTGGGGTCCATGCCGTAGAGGGCCGAGGGTTGAAGGTACCGGCCACTCGGGTCGAGCAGCAGGATGCTCGCCCGATCCGCGCCGGTAAGTGACGCGGTCCGCTCGACGATACGGTCGAGCACCTGGTGCAGCTCGAGTGTGGAGCTCGTGGCCCGGGCGATCTCCAGTAGGATGGTCGCCTCGCGGGCCCGGCGGCGTTCCTCCTCAATCAGGCAGGCCTTCTCCAGGGCCGCCGCCGCCTGGCTGGCAAGGAGAGCCAGTTCCGCAGCCAGGCCCGGCTCGGGGTCTAGCTGGCCAGGCAAGCGTACATCCAATACCCCGTACAGGCGCGAGGCGGTGCGAACCGGCAGGACAAGCGCCACCGGTTCGCTTCCGGTGGCCTCCGCTGAGGGCTGAGCCTGGCCGTCTCCATCTTCGGGTGCTGCTGGCTTGAGGGCGGCCAGCAGCTCGGATGGGAAGGGGCGGCGGCTCTGCTCGAGCGGCGTCTGCCGGGTGCCGCGGACATGCAACACCTCGGCGTGCAGGGCAGCGGGCTCGGGCGCCTCGATGTACGCAGCCTCATCCGCACCGAACAGCTCGAGCGTAGCCCGTATGGTGTGCTCAACGATCTCGATGCGGTTGGCCGCAGTAGAAAGCCGGAGGGCGATCTCGTGGAGGGCCTGGAGGCGGCCGGCGCGCTGCAACGCCTCGAGAGAAGGAAGCTGTGATACGTCCCGTCTCGGCGGCTCTCCCAGCTGGGAGAGTGGCGATGTCGGCGATGGCTGCATGCCGGGCTCCTTTGCCCAGGCGCAACGCAGGCAGGGCACCGCGTTGCTGCACTGTACGCTGGAACGCCCGTGTCAGGCGCCGCGTCCAGCGTCTCTGTCTCTTCCTCCAGCGCCGTTGGCGACAAAGCCACGTGCATTATAGGCACCCGGCCCGGCGGCGTCAATGTAGAGGGAAGCTAGGGAAAGCCACCAGACTAGCCGTGTGCGCCCCCGCGCGGGACCTCACGCGGGGCCGGCGCGGTCGGTCGCGGATACGGCACCGGAATATACTCCACCGACGGGCGTTGCTGGCGCGCCTGGGGATAGAGCTGCATGAGCTGCAGGACCTCCACCGGCATGTCGGTGGAGACCGGCAGGCCTAGGCGGCGCGCTTCAGCGACGGTAATGGGATAGTCGTGTGTCCAGGTGCCGCGGCTCAAAGTCGCCGCCAGTTCCGCCGCCTTGCTCTCAGGCAGGCGTTGGCGCAGTAGCTCGGTGACGAAGCTCTCCACCTGCCGGATCGCCTTCTCGGCCACGTCGGCCAGGATCAGCGTCTGGTCATCGATCTCAGCGATGGGTTTGCGCTCGATGACTTTGAGGATGCTGGCCGCCGGGTACTGGCCGAGCTGCGGATCCACCGGACCCAGCACGGCGTTCTCCGCCATGACGATCTCATCGGCGGCCAGAGCGATCAGCGTCCCGCCGCTCATGGCATAGTGCGGCACGAAGACCGTGACTTTGCCGGGGTGCCGGCACAGTGCCTGGGCGATCTGCTCGGCGGCGATGACCAGGCCACCGGGTGTGTGCAGGATAATGTCGAGGGGAAGCTGTGGGTCGGTGAGCTGGATCGCCCGCAGCACGGCCTCCGAGTCCTCAATGTCGATGTAGCGCACGATAGGGAAGCCCAGGAGCGCCATAGTCTCCTGGCGGTGGATCAGGCTGATCACGCGACTGCGGCGTTTCTGCTCAAGCTGGCGCAGCAGCTTGAGTCGCTGCGCTTCCAGCCAGCGCTGGCGGATCACTGGCTGGAGTGTGCTAAAGATAAAGAACAGCCACAGCAGATCCAGGAACGTCATCGTATGCCCCTCCCTCCAACCCCCGACGTACTACCAGGGCCAGTACTGATCGGGATGATACTGCGGCGCCGGCCGCCGCAGCGGCCAGACCAGCACGAGCCCAGCGAGGAAGCCGCCGACGTGGGCCCACCATGCTACCCCGCCGAGGAGCTCCATATCGCTGGCCAGCGAGAGCAAGCCGTTCAGCAGTTGGGCCAGGAACCAGCCCCCCACCCAGATAATAGCCGGCACCTCAACGAACCAGGGGATGAAGAATACCGGCACCAGCGCCACCACGCGCGCCGCCGGGAAGAGCACCAGGTAGGCCGCCAGCACGCCGGAGATGGCGCCGCTGGCGCCGATGGCCGGGACGTTTGACAACGGGTTGAACCAGATATGCAGGAGCGCTGCGGCGATGCCGCAGAACAGATAGAACAGCAAAAAGCGCCAGTGTCCCAGGCGATCCTCGACGTTATCGGCGAAAATCAGCAGCGCCAGCATGTTGCTCAGCAGGTGGAACCATCCTCCGTGCAGGAACTGCGACGTGAGGAGGGTGAGCCATTCGTTGGGCCACGGCGCGGTGAGGAAGCGCCGCGGCACGACTCCCAGCAGCCACAGGAACGCCTCCAGCATATCTGGGGGTAACCGGAGCTCAACGAAGAACAGCAAGATGTTCGCACCGATCAGCGCGGCCGTCACATACGGGAACCCACGGGCGCGCACCGTATCTTTCAAGGGAATCACAGCAGGATCATCCCTCTCCACCCACGAGGTCTAGGCATCGGGTCGCCGCATCAGGTCTACGCGTGGAACTCTGCATGCAGAAGGCACTTTTTGCCGGCATCGAGCGGGTCGAGGTCACTTCTCCACACCTTTCCTCACCCCGAGATGCCGGCGGCGTCTGTGGGGTCCTGCCCCCAATGATAAGTAAATACTAAGTAAAAGGCAAGAGCCGGCAAGAAGCACGCGGCAAGTATAAAAAATTTGCCCTACTGGGTGCAAGGCTGTGACATTCCCGCGCATACATGCTGAGCCTGCAACAGCCAGCCGGATGCCGGTCACTGCAGCGGCTAACGCCTAGCCCAGAAGCGCTTAGGACGGCGGCCTGCCTACCCGGCCGGTTCGATGGGCATGACACGAGCAGGCACCGCGCGCCGTCCACGGAACCGGCGAGTAAGCCGCGGGCCGAGCTGGATCGCCAGCGCGCCCACCGGCACGCTGACCAGCACCAGCAGCACGGCGGTCTGGGCCACCAGCCTCTCCCCGGCCTGGAGGGCCAGCGCACCGAGCACCAGGGTGAACTCCCCGCGCGGGATGAGGTACAGCATGGTCAGGAGCCGCCCGCGCACGCCCAGCCCGGTCGCGGCGCCGCTCCAGTAGTTGAGGGGCAGCTTGACCAACAGCGCGGCGAGCACCAGGGCGATGGCGAGTGGCTGAATGCCCTGCAGCAGCCGAGCGGCGCTCGCGCCGACGGCGAGGAAGAACATCGCCGCGGCCAGGTCGCGCAGTGGACCGAGCAGGGGCTCCAGACGCTCGCGCAGGCCAATGCTGGCTACGACCGTGCCGGCGAGGAAGGCCCCGATCCCTTCCGAGGCGCCGGCGCGGTGAAACAGCTCGGCGGTGGCCACAGTGAATGCCGCTCCCAGGAGCAGGAGCGGCTCCGACGGCAGGCTTGCCAGCCAGCGGCTGAGCCGCGGTCCTGCAAGGTAGGCGCCGGCGAGGTAGGCCCCCACCAGCACCAGGCTCGCCAGGAGGGCCGGCCCGCCGGCCCGGCCCGCGGTCACGGCGAGCACAGCAGCGATCACCAGATCTTCGAACACCAGCACGCCGAGGACCGTCTCGCTCTCGGGATAGGCGGCACGCTTGAAATCAACGATCAGGCGGGCGATGATCGCCGAGCTGGAGACATAGAGCGACCCACCCAGGAGCAAGGCGGCGCGCCAGTCCAGTCCCAGCAGCAGGCCCAGGCCCCACCCTATGGGGAGCGCGAGCGTATCCCAGATCCCGGCGCGAATGGCCTTGCCGGAGAGCGCTGCCCAGCGTTCCGGGCCGAATTCCAGACCAACGCTGAACAGCACCAGGAGCAGGCCGAGGTCGGGCAGCGGCTGCAGAAGCTCGAAGTTCACTAGGGGGGCCGCCAGCAGCCCCGTCAGGAGATAAATCGGCAGCGGCGCCAGGCGCACGTGCCAGGCCAGGACAGCGCCGAGGGCCAGGAGCGCGGTGGCCAGTGTGAACTGCAGGATCGCCGGATGCATCAGGCTTTCAGCTGCATGCGCAACATATCAATGGCGCGACGTGGTCCGGCCACCACCAGCATGTCGCCTGGCTCCAGACGCGTGTCCGCGGCGGGGTTGGGCAATAACGTTTCATGGCGGCAAACGGCCAGAATATGCACGCCCTCCGGTACCTGGAGGTCGGCAAGTCGCTGCCCCACAAGACGCGGCGGCACCGCGATCCAGTCGATCGCCTGCTCACCGACCCGCATGGTGGCCGCCGCGGTCAGCTCTGGATGGAACAGCACACCGCCCAGGATTGCGCCAAGCTCGCGCGCTTCTTCATCGGTGAGATCGAGCGCGGCTGCCGGTTCCTCGCCCCCATCGGCCTCGTAGTAGAGCACCTGCCGCCGGCCGCTATGGTGCACCACGATGACGATCTCGTCGCCGGACTGCACCTTGATAGTGGATGCGGTTGCAAAGTGTGTTGCTGGGGAAGAGGAGAAGCGAGAGGCGGGTAGCTGCGGGATGGTAGGATCGGTGTTATCCAGACCACCGATGCTGACCACCTGCGAGCGACCCGCCCATGACGATTATAACCCGCGCCC
>JBHOQS010000008.1:0-33394 GCA_042408875.1 Chloroflexota bacterium | reverse complement strand
GGGCGCGGGTTATAATCGTCATGGGCGGGTCGCTCGCAGGTGGTCAGCATCGGTGGTCTGGATAACACCGATCCTACCATCCCGCAGCTACCCGCCTCTCGCTTCTCCTCTTCCCCAGCAACACACTTTGCAACCGCATCCGTACATGGCTACCTTA
Source organism: Chloroflexota bacterium (assembly GCA_042408875.1). GTDB lineage: Bacteria > Chloroflexota > UBA11872 > JBHOQS01 > JBHOQS01 > JBHOQS01. Next base: position 33,237 of record JBHOQS010000008.1, on the reverse strand, counting down.
CAGCAGCCACCGGCACCGAGGTGGAGGTCTGTGGCACCCAGGGCAGCCTACGCACGCTGAATAACGGCATCGCCTGCCAGTACCGCCAGGTGGTGGCACACCGCCTGCGCGAAGAGGCACCGTTCCCGCCGGTGCCTCGGGTGAGCGGGACGCTGTGTGGCTTGCGAGACCTCGCCGAGGCGCTGGACACCGACCGGGAGACGCAGGGGCCGCTCCGGCTGGCCTGCCGCAGCCAGGAGATGATCCTTGGCATCGTCGAGTCGCACCGGCGCGGCGGGGCCCGTGTGTCGCTGCCGCTTCCAGAGCGCACTCTCACCGTTGCCCGCCCTGACTACTGAGCAGCCTGGGCAGCGTGTGCCGGCGATGCATCCTGCGTACGCGGCCGGCACCCCGAGGGTTCGCAGGGTACCGGCTCAGCCGGTCGGACTAGGCGCCGGCAGGCCCAGCGCGTCCTGGACCATGCGCTGCACATCCACGACCTGCGCCGTGCGCGAGGCCTCGATGGCGGCGAAGACCATCGCCATGCTCTGGATATTGTCGTCGAGGTGTGTCTCAGGGACCGGGCCGCCATCGAGCCAGTCGAGGAAGGCGTTCACGAGCCAGGTGTGGCCCTCGTACGGCACGCGCACCGGCGGCACCTCTTCCATGTAGAGACCCCGGCCAGAGGTCCATTGGTAGATCCGCACCGTACGGTCGGCGTCGATCACCAGCGTCCCCTGCTCGCACTCGGCGCGGTAGTACTCACGGTGCCAGGTGTTCTGCAAGCCGGCCGCGGTGCCTGAGCCTTCATAGGTGGCGTGCACGCCGTTGACCATCTTCATAACGTAGAGGTCGTTGAACTCCCCCTTCGAGCTACTCCAGGCCGGGTTCCACTCCCAGCCGGCGATGGAACGGCAGTCTGCGCCGCTCAGGTTCCGGATCATGTCCAGGTGGTGCACCCCGCCCTCGATCAAGAGGGCGTGCGGGATTTCATGACGGAAGGCGCGGCCCCAGGAGCCGTACACACGGTAGTCGGCGGCGAACCGCCCGATCAGGTAGTTTAGCCGGCCCAGCCGCTGCTCGCGCAGCACCTGCCGGAACGTCAGCATGGGCGCCTCGTAGCGGTAGTTCTGGATCACCAGCATCTTGACCCCGGCACGCTTGACCGCACGATAGATCTCCACGCAGGCATCCCACGTATCGGCGATCGGCTTCTCGCTCAGAATATGCATGCCGCGTTCGGCGGCGAGGACGGCAGCGTCTCGATGGAAAGCTGGCGGGATGGCGATGCCGCAGAAGTCGGCCTCGACTGTCTCGAACGCCGCGCGCATGTCGGTGAAACGGCGAGCGGACGGCAGGCCGAGCTCATCGGCGGCATTGTCCAGCACCTCACGGTTCACGTCCACGAGGGCAACGATCTCCATACGGCCGGTGAAGGGGCGAAAGAAGCGGCGAATCCAGCTGCCGGCCATCCCGCCGGCGCCAACCATCAGACAGCGATACCTGGACATAGCTTCCTCAGCTGCTCCCATTCGTAATCGCACTGAATAAGAAAGTCGGTGCCGCCGTATTGTACCCAAATCCCGCCGGTTGCGCTGCGATGCGGCCGCCTGTGGCGCTGTGCCCTCCGCGTCCGGCTATACTTGTTGGTAACACACCCGGGAGAAAGCCGGTCCGGGCTGCCTGCCGGCCACTCGTGGTACTCGAGCAGCGTCGGAAGCGCTCGGTCTGAGCGCTCAAGTTCATGAGCACAACCAAACGATCGATGGCTATTCAGAACTTCCAGCGCCTGGCAGGGCCTGGCGCAGAGCCCCTCGTTGAGCTGCGCGGTATCACCAAGGTATACCAGGAGGGTGAGCGGGTGCATACCGTCCTGCGTGACGTCCATCTGACGCTCCAGGGTGGTGAGCTGGCGGTGGTGCTAGGACGCAGCGGCTCCGGGAAATCCACCTTGTTAAATTTAGTCGGCGGCATAGACCTACCTACCGCCGGCGAGGTGATCGTCGGCGGTGTCTGCCTGACACGGCTGTCTGAGCAGGAGCGCACGCTCTTTCGCCGGCGGCACATCGGCTTCGTGTTCCAGTTCTTCAACCTCATCCCCACACTCACGGTGGAGGAGAACCTGCTGCTCCCGCTGGAGCTGAACGGCTGCACGGGTGCGTCGGCGCGCCGGACTGCGCTGGAGTTGCTGGAGCAGGTTGGGCTGGCCGACCGGGCGCAGAGCTTTCCGGACCGCCTCTCCGGGGGTGAGCAGCAGCGTGTGGCCATCGCCCGGGCCCTAGTGCACGATCCGCTGCCGGTGCTGGCCGACGAGCCCACCGGGAACCTCGATCTGGACACCGCCCGCCAGGTACTCGAGCTGCTCGACCGCCTCACCCGACAGGCCGGCAAGACTATGCTGATGGTCACGCACAGCGCCGAGGTCGTTGGGCTAGCCGACCGCGTGTTTACAGTACACGAAGGGCGCCTGGCCGAGCGTACCGTAGGAGTCGCGCCGTGAGGACGGTGCTCTGGCGCGCGAGCCTGCGCCACCTGCTCCAGCATCCCTGGCTGATCGGGCTCTCGATCGTAGGCGTCGCCCTGGGCGTTGCTGTGGTAGTCTCTATCGACCTCGCGAACGAGAGTGCCCGCCGCGCCTTCGTGCTTTCCGGAGAGGCCGTCGCCGGGCGGGCGACGCACCAGGTCATTGGCGGCCCCGCCGGGCTGCCGGAAGAGACCTATCGGGTCTTACGTGTTGAGGCTGGCGTTCGGCCCAGCGCTCCTGTTGTAGAGGCCGACGTAGTGGCGTCTTGCGTTGGCGCTCGTTGCCAGGACCAGGGAGTGATCGAGCAGACGCTCCACCTGGTAGGTGTGGATCCGTTTGCTGAGGGACCGTTCCGGCCGTATCTGGGCAGCTCCAGCGCTGAGGCGGCATCGCTGCTGGCGCCGCTGCTCACGCGGCCTAACACAGCCTTGCTGGCTGCCGAGACGGCGCAGCGGCTCGGCGTGCAGGCAGGCGACCGGCTCGTGCTACGGATCGGCAGCACTGTGCGTGACCTGACGCTGGCTGGCGTGCTTGAGCCGCAGGATACGCTGAGCCGGCGCGCACTGGACGGCCTGCTGATCACCGACATCGCTACTGCCCAGGAAATGCTGGGCATGGCTGGCCGGCTGAGCCGCATCGACCTGATCGTGCCTGAAAGCCCGGCAGGCGAGGCAACGCTCCAGCGCGTGCGACAGGCGCTGCCGCCGGGCGCGGAGGTCATCCGCGCTGGGACACGCACCGCCGCGCTGGAGCAGATGACCCGCGCGTTCAGCCTGAACCTGACGGCGCTGAGCCTCCAGGCACTGATTGTGGGAATGTTCCTGATCTATAACACGATGACCTTCTCGGTCGTGCAGCGGCGTACGCTGATCGGCACGCTACGCGCCGTCGGGGTCACCCGCCGCGAGGTCCTAGCCATTGTGCTCGCCGAGGCGTTGGTGATCGGCCTGTTCGGGACAGCGGTGGGGCTGGCGCTCGGCACCATCCTGGCGCGCGGGCTGGTGCGCCTGGTGGCGCAGACGATCAACGACGTCTACTTCACCCTCACAGTGACTTCGGTAGACATACATCCATTCGTGCTGTTTAAGGGCGCGGCGCTCGGCCTGGGGGCCACGCTGCTCAGCGCGCTGGCGCCGGCTGTGGAAGCGACAGCCGCGCCACCGCGGGCGGTGCTCAGCCGGTCGGCCGTCGAGGCAGGGCTGCGCCAGCTTGTGCCGCGAGCTGCGGCTGCCGGTGTGCTGCTCCTGCTGCTGAGCCTGTTTCTGCTCTGGATCCCGTCTCGCAGCCTGCTGCTGAGCTTCGGAGCGTTGTTCGCGATTATCCTCGGGTGCGCCCTGCTCGCCCCGCTGGCGACGGTGGCGCTGATGGACCTGTCGCGCCTGTTGCTCGGCCGCGCTTTTGGCATGTTGGGACGCATGACGGCCCGGAGCGCGGTCGCCTCGCTCAGCCGCACTGCCGTGGCTGTTGCCGCGCTGATGGTCGCCGTGTCAGTCACGGTTGGGGTCGGCACGATGGTGGGCAGCTTCCGGCAGACCGTGGCGCGGTGGCTGGAAACGTCTCTGCGCGCCGACGTCTACGTAGCACCGCCGACCCCGGCCACAGGCAACGCCGAGCGTGCGCTTGATCCAGCGCTGGTCGAGCGGCTCACCCATGCTCCGGGCATTGAGACCTTCAGCACCTACCGTGGCGTCACGATTGACACGCCCGAAGGGCTGGTGCGGCTCGTGGCCATCCGTATCGAGCCGCGAGTCTACGCCGCGTTCGAATTTAAGGAGGGCCGACCTGAGGCGGTGTGGCCGGCATTTCAACAAGACGGCGCGGTGATCATCTCGGAGCCATTCGCCTACCATCACCGCCTGCATGCCGGCGACGTCATCCGCCTGCGTACCGATCGGGGCGAGCGTAGCTTCCGCATCGCCGGTGTCTTCTACGACTATGGCTCGGACCAAGGGGTGGTCATGCTGAGCCGAGCGACATACGAGCAGTTCTGGGATGATCGAGGGATCTCCTCGCTGGGGCTCTACGCTCGGCCCGGTACAAACGTTGATGCTCTGGTCGAAGAGCTTCGCCGCCTGGCTGGCCCCGACCAGGAGGTGGTGATTCGGTCAAACCGCGCGCTGCGGCAGGCGTCGCTGGAGGTTTTCGACCGCACGTTTCTGATCACCGGCGTGCTGCGGCTGCTGGCGATGCTGGTTGCGTTTATTGGCGTGCTGACCGCGCTGATGGCGCTGCAGCTCGAGCGGGCGCGTGAGATCGGGGTCCTGCGTGCGCTCGGGCTCACTCCGCGCCAAGTGTGGGGGCTCGTGACCGCGCAGACTGGGCTGCTGGGGCTTGCGGCCGGGCTGATGGCCCTGCCCGCAGGTACTGCCCTAGCGCTGGTGCTCATCTACGTGGTCAACCGGCGCTCGTTCGGCTGGACGCTGGAGTACCGTTTCCTGCCGGACGTTCTGGTGCAGGCGGTGGCTCTGGCCATAGTGGCGGCGGTCCTGGCTGGTCTCTACCCGGCCTGGCAGATGGCGCGTTCGTCGCCGGCGCTGGCGCTGCGAGAGGAGTAAGCTCGCGGCGAGCAAGGCACAGACACTGGACACGGAGGGCATGGAAGTCGGCCTCCTGCTCCGCTAGGGGCCGGTGGATCAAGGCCCGCGGCCCTGGGTGGTAGAGCGCAACGAGATGCCGGCCAAGCCACGGCACCGCGCGCCCGACATCGCGCTTCAGCCGCAGGCCATGCGGCTCGATCTGGTCCAGCGCGCGCAAGGCAGTGGCGCCAAGCGCTACTATGAGGCGCGGCGCCACGAGCTCGATCTGCGCACGCAGGTAGGTGCAGCAGTTCGCTAGCTCACGCGCTGACGGACGGCGATTGCGCCCCCGGCTATCCTGCGGGTTGCACAGGACTGCGTTCGTGACGAACACGTCCTGGCGCGTCCATCCAGCGCAGGCGAGCAGGTGCTCGAAGGTGCGCCCGGCCTGGTCACCGCTCAGAGGTACCCCTGTGCGCTCGGCGCCAAAACGGCCGGGCGCCTCAGCGATGAACATCACCGGCGCTTGCAGCGGGCCGTTCGCTGGCCCCAGCACACGGCGGCGGCCTTCCATTGCCGGGCAGCGCCGGCATGCCTGTACAGACTGTACAAGACGGTCGAAAGCCGCTGCCTGACCAGCCGTTTGTAGGCGCTGCCCCGAAATGATGAGCTGCCCTCTACACTCAAGCATGCGCGTGGTGTATCATGGCGCTATCTGCGCTTTATACCAGTATAACCGATATACTGTTATACACTGGTGGTTAATACTTATATACTGGTGGCTGTGCCGGTAAGCATGCCGGTGTAGTAGTGCTAGTGCATGATATCGCAAAGCTATACTAGATATACTAGACGGACACAGCGAACCAGCCCTCAGGGCTACTTCGGGGCTGGTTACGGTCCATGCCGGGATCACGCAGGACGGCATGGGACTCATCATGACGACTGAGATCATAGCATGGCTGTTGATCGGGGTAGCCGCCGGGGGAATCAGCAGCCTGCTCGTACCTAACCGAACGGCCGGCAGCATGCTCGGCGCCGTGCTCGTGGGTATCCTCGGCGGCCTGTTTGGCGGCTGGCTCGCTACCTGGCTGATAAATCCCGGCCTCGCCGGTCTGCTCGGCGCAGCCATCTTGGCTACGATCGCAGCCATCGCTGTCCTGCTCTTCCTCCAGGCTACCCGAGATCTCTGAGGTGCGCGAGTGGCGGCGACTTTCTTACTTATACCCTCTGCGAGCGCATCCTCCGAGCGGCACGTGGTTTCTCAGCGCGCAGCACCCGATAGCGCGGACTATCTGTGACCACCTGCACGCGCGCAAAATCTTCGGCAAGCCACGCATCGTACGGCAGAAACGCTGGTCCGACGACGAAGAGTCTGCCCCGCGGCGCCAGGTAGTGCGGGGCTCCGGCGAGGAAGCTCCTAGCAATCGCCTGCGTCGGCACCCGGCCGACGTGGACAGGGGGGTTACTGGCGATCAGATCGAACCGCAGCTCGTTCAGCGCGGCGTAGCCATCGCCGAGCAGGACGGTTGCGTTCGTCACACCGTTGAGCTCCAGGTTCTTGCGGGTGAGCGCAATGGCCGCGGCATCGGCGTCCGTCAGCCACACCTGCGTGCCCTCGGCCAGGCGGGCAGCGACGATGCCGACTACTCCGCTGCCACAGCCCAGGTCGAGGATGCGGTCGTGTGCACACACGTCGAGCGCGTCGATGAGTAGCCGTGTGCCTTCGTCAAGCTCACCGCCAGCGAAGATGCCGGCCTGCTTGAGCAGCCGCAGCCGTACACCACGGACTTCCAGCTCCACGATCTCCGGCGGCCCGGGGGAAAGAGCTGGCGGCTGTGCTCCCCGCCTGGCAGCAAGGACGCGACAGCCTTTCCGGTACGCCACCGCGTCGGCAGTCCCGTACAGGGCACGCAGGATCGTCGCGGCATGCTCGATGCCGCGGTCGTTGCAGCCGCCGACATAGAGGACACCACCGGGCCGGAGCGCCCGTCCCAGGGCTGCCATGGCCGGCTCGAACGCGCGGCTGCCGGGAAACCACTTCAGGGGCGCGAGTGCTGCGTCGAACGTGGCTGCGGGCAGCAGCCACAAGTCCTCCAGCAACAGGCACGTGGCAGAGGCGCCGTTGAGCGCCAGCGCCCGTTCGGCATAGGCGAGCGCGGCGCAGTTCGTGTCCACGACTGTGAGGCGGGCGCTGGCCAGCGCTGCGGCGATGGCGGCCAGGGCGCTACCGGCGCCGGCAAGGACGACCTGCTGGCCGGCCAGCCCGATCGCTCGCTCGGCCAGCAGGTGGGTCGCCGGATCCGCCGCGTCCTCGGCGTATACCTCATGATACGGCAGGACAGCCGCCGCGCCTTCGGGGAGCATGAGGCGCAGGCCTGTGGGCGCAGCCATCGGCGGTGCGGCTGGCTGACCTAAAGGATGCGGCTGCCTCGGGGCCCGCGGGCGGCGGTCTCTGGGCATTGACGTAGGCTCAGACGCAGGCTCAGCGCTCGATCGGCATGTTGGGATCGTTCCCCCACTCAGCCCACGAACCGTCGTAGTTGCGCACCTTGCCGTAGCCGATCAGCCGGAGTGTGAACAGCGTGTGCGCCGCGCGAACGGCCGTCTGGCAGTAAGTGATGATCTCCTTATCCTTCGTCACCCCGGCTTTCTCGTACATCGCGCGCAGCTCGGCAGCCGGCTTCCACACGCGGGGCTCATCTGCGGTGAGATTGCGCTGCCAGTCGATGTTGATTGCCTTCGGCACATGGCCGCCGCGCGCCGCCCGCACGTCCGTGCCAGTGTACTCGGCAGCCGAGCGGGCGTCGATGATAGCGAAGTCGGGGCGCCCGATGGCCTTCTTGACGTCCTCGAGGCCGCAGATCACGTTCGGGTTCACCCGTGGCGTAAACGTCGTCCGCGGGAAGCTCGGCACCTCGGTGGTCGTGGGGCGCTTCTCCGCCTCCCACTTCTTCCAACCGCCGTTCAGGACGCGCGCCTTGGTGTGGCCGTAATAGTCCAGCACCCACCAGAGCCTGGCGGCCCACAACCCTCCCTGGTCATCGTAGGCGACGACGGTCACTGTGTCATCGACGCCCATCTCGCCCATCATGCGAGCGAACGTCTCAGGCGCTGTGACATGCAGCTTATCCTCGGGGTCCTTGAGCTTGGCTCCATCGAGCTGCACAGCGCCGGGAATGTGTCCCTGCCGGTACGCCTCGAGGGAGCGCAGATCAACGATGCGCAGCTTCGGCTGGCCGAGCTGGGTCGCCAGCCAGTCCGTCTCGGCCAGGAGTTCTGGCCGGGCGTAGCCTTCGCCGGTCCCGGCGGCCGGCACTGACGAGGAGGGCCGGCCGCACGCCGCCAGCGCCAGGCCACCCAGCACGAGTGTGCTGATCGTCGAACGTCGGGTGAGCATGCGTGTTCTCCTTTTTTTATCTGTTTTATCTGTTATCTGTTTGCCTCTCTCTGTTTGTCTCTCTCGTTTAGGGTAACTCCCTGTCAGCTCTCTATCTGCCGGTTCCCTATCAGTACGACCATCTGCATGCCGGCGCGCCGGCTACTCCGCCACCCTGGTGCGAGCCAGCTGCTCCTGCAACCGGGCCAGTGCCTGCCGCGGATCAAAGGCGCCCTCGACCTTGCGCAGGGTGAGGCGCCACTCGCCCGTGCCGACAGGCTCGATCTCCGTGTCGTACCCTTGCTTGGCTCCCTCCCAGGGGATCGTATTCAGCGCCGGCGCGTGGTCGGTGAGCACCACCAGCTCATCGCCGGCCTTGAGCTTCTTCAGCGCTTCCCGCGTCTTCATCGCCGGATAGGGGCACATCTCCCCACGGACATCGAGCAGCATAGATCTCTCCTCCTACACTATTCACCTGATGCAGTCTACGGCCAGCTCTATGAGGCGCTGCTGTACTTCTTGGATCTATCGCAACAGCCCCCTTCAGGTCTGCACGCGCAGCTATGGCAACCGCTTGATCGCCTGCGCCCCTAGGAATGCCCCGGCGAAGAGCGAGGCACCGAAGATCCAGCCGCTGAGCGCCAGCGACGGGATGGCAGAGAAGAAAGCCCCGATCGTGCAGCCGAGGGCGAGGCCGGCGCCGTAGCCCATCAGCGCCCCGCCCCCCAGCGACTGGAGGTAGCGCGCCTTCACGTGAGGGAAGCGGAGCTTGAATTCTCCAGCGAGGAGGGCCGCGATGAGCGACCCAGCGACCAGCCCAACGTCGAGCGTCAGCGATGGCGTGACCAGTCCCCCGCCATCGCTCACCAGATTGCAGCCGGCGAACTGGTCGGTGCCGAGCAGATGGCCGGCGCCCAATCCTACGGCGCTGAACAATCGGTCGGACCAGGCCGAAAGCTCACCTGTGACGCCCAGCGGATGGTTATAGGCGTAGGACAGGATATTCAGCACTCCCAGCGCCACCCCACCGGCTGCATACGGCCAGCCCTGTACGAACACCGTCCGCCAGATGGCCGCGACGCGGTCACCAAAGGTGAAGGGCGGGGGCTCAGGCGCTATCCGTGGCGCGAAGAAGGGCATCCCCTCGCGGCTCTCCCACCACATGATCGCCAGGTAGAGGGCGCCGAGCACTCCCAAGACCAGCGCGGCAGACCAGCCGAACCCCAGCGTGCGAGGAAGCCACACGGCCGGTTGGCGGCTGATGTGGACGGTCCACCACCAGTTCCAAGTGTGGGCGGCGCCGGCGAGACCGAGTAGAATACCAGCCAGCGTGACCCATGAGGCCACATAGCCCTCGCCGATACGGAAGAGGGTCCCGCTGACGCAGCCGCCGGCCAGGACCATGCCAGCGCCGAAGGCCAGCCCCCCGACTACGAGGTGGAGGCCGACCGGCACGATGTGCGCCTTCGGCGGAAGGTCGCCGAAGGAGGGATCGGGCACGAAGCGCGCCATGAGCATGGTGAAGCCGGCTGTAGCGATCAGCAGGCCGAGGATCACGGCGCGCATCAGGCGACCGTCGCGCGCCAGCCACAGATCACGGAAGGCTCCGGCAAAGCAGAAGCGGCTCCGCTGGAGGATAAAGCCGAACGCCAGGCCGATCGCCCAGTAGATGCCTACCTCGGTTGAGACCTGCGCCCACACCGGGAGCAGCAGGATGGCCAGAACCAGGGCAGCCAAGCCAGCCGGCCGGGCTGCCAGCAACGTCCGCATGCTGCTGGCCGGTGACGTCATCGAACCCTGCATACTCGTGCTCATGGGGTTTCCCAGGCTCTGGATTTGTCGAGTGATTGAGTCTATTTATCGCCAGCCCAAGAGTATTCTACGCGCACCTGCACGTAGGCGTCAAATCTGGTGCTGCACCGGCCGGTCGCAGTTGACCAGCTCTGGCCGGCGCGGTACTGTGGCGGTGTGTGGGAAAGACTGCGTTAGAAACTCAACGTAAACATAAATAACCAAAAACAAGCGCATGAGAGGAGATGGGCCGTGTCGCAGGATACTTCGCTAGGGTATGACCTCGTCGCTGGCCCGGTACGCGTCGGCATCATCGGCGCCGGGAGCGTGGTTGCCGCCCGTCACCTGCCCAATCTCCTCAAGCACCCGGAGGCACGGGTTGTGGCGATCAGCCGGCGCAGCCGCGAGTGGCTCGAGCGTATCAGCGCGGACTTTCGCGTTCCCGGACGCTATACCAATTACGAGACCATGCTGGACCACGAGGCGCTGGACGCGGTGGTGATCGCCTCGCCGGCTGGCGTGCACTATGAGCACGCCCGCGCTGCCCTGCGGCGCGGGCTGCACGTCTTCGTGGAGAAGCCCATGGTGCTCGACTCGGCGCACGGGGAGGAGCTCATCGAGCTTGCCCGGCGGGCCAGACGGCTTCTGGCGGTGGGATTCGACCGGCGCTGCCATGCCCACTACCGGTACGCACGCCGGCTCGTGACCTCCGGGGCGTTAGGGCACGTGCGCCATATCGTGGCCGCGCAGATCATCGGCCTGATGCCGATCCTGCGCGGCGAGCCGGGCGACCGTGGCGTCCCGCGCATGCGCGGGACGCACTCCGATCCAGCGCTGGCCGGCGGCGGCATCCTGGTGAACACCGGCTCGCACGTGCTGGACGCCTGTGTCTGGATCTCCGGAGAGCGCCTGGCCAGCGTGTGCTGCCTGACCGGCTACGACGAGCTGCCGGTGGAGACGCGCGCCACAGTGGCCGGGCGCCTGGCCAACGGAGCCCAGCTCTCGCTCGTGTTCGAGGCCAATGCGCCGGGCGATTGGAGCTGGAACGAGCGCATGACCCTCTATGGTGATCAGGGTGCCCTCACGCTCACCTGGCCACCGCGGCCGGATAGTGTGCCGGAGCGCGCCACCCGCGATGGCCGCCCGCAGCTGGTGGATGCGGCAGAGCTCCCGACAGGCACCACGGCCATGGCGAATTTTATCGACGCCCTGTTGGGTCGCGCGCAGCCGGCCTGCACCGGCGAGGAGGCGCTACACGTCGTGCGGGCTGTTGCGGCATGCTACGAATCGGCCCGGCGCCAGCATGCGTTGCCCGTGGCATAACTGGGGATCGGGAGGTCAAGGGGCTCTGCCGAACCGCTCTGGTATTACGAGGGGAGAACCTCGATCCGGCAGCTCTTCGGCACACGCTGGAGCAGCGCCGTCTTCAAGCGGTCATAGTTCTGAATGTATGAGCGGTGCACAGTGATACGCGCTCGCCCGCGCTCCCCGCGTCCCTCGATCACCAGGCGGCGCTCGGCGCCTCGTGCGATGGCCACAGGCAGCTCTCGCACGGACTGCACCTGCGGCCACGGAATGGCTACCTGCCTGCGCCCCTGGATGCCGACGACGCCGGCCGGATCGAGGATCACGGTCACGCCGGGACGCAGCACGTAGGTCATCAGCGCCATGCCGATCATCACTGCCAGCAGCATATAAAAGACCAGGTAGTCCGCCGACGGATGGGTGATGTTAAAGTAAAGCAGCACCCCTGCGACCGGCACGATCAGCACCGCGGCCTGGACAAGCGGCCGGCGCGTGGGCCGGAAGACTTCCGGAGCGCTGCCCAGCGGCAGCGATGCGTGTCCATTCGTGCGCGCGCGGCCGTTCGGCAGTGGGCGAGCTCTACGTGCTGACATCCCTGACCATCACGTGTTCTTTGCGGTGACCTCCACACCAGCCAGGCGCTCCAGCGGACGCACCAGACTGGCCATGTCGTCCTCACCGTAGCCTTCGGCGCGGGCCTCCCCGAAGATCTCCTCGGCGAGGCTGCCCATCAGCAGGCGCACCGTCTCCTGCTTGCCCAGCTCACGGATCAGCCCCAGGTCTTTCAAGATCAAGTTTACCGGAGTGCCGGGCGTGAAGGTGCGCTGGAGGAACATGGGCACCGCCCGCGTGAGCATGGCGCTGGAACCGAAGCTGGTGCTCAGCACCTCCAGCATTACCGCGGGATCGGCGCCGGCCTTGGTGCCCAGCACCATCGCCTCCACCACGCCGGCCATGTTGATCGCCACGAGCAACTGGTTGGCCAGCTTGATCACGCTGCCTACGCCGGTCGGCCCGACCAGGCGGATGTTCTTGCCATAGGCCTGGAACACTGGCAGCGCCCGCTCGAACGTCTCGGCCGTGCCGCCGACCATGATGGTGAGCGTACCAGCCTCCGCCCCGGCCGGTCCGCCGCTCACCGGCGCGTCCAGGAAGTCCGCCCCTTTGGCGCGGGCTCCCTCGGCACAGGCGCGACTGGTGGCCGGGCCGACAGTGCTGTGGTCTACCAGGATCTGTCCCGGGCGGGCCGACGGAATGAGCCCCTGCGGCCCGAAGTACACCTCTTCGACTGACTGCGTGTTCGTCAGGCAGGTCAGCACGATGTCGCTGGCTGCCGACACCTCTGCCGGGCTGAACGCCGGCACCGCGCCCTCGCGGGCCAGTTCCTCCACCGGGGCCCGACTGCGGTTGTGCACGGTGACCCGATAACCGGCACGTAGCAGGTGCCGCACCATCGGCTTGCCCATCTTACCCAGTCCAATAAACCCCAGGTTCATCGCATCCTCACTCGCGCCACTGGAACACGCTTAAGATCCAGCAGGCTGCTAGCAATTGTTCTGTAATTAACAGTAATAATTGTTAATTACTGTTAATTATAATTATTGTTACATGAACTCTAGCAAAGACTGCACACCGGTGTTCAGGACACTACTCCGACGCGCAGCGGCTCCTCTCCCGGGGCCGCCGGGAGAAGGTAACGCCGCTCGGTCCGGCTGCCCCACACCACCGGCTGCCCGGCTGCCCCCTCGACCTCCAGCGCCAGCGCGTCCTCTTGCGCTGCCGGCTGCATGACCTCGAGCACCGGCCGGTAGGCGCCCTCGGGCGCGGCCAGCTCCACCAGGGTGCGGTGCACGGTGAGCCGGCAGCGGGCACGATAGCTCCACCAATCGTAGACCTGCTGGTGCGTCACAATGGCCACCTCCCGCTCCTTGGCCCACTCGATCACCCGCTGAAGCAGGTCGCGGCAGCCAGGCGCGCCGTAGAAGCGCCCTTCCTCGGTTGCGCCGCCGGCCGTCCAGCCGTGTAGGTGATAACCGCCGGCCACGTTATTCTTCTGGATGAGGTCCAGCCGCGAGCGGGCATGGGCCTCGAACTGCCACTGCGAGAGCCGCGCGCCGTAGCGAATATTGGTCAGGCGCTCGATATCCTGGGTGTCCAGGCTAGGCAGCTCCACCAGCGGCAGGTGCTCGGCAGTTTCTACATCCACGATCCAGTACGGGAGCCGGCAGCCGGTGGCCGTGCCCTCGGACGGCGCCAGGCCGCACTGGCTCTGCACGGGGAAGCTTGAGCACCAGGTAAACCCAGCGCGCACGAGACGCCGCCAGATACCTGGATAGCTCTCCTGTTGCGAGGGCCCCATGCGGCGCCAGCCCTGCACCGGGCGGCCCTGCCGCTCCTCGAGGGCGCGTTTCTGCCAGATCAACTCCTCCTGCGGCGCGGCGTCGCTGGTCTGGAGCGCCACGTCGTGCCCCTCTGCCTGCTCGGGTAGCAGCAGGTCTGGCGTCGGCAGGAAGAACGACGTGTGCAGCCCGTGCGTGCGGCAGGTCTCCAGGATAAACTCGACCCCGGCCGCCGACTCCGCGCAGAGGTTGTGGCTCAGCATGTACGCTCCGCGAGGCACCATCTCTGGACCGGCCAGAGCTCCGTCGGCGCCCCACAGCGGCCAGAGGTAGAGCCGCGGGAGGGCGTCCTGTGGGGCCAGCCAGCGCAGCCCCTCGCGCAGCAACACACGCACCGAGTCAACCGCCGTCGAACTCGGATAATCGAACTCGTCCAGGTCGGCGCGCAGGTCGAGATGGCGGCCAGTGCGGGTCGTGAAGACCAGACCGGCCGGGAAGCACAGGGTAACGCGGCGCTGCGGCTGCTCCCGGGCGACCACCGCGGCGCCCAGCCGCGTGCCATCGGCAAGCTCAAGCGTCACGACCTCTTCGGTGCCTTCTGGCAGTGTGGCCGTGACGAGCAAGGTCGGAATGCGCTTCAGCCGCACAGAGCGCTCGGCAGAATCGCTCAGCCGTTCGGTAATTTTGTGGTAGCGGGAGTAGAAGACACGCAGCAGGCCGGTGGTATCATTCTGCGGGCGATCACCACCGACGGGCAGGCCAAGCGCCTGCACGAACTCATCCGGCGCCTGTGGGTGCAGCAAACCCGTCCAGAGCACAGGCATCCGCTCCAGCACCGGCAACCACTGCGCCGCCTCGCGGGGACCGATCTGCATATAGTCGACCAGCACCAACACATCCACCTGGCCCAACACTTCGGCCGGCCGGGTGCTGTCCAGGACCGTGTAGGCGACGCCGTCCTGCTCCAAGAGCGAACGCACCCCGAGAGCGTGCAGGCGGGCATCGAGCGTCTCCGCCGGGAATTCGACCAGGCCAACGCGAATGAATGGCATGGCTGCGACCCACTGAGCATGTTGCGTATGCCGCAGGGCGAGTCGAGGAGGACAGCACTGCAGGCACCGCGCTACCGACAGTGTAGCGTGTCAATGCGGCAATGTCGATCCCCAGGGTGGCCACACAGCACCTGGGGAGCTGAGTGCCAGGGACCTCACCAGTGCGGGCGCTCAGCTCCTCCCTGGCCTGGCTATCGCGCGAGGAGGGTAGACATCACGCTCAGGCCGAGGTCCATGGCCTGCCAGAGGGGTCCGGCGTGGAACGGCTGGCCGGCGCGGAAGCGGAACGGCAGGTACAGGCCGAGCAGCGCTTTCCCAGCGCGCCACAACGGTGACACGCCGACTTTATATAGGTGGAGCGCGTCGGCGCGGACCTCGACGGGCCGCTGGGGATCGCCAGTCACGCGCAACGGCACCTGGGCGAACGTCGCCTTATCGAACATCTCCATGACACACATGCTGGTCGGCTCAAAGCACAGCCGCGGGTACTCGCCAGCAAGCTCTGCGGCGATCTGCTCGGCGGCCGCGTCGGCCTGGAGGAATGCCAAGAAGGCCTGCTTGACCGGAAAGTCAGCGGCGTCGCCGGCAACATAGATATGGGGATGCCCTTGGACGCGGCGGGTCTCCAGCTCCGCGGCCACGAAGCCGCGGTCGTCAGATGGCAAGCTCGTGTACGGCCGGGCAGCAACATACGGTGGGAAGGTGATCAGCAGATCAAAGGGGATGCGCGCCCCGTTGGTGTAGTGAACCGTACCGGCCTCGACGTGAGTTACGATGTGCTCAGAGAGCCCTTCGATGCCTCGCACCTGGAACTCACGGGTCACGACCTCATGCAGGCGCGGCCCGAACGCCTGGATAAAAGTTCGCTCGTACGTCGTGTACACGATATGCACCAGCCCGCGAGCGTGCTTGCGGCGTAGCCAGGTGTCCAGCATGAACACCAGCTCATAGAGTGGCCCGGAGCACTTGTTGCTGGGGGGCACCAGGAAAAGCACGTGCTGCTGGCCACGGGTGAGCGCTCGCTCCACCAGACGCTGCAGCTCGCTGCGCAACCGAAGCATCTCGTCAACGGTCCAGATGCCTACCGCATGCTCTTTCAGGCCAGGGATCTCCTCCGGTCGCATGCCCGCGCCGGTGGCAATAATCAGCCGGTCGAACGGCACCTGGCCCCGTGTGGTGATGACCTCCTGTTTCGCTGGGTCGACGTCCTCGACGCGAGCCTGTACGAAGGTAACGCCGGCCCGCTGCGCGCCTGGGGCGATTGGGAACATGAGTTTTTCAGGCGGCAGCCCAAACGGAATATAGATCGTGTTGGGCTTGAACAGGAAGTCGGGCCGGTCCGACACGAGTGTCACCAGGGCCCGATCACCCAGGCGCCATTTCAGGTAGTAGGCGCTCTCCAGCCCGCCGAACCCTCCACCAAGCACCACAACGCGTTGTGCCATAGCTACTCTCCTTCCGCCGGCGGCCACCGTTGCCACGGCCTCGGCTGTGCGGCCGGCCAGCCGGCGCGTCCATGCCCATGCCAGTGCTGCCCGCGCACTGCTGCGGTGCGCGGGCAGCACTTCCTGTGTGCGTCCAGCTTCAGGCTACATCCTGTGGCGCGCTGGGGGCATCGGGAAAAGCCCTGATTATACCCTCAGGGGGTATCAGTAAGCGCAGAGGCAACCAGCTCGACGGGGTGCCGGGCCTCACGGCCGGCGAAGTGGGCGATCTGGTGGCGGCAGGAGGTGCCGGGAGCCACGAGCACAGCGTCCGCGGGCGCCTGCCTGGCGGTTGCGAGCACGCTCAGCTCACCGATCGTGCGCGAGAGGTCGTAGTGTGCCTTCTCGTAGCCGAAGGATCCGGCCATCCCGCAACAGCCCGACGGGATCTCGCTCACC
The DNA here is from genome assembly GCA_042408875.1 of Chloroflexota bacterium. Taxonomy (GTDB): domain Bacteria; phylum Chloroflexota; class UBA11872; order JBHOQS01; family JBHOQS01; genus JBHOQS01. The sequence continues at coordinate 16,469 of JBHOQS010000008.1, read as the reverse complement.
TCGGCTGCTGGCAGCAGCCGTAGGAGGGCCAGTGTCGGGGCGGTGCCGAAGAGGGCCTTCTGATGGCAGTGGCCATGCAAGAGCACCTGCCGCGGCACGGGTGCGAACGATGGCTGTGCCGGATGGCTCCGCTGCTGCATCAGCCAGTGCTCTAGCAGGAACGTCTGCGAGGCCACCAGCTTGGCCTCAGGCGTGGCGAGCAGAGCTGGATAGTCGTCGGTCAGGGCGCTGATGCAGCTCGGCTCACAGCCCAGGACGGGCAGGCCCTGCTCAACCAGCGGCAGCAGACGGCGCATGTTTCGCTCCGCTAGCTGCCGTGCCTGCCGCAGCATGCCCTTGGAGATCATCGGACGGCCGCAGCAGGCCAGGCCGGCGCGCACGACACGGTAGCCAAACGCCTCCAGCAGGCGTACCGCCGCGATGCCGATCTGGGGCTCGTTGTACCGCATGAATGTATCGTCCAGGAGGACCACAGACGGCCTACCATCTGTGCGCACAGTGCGCGTGTGGCGGGCGAACCACTGTGGGAAGGCCGGCCGCGCAAAGCGCGGTAGTGGCCGGCGGCGGTCGATGCCGGCGAGCTTCTCGAGCAGCAGGCGATTCAGGGGCAGCTCCAGGGCCCAGTTCGAGAAGGGGGCCAGGGCGCAGCCGATGCGGCTGAGCAGAGCGATGTGGCCGAACAGCCGGGCGGACAGGGGCAGGCCATGTGTATCGTAATAGTGCGCCAGGAACTCGGCCTTGAGCCGGGCCATGTCCACGTTGGCCTCGCACTCGGCCTTACAGGCCTTGCACTCCAGGCAGAGGTCCAGTACGTCATAGACCCGCCGATCAGCCAGCCCCTCGATACCGAGCAGGCCGGACATTGCCGCGCGCAGCATGTTGGCGCGGCCGCGGGTACTGTGCGCCTCCTCGCGGGTGGCGCGGAAGGACGGGCACATCGTCCCACCGGTGAGCTTGCGGCAGGCGCCGACGCCGCTGCACAGTTCGATATGCCCGGCCATGCCGCCGTCGGCACGGAAGTCGAAGTAAGTCTTCACCGGAAGCGTGCGGTAGCCTTCGCCGTAGCGCAGATGCGTGTGCATCGGGGGCGCATCGACGATCTTGCCGGGGTTCATGATCCCGTGGGGGTCGAAGGCGCGCTTCACCGCTTTGAAGGCAGCGTAGAGCCGCGGCCCGTACATCTTCTCGGTGAACTCGGAGCGCACCAGCCCGTCGCCGTGCTCGGCGCTCATCGCCCCACCGTACTCGGCGACCAGGTCGCTCACTGCCACGGCGATATCGCGCATCTTCTCGACATCGCGGCGGTCCTTCAGGTTCAGCATCGGCCGCACGTGGAGACAGCCGACTGAGGCGTGGGCGTAATACGACGCTTCGACGCCGCGCTCGGCCAGCAGTTGCCGGAAGCGACGGATGTACGCCGCCAAATGCTCCGGTGGCACCGCCGTGTCCTCGACGAAGCCGATCGGCTTTGCATCTCCCTTGAGGCCCATCAGCAGGCCCAGGCCGGCCTTGCGCACGTCCCACACACGGGCCTGTTCCTCCGGAGTGATGGCATCGACGTAGCTATAGCCGTAGCCGGCGCGCCGCAGCGCCTGCTTGAGGTGCTCCAGCCGGGCGCGCACCTCGTCCATGCTCTCCCCATAGCATTCCACGACCTGGATTGCCTCGGGGTCGCCGTCGAGGAAGGCGCGCTTGGCTGCCATGGCCAGGTTCCCCTTCGTCAGGTCGAGGATGCAGCGGTCGGTCAGCTCGATGGCCGCCGGCTCGCACGCCAGCATGAGCGGCACGGCTTCCAACGCCTCGATGAGATCGTGGAAGTGCACCACGCACAGGGCTTTGTGCTTGGGGTTCGGCACCAGATGGACCGTAACCTCGGTCACGGCGCACAGCGTCCCTTCTGAGCCGACCACGATCTTCGCTAGGTTGCGCCAGTCAGTGTCGCGATGCAGCCGCCCGGCCTCGAAGTGCCGTTGGTCCTCTGGAGGAAGCAAGCGATCGAGGTTGTAGCCCCCCACGCGGCGCAGCAGCTTCGGCACGCGGGCCAGGAGTTCGTCGCGGTTTTCTCTAGTAAGCCGGGCCACCGCGCGGTAGATCTGCCCTTCCAGACCGCTGGATGTTTCCTTCGCCTGCCACTCGCTCTCGCTCAGCTCCCGGAAGATCGCTTCGCTGCCATCGCTCAGGACGACCTGGAGCGCCCGCACATGATCGATAGTCTTGCCGTAGAGCAGCGAGTGCGCCCCGCTGGAATTGTTGCCGACCATACCGCCGATGCTAGCGCGATTACTGGTGGAGACGTCGGGGGCGAAGTGCAGGCCGTGCGGCTTCAGCCAGTCGTTGAGCTGGTCCAGGATGACACCGGGCTGGACGCGCGCCCAGCGCTCCGCAACGTTCAGCTCCAGGATCTGGTTCATGTACTTGGAGAAGTCGAGCACGATCGCTTCACCGACGGTCTGGCCGCCCAAACTGGTGCCACTGCCGCGGGGGAGCACCGGCACGCGGTGCTCGGCTGCCAGGCGGATCGTCTCGGTGACGTCGCCGGCGTGCCGCGGCACGACGACGCCGAGCGGGACGATCTGGTAGATGCTGGCATCTGTGCTGTAGAGCACACGAGAGGTGTCGTCAAAGCGCACCTCTCCCTCAAGGCGGCGCTGGAGCTCGGCAGCGATCTTCGTAATATTCGAAATATTCGAAACAGTCACACCGTGCCTCCACCGGCAGTCTGGCGCACCCGGCTACCGGAATTATAGGCGAAGCGTGAGAGGAGGGGTCCCCCAGCTCCCCTCACCCGAAAAACGGGAAGAGCACAGGGATCTTGTCCGGCGTCAGGGGAGCGCCGTACTCGCACGCCTCGAACGCCTCGGCGTACTGCACACGCCGGCCGCGCTCCTCACCATAGAGCTTGATCAAGAGCTCACGGTAGCGATCAGCGACAGCACGAAAGCCGGGCAGCCGGCGCTCGGCCAGCCAGGCGCGCCGCGCTCGCTCGTCCTGCGGCACCTCATGCAGCACGCCTGCATTGAAGGGCAGCCATTCATACATCTGCGAGGTGTGGCAGTGCAGCATGTCAAGCTTGAGCTCGATGACATCATCGATGTCTACCGCCACATCCGGCGTAAACGGGTACGGCTTCTGAAAGTGATCGCTTACGTAGACGATCACCGGATTGCGCGGCAGGTGCTCGGTCAACGCAACTACGTTGGGCACGGTCACCATGTAGGCAGCGTCTTGTACGAGCTGGCTAGTGTACCGGTGGTCGGGGTGGTAGTCATTCAGCCGCGGGGCCATGATCAGATCAGGCTGGACCTCCCGGATGATCCGGATCACCTGCCGGCGGTGCTCCAGGGTGGGCATGAGTTCCCCGTCATGATTGTCCAGCACCTGGTACTCCACACCGATGATGCGCCCGGCCGCCTCTGCCTCAGCGCGCCGGCGGCGCGCGAGCTCCACACCGCCGATCTCGTGGTGCCCGGCATCCCCGTTGGTCATCGACACGAAGCGGACGTAGTGCCCCTGCCGGACGTACTTGGCCGCCACCCCGCCGGCCTTGATATCGCAGTCATCGGGGTGTGCGCCGAACACCAGGATGCGCAGTCTTTGTGCGGCAGCCATGTGCTCCCTCCTGTCGTCTGCAGCCCGTCGTTTGCGGCCAGCCGTCTGTGGCGCCGCGCCAGGCCTCACCGTCCTGCTAGACGCCGCCGCATCCACGCTTCGACGCCCAGGTAGCGCAGAGAGAAGTACAAGAGCAGGATCCCGAACGCCGTGCGCAGCACCTCGGCGGTGAGGCGCTGCGCTACCTCGGCGCCCAGCCAGCCAGCAACGACCGCTCCCGGCGCAATCAGCGCGGCGGTGCGGACATCCACGTTGCCGTGCTTCCAGTGAGTGTATGCTCCGGTGACCGCTGTCGGGATAATCACCATCAAGGAGACCCCCTGGGCCTGGTGCTGCGTCAGACCCAACAGGATGGTGCTGGCCGGTACAAGGATGTTGCCACCGCCGATGCCCATCAGGCCGCTGACCACACCGGTAAACAGGCCCACGAGGAGGGCGATAAGGAGCTGTCCAGCAGTCAGAGACACCGTGTGCACCTCCTCACGGTGCGGTCCGCTCGGCCGGGCGCCGCGCCACGGTGATGATCGTTCCTACCACCAGCACGACCAGCCCGGCGGTGAGTAGCATGGTGCCGGTCATGTCAATGCTGGGGCATCCAGGAAGTGTCCCAAACCCCAGGGTGCTGCACAGGCTGGCCTGGCTGCGTGGGATCAGGAGGCGCAGCGAGAGGGCCAATAGTAACACGCCGAACAGGCGTTTCAGCGCGGCAGTGTTGATCGCCGTGATCAGGCGAGCTCCAAGTGGTGCGCCGAGCATGGCCGGGATAGCATAGGCCACCGCCAGGGAGATAGGGGGTTCCAGGCCCCCTCGCGGTGCCACATAGTAGCGGATCGCGCTGGCAAGCGCAGTAGGGATGATGATAGCCAGCGATGTGCCGTGGGCGCGATGCTGGGTGAGCCCGAGGAAGGTCACCATGAGCGGGATCAATACGACGCCGCCGCCGATGCCGGCGAATCCACTCAGGAAACCGCCGACTACGCCGACGGCAAGATAGACCCATAGCGCGGGCCACCGCGACGCGCGCGCTGGCACAGGCGGCGCCGGCTCGATCTGTGCTGTCCCTGTCATCCGGCTACTCCAGTATCTGCTCCCATGTCTGCTCCTCCGGCTGATACACCGTGCCTGGTGCTTCCCTCCTTGGCCCGGCCCTGGATCACCATACTGCCCTGAGCGGGATACGCCACTGATTGTTCACCTTGGAGGCAGCGAGTTTACGCAGTTTGATCATCTCACGCACCTGGAAAGGCGTGTAGCCGAGCGCTTTCGCTGCCTGGCTGATACCGAGGGTGATGGAGTCAAGGTCTACCTCAGTATCATCGCTGAAGCCTTCAAGCACAGCGGTGATCACATCGTACCGATCCAGAGCCAGGCGAATGGCCAGCGGATCACGCGTGTCCAGCGCCATCTGCCGCTCGCGGCGCAACTGCTCGCGCAGCTCGCGAGCCAGCGGAAAGCGGCGCGGGCGAGGCATTGCCGTGCCGTGGCGCCGCTTGCGCCGTCTCGCCTCCGCCGCCGGTGCTACCGGCTGCGCTGCACTGTCCTGAGCGGCGGGCTGGGACGCTTCGCCACGGTCCGGTTGCAGCTCGGCCTCCGCTGAGGCTGAGGGCGCCTGAGTGTCCAGTGTGGTCGCCGATGCGCTCTCCACAGCGGCCGTTGGTAGAGAGGTAGATGCAGCCGCCTTCCCTCTGCGGCGACGGCGGCTGCGCCGCCGTTTCGGCCGCGGGCGCGCTTCGCCTTCCGGAGCGGGCGCGGTTTCTGCTAGCTCCGGCTGCGCGCCATCCCCCTCCACATCGTCAGCCTTTGGCTCACGCTCGTCTACCACATCCGTCACGTGCGGGCACTCGACCCAGAGCTGATCAGAGCTGAACTACCGGATTGGCGATCCTGCCGATGCCCTCAGCCTCGATGATTACTGTGTCGCCGTGTTTGAGCGCCCACTCCGGCGGCACGATGATCCCGGTGCCGGTCAGCAGCAACGTCGGCGCCGGGATCGGATTGTCCCGCGTCAGGTACTCGATCAGTTCAGCGAAGCTTCGTTTGATGCGGCCCGTGCTAGCCTCGCCCTCGAACACCACGCGACCATCCCGCTCTATGATACAGCGCAGCGTCAGGTTCAGGGGGTCAATGGCGGAGTCAGCCGTGACGATGACCGGCCCGAATGAGCAGCATCCGCGAAAGATCTTGGACTGCGGCAAATAGAGCGGGTTCTCGCGTTCGATGTCCCAGGCCGACACATCGTCGGCCAGCGTGTAGCCGACGATCTGCGCGCCCTCGCCCAGCACCAGCGCCAGCTCCGGCTCAGGCGCGGTGAAGGTCGAATCGCTGCGGATGCAGATCGGCTCGAACGGCCCGACGCAGCGCGCCTCCGTTCCCTTAAAGAAAATCTCTGGCCGCGGCGCAGAGTAGACATAGTCATACATGCCGCGCGGCGATGCGGCGGCGGCCTGGGTCTCCTCGTCACGGAACTCGGCGCTCTTACGATAGGTCACACCGCAGGCCCACACCTCGGCAGGGCGCAAGGGCATCACCAGGTGCGGCCGCGCCGGATCGGCGTGGGCCAGTTCATCGAGCGGGTAGCGCGCGGCCTGGCGCGCTGCTTGCAAGAGCTCGCCGCCGAGCGCGCCCGCGGCAATCCCGCGCCGCGCTGCTGCGGCCAGGAGGTCGTTCGTCGAGGCAATCCCCTGTTCCAGGCTGGTGATGTCAATAACAGTGCCATCCTCGAGTGCGCCGAGCCGGATTCCCTGGCCGGGCACCCAGAGCTGCGCCAGTTTCACGTCGCCTGTACCTCCTCCTGCTGCTGAGGCGCGGTGGCGCCACCGGCCTCTCCAGGAGCCGCTGCCTGACCTTCTTCCCGGGCAAGGAACTCGCGGGCAAGCTCCTCCGCCCGCTCCCGGTCATCTGGCGCCAGCACGCCATCAAGCACCAGGCCAAGCAGATACTCCTTGACGCGACCGATCCAGGGCCCAGGTCCGCGGCCAAAGATGCGCATCAAGTCGTGTCCATCGAGCGGGCTGGAGAGCTTCGCCACGCTGGCCTGGGCCTCCAGCTCCTCCGTGCGTCGGCGGAGCTCATCCAGACGTGCATACGCCGCCTGCACCCGCGGCGGATTGTGGCTGGTGATATCGGCACGGGAGAGGGCGAAGAGGGCCTCCAGGTCCTCGCCCGCCTCGCGCATCAGCCGCCGCACCGCGCCGTCGGTCCATTCGCTGGAGTACGCATTTGCCCGCAGATGGATGCGCACCAGGTGCGCCACGCGCTCAATAGTACGCGAATCAGCCTTGAGGCGCCGCAGGATGTCCCGCGCCATCTTCTCGCCCAGGAACTCATGCCCCAGAAACTGCACTTCCCCATCCGGCGAGAGCGACATCGTCTGCGGCTTGGCGATATCGTGCAGCAGGGCTGCCCAACGCAGCACCAAGTCAGGCGGTGTGTTATCCAACACCCCTAGCGTGTGCTCGTAGATATCCTTGTGGTGCCAGCCGTCAGGCGCTTTCGTGCGGAGCAGCAGCACCTCCGGGATAATGTGCTGCATAAGGCCGAGCTCCACCAGCATACGGATGCCGGCAGACGGCTTCGGCGCCAGCAGGATCTTCTCGAACTCCGCGCGAATGCGCTCACGGCTGATATTGGCGAGCTGCGCGGCGTTGCGCTTGATCGCCTGGCGCGTGTTTGGCTCGATGCGGAAGCCGAGCTGTACGGCAAAACGGACCGCCCGCAACAGCCGCAGTGGATCTTCGCGGAAGCGCTCATCTGGATTGCCTACGGCGCGAATGATCCCCGCGCGCAGGTCCTCCACGCCACCGAACGGGTCGAATAGTTCGCCTGTCAGTGGATCCAGAGCAATGGCGTTGATCGTGAAGTCCCGGCGCGACAGGTCCTCCTCGAGCGAGACGCCGAAGCGCACGTCAGGCTTGCGCGAGCGCTCGGTGTACCACTCACTGCGGAAGGTCGTAATTTCGATCCGGTGCGAGCCGAAGATCAGACCGATGGTCCCGAACTTTTCACCGACGGTGTACATGCCCTCTGGATGTGCCTCCTGCGCCAGGCGCTTGATCTCGTCGGGGGTAGCGTCGGTGGCCATGTCCGTATCTTCGTGTGACTGGCCGAGTAAGGCCGCGCGCACCGAACCGCCGACGAGGTAGAGCTGCTTCCCATGGGCGCGGAAGATCTCTGCCAGGCGGCGCTCGATCTCGGTCACCGGAACCGGCTTGAGGTGCAGATGTTCCTGTTGCGCTATCTTGTTCATAGGCACGTTGGTAGCCCTCGCCTGCGCATACTACCGTATATCACACAGCGGGGCGGAGTGTCATGGCACTCGACCGGGCGCCGGCAGGAGCAGCGCCACAGCGTAGGCTGCGATGCCCTCCTGCCGCCCCACAAAGCCGAGCCCTTCCGTCGTCGATGCTTTGATGCCCACCGCCGAGAGCTCGAGGCCGAGCGCGTGGGCGATGCGGCGCTTCATCTCTGGAATATGCGGGGCGAGGCGGGGGCTTTGCGCCTGGACCGTGACATCAACGTTGGCGATGCGCCAGCCGGCCGCCTCCACCAGGCCGCGCACGCGGGCGAGCAGCACCAGGCTTGAGATGTCGCGGTAAGCTGGATCGTCGGGCGGGAAGTAGTGGCCGATATCCGGCAGGCCGGCTGCTCCCAGCAGGGCATCCATTAGGGCGTGTGCCAGCACATCCGCGTCAGAATGCCCCTGCAGGCCCATCGCATGGGCAATCTCCACCCCTCCCAGCACCAGGCGGCGCTGCGGGGCGAAGCGATGGACATCGAAGCCGATACCCACACGCGGGGTGCCCTCCGTCACGCCCGCTCCTCCTCAACACGCCCAGCATACTCGAGACGGCGGCGCAGCAACGCTGCAGCAACCTCGAGATCGACCGGGCGGGTGATCTTCATGTTTTCGTACGAGCCCAGCACCGCCTTGACCGGGATCCCAGCCCATTCGAGCAGGGCCGCATCGTCGGTCGCCTCGATGCCCGCAGCCCGCGCCCGCTCATGCACGTGGAGCAAGTCGCGCAGCCGCGCTGCCTGCGGTGTCTGCGCAGCCCACAGACGCTCCCGAGGTAGCGTGCGCGTCACCAGGCAGGAGGGATCGACGAGCTTGATCGTATCCGTCACCGGCACCCCGACGAAGGCGGCCCCGTGCGCGCGCGCCGCCGCCAGGCACGCTGCTACGATGGAGGGCGTCACCAGTGGCCGCGCGCCATCGTGGATGAGCGCCCATTCCGGTGCTTGCGTCAGTTGAGCCGCCATGACCAGGCCGCGATACACGGACTCCTGGCGCGTTGCCCCGCCGAGACACACCGCCTGCACGCGAGCGAACCCGAACATCCGCAGCAGATCCTGACACCGCTCCTGTGCCGCGTCCGACACCACCAACACGATCGCCTCGACGGGCGCCGCGTGCAGCGCGGCAAGCGTGTGCGCCAACACCGGCTTATCCCCTAGGAGGGCGAACAGCTTGTCCTGGCCCTCCATGCGTCGGCTGCTCCCGGCAGCAACGACGATGGCGACGGCGTGGCCGTTCGAGGCGGGGCTGGTCATGCCGCCGGTCCCTCACTGCGTGGCACAGTCCGGCGATTGCCATCGCCATCGTACTTGGGGTGGGCGAAGATCATGCGCCCGGCCGCCGTCTGGGTGACACGGGCGACGACAACCTGGATCTCGCTGTTCAGATGCTTCCGGCCGTTTTCGACCACGATCATCGTCCCATCGTCGAGAAAGCCCACGCCCTGGTCAGCCTGCCGGCCCTCCTGGATGATCCGTACCGCCAGCTCCTCTCCCGGGAGGACGACCGGGCGTACTGCTGTCGCGAGATCGTTGATGTTCAGGACTGCCACACCCTGCAATTCGGCCACGCGATTTAGATTGAAATCAGTCGTGATGATGGCGCAGTGGTACGCCTTCGCCGCGCGCACCAGCTTCGCATCGACGTCGCGCAGGTCTTCGAAGTCCCAGTCCACCACCGTGACCGGCAGAAGCGCCTCTTGTTGGAGGCGCTTCAAGACGTCCAGGCCACGCCGGCCGCGCGTGCGGGTGAGCGGGTTGGGCGAGTCAGCAATGCGCTGGAGCTCTTCTAGGACGAAGCGGGGCACCAGCAGCTCACCATAGAGAAAGCCAGTGCGTGCGATATCGCCGATGCGACCGTCGATGATCGCACTGGTATCGAGCAGGTGTCGCCGCGCCGCTGGACCAAAGCCGCCGCTGCGGGTGCTCCGCCACAGGTTCAGCAGGTCATGCTTGCGCTGAACTGCCAGCGCGACGCCCAGCGAGCTGAAGATCACGGTCGCCACGAAGGGGAGCAGTCGGCCGAACGGCGCCGGCAGCATCGACAGCGGCATCGAGGAGAGGGCCGATAAAATCAGGCCTACCAACAGGCCGAGCGTGCCGGCAGCGAGGTCAAGCGCCGCGACACGCCGGATCGCCCCACGCAAGAGACGAAACGGCACGGTGACCAGATACGGTGCCAGGAGTGCCCCGAACGCTCCGCCAGCCAGTGTCAGGATAAGCACCCAGCGGAGCTGCCGCCCTGTGGGATCGGACATGAGCGTCGTGCCGATCCACCAGCCCAGGGCACTGAACCCGGCGAGCCCGACGATTCGCCACAGCAGGCTGAGCCACATGCTCGCCTCTCTCCTCGCTCGTTATGGCCCCTGCTCGTTATGGAGCCTCTCGTTATGGAGCCTCTCACGTCCTGAGCGCAACCTCAAGTGCCTCACCGACTGAGCCAACGCCGATGATGGCCATGCCCGTCGCCGGATCGCGCTGCTCAGGGGAGCCCTTCGTGCGCGCCGCCGGCACAAGACAGCGCCGAAAGCCGAGCCGGGCTGCCTCAGCGAGCCGCTTCTCCAGGTACGGCACCGACCGTAGCTCACCGGCCAGGCCAACCTCGCCGATCAGCACCGCCTCCGGATCCACTGGCGCATTGTGGTACCCGGAGGCGATCGCCACTGCGACGCCGAGGTCCGCCGCTGGCTCGCTGATCTTCAGCCCGCCCACAGCATTTACATAAATATCCTGATTCCCCAGGGACAAGCCCAGGCGTTTGGCGAGCACTGCCACCAGCATATGCAGACGGTTCAGCTCCAGGCCATTCGCCGCCCGCCGCGGCAGGCCGAAGTGGGTCGTCGTCACCAACGCCTGCACCTCGAGCAAAAGCGCCCGCGACCCCTCTACGGAGACGATCACCGTCGAGCCGGGGATCGCGGCGACCCGCTCGCTGAGGAACAGGTGCGATGGGTTCGGCACCTCGACCATGCCTTCGGCCTGCATTTCGAACACGCCCACCTCGTTGGTCGAGCCGAAGCGGTTCTTCACCGCCCGCAACAGGCGATAGGTATGGAAGCGCTCACCCTCGAGGTAGAGCACCGCATCGACCATGTGTTCCAGCACACGCGGGCCGGCGAGCGTGCCATCCTTAGTGACATGGCCGACCAGCAGCACGATGACACCGCTGGACTTAGCCAGTTGCAAGAGGCGCAGCGTACACTCGCGAAGCTGGGATACGGAGCCGGGTGCCGAGGAGAGCTCCTCGGCATACATAGTCTGGATCGAGTCGACGACCACCAGCCGCGGCCCGAGCTGGGCGATGTGCTCGACAACGGCGGCCACGTTCGTCTCGGCGAGCACATAAACCTGCTCGGAGAGCGCGCGCACCGTGAGCCGTTGAGCACGCAGCTTGATCTGGCGCGCCGACTCCTCGCCAGAGACATAGAGCACCGGGCTGTGCTGCGCGGCGAGGAGTGCGCTAACCTGAAGCAGCAGCGTGCTCTTGCCAATACCGGGGTCACCGCCGATCAGCACGACCGAGCCCGGCACCAGCCCGCCGCCGAGGACGCGGTTGAACTCCTCGAGCGGGACCTGGATCCGCCCAAGCTCCTCAGCCGCGATGCTGTGGAGGGGGCGAGGCGGGCTCACCGTCCGAGCCACGGCGTCTCGCACCCCACCATTCGGCGGCGTCACCGGCTCGACCGTCTCAATCAGCGTATTCCACTCACCACACTCCGGGCAGCGTCCCAGCCACTTCGGCTGCTCGCCCCCGCAGTGCTGGCAGACGAATTTCGTGCGGCTACGTGCCAACGGCGTGCCCTTTCCGGCGTGCACAACCGGCACGCGTGCGCTGGAGCGTACATAGCGAACGGCGGGCGAGGCTGGATGGCAGCTCGCCCGCCGTTCTCAGAGTTTCCAGGGTATGCTGCTTAGGACCGGGCCGGACGGGGGCGCTCAGGTTAGCTCTGGACCAGCGCCGCAGTGCGGAAGCGGAGTTCCTGCCCCTCGCGATCGATGATGACCGTATCGCCCGGCTTCACGCGGCCGGCCAGCAGCTCCTCCGCCAAGTTATCCTCGATCATGCTCTGGATCGCTCGGCGGAGCGGCCGCGCGCCCATATCAGGGTTCCAGCCCTTCTCGATCAGCAGCTCCTTCGCTGCATCGGTCAGCTCAAGCGTGATCTGCTGCTCGGTGAGCTGCGCCCGCAGCCGCCGCATCTCGATGTCCACGATCTGCTTGATATGCTCCATCGAGAGCGGCCGGAACACGATGATGTTGTCGATCCGGTTCAGGAACTCGGGCCGGAAGGTGTTCTTCAGCTCGGCGAGCACGCGGTCCTTCATCATCTGGAATGCGTGCTCCTCGCTCTTCGGGCTGGCCGAGGCCGGATGGAAGCCCAGCGCCGCGTCGCGCTTGATCAGGTGGACGCCCACATTCGAGGTCATGATGATGATCGTATTGCGGAAGTCCACCGTGCGGCCCTTCGCATCGGTCAGGCGGCCATCCTCCATGATCTGGAGGAGAATGTTGAACACCTCCGGATGTGCCTTCTCGATCTCATCAAACAGGATGACGCAGTACGAGCGCCGGCGCACCAGCTCGGTAAGCTGCCCGCCTTCCTCGTAACCGATATAGCCCGGGGGCGCGCCCACCAGGCGGGCCACCGTGTGCCGCTCCATGAACTCCGACATATCGATGCGGATGAGCGCGTCCTCGGAGCCGAACATGAACTCGGCCAGGCAGCGCGCCAGGTGGGTTTTCCCCACGCCGGTCGGCCCGAGGAAGATGAACGAGCCGATCGGCCGCTTCGGGTCCTTCAGGCCCGACCGGGCACGCCGCACCGCGCGAGCCACTGCGGCCACCGCCTCGTCCTGGCCGACCACGCGGTTCTTCAGCGCCTCCTCCATCTGGAGCAGCCGCTCGGACTCCTCCTGCGCGATGCGCTTCACCGGGATGCCGGTCCACATCGACACGACGTGGGCCACGTCCTCCTCGGTGACCGTCGGCCGGTTGATATCCTGCTGCGTATGCCAGCCGGACTCCAGCCGCTCGATTTTCTCAGACAGGCGCGTGGCCTCATCGCGGAGCTGCACTGCCAGCTCATAGTTCTGCGCCTGGATCGCCTCCTCCTTGCGCCGCAGGACCTCCTCGAGCTCCTTCTTCGCCTCCTTCAGCGCGTAGGGGGCCGTCGCCCGCTGAATGCGCACCCGTGAAGCGGCCTCATCGATGAGGTCGATCGCCTTATCGGGCAGGAAGCGATCGGTGACATAACGAGCCGCCAGCTCCGCCGCGGCCTTGATCGCCTCATCGGAGATATTGACACGATGGTGCGCCTCGTAACGGTCCTTAATACCCTGGAGGATCGCGATGGTCTCCTCGACGGTTGCCTCGCGCACATACACCGGCTGGAAGCGCCGCTCCAGCGCGGCGTCTCGCTCGATATACTTGCGGTATTCATCCAACGTCGTCGCGCCGATGCACTGGAGCTCACCGCGCGCGAGCGCCGGCTTCAGGATATTGGCCGCATCGACCGCGCCCTCGGCTGCGCCTGCGCCGACGAGGGTATGGAGCTCGTCGATGAACAGCATGCAGTCGCCGGAATTGCGGATCTCCTCGATGATCTTCTTGAGGCGTTCCTCGAACTCGCCGCGGTACTTCGTGCCGGCGACCAGCGAGCCGATATCCAGTGTAAGCAGTCGCTTACCGATCAGCGTCTCCGGCACCTCACCGTTGACGATGCGCTGGGCCAGGCCCTCGACGATGGCCGTCTTGCCCACACCCGGCTCGCCGATGAGGGCGGGGTTATTCTTGGTGCGCCGCGACAGGATCTGAATCACCCGCTCGATCTCTGCCTCACGGCCGATCACCGGGTCCAATTTGCCCGCGCGCGCTGCCGCAGTGAGGTCCATGCCGAGCTGGTCGATCGTCGGCGTCTTCGTCGCGTGGCGTCCCTCTGGGTGTGCCCCGGCGCCGGGCTGGCTCACGAGCTGGATCACCTGCGTGCGCACCTTCTCAAGATTCACACCCAGGCTCTCCAGCACGCCAGCGGCAATGCCCTCGCCCTCGCGCACCAGCCCGAGCAGCAGATGCTCCGTGCCAATGTAGTTGTGGCCCAGCCGCCTGGCCTCCTCAACAGCCAGCTCAATCACCTTCTTGGCGCGCGGGGTCAGGCTGATGTCACCGATGACCATGCGGTCACCGCGGCCAATGATGAACTCGACGGCGCTGCGCACCTTGTTCAGCTCGACGCCCAGGTTGCTCAGCACCTTCGCCGCGACGCCCTCGCCCTCGCGCACCAGCCCGAGCAGCAGGTGCTCCGTGCCAATGTAGTTGTGGTTGAAGCGCTGGGCTTCTTCCTGGGCCAGAATCAGCACCTTGCGCGCTCGATCGGTGAATTTATCGAACCTATCGCCACTCACGTGTGTGTCTCCTACCCGTAACGGAACTAGCGCCAGGCCTGGTGGCTGGGACCAGCGACGTGCCAGCAAGGCCGTAGCCGCTGGCTCACGTCACAATTATCATAGCAGCTTCAACCACAGTCAACAGCGGATCGGGGCCGGAAGTCCCGCTGCCACCAGCACTATTGTACCCTGCCCGGCATGCGCGCCGCTACAGGTATTCCTGCAGAAGGCGGGCCAGCTGCGCGGTGTCTTCAGCTCGCTAGCGACTCCTCGGCGCCCTCTGACAGAGCCGATTCATCGGCAATGGGGGGTGGCGGCGCCGGCGCCGGCTCGACACCTGTCTGCTCAGCGACGGACTCGGCGACGGCCTCCTCGACGAACGGTTCGTCGGCTAAGGCGAGGCTGAGCCGGCGCCGCTCCGGATCGATCGACAGCACGCGCACCCGTAGACGCTGGCCTTCGCGCAGGGCATTCTTCGACACGCCTTCGAGTTCGGTCGTATGCACCAGGCCTTCGATTCCATCCTCAAGTTTGACGAAGACCCCGAAGGGCTTGATCTGCGTGATCGTCCCGACGAGCTCTTGGCCAACCTCGTAGCGCTGGTCGACCGTCGCCCAGGGATCGGGACGAGCGCGTTTCAGGCTCAGCGCGATCTTCTTCGAGTCGCGATCGACCGACATGATGTAGACATCGACTTCATCGCCGACCCGCACCACCTCGCTGGGATGGCTCACGCGGCTCCAGGCCAGCTCTGAGACATGGATGAGGCCATCGACCCCGCCAAGGTCAACGAAGGCGCCAAAGCTGGCCAGATTACTCACCCGGCCGCGGCGGATCTGGCCCGGCTCCAGCTCCTCGAACAGCTCCTCACGCTGGCGGGCGCGCAGGTCCCGCACGGCGTTGCGTTCAGAGAGGATGAGACGGTTGCGCTTGCGGTCGATCTCCACCACCTTGAGCGACAGCGTCCGGCCGACGAGTTCCTTGAGCCGTGCTGCCAGCTCCTCAGTCGTCTCCGTCTCCGAGGTGCGCCGGAGGCTGACGATCTGGGAGAGGGGCACGAAGCCACGCAGCCCCACATCAACCACGACGCCGCCCTTGTTGTAGTCGATCACCTTCGCCTCGATCACCTCACCGCGCCGTGCGATCTCCTCCAGCCGGCGCCAGGCACGCTCCTGTCCAGCGCGGCGCAGGGACAGGATGGCATGCCCCTCCTGATCCTCTGGCTGAAGGACATAGGCGATGATCCGGTCACCGACGTGGAGCTCCTCGATGCCTTCGGGAGTCTGCAACTCCCGCAAGGGAATGATGCCCTCTGACTTCATTCCAATATCGACGAGGACCTCAGTGGGGGTGACCTGAACGACGGTGCCTTCGACGAAGTCGCCGCGGTGGAGAGTACGCATCGTAGCGTCCGGCTCTGCCAGCAGTTCCCGCATGCTCTCGAGTTCCTCCTCGGGCTCTTGAGCAGCGTCCCCCGAGGAACCGGCAGGGCGAGCCGGCACGTGCGCATTGCCGCTCAGCGGCGGCAGAGACTCACGATCGTGGTCCCGTGGACCATCGTCCTGTACCATGCTTGATGTTATACCTTAACTATAATAAAACCACTGGGGCGGGCGTGTGTTGTAATTATAGCCAACGCTCAAGGGGCGGGCAAGACATCTGAGGGGGGCGAGCACGCCACAGGAAAAAGCCCTGCCGGCAGTGACCGATTGTCCCAGCGCCTCGCGGCGCCAGTATCGTAGGCGCTGCGGCGTTTCACGACCGTGTTCGGGATGGGAACGGGTGGGGCCACCGCGCTCGAACCACCGGCAGGGCAAGATGCGTCTGCACCAGAGCCTCTATGCGTCTGTGCACAAGACACAGCGGATCAGAAGTAACGTCCGCGAGAGGAGCAGGTGAGAGGTACGCTCCTCGCCGTGTCACAGAAAGTCTCAGGGTCCTGCCGTGCAGGGAGCACAGGCGGAGGCACGAGTTCTCGTGCACTGTCAGCGCGCCCGTCACCGCTCTCAAATCTCGAAGAGCGGCATGACGGTGAGCAGCAGAGGCCGCTCGGCCATTAGGGCGGCTTCGCTGAGGGTGTTACCACCCGTACACGGGCCGCCTAGCGAGCACCTTGTCTCGGTGCGGCCTTACCTCGCCGAGCTGGGTGGCTCGGCGAGCGGGAGGGCTCATCTTGGGGGGCGC
>JBHOQS010000007.1:0-234414 GCA_042408875.1 Chloroflexota bacterium | reverse complement strand
GGGCGCGGGTTATAATCGTCATGGGCGGGTCGCTCGCAGGTGGTCAGCATCGGTGGTCTGGATAACACCGATCCTACCATCCCGCAGCTACCCGCCTCTCGCTTCTCCTCTTCCCCAGCAACACACTTTGCAACCGCATCCTCGGCGGGATCATGTTGGTCAGCGCTGAGTCAGGCCGCCAGTACGGTCCGGAGGACCTGACACTGGCCGAGGAGCTGGCCTACCGCTGCGCTCAGGCCATCGACAACGCCCGGCTGTACGATGCGGCACAGGAAGGGCTGCGGGTGCGGGACGAGTTCCTCTCCACCGCCGCGCACGAGCTGAAGACGCCGATCTCGGTGATCAAAGGCTATGTGGAGCTAGTGCGCCGGCGCATTACAACAGGGCGGCCACTTCACGAGCCCCAGGTGCTTGAGGTGCTGGAGCGCCAGTGCAACCGCCTGACGCGTCTCATTCAGGACTTTCTGGACGTGGCGCGCGCCGAGTATGGACGGCTCGAGCTGCGCTGTGAGCAGTGCGACCTGGCGGAACTCGTGCGGGCAGTCGTCGAGCGCATGCAGGCCACGACGGCCAGGCACCGCCTCGATCTACAGATCGCTGCTACTGCCACCATCGAGGTTGATCGAGATCGCATCGAGCAAGTACTGGAGAACCTGCTGAGCAACGCCATCAAGTACTCGCCCGGCGGTGGGACCATATGGGTGACCGCGGCCGTGCAGGAAGGAGAGGCGATCGTCTCGGTGCGGGACGAGGGGATCGGTATCCCCGCCGACCGCCAGGACCGCCTCTTTGAGCGGTTCTACCGCGCCCATGCCGGCACACCGGCCGACTACGGCGGAATGGGCATCGGCCTGCATCTGAGCCGGGAGATCATCGCTCGGCACAGCGGCAGGATATGGTTCTCCAGTGCCGAGGGCGAGGGCTCGACGTTCTCCTTCAGCATTCCGGTGTGCAGCAAGCCGGTAGTACCGGGAGGCAGCGATGGCGTGGGAGCCGAAGTACGTCCTGCTGGTCGAGGATGATCCCGACCTGCGCGTGTTCGTCCAGGAGGTGCTGGAGGAGGCAGGCTACCGTGTCCTTGCTGCTGGCGATGGCCTGGACGCCCTGGAGCAGGCGTCCACGCAGGTGCCCGATCTGATCCTGCTCGATATGCGCATGCCTTGTATGGATGGCTGGGAGTTCGCCCGCGCCTTTCGTGCGCAGCACACCCGGCGCGTGCCCATCATTGTCTTCACCGCGGCTACGGATGCTGCCCAGCGGGCTGACGAGATCCAAGCAGATGGCTATCTCGCCAAACCATTTGAGCTGGCCGAGCTCCTTGCGATCGTCGAGCACTTCCTCAGCAGCCCGGCGTAGTACCTCCCGTTCAAGCCTGTGTGCCTGCTGCCGATACTTATGGGTGAGGGCTCCCGCGGCGTTCTGTTCGTCGGTCCGGGAGCTATGCTGGGACAGACTTCCGCTGGCCTGTCCCGGCTGGGATGGTAGGTGTGTGGCCCTCGCTGAGGGTGCCGAGGCCACGCGCGAGGAAAGGGCGCGGCACGCATGGCATATCCTTCTCAGCCTCAAGCGCAAGCACAGCAAGGACGTATCTTTGCTGTCTTCGGCCCGCGAGGCGGCGTCGGCTGTACGACCATTGCCACCAACCTGGCGCTGGCCCTTCGAGAGCTCGAGCACGCAAAGGCGCGGGTGGTGCTTGTAGATGCCAACCTGATATTTGGCGACCTCGCTCTGGTGCTCAACATACCACCGACACGGACGATTGTGGACCTCGTAGCGGAGCTGGGCAAGGCGAGCGCAGGAGGTGTCGAACAGGTCCAGAGGGCAGTGGTGCGTCACGAGCGGACCGGCCTCGCCATACTGCTGGCGCCACCGCATCCGGCGCAGGCCGAGCTGGTCACGCCTCAGGCGCTCCAGGTGATCTTGCGCCTGCTTCAGGAAACATTCGACTTCGTGGTCGTCGATACCTCGCCATCATTTCACGAGCAGATGCTGCGGATACTCGACCTGGCAGAGCGGATCGTGCTGGTCGGCACGCCGGAGCTCCCGGTGATCCATCACCTGCGCGTCGTGCTACACATAGCGGCTCAACTGCAATATCCTCCCGAGAAGCTGATGCTCGTGCTCAACCGCGCTGCCGCCGACCCACGGCTGGGCATGGATGTGCTCGAGGCCGAGCGTATCCTGGGCTGGCGGTTCACTGCGACCCTGGCGAACGACTGGCTGCTAGCGCGGCAAGCCATCGATACAGCAACGCCGCTGCTCGTGACGCATCCGGCCAGCCAGCTCGGGCAAGACATCTTTGCCCTGGCCAGGTGTCTGGTCAAGAGCGCGGGCGTCCCCGAGACAGTGCCAGCCCAGCCACACAAGCACCACGCGCCGAGCTGGCTGACCCGCATCTTGTCCTTCGCTTAGTGTATTGATCAGATAGTGTACTGATCAATAATTTTTCTATACATTTATGCTTTCCGCTAGCGCTCGCGATGCCGCGCACGGCCTGATGGCACGAGAGGGAGTGTCTTTTCACCCTCCTGCCAATGTGCTGCCTCAATCGAGCTATCGCTACTTTCTTACGCTCCTGTGCAAGCGACATGTGCGCCACCCTTCTTTTGCCCAGCCTCACCCAGGGAGGGCCCAGGCGCGTACCGTAACTCTACCTAGCGGCAGAGCGCGGTAATTCTGCGTTTCTGGAGACGCTCGCGCTGAAGAAAAATAGGGAGAACCCTCTGGCAGCAGACGGGATTCCACGGATATTGCACCGCTGCCCGGCCAGAGATTATATATGTACGCACCACGGTGCGTCGTACGACCGCCTGGGCGTTGCGCAGCCCTCAGGACCGGTTGTCCCATAGTTTATTCGGAGCAGGTAGGAGCGCTTCATGCCGGATGAGCAACGGCCACAACAGCAGGAGGACTGGCACTACTGGCGTTCCCAGTATGAGCATGCCTTGGCACAGCTCAGTAGCCTGCTTGAGCTCGTGCGGGAGGCCGACCGCCACCGCCTCGAGCTGGTGCGGCTGCTCAGAAGCCGAGAAGAGCAGCTTCGGGCGCTCCAGGCAGCTGTAGCCCAGCCGCCCACCCAGCCCGAGGAGACGGCGCTGCTCCAGCAGCTCCACCAGGAGGTGCGCGGGCTGGCACTCGATGCCTGGCTGCTGGACCGACGGCACGTCCCGCTCGAACAGTTGCGCCGCCTGCTAGCACGCACCCTCCCGCCCTCCAGAGCGGCGATCTTCGAGGAAGAGGAGGGAGAAGGGCATAGTGCGTAATGCGTAAGGCGCGTCAGGCCCTACCACCCGCCCTCTACCATCCCGCAGGGAGCCGGCCTACTAGCGCGGCTCCGGGGCTACTCATGACGCATGGTGCGACGTCTTCGCTCTTTCTTTTTCGTTTCTCTTGACGCTGGGGCCTGGCACCGCTACACTGGCAGTACGTGCGGCAGGCGTGCGTCCCCTTGAGGGGGTTAGACGAGAGGTCCGGCAAAGGGGGAGAGATGGTTGCTAGGCTTCTGATGGGAGCTGCTGGCGGTTTGGTAGCATTGGCGGCGGCTGGGTCGATCTGGAGCGGGGCACTCCAGTTCAGGCCGGTGACGTTGCCGGCCGGTGTACCCGTGGCGATCATGGTCCCCGCTGAGGTCAAGCTGCCAGCATGGGTGCCATTTGGCCAGAAGGCGCCCGCTCCGGCGCAGTCTGCCGGGCAGGCGCAGGTCCAGAGCCAGGCACAGACCCCGGCCTACGAGATGTTCTCCTGCTACGAAGGGCACTAGCACGGACGCGTGCTGGCACGCCTCCTCTCACTCTTTGATGCGGGTGAGCCCGCTGATCGCGCCGCGGCGCTGGGGCGGCTGCGCCGTGAAGTGGAGACGGCGCAGTGTGCAGGTGGGGCGCGGCCGGTCTTCAGCGAGGGCGGGCCCGCCGCCGCGCTGATGGTGGTGGGCGAGGCACCCGCTGAGGCCGATGAGCAGAGCGGCCGCCCCTTCTCCGGCCCGGCAGGTCGCTTGCTGCGCGCTTCGCTTGACGCCGCTGGCTTCTCCCGCGCCTCGCTCTACCTCACCAATGTGGTGAAGTGCCGGCCGGTTACCCTCCAGGACGGAGCCGTGCGCAACCGCCCGCCTACTAAACCGGAGATCGACCGCTGGGCCGCTGTGCTGGACCGGGAGATCCAGATCGTGCGCCCGCGACTATTCTTGGCGCTGGGGGCTACCGCTACTACCCGGCTGCTCGGCCCTGGTCCGGCACTGGCCCAGCGTCGCGGCTCTCCTCAGCCTACGCGGTACGGCATTCCCTGCCTGCCCACCTTCCATCCGGCCTATCTCCTCCGTCTTGAAGGCGAGGAGCGGACGGCCTGCGAAGCGCTCTTCCGCGCCGACCTCGCCCTGGCGCGCCACCTCATCGACGCCCGCCGGTAGACACAGGACTCCTGTCTCTACCGCTCGCCCGCGGCCATGCAGCTACTCTGGCAGAAGGCGGATGAAAATCTGGTTGGCCACCAGGCGGCCGCGGCGGGTGAGGCGCAGCACGCTACCGGCCTGCTCGACGAGGCCGGCGGCGGCCAGCTCGTTGAAGATCGCCACGTACCGCTCCGGCAGAGGGCCGTGGCGCGCCTGGAGCCGGTCCAGACAGACGCCCGCGGCGGTGCGCAGGCCCAGAATCAGCGTGTCTGCCAGGTCTAGTGCCGGGTCGGGCTCCTGCTCGTATGCCGGGTCGATGGCGTGCCCGGCGTGTTCGATGGCTTCGCAGTACGCCCGCGGCGGGGCCAGGTTCGCCCAGCGCCGCCCGGCCAGGGCACTGTGTGCACCGCAGCCGACGCCCAGGTACGGTTCGTTGCGCCAGTACACCAGGTTGTGCCGGCAGGCATAGCCGGGCAGGCACCAGTTCGAGATCTCGTAGTGCTCGTAGCCGTGCGCGTCGAGCACGTCCTCGGCCAGCTCGTACATCTCGGCCTGAGCATCAGCGTCCGGCAGGCGCACGCGCCCACGGCGCACGAAGACCTCTAGCGGCGTGCGCGGCTCAACCGTGAGGCCGTACAGAGAGAGGTGCACCGGCCGCGGCTGGAGCGCCAGGGCCTCCTCCAGCTCCCAGCGCCACGCCGCCAGGTCCTGCCCTTCCAGCCCGAAGATGAGGTCGATATTGACGTTTGCCAGGCCGGCTGCGTACGCCGCGGCGTATGCCCACCGGGCCTCGGCAGCGGTATGGACGCGGCTGAGCGCCTTCAGCCGCGCGTCATCGAAGCTCTGCACACCGAGAGAGACGCGGTTGACCCCCGCAGCGCGGACAGCACTGAAGTAGGCTTCATCCACCGTACCGGGGTTGACCTCCATGCTGATCTCGGCGTCTGGCTCGACGGCGAAGGCCGCGCGGGCGGCGGCCAGAATGGCGGCGATCTGGTCTGGGGCCAGCATCGACGGCGTGCCCCCACCCAGGTAGATCGTGTGCACGCGCCAGCCATCCGGCAGCATGGCGGGCGGCGCGTTTCTCTCGTCGCCGGGCCGGCGCGGCCAGGTGCGCCCCCATGCCTCAAGCTCGCGGCAGACCGCGGCGACGTACCGCTCACGCAGGTATCCCGCTCCGGCGTAGGCGTTGAAGTCGCAGTAGATGCAGCGCGTAGGGCAGAACGGGATGTGGATGTACAGCGCCAGGCGCGGGGCAATATAGGAAAACGACGAACTCATATCTGGGACTCGGTGCACTCCTCCATCCTGGCGCCGTCCGGCTGGTCGGGCTCGTCCGAGAAGTCGCGCACGATCCGCTCATACACCGAGACCGGCGCAATGACCGCAACAACCTTGCCACTGCGCCAGTGCAACTCGGTCTCGGGGGAGAAGCCGAAGTAGAAGAGCGCCACCTCTGGCTCCAGCGGCGGGTCGAACGAGACCCGATACCGCGTGGCGTCTACACGCTCGATCGCAGGGGTTCGACGGGGCATAGCTCCAGCTTTTTCAGCTTTTTTCAGAGGCTCCAGCGTGCTCTCAGACCCTGAGAGGCACGATCGTGCTTACACAGACGCTGCAGCAACGACCGGATTGAGCACGACCGGCTGCACACGATCGTTCAGGCCGACGCGGTTGGCCAGGAAGACAGCCACCAGATCGAGCTCGGGATAGATGCGGAGCTGCGTGCCGGTGGCGCCGCCGTGGCCGTAGCCGGGCGCTCCGCAGGGCTCACCGGGCCAGCGCTGCAAAGCCCAACCCAGGCCGCGCTGCTCAGGCAGGCCGGGCGTATGGTTCTCGGTCATCGCCGCGATGCTCGCCGGCGAGAGCAGGCGCGTGCCCTCCAGCGTCCCTCCGTTCAGAAACGCTCGGCCGAACTGCGCCAGGTCGTGCGCCGTGCTGAAGAGCCCGCCGGCCGGGTGAGCGTACTCGGCCAGCCGCAGCCAGAAGTCGAGGCCCTGCTCCGGCTGGCCTCCGGCCACCGCCGAGATGCGCTCACGCTGTCTCTCTGTGAGCGTAAAGCCAGTATCGCGCATGCCCAGTGGCTCGAAGATATGGCGTCGCAGGTATTCTTCCAGCCGCTCACCGCTCAGCCGCTCGATCAGCTCACCCAGCACCCAGAACGAGGCGTTGCAGTACTCATAGCGCATGCCAGGCTCCCATTTGATGAAGCTCGTGCATGCCCCACGGACAAACTCCTCGCGCGGGGCGCCGCGCTCGCGCAGGGTCGCCTGATAGCCTTCATCCAGCCCGGAGGTGTGCGTCAGGAGATGTTTGACGGTCACAGCGCCCTTGCCATTGCACCCGAACTCAGGGATATGCACTGCCACCGGATCGTTCACGAGCAGCAGGCCACGCTCGACGAGCTGCATGATCGCCGTGGCAACGATTGGCTTCGTGATCGAGGCGATGGCGAAGATCGTGTCCGGGCGCACCGGCTGCGGCTCGCCGTCCCAGCGAGCCAGGCCAGCGGCGTGCAGCGCCACCAGGCCGACGCGCCGGCCGGCGGCCAGGACTGCCCCGTGGAGCAGTCCCTGCTCGATGAACGTCTCCAGGCGGCGAACTGCCTCGCCCACCAGCGCCTGATCCAGCACAGGTCCCGTGGCTTGCATGGCCATCCTCGCTCGATGCTCTTCCTACGCTTTATTTATTTTTTTTATTTATTACTTAGTCCATACCTATGCCCTAACACCGGCAGAGGGCTGTGAGCGGATTTGGACATGGATTGAACAGATAAAGGCACAGTCTCTGTCGCATCTCCAGCCTGACATACATCCGCCACTACCCGACAACCATACCGGCGGGTGCTGAAGCCATGCATATCCCCGGCCGGGCGTATCTGTTCAATTCTGTTCGAATGCGTGTCCCAAAATGGGTTGACAGCCTCGCTGGAGCACCGCACAACCAGCCGTAGTGAGCTCGCTGCCAACCCGGAACACTCCGTTCAATCCGTGTCCCGAAATCCGTTGACAGCCCTCACTTCGGGAACCGCACGCGCGGCCCAATGTACGCCACCAGCTCGCTGATCGCCACGCGCTCCTGCGCCATGCTGTCGCGCTCGCGCACCGTCACAGTGCGGTCCTCCAGGCTCTGATGGTCGATCGTGATGCAAAAGGGCGTGCCGATCTCGTCCTGGCGGCGGTAGCGCCGGCCGATAGCGCCGGTCTCGTCATACTGTACCACGAACTCGTCCAGCAAGCCCTCGAACACCTCTTTCGCCAGCGCCACCAGCCGCTCGTCGTTGCGCAGGAGCGGAAAAACCGCCGCCTTCACCGGGGCCAGCGCGGGATGCAGGTGCAGCACCGTGCGCACGCCGCCTTTGTCCGGCTCCTCGTCGTAGGCATCAGCGATCAGCGCTAGGAAGATGCGGCCCACCCCTGCCGACGGCTCGATCACATACGGCACCACGTGCTCCTTCGTCTCCTCGTCGTAGTATGACAGATCCTTGCCGGAGTACTCGCTGTGCCGCCGCAGATCGTAGTCGGTGCGGTTGGCAATACCTTCGAGCTCGCCCCAGCCGAAGGGGAAACGATACATAATGTCCGTGGTGGCCTTGGAATAGTGGGACAGCTTCTCCTTCGGGTGGGGATACAGCCGCAAGTTCTCCGGACGCAGGCCGTACTTCAGATACCACCGGTGCCGCTCTTCGATCCAGCGAGCGTGCCACGCCTCGTCAGTGCCGGGGTAGACGAAGTACTCCAGCTCCATCTGCTCGAACTCGCGCACACGGAAGAGGAAGTTCCCGGTGGTGATCTCGTTGCGGAAGGCCTTGCCGATCTGTGCGATACCGAACGGCAGCTTCAGGCGAGCGGCCTGCTGCACCAGCCGGAAGTTCACGAAGATGCCTTGGGCCGTCTCGGGGCGCAGGTAGGCGACTGCCGCCTCCTCCTCGACCGGGCCGACGAAGGTCTTGAACATGGTGTTGAACTGGCGCGCCTCGGTCAGCTCACCACCGCAGTCCGGGCACCGGTCGCCAATCTCGTCAGCGCGGAAGCGGTGATGGCAGCGCTTGCACTCGACCAGCGGATCGATGAAGTGCTGGAGGTGCCCCGAGGCGCGCCAGACATCGGTTGCCATTAAGATGGCGCTATCCAGACCTACCACATCGGGGCGGCGATGAACGATATCCTTCCACCAGGCTTCTTTGATGTTTCGCTCGAGTTCGACGCCGAGAGGGCCGAAGTCCCAGGTGCTGCCTACGCCGCCGTAGATCTCGCTCGTGGGAAACACGAAGCCACGCCGCTTACACAGCGAAACGATCTTCTCCATCCGCTGAGGATCCGGGCGATCAACATCAGCCTGCGGCTGCACGGTAGTCTCTGTCATCGGCAAACCATCCTTTTCACGTCATGCGTCCGATTTCACGTTTTTCACGTTCTGCGCCCAATTGGCGTCTCGGGCGCACGCTCGCTGCTCCCTGCTGTCCGCCTCAACGCCCAGCAGCTGCGTGATCGAGCATCGCTGCACGGCTCTATACACTCAGATTATTCAGACCCAGCACTCGACGTAGATACAGTGCTCAGCCGGAGTTCTGGAGTACCCTCTCCCGTGGAGCAGGGCTGGACCGGGGCGTGCGTTGCATGGCACGAAGACAGGAGCACCTGCCATGCTGCGGCCGCGCGGGACTAGCCACCGTGTCCTGAGCCCTCTCCCGTGGGGAGAGGGCAAAGACCTGTGCCGGCGGTGTACCACAGGACCAGGCAGCAGGCTAGAGGGGCTTCCATTCGCTCGATGCCTCCCACCGCCGCACGCGGAGCGCATCCAGGAAGGCGGCCGATTTCAACTCGGCCTCCAGCACCTGCATGGCGGCGCCGCGCGTGATCGTCTCCAGCTCGCGGTGCAGGTCTGGAGAGACCCGCAGCCGGCGCATTGTCTCGAGGTCATCGCGCGCCAGCACCCGCAGCACTTTCTGCGCGGCTACCGAGACCGGCCGCGCGGTGCCAGTGTGCGTGCCACAGGACGGACAGAGCATCCCGCCTGCCAGAGCGCTGAAGTAGTTCACCTCAGGCTGGAGCGGGGCCTGGCAGTGCACACAGCGCACCAGCGACGGCCCATAGCCGAGCGCGCCCAAGAGCCGGAGCTCATACGAACGCAGGCACAGCTCGGGAGGCTCCCCCTCGTCCAGCCGGCGCAGGAAGGTCAGGAGGAGTGTAAAGGCCGGGTAGCTCTCCATACGCTCCTCAGTCAGGCGGTCCAGCAGCTCGCAGGCGTAGCAGGCGTGCCCGGTGCGCCAGAGGTCGGCGCGAATATTGCGAAACGAATCGATGGTCTCACCCTGGGTCACTACATCCAGGGTGCGTCCCATCGCCAGCATCATAGTGCTGAAGGAGAAGAGCTCGATGTGGCCGGCCAGGCGGCTCTTTAGCTTGCGCACGCCCTTGGCCACCGCGCGCACCTTGCCCAGACCGGGCGTAAAGAGCGTAAGGATCTTATCGGCCTCGCCGAAGTCGAGCCGCTTCAGCACGATCGCTTCAGTCTTGTAGAGCCGGTCACGGTCAGGGCGCATCAGGCGTGAGCCTTTCCTAGTTTTATCCTAATTTAGTCTTTATCTACTTAATCTATCTTACTTAATAATTTAACTAATATAAATTAATTAAATTAATTAATTTTAATGATAATTTAGTTTCGTGACGAAGTGCGGATTGAAGGTGCACCGAGCACCCCTACTACGTTACCTCCGGCGCGCATACACATGGTGTATTATATACTGTCGACTGTCACGCGCGGGGCAGCGCAACTGTGAATGATCGTCTCCCTGGCACTCGGAGTGTGCGCCAGCACCCGAGCGGCCTGCTGGCAGCGCTGGCTCCGCCATCGCTACAGCCAGCCGAAGCAGCAAAAGCAGCGTTCCCATCACGCGATGCCCGCCGCGAGGACCTCGCTCTGGGATCACACACCACCGTTAGTGTAGGTATGGAACCCGCTGAACAGCCCGCACGCGTGATCTGGCCACAGGTGTGAAAGCCGACGAACCGGGCTGTACCGATGGCACCGCACACTGCGCCGAGCTCGTGCGTAAACGCGCCCAAGCCGCAGACGTATGGCAACGCCCCTGTTCCATTCGAACGCTCCCCCTTGAGCGTCTGCGTCGGCGGCTCGTTGCCCTGGCAGGCATCGCTTAGCTCCTCAGCCTAGCGCTCGAGATTCAGCCAGGCCACCTCCTCGTCGGTGAGGCGTACCTCCAGGGCGCCTAGCGTGTCGTCCAGTTCACTTATGGTCGCCGGGCCGACGATCGGAAAGACGTTCAGCTGCTGGTGGAGCACCCACGCCAGCGCCACCTGGTTCGGCGTACAGCCATGGCGCGCCGCAACCTCGCGTGCGCGGCGCAGCCGCTCCCAGTTCTCCGGGGTATAGTACACTCGTGCCACATCGGCATCTGGCTGTGTCTCCGGGGAGAAACGCCCGGAGAAGAAGCCGCGCGCCTGTGCAGACCAGGCTAACACTGGGAACTGCGTGTGCCGGTACCACTCGAGCGCCTCGCGATCGCCAGCAATGGAAAGACAATCCGCCCACATGGGCTCGCGCGGCACCGCCAGCGCCAGGTTAGGACTGCTGGCGACGAAGCCGCGCAGGCCGCGCTCCCGCGCGTAGGCGTTCGCAGCCTCGATGCGCCGATGATGCCAGTTCGATCCTCCGAAGGCACGGATACGCCCGGCGCGGACATGGTCGTTCAGGCATTCCACGAGCTCGCCCACGGGCACCGCAGGATCGTCCCGGTGCAGGACATACAGGTCGATCACCTCTACTTGGAGGCGTTCCAGGCTGGCCGTCAAGTGCTCGGCGATCAGCTCCGGGCTGACCTCGAGACGGCCATCGGGATGGTAGATGAACCCACCCTTGGTGATGATGATCATGCGATCGCGGCACGAACGCTCGCGCAGCCACGCCCCAATGGCACGCTCGCTCTCACCGCGGCGGTAGATGTACGCCGTGTCCACGGCGTTCCCGCCAGCCTCGACGAACCGATCAAGCAAGGCAAAGGTCGTATCTCGTTGCTCCAGGGTCTCCAGCGAGAATACCAAGCTGCCCATGACCAGCCGGGATACGCGCTCGCTCACGGTTGGGATCGCACCGTATTGCATCTGTAGGTTTCCTCCCCACTGCACTCAGGCCGGGCCACCAGCGAACCAGCCCGGCGCTCTCGTAGTGTAGCAGAGGGCGCGCCTTGCCGCCTGAGATAGAACTGCGTACACTTCGCATAGTGTAGCGTCAAGCCACGCATCACACGAACCTTTCTCAGGAGTGTGCCGACAATGGTAGAGCCGGTGCGAGTCGGCGTGGTCGGCTGCGGTGCGATCAGCGGGCAGTATTTAAAGAATGCCCGCAGCTTTCCAATCTTGCACATCGTAGCCTGCGCGGACCTTGATCTCGAGCGGGCGAAGGCCCGCGCGCAGGAATTTGAAATTCCGAAGGTCTGTACGACTGAAGAGCTGCTTGCCGATGACGGGATCGAGCTTGTGCTCAACCTGACGGTGCCGCAGGCGCATGCCCCGGTGACGCTGGCGGCGATCGAGCACGGCAAGCACGTGTATTCTGAGAAGCCGTTGGCCATCACTCGTGACGATGGCCGGCGCATTCTGGCTGCTGCAGTGGCGCGGGGGGTGCGTGTGGGCTGCGCGCCCGATACAGTCCTCGGTGCAGGGATACAGACGGCGCGCAAGCTAGTAGACGATGGCGCCATTGGCCGGCCGGTGGCGTTCACGGCGTTCATGATGGGGCACGGCCACGAGTCGTGGCATCCCAATCCTGAGTTTTACTACCAGCCCGGCGGTGGCCCGATGCTTGACATGGGGCCGTACTACCTCACTGCGCTGATGAACCTGCTGGGGCCGATCCAGCGCCTCACTGGTGCGGCGACCATCGCCATCCCTGAGCGCACTATTACAAGCAAGCCAAAGTACGGGCAGACGATCCGCGTCGAAACGCCCGATCACATCTGCGGCACCATCGAGTTCAACAGTGGTGCACTTGGCACGATTATCACAAGCTTTGCTGTCTGGCACCCCGTCTACGACAAGACGTTTCCGATTACGATCTACGGCACTGAGGGGACGCTGCGCGTGCCCGATCCGAACAGGTTCGACGGGCCGGTGCAGCTCCGCCGCGCCGCCGACGAGGCCTGGCAGGATGTGCCGCACGCGTTCGTCACTGGCTATGGCCGCGCCGTCGGCGTTGCCGACATGGCACACGCTCTGCGATCTGGCCGGCCACATCGGTGCAGCGCCGAGCTGGCGTTCGCCGTGCTCGATGCGATGCTGGGCTTTCTTGACTCCGCCGAGACGGGCACGGCATACAGCCCCAGCGCACCGTACGAGCGCCCTGCGCCTATGCCCGCAGACCTGCCCTTTGGCACGCTCGACGAGTAACCTGCTGTTCCCGCGCGGCGAGCTCAGTGAGACTGTGACAGGACGGGCCGTCAACGGATTTTGGGAACGGATTGCACGGATTGCTTATGGGACAAAGCCATCAACGGATGGAAATGGATTGAGCGGATTTCTAGGTGTGGCCACGGTCATGCAAGTGGTGATGTAGATGCCATGGCTTGAGTTTGAATGACCTCCACTCGCCAGGCCTGCCTTGCGCATGTACGCAATCCGTTCTGGACTTCGAAGGCATTTCTTCAGAGCTCTTTAGACGCCGTCACGGTCGTCTTGTAAATCCATGTAATCCGTTCTCAAATTTCGTTAACAGCCCGTCCTGCGTTCAATTTGTTTCCAAAATCTCTCGACAGCATGCACGACCAGGAGCGCCGGATCGTGACAGTTCAGCAAACAGTGCAGCAAGAGACGCCGCCGGTAAGGGCAGAAGCGGGGCGCAAGAAAGACCAGGCCGGCCTGGGGCCGGTGATTACGCTGACGGCACTACACACTATCAATGACTTTTACGGGCTGGTCCTGCCGCCGCTGCTCCCGCTGCTCCAGCAGATGTTCGCGCTGAGCTATCTCCAGGCAGGCATCATCCAGTTCATCACTGCAGCAGTGCCGTCGTTTAGCCAAGCGCTGATTGGGTACTGGGCTGATCTGCACCGGCGTCGTGTGGTAGCGCTGGTCGCCGGCTTCGTGCTGTTTGCGCTGGCGATGCTGCTGCTCTCGACGGTGCGCAGCTACACTATGGTGCTGGTGGCCGCGCTCGCCCTGGGCATCGCCGCCAGCGCCTATCACCCGCAGAGCACGACGCTCCTCTCGACCATCTACGCCGGCCGGCGCGGCTGGGCCTCTGGCATCCACGGCATTGGCAACGGTCTGGGATTCATGGCGGCGCCGCTCACCGTCGGCTACCTGGCAGGCCGGATGGAGTTCCGGCAGATCGCGCTCGTGCTGGCCCTCCCTGCGCTCGTCGGGGCTGTGATCGCTGCCCGGTGCCTGCGCGAGCCGGCTACACGCGGCCGGCCCGGCTTCCTGGCAGGCATCACGCGACCGCTGCTCTTGCTCACTGTGGTGAATGGCATCGCTCTCGCCGTATCCACCGGCTTCGTGACGTTCCTGCCAGCGTTCTACGTCGCGCACGGCGCCAGCGTTGGCCTCTCAAACCTGCGCACGGCACTGATGACCGGTGCGGCCATCGTTGCGCAGCCTCTGGGCGGCACGCTGTCCGATCGCTTTGGCCGGCGTACCGTGCTGTCGCTGGCGCTGGTGGGGAGCGCCGCGTGCATCGGGCTGTTCGGAGTGCTGGGGCGGCTCGGGGATCCGTCGCTCCTCCCCCTGCTGCTGGCGCTGTCGGCGGGGGCCGGTTTCTGCGTGAGCCTCACTCCTCCGGTGGGCATGGCCTTCGCCACCGACCTGGCCACCGGAGCACGCAGCGGCACGGCGGTGGGCCTAGTGTGGGGTATGGGCATGGCCCTGTCATCGCTTGCGCCGCCGGCAGCCGGGGCGATCATTGACCGGTGGGGGTTCGCCCCAGCGCAGCTTGCCCTGGCGGCGGTCGCCCTGATAGGGGCCGGGCTGGCACAGCGCCTGCCCGCCCGGCCAGCGTAGGCCGGGCAGGCCCCCTGTGCTCGTCTGTGCAGGTCACCCCGAGATAAACCGCTGGCGGCGCTGTACTGCTCTGCTTCGCTATACTCAGGCGGCTTGCAAGACGAAGTCCAGCTCTAGGCGGATATTGTCCTCGATGCTTAGCACGCGGGCGACGCGTGGCTGGGTCATCCCGAAGTCACCGAAGGTGACACTGGTCGTGGCTGTGCCGCTTACCTCACGCCCGCTGAAGCGGGCGGTGACATCCCACGTCACCATGCGCGTCACCCCGTGCACTGTCAGCTCGCCGGTCAGCTTGAAGGTTACTTCGCCGCTGGTTGGCAACGGCCAGGGTAACCCCTGAGCACTCTGCGGCACGAATTCCGCCGTCGGGAAGCGCTGGGTCTGGAGCGTGTTCTGCTTGATGAAGGCGTCGCGCATCGGTTGGTCGGTGCGCAGGGTGTTCAGGTCAACGGTAAACTTCGACTGCTCCCGGAGGATCTCCCCATTGGGCCCGAACACGATGGCGCCCTGGATAGCCTTCGTGGTGCCCACGGCGTCATTCGGGAGCTGCATGCCGGCGAGCTGCTCACGCACCTTGAAGCGAGCCTGGCTTGCGTCAGGCACGAGCGACAGCCGTATGGCGCCGACCTGGGGTGGCACCTGCTCGCTGCCAGACGCGGCCGATGCTGGGGCAGGCGTTTGCACCGCGGCGTTGCGTGACTCACCCCCAGTCTGCGCCTGGGGCTGCTGCGGCGGCGTGGAGACGGCCTGCGTCGCGCACGCGCTGGCGATCAGGCCGAGCAGCAGGCTCAGTGCAACGTATCGTCGTGTTGCCATTCACCTCTCCTCGAAAAGTAAAATTAAGTAAAATTAAATAAAATTAAATAAAATAACAAGAACTTACATGCACAGCTATTACACACACACATTACACATACGGTGGCGAAGCAAAGAGCACGCTCCCGAGCACGCACGGGAGGCGCCACCACACACGACAGCCGTGCCTGGTGACCGTTCCGTGTGACGCTACTGTGGTGCTACGCAGTGATTCTACGCAGGAGCGCCGCACGAGAGACGCACCCCGGCGTAAACAGTGTGTAAACAGTGTGTAAAGCCTGGTGACTGCACAGGCGCGCAACCTTCCGGCCCGCGGCGCGTTGTAGCTAAGACGGAGCTTGGACGGATGCGCGCCCTCGGAGCAGAGCCCTGGACGGACGCCCGCACAGCAGGTGGAGCATCAGTCGCGGCAAAGACCATATGGCAGCGGCTGACGGCAGGCCGTGCAGCACGCCCTGAGCCGCAGTACCTTGATGTGACCGTGCGGGTGCGCCGCGTCGCCGCGTTGTCTACGACCACCCGCCTCGTTCTTGAGGTCTTCACCGATACGGGCGAGCGCCTGGGCCGGGCCTGGGTGTTTCCGAACGAGTGGTACCCCGGCTGCCAGCGCACGGTGCCGTTCTCTCACTACTTCCTGGCGCTCCAGCGTGCCTTCCACGCGCTAGAGACACTGGGACGTCCGCCGGAGCTGCGGCTCCAGGTGCTCAAGGCTGTCTACGCCGGCACGCCGCGGCCGTTCGTGACGCTCTTGAAGTTCATCCTGTCACCGGAGCACGCGGTCCCCGGCGGCCAGCTCGAGCAGACCTACCAGTGCCCGCTCTCATCGTTCTTCTTACATTTCGTCGGTGTGAGCCGCGACGTGCTCCAGGATACGAGCCCGCCAGCCTTTGTCGCCGGGACGGCGATCCACCGGGCGTACGGCCGGGCCTCGTCCGCCTTCGTGCGGGCGTGCAGCGCAGAGGCAGCCTACGTAGCTTACCTGGAGGGCGTGCGGGCGAGCTGGATCGACGACTTCGCCTATCTCCTGCTCGATCGCGCTCGTGAGCGACCCACACAGCTCTACCGCCTGCCGGTCGAGCTGGCGCCGGTGGTCGCGGCGCGCTGCCGGGCACGCTGGGCAGATGGCGCGCATGAGGGACAGCTGCAGCTGTATCAGGAGCGGCTGTTTTTCTCGCCGCAGCGCGGCCTGGCGGGCAAGGCCGACCGTATCGCTCACCACCTCGCCAGCGGCGTGCACGAGCTGTTCGAGGTCAAGACCTCGACTGGCGTGGCCGACCAGCGTGATCCTCGCACTGGGATGGCAGCCCCTGGCGGGATCCAGGCGCTGGCCTACCACGAGATCATGCGCACGCTCCTCCTGGCCAGCGAGCCCGGTGCGACAGGGCCCGCCCGGCAGAGGGATGTACTGCTCCAGACGTCGGTCGAGCTCCTCACCGCCGATGGCGCGCGCGAGGTGCCACTCCAGGTCCACCCGGTGGTCACACGAGCGTCGGCTGACCCGTTGCACGCCGATGACCGCTATCTAGACCTCCTGGCTCAGTCACGCAACGTTGCCTATCTGGTCGAGTCAGGTCTGCTCACCGGCTACGATCGCGAACGTATCAGCCGGCTGATCGCGACAGGGCAGCGGCTGCGCGGTGTCGGCGGGGACTTCGAGCTGTACGCTGCCTGGCCGCCGTGCCGCGCCTGCGCGGCGCAGGCGCGGCGGGTTTGCTCCGCCGCGCACGGGGCCACGGCACCACCCTGGTACGATTTCTTCCGCCATGTGCCGCAGCGGCTCTACCGGTACTGGGCGTGGTTTCACCAGCAGCTCAAGCAGGAGGACTTGCTCGCCAAGGAGCATCTCTTCCACCTTGCGACGACGCCGGTCGAGGAGCTGGAACGCCGTGAGGGTATCAGCATCGCTGGATTGACGGCTGTGGCTGTGCCGGATCAGCCGCAGGTGATCCGACTGGAGCGCCTGGAGCGCATCGAGACGCGCCTGCGTGAGGATGACACGGTGCTGCTGACGCCGGAGGGGCGGCAGCCGGGCGAGATGCACTCGCTCGAGGGAACCATCGTAGCGCTCGATGCCTGGAGTGTGACAGTCCGCGTGGCGGATCATATTGCCGCCGGCACGCGCTGGCGGGTGGACCAGTTCCGGCATGCCGAGCACGCCGGCTGGCAAGTGCAGGGGCTCACCGACTTCCTGCTCGGCTCGATGTTCGGCGCTAGCGCCCGCGGCCGGGCGATCCAGGAGCATGAGCTGCCGCGCCTCACCCGGGTGGTACTCGGGCTTGTGGAGCCGGCGGGCCCTCACCCCCTGGCCCTCTCTCCCACGGGGCGAGGGGGAACCGTCACTGCTGCGTTCTCCCCTGGAAAGGGGCAGCACGATGGGAATCCGCTCGCCCCCCGAACTCCCCGCTCCCGCGCTGGGGGAGCGGGGCCGGGGGTGAGGACCCTCAACCCCGAGCAGCAGGCGGCAGTTGCGGCGGCGCTCCGCCTTGCACCGGGCGAGCTGCTATTGATCCAGGGGCCGCCCGGCACCGGGAAGACGCGCCTGATCGCGCACCTGGCCCGTGCCCTGGCTGTGCGCGACTTCTGGCGCGACGATCGTCGCCCGGTGCTGATCCTGGCGAACACGCACCGCGCCTGCAACGAGGTGGTGCTGCGGCTCCGCCGCGAGTTCCCGGATCTGGCTCTGTTCGTGCTGCGGGTCGGCCGCGCTGGCGCAGGATGGGAGCCAGAGGTTGCCGAGCACGTGCTGGCTGAGCGGCTACGGGTGCGCGAGCGCCTGCACGCTATCGACATGGCGGGCGACGGTCCAGCGACGCTGCACCGCCTGGCGCGAGCCGCGCGTCTGCTCCACCAGCAGGCCGCGATCTTCGTGGGCACGCTGGCGGCGGCCACCGCACCGGAGCTGCGCGGCCTGGCTTTCGAGACCGTCATCGTGGACGAGTGTGGCCAGGCGACGGAGCCGGCCGCACTCCAGGCCCTGCGGCACCTGCCGCCCGGCTACCAGGGGCGCCTGGTGCTCGTCGGCGACCACCGGCAGTTGCCGCCCGTCGTGCCCGACGGCATCACGGCGCCGCCGGTCCCAGACGAACTGCGGCAGTGCGGCTTTGGCGACAGGCATACCCTGCTCGTGTCGCTCTTCGAACGGCTGGCTCGCCGGTATCCGCAGGCAGTGGTGCAGCTACGGGCGCAGTACCGCATGAACGCCGAGATCTGTCGCCTGATCAGCGACACGTTCTACGACGGGGCGCTGTACCCGGCGACTGACGCGGTCGCGCGACGGACCCTCCGAGACGTGTATAGCGAGCTTGGGTGTGCGGAGCCGCGGGCGGCCGGCTCGGCCGCGCAGGTCTTCGCGCCGGAGCCTGCGGTTGTGGTGGTCGATACCTCTGGTGACCCTCGTGCGCGCGATACCATCACGGCGTTTACGGCCGATGAAACCCGCCGCAATCCGCGCGAGGCCCAGATCGTCGCCGCGCTCCTGGCCGGCTGGCTCAAGGCCTTTCCCCGCGAGGCGGCGCGGCGGCTGGCTGAGCGGACCGGCGTGATCGCGGCGTACCGCCAGCAGAACAACCTGATTCGGCAGGCCCTGATGGCGTCGCTGTCCGGCTGGCCTGAAGTGGCCGAGGCCGTGCGGGTGGACACTGTCGATCGCTTCCAGGGCGGGGAGCGCGAGGTGATCGTGCTGAGCCTGGTGGCCTCGAACGCTGAGCACAGCATCGGGCGGCTGCACGCCGACTGGCGGCGCATGAACGTTGCCTGCTCGCGAGCGCGTTGTAAACTCGTGCTCGTCGGCGACCCGGAAACCTTCACCGCGCCGGGCCCTCCTGCCGAAGAGCCAGCGAAGGCCTTCTACCGCCGGCTCTTCACTACCTGCCGCTCCCGGTTACCTGCTGCTGGCATCAGGGCCCTCTGAGCAGGCCTTGGGCCAGGTGTAGTGGCAGTTGCACAGCCCTTGCCCGGCTGGGGAGGATCCAGGATAGCTCATCTGTTCGTCAGTGGCCTGCCTTGGCGTGATGCACTGCGTCCAGCCCAATTTGAGAGCGATGTACGTGCCGTTCCGGTACCCTGTGCGGTGCTCCTCCAGCACCGGGCCTACTTCTGCCAGGAGCCCCGCCAAAAGATATGGAGCAGCACCGACCCCCGCAGCAGCCAGTCCATGGCCCAGCCGGCCCACACGCCGCCAACACCCCAGCCAGCGAGATGCCCGAGCGTATAGGCGCAGGGGACACGGACCAACCAGACGCCCAGCGTGCCCACGATGAACGTCGAGCGCGTGGCGCCGGCTCCGCGCAGCGCACCGCCCAGCACGAACGCGGCGGCCTGAAACGGCTGGCCCAGCCCAACCACCCGCATGCCGACGGCACCCAGCCGCACGACCTCAGCATCAGAGGTGTACAGGCGTAGGAAGAACTCCGGGAAGGCCAGGAAGACAGCGCCCATGAGAGCCATCCATAGCGAGGCCGAGCGCACAGCCATCCATCCGGCGGCGCGGGCGCGGGCCGGATCGCGGGCCCCGAGCGCCTGCCCCACGAGCGTCGTGGCAGCCACAGAGAACGCCTGGCCTGGCATCATCGAGAGGCTGGCAACGTTGAACACGAGCTGCTGGGCTGCATACGCTGCCGTGCCCATGCGCAGGACGATCACGTTAAACGCCATCAGCCCGAGCTGCACGGAGGTTGACTCTGCGGCCGCGGGCCCGCCGATGCTCAGGAGCCGCCGCACGATCGCCCGGTCGAGCGCTCCGAAGGAGCATAAGAGCGACCATAGCGACCATACAGATCTTGGAAACACACGCTGCTGCTCGGAGAGGGGCGTCTCGCCGTGGAAGAGCAGGTACAGCACCATCAGCGCGCCGGCGAGCCGGGCGGCCACGATCCCCCACGCTGCGCCGGCGACGCCCAGGCGCGGCAGGCCAAATGCTCCGAAGATGAGGGCCCAGGCGACGGCGATATTCACCGCATTGATCGCCAGCGTCACCACCATGGGCGTGCGCGTGTCACCCGCGCCGCGCAGCGAACCGTTCCCTACGAGCAGCACCACCAGCAGCGGCAGCGACAGCATCGCAGCGCGGAGATAGATGCTGCCCAGCGCGCGCACCTCTAGGTCGGGGGTCAAGAGCAACAGCAGGAAGTCCGCTGCGAAGGCACCGGCAGCGCCGAGGAGCGTCGAGAGGACCAGTCCGAGTGTGAGCGCCTGGCGTGCGACGGCCCGGGCGGAGGCGAAATCCCCGGCGCCGACGGCCCGCGCGACGAGGGCGGTATTGCCCACCGACAGGCCGTTGAAGGCGACCAGGGAAAGCTGCGCTACCTGGTTTCCTGCGCCGACGGCAGCGACGGCGGCAGGGCCGAGCCGCCCCACCATCATCAGGCTGGCCATGCCGA
Organism: Chloroflexota bacterium; assembly: GCA_042408875.1. Lineage (GTDB taxonomy): Bacteria > Chloroflexota > UBA11872 > JBHOQS01 > JBHOQS01 > JBHOQS01. The sequence continues at coordinate 213,823 of JBHOQS010000007.1, read as the reverse complement.
GGAATGTGACCGAGACGTTCTCCACCAGGCTTGGCCAGGCCAGGTGCATCATGGCGCGGCCAACCGTGAAGCTGGGGGGGCGCGCCAGAACTGGGTTGGACTGCTGGCTACTGGCTTTCACTGCGGTCGAGGCCGGGCATGAGCCAGCGCGTCGGGGTTCACGACGTGCTGAGGGTACCCGGCAAGGTAGGCTTCGATATTCTCCACCGGCATGCGTGCCAGCCGCTCGCCAGCTTCGCGGGTGACCCAGCCGATGTGGGGGGTGAGCACCACGTTGTCCAGGTGCACGAGTGGGCTCTCCGGCGGCAGCGGCTCCTGCACGTACACGTCCAGCCCGGCCCCGGCCAGGCGGCCCTCGCGCAACGCCTCAGCCAGCGCCTCCTCATCCACCAGCGCGCCGCGCGCGGTGTTCACCAGGATCGCCCCGGGCTTCATTAGTTGAAGCTCCATGCGCCCGATGATCCCCCGCGTGCGGGGCGAGCTCCGCAGGTGTAAGGTCAGAACATCTGCTTGCCGGAGCACATCGTGGAAGTCCGCCAGCTGCGCGCCGCACTCAGCCGCGCGCTGCTCGTCGTACGTGAAGCTCCATGCCAGCACGCGCATGCCGAAGGCCTTGCCCAGCCGAGCCACCTCCTGCCCGATCAGTCCCAGGCCCAGCACGCCCAGCGTTTTGCCGCGCAGCTCAAAGCCCTCGCGGTGGTACCACTCCCCGCCACGCACCTTGCGATCGCTCAGGGCCACATGCCGCGCTGTGGCCAGGATGAGCGCCATCGTGAGCTCAGCGACCGATATAGTGGATGCGCCGGGCGTGTTGCACACAAGCACGCCGAGCTCCGTCGCTGCCTCCAGGTCCACGTTATCTGTGCCTGTGCCCAGGATCGAGATCAGCCGCAGCTCGGGCAGCCGGTCGAGCAGCCAGCGGTCGAAGGACGAGTACGCCCGCACGTTCAGGACAATGTGCGCGCCTTCCAGGCGCGCCAGTAGTTCCTCGGACGACGCCGCGCGGGTCCCGTAGACGCGCACCTCGCCCAGCGAGCGCAGCCGCTCAAGCTGCGGATGCCCCTGGTACACCGGCGGGAAATCATCGGGGATGACGATGCGAACGGCTCCTGTCGCCTGCGCTGCCATAGATCGATCGTTCCTCCCTAGGGTGCCGGTGTCGTCCGGTCTCGACCATCGTAGCCGCCTGGCACGGCCGAGTCAACGCAGGAAACGCCTGTGGGGGCTGCGCGACTGAGGCACCAGTGGTGGCTGCGGCAGCAGGAGCGCGCGTCACAGCTGGAGCCCAGGAAGTGTGCGCAGATACCCATTGGCAAAAGCCAGCATGGCTCAGGAGTGCTACGTATCGGGCTCGGCTCGCTGCTCCAGCACGGCCACGAGCTTCCGCAGCGTTTGGCAGAGTTGCCGCATCTCCTGCTCGCCCACGTGACGGCTCCACTCGGCCTCAACGTCCCGAATGATTGCCCGCGCGGTTCGTTCCACGTCCTTCCCACGCTCGGTGAGACGGATAATCCTGGCCCGCCCATCCACCGGATCGGGCACGCGCTCTACATAGCCCTGCTTCTCCAGGTAATCGACCAAGTACCCCATCGACTGCTTAGTGATCTGCGCCGCCTCTGCCAGCTCAGTTAGCCGCACCCCCTCTGGGCGCATCTGCTGGAAGACGACGAAGTGGGCGGGACGGAGATCGGTATAGCCCGCCGCGATAAGGCCTGTGTGGATGCGCGACACGATCGCCTGGAACGGGATGCGCAGCAGTGCCCCGAGCAGTCGCTCTTCAGGATCGCCGGCCATCGTCCCTCCTACTTGACAAGGGAGCGTGTAGATAGTAAGATAGCCTTACTATCAGGCTCGCTTCGTCAGTCTCTCTGACGATGTACCATACTGTAGCACATCGGGCAAGGAAGCCCACTCGTATAGGGAGAGGAGGCGGGCGCGCGCAAGGCGCCTGACCGCATGTTCAAGAGGCCCGATTACGTAGGGAGAGGAGGCCAGATGACCAGCCCCGCGAAGCACGTACCGTATACCCTCACACAGGATGAAGGCACAGCAATCTGGTTCCTGGGGACGCTCATGCTGGTCAAGGCAGGGGCAGAGGCAACCCAGAACGCCTTCACGCTCATTGAGCAGCTCCTGCCGCTGGGCTTCGCGCCGCCGCTCCATGTGCACCATGTCGAGGAGGAGGCCTTCTATCTCCTAGAGGGGCGATTGGCCGTCACCTGCGGTGACCGGACGTGGCAGGTGGGTCCCGGCTCGTGGGTGTTCCTGCCGCGCGGCATCGCCCACACCTTCCGCGTCGAGGGCGCAACCCCGGCCCGGCTGCTCCAGATCACTGCACCAGCCGGCTTCGAGCGTTTCGCCGCAGAGGTAGGCGAGCCGGCGCAGGCGCAGACATTACCGCCGCCATCCCCACCCGATGTGCAGAAGCTTGTGGAAGTGGCTGCCAAATACCATATCGAGATCAAAGCGCCGCCGGGCCGGTAGGGCAGATGTGCCATCCAGTCACATAGCGCCCCAGCGGTTGGTGGGCTGGCTGCCGTCCGCGACAAGCACCGCTGGCGGGCCATCGTAGCTCGAGCATGGTGCTCGCCGAAGGCAGCGGGAGTCCTGAGCACACCTTCAGGCACCGGCTCGGAGCTGGCGATACCGTTCGGCCAGCTTGCTGAGGTCGGCCAAGACCATGGCCCGCGCTCGCTCGTGGTCAGGGCCCTCCTGGCGCAGCACCCAGGCCGGATGCAGCGTGGCCATCAGCTCAGTGCCATATGGGCCGGGGAACCACTGCCCGTGCTGCTCCATCAGCCGGAACTTTTTATCGTAGAGGGTCTGAGCCGCTGTAGCGCCCAGGCACAGGAGCAGGCGCGGCCGCACGAAGGAGAGCTCAGCGTTCATCCAGAGGCTGCACGCCCGTATCTCATCGGCACGAGGCGGGCGGTTACGCACCACGCCGCCGGCCAGCTCCTTAGGCCGGCAGCGCACGATATTGGTCACCCAGACTTCTGCGCGGTCGATGCCGACGTCGGCCAGCATCTGGTCCAGCAGCCGACCGGCTCGGCCCACGAATGGGCGGCCCAGGGCGTCTTCTTCCTCGCCAGGCCCTTCGCCCACGATCATGAGCAGCGCGTGCGGGTTCCCGTCGCCAGTGACGACCTGCGTGCGTCCCTCCGCCAGGCGGCAGCGCACACATGTCCTCGCCTCAGCCAGCATAGCCTCGATATCGGGCCAGCGCTCCTCGAGCGGAGGCTCGAAGGCTGCCGGCGCTTGCTGAGATCGCCGCGGCATAGGAACCTCTCCTCCTACTAGAGCGGTGCCGGCGGACGCATGCTGCGCTCCACGCTACACTGTAGCACGTCCCGTTCCCGCCTGTTTGTTCCCGACCGCGTTACCCAGGCGGGCGTAGGCCGCCCGTCGTACGTCCGAAGCCACCGTGCAGCCCGACGGCGGAGGCGCCGGTGCCCAGCAGGCCCTTGCGTGTGCTGGTGGGAAGCGCGACAGTGGGGCACGAAGCCCTGCATGCGGGAAGGTGAGATGTGTCGCTAGAAGGCTGGTTCTTCGGCCTCACGCTCGGCTGGACAGTACTCAGCACCGTCACGGCGTTGTGGCCCCAACCCTATGACCCCCTTGAGCTTCTCGGTGTGCTGGCCTGCTACACGGTCGCGTGGAGCCTCGGCGCTGCCTTGGGGGCAGCCGGGTCAGGCTAACGTATCGCCACGTATCGTACTGCTTCCCGGTACGTCATCCGCTGGTCAACCGGCGTGGGATCAGACCGGTCGAGGGCGCCTCTTTGCGTGGTCCCGGAGGGATGCCATTATACCTGTTGAATAACATACAAACGTTATAACAGAATCACTTTGACAGGTGGGGTGACACTTCGCGCGACGCTTTTGAGGAGCGGAGGCAGAGCAAAACATGCTACAATAACGTGCGGCGTCGCGCGGGAGCGCGGGACGCCGCTCTTTGTTTTCGCTGGCTGCATGAGCCAGCGTTCGTGCAGCGACAGGCGGCGCCTCGGCAAGCCCCATGGAATTGGTCTGGTACGGTCACGCTTGCTTTCGGCTGCGCGGGAGGGATGCCACGGTCGTCACCGACCCATTCGACCGGCGGCTGGGCCTTCCCGTACCGCGGGTGCAGGCGAATATCGTGACGGTCAGCAGCAATCGGCCCGATCACAGCAACGTGGCCGCTGTGGGTGGCTCACCCAAAGTGATCGATGGTCCGGGCGAGTACGATATCGCCGGGGTAGTCATCGCTGGCATCGCCACGCAGAAACGAGAGCCCGGGCGCGCGCGGTCACCGCGGCAGCGCAACACTGCCTACGTGATCGAGATCGACGGCCTGACGGTGTGCCACCTGGGCGACCTCGCCGAGGTGCCGGACGCCTCGGTCGTCGAGCAGATCGGGAACGTGGACGTGCTGCTGATCCCGGTGGGCGGGCGTGAGACGATTGGCGCCGCGCAGGCAGCAGAGGTGATCAGCCTGCTCGAGCCGCGACTGGTGATCCCCATGCATTTCCGCACGCCCGAGCTGGCCGTCGAACTCGATCCTATCGAGCCGTTCGCCAAAGAGATGGGGCTCAAGGAGCTACACCCCCAGCCGCGTCTCTCTCTGAGCTCCGGCAGCCTGCCCGAGGAGACTACAGTGGTGCTGCTGGACCACCGGCATCGCGGCTGAGCAGGGCGTGCTTACGCCGCTGCTGGCTCGTTGAGAACGATGTGGTAACGCTGCGGCACGCAGGCCGCGAGCAGGCGCGCGGGCGACGCCCAGGAACGCCGCCGGCGGCTGATCGCATCAGACTGGGCAGGAGCGCGAGATGGCAAGGGCGAAGAGCAGTACGACCACGACGAAGTATGTGTTCGTGACCGGCGGCGTCGTGTCCTCCATCGGCAAGGGCATTACTGTCGCCTCCATCGGCCGCTTGCTCAAGAGCCGCGGCATCTCCGTCACCGCCCAGAAGCTTGACCCCTACATCAACGTCGATCCCGGGACGATGAACCCCTCGCAGCACGGGGAGGTGTTCGTCACCGACGACGGCGCCGAGACCGACCTGGACCTGGGACACTACGAGCGCTTCATGGACGTCTCGCTGACCAAGGCGAGTAACGTCACGACTGGCCAGGTGTACGCCGCAGTCATCGCCAAGGAGCGGCGCGGCGACTATCTGGGCGGCACCATCCAGGTGATCCCGCACATTACGAATGAAATCAAAGAGCGCATGCGACAGGTGGCCCGCCTGTCGCGGGCCCAGGTGGTGATCGTCGAGGTCGGTGGCACCGTCGGTGACATCGAGAGCCTGCCATTCCTGGAGGCGATCCGCCAGATGCGCCGGGACGTGGGCCGCGATAACGTACTCTACATTCACGTCACGCTCCTGCCCCATATCGCCGCCACCGGCGAGCTGAAGACGAAGCCGACACAGCATAGCGTCAACGCCCTGCGCGGCATCGGTATCCAGCCTGACGTGATCGTCTGCCGTGCCGACTACCCGGTGCCGGACGAGCTGAAAGAGAAGATCGCCCTCTTCTGCGACGTGGATGTCGATGCAGTCGTGCCGCTGCCCACGGTGGACACGATTTACGAGGTCCCCCTGATCCTAGAGCGCAGCGGCCTGGGGCAGTTCATGGTCGAGGCACTGGAGCTGCCCGCGCACGAGCCCGATCTGCACGAGTGGGAAGAACTGGTCGAGCGCATCCGCCGGCCTGGCCGCGAGCTGCGTGTGGCCATCGTGGGCAAGTACACCAACGCCGCCGATGCCTACTTGAGTGTGATCGAGGCGTTACGGCATAGCTGCGTTTACCACGGGTTCCAGCTCTCGGTGAAGTGGGTGCACGCAGAGGTGCTAGAGGGCGCCGACGAGGCGACCCTGGAGCACTGGCTGGGCGACGTGCACGGTATCGTCGTGCCAGGCGGGTTCGGCGTGCGCGGCATCGAAGGCAAGATCGCTGCGGCGCGCTACGCCCGCGAGCATAAGGTGCCGTACCTGGGGCTCTGCCTGGGCATGCAGGTCGCGGTGATCGAGTTCGCCCGCCACGTGCTCGGCTCGGACGAGCCGAACAGCACCGAGTTCGACCCTGACACGAAATTCCCAGTGATTGACCTGATGGCCGACCAGCGCAGCGTGCGCGACAAGGGCGGCACCATGCGGCTGGGACTCTATCCCTGCTATCTCGTGCCGGGGACCAGGGCAGCGCAGGCGTACGGTGCCGGCCAGGGCACGCTGCTGATCCACGAGCGGCACCGCCACCGCTATGAGTTCAATAACGACTTCCGCTCGCTCCTGGAGAACGAGGGTATGGTACTGAGCGGGCTCTCCCCGGACTACCGGCTGGTGGAGATCATTGAGCTCCGTGATCACCCGTGGTTCGTGGGCACGCAGTTCCACCCGGAGTTCACCTCGCGGCCGAACCGGCCGCACCCGCTCTTCCGCGACTTTATCGCCGCCTGTGCCCGGCGCTACATCAGCGGCGAGCAGCCGCCACTGCCGCTTAACGGGCATGCCGCCCGGGAGGCGCCCGTCGCGCAGCCCGAACCGCAGCCAGAGCAGGTGGGTGCGGCGCAGGGCTAGCAGCTGCTGACAACAGTTCGCTGCTTTATACTTTTTATACTTTCTTTCTATACCTAACCTATACCTATATCTCTTATCTATACCTTTATCTATATCTTCTATACCTTGTCTATACCTTTGCTCTATACCACGGAACGACTATACCACAGAACGAGTATTCTGGCTCGGCTCTGGGCAGGTCATGCGCAAGCGCGCCTTCAAGGGCCGTCACGCCCTGCGCGCTAGAACCGTCCACTCCGGATCCGCTCCTCGACAGCCCGCGAGAGGATATCTGGGAGGCTGGCTGTCTCGGGGATGACATAGCCGCGCGTCGAGGCGAAGGCAGGCGGTGCCCCGGCGGCGCCGCGGGGACCTCCGCGGTGCACGTAGGCACGCGCGAACTCATACTCGGCTACCCCCACGCCGAGCGCCACCACGTTCAGGTGCTCGCGGGGAGGCAGCGTCGCATTACGCGCATCTACGTCCTCCAGCAGCGCATGGAGAGCGCGCAGGTCGCTGGAAATGCCGTCTGTGATAATAAACGCTGTCTTCAGCCCTTTCTGCCGGCGCAAGTGCCGGATGGCCAGCCCGAGCGCGGCGGCCTCCTGCGTCTCGCCGTGGGGGAGCTGGTACATGCGCCGAACCAGCGCGCTGAAATCGCGCACGACGTAGTTGTGGCGTGCTTCGACGGCCTGGCTGCGGAAGCGGCACTCTTCGAACGCATGCAGCACCGTCGGCTCATCACTGAACGCCAGCACCTCGAACGGGATCTTCAGGCGCTGATGCACCTCGATGAAGACAATGGCAGTATCTACAAGCTGGGCGAACTTGCGGCCGGCGTAGCCCCGTTGCACCATGCTCCCGGAGATATCCAGCAGGACAGCGTGGGCATAGTCCTTCTGGGCGTCCTGGCGCGGCGTGCGCACCCCGCGCAGGAAGGCCCGCGCTGGATCGGTTAGCAGCGCCTCCGGATGGTCGAGATCAATCTCGCCGGACTCCCCGCGGCGCATCCGGCGGGGCCGCCGCCAGGGCTCGAGGTTGCCGAAGCGCCGTTCAGTGAGGATCTGCGCCAGCCCGCGCTCGCCACGGCGGCCCTCCAGTGCCGCACAGATCAGCGGCTCCAGGCGGCGCACGGCTTCAGGGTAGTTGAAGTTTTCATAATCGATCGCCTGCTCCCGGGTGCGCAGGACGCGCCACACGCCTCCCGGGAGATAACCGGAGGGCCGGCCACCGGGCGGGCGGCCCCAGACCATGCGCGGCGGCGGGAGTGGAGCGCTCCCTTGCGGCTGCGCCGACGGCTTCGGTGCGGGGCCAGGGCGCTCCTGCGCCGGGCCCAGCCGCAAGGTGAACTCAGGCGCATCGGCAGGCGGCGCAGGGATGTCCAGCGGGCCAGGCGGCGCGGCTGGCATGGGGTCGAGCGGCGGACGGCCGTGCCTCGACGCCGGGCTCTCCGCAGAGGCATCGCCAGAGCTCCCAGGTCCGCGTAGGTCGCGTTCCAGGTGCTCCTCAGACGCCTCGGCGGTGTGCCGGGACTGCGGCGATGGCGCCGCAGGCTCACGTAGGGGCGCGAACTCATCCTGCTCCTGCGCCGCCTGCGCGTCCAGCATTACCAGCTCCAGATACGCCGGCAGCACCGCCTCCACGGCCGCTTCAAGGCAGCGCGCCAGCTCGCGCTCCTGCGCCGCGGCTGCCACGGCCGGCCAGATACGGTCGAGCACCGCGCGGATCAGCGGCTCCTCTCGCGGCAGCGGGAGATCGGGCAGCACCTCGGCAGCCCAGCGTCGCACCAGTGCCTCGGCGAAGCGCTGGTGCAGGGCACCGGCTGCCCCCTCCTCGCCGGTCTCGGGCGCTCCCTCGAGGACAGGCGCGACGTAGGCCCGGGCCAGGTACGGCGCCGCGCCGGGAAAGCGCTCGCTGTAGAGGCGGTTCACCCGCACATCGTTGACTGCGTTGAGCAGCAGCTCCGCGGCAGCAGGCGGGCAACCAAGCTCCACCGCGCGCTGCACGTAGAGGGGAAAGAGCCGAGCGGCTTCAGGCCCACTGAAGCGCACCTCGGCCGCCTCGTGGAAGAGCGCGCCGAGCACCCGCTGCCGCGGCGCGCCGGGAATGGCGCGCGCCGGATAGGTCACCACACCTCGGTCAGGTTGATAACTCCAGCGCGGGCCCTCCTGCACGCGCACCGGCAGCCCGGCCAGCACCAGCCGCAGCATGGCGGCCACGTCGGTAGGTGTATATGCAGTATATGCAGCAGAGGAGGTAGAAGGGACAGCAGGCGGCGCCGGACCTCCTGCCTGGGTGTGCGCGTGAGCCATCTCGAGGAGTATTATACGCCGGTAATGCCCTCACCCCGGCCCTCGCCGGGTTCCAGAGGCGAAGAATTCTTCGCCGGTCTGGAGGGACGAAGAATTCTTCGCCCTCCACAGGGACCCGCAGCGCGCAGGGGTGAGGTCCCCCTCTTCCGCCGCGAGGAAGAGGGAGCCGGGAGTGAGGGCCGCCCCCTACAGCACGTCCCGGTAGAACTCCTCCGCCTCTTCCACGGCGACGGTGTGGTCAGGTGGCATGTTCAGGCGCTCGTAGAGCCGCCGGCGCGCCCGCATATCGTCGAGCAAGATAGCTGCAGCGATCGGCAGCACCTCTGCGGCAACCTCCTGAGGGACCACGATCACCCCGTCATCGTCGCAGCCAACGATGTCGCCCGGGCGCACCTGCACTCCGCCGCAGTTGATCGACACCTGCTGGTCCACGAACTCCACGCGGCCAGGGATGATCGTACGCCCGCGCCGCCGGCAGCAGATCGGCGTCTTCTGCAACGTGAGCTCATAGGTATCGCGGGCGTAGCCATCGGTGACGATGCCCACGGCGCCGCGGGCGATCGCCCCCAGGCTGTTGGCCGAGCCCCAGATGCCGGTCTCTCGGCACTCGTGCGCCTCCATCACGATGACGTGCCCCGGCTGGATCAGGTTGTTGTACTGCGGCCGGCCATGCTGCTGGAACCAAAGACCGTGCGAGCGCAGGGCATCCTCTTTGGAGAGCGGGGGCATGTGGCGGCGCGCCGGTACAACGCGCACCGTGAGCGCCACGCCCCAGAACTTCATGCCCGGCCACAGCGGCCGCACCTCGGGCGACAGTAGAAAGATATCTTGTAGGCCCAGCGCGTCCAGCGCATCTGAGACATCCGAGAGGCGCAGGTACTTGTAGCGCCGAGCCAGTTCGAAAGTGTCTGGCTGCGTAGACATAAACCGATCTCGCTCCTGTCGATGATGGCGGGCCCGCCGCAGCGGCAGGCTAGTCGGGCCCGCCGGCAGGATAGCCGCCTTTGCACCGGAGTGCAAGCACACGCGCCGTACGGCCGGCATCCTAGCGCCGTGCGGCCAGCCATTTCTCCAGCGTCATGCCCGGCTCGCGCAGCCGCGCGAACATGGCTTGCTCGCGCTCGCGTACCTCGCGAGCTTTGTCGTAGACTTGATCGGCGACCTCGGCCGGGATCACCAGCGCCCCGTTCACGTCCGCATGGATGATGTCGCCCGGGCGCACAGTCATGCCGTCGATCACCACCGGGCAGTTTAGTTCCAGCCAGCGGATGCGTCCGTGCATCGGGGAAAGGCCCACGGCCCAGCAGGGCAACGGGATCTGCCGCAGCCCCTCGATGTCCCGCACAGAGCCGTTGGTCAGGAAGCCCACGGCGCCGGCCAGCACCATCTGCGTGCCCATCCCGTCGCCGATGGTGACCGTGTAGCGCGGCCGCGGTCCCACCGACTCGATGACGGCAAAGACTGGCATGGTGCCGGTGCCGTCGAGCTGTGCCGCCTGCTGCATCAGCCGGAGCCAGTCGTGGAACAGGCTCGGGGGACGATCCGTGCCGGCCGTCGTGGTGTCCATGCGCGCCGTGACGGCCACACCCACCCGCGGGCCCAGCTCCGGCATTAGGGCCCGGATGTCCGGGCCGGTGTAGCCAACCGTCGGATCACGCACGCCGAGCAACTCCAGGCCGTTCGCTACCGTCGGCGTGTCGAACTCCACCAGCTTCTTTACGTTCTCGACGTTCATCGCTGTAGCTCGTCCTCCTGCTCGTGTCTTGGCCTTGTTCTGGTCCCGACTTGCGCTGGGTCTACCCTCCAGGGCGCAACGCCCGGCGCACCGGCGAGTGTAGCACAGGCCGCAACGAAGAGCAGCCCGGCTGTTTGCCAGAGGCAGAGCACACACCCCTGCCCTGTGCGACGTATCAGCCGGTTGTCGTATAATGCGAGCGCCCACGAATCAGCGCGGACAGCGCAGGACGTCGCCGGGTCGCCGCGCTAGAGAGGATCACCGCAGGGGCAAGAGAGGATAGGGAGCTAGTGCTCTGCGGTACTGCCGTCCAGAAAGGGGTGGAGCAGCATGCGTAACGTGAGCGAGGTCACTAGGCGAAGGGCAGTGACGCTGGCGCTGTCGGCGGCCACGCTGTGGGCCGTCTCGTGCCGGCCCGAGGCGCGCCTCGGTGCCGGGCCAAGCGGAGCTCCCGGCGCCGCGCCGTCAGGGCAGGCCCCTTCCGGCGCGATGCCGGCGAAGTTCAAGGAAGCGCCGATGCTGGCCGAGCTCGTGAAGCAGGGCAAGTTGCCGCCGGTGGAGGAGCGCTTGCCCAAGGAGCCCATGGTCATCACCCCGATCGAGCGCATCGGCCAGTACGGCGGCCGCTGGCGCACCGGCATCCTTGGCGCGGCGGATACGGCCTGGCTCGACCGCACCATCGGGTACGAATCACTGGTGCGCTGGGACCCCGAGTGGAAGACGATCGTGCCCGACATCGCCAAGAAGTACGAGGTCTCGCCCGACGGCACGGAGTTCACGTTTTACCTGCGCGAGGGGATGAAGTGGTCCGATGGTGAGCCGTTCACGGCCGATGACTTCGTGTTCTGGTACGAGGATATCCTGCTGAACCAGGAGCTCACGCCGGTGAAGCCGAGCTGGTTTATCACCGGCGGGCAGCCCGGCCGCATCGAGAAGATAAATACGTACACGTTCAAAATGAAGTTTACGAAGCCCAATGGCCTGCTGCTCAAGCGCCTGTGCATGCTCGGCGCCGGTATGTTCTTCCCGCAGGCGAAGTACGCCAAGCAGTTCCACATCAAGTACAACAAGGACGCCGTCGAGCGCATGGTCAAGGAGCAGAACCTGCCTGACTGGGTCACGCTCTTCCAGATGCGGGCCGGCTCAGTGCAGGGGCGCGGCAAGGCGCTCTGGTACAACGCCGACGTGCCCACGCTCCTGCCATGGGTAGTGACCACGCCGCTCGGCCAGGGCACCCGCGTCGTGGCCCGGCGCAATCCTTACTACTGGAAGGTCGATCCCGAAGGCAACCAGCTCCCGTACCTGGACGAGGTGGTGTACGATGTGGTGGAGAAGCCGGAGACGCTCGTGCTGAAAGCGCTCAACGGCGAGATCGACATGATGGACCGGCACATCGCCACGCTCGAGAACAAGTCGGTCTTCGTCGAAAACAAGGACAAGGGACAATACGACTTCTTCACCACCATCCCGGACAGCATGAACACCTTCATCGTGCTGTTCAACTTCAACCATAAAGACCCGGTGCTGCGGGAGATTATTCATAATAAGAAGTTCCGCATCGCTCTCTCGCACGCGATCAATCGCAAAGAGATCATCGATGTGCTCTACTTTGGACAGGGCAGGCCATGGCAGGCGGCGCCGCGTCCGGAGTCGCCGCACTTTCACGAGCGGCTGGCCACTCAGTACCTCGAGTACGATGTGACCAAGGCGAACCAGCTCCTAGACGAAATCGGGCTCGCCAACCGAGACCGCGAGGGGTTCCGCCTCCGTCCCGATGGCAAGCGCCTGTCGTTCACGTTCGAGGTCGTCGCCACGAGCCAGAGCTGGATTGACACGCTTGAGCTGATTAAGAAGTACTGGCGCGCTGTGAGCGTGAACATCGATATCAAGCCGGAGGACCGCTCCCTGCGCCAGACCCGCGTGCAGGCCTGGGAGCACGACGTGACGAACTGGAGCGGCGACGGCGGGATCGATCCTATCCTCGGTCCGTACTGGTACCTGGCCTACGCCTCGTTCAACTGCTTCGCTCCCGCCTGGGCGCGCTGGTGGGAGACCGGCGGCAAGGAGGGCGAGGAGCCGTCCCCACCGGCCCGCCGCCAGCAAGAGCTCTACGAGCAGATTATGATCACGCCGGAGGAGAGCAAGCAGAAAGAGCTGATGCGCCAGATCCTGGACATTGCCGCCGAGGAATTCTGGATCATGGGCATCAGCCTACCTGTGGATGGCTATGGCATTGTGCGTAATAATTTCAAGAACGTGCCGAAGAAGATGTTCTCCTCAGGGCAGGAGTACGTGAACCCCGGCGCCACGATGCCGGAGCAGTACTTCATTGCCCGGTGAGCTAGGTGAGGCACCCTCACTCCAGGCCCCTACGGGGGCTGCCGCAGGGCAGGCGCAAGGCCTGCCCCTCCAAGGGGCCAGTCTGGGGCATGGCGTGGAGGGGCGAAGAACCATTCGCCCCTCCACGTTGCGACCCCTCTCCGCGCGGCGGGAGAGGGGCCGGAGTGAGGACATCCCTGCTTCTGCACCGAGAAGCTTTTCCTGGTTGCTTTCCCCACTACTCAATACTACTACGCACTGCTCAGTTACGCATTACTCAGTACCACTTAATCTTACTAACTAATTTTACTTACTAATCTTACTTACTAATTAATCTTGCTAGTTAAGGAGCGTATGCGGAGATGGGAGTTGAGCGGCCGGGTGCTGCGCCCGCGCATGACGCAGCGCTGCTTCGTCTCGATGAGATCGTTGCGGAAGACGTGCTGATCAGCGCTGAGGAGATAGCACAGCAGACCGAACTCATACCGGCTGCCGAGCGCACGCCCCAGGGCGAGACGGCCGTGCGCTGGGAGCCGCACACCAGGCCGGCTCTTGAGCTGCGCGTGCGTCCCGACTGGGGCGCCTTCGACCAGCTGGTCATCCCGATCTATGTGCCAGAAGGCGAGGGCGGGCGGCTCGATGTCACTATCGACATGCGCACTCGCACCGAGGGGCTGGAGCGCAACGATCGCTACTGGACCGGGTACCCCATCGGCACCGCGGCGCGGCGGGCCTGGGGCGGCTGGCGCCGACTGGAGTATCCGATCGAGAATTTTCTGATCTTCGGCATCCCCGACGCCTGGCACGGCGTGGGGACCCTGACGCTCACGCTGGCCCGCGCGCCGTACGCCGAGGCTGGCCCGCCGTCCTATGTCTTGCTCGGTCCGATCCTCTTGCAACAACGGCGGCGGGTGCAGGGCCAGCGCCTCACCGACGCCGGGCTCTTCGCCGAGCTGGACCTCGACCGGCCCGGTCTGGAGCAGGTGCGCGCCGCGGTCCAGGCCGGCGATCTCCAGGCCGCCGGCGCCCGTCTCTGCGACTACTTCCGGCAGCGCACAGAGCCGAAGCACTTCTACGGACGGCTGCCGGAGGGGCCGGTGGACCTTGCCGCCGCTGATCAGATCTGCCGGCATGTGATTTTAGGCCAGCCACTCGGCCCAGAGATCAACTGGCGGGCCAATCCCATTGGTTACTTGGAATGGATGCATGCCTTTAACCGGCATCGCTTCCTGGCCGATCTGGTGCATGCCTATCTGGCTACGAAGGACGAGAAGTACGCTGCCGAGCTGGATTACCTGCTCTCGACTTGGCTGCGCCAGAACCCGCATCCGGTGGGGAACAACGGCGGCGGCGACCCAGCGTGGGAGACGCTCTCCACCGCCGTGCGCATCTACGGGGCCTGGCTGGATGTCTTCTTCGGGACGCTTGGCTCGCCGTCCTTCCGCGACAGCACGCGCCTCGAGATGCTGAAATCGCTCTACCACCACGCCGAGCACCTGCTGGAGCACTCGCCGCTGGGCGCCAATAACTGGCTGGTGGTCGAGTCGCAGGTGGTGGCCACGCTCGGCGTGCTCTTCCCGGAATTCCGCCGTGCACCTATCTGGCGGGAGGAAGGCTATCAGCGGCTGATCGAGGAGATCCAGCGCCAGGTCTACCCGGATGGCGCCCACTACGAGCTCTCGGCCGGCTACCACTGTATGTCTGGCCAGGGCTTCGCCGGACCTTACGAGCTGGCCCGGCTCAACGGCATCGCCCTGCCTGCGGTGTACGCCGAGCGCCTGCGCGGCATGTTCGACTACATCTGGAAGCTGGCGCGCCCGGACGGTACCTGCCCCTCACACAACGATTCGGGCGGTATCCGCGGGCGGCATCACGACTTCGTTCGGCGCGGGGCGCGCCTCTTCAACGACCCGGTGATGGAGTGGTTCGGCACGGAAGGCCGCACCGGCACACCGCCGGCGATGACGTCCCATGGCTTCGTGGACGCCGGCCAGCTGATCATGCGCTCGGGCTGGACCCCGCAGGACCGCTGGCTCTTCTTCGACGCGGGCCCCTACGGCGCCGGCCATCAGCATGAGGATGCGCTCGGTTTTGAGCTCTACAGCGACGGTACGCTCTTCATCTGCGACCCCGGCATCGCCAGCTACATGCTGGAGGACTGGACGGCGCACCAGCGAGATACTGCCGCGCACAATACCATCATGCTCGACGGGCGGCCGCAGAACCGCCGCGGCGCAGAGACGCGCGCCCAGCACATCCGCAGCGTGCGCAACGAGATCTTCTGGGCCACCGGCCAGGTCTTGGATGTGGGCCGCGGGCAGTACGCCAGCGGCTACCGCGGTCTGGACGGGCACTTCGTCCACCGCCGCACCATCGCTTTTGTACGGCCCGACTACTGGCTCATGTTCGACGAGCTCGATGGCGCGGGGACGCACCTGGTCGAGTCGCTCTTCCATTTCACTCCCATGCGGCTCCAGATCGACCGCGCCGAAGGCCGGGCGCGCACATACCGCCAGAACAAGCCCAACCTGGAGCTCATCCCGCTGGCTCCAGAGGTTCCGCTAGAGTGGGAGATCGTGTGCGGCCGGCACGAGCCGCCAGTGCAGGGCTGGGTGGCGGACCAGGGAGAGAACCTGCCGGCGCCGTGTCTTATTCTTCGTACCAGGGCAGCGCTGCCTCTTCGCCTGGCCCTGGCGCTGGTACCCTATGCTGCGGGAGTGAGCGCCGGCATCACAGTACGTCAGCTAACGGCCTCGGTCGGTGCGCTGGCGGTTGAGCTCCGCCACCGGGACGGCGCGAGCGACACTATCTGCCTGCGCTGGCAGGGCGCAGGCGAGCTGGCCTTTCATGGCTACCGCACCGACGGCTGGCTGGCAGTCGTGCGCCGCGACGGCAGCGGGCGGGTGACGGCCGCGGCCGCGGTCAGCGCACGCTACCTGGCGCGCGGAGACCAGGAGCTGGCACGGGCAGCCGCGCCTCTGGATCTGCTGGAAGCTCGCCTGCCCTGAGCGCAGAGTACGGTCATGCGTTCGCTTCTACCCAGTCATCAGATGGAGCATCGTGGGCCCAGGGAAAGCCGTGCGACAGCATGTCTGGCTGGCGCGCTAGAAGATGCCTCGCAGCACCAGGGCAAAGCCAAGCACGAAGAGCGGGATGCCTACAACGGCCCCGACTACCGTGAGGGTCAGCAGCACGCCTGCAACCATCAGCAGCAGGCCGAGCACGATCGCTACGAGCCGGCCAGTCAGCCCGAGGATCGTTGTGGCCAGCCGCCAGAGAAGCTCAACCGGTAGTAAAGTAGCTTCACTCTCATGCTCCCCGCCGGCATATACGTATGCCGGCATTGCGTGGAATTCCCACCACTGCACGCTGGATAGCCAGCCAGACATCCTGCCGCGGCGGCATCACACTGGCCGGGGCGGCATCACGCTGGCCGGGGTGGCGTTCGCCCGCCCAGGGCCCCATCAGTACCAGGCCACACCTGCTTTGTAATTGTCGCGCACCGCGACGCAGCATTGCCCTACCGGACTTTGTCACCGCTGCGCTCATACGCGAGCTCGAGCGCGTTCACCTTGACGCGCTCGGTGCATCTCGTATAATGCGGCCGGGAGCCTGCGCAGCCGAACGATACAATACAGGGCGTTTGGCGCACCAAGTTGCGAAGGGCGAGCACTGGTGATCCAGGCCAGAGTCATGCTGTCGCGCCGGAGGCACTGCTCCCCTCCGGTGCACACACCAGCGCAGGCGCGGCTTGCTGGTCGATCTCTCCAGCAAGTTGTAGACTAATCTGTAGGAGTCAGATATATAGGATCGCGCAGCTAAGCGCATCAACGAGAAGGGATGGCACCGATGAGCGACGTTCAAGGACTGAGCCGTCGTGAGGCACTGGCCGTGGCGCTGTCCGCCTCCGCCGCCCTGTGGGCGGTGGCCTGCCGCCCCGAAGCCCAGCCCAGCCGGGCCCCAGGGGCCCCGAGCACGGCCCCAGGTACGCCCGCGGCGCCCGGCCGGTACAAAGAAGCACCGCAGCTGGCCGCCTTGGTCAAAGACGGCAAGCTGCCCCCGGTGGAGCAGCGCCTGCCCAAGGAGCCCCTGGTGCTCAAGCCGGTGGAGCGCATCGGCCAGTATGGCGGGCAGTGGCGCACGGCCCTCTTGGGCCGTGCCGATACCGCCTGGCTCTTGCGCACAGTAGGCTACGAGAACCTGGTGCGCTGGGACCCCGATTGGAAGTCGATCATCCCCAACGTGGCCAAGAAGTTCGAGGCCAATCCCGACGGCACGGAGTTCACCTTCTTCCTGCGCGAGGGGATGAAGTGGTCGGATGGCCAGCCCTTCACCGCCGATGATATCGTCTTCTGGTTTGACGATATCGTCTCGAACGAGGAACTCACCCCGGTGTTCCCCCGCTGGCTGACTGCAGGAGGCAAGCGGGGCAAGGTGGTGAAGGTGGACGAGTACACGGTGAAGTTCCAGTTTGCGGCGCCCAACGGGCTGTTCCTGCAGAACCTGGCCACGCCCACCGGGAGCTGGACCTTTGCGCCGGCCCACTATCTCAAGCGCTGGCACAAGAAGTATGCAGGCGAGGGGGTGGCGGCGGAGGTGGAGAAGCGCCGTGCCCTGGTGGAAGAAGAGATGAAGCGCCGTGGCCTCCAGGGTGACTATCAGACATTCTTCGCCATTATGGCTGATCCCTGGTTCAACCCGGAGCTACCAGTCATCTTTGCCTGGAAAGCAACCAAGGCGCTTGGCGAGGGCACACGGCTTACCTTCGAGCGCAACCCCTACTACTGGAAGGTCGATCCCGACGGCAACCAGCTCCCGTACCTGGATGGGGTGGTCTACGACCTGCATGAGAGCGTCGAGACGATGGTGCTGAAGGCGCTCAACGGCGAGATCGACATGCAGGACCGCCATATCGCTCAGGACCGCAACAAGTCGGTGTTCTTCGACAACCAGCAGAAGGGGAACTATCGCTTCTTCGAGACCATCCCCAGCAGCATGAACACGGCGGTGATCGCGCTGAACCTAGCGCACAAGGATCCGGTGCTGCGGCAGATCTTCCAGGACAAGCGCTTCCGCATGGCCCTTTCCCATGCCATCAACCGCAAGGAGGCCATCGATCTCCTGTTCGTCGGCCAGGGCGAGCCGGCCCAGGTCGCACCGCTCAAAGAGTCGCCATGGTATCATGAGCGTCTGGAGAAGCAGTACCTGGAGTATAACCCGCAGCTGGCCAACCGGCTGCTGGATGAGATGGGCCTGACGCGGAAAGACAGCCGCGGCATGCGCCTGCGTCCTGATGGCAAGCCCATCTACATCGCCTTCGAGGTAGCCGGCGGGGTATTTGGCCCCTGGGTGGACCTGCTCGAGCTGGTGAAGAAGTACTGGGCCGCCGTGGGCATTGATATGGACCCCAAGGTCGAGGATCGCTCGATCTTCTACACCCGCAAGGAGGCCAACGAGCACGACGCCGGCATCTGGGGCGGCGACGGCGGACTAATGGATGGGCTGCTTGACCCGCGCTGGTTCTTCCCCTTCAGCAACGAGTCGATCTTCGCCACGGCGTGGGCGCAGTGGTTCCAGAGCGGCGGTACGCGCGGCGAGGAGCCGATCGAGCCGGCCAAGCGCCAGATGGAGCTGTACCAGGAGCTCTCTGCCACGGCTGACGAGGCGAAGCAGATCCAGCTCATGAAGCAGATCCTGGACATCGCGGCTGACCAGTTCTGGGTGATCGGTATCTCGCGGCCGATCAGGGGCTACGGGATCGTGCGCAACGATTTCCACAACGTGCCGAAGGTCATGCCCGGCGCCTGGCTGTATCCCAATCCGGGCCCGACCAATCCACCGCAGTACTTCACCACCAGGCGCTGATAGAAGCGTCGCCCCTGTACCTGGGGCTCTTGGAAGCCACCATGGCCTGCAGGTATCTGGGCAGGTTCCCCAAGGGGGGAGGGGCACGGTATGCCGTGCCCCTCCAGGGGGTTATCAGCAGGTCCCTGGCAGGAATCCAGATACGGCATGGTGCCAGCGCTGATCTGAGCGGGTGGAGCGAGATACGGCGATGATACACTACATTATCCGGCGCATCTTTCTGTTGATCCCGACCCTGATTGCTATCTCCATCGTCTCGTTCATTCTGATCCAGCTTCCACCTGGCGACTACCTGACCTCATACGTGGCGCAGCTCTCTCAGCAGGGCGAGCAGATGGATCAGTCGGCGCTGGCAGCCCTCAAGGCGCAGTACGGCCTGGATCAGCCGATCTACATCCAGTACCTCAAGTGGATCACCGGGGTCTTGCGCGGTGACTTTGGCTACTCGTTCGAGTGGCGCCGCCCGGTGGCTCAGCTCCTGTGGGATCGTCTGGGCTTTACCTTTATCATCTCGCTCGCCACGCTGCTGCTCACCTGGATCATCGCCTTTCCCATCGGCATCTACTCAGCAGTCCGGCAATACTCCATCGGGGACTACCTGTTTACCTTCCTTGGCTTTCTCGGTCTGGCTATCCCGGACTTTCTAGCGGCTCTGGTGCTGATGTGGATCGCCTTCGCGGTCTTCGGGCAGAGCGTGGGCGGGCTGTTCTCACCCGACTACGTGGACGCGCCGTGGAGCGTGGCGAAGGTGCTGGACATGCTCAGCCACCTGTGGATCCCGGCCCTCATCCTGGGCATCGGCGGCACCGCAGGCCTGATCCGTATCATGCGGGCGAACCTTCTGGATGAGCTACATAAGCCGTATGTGACCACGGCCAGGGCCAAGGGGCTGCCCGAATGGAAGCTGATCCTGAAATACCCGGTGCGGGTAGCGCTGAACCCATTCGTCAGCACGGTGGGCTGGAGCCTGCCACATCTTATCTCGGGCACGGTGATCGTGGGTGTGGTGCTGAACCTGCCCACGAACGGACCGCTGCTGCTGCGCGCGCTGCTCTCCCAGGACATGTACCTAGCAGGCAGCTTCATCCTGATGCTGAGTGTCTTGACGGTGATCGGTACGCTGATCTCGGATGTCTTGCTGGCGTGGCTCGACCCGCGTATCCGCTTACAGTGAGCCACTATTTTCTAACGGTATCAAGCGTCTACTTGCTATGTCTCTCTTGCTCCATCATTATTCATTAAATTAAATTATTTATTAATGCACCGTGGTGAAGCGAAAACGCTATGGTGAAGTAAAGAGTAGTCGGTAGTGAGGGACATATGTTGGGCTGGATCTTCGCACGACGGTCGAAACCCGGCGTCGTACTCTCAGTGGCAGAGCCCCTCACCGCGCCACCCGTGGCGCCGGGAGAGCGTGTCGGTGCGCCTGTCGGCGCCGGGCTGCCTCCCGAGGAGGCCGAAGAGCGTATCTTCGTCGCCTCGCAGTGGCAGCTCATGTGGTGGAAGTTCCGCAAGCACCGGCTGGCAGTTATCGGCGGCGTCGTGGTCCTGTGCCTCTACCTCGTGGCGCTCTTCGCTGAGTTCATCGCGCCCTACAGCCCGGAGACCTACAGCGCTAACTATACATACCTGAAGCCGACCCAGTTGCACTTCCGTGACAGCGAAGGGCGCTGGCACCTGCGGCCCTTCGTCTACGGGGTGAAGCAGACGGTGGAGCCGGTGGCGCTGCGCCGCATCTTCACCGAAGATCGGTCTCGAATGTATCCGGTCTACTTCTTCGTGCGCGGCGAGCCGTACAAGCTCTGGGGCATCATCCCCTGGGACCGGCATCTGTTCGGGCTCCAGACGAACGAGCACCGCATCTTTATCCTGGGCGCCGACCGGCTCGGGCGTGACGTGCTCTCCCGAGTGGTGTACGGCACCCGCATCTCCATGTCCATCGGCCTGGTAGGCGTGGCGCTGAGCCTAGTGCTGGGGATCTTCTTCGGTGGTATCTCGGGCTACTACGGCGGTACGCTGGACAATCTCATCCAGCGGGTGATCGAGTTCCTGCGCTCGATTCCGACCATCCCCCTCTGGATGGCGCTCAGCGCGGCGCTGCCGCCGAACTGGTCGCCCGTGCGAATTTACTTCGGCATCACGATCGTGTTGTCGCTGATCGGCTGGACGGGCCTGGCGCGGGTGGTGCGCGGCCGCTTCCTCGCGCTGCGTGAGGAGGACTTCGTCATGGCGGCGCGGCTGGCCGGCTCCAGCGAGATGCGCATTATCTTCCGCCACATGGTGCCGAGCTTCGCCAGCCATATCATCGCTTCGGTGACCCTGGCGATCCCGGGCACCATCCTGGGTGAGACGGCGCTGAGCTTCCTTGGACTGGGCCTGCGCCCGCCGGTGGTGAGTTGGGGCGTGCTCTTGCAGGAAGCCCAGAATATCCGCGCCGTTGCCCAGGCACCCTGGCTGCTGCTGCCGGGCCTGATGGTGGTGCTGGCTGTCCTGGCGTTCAACTTCCTCGGCGACGGCCTGCGTGATGCGGCTGATCCGTACGGGCGGTAGCTGAGTAGGGCATGATCTGCGACGCATGTCCAGAACTACACCACTCCACTCCCTACATTTCGCGACATGCACCGACGAGACAACAGACTGGAAGAGGGCGGGACAGCAAGACGGGAAAAGACAGGACAGGAAGAGACATGACGCACGCGGCGAACACGTTGCTTGAGCCACTGCTTGAAGTCCGCGATCTAAAGACCTACTTTTTCCTCGACGAAGGGACGGTCAAGGCGGTGGACGGCGCCTCGCTGACAGTGTGGCGCGGCCGTACCCTCTGCGTGGTGGGCGAGAGCGGCTGTGGCAAGAGCGTGATGGCGCGCTCAATCCTCCAGATCGTGGACCCGCCGGGGCGCATCGTCTCCGGGGAGATCCTGTTCCACCGCCGTCGCGCCACGGGCAACGGGCAGGTAGTCGATGAAGTCATTGATCTGGCGAAGCTGCACCCGCGCGGCCGGGAGATCAGGCAGATCCGCGGCAAGGACATCGCCATGATCTTCCAGGAGCCGATGGCCAGCCTGAGCCCGGTGCACACCATCGGCGACCAGATCATGGAGAATATCCTGCTGCATCAGCAGGTCAGCAAGGCGGAAGCGCGTAACCGCACGATCGAGCTGTTGCGCAAGGTGGGCATCCCGCGATCAGAGCAGCGCGTGGACGAGTACCCGTTCCAGCTTAGCGGCGGCCAGCGCCAGCGTGCCATGATCGCCATGGCGCTCTCGTGCAACCCCAGCCTGCTCATCGCCGACGAGCCCACCACCGCGCTGGACGTGACCACGCAGGCGCAGATCCTGGAACTGATGGCCCAGCTGAAAGATGAGTTCGGCATGAGCATCATGCTGATCACCCACGACCTGGGCGTCGTCGCCGAGATGGCCGACGATGTGGTGGTCATGTACCTGGGCCGCATCGTGGAGCGCGCCGGTGTGGATGCGCTGTTCCACGATCCGAAACATCCCTACACGCGAGCGCTCCTGCGCTCGATCCCCAAGCTGGGCCCGAAGATGCGGGAGCGGCTGGAGGCGATCAAAGGCATGGTGCCTAACCCGTACAACCGCCCGCGCGGCTGCACGTTCCATCCGCGCTGTCCGAGCTTCATGGCGGGGGTGTGCGACCGTCTCGACCCACCGCCGGTCCCGCTCGAGGATGGCCGTGAGGTGCGCTGCCTGCTGTACGGCGGCGCGGAGGTTGCGACTGCGGGCGCCTCCGCAGCGGCGCCCGCCCGAACCTGAACGGTGGCACCCGGGATTGTCTGCACAATATCTACCTTCTTTCTTCCTTCTAAATTGTAAATAATAAAAAAATATAAAATTCTAAATTAAAATATATGTTTGAAGATGCGTGTATGTGCGCATGACTGAAGAGGTGACGACAACGAATGGCGACGCTGCGACAGGGCGCCGACGGCCAGGAGCGGCCGGTGCTGCTTGAAGTAAAAGATCTTAAGAAATACTTCCCGATCTATCGCGGCCTGTTCCGCCGCCAGATCGGCATCGTGAAAGCCGTAGACGGTGTGAGCTTCTTTGTGCGTGAGGGCGAGACGCTGGGCCTGGTCGGCGAGAGCGGCTGTGGCAAGACCACGACCGGGCGCTGCATCCTGCGGGCGATCGATCCGACCAGCGGGCAGATCCTCTTCCGCCGCCGCGATGGCTCGGTCGTTGACGTCGCACAGCTTGATCATCAGGAGCTGCGGCCTCTGCGGCGGGAGATGCAGATGATCTTCCAGGACCCCTACTCGTCGCTTAACCCGCGCATGACCATCCTGGAGATCGTCGGGGAGCCGCTCATCGTCAATAATGTGGCCAAGGGCAAGGAGCTGGAGGATCGGGTGGCCTATCTCCTGCGACGTGTGGGCCTCCGCCCGGAGTACCTGCGCCGCTACCCCCACGCCTTCAGCGGCGGTGAGCGCCAGCGCATCGGCATTGCCCGCGCCTTGGCCCTCCACCCCCGGCTGATCGTGGCCGACGAGCCGGTCTCGGCACTCGACGTGTCCGTGCGGGCGCAGACGCTGAACCTGTTACAGGATCTCCAGAAGGAGTTCGGCCTGACCTACATCTTCGTGGCACACGACCTCTCGGTGGTCGAGTACATCGCCGACCGCGTGGCCGTGATGTACCTGGGCAAGCTGGTGGAACTGGCGGAGACCGAGAAGCTCTACACGGCGCCGAAGCACCCGTACACCGAGGCGCTGCTCTCGGCTGTGCCGAAGCCCGACCCGCGGCTGCGCCGACAGTCTCGCCGCATCGTGCTGGAGGGCGATGTGCCGGACCCGGCGCATGCGCCGCCCGGCTGCCCCTTCCACACCCGCTGCCACTACGCCAAGGACATCTGCCGCACTGATCCGCCGCCGTTGCGTGAGGTGGAGCCTGGCCATTTCGCCGCCTGCCACTTCGCTGAAGAGCTTACCCTGCAAGGCGTGGCTGTCCCGGCCAGCGCCTCAGCCTGATGCTGGCGTAGCACATGCCGCGCCAGCGGCCGCAGCGCTTATGCCGTCTCTCACGTCTCTCCGTACACCCAAGGCCATGCTCAGCGCCGTGGCGCCTGTCCTGCTCTGCTATGCGCTTTGGTTGCTCAGCAGCGCGCTTGCCCTGCTAGACCTCCTGCTGGCACGGCGGGTGCTCTTGCAAGCTGCGATTACCTTCCGCTGGGGGCCGTGGTGGCAGGGCGCTATCGACAAGGCCGGGCTCATCGTGCTTGGGCTGGCGTGGCTGGCTTTCACCATCGCTCTCGAAGGCTACTTCCGCACTGGCCTGGAGCGCCGGACGTTACGCCAGCGGGCTACGCGCGGGCTCGGCGCGCCGGCAGCGCTCGCCCTGGCGCTCCTGCTCCTGCTCATGCTTCTCGGCTAGCACCGCTGGCCAGGTGGTGGTCAGGTATTGCTCAAACAGCGTCGCTAAAGTGCCCGAGCCCGTGCTGGAAGGCAGTGTATTTTTGTGCAGAGGCGAAAGATTTCTCGCCCCCTACCCCCTTCGGCCCTACCCGATCCGGCGCAGGGCGCCGCGCTCTCGCTGGCCTGGGGGGAGACAGACCTGACCAGCCTCCCGGGGTATGCCCTCATAGCCAGGTGGCGGCACACCATGCTGGCATTCCCACTGATGATCTACGATGTAGTACGCTCCATAACCGTACTTGTAACTGACACGAAGACTTCTATCCTATGCCACAGGGGACGCTACGGCTCATGGATGCTCCACGAGAGGACCGATGCGGTCTGGCAGGTGAGACGCCGGCCACAAAGACCCAGGCGGCTGGTATGCCGCCGGGAGACGTGCCGGCTCCACAGCCCGACCCGGC
Source organism: Chloroflexota bacterium (assembly GCA_042408875.1). Classification (GTDB taxonomy): domain Bacteria; phylum Chloroflexota; class UBA11872; order JBHOQS01; family JBHOQS01; genus JBHOQS01. Next base: position 189,216 of record JBHOQS010000007.1, on the reverse strand, counting down.
AGCGCCAGAGGCCTTGTTCGAGGAGACAGCGGCGCTGATCGTGCAGAGGCGGGCGACACTTCGGCGATGCACGGCCAGGGTGCCATGACCGCTGTGCCTCGTAGTATCCTGCGCGACCTCGACCGGCTAAGGCCGCAGACGGTGCCCCAGCTTGCCCGGGCCCGCCTGGTCTCGCGGGAGGATATCCAGCCTATCGTGAACGCCCTGGCCTGCGAGGGGCTCGTCGAGTTCGTGGCCAATCCTGCTCACCGGCGCTCTCCGCTGGTGCAGCTGACGCCCCAGGGAAAGGCGCTGCTGGAGGAGATACGATGCCACGAGCGCGAGGTCGCCGCGCAGTTGGAGCTCCCTATCTCGGCTCAGGAAATCGCGAGCGCCACAGCGGTCCTGCGCGCTGCCCGCAAGGCGCTGGAGGGCCTGTGGCCGAGGAAGCGGTCCGAGGTAACGAAGAGGGTACAGACCGATGCGTGCGCACGTTCCCGTTCCGGTGACTCAGCCGCACAGCTGGCGAGAGCGGTTCGCCTGGCCGAGGCTGCTTGCGTCGAGAGCGTGACGCGCGTACCATTCGCTCATCGCACAAAATAGCGCAGTCGTTGCTCTGGTCTGGTCTACGCTGCACTCCCGTGGATGCCGGTCTCCCATGTGCCTATCGTCCGAGATCGCGCTGCGGTAGCTCCGTACGCTGGCGCAGGCCGTGCGGGCATGCCTTGCCAGAGCCCCCGGTTTCGAATTCCTCTCGTTCTTCTAGAAGCTCTAGAAGAGTCAAGAGTCCCATAGATAATAGCATAGAGGTTCTACAGATAGAGGTTCTATAGAATTATCAGAAGAATTATCAGAGTTCTTAAGAGCCCTAAGAGGTGCAAGATGCCAGGAGGTGCACGATGATGGTCGTTCAGCCGGGAGAAGGCCGGGTGCCGTATGTGCCCGCTCCAAGGCGGCGCCCGACCTACACGGGCAAGATCGTCGTTACGCGTGAAGAAGGGATCCTCGAGCGCACTGCGTACGGCACCTTCCTCAAGCTGTTGTGCCAGGAGACGACGGGCGACGAGCGCTTCACCCTGGGCGAGCGCACGTACGAGCCTGGCGCCGCCCCCGTGCCGGTCGAGCAGCGCGACAGCGAGGCCATCCATATTCTGCGCGGCCGCGGGCTCCTCCGCGCCTGGCCAGAGAACGTACCGGAGGATCTCCCGATCCAGGTGCCCCTCCAACCCGGCATGGAGGTCGTCGTCGATCAGTTCGTCCGCCACGAAATACGCGTGACCGGCAACGAGCCGCTGGTAGCGCTGGTCACCGTATGCCACCTGGACTTCCCAGCATACCCGCACCATTACCCGGCTATCTTCCGGCCCGGGCAAGGCAACAGCCTGCACATGCATGACAATCGTGTCGAAGCTTTCTACGTCGTGCAGGGGCCCGGCGCCATGAGTATCGCCGACCCGGATAACCATACCGTCCAGGACGTGATCGTGCCGCCAGGTGCCGCCGGTTACAAGCCTATGTACGTCTATCACCGCCAGTTCAATCCCAGCCCGCCCGGCGGTGAGGACTGCTACTGGATCCATAGCATGGTGGTCTTCACCCACCGGGGCAGCCGGCTGCCCCAGCTTCACGTGCGCCAGCACGGCCTGGACGGGATGACGCCATTGTGGCCTAATAGAAATCACTTGTAATCTTCGAACGCACAGGTACAGCCATACGGCGCGGGGTGGCAAGCCCGGTGGCTATACACCGGCCGCACGTGATGCTATGATCGAGCTATATATGCTCGGGCCACGATGGATCTACCTACGATGGATCTGGTGACGATGGATCGCGCTCCTATGCGCTCTGTTATGCTCCTTCGGCTACGCGCTCTCGGTCTGAACGCCGTTTGTCTCGCCGCGCTGCTCCTGGCCAGCGCCGTCAGCGCGTGCGGCCCGCTGGTCGGTGGTCAGGCCACCTCCGCGCCGCAGGCCGCTGGACCGGCGGCAGCGCGCGCCCAGAGCGAGCCGCCTGGCACACCAGCTCCCCTGGTCACGCCGACGTCTATTCCAGTGCCTACACCGCTGCCCACGCCGACGCCGACGCCTCACCCGCTCACGATCGCCGCGATGCGAGCGCGCGAATACCCTGGCAGCGATCTGGAGATCGAGCAGACGCTCACCCCCGGCTCTAACTACAACCGCTACATTGCCTCGTACCGCTCTGAGGGACTAAAGATCTATGCTTTGCTCACGGTCCCGCGCGGGCAACGGCCGCCCAGCGGCTGGCCGGTGATCATCTTTAACCACGGCTATATCCCGCCGGCACAGTATCGCACCACCGAACGCTACGTGGCCTATGTCGATGCGTTCGCCCGCAACGGCTACATCGTGCTGAAACCTGACTACCGCGGCCACGGCAACTCCGAAGGAGAGGCGCGGGGCGCCTACAGCGCACCCGACTATGTTGTCGATGTGCTGAATGCAGTGGCGACCATGCGTCGCTGGCCGGATGCGGACCCCGAGCGCATCGGCATGTGGGGGCACTCCATGGGCGGGTATATCACGCTACGGGCCATGGTGATCGACCCCTCGATCAAGGCAGGGGTGATCTGGGCCGGTGTGGTGGCCTCGTACCCGGATCTCCTAGCGCGGTGGAGCCGTCCGCCCACCGGGGCGGCTCCACCGTCGGCTCCGCCCGGCCGCCCACCCTCCTGGCGGGAGCAGCTCATCGCCACGTACGGCAGCCCAGAGGAGAACCCGGGCTTCTGGGCCTCGATCTCGGCCAACACGTATCTCGCCGATCTCTCCGGCCCGGTGCAGCTCCACCATGGCACCGCCGACAGCAGCGTGCCGCTGGAGTTCTCCCAAATTCTGGCCGAGCAGATCCAGGCTGCGGGCGGCGTCGTCGAGTTCTATACCTATCCCGGCGACGATCACAATATCTCGCGCAACCTCGGCGTTGCCCTCAGCCGGTCGGTGGCCTTCTTCAACCAGCATGTGAAAGGCCGCTGATTTTGGTGAGCAGGCCCGCAATGGAAAGACCTCGGACTCAAGCCAGAGGGTGAGAGATACTCGGTCGCGCACCTGACACCTACGGGTCTCACCCCCGGCTGTAAAAATAAAAATAAATTCAACATAAATCAAATTCAATTTCAATAAATTTCAATAATGGATGACGATGCGAGTACCGATGGTGGCCCAGTCCCAGAACCAGCGCGCCGTGCTCAGCCGCAGGTTTACACAGCCAAAGCTCATCGGCTGGCCGAAGTTGTTGTGCCACCAGGCGTAGTGGATCGCGTGTCCCGCGGTGGTGAAGTACTGCGTGTAGAGCACGTTCTCCAGCCGGTAATACAACGGGTGTCCCGGCGGAATGCCGATCGTGCGGGAGTCCATCGTGGCGTTCGCCACCCGGCGCAGGATGCGGAAGGTGCCGGTCGGGGTCAAGCCCTTCCCAACCTTGCCAGTGGAAACCAGGTCGGTGAAGATCGGCGTGTTCCCGACGTAGGCAGTGATACGCTGGCGGGTCAGATCAATATCAATCCATCGCTCGCCATGGACCGGGCTAGAGACCAGCAGCACCGGTCCCGTCTCCCGCGCCAGCCGCTCGCTCGCCTCGCGCGCCAGCCGCTCCTGCTCCTCCAGGAACGCCACAAGGGCCGGATACCAGTCGGGCGTTTCAGCCGGCCACTCGGTGCGCCTCGCCACCGGACTCTCTGCCAAACCTCGGCGGTGGAGAAGCTCCTGGCCTGTCAAGCCGACCTGCACCCCTACGCCGGGCCGCCACTCCAGGCGGCCCCGCTGGAACCATTGCACTACACCGTCCCCGTCCTCAGGTCCCAGGGCAATCTCCTCGGTCAGTGGATAGCCGAAGACCTCGGCGCCGCCGTAGCTCTCGAAGAAACGCAGGATAGCGCCGCCAACGAGATGGCCGGTCTCCGGAAAGTAGCGCAGACCGGCAGCAAGTAAGGCCGTCTGGTCGGCAGGTGGCGGCAGAGGCGGCTCGTATATCCCCATCTCCTGGCCGAGCAGAGCCAGCACGACGCCATCCCGGTCAGGCCAGCGCTCGAAGCGGGCGCGCTGGAACCACTGCACCAGGACCCCCTCGTCCTCGTAGGCTGCGGTCAGCGGATAGCCGAACACCTCGAGCGCGCCCCGGCGACGCCAGAAGTCCCAGAATACGCCGCTCACCGTGTGCCCTGTCTCAGGAAAATATGCAGCCTCGGCCGCAGCTAGCGAGGCAGACGCCACGGCCGGCTCCGCACGAGCAGCTCCCAGCGGCGTGAGGAGCGCCAGCCCTAGCAGCGCTGCACAGGCGAGTCGTACCGTCCACGTCCTCATACTAGCTCCTCCATTTCTGCGCGCTGTGCGTTCGTGGCTTGTCCTGCAGATCTCCGGCAGCACCTTCTTTCTTTACCACCTTTACCACGAGTATCCCCAGGGGCCAGGAGCGCTCCAGGGACCAGAAGCGTCCCAAAAAATGTAGCAAAACCTGAGAGCCTATGGAGTAATGCAGGGCGGCGCCGGCGCGGGCTGTATGAGGCCGGGCGGCGCAGCGCCGGGCCCAGCAGCATCGGGCATAGAACACGTGTAGCGGGGAAGATCGTCCACGCTACGTCCCTGTCCAGGCGTAGCGCTACAAGCGCGGTCGGTGCGCGTCGCGCCTGCCTGAAGGTGCCAGCTTCGAGGCCGAGGGCTTTCTTCAGACGGCAGAAGCTACAGGCCCCGAAAGAGCTATGCTGCGCGGCCGCGGGCCAGCGCTTTCAGCGCGAAGTCCACGACGAAGGCAAAGATCACCGCCCCGATTAACGACGGGATGATGTAAAACCCGCCCAGCGTCGGGCCCCACTGGCCAAGCAGCGTGCCGCCGATCCAGCTCCCTACCAGACCAGCGATGATCGCGCCGATCCAGCCGTAGGGCAGGCTGCCCGGTACGATGAGATCGGCAAGCCAGCCGATAAGCCCAGCCACCAGCAGGATGATAATGATCTCCATAGGTCACTCCTTGATAATTTAGGATAATTTGGGTTAATTTGGGTTAATTTGGTTAGCTTTGATTGATACTCCAGATGACGTAGCCTCATACAGCCCGCCCATCATCCTGCTGAAGAGACTCCTAACCAAGCCGAATAGACAGGACTTTGGACAGGCCCCTTGAGCTCAAGGGGTAAAGACAAAGAAGCATGGTCAGCCCGCCGAGGACAATGGGCAGCGCACAGCAGCTCACGCAGCCCTTCTTGCGCATGACCTCGATCGGAGATTGGTAGTCACGCATTGCTCCGCTCCCTTCGGTTATCAGGAGAGCGTCGGCCGGTTCCGCTCCGGCATACTCGCCAGCCTTCGACCCGGCCGGCGCCGCCGTGTGCGATACGTGTGCGATAGCGGTGCAAAATAGGTGCCACTCGCAGGACATGCTGCTCACAGGACATGCCCCATCTGTTGCGAAGTCGGAGCACGGGGCGCAGAATAGGGAAGGGACCCTGCCCATGCCAGGATGGTAGGCGCCTGTCTGCTGCTCGCACGACGCACCGCTTTCTCAGAGGGGAGCATGATGCATGACTATGGCCGAAGAACTGGCCACATTCGTGGTGCGTGCCTCATATGAACAGCTTTCGGAGCGCGCTCGCGCTGCGCTGAAGGTCCGTGTGCTGGACTCGCTGGGTTGTGCCATCGGCGCTCTCGCGGGCGAACCGATCCGGCTGATCCGGTTACATACCGAGGATTTCGGCGGTGCCGCGCACTGTACCCTGATCGGCGGGGGCAAGACCGCCCCCGATCGCGCTGCTTTTTACAACGGCGCGCTGGTACGCTACCTCGACTTTAACGACAGCTACTTGGCCCCGGGTGAGACTTGTCATCCCAGCGACAACCTGGCTCCGGTGCTGGCAGCCGCCGAGTACGCTGGATGCAGCGGTCGTGAGCTCATGGTGGCCTTGGCGGTGGCATACCAGGTCCACTGCCGCCTGAGCGATGTGGCACCGGTACGCGATAAAGGGTTTGACCACACCACCCAGGGCTCGTATGCGGTCGCCGCCGGGGTCGCTAAGGCGCTCGGGCTCGACGTGACGCGCACAGCGCACGCGATCGCCATCGCCGGCACGGCGTTCAATGCGCTGCGCGTCACCCGCACCGGCGCGCTCTCGCACTGGAAGGGACTGGCATATCCAAACGCTGCCTTTGGCTGCACGCACGCTGCCTTCCTGGCACGCCGCGGCATCACCGGGCCGCTGGCGGTGTTCGAGGGCAACAAAGGCTTCATGGAGGCGATCGCCGGTCGCTTCGAGATCGACTGGTCGAAGGAAGACCTCGAACGGGTGACCCGCACGATCCTCAAGCGCTATAACGCCGAAATCCACTCGCAATCAGCGTTAGAGGCCATTGCCGAGCTCAAAGCTACGCACGACATTCGCGTCGAGGACATCGACCGTATCGAGGTGGAGATCTTCGACGTGGCCTACCGCATCATCGGCGGTGGAGAGGAAGGAGATAAGACCATCGTCCGGACTAAGGAAGAGGCTGACCACAGCCTGCCCTACCTGCTGGCTGTCATGCTCCTCGATGGACAGGTGATGCCAGAGCAATACCTTCCAGAGCGTATCCTGCGCGACGATGTGCAGCGCTTGCTCCGCCGAGTGATCGTCCGGCCGCAGGCAGCGTTCAGCCGGCGCTTCCCGGCAGAGATGCCGTGCCGGGTCACGCTCTGGCTCAAGGATAGCCGGCAGCTGGTCAAGGAGAAGGCCGATTACGAAGGCTTCCATACGCGACCCATGCCCTGGGAGGCGGTCGTCGCCAAATTCGAGCGGCTCAGCGCGCCCTATACCGACGCCACCCTGCGGGACGAGCTTATCGCCGCCGTCCAGAACCTCGAGAATACCCAGGTCGCTGACCTCGCCGAGTTGCTCGCCCGCGTCCATGCACCAGCGTGAGTGAGCCAGAGCGGCCCCTAGGGTGCTCTTCAGCCTCCGGTCTCCCTGTCCGCTGGCTTCCGCCGATACCTTGCGTTGACTCTGGCGAACCTATTGCGTAAGATGGAACCTACATGCATAATGCAGCATACACGAGCACGCACCTGCGGAGAACCGCGCTAGGGGACCGATGCAGCACAAGACACTCAGGAGGGGAAAGATGCACGTGCGCACGCGGGAGCAGCTCTTCACGCGGCGGAGCATGCTGGCGGTAGCAAGCAGCAGCGCTGTGGCTGCCAGCCTGGCCTGCCAGCGCACCGGGGGATCACCAGGTGAGGGAGCCGAGCGCGCTGGCATCCCGGTTCAGCCCGTCACCATTCGCTATTCATTCTATGCCACGGACCCTGAGGCAGACGTCTACCGCATGCTGGCGCAGCAATTCAAAGAGCAGGTGATGCCCAATGTAACTGTAGAGACCGAGCATGTAGTCGGCGTCGATTACTTCGAGAAGCTCAATACCCTGATCGCTTCTGGCGTCGAGCCAGAAGTCATGATGTGGACGACCAAGAACCTCGCCTCCGCGGTGGTCAAGGGCGTCTTCGCTGAACTCGATGGCTTTCTCAAGAAGTCCAAGACCTACAAGAAGGAAGACATCTTCCCGGTAGAGTGGGCGAAGAACATCTGGTTTGGCAAGCTATGGGCGCTGCCGCTCACTCATTCGCCGCTCGTGATCTACTTCAACCGCGATATGTTCGACAAGGCCGGCTTGCCTGGCCCATCGCAGCGGTGGGATGATCCGACCTGGACCTGGGACGCACATCTTGATCTGGCGAAGAAGATGACTCAGCTTGGCGGCCCCAAGCCGCAGTTTGGCTACGACAATGGCACGAGCTGGTGGAGCGTCCAGCCCTTCATGTGGTCCAACGGCGGGGACTACCTCAGTGCCGACCACACGAAGGTGCAGATCGATTCCCCGCCGGTAGTCGAGGCCTTCCAGTGGGTGGCTGATTTCTGGCTGAAGCATCACGTCTCACCGTTGCGGGGCGAGCTCCAGGGGAGTTCCGTGCAACAGCTCATCAATGGGCAGCTCGCCATGTTCGCGGCAATCACCTCGACGGCCCCGGTCTTATTAGTGGCTGCTGAGGCGCAGGGCGTGCGCTGGGATGTCGCCGCGCTGCCGCGCCGCCGTGAGAAGGCACAGACGCGCAACCCCCAGCTCAACGCCGGGCTCTCGGCGAAGCTCCGCGCCGCCGAGGAATCGTGGCGTTTCTTGGAGTACCTCTGTGGTGAGCCCGGCATGCGGGCCCTGGCTCGCCTGCACCGCGGCCTGCCGGCGAACCAGAAGGTCGCCCGCTCGGAGGACTGGCTCACGCCGGGGGCGACGGTGAACTGGAAGGTCTTCCTCGACGCTGCTGAGGGACATGCCCACCCGGAGCACGAGATCATCAAGTTCCCTGAAATGGACCAGCTGATCGCACAGGCGTATGCCCAGCTCCGTGAGGGAAAGATCACGGCGCTGCAGATGGCCCAGGACCTGAAGCCGCGACTAGAGCTGTTAATCCGCGAGAACACCGAGCTCATGAACGAGTACGCCAGGAAGGGCGGGAAATAGAGACTCCGACCTTGAGCTGTAACTTGAAACTTGAGCTGTAGGGAGCAGAGCAACGCTAAGAATATAACCTCTAACGACACACATCTAACAAAATACCTCTAACAAAACACCTCTAACAACACAATCTCTGCCAGATGTTCCCCTCAGCGGGGAGGGGAGGGCTAGGAGGTTGGTCCTCGTTTTGAATTGATGAATTGATGAATTGAAAGTGAAGGGGTGACTGATTAAATTTGAAGGAGTGGCTGAGGCCCGTCTGGGCACCACATTTTCACAAGGGAGGGATGGGGCATGACGCTCGCAGGCAGGCTCTCTCTCGTGCACGATCCTGTAGACCCCCTCGCGTCACAGATGCCCGTCCAGCGGGCGATCCAGCAGCTTCAGGAGGTCCTGGCCGGCCGCGGCATCGCCGTCCAGACCCTCGAACGTATCGAGCAGGCACCCCATGCGGAGCTGTGCCTCCTCGTGGCTGGTAGACCGTCCGCGCTCACCCAGGCGGTGCTCGAGCGCGCCGGCGTAGTGCTGCCGGCGGCCGCTGAGGCGTTGGGGCTCGTGCCCGGCCGGCTGGACGAGCGCGCCGTGCTCCTGGCCTGCGGAAGCGATACGCGGGGCCTAGCCTACGCCGTCCTAGAGCTGGCCGATCGCGCCATGTATGCGGCTGACCCCCTCGAGGGGTTGCGACTTGAGCGGCCGGTAGTCGAACAGCCGGCCAACCAGGTGCGTAGCATCGCTCGCTTGTTCACCAGCGAACTAGAGGACAAGCCCTGGTTCTATGACCGCGAGTTCTGGCAGCGCTACCTCGCGATGCTCGCCGCGCAGCGCTTCAATCGCTTCAGCCTGACCCTGGGCCTCGGCTATAACTTCCCGCGCCACGTCACGGACGTGTACTTCTACTTTGCCTACCCGTTTCTGGTCGCTGTGCCCGGCTACGAGGTGCGGGCCCGCGGCCTGCCCGACGAGGAGCGCGAGCGCAACCTGGCGATGCTGCGCTTTATCAGTGACGAGGCCGCGGCGCGCGGCCTGCACTTCCAGCTCGCGCTCTGGACCCATGCCTATCAGTGGATCGACAGCCCCGAAGCCAGCCACGTCATCGACGGGCTCACCCCCGAGATGCATGCAGCCTACTGCCGCGATGCCCTGCGCACACTGCTGGAGGCTTGCCCGGCGATCCAAGGGGTCACCTTCCGCGTCCATGGTGAAAGCGGCATTCCCGAAGGAAGCTATGAGTTCTGGCGCACCGTCTTCCAGGGCATCGTCCAGACTGGCCGCCGCATCGAGATCGACATGCATGCCAAGGGCATTGACCAGCCGATGATCGACGTGGCCCTGGCCACGGGCCTGCCAGTCGTTATCTCGCCGAAGTACTGGGCCGAGCACATGGGCCTGCCGTATCATCAGGCCTCGATCCGCGAGCTGGAGCGCGTGCCCGCCTCCAGGGGTGCCGGCGATGTCATGCGCCTGAGTGCTGGCGAGCGCCGCTTCACCCGCTACGGCTATGCCGACCTCTTAACCGAGGACCGTCCGTACGGCGTGCTGTTCCGTATCTGGCCCGGCACCCAGCGATTGCTCCTGTGGGGCGACCCGGCCATGGCTGCCGGCTACGGCCGTTTCTCCCACTTCTGCGACTGCTTGGGCACCGAACTCTGCGAGCCGCTGTCGTTCAAAGGCCGCATGGGTTCCGGCCTGCCTGGCGGCCGCGACGGCTATGCTGATCCCGCGCTGCGCCCTGCCGGCGGTGACTGGCAGAAGTACGAGTACACCTACCGCCTGTGGGGACGGCTCCTGTACAACCCGGAGGCAGACCCTGAGTGCTGGCGCCGCTACCTGCGCGCGGAATTCGGCCAGGCAGCCGGGTCGGCCGAGGAGGCGCTGGCCAATGCCAGCCGCATCCTGCCTCTGGTCACCACAGCGTACCACCCCTCGGCCTCGAACAACCGCTACTGGCCCGAGATCTACACGAATATGCCCATCGTTGACGAGAACCGGCCGCACCCCTATGGGGACACGCCGAGCCCCAGACGCTTCGGCACCGTGAGCGCCCTCGATCCTGAGCTCTTCTCGCGGGTCGATGATTTCGCGGCTGAACTCCTAGAGGGGCGGCGCAGCGGTCGCTATTCGCCGCTCGATGTGGCGCGCTGGCTCGATAGCTGCGCCGAGGCCGCGCAGCGCTATCTCGCTGAAATGGAAGCGCTGGCACCTGATCGCAGCAGTCCTGCCGTGCGGCGCTGGGTGGCAGATGTCGCCATCCAGGCCGGCTTGGGGCGCTTCTTCGCTCAGAAGCTGCGGGCCGGCGTGGCCTTTGCCCTCTACCGGCAGAGCGGCGACGTGGCCGTGCTGCGGCAGGGGATCAAGGCATACCGCACCGCACGGGCAGCGTGGGCAGAGCTCGCTGAGCGTGCCGGCGTCTATCGCCGCGATCTCACCTTTGGGCGCGAGCCCTGGCTGCGCGGCCACTGGGTCGATCGTCTCGCCGCTATTGAGCAGGACCTTGCCGACATGGAGGCAGAGCTGGCAAAGGCCGGGGAGCGGGTGGCGGCGGCCGGCGCCCAGGCACGCAGCACACCGGTCGAGGACCTCCTCCGCGCGGCGCTGGAGTACCGGCCGCCGCAGGCGCGTTACCGGCATACCCCGCCGCCAGGCTTCCGCCGCGGCGAGCCGGTGACCATCTTGCTCACCTTGCACGATATCGAAGGAGCGGCCGGGCCCGTTGGCGTCCGCCTGCACTACCGGCGGGTGAACCAGGCAGAGCCATACTGCGTCGTGGAGATGCTGCGGGATGGGGAGCGCTATGCCCTCACTATCCCCGGCGACTACACGGACTCACCCTATCCGCTCCAGTACTTCTTCGAGCTGGCAGACACGCAGGGGCGCGCCTGGTTCTATCCGGGTTTCGCCGAGGACCTCTCGAACCAGCCGTACTTCGTCCTGCGTCAGCGGTGAAGGGATTTACTTAGGAGGCATCGAAGATGTCTGATCTTCTCACCCACTGGGCGGTCTTCGAGGACTGCCGCCGGCTCGCCCAGGGAGATCCGGCGGTCGAGCCGCTCTTCCGGGAACTCATTCAGACCGAGCGCGACTTCGCCCGCCTCGGCGCGATCACCCGCGGCGGCAACCGCTGGATCCCAACGATCCTGCAGTGGGCGCGCGCGTGCTGGGATGACCCGGCGCGTCCCGCCTCTGCCGGCCGCAAGGTGGCCTTTGCCCTCGGTGGCCTGACTCACGCAGCCTGCGACCGCCTGATGAAGCCGCTCCTGTCCTATTGTGCGCGCACCGATTGGAATAGCGCCCATCACCGCATGCAGGGCCGGCTGACAGACAAACCGGCCGGCTCGGAAGAAGCCACTATCCAAGAAATCTCGGCCTATTACGACACCTACGTCTTTCGCCAGGTCTATCTGAGCGGTGAGGAAGAGCCGTTTAACCGGTTTCTCTTAGCGGCAAACGAGACGGCACCTGGTAAGGCGCTGGAGGAGTTCGTGCGCGCCCTCTTCCAGCGGGCGCTGCTCTCCTGCCATACCATCGTGCCTGATCAAGAACATGTCCTGGAGTGGCTGGATCGTCTCACCACGTTGCTGCAGCCGTTCTACCTCGACGTTGACCTCTGGGTGCGCGTTTTCCTTGCTCCTGACCCCGCGAAGATGGAGCGCTACCTGGTCGAGACGGTGTTCTATCGGGCGACTGACCCGGCGATCCAGACGGCTCGCGCGCTCCAGCGTGGTGAAGCCGTGAGTGCAGCACAGGTTCAGCGCGCGCTGGAGGCTGGCGCAAACGAAAGCCGCTACGGCCAGGCCCTCGAGACAGGGATTCGCTACCTGCGCGCTGCCTCAGCCTTCTGGCGTCGCGAGCTGGATGAGCCGGCGCTCAAAGACGCCCTGGACTTCGGCAAACCAGACGTCCAGACCCATCCGCTACGCATCCCGGTCGGATAAGGCCGCGCGGCGTTTGAACTGCCGGCTTGCCACCGTAGGATGCCTGCATCCGCGATCGTGTGGCGTTCCACCCGGCGTCACCAGCCGGTGAAGGAGGGCATGGCCATGGAGCCGGGGCGCACTAGGTCTAAAGGCTTTGTCTTCGTATCACGGCGTGTGCTGGTAGCGGTGGGAGCAGCCGCCTTGTCATCTGTCCTGGGCGCCTGTGCCCGCGCGGGCCGGCCCGGTGGCCCGGGCGAGAGCCAGGAGCAGGCGGCTGTGCAGCTCCAGCCGGCAGAGCTACTCCTGGCCATCCGCGGTGGTCAGGTCGATACCCCACTGTGGCAGGAAGTGGCGCAGGACTTCAATGCCAGGTACGCGGAGAAGAAGATCAGCGTGCGGGTGGACGAGCATCCCTCGTCCGGCTTTGATCAGAAGATGGCCACGCTTGCCGCGGGGAACCTGCTGCCGGATTTGATGCAGTTCTCCGACGAGCCCTTCTTCTACTGGGCCTCCAGGGGCATGTTCATGCAGATCGACCGCTTTGTCGAGCGGGACCGGCGCCAGCTCAACGTGGACGACTTTATCCCCGGTGTACTCGACTTCTGGCGCTGGGATGAGACTACCAAGGTCCCCGGCAAAGGGAAGCTCTATGGCATACCTCGGGCCGCGCTGACGGACCTCATCGTCTATAACCGTCGGGTGTTCCGTGAAGCCGGCGTGCCCGAGCCGCCGGGCGACGGCAACTGGACCTGGGACCAGTTCCTGGAGATGAGCCGACGCCTGGTGAAGCTTGATGCCGGCGGCGTCATGGAGCGCGCTGCCATCCTCATGCCGAACTTCCGCCGATCGCTCTTGTGGTTGCCTGCGTACGGTGCACCCGGGCTGGCGGATACGGTGAAGCGTGTCAGCACATTGAATCACCCGGTGACGGTCCAGGTGTTCAAGCTGATCCAGGATTACCGCCACCGCTACCGCATTGCCCCGTTTGCTTCGGAGTTCCGTGGCCAGAACGCGTATCGGCTGCTGGCCGACGGCCGTACGGCGATGATGATCGACGCCGGGTATCTGTACAACATCCGCGATGCGTTCAAGGATGCACCGGACAACTGGGAGGTGGCCCACGTTCCGAAGGGACCGCGCGGCGCGGCCACGCGCGGTGCCTGGAGCCCATTCACTATGGGCTCCCAGACCAGGAACCCCGATGCCGCCTGGGAGTTCATGAAGTATGCTACCGGTGTCGAAGGCCAGAGCACACTTATCCGCCTGGGCTACCTCATGTCCGTGCGGAAGTCCGTGAATGAGAAGGTCTACGTTGATCCCAGGACGCCGCAGCATGAGGAGCGGTGGCTTCAAGCCACCGCCTATCAGCACTTTGAGCCGCTCTGCGAAGTCTACCCGCAGATGCAGCAGGTGCACAACTACTACTGGGACCAGATGATGAGCGAGGAGTTCAAGCGCGAGCCGGCCGAGGTAGTCAAGCTCATGGACGAGACCATCAACCAGCTCTTCCAGACCGGCGACTTACCGGCAAACTGGCAGCGGTAAGCAACGGCCCGGCCATCTCTGTGCCACAGGGGCAAGACTGGGGTGAACGTTTGGCTCCCCTCTCCCACAGCGTGGGAGAGGGGCCGGGGGTGAGGGCCTGCGCCGGTTGCACGCCCGATACGCGCGCAGTACACTCCCAGCCGGCCGGGCGGCGCCTTCTGCGGCGCTGATCCGCTTCCCCGGCTTACTGCCATCGAGAGGAGTGTCGGCGCATGGAACAGCTTGGTATCGGCATTATCGGCACCGGCCATATCGCCCGCAGCCATTTGCGCTCGCTCAAGGCCCACCCACCAGCGCGCGTGGTGGGCGTCTACGACATCATCCCTGAGCGTGCCCAGGCCGCCGCGCAGGACTTTGAAATTCCCTTCGTCGCGCCCTCGCTGGAGGCCCTGCTCGAGCGGAGCGACATCGACGCTGTGATCGTCGCCACGCCGCCCTACGCGCATAAAGACCCCACGGTAGCCGCACTGAAGGCAGGCAAGCACGTGCTGTGCGAGAAGCCGTTCGCCCTGGACCTTGCCGAAGCTGAGGAGATGACCCGCACCGCTGAGGAGACAGGCAGGTACCTCGCAGTCTGCTCGGCGCGGCAGCGCTGCGGCGCCGCCGCCCGGCGCGCCCGCGAGCTGGTAGAGTCTGGTGCCCTGGGCAAGGTGTACCACGCCCGCTCAAGCGCCTACCGCGTGCGCGGCCGCCCCGGCATTGACATCCTGCGGGAGAACACCTGGTTCATCGACAAGAAGCTGGCGGGCGGCGGCGCGCTGATCGACATCGGCGTGTACCAGATCGATAAGCTGCTCTGGCTGCTGGGCAACCCGCGGGTCACCAACGTGCTCGCCACCACGTTTATGGGCATTGGCACGCCGGCGCCTCCGCCGCTCGTCCAGAACGTCGAGGACCACGCCACGGTGATGTTCACGTGCGACAACGGTGCCTCTGGCATCCTGGAGATCGCCTGGGCCTCGAACATCAGCGGCGCGGACACCTTCATCGTGCTTGGCTCCGAGGCTGGCCTGCGCTTCAACCCGCTCACGCTCATCACTGCCGGGCGCTATAGTCGCAACGCCGTCGAGGAGCGGCTCTTGAACGTGCCCGACGGCGATACCACCGGCTTCGGCGACGTCAGCCAGCAGTTCGTGAACGCGATCCTGGCCGGCCGCCAGCCCTACACGCCCGCCCGCGATGCGCTCGAGGTCACCCGTGTCATGGACGCCGCCTACCGCTCGGCAGAGACCGGCAAGCCGGTCAGCCTGCTGTAGGCCCGGCGTGCCGCTGCACGGTAATCAGGTACCACGCCGACGGCCGGCCGCTGGGCAGCGCAATAGCCCAGGCGCCCTTGGCCGCGGCGTGGGCGCGGATCGCTCCTGTCCACGGGGCACCCCGTGGATCGAGGGGCTGAATGCGCACAGCGCGAGCGCCCTCTAGCCCGCGCAGGATTAGCGCGCCCATCACCGGCTCGATCAGCACCGGCGGCCCACCCCACCGGTCGCCCAGGCTGGTGCGGTCGGCGTTCCACTCCATCCCGCTGTTCGCCACCCGCCCGGCGGTGGTAAGGAGCAGGCGCGCCGACTGCGCCACCGGCCGCCCATCTAGACTCACCAGCGCCAGCGCACAGAAGCTCCCGATCTGCACCTCCATGTGCCGCGTCCCCAGCGCGGGGCGCACGAAGCCGATCAGAGCCTGCACCCGCGCGGCGTCGATCACGATGCAGCCGCGCTCGGGATCGCTGGTGTCCCACACTAACTCGCCGGTATCGGCGGCAAGGCGCGCCGCCATACGCAGCGCCGCCAGGGACGCCCCATCCTCGATGAACGAGCGGTCGAAGCCGACCAGGCGCACGCGGTGCACCAGCGCGGCTGTGCCCGGCAGCCCGTCTTTCCAGAACGGCCATCCCGGATCGCCGGGTCGCGCCAGACACAGCAGGCTCTCCAGCACCTCCTCCGGGGAGTAGCCGCGCCGGATTTCTCGCTGGGCCGGCCGCACGTCGCCGCGCAGGAAGAGCAGTGCGCCGGGCACGAGCTGGCACAATTTCGTAGGGTCTTGATGGATATCGAAATAGTTGGTGATAGCGTTGTAGCTCCATTCCTCGACCGGCGTGTGCGCAAACGAGTACCAGAACACGCCGTCCCAGTCCTGCAAGGCCGCGTACGCCGCGGTAGTGAGCACGGCCTCGCTGGCGTAGTCGCTGGGGAAGGGATGATTGATCTCCGAGACGATGAATGGCCGGCCTGCCACCGCCGAGCGAGCCAGTTGCACAATCGTCGAGCCGGCCGGCGCATTGGCCATGGGCGTGTTGTCGATGCGCCAGTCGGTGCGCGACCATGGCTCACCGGGGAAGCGTGGGTGCTGCCAGTAGACGTGACCGTCCACCACGTCCAGCGCCGCAAGGGTCTGCAGCAGTGGCAGCCCGCTCCAGCGATGGTTGTGGTCGCTCGTGCCCACCAGGAGCTGCCGCGCTCCCAGCGCTTCGCGGATATAGCCGGCCATTTCCCGAAAGTAGCGCTGCTCCAGCTCGACGTAAAACGCAGCCTCGGTGCGCAGCCGGGCCAGCGTCCAGCGGCCTCGCTCCCGCGGGTCAGTGCGCGCCACCGTGCCGGCTACCGGGTCCTCGCCCTCTAGCAGCCCGCAGGCCTCGGGCGGATCTTCTGCGCCGGGCCGCCACGCATGAGCCAGCTCGGCGTGGGAGCGGAAGCGCTCCCGCAGCCAGGCGTTGTAGCGAGCTGTCAGGTCCCGGCCGTAGCTCCGCGGGAGATCATCCCAGGCGCCGCGAGGCGGGCCGGTGCGCTCGCCGCGCAGGCGCCCCAGGGCCCAGGCTTCAGTGAGTGAGTTCTCGTTGGTGATCTCGATGAGCGCGATCGCTGGCTCGTCCGCATAAGTCAGACCGGTGTAGGGGTTGCAGTGCCTCAGCAGCGCCCGGGCGTACTCTTTTTGCAGCTCGATCAGCCGCGGGTCGAACAGCGTCGCCGCCTTGGCAGAGCCCAGCAGCTCGGCGTCGCGCACGCCATCCGCCTCGCTGAACCGCCGCGCCACGTGCAAGTTCAAGTCAACATAAATCCCTTGCTCCTTTAGCTGGGCGATGAAGCAGTCGAGGCGATCGAGCTGCGCGGGGTCGAGCTGCCGCGAGCCCGGTGCACCGGCCGCCAGAAGGCCGCGCGGCGCCGGATGGTCGAGATGGTGCAGGCGCACGCAATTGATGCCGTACTTCGCCAGCCGGCGGGCAACGACCGCAGCGTGCTCCTGCGGAGGGAAGGCTGCGGCGAACGAGAAGTTCACGCCCCAGAGCCGGATGCGCCTGCCGGCGCCGGTGGCCAGATGGCCGTCCTCGACGCGCACGAAGCCGTCGCGGCCGGCGGGCGGGTCAAGCAGAAACGAGACGTCGGTGACTGTGGCCGCCGTGTCATCCCATGGCAGCGGAAACGGGAGCATGGGCAGCGCTCTACTCCTGCTGGCGCCATACAGGTCCGTACCCCAGTCGGGGACCTGTAGCCAGCTCCATGTGCGATGACAGCCATGTGGTATGTAGTATACAGTCTCCCTGGTTACCAGGTGTGCGCCTAGGGCCGTCTCTTCTACGTATTACGCCCTACGCAGTCTGGATTTCGCCTCTGGCAGGGTTCCTGCGGTTTCATGGCAGCAGGATGCTATAATGCTGCGGCCATGAATGCCCGAGACTTGATGACCGCCCCTGTCATTACGGTGCGCCCGGACACGCGCGTGGGGGAGATCGCGCGGCTGATGGTCGAGCATGCCATCTCTGGCGTGCCAGTGGTGGACGATGCTGGGCGGGTCGTGGGCATCGTGACCGAGAGCGATCTAATCGTGCGGCATGCGCGGCTGCATTTTCCGGTGTACCTCCCGATCCTGGGCGAGGTCATCCCTATCGGTAATCTGCGCCGCCTGAACGAGGAGCTGCGGCGCGCGCTGGGCACTACCGCCGCCGACGTGATGACCTCCCCGGTGCGCACGGTCGATGTGGACACACCGCTCGAGGAGATCGTCACGCTGCTCGTCGATCACCGCATCGGTCGCGTGCCGGTGCTTGAACAGGGCAGGCTGGCCGGCATCATCACTCGCACCGACATCGTACGTCTTATCGCGCGGGAGGAAGCGGGCGAGGTGATCGGCGGTCGCCCTGCCGCGGCAAGGACCCCACAGACCGGAGGTGGCCAGGAGTGACAGCGTACTCGGCCCTGGAGCCTGCGGCCCTGGAACACCACGTCCACGGCGCTCGGGAGCCGGCGCGGCGCGCCGGCTCGCCTGTCTGGGCTGAGATTGACCTGGATGCCATTGCTGGCAATGCCGCGCGCCTGCGCGCCTGGATCGGCCCGCAGTGCCGGCTGCTGGCAGTGGTGAAGGCGAACGGCTACGGCCACGGCTCCATCGCGGCGGCGCAGGCGGCCCTGGCCGGGGGAGCAGCCGGCATCTGCGTCGGCCGGCTAGATGAGGGCCTGGAGCTCCGCTGCGCCGGCATCACCGTGCCTGTGCTGGTGCTGGGCTATGTGCCGGCCTGGCAGGCAGAGACAGCACTGCGCTTCGACCTCACCCTGACGGTCAACGAGCTGGCGCTCGGCCGCGCCCTCTCGGAGGCGGCGCAGCGGCTCGGCCGCCCTGCTCGCGTGCACGTCAAGATCGACACTGGCATGACCCGCTTCGGCCTGCTGCCCGACGAGGCGCCTGACTTCGTGGCTGAGCTTGCCCGGCTGCCCGGCCTGGAGCTGGAAGGGCTGTACACGCACTTCGCGCTCGCCGACGAGCCGGCCGACCAGTACACGCGGCGCCAGATCGAGCGCTTCCTCGCCACCGAGCAGGCGCTGGCCCGTCGCGGGCTGCGCTTTCGCTATCGCCACGCCGCCAACAGCGCCGCCATCCTGGACTTTCCGGAGGCGCACTTCGAAGCCGTGCGCGCCGGCATCGCTCTATACGGCATCCAGCCGGGGCCGCTCAACCGGCGGCTTGACGGCCTGCGGCCTGCCCTGACCTTGAAGGCCGAGGTAGCCCGCGTGCGCGAGGTTCCGCCGGGCACGGCCGTGAGCTACGGCTGTACCTTCCGCACCGCCCGCACCTCGCGGCTGGCGCTCTTGCCGGCCGGCTATGGCGATGGCCTCTCCCGCGCTCTCTCCAACCGCGGCGCTGCACTCGTCCACGGACAGCGGGCGCCTATCGTGGGACGTGTCTGCATGGACATGTGCGTCGTGGATGTCACCGATATTCCCGGCGTGCAGGTCGGTGATGAGGCGGTGCTGATCGGTACCCAGGGGCCAGAGTGCATCCCGGTCGAGGAGCTGGCACAGCACGCCGACACGCTACACTATGAAGTGCTGACCGGCATCTCCGCCCGCGTGCCGCGGCTCTACCTCCGCGGCGGGCGTCTCGTCGGGGTGCAGACGCTCAACGGCCGGGCGAAGGATGTCTAGAGCTGTACCGGGCTCGGACGGCACGAGCACATGCGGGCAGTCGATCTGATCGAGAAGAAGAAGCGCGGCGGAGAGCACACGCCGGAGGAGCTAGATTGGCTCATCGGCGCCTACATGCGCGGTGAGGTGCCGGATTACCAGATCGCGGCATGGCTGATGGCCGTGTGGTTTCGCGGCATGACCTCTGCGGAAACCGCGGCGCTGACTATGGCCATGGTCCGCTCGGGCGAGCGGCTGGATCTTTCTAGCGTAGCGCCGTTCGTGGTAGACAAGCATTCCACCGGCGGCGTCGGCGACAAGACTAGCCTAGCGGTGGTGCCGCTGGTGGCGGCCTGCGGCGTGCCGGTAGCGAAGATGTCTGGCCGCGGCCTGGGGTTCTCCGGGGGCACGCTGGACAAGTTGGAATCGATCCCCGGCCTCACCGTTGATCTCTCCAGAGAGCGCTTTCTCGAGCAGGTGCGGCGCCACGGGCTGGTCATCGCCGGGCAATCGGCTGATCTGGCGCCGGCGGACGGGAAGCTCTACGCGCTGCGTGACGTGACGGCCACTGTGGACTCTATTCCGCTGATCGCCAGCTCGGTGATGAGCAAGAAGATCGCTGCCGGCGCGCACGGCGTGGTGCTCGACGTAAAAGTTGGCCGCGGCGCCTTCATGAAAGATCTGGCCGCAGCGCGCACCCTGGCCGAGGAGATGACGCGCATTGGCCGCGCCGCGGGCATGCGCACGGTTGCCGTGCTCAGCTCGATGGAGCAGCCGCTTGGCCGCGCTGTGGGCAACGCACTGGAAGTGCGCGAGGCTATCGAGACATTGCGAGGCCACGGCCCGCCCGACTTCGTTGAGCTCTGCTTCACAGTCGGCGGGGAGATGCTGATCATGGCCAGGCGCGCCGGCTCGCCCGAAGAAGCCCGCGCGCTGCTCCAGCAGGCGATTGCCTCTGGGGCTGGCCTCGCCAAGTTGCGTGAGATGGTCCAGGCGCAGGGCGGCGACCCTGCGGTGATTGACGACCCGGACCGGCTACCGCGCGCTCGCCTGGTCGAGCCGGTCGCTGCGCCGCAGGATGGCTACCTGGCCGCCATCAACGCCGAGGAGATCGGGCTGGCCGCCGTACAGATGGGCGCCGGACGGGCGGTCAAAGGCCAGCCCATTGACCACGCTGTTGGGCTGGTGTTCCACGCCAAAGTGGGCGACCGCCTGCGCCGGGGCGATCCAATCTGCGAGCTCCACCTGAACGACGCCGCCCGGCTGGAGCCCGTGCGGCAGCGCGTGCTGGCCGCCTGCACCTGGTCCGAGGCCCCCGTCTCACCGCCACCGCTCATTCTTGGTATTATCCGCAGCAGTTGAACAACCTGGCGATCAGAACGTTCGCCGCATAGGGAACCGGGCAGTCTTGGCCGAGAGTTCCTGCACCTCGCCTCAGCATATGCTATGATCGGGGCGGAGAGACGTCGGGCGATCGTGGGAGCGTCCCGACGGAGAGATGGCTTGTACCTGGAGGTGTACTGGATGGCTGAGGTAAACGTCGTACGTATTCGCTATTGCGTGGCTTGAGGGCATCTCCCGCGCGCCACGTGGATGGCGCAGGAACTCCTGGCCGCGTTCCAGCCAACGCTGGGACGGCTGGAGCTTGAGCCGGGCGACGGCGGCTGTTTCGAGGTCACCGTCAACGGCGAACTTGTCTTCTCCAAACTCGCCACCAAGCGCTTCCCCGAGCTCAAAGAGCTGAAAGACCTCGTGCGCGAACGGCTGCCGCTGGGCCAGCCAGTGAAAGCGTAGCGCTCCCTCTCGCCCAGTGCGGCGGGGGCTGGCCGGTTGCCAGCCCCTTTCCCTTTTCCTGCCCCAAAATGGTGATCCAGTCCCGCTGCACTACCACTTGTGGCAACGCGCAGCCATGCGCTCTAGCGGCTTGCGGCGACCCTGCCCGCAGGCGCACCCCTATACGACTGCTCGTGGCGGCACGCCGCACTGCCGGCATCCCCCAGCGGATCAGCAGAGCCCTCCCTTCCTGCCCGCTTCAGGCCCCGGGTGGCTGCGCCAGCCCCAGTCTTACGCGTTGTATTTCCTCACACTTAATCACGATACTAGGCAAGGGTTTTTTCCTGATGCGGCGCCCTCCGCTGGGGCGTACGCTAAGGGCGAAGAGATAGGAATGCAGGGATGCATGGTCGAGACGATTGTACGAGGAAGTCGTCAATGAACCAGCGAATTGGGCGCATCGCAATCGTTGTCCTGGAGGCATTCATCGCCGTATCGGCCATCGCCGGTGGTATCGGGCTTGTCGGCGGCGGGATCGCTCTTCCACCCGAGTGGCTCGCGGGCACTCTGTTTTCTAGCTACCTTATCCCCGGCATGATCCTGGGCGCTGTCGTGGGCGGCAGCGCTCTCGTGGCTGCGGCGCTGCTGCTACTGGCCCATCCGCTGGCCCTGCCGGCCGCGCTTGCCGCCGGGCTCATCCAGGCCGGCTGGATCGTTGGTGAGATCCTGCTCGTCGGCACGCACGGGGGCTTGATGGTGCGCCGTGACCGCTGACGAGACTGCCGAACTGCTCGTCGGCACGCACGGGGGCTTGATGCTATCGCTCCAGGTCCTCTACTTCGCCGCCGGGGCGCTGCTCGCCGTGCTGGCGGTTGACCTGTGGCTGCGGCCGCATCGCCGGGCGATCTCCGAGCGGCAGGCTATCCCGGGCCGGTCACTGTGAACGTCCGCATGCCGGCGATCGTTCCCGGCGAACATGCACGGCATGGCCCAGGAGGTGGCTTCAGGACAGCTCGCTTTGCGGTGAGGCAGGGCAGGCGACCAGACCCCTGGGTAGCTAGGCGCTGGAGAAGCGGTGCGCTCAGCGTACGAAAGGAACTGGGATGGTCTACACATTACTTATGCTCGCACTTGGGGTAGCTGCGGCGGCCGTGCTCGGCCCGCTGGGGCTGGGCCTGATCCAGTGGCGGGTCAGCGCGAACGCCTTGAACCAGACGCTCGGCGCCGACGCGGCGATGCTCGTGCTCGTGGCGCCGGTGGCGCTGGCGGCGGCCTGGCTCTGGCGCCGTGGTCATCGCCTGGCAGCGCCGCTCGCGCTCGGCGCCGGACCGGCCACCCTCTACTACGCCGCAGCCGCAGTGCTGGGCGCAGACTACACACGCTACCCAGGCAACAATGAGCGCTTTTTTCTCCTTTATTTAGTACTGGTCATGCTAAGCTGGCTCATCACTGCCCGAGCCTGGGCAGCGCTCGATCTGCAGCCGCCCAGGCCACCGTCCTGGCTCATGCGCAGCCTCGGCACTGTGCTGATCGCCGGTGCCAGTGCAATCGGGCTCGCCTGGATCACTCAGCTCGTTGAGCTTGCCGTTACCGGTGCGCTGTCATCGCCTGCGGATGCGCTGGCCTACGCGGAAGCGCCGAGTGCATTCTGGCTGATCCGCCTGGTAGACCTCGGTGTGATCGTGCCGATCTGCCTGGCCACTGGCGCGGGCCTGTGGCGCGACAGCGCGACCGCGCTCAGGGCAGCCTACGGCGTGGCCTCCTTCATGACGTTACAGGCGACCTCGGTCCTGGCGATGGGCGCTGTCATGCTCTGGCGACATGACCCTACCGCCAGCCCGGCGCTGGTCTACGTGCTGGTGCCGATTACCCTGGCGCTGGCGGCCCTGACCATGCTGCTACTCGCGCCATACACACGAGCGAGTGCACGAACCGGTGGCCAGGCTTTAGCAGGAGCTGCTCAGGCTACGGTAGACGCGTAGGATTCAAGGTATAGATACGCTCTGCCGTGCAGGAGGCTACGAGAGACTGCCTGGCGTGTTCTCCAGGCTGCATGCGCAGGCGGCACCATGCGTTGTCTGATCGCTCACCGTGGGGCCGGTCTGCACCGCCGAGGGCGCCCTTGAGGAATGCGCGCTTCCGGCCAGCAGCCGCATGCTGTTGAGCGTGACCAGCAGGCTGGTGCCCATGTCTGCCAGGACGGCCAGCCACAGGCCGGCCAGACCGGCGGCTCCCAGAGCCAGGAAGACGCCCTTGGTCAGGAGTGAGATGGCGATGTTCTGGTGCACGATGCTCAGGGTGCGCCGGGAGAGGGCGATCGCCTCGGGCACCTTCATCAGGTCGTCGCCCATCAACGCGATGTCCGCCGTCTCCAGGGCTACGTCGGTGCCCGCCACGCCCATGGCGATGCCGACGTCAGCTGCGGCGAGCGCCGGGGCGTCGTTGATGCCGTCGCCCACCATCGCCACCAGCCCGTAACGGCGCTGGAGCTCACGCACCGCAGCCAGCTTCTCCTCCGGGAGCAGGCCGGCGCGCACCTCTGCCACGCCGATGTAGCGGTTGACCGCGGCAGCAGCCCCAGCGTTGTCGCCCGTCAGCATCACCGTATGGGCGATGCCCATGGCATGCAGGCGCTGGACCGCAGCAGCAGCGCCCGGCCGGATGCGTGTCTCGACGAAAAAGAGCGCCAGCAGCTCCCGCTCATCCTCATCCGCTAGCGCTAGGACGGTTTGACCGCGCTGCTCGGCGGTAGCACACTGGCTGGCCACGCCGGAAAGCTCGATCCCGTACGCGGCGAGCAGCGCCGGGCTCCCCAACAGATAGCGGTGTCCGTTGATCCGCGCCTGCACACCACGCCCAGCCAGGGCCTCAAACTCCTGCACCGGCAGCGCGATGTGCTCGCTAGCGTGCGCTGCGGCGCGCCGCAGTACCGCCGCAGCCAGCGGGTGCTCCGACCGCGCTTCGATGGCCGCGGCCAGCTCAAGCACCTGCCGCTCGCTGAGCGAGCCTAGCGGCTCCACATGTACGACCTCGGGCTGGCCCTCGGTGAGCGTGCCGGTCTTGTCAAAGGCCAGTGCCGTCAGCCGGCCGGCCAGCTCTAAGTAGGCCCCGCCCTTGATCAGGATGCCCTGCCGCGCCGCGCGGGCCAGGCCTGCCACGATGGCCACCGGCGTCGAGATCACCAACGCACAGGGACAGGCGATCACCAGCAACACCAGGGCGCGGTAGAGCCACGGGCGCACCGGCTGGCCCAGTATCCAGGGCACCACCACCAGCAGCGCCGCGCCGACGATGACCACAGGCGTGTAAACGGCGGCGAAGCGATCGACATACCGCTGGAGCGGAGCACGGGTCTGCTGCGCCGCTTCGACCAGCTGCAGGATGCGCGAGATGGTGTTCTCGGCATATGGCCGCGTGGCGCGCACCCGCAGGTAGCCGCGCTCGTTGATGCTGCCGGCGAACACGGCGTCGCCAGGCTCCTTAAGCACCGGCACGGCCTCGCCAGTGATGGCGGCCTGGTTCACTGCCGAGCGCCCCTCAACCACCTCGCCATCCAGCGGCACGCGCTCGCCGGGCCGCACCGCCATGACCTCGCCTACCTGCACCTCACGCGCAGACACCTCCACCTCGCGCCCGTCCCGCAGCACGCGCGCCTTTGCCGGGGCCAGCTCCATTAACCGGCGGATGGCCTGGCGCGCCCGATCGGCGCTGTAGCCCTCCAGGGCGTTGCCCAGAGCGAAGAGCACCACGACTGTGGCCGCCTCGGCCCACTCGCCCAGGATCACTGCGCCTAGCACGGCGATGCTCATAAGCAGGTTCATGTCTGCCGTACGCGTGCTGGTCAGGCTCGATAGCCCGCGCAGGGCAAGAGGATAGCCGGGCAGTGCAATGGCTAGGGCAAAACAGGCCCGCGTCCAGAGTTCAGGTGCGCCGGCCAGCGCCAGCAGCCCCCCGACAAGAAGCGCTGCGGTGCCGGCCGCCAGCCGAAGCATGCGACCCGACACGCGAGCGAAGGGCAGGGGCCGCAAGGCTCGCCCGGCACGCTCACCATCCTGGCCGTTAAGCGGCGTGGCACGGTAGCCACTCTGCTCGACGGCGCGCACGATCTGGCTGGGAGAGGCCGGAGCGACGAAGCGTACCACGAGGCGTGCGGAGACAAAGTCGGCCTGAGCATGGAGCACGCCCGGCAGCCGGGCTACGCGCCGCTGTACCCGGGCAGCGCAGTCGGCGCAGTCCAGACCAGAGAGATAAAACTGCGCTTCGGCAGGCTCCGCGGAGGTGGATATCGGCAGGCTCACGGCTGCCCTCCCGCACGGTCTTCAAGTCCAGGAGCCCCCTCGGCGTGCCGCATGTGGCTCAAGCACACGTTGAGCAGGATGCGGATGTGCCCATCATCCAGGGAGTAGAACACGACCTTGCCTTCGCGGCGGCTCTTCACTAGCCGCAGGCTGCGCAGGATACGCAGGTGCTGCGAGACCGCGGATTCGCTGACGCCGACCACTGCGGCCAGGTCACAGACGCAGAGTTCCTGATGCAGCAACGAATACAGGATTTTGGCACGGCTGGAATCGCCCAAGGCGCGGAAGGTCTCGGCCAGCGCCATGTATTGGTCGTCGTCAAGCAGAAGCGCCCGCGCTCGCTCGACCTTCTCCGGGTTGATCTGCCGCACCTCGCACCGCTCGGCCCGACCAGCCTCCGGCGACGCCGTTCCTGCCACATGTGCTGCAGTCACAGTCTCGATCTCCCGCATCGCTGGAGCCCCCGACATTACCGTATCATCTGCATAATTGCTAAATCGTCTATCTAGAGTATAGCACCGTGCCTGCGATTGCTCCAAGTGACTGGTTGACATACCCCCTGTGTGCGGGTGTAGTCTAAAGGGGTAGGGAAGCGTACCGCCAGGGCCTGGCTGCCGCTCAGGCGCAGGGGTATCTGCCGGAGCAGCAGGCCAGAGCAAACATGTGCCGGATTGGAGGTGTGGTTTATGGAGACACCGATCAACATCGGCCAGGTGCGGGAGGGCTTCCAGGTACGCACGGCGGATAACCAGCACCTCGGCAAGGTGCAGGAGGTCCTGGTCGGCACCGGCGACGAGGGCAGCTATCTGCACGTGCGGCAGGGTTTCCTCGTCAAGCGCGATTTTTACATCCCCTGGAATGCAGTCACGGCCGTTGAGCAGGGCACGGTCCGCCTCGCGCTGACCAAAGAGGAGGTTGGCGCTCACCCCGAGTGGCATATGCGGCCGGCAGTGTTCCGCGAGACGGCCTGAACGCGATGGCAGCGCCGGCCGCCGCTGGACCGGCGCACCCCTCCTTGCTACAATCACAGCGGTTCGTTGGGGCGCAGCTGGCGTGCTGCCAGTCACGCCGGCATGCCGGTAGGAGTATAGCCATGTTCAGCACCTCCGGGGGGCCTCCGATTAGCGGCGCCGGCGAAGTAGCGATGTTGGTGCTGCTCCTTCTTGCCGTCGGCCTTGCATACATCCTGTGGAAGAGCTAGCGACATCACCCGGCAGGCACTCATCACGTACGACGCTGGCAGGGCTGCGACGTGTGCTGTACCGCGTCTGGGGCCGGCTCCCGATCCCGTCAGCGGTGTGGTGGACAGTGGCATGGCTGTCCAGCCAGAAGTTTCTCGTCGGCGTGAGTGCAGTGATCCCGGACGGCAACGGCCGCGTGCTGCTGGTCAAGCACACTTACCGCGGCCAGCGGCCCTGGGGGCTGCCCAGCGGACACGTGCTGCGAGGCGAGACTCTGGAGGAAGCCATCGCCCGCGAGGTGCGCGAAGAGACTGGCCTGGAGGTAGCGGCTGAGCGCGTGCTGCGCGTACAGGCCAGGCGCAGCCGCCCAAAGATCGAAATCACGTTTGAATGCCGGCTCTGTGGCGGCGTATTCCGCCCGTCGGATGAGGTGAGCGAGTGCCGCTTCTTCGCCCTGCACGAGCTGCCGGCGCACCTGTTCGCCAGCGAGCGGAGCCTGATCCAGACCGTCCTGGCACAGCGACCGTCTGCCAGTGAGACATCCCGGCAGTGAGGGGAATCTATCGTGGAACCCGCCTCGAACGGGCCTTTGATCGATACTATCGTGTACTGGATGGGCGTGGCGACCAGCCCGGCGACGCTGCTGGCGCTGGCGCTGGCCATCGCGATGGCCCTGATCGGGTCGCGCGCTAGGAAGCGGGAGTGAAGGGGATGTTTGCACGCGTGCTCGATCTCTGGCAGCGCCACCCGCGGTTGCTGACATGGCTCGGCCTGGCCGTGGGGATGGTACTGATCCTGCTCCTGACCAGTCAGGACGCCGGGCTGAGCGGGCGGCAGCTTGGCTTTCTCGCCATGATCTGCGTGCTGCTTGCTGCGGCGTGCGTCTGGGTGATCTCCTGGGAGGAGTGATGCGTATCCTGGTGACCGGTGGCGGCGGACAGCTCGGTCGCGCCCTCGCCCAGGCCTCACCCTATGTGCGGGCCGTGCGCCATGCTGAGCTCGACGTGACCGAGCAGCACGCTGTTGAGCGCACCATCGCGGCGATGCAGCCTGAGGTGATCATCCACGCCGCGGCGATGACCGACGTGGACGGCTGCGAGCGCGACCCGGACGCTGCCGAGCGCATCAATGTGCTGGGCACGCGTCATGTCGCTGCAGCCGCCGCCGAGACCGGCGCATACCTTATCTACATCAGCACGAACTTCGTGTTCGACGGCACGAAGGATAGCCCGTACCTGGAGGATGACGCTCCGAACCCACTCTCCGTCTACGGCCGCACGAAGCTGGAAGGCGAGTACCTCGCCCTGGCTGTGCCCGGCGCCGCGGTGGTGCGTCCCTCCTGGGTTTATGGCGACGGCAAGCGCAACTTCGTGACCTCACTCCTGGAGCGGGCGGCCCCAGGGGCAACGCTGCGCTACCTGGCTGACGAGGTAGCCGCTCCGACGTACGCGGCCGATCTTGCCACTGCCCTGCTGCAACTCTGTGCGGCGCAGCCCCGTCCGGCCGGTGTCTTCCACCTGACCAACGATGGGAGCGCCTCGGCATTCGAATGGGCCCAGGCGGTGCTGGCCGCCGCCGGGCGGCGGGAGTGCACGCTGCTGCCGGTCCCGGCGGCAAGCTATCCGCGCCCGGCGGCGCGGCCCCGCAACGGTGTGCTGGCGAATGTGCGCGCTGCCCGGCTCTACGGCATCCGCCTGCGTCCTTGGCAAGACGCCGTGCAGGACTATGTGCGCCGCCTGCTGGCAACACTGGCATGAGGAGCACCCTGCTCAGGACCCGCTCGACGCTGCGCCCGTGCTTTAGCGTGATCGTCCCGACCTGGAACGGCGCCGCGCTCCTACCTGCATGCCTGGATGCGCTGGCGCGGCAGCGGTTCCGCAGCTTCGAAACGATCGTCGTGGACGATGGCTCGACTGATGAGTCCGTCGCGCTGCTTCGGCGCAACTACCCCTGGGTGCAAGTCGTCGCCCGGCCGCGCAACGGCGGCTTTGTGCGCGCCGCCAACGATGGTATTATGGCCAGCCGTGGAGAGATCATCTGTTTGCTGAACAACGATACCGAACCTGAGGCCGGGTGGCTGGAGGCCCTGGCGCGCGCGGCGCAGGCACATCCCGAGGCGGCGTTCTTCGCCTGTAAGCTACTGCTATGGGACCGGCGCACTGTGTTGCACTCCGCCGGCGATTTCTACGGGCTGGACGGTGTGCCGGGCAGCCGTGGAGTGTGGCAGGAGGACCACGGCCAGTACGACACCTGCTGGGAGGTCTTCGCCGCGTGTGGTGCCGCCGCGGCCTACCGCCGCCACTTGCTGGACGATGTCGGTCTCCTGGACAGCGATCTGATACAGTACTGTGAGGACGTGGACCTGGCCTGGCGTGCAGCCCTGCGCGGGCACCGCGGGCTCTTCGTGCCGGACGCGGTCGTCTATCACCGCCTGAGCGCCACCGGCGGCGGGCCGCTGGCGAGCTACTACTGTGGGCGGAACTTCATCGCGGTGCTGGCGAAAGATGTGCCGGCGCCGCTGCTCCGGCGGCACTGGCGAGCGATCCTGCGGGCGCAGCTTCGTATCACGCTGGAAGCCCTGCGGCATGCCCGCTCGCCGGCCGCGCAGGCGCGGCTGCGCGGTCAGCTCGCCGGTCTGCTGCTGCTGCCGCGCATGCTCGGCAAGCGCCGCCTAGTCCAGGCTGGCCGTCGTGTGCCGGTACAAGAGCTCGAGTCATTCTTGGCCAGGACCGCCGTGGTCAGGACAGCAGAAGACGGACGGCAGCAGCGATGTTCGACTTCCTGAAACGCCTGTTCAGCGGAGGCGGCGCCGGCAGCGACCGCGACGCGCTCTACGTCTACGTGCGCTGCCGGTCCTGCGGTGAGGTCATCCGGGTGCGTATCAACCCCACGACCGACCTGGCGCAGGAGTTCGACGAGGGCAGCGCCTCCGATAGTGCCAGCGGCTATGTGCTGCGCAAGGAGATCGTCGGCAGCGGCGCCTGCTTCCGCCGGCTGCATCTGGAGATGACGTTTGATTCGGCCCGACGCGAGCTCTCGCGTGAGGTGGAGGGGGGCGACTTCGTCACCGCCGAAGACTATGCGCGCTACCAGGCTCAGCGCGGCGCAGCGGGGGCACAGGGCCCGGATACTGGCGCGGGAACTACGTCGTGAGCCGCGCTTTCCACAGCGCGGCTGGTGGGTTCGTCTTCCTGGCTCAGACCCCCTCAAGGTGAGCGAGGCAGAGGCAACGTATGGATCGTACAGCGGATGTAGGCGCGCATCTCAGCCATGCACCTTCCACCACGCTGCTGCGCGGCTCCTGGCTCGCGCGGGGCATGGTTGTGGCTCTCTGCCTTGCGGCCGGCGGCGTGGTGGGATTCGCGGTGGCGTACCTGGGACCCCTTGCGAGTGTAGCGCTTCTCGCCGCGCTTGGCGCCACAGCCTGGTTTGCCGCCGATGCCGGCGTTGCCCTGGCCATGCTGGTAGCCGTGATCTGTCTGCTCCCCTTCGGCGTGGTACCCGTCCGGCTCGGTGTAGCCCCCACCTTCCTCGATGTAGCCACAGCCGGTCTGATCGGCCTCTGGCTGATTCGCTGGTGGACCAGACAGGATGGTGCCCCGCGCCCGACGCCGGTCAACCGGCCGCTCCTGCTCTACTGCGGCCTGATGGGCGCCGGCTTTGTCGCCGGAACTGCCGCAGGTATCACTGGCGAGCAGGCGCGCTATTTCGTGAAGCTCCTGACCGCGGTGCTCCTCTTCTTCGCTGTGGTGAACCTGGTACGCGACTGGCCGCGCCTGCGCTTCGTGGTGCGCGCCCTCATCCTGCTCGGCGCCCTCGAGGGAGCTATCGGCGTGGCCCTGTACGCTGCCGGTGAACAGCGCATGGTCCAGATCTTGCGGCTGCTCGGCCCGCTCGGCTACCCGCGCTCCGAGAGCGATATCGTACGCTACATCGCCGATACCACGCGCATTCGCGCGACTGCGACGAGTATCGACCCGAATGTGCTCGGCGGGCTGCTGCTCATCACCGGAAGCCTGACACTGGTGCAGCTCTTCGTCCGCTGGCCCGTCCTCCCTCGGCTGGTCCTGGCCGCTGCAGCGACGGCGATCCTGCCCTGCCTATTGCTGACATTCTCGCGCGGAGCCTGGGTCGGCCTGGCTGCCGCGCTCCTGTACGTCGCCACACTGCGCTACCGCCGCGCCTGGCTGGTGCTGGTCGCAGTGCTCGCCGCGGCGCTGCTCATCCCCCAGGCCGAGTTGTTCGTCGAGCGCTTTCTGGCCGGTGTCCGGCTTCAAGACCGCGCCACGATCATGCGCCTGACCGAGTACCAGAATGCCTGGGACATCATTCGCCGCTATCCCTTCCTGGGAATCGGCTTCGGCGCTGCTCCTGAGCTTGAGCTCTACCAGGGCGTCTCCAACCTGTACCTGATGATCGCCGAGCAGAGTGGCCTGCTCGGATTGAGCGCCTTCCTCATCGTCGTGGCACGGCTGCTGCTTCCGGCGGTCCGGCTCGCGCGGCAGCAGCTGGAGTTCCCCGAGCACGGCGTGCTGCTGAGCCTGACCGCCGCGCTGGTCGGTGGGTTTACCGGGGGTATGTTCGACCATTACTTCACTACCTTCCCGCATATGGTCGCCTTGCTCTGGCTCTGCGCCGGGCTGACGATGTCCGCCTGCCTGCTGCTGCGCACTCCGGCGAGGGGCGAAGCCCCTGGCAGTGCCAGGATAGGGAGCTGACCCTGCCGTGAACGTTGGCTTTGATGCGCGGCTGGCTTTCTACAATCGAGCAGGCATCGGCACGTATATCCGCCACCTGGTGCAAGGACTGCCCTCTGCCGCGCCGGGCGATCGCTTTATCGTCTTCCGAATGTGGAAGGACCGCGAGTCGCTTGGCAGTGACCAGGCGCCGAACGTGCTGCCGCGCGCTGCCTTCACCCCTTGCCATCATCCCCTGGAGCGCTGGGCCTTCGGCGCTGAAGTCGCTGTGGCCGGGTTGCTCGCCCGCCTCGATCTGCTGCACAGCCCCGACCATATCCCGCCCCAATGGACCGGCGGGGCCAGCGTGATCACCGTGCACGACCTGGCCTTTCTGCGCTATCCTGAGACCCACGCGCCGGACAGCCGTCGCTACTATGGGCAGATCCATTGGGCGGTGCGCCGCGCCGATATGATCCTGGCCGACTCGCTGGCGACCAAGCATGACCTGGTCAACCTTCTGCGGGTGCCGCCGGAGCGCATCCGTGTGGTCTACCCTGCCCCGCCGCCAGGCCTGGCCCGCCCGCCGGAGCGCGCGGTGCGCGGCCTGCGCGAGTCGCTCGGCCTGACCCGGCCCTACATCCTGTTCGTCGGCACGCTGGAGCCGCGTAAGAATCTCGTGCGGCTGATCCAGGCCTTCGCCCAGGTGCAGCATGTGTTTAGCGGTGAGCTCGTGCTGGCGGGAGTGCCTGGCTTCGGCGCCGAGGAGGTCTACGCAGCCGCATCTGCCGCGCCGGTGCGCGGGCGGGTGCGGCTGGTCGGCCGGGTGCAGGCCGAGGACCTGCCGGCGCTCTACGCTGGCGCTGAGGCGCTGGTCATGCCGTCGCTGTACGAGGGCTTCGGCCTGCCCCCTCTGGAGGCGATGGCCTGTGGCACGCCAGTGGTGGCCTCGAACGTCTCCAGCCTGCCGGAGGTTTGTGGGGATGCGGCACTGCTCTGTACGCCTACAGATGTCGCAAGCATCGCTGCTGCCCTCGAGCGTGTGTTGACGGATACTGCGGTGCGCCGGCAACTCATCGAGAAGGGGCGGGCACGGGTGCGCAGCTTCACCTGGGAGCGAACGGTGCACAACGTGCTCGCCTGCTACCGGGAGGTCGCCGGGTAGCTGGGGTGAGATAGCAGCGAGCGGAGAGCAGCGATGCAGATCCTCCTGGTGACGCCACAGCCACCGTACCCGCCGGCCCAGGGCGCGGCTATCCGCAACTGGCACCTGCTCCAGGCGCTAGCTGCGCGCCACCGCGTGGACCTCCTTGCGTTTGGCACAGGCCGGCCCGCCCCGGCGCTCTGCCAGATCGCGCGGCGGGTTCTATTTGTGCCACCGCCACCGCCGCGCTCGCCTATAGCGCGCCTGTACACGCTTCTCTTCTCGTCCGATCCGGACCTTCTGCGCCGCCTGGACAGTGCCGCGTTCGCAGACGCTCTAGCCGCGCTCCTGCGGCAGGAGCGCTACGACGCGCTCCAGATCGAAGGGTTGGAGCTCTGGCTGCTGGTGGAGCGCGCCCTAGCGCGCGCGCCGTACCGGCCGGCCCTGGTGCTGGACTGCCATAACGTTGAATATCTGCTTCAGGAGCAGGCCGCGCGCAGCGCGCTGCGCGCGGCCAGGCGCTGGCCGGCGGCACTGTACTCGCGCATCCAGGTGCACCGGCTGCGCCGCGAGGAGCGGCGGGCGTGCCGGGCGGCTGATCGCGTCCTCTGCGTATCCGACGGCGATGCGGCGACGCTGGCCGCCCTGGCGGGTGTCCGCCCGACGGTCGTGCCGAACTGCGTGGATACCGAGGCGCTGCGGCGCGGCGATGTCCCTGAAGTGCCGGGCCGCGTGGTGTTACCGGGCACTTCTCGTTCAGGCTCAACGTTGAAGCGGCCGAATGGCTCTGTCGAGCCATCTGGCCGCTCGTCGTGCGGGAGCATCCCGCGGCCACGCTCTATCTAGTCGGTCGCGACCCTGCGCCAGCAGTGCAGCGGCTGGCCGGCGGTAGCGTCGTCGTGACCGGCACCGTCCCGGAGGCGGCAAGGTATATTGCCGAGGCGCAGGTGTTCGTCGCGCCCTTGCTGGCGGGGAGCGGCTCACGTCTGAAGCTCCTGGAAGCGCTGGCGCTCGAGCGCGCTGCAGTCACTACCCCGGCGGGTGCCCAGGGCCTCGACGTGCGCCATGGCGAGCACCTCCTGCTGGCTAGCTCAGCTCCGGCGTTCGCTGAGGCCATTGTTCACCTGCTGCGCGACCCGGCGCAGCGGCAGGGGCTTGGCCGCCGCGGGCGCGCCCTGGTGCAGTCGCGCTATGACCGCCGGGTCGTGGCACCACGTCTGCTCGACATGTACGACTCGCTCGACATTCATGCTCTCGCTTATCGCCACAGTTAGCGATGCTCTCGCTTATCGCCACAGTGAAGAACGAAGCACACTCGATCGAGCTGTTCCTCGACTCGCTGCTGGCGCAGACACGCCTGCCCGACGAGGTTGTGATCGTCGATGGTGGCTCCTGCGATGGCACGGTCGAGCGCATCCTGGCATACCGCGGGCGGCTGGGCTGCCCGCTGCGCGTCGAGGTGTATCCCGGCGCGAACATCGCCCAGGGCCGCAACCGCGCCATCGAGCTGGCGCAGGGGGACATCATCGCCTGCACCGACGCGGGCGTGCGGCTGGCGCCGGACTGGCTGGCTACACTGGTGGCCCCGCTTGAGCGTAACCCGCTGCTCGATGTCGCTAGTGGCTTCTTCGTCATCGACCCGCACAACCTCTTCGAGCTAGCGCTCGGCGTGACCACGATCCCCGACGTCGATGAGATCGACGGCACGCGCTTCCTGCCCTCCAGCCGGTCGGTCGCCTTTCGCCGCACGGCCTGGCAGCGCGTCGGCGGCTACCCCGAGTGGCTGGACTATTGCGAGGACGTGGTGTTCGACTTGGCCCTGCGGCGCACCGGCGCGCGCTTCACCTTCGTGCCCCAGGCGATCGTGCACTTCCGCCCTCGCCCGACCGTACGCGCCTTCTTTCGGCAGTACTATCTCTACGCCCGAGGGGATGGCAAAGCCGGGCTGTGGCCGTACCGCCATCTGATCCGGTACCTGACGTATACGCTCGGGCCATGGCTGGCCTGGCGCGGGCGTCCGCGCCGGATCATCTGGCCGCTCCTCTTCCTGCTCGGGCTGCTGTATCTCCGAGCGCCCTACATGCGCCTGATGCGTCGTTGGGGCGAGCGCACGCTGGCTGAGCGTGCCTGGCTCGTTCTGCTTGTGCCGCTCTTGCGGTATATTGGAGACGTGGCCAAGATGGCCGGCTACCCGGCCGGCTTGCGCTGGCGGGCGCAGCAGCGTCTCGCCAGTCGGCCGCGGGAGTGAGACGGCTTCCGCATGTCAGGCGTACGCCTGGTGGGCGTCTGTCATTACCGTGAGGACCACAGCAGAGCACGCGTCAGTAAGCAACGGCAGGCTGCGTATGGATCGGCGGGCGCGGGCCGACACTATTTTTCTCCTGCTTCTCGTCACCTTCGACGTACTCGCGACCGAGGCAGCGTTCGCGCTGGCATACCTGCTGCGTTTTCCGCGCGCCATCATTCCCTTCGGCCAGTTCCATCCTCCCCAGTTCTATTTCCCGCTGATGGCCATGCTGGTGCTGACCGTGCCCGCCTGCCTGGCCGTGGTGGGCCTGTACAGCCGCACGCGCGGCACCTCGAAGACCGATGAAGTCTTTCGCCTAGTGAAGGGGCTGAGCCTGGCGGTCGTCTTTGCCATGACGTTGTCCTTCTTCGCCGCCGCCCTCCAGCACTCGCGCCTGGTCGTTGGCCTGGGCTGGCTGCTGGCGATGCCCATAGTCTGGGCAGGCCGGCTGCTGTTACAGCGGGCCCAGGCTAGCCTGTACCGCTTCGGCGTGGGCACCCGACGGGTCCTAGTGGTGGGCGCGGGACACCTGGCGCGCACGGCCGTGCAACGGCTGACTGAGTCGCCCTCGATCGGCTATGCCATCGTCGGCCTGCTGGACCCGGTCGCTGAGCTTGGCCGCGTGATCGATGGCGTGCCAGTGCTGGGCCGCCCGCACGAGCTGGAAAGGGTTCTGCGGCTCCAGCAGGTAGACGAGGTGATCGTCGCCATGCCGGACGTGCCAGCAGCCCAGCTTCTCGACATCATCACCACCTGCGACCGTGAGCGCGTGGCGGTCAAGGTCCTGCCGGACATCCTTCAGATCATGGTGTCCGAGGCCACGATGGAGTATGTGCGTGGCCTGGCGCTGGTGCGCATGCGCGGGAGCGCGCTGGTCGGCATCAATCGTGTGGCCAAGCGCGCGCTCGACTTGGTGGTCTCGTTTATCGTGCTCACGCTCCTCTCCGGGCCGATGCTTCTGATCGCTCTTCTGATCAAGCTCGAGTCGCCGGGCTCCGTGTTCTACATCCAGGAGCGAGTTGGCCGCGACGGCGTGAGCTTTCCAGTGATCAAGTTCCGCTCAATGATCCAGGATGCAGAGCAGCGTACCGGCCGGTTCTGGACCACCCAGGGCGATCCCCGGCGCACGCGCTTAGGCGCCTTCCTGCGGCGCTTCTCCCTTGATGAACTGCCCCAGTTCATCAATGTGCTGCTGGGCGAGATGAGTGTCGTCGGCCCGCGGCCGGAGCGGCCTATGTTCGTCGAGCAGTTCCGCCGTATTGTGCCCAACTACATGGAGCGGCATCGCGAGAAGGCAGGTATCACCGGATGGGCCCAGGTGAACGGCCTGCGCGGCGACTCCTCGATCGAAGAGCGCACGAAGTACGACCTGTACTACGTCGAGAACTGGTCGATACTGTTTGATATCCAGATCATGATCCGCACGATCTTCGAGGTGTTGCGCGGGCGGGCATACTGAGGCCAGTGCTGGCAGCCCCGATCGGTCCAGGGCCATTGACACCGCGCCCCGGCAGTGCTATGCTCGAACGTGCTAGCACTCTCGGCCTGAGAGTGCCAATCATGTCCGCAGCACGTGCGCCTGCTCCATCTGTGCCGTGATCACACTCGACAGCCCAGCCCGCTCGCCGGTCCCTGCGCCCCTGGAGCCGCCGGAATTGACGGCGCGGCAGCGTGCGCTGCTGCGCGCTGTGGTAGAGGAATACATTACCACAGCCGTGCCGGTGGCATCGGAGACGCTGGCGCGGCGGCCGGAGATCGGTGTCAGCGCGGCGACGGTGCGCTATGAGCTGGCAGCCCTGGACGAACTGGGGTACCTAGTGCAGCCTCATACGTCCGCCGGGCGCATCCCCAGCGAGCGCGGCTACCGGTACTACGTGGCACGGCTGATGGCCCCGGAGCGGCTGGGCGTGGCCGAGCAAGAGGCGCTGCGCCAGGGGCTGCACGAGGCGTGGGAACGCGCGGTGCGCTCGCCCGAACACCTATACGCAGGCACCTGGCTGCGCGCGGCAGCGGGGGCGCTGGCCAGGCTGGCGCTGGCCCCGGTCGTGGTGACGGCACCGCGGCCCGTTGGGGGGCAGGTTCGCCACGTCCGGCTGGTGCCGGTCCAGGAGCGCCTGCTCCTGCTGGTGGTGGTCTTCGCCGGCGGGATCGTCGAAGAGCAGCTCGTCGTGCTGCCACGGCCGGCCACCCTGCGCGAGCTGGATGGCTGCACCGAGCGCGTGAACCGGCTGCTGCGCATTGCTCCGCCGGAGTGCTTCCTGCCGGAGTGGCATGCGCTGCCGGAGCTTGATGTCGAGGTCTTGCGCGCGTTCTCGCGCCTGCTCCGCAGCCTGGAGCGAGGCGAGCCGCGGGGAGTGTACCACCACGGCGCCGCATACCTGCTGGACCAGCCGGAGTTCCGCAGCACCGCGCGCGCCCGCCCGGTGCTGGAGGCGCTGGAGCGGGGCGAGGTGGTCACGCGGCCCTGGAGCGCGACGATCAAGGACGGTGTAGTAGTGGTTATCGGGTCGGAGAACCGCCACCCGGCGCTGCGCGAGTGCAGCCTGCTGGCGACAACCTACCAGGGCGCCGGGCGTGCCGGCGGGACGTTGGCGGTGCTGGGGCCGACCCGCCTGCGCTATGCGTACACCATCGCGATGCTGCGGTATGCCGCAGCGCTCCTGAGCGAACTCATGGGAGCGATCGCGGCCCCGTAGGCGCGGCCTGCTGGCCGGATGCGCCGCGGACGCTTCCGGCGCACTGGCGCTGACGGCCTTGGGCCCGTGGGGCAGCCCCAGAAGCCATGTTCCGGCAAGCAGGCACACGGCGTGTGAGCATGGAGGGAAAACCGTGACCGAGGTTCCCGAGCGTGAGACAGTCGGCGCGGCCGCGCCGGCGGAGCAGCCGCAGCAGCCGGCCCAGGAGGGCGCGCCGCAGGCAGAGGCGCCCGAAGCCGGCATTGCTGAGCCCGAAGCGCTGCGCGCTGAGCTCGAGCGCGAGCGTGCCCGGCTCCAGGAGTGCCTCGAGCGCTGGACGCGTGCCCAGGCGGACCTGGCGAACTTGCGCCGCCGCACGCAGGCCGAGCTCGAGAACATGCAGCGCTATGCCACGGCCGAGCTGATCGCCGAGCTGCTGCCGGTGCTGGACAGCTTTGACCGCGCCTTCGCCGCACTGCCGGCGGAGCTCCGCCATTTCACCTGGATCGAAGGTGTGTGGCATATCAACGCCCTGCTGCGCGCGGTGCTGCAACGCCGCGGCTTGGAGCAGATCGATGCGATGGGGAAGCCGTTCGACCCCTTCCAGCACGAGGCCGTCCTGCGCGAGGAGGCCCCGGGCGGGGAGGAGGTGGTCATCAGCGTGCTTCAGCCCGGCTATAAGCTGCACGAGCGCGTGCTGCGCCCGGCACTGGTGAAGGTGGGACCGCGGCCGCAGCCCGCACCGGAGCAGGCGGCGCAGCCCCAGCCAGCAGCAACGGAGACAGCAGCGCAGGAGCCTGCACCGGAGCAGGGGACCGCGCCGCCCGCTGGTGACTAGACCCCTCGCCCACGAGGAAGCACTTGCACTGAGGTGCGACGAGGTGCGCCGACATCGACATACATCGAGGTGCGTCGAGGAAGGATGAAGAGCCAGAGCCATGGAAACCAAGCGCGACTATTATGAGATCTTAGGCGTCTCTCGCAACGCCACAGAAGAAGAAATCAAGCGCGCCTTCCGCCAGCTCGCGCGCAAATACCACCCTGATGTGAATAAATCGCCGGACGCGGAGGCCCGGTTCAAGGAGATCAACGAAGCGAAAGATGTGCTCCTGGACCCGAAGCGGCGCGCCGAGTACGACATGTACGGGCACGCCGGGGCGCGCGGGGCGGCAGGCTTCGGGCGCGGCGGCTTCGAGGGCTTTGGCTTTGGCGACCTGGGCGATCTGTTCGAGTCCTTCTTCGGCGCGGGGGCGACGGCTACTGGGCGCCGCGGGCCGGTGCGCGGCAGCGACATCCGCTACGACCTCACCCTCGACTTCCACGAGGCCGTCTTTGGCTGCGAGAAAGAGCTGCGCATCGAGCGGCTTGAGCCCTGCGGCCATTGCGGCGGCAGCGGGGCAGAGCCGGGGTCGCAGCCGGTGCGCTGCCCATCTTGCAACGGCACCGGCGAGATCCGCCGCGTGCAGCGGTCGATCTTCGGCCAGTTCGTCAACGTGGTCACCTGCGACCGCTGTCGCGGCGAGGGGCTGGTTATCGGCGTGCCCTGTAGCGAGTGCCGCGGCAGTGGCCGCGTGCGGGCCACTCGTGTGCTGCCAGTGACCATCCCGGCCGGCGTGGACGACGGCACGCAGATCCGCGTGACCGGTGAGGGGGAGGCTGGCCCGCGCGGCGGGCCGCCTGGTAACCTCTATATCTTTATCACCGTCCGCCCGCACGAGTATCTCAAGCGGGATGGCACCGACATTCACTATGAGCTCAAGCTGAACATCGCCCAGGCCGCCCTCGGCGATGACGTGGTTGTGCCCACGGTCGATGGCCGCGAGCGGATACGCATCCCCCCCGGCACGCAGCCAGGCCAGGTCTTCACGCTGCGCGGCCGCGGTGTGCCCGACGTGCGTACGGGCGATCGCGGTGACCAGTACGTCCACGTTACCGTGACGGTGCCGACGGAGCTGACGCCCCACCAGCGTGCGCTGCTCGAGGAACTGGCGCGCACCTTCAAGAAAGAAAGCCACGCTGAGGAAAAGGGCTTCTTTGAGAAAGTCAAGGGTGCCTTCGGTGGCGGATAAAGCAGCCAAGGCGCAGCCGCGCTCTGGCCGCTGGGTTGAGGTGGCAGTGGAGGCGAGCCCGGAGGCCGCCGAGGCCGTATACGCGATCTTCCATCGCTGGGGCCACGGCGGCGTCGCCATCGAGGTGCCTCACCTGCCGCCAGCGCAGGAGGAGCGAGCCTGGGCCGAGGCGCCGCAGCCGGTGCCCAACGCGCCGGTCGTGGTCAAGACATACCTCCCTGCCGGTCCAGGCCTGGACGAGCAGCGCCAGGGCCTCGAGCGGGACCTTTGGCACCTCCAGGCGTTCGGGCTGGGCAGGATCGGTCCAGTGCAGGCGCGCACCCTTGCCGAGGAGGACTGGGCCGAGGCCTGGAAGGAGCACTACCACGTTCACCGCGTGGGCCGCCGCTTCGTGATCAAGCCGTCATGGCGCAGCTACAGCCCTCAGCCGGGCGATCTGGTCCTGGAGCTGGACCCGGGCATGGCCTTCGGCACGGGCCTGCACCCGACGACCCAGCTCTGCCTGCTGGCGCTGGAGCAGCATCCCCCAGCCGGCCAGACGGTGCTCGACCTTGGGACCGGATCGGGGATCCTGGCGATCGGTGCAGCGCGGCTCGGCGCGCGCCGCGTGCTCGCGCTGGACGTTGATCCGGTAGCAGTCGATGCAGCCCGAGCCAACGTGCGCCGCAACAGACTCAGCCGGATCATTGCCGTCGCCCAGGGGACGCTTGAGCCATCCGGGCAGATTACGATGGCCGATGCCCCGGCGGGCGGCTCGCCCACCGGGCCCTTTGATTTCGTGCTGGCGAACATCATCGCCGGAGTGATCATCGAGCTCGCCTCAGGCCTGGCAGCCGCTTGCCGCCCTGGTGGGCGGCTCGTGGCCTCCGGCATCCTGGCCGATCGCCTGCCTGAGGTGCAGCGCGCCCTGGAGGCGCAGGGGTTCGTCTGCGCCGAGACGGCCACCAGCGGGGACTGGTGCGCTGTACAGGCGGTGCGCAGGTGAGCGCGGAAGAGCCCGTTCCGATGCTGCCGTCGCAGCGACGGTTCTTCGTGGCCCCTGAGCTGCTGGCCCGGTCGCCGGTTGAGCTGCCGGACGACGTGGCCCAGCAGGTGCGGCGCGTGCTGCGCCTGCGCCCCGGCGACGAGCTTGAGCTCCTCGACGGTGGTGGCAGAGCCTACCTGGCCCGGCTGCTCGACCATCGTGCCGACCGCGCCGAGCTCGTTGCCCCGCTCCCCGACGGAGATGTTGAGCCGCGCCTGCACATCACTGTGGCGCTGGCGCTCCTGCGCGGCGAGCGCTTCGAGTGGGCGCTGCAGAAGTGCACGGAGCTCGGCGCCGTCGGGTTCATCCCCCTGATCGCTCGTCGCACGGTTGTACAGGCCGGTGATGCTGCCGCCAAGCGGGCCCGCTGGCAACGCATCGTGCGTGAGGCGGCCGAGCAGTCGCGCCGGCGCATCCTGCCACAGGTGTTCCCCATCACTCCGCTGGCTGACCTGCACGTCCTGCAGCACACGGGAGCTGGCGCCGCACCCATCCTGCGCATCGCCCTGTGGGAGGGTGAACGCCAGCGCTCGCTCTCGCAGGTCCTGCACACGGCCTATGCCGGCGCGCCACCGCTGCACGAGCTCCTGCTAGTGATCGGGCCGGAAGGTGGCTTCGATCCGTCCGAGGTAGAAGTGCTGCGCGCCAGAGGCGTTATCACCGCCAGCCTGGGCCGGCGGGTGTTGCGCTCGGAAACCGCCGCGGTACTGGCGACCGGGCTGGCGCTGTCGCTGGCCGGCGAGCTCGGGTAGCAGCCGGCCATCTATTGCTGTTCCACATCGATCTTGATCCCCAGCGCACCGAATGCCCGCGCCAGGTTGCGCAGGGCACGCGGCGGCGCAATGGCGAAGGCAACCCACCGCGAGATTGGCGTCTCTCCGTCAGACCCGGCCAGGGCGAGCTGATATGGCCCAACCGGGAGTTTTGCCGTGGAGAAACGGACCTCACTCCTCCGCC
The DNA here is from genome assembly GCA_042408875.1 of Chloroflexota bacterium. GTDB lineage: Bacteria > Chloroflexota > UBA11872 > JBHOQS01 > JBHOQS01 > JBHOQS01. The sequence continues at coordinate 147,815 of JBHOQS010000007.1, read as the reverse complement.
GTGTGCCGAGAATCCGGCGTGTCTCGGCGCCCAGCTTCGCCATGTTGTACGCGCGGGTGCTGACGAGCAAGAGCGGCCGTGCGGGCAGCCGCTCCGCCAGAGCCGCAGGCTGGATACTGAACCGCGCTCTCGCACCCTGCTCCAGCAAGCCAGTGTACAGCGGCACCAAGGTCAGCTCTTCCAGCCACTCTGGCCCGGCCATCCGAGCCGTAGCCTCACCACCCCCCACGCTGTCACCCGGCGGGTTCCCGGGCGCCGTGGCGTCTGCACCGTCATGCACGGGCGCCTCGCGCCGCCTGCCTGCGGCACAGCTTGCTGCGCTGAGAGCTTCGTCGTGCATTGGCACCATCCCTACTCCCATGCCATTCTACCTGAACAGGCGGCCTTCTGGTAGTCTCGGCGAGGCAACACGGGCTTCAGAACGGCGCTTGACCGTGCGGGAGGCGCCACGTACACTGCCCGCAGGTGAGCGCCCGGCCCGTGGAAGCTCTGCGCAGGCGCGTGCCGGCAGCGCGAGAGGGAAAAGCAGGCAATGCAGCCGGGGGAGCGACACTGGAGCTTCTACCTGGACCTTGCCGCCGTCCGGCCCGGTGAACGAGTGCTCGATGTAGGCTGCGGCGCCGGTGGCATGTGCCAGCTGGCCGCCGTACGTGTTGGACGGTCGGGCGCAGTGATCGGCTTGGACCCGAGCACGGCCCGGCTCGGCGAGGCCCTGGCTCAGCCAGCTGCGCCGGATGCGGGAACGGTACGTTACGTGGCTGGCCGGGGCGAGGCGCTGCCCTTCCCGGATGCAACGTTTGACCTCGTGCTCTCGCTGGAGACGGTGGAATACATGCACGATCCGGCCGCGTTCGTGCGCGAGGCGTACCGCGTGCTCCGCCCCGGCGGCCGGCTGCTGCTGGTCCACCGTGACTACGATACCCTGGTCGTAAGTATCCACGACCGGCACCTGGCACGGCGAATCACCGCCGCGCTGAGCGACGCCGGCCCGAACGGCTGGGCTGGCCGTCGCCTGTGGGGCTACCTGAAGGCAGCGCCGTGGACGGAGCAGCGCGCGCTGGCGTACACACCTGTGCTGACGAGCTACGCCGAGATGCGCGCCGAGTTCGGCTGGCTAGACGCCTGGCTGGAGAAGCTGGCCGGCGACGGCACACTCACCGCGCAGGACCTGGCGCGCTGGCGCGCCGAGCAGGAGGCAGCCGATGCTGCTAGCGAGTATGTGTTTAGCCTGACGCGATTTCTCTGTATCGGAGTGAAGTGAAAGCGGACCCCGGTTCTGATCATCAGAGCGATGGACCCAAGAGGGCAGCATGGCGGAACAGACTGGAAACGCATCTGCACGCGAGCGGCGCGTGAGCGACTGGGCGCCGGCCTGGTCGCCGGATGGGCAGACGATCGCCTTCGTATCAAACCGCGACGGCAATATGGAGATCTATGCGGTGAGCCCGGACGGCTCGCACCTGCGCCGCCTGACCACCCATGAAGCCGATGACTGGGCGCCGGCGTGGTCACCGGATGGCCGCCGCATCGCCTTTTGGTCTGAGCGGGAGGGCGGAGTCGCAGAGGTCTACGTGATGGACGCGGATGGCTCAAATGTGCGCCGCATCACCTCGGGCGCGCATGGCGACTGGAACCTGGCGTGGTCGCCTGACGGGCGCAGGATCGCCTACACCAGACTCGGCGGCGGCCGGCGCCGGCTCTGCGTGGTGGACGTGGAGACAGGCGAGACGCAGGAGATCCCGACGGGGTGAGACGGCTCTCCGCAGCAGCCCACACGGCCGGCGCGTGCGAGGCGACGGGCGAGTGGCTTTGTAGGTGTTAGCAGGTGAGCGGTGCACCACGCCGGTGTCACCGCTGCTGGTGACATAACAACAAAAATAGAGCGAAACGCAGAGCAGGCAGGCAATGTTCGATTTCTCCTGGGATTTCTCCCGACTATTCACCTTTCACAGCCCGCAGATCCTGTTCGGGCCCGGCGTTGTGCAGCGCGTGGGGGAGCGGGCGCGGCAGTTCGGCGGCACGCACGCGCTGGTGGTTGCGGAGCAGGGCGTCGTCGAGGCCGGAGCAGCTGAGAAGGCGCTGGCCTCGCTGCGGGACGCCGGGCTTGCCGTAAGTGTTTTCTCCGACTTTCGCGGGGAGCCGACCGTCGAGCATGTCAACGCCGGGGTAGCGTTCGCCCGGCAGCGAGACATCGACCTCATCGTCGGCTGTGGCGGCGGGAGCTCGCTGGACTGCGCCAAGGCGATTAATGTGCTGCTCACCAACGGCGGCAGCGTCACTGACTACATGTATGGCCGCGCCCGACCAACGAAGCCGGCGCTGCCTTTCATCGGCATCCCTACTACGGCCGGCACCGGCGCCGAGATCAGCGGCGGTGCGATCATCTACGACGTCGACGGCAAATTCAAGGAAGGTGTGGGGAGCCCACCGTATCGCATCGCCGCGGCGATCTGCGATCCTGAGCTCACGCTCACCGTGCCGCCGCGGGTGACGGCTATGAACGGCATGGACGCGCTCGGCCATGCCATCGAGTCCTACACAAACATCAACTTTAACCCCATCTCTGACCTGAGCGACCTGACCGCTATCAGGCTGGTAGGCCGCTTTCTGCCGGTCGCGGTCGCCCGCGGCGATAATCTCCAGGCCCGTGCGGCGCTCATGTTCGCGGCTATGATCGCTGCCTTTGGCTTCGCCCAGCGCGGCACGGGGATCTGCCATGGCATCTCCCATCCGCTCGGGGTGTGGGGTGGCGTGCCCCATGGCCTGACGATCAGCGTGATGCTGCCATACGTCATGGAGTTCAACCTGAACGGCTGCGCAGAGAAGCTGGCGGATGTCGCGCGGGCACTGGGCGAAGATGTCACCGGCGTGAGCGTACGCACCGCCGCGCTGCGCGCCGTCGAGGCAGTGCGTCGCCTCTCCCAGGATGTTGGCCTGCCGCAGACCTTGCGCGAGGCCGGCGTCCGCGAAGAGGTACTGCCGCTGATCGCCCGGGACACACTACGCCGCGCGAACAATCGTATTAACCCGCGGCTGGCCACCGAGGACGAGATCCTCGCACTCTTACGAAAGGCCTACTGACCATGGCTGCACAGCATGCCAGCACACCGGGCACACCGATTTTCGAGCCTCTGGAGCCCAGAGAGGCATTACGCGGCTGGCTGCGGCACGCGCACAAGGGACGCGATCGCCACGACGAAGCTGCGCGCCGCTATGATCAGTACCGGTACTGGCTTGGCGTGCCGGCCGTCATCTTCTCCGCTGTCGTCGGCACCGCGGTGTTTGCCTCGCTGGGCACGACGGTCGATACATTGGTTAAGATCATCGTCGGGCTCATCAGCGTCACCGCCGCGGTTCTCTCCAGCCTGCAAACATTCTTCAACTTCGCTGACCTCGCCGAACGGCACCGCGCTGCCGGAGTCCGGTACAAGAACATCATCCGGGAGCTCGAGCAGGCCTTTACCGAGTCTCCAGAATGGCTCCGGGAGAAGGCCGACTGGATGAGCGATCTCCGGCGGCGCCTGGACGAACTCGAGCTGGAAGCGCCGGTTGTCCCCAAAGCCATCTACGACCGTATCGAGCAGCGCTACAAAAGCGTTACCTTCGTGCATTCGGCCGAGCAGCTTACACAGCCACAGCCGCACTGACCTCCGGCTTGCCGCTGCGCTGGCGGCCTGCGCTCCGCAGTAATCCGCCCCTCCCACCGCACTGTGGGAGAGGGCCGGGGTGAGGGCCCTATTCCTCCATGATGATGCGCGTAATGAGCGCGGCAGGCACGAGGTCGAAGCCAGCCGGGAGGCTTTCCGGAGAAGGCGGCGGGTCGGGCACGCGTTTGAAACTATCACAGACGATGTAGAGGGGCCGGCCCGCGGCAGCCAGCGCCTCGGCGACGCGAAGCGATGGGGTACCATTCACAATCGAGCCATCGGCGAAGACGGTATCGGCTCCCAGCAGCCCACAGCCGGCGCGCCGGGCCGCATTCCCGATCGCCTCGAGCGTCACCAGCTCGACAGTGAGGCCGGCCGGCCTGAGTCGCGCAGCCAGCAGCGCGCCGTGGTCCGTGCCATCCGGCGTCACGTAGCTCACCACCAGGACGTCATAGCTCCTCTGGCGGTCGCGAGCTACTCGCAGTGTTTCTTCGACAGTGGCGCTATCGGTACAGGTCAGCACAGGCGCGCCGGCTGGGAGGACCGCTGCTGCACGCTCGGCCGCGCGCGTGCGCGCCGTCTGGAGCTGGCCAATTAGCTCGGCGGCGGCGCGGGCCAGCGCGTCCCGCAGCTCTGGTAGCCTTTGAACGGCCCCCAGCGCGGAAAGGATCTCCTGAAATCGTGCGACCGCGGTGCGTACAGCAGCCATGCCAGGACGGGCCATCGCTAGCCGCTGGGCCAGCCCATCGAGCTGTGCGAGAAGGTCGGCAGGCGTCGCAGCCGGCAGGTGCGCCGCAGCGAAGGCCAGGGTCCGCAGGGCTTCGGCCGCCAGACCAGCCGCGCCCCGGAGGGTATCGTTCTCAATAGCGAGGACGCGCGCTTCGATCTCGGCCTCGACGTTCCCCGGCGCCACGCGCTGCCACGTCTCAGCCAGCATAGGCACGGTATCCAGGCCGGCCAGCTCACTCGGTTCGATCCACCGCAGCTCGGTGTGCTCCCAGTCTAGCCGCAGCCGCTCGGGGTGGAGCAGCCGAAAGCGGAACGGATGGACGATCCATCTGCGCTGCAATGCCTCGTCCACCACAACCAGCGGCTCTCCCGCGGCGGCAAGCTCCACATCGCCGGTATGCAGCCCTACTTCTTCCTCCAGCTCGCGATATGCCTGCGCCAGCGGTGTCGCCCCCGGCTCAATCGTCCCCGACACCCCGGCCCAGCGGCCGCGGTACGTGCCGACGCGCTCGCTCCGCCGCAGCAGGAGCACACGCCCGCCGTGTTCGAGGAAGCAGGTGACCACGTGCTGTTCATCCATCTTCGCTCATCTTTTGTTGAATTTGATTGAACTTGAATTGAATTTGGAATTGAATTTGAATAAAAAACTGTTCACCTGGCAAGCCGGCTAGGCGGGGAGCGAAGCCATGCGTGCTGCCTGCACTACGTTGCGCAGCAGGATGATATTGGTCAGGGGGCCGACGCCACCGGGCACAGGCGTGATCGCCGAGGCGACTTCAGCGGCCTCTTCGTAGTACACGTCGCCCACGAGCTTGCCATCAACCACGTTCGTCCCAATGTCCACGACGACAGCGCCGGGGCGTACCATGTCGCCGCGAATGAGCCGCGGCCGGCCGGCCGCGGCGACCAGCACCTCGGCCTCGCGGGTGACGCTGCTCAGGTCAACCGTGCGGGTATGGCAGATCGTCACCGTGGCATGCTCGCGCAAGAGCAGCAGGGCCATCGGCTTGCCGGCGATGTTGCTCCGGCCGACAACGACGGCGCGCCGTCCCTGCAACGGAACGTCGTAGCGCTTAAGGAGCTCCAGCGCAGCCAGCGGTGTAGCCGGCACAAGCCCCGGCAGGCCGAGAAACAGCCTTCCGGCATTGAGCGGGTGCACGCCATCAACATCTTTGGACGGCGCAATCGCCGCCGTCACGGCCTGCGCATCGATCGGCGGGGGCAGGGGCATCTGCACGAGAATGCCGGTCACCGCGGGATCCTGATTGAGCCGCTCAATCGTGCCGATAGCGGCCGTAGTGTCCGTTCCTGCGGGGAGCTCTTCACGGCGAAAGGCCAGGCCGGCCTCCGCTGCCAGCCGCTCCAGCCGGCGAGTGTAGACGGCGGCGGCCTCGTCGGCACCGGCCAGGACCACCGCAAGGCCGGGCCGCCGGCCGGCCGCAGCCAGCTCCGCGACGGCTGCGGTAACCTCTTGCTTGATCGCAGCAGCAAGCGGCCGTCCGTCCAGTATCCGAGCGCTCATTGGCTTCGCTCCAACACGATGTTCACCACACGATCCCGTAGCCCGTCTGCCCGCTGCTCGATCTCCGCCAGACGTTGCGTACAGGACTCGACAAAGGCGGAGTCTTTTATTCCTCGGAGGTTAAGGCGCACGTTCAAGGCCGCCGAGCGCCGTGCTGCCTCGGCTAGCTCCGCCGCTACCGCAGCGTCGGAGAGAAGGTTGGGGTTCCCCGCGGCCGCAGCGTCCACAGCCAGCTCGAGCAGTTCAGCGCAGCGGGCAGCCACGTCCAGCGGCACCTCTGTGCTGGCGCGCAGCGCCGTCTGAAGCGCCTCACTACGCGCCCGCCGTTCCTCCGGTGTGCCGCGCGGGAGCGCCGCCGCGCGCGCGTAGCCTCCGTATGCATCGATGTCCCGCTGCACGTCGCGGGTCAGCTCGGCGCGAAGCTGCTCCGCCCGCTCCAGCACGCGGCTGATCGTCTCTTCCACATCCTGGAAACGCTCGCGGCCAAGCGTGTAGCGGCATACCATGCTTACTAGCGCGCCGGCCAGCGCGCCGGCCAGCGCTGCCGCGCTGCCCCCACCGGGCGTAGGGCTCTCGGCAGCCAGCCGGTCCAGGAAGGTGCCAACCGAAAGATCTACAGCGTGTTCACCCATCAATGCCAGAACTCCCTTACTTCCTGTGTTTTCTTTGCTTGTTCTTCCCTCTTTGTTTCTTTATTTTATATTTTTTTATATTTTTATTTTATATTTTTATCTTCCTCACCGAACTTTCGATCGACAGAATACGCCTCGGGCACGTACGAGAGGCGGGAGGTCTTCCATGCGAGTGCATAGCGAGTGCATAGCGAGTGTATAGCGAGTGCAGCAAAGCGCCTCACCGATGCGTTTCGCAGCCCAGCCAATTATCTCAGATCAACCCCGAACTGTCTGCACGGGCTCCCGAGCCGCACCGGCGCCCGGCGCAATCCCGGTAGCAAGCGCAATACTCTATAATGCGCAAGGCGAGGACACAGGCGTGTCATGCCACCGGCGTACCGCCGCGCGGCGGCGCTTTTGTAGGAAGCGCTCGGAGCAGAGCGCTCGGCCGTACGCTCTGTGCGCTCCCAACGCCGGCCAGCGCGATCTGGAGGGTCTGTACAGGGTGAGGGTGTTAATTACAGGCATCGCCGGGTTTGCGGGAAGCCATCTGGCTGAGCATTGCCTCACCCGTACCGGCGTGGAGCTCCACGGAGTAGTGCGTCCGGACAGCACGGTGCACCAGCGCGCCGCGGTGCTGGAGCATGTATGCGTCCATGAAGCCGATCTCACCGACGCGGCCGCGGCTGCACGCGTAGTGGCCGAGGTGCAGCCGGAGCGGGTGTTTCATCTCGCCGCCCAGGCGTCGGTTGCAGCCGCCTGGGCGAACCCGGCGCAGACGTTCATCACCAACGTGGTGGCCCAGCTCAACGTGATTCTGGCGCTGCTGGCCCATGCCCCATCCGCCCGTCTGCTGGTCGTCGGCTCCGGCCAGGAGTACGGCATCGTACGGCCTGATGAACTGCCAGTGCGGGAGACAAACCCCCTACGCCCGGCCGACCCATATGCAGTGAGCAAGGTCGCCCAGGACTTGCTCGGGCTGCAATACTACCTGAGCCATCACCTGCACGCTGTGCGTGTCCGGCCGTTCAACCACATCGGACCGCGCCAGGATCCATCGTTCGTCGTGGCAGCCTTCGCCCGCCAGATCGCCGAGATCGAGGCCGGCCAGCGTCCGCCTGTGCTGCGGGTCGGCAACCTGGCAGCACGGCGCGACTTCTCAGATGTGCGCGATGTGGTGCGGGCGTACTGGCTGGCCCTGGAGTACGGTGAGCCGGGCGAGGTGTACAATGTGGGCTCTGGCCGTGCGGTCGCGGTGCAGGAGATCGTGGACACGCTCCTGGCGCTCGCCCGGGTGCCGATCCGCGTGGAGCCGGACCCGGCGCTGCTCCGGCCCATGGACGTGCCAGTGATCGTGAGCGACTGTTCGCGCCTGCGTGCGGCCACCGGCTGGGAGCCCCAGATCCCCTTGGAGGAGAGCGTGCGCGCGGTGCTCGACTACTGGCGCAGCGTGACGCACGGGAAGGCATAGGTGGGTAGTGCGTGATGCGTAACTACCCCTAAGCATGTCAACGACGAGGAGGCGCGGCAATGCCTACTCCGATCAAGTTTGGCACCGACGGCTGGCGCGGTGTCATTGCCGAGGACTTCACTTTCGCCAACGTGCGTATTGCCACACAAGGAGTTGCAGACTACCTGAAGGCAGCTGGCAAGGCGGACAAGGGGATGGTCGTGGGCTACGATGCACGGTTTGCCTCTGAATACTTCGCTGCAGCGGCGGCCGAGGTCCTGGCCGGCAACGGCATCGCCGTGCACCTCACGCAGACCTATACCCCTACGCCGGTGATCTCATATTCGATCCTGACGAAGCAGGCCGCTGGCGCGATCAATATCACAGCCAGCCACAATCCACCTATCGACAACGGCTTTAAGCTCCGCTCGGAATACGCCGGTGCGGCTGACCCGGAGACCATCGCCGAGGTTGAGCAGCATATCGCGCGCGTGGCCGCCGGGGGGCCGGATGCGGTCAAGCGCGTGCCCCGCGCGGAGGCTGAGCGCAGCGGCATGATCCAGGTGTTCGATCCCGCCCCAGCGTACTTGCAGCACCTGCGCACCCTGATCGACCCCGAGCCGATCAGGCGCGCCGGTATCTCGGTAGTCATCGACAGCATGTGGGGCGCCGGCGCTGGCTGGCTGCGCCGCATCCTTGAGGGCGGCGCTACACAGCTCTACGAGATCCACGGGGAGCGTAATCCTATCTTCCCAGAAATGGCTCGCCCTGAGCCGATCGCCGCGAACCTCCAGCCGCTCTTACGGACGGTGCGCGAGCGGCGCGCCGACATGGGCATCGCCACGGATGGTGACGCCGACCGCGTTGGGGTATGCGACGAACACGGGGAGTTCATTGACCAGTTGCGGGTCTACGGCCTGCTCGCCTTGTACCTGCTGGAAGTACGCCGCTGGCGCGGCACGATTGTGAAAACGCTCTCCACGACCTCGATGCTGGAGAAGCTCGGGAAGCTGTACGGGGTGCCGGTGGTGGAGACCGGCGTGGGCTTCAAGTTCGTCGCGCCGGCCATGCTGGAGCACAACGCCATGGTCGGGGGCGAGGAGTCCGGCGGCTACGCCTTCCGCGGCCACATTCCTGAGCGCGACGGGATCCTGGCCGGGCTGTTTATCCTTGACATGTGCGTGCAGCTCAAGAAGACGCCGTCGGAGCTGGTGCAGTACTTGTTCTCTAAGGTCGGCGAGCATTACTACGACCGCATCGACTTGGGCTTCCCGGCAGCCGAGCGGGAGCGTATTTTGGCGCGCATTCGGTCTAATACACCGCAGCAGATCGACGGCCTGCGCGTGGTGCAGGTGAACACGACCGATGGCTTCAAATACCTGCTCGAGGACGGAAGCTGGCTGCTGATCCGCTTCTCCGGTACCGAGCCGATTATGCGCATCTACACCGAGACCACCAGCCGCGAACGGGTCCCGCGTATCCTGCAGGCCGGCCGTGCCTTGGCAGGGGTGTAAGGGCACTCAGTACGCCGCAGCAGACTTCCCTCCCGCTCTCCTTGCCAGCTCGCTGGCGAGGGCGGGGACAGCACAGGAGGAATTCGCATGCAGACACGTGCCGACCTCTCGATCCTGGATGATCTCGGACGCCTGCGCGCGCTCGACCCCGGCGACATGCTCGGCCGTATTGGTGAAACGGCGCTACAGATCCGCACCGCCTGGGCGGAGGCGCGGCGGCTGGAACTGCCGCCGGACTACCGCGACATCCAGCATCTCGTGATCCTGGGCATGGGTGGCTCGGCCATTGGCGGGGAGCTTCTACGTACGCTCACCTACGCGGAATCCCGGCTACCGGTTATTATCTGCCGCGAGTATGACTTGCCCGGGTTTGTCGGGCCGCACTCACTCGTCATCGGCGTGAGCTACTCCGGCAACACGGAGGAGACTCTCTCTGCCTTTCAGCAGGCGTGGCAGCGTGGCTGCCGCCTGCTGGCCATCACGTCCGGCGGTGAACTTGCCCGGCTGGCCGAGCAGTACGGGGCACCGCTCTATCACTTCAGTTATAAAGCGCCGCCTCGCGCTACCATCGGGTACCTATTCGTCCCGCTCCTTGCCGTCGCCGAGCAGCTCGGCGTGATCGGCAGCCAGGAGCAGGGCGTGCAGGAAGCGATACAGCTGGTTGAGCAACTCTCGGATGAACTGACCGCGGATGTCCCTACGGCGCGCAATCCAGCGAAACAGCTCGCCGGCAAGCTGCACGGACGGCTGCCGGTCATCTACGGCGCTGGCATCCTCTCGGAAGTAGCCCGCCGCTGGAAGGGACAGTTCAACGAGAACAGCAAGTCGTACGCCGCTTACGATGTGTTCCCGGAGCTCAACCACAACGCAGTCGTCGGCTACCAGAACCCAGCGGACCTGGCTGAAGCCATCTTCGTCGTGCTGCTGGTGTCATCGCACTACCACCCGCGCACGCTACGGCGCATCGAGGTAACCGAAGAGCTGCTCCACCGCCGCGGCATCCCCTTCGAGCGGGTGGTCGCGCGGGGTCGCAGCGCGCTGGCGCACCTCTTCTCCAGCATCGTGGCCGGTGACTACACATCCTACTACCTGGCGATCCTTTACGCCACGGACCCCTCGCCGGTCGAGCCGATCGACTATCTTAAACAGCGGCTGGCTCAGCTCGGTGCAGGCTAGCACGCATCCGGCGTCATCGCGCATGCGCCCGGCGTTATCGCGCATGCGTCCGGCGTTATCGCGCATGCGTCCGGCGTCAGCTGGAGAGACGGCACCATGCCCAGAGTCGAGGCAAGAGCATTACCCCGCGGTAATGGGCCGGGCCGGTCTGGAGGAGGACGGCTCCGCTGTGGGCCCCGGAGGGGAGCGGATGAACTATTGGTTCCTTGCGTTCCTCCAGCCACTGGGGGGAATCTAGGAGCCGCTACAGCCCGGCGAGCGTGGAGCCTCTCCGCAGTACGTGGTGCGCAGTACACAGGTGGGCAGATCTGGTCTCGTTGCCGGTCTAGTTGTAAGAGTTGTAAGAGCCGTTGCCAGATGTGGTCTGCGACAGCAGACGCTCGACGGCGGTGAGCAGGTCAGAGAGATCGAAGGGCTTGGCGATATAGCCCTGGGCACCGATCTCCTCAGCCCACCGCCTCGCGCTCTGTGCTGCGGTCATGACCAGGATGGGCGGGCGTGCACCGCGCGCCCGCAGAGCAGCGGCGAAGTCCCAGCCGTTGAGCACCGGCATGCGCATGTCCAGCAGCACCAGAGCGGGCCGCTGTTGCTCCAACACACGGAGCGCCTCTGCGCCATTGGCTGCGGTAGTGACGAGATAGCCCTCACCCTCAAGGATCTCGCGCACGACCTCGCGGATATCGGGATCGTCGTCAATGACCAGGATAAGCTGCGCGACCTGCGGCGGCCCAAGGGGACACTGCTCAGGCACAGCACACACCCTCCAGCGCCAGAGGCAGTGTTACATGGACTGTGGTGCCTTTTCCAGGGACACTCTCGACCTGGATATGCCCGCCGTGCTGGTCCACGATGCCGCGACAGATGTACAGGCCCAGCCCCATTCCGGCGAAGCGGCGATCATCCACATTCGTGCCCCGCTGGAACCGTTCAAACAGGTGCAGCACATCACCGGGGGGAATGCCGATCCCCGGATCGGTGACGGTAAGATGTGCCCAGCCATCACGCTGCCACACCCGCACGCAAATGATACCGCCAGCGGGGCTGTACTTGACCGCGTTCTCGAGCAGGTTATCCAGCACTTGGCGGATGCGCGCGGCATCGTAGGCGCCGACGACGCTGGGATCGCCCTCAAACATACAGCTATGCTGCTCGGACGTAAAGCGGGCACAGGCCTCGCGCGCCAGGATCGCCAGATCGACCCGCTCGCGCCGCAGAGGGGCTGCATCCTGGCCACCCTGCGTTACATCGATGAACTCCAGCACCAGACTGCGCAGCCGCCTGGCCTCACGCACAAGGCGACGCACGCCCACCAGGTCAGCCGGCGCATCTGGATGCCGCAGCGCACGCCGTTCGAGGAGCTGCGCCTGCGCAAGCAGGATGGTCAGCGGCGTCTGGAGATCGTGTGCTGCCGCCGACAGGAAGTCTTCCTTGAGGCGTGCCGCCTCTTCGCGAGCACACACCCGCGCCGCTTCGTCGATCAGCGCCCGGCTCTCCAGCACCACCGCCGCCTGATCTGCCAGGAGCTGCACCAGTTCCAGGTCGTCTTCGGCGAAGAGCGGGGCGCGCGGCGCGTACACTACCAGTACACCCAGACGCCGCGCCCCCGCCGTGATCGGGGCTGCCAGCACCGCTGTCGCGCCGAAGGCGCGATAGAGCGCTGCGTACTGGGGATCGGCACGTGCTGCCTGGGGAGAGAAGAGGGCGCGCTGAGCCATGAAGGCGCGCCCGGCAATCATCTCGCCGGGGCGTAACTCGAAGATGCCCTGACGGAACGCTTCTGTGCGCTCAGGTGGCAGCCTCGGCGGTGGAGTGCCGGTGGCCCGGAAGCGCAGCACCTGCCTGGACTCATCCCACAGCCCGATCGCAGCGTAGGGCGCGCCCAGGGTCTCAGCCGCACGCTGCTCCAGCTCGGCGGGGATCGCATCCAGCGTAGCCAGTCGGGGCAACTGTGCGGCCTCACGCAGGAAGTCGCGCAGCTCAGGCTCCTGCCAGGCGCGACGTACAAAGCGAGGCGCCGCAAAACCGAGGAAGTACGCCAGGCCAGAGATGACCGCGCCGGCGTACCCCAGCACGGTCCAGACCTCCTCGTATGCCGGCACTGCTGCACGCAGGCCGGTGATCAGAATGGCGGCGGCAAGAAAGAGCGAGCCGAGAGCTACTGCCTGCATACGCCGCCGTGTCACGCCCCTGGACCAGCGTGCCTGTCGCACGAAGGCACCTGTGGCATACAGCAGTACTGTGCAGAAATACGCCACGCAGAGCAGGGTCAGCCACAGCGGGCGCGGCGCGATTAACGCCAATCCAGCCACGCAGGCGAACAGGCCAGCTTCCGCCGCGCGCAGCACCAGCCACGGCACGACAGCGAAATCATCTAGCAGCCGGAGCAGCGCATAGGCATCGCCAGGATGAGCGCCGCGCCTGTCACCTCGACCACCGAACCCGGGATCACACGCAGCGTCTGAGCGAGCCAGCGCTCAGCGATGACGATCGCCGCGAGGCCGAAGAACACTGCAATGTCGATGTTCGAGCGCAGCGGGCGCCGCACCACTTGCACCGCAGTAGCAGCGAAGATCAAGACGAACAGGAGCTGGCTTATCGCCTGTAAGAGCTGCTCCGCACGCATCAGTTAGCCTGTCTCAGCGCATCGGCACGACGATGGCACCCGCCTCGGCTGCGCCGCTAGAGACAATTATCGGCATAGGGTGCGACCTGGTTTAAAGAGCGATCTGGTTTAAAGTAGTTTAAGGTGGTTTAAAGAGCAAAGTGCAAGAACTATGCCAAGCTCTCTCCGCGTCAGGCCTCTAGAGCTAGCGCCCCCTCAAGTGAAACCGCCCCGGCTCCAGCGGTCACTAGGGCTCGAATACGGTGTCCAGCGGCAGGATCCGGCTGGTGGCGGCGGACGCATTTGCTTTCATGAGCTGCTTCATCACGTGCCGCGCCAGCCGGCCGTGCGCGGTGGGTCGCGCACTCGTACGAATGCAGCGTGCGAGCGCGCTACGACGTCCTGCTCGACCGTCTGGGGTAGAAAGATGGCCGCCGGGGGCAGAAGAACTGCTCTGAGATCTCCCCGCAGCCGGCCATCCCCCGCTGGACCGACTCTGTCGTACGGTCAGCCCTTCGCGAGCTTTCGCTTTGTGACCGTGTTAATCCTTCCACTTGATCGTGCAGCCCTGCGGCAAGGTCTCCAGAATCTCAGGCAGCCGCCCCTCCAGAGCGGCATCGATGGCCCGGCGCAGATAGTGGTTCTTCACCTGCGCCTCGTCTTCGTAGTTATCGTCGATCTTGCCGTGATAGACCAGCCGCCGCTCGGCGTCAAACACGAATACCTCCGGTGTACGTTCGGCGCCATAGGCGCGGGCGACCTCCTGCGTCTCATCACGCAGGTACGGGAAGTTAAAGCCTTTCTCCTGAGCCCGCGCCACCATCGCCTCGAAGCTGTCGCCCGGCTGCTTGCGCACATCATTCGCATTGATCGCCACGAGCTGTACATCTTTGCCCGCATAGTCGCGCTGGATGGCGATCATACGGTCCTCCCAGGCGCGTACATACGGGCAGTGGTTGGAGCTAAAGATCACTACCAGCACCTTCTTGTCTTGAAAATCGGCCAGTGAGTAGGTCCGACCATCGGTAGCAGGCAGCCGGAAATCGATCGCCCGATCACCGATCTTCAGGTTCGCCATCGTTTCCCTCCTGTGGGTGCATCTACTGGCTTGATCCTGTAGCCGTGTCCCAAGGCCATGGTACAGGTCGCTGGCGTGCCCGGACGCGGGGCCACGGCACAACCCGTCTGTGCTGCTCGTCCCCCTCTCCCAGCCCGTTCCCCTCTTAGGATGTCGAAGACTGTGGAACTGCCGAGGATGTGGCTTCCTGCGCCAGCGCTGCATGGATAGCCCGGCGGATCATTTCCACTGGCGGAAGGGGTGAGATGCGGCCGTCATCGCGGGTATAAGCGCGGCAGGTCAGCGAGTAGAACGTCTGCCGCTCCGCTGCCGGGTCGATATCAATCCCGTTGATGCGGATCGTAGGTGAGCCAATGAAACGCTCGACCTGGGCCTGCTCCTCGGTATCGATCCGGCGGACCTCGACCTCTGCCTCCACACCTTCGCTGGCCAGCACTTCACGCAGGCGCGCCAGCGCCTCCTCATGAGAAGGGCATTCTTCCCAGTAAAGAAACTCAATGCGCATGGTACGTTCGCCTGTGTCCACAAGCTCGTTCCAAAGCCTACATGTCTGGCGCGGCCGGGTAGCAGACCGGCGCCGGCTAGTCAGGCTCCATTGAGCATGCTACATACTCACAGACAATTCCTGCATATGATATCAGGCAGGGAGCACGCGCCAGGGCGGGCGTGTGATCTATTGCCCCATCTCCAGCCTGCGGCTCCCTACGCTGTCCCGACCAGCTGCTTCAGCCGCTCCATGCCGGTGCGGGCAACGGCGAGCGGGTCCTGCTCCCACAGCGCCTGATTGAAGAGCTCCAGGGAGATCGGGCCGCTATAACCGATCTCATCGAGCGTCCGCAGCATCGCCGCGAGATCGATCACGCCATCGCCAGGCATGACGCGGTCGGCGTCGGTCAGGCTCCCCGGCGGCGGCGTCGCGGGGGCATCATTGATGTGAAACATGCTGATGCGCGCGCCCGGCACGGCGCGCAGGTCGTCAAGCGTGGAGCCCCCGTTGTAGATGTGGAACGAATCCATGACAATCGTGCCATCCAGGTCACCGGCGCGTTCGACGATGTACCAGGCGGTACGAATGGTCTTGATGTGCTCGACGAAGCCCAGGAACTCCATGGAGGGTTTCACGCCCAGCTCGCGTCCGATAGCCAGGAGTTCACGGTAGCGTTCGGCGGCGCGCTCAAGGTCGGCACGACCGCGCGGTGGCGAAGCGATAATATATGGCGCGCCCAGCGCGGCGGCCTGCTCCATGCGCCGCCGCGCCTCAGCGCGCACCTTGGGGTACTCGTCTGGTGTACTGTCGATCCAGCCATGCAGGGCGATCAGGTCGGGGACGGCCAGCCCGGCGTCCTCCAGGGTACGACGTACCTGCGCGAGCGATCCGCCCGCGGCGATGAAGGCATCCAGTTCATTATTCCAGAGTTCGATGCCATTGTAGCCGGCCTGGGCAGCGATGCGGATTTTGTCCAGCAGCGGCGTTGGACGGATAGTGCTGGCGTTTAGACAGAGCAGGCGCTGCGGCATGGGTTGCTCCTTTGCGTGTTCGCTAGACCCCGTTCACTTTCGGACGCCGTCCCATCAGTCCTCCGGGCAGGGCACTGTAACGCAGCTCCACCGCGCCGTCAAGACGGCGCGCACCTCGGTTTGACCCTTGCCACACGCACCAGTATGCTGGTGCTGCTTTAGAAGACCCCGTCCGTCGCCGTGTGGTGAACGGCTGCGGCGCGGGGAGGATCGCCAGCGCATACCGCCCGTCCCGCGCATTGCTCAGCGCCAGCGCCGGCGAATAGACGTGAATAGATATCATAACAAGAGAGATCATAAATAGATGTTTTAGAAAGATCATTAAATAATCTTTCTAAAACTGGCATGAATAAAACGGGCATGGCTAAAAGAGGCATGATTATAGAGACTTGATGAAGGAGGCGCTATGTTCGCACTACCTATGACTCGCCGGGCGTTCCTGGCATGTACTAGCATCGCGCCGGTCGTGGCCCTTGCGACAGCGTGCCGGCCCGGAGCTGCGCCGGCGCCGAAGACTGAGCTGCCTGTGACCTACACGCACTGGTACTGGACCGAGACCCGCATCAACTGGCTCAAGCGCGCCCTAGAGGATTACAACCAGAACCGGCAGCGCCCGCTCACCATCACCTGGGAGAACGCCTCGACCGACGCCGGCGAGCTCGTCCAGAAAGCGATCGTGGCCATTGCCGGCGGGGTGCCGCCCGACGGCCTCGACGTGCACATCAACTGGTTCTCAGCGCTGATCGGCGACGACATTCCCCTGGCGCCCCTGAACGATGCGCTGAAGGGCCGCGAGAAGGACCTCTTTGGTCCCTCCGGCTACGAGCCCTGGTCATACCAGGGCAAGATTTACGGCCTGGGCAATGAGCTCAACGTCTCCACCTTCGCCTATCGCGCCGACCTCTTCGCTGAAGCCAACGTCACCGTCCCGTTCAGAACATACGAGGACGTGGCCGAGGCTGCACGCAAGATTAAGGGCACCGCGCCCGACCGGCGGATCAGCCATATCGTGCAGATCGACGTGCTGCGGCTGATGATCCAGAACGGCGGCGGGTGGATCGATGAGCGCGGCAACCCGGCCATCAACGCGCCGGCGAACTTGCAGGTATTGACCTGGCTGTACGAGATGACGGTGAAGCTTGAACTGCTGCACAACGGGCTCAGGCCGGGCTTCCGTGACTGGGACCTGATTGTGAAGGGCGATACAGCCGGGCGGATCATCGCGCCGCCGTGGTGGTTCGGCGGTGGCGGGCTGGGCGCCCAGGCGAAGGACACCGCCGGTCGCTGGCGGCTGATGCCCATGGCGCGCTGGCGGCCGAACACGCCGGCTACGACCACCGCTGGCGGCACCGGCGTCGCAGCGCTCAAGGGCACCAAGGGCTCGGCTGCGGCGATTGACTTCATCGTCTTCGCGCACACCACGCCGGCCATCCTGCACGACTACGACCTGCGCCGCATCTGGCCCACCTATAAGAAAGTCATCGATGATCCCCGTCTGATGGCCGAGGATCCCTTCTTCGGCGGCCAGAGGCCGGGCCAGCTCCTGAAGGAACTGGCGCAGGATATCCCGCACTGGCGCACGGCGCCGTGGTTCCTCGATGTGGACACCGAGGTGGGCCGGCTGGCGGTCCGGCCGGTGCTCCTGGGCGAGAAGGAGCCGAAGCCTGCGCTGGACGAGGCGCAGGATGCGGCGGTCAAACTTATCGAGGCAAAGTACACCAAGCGGCGGTAAGCTTGCAGGCTGGGAGGAGCACAGCCTGGGAGGATAGAAGGAGTGCGGATCGGCATTCGGAATGGGTCGCTGCAGCAGGACTACGAGGAGGCGCTGCGCACTGCAGGCGCACTGGGCTACGATGGCGTGGAGCTGGTCGTGCGCGATCCTGAGGTGATCGAAGCCTGGCTCTCAGATAAAGGCGCAGCGCAGGTGGCCGGGTGGTGCCGCCAGGCTGGCTGTGTGGTGAGCTCGTTGAGCGTGGCCGCCTACCGCAGCGTGAACTTCGCGTTGCCAGACCCTGAGGCCCGGCGCGCCGGCGTCGCCCTTGTTGCCAGCAGTCTGCGCGCGTGCCGCCGGCTGGATGGGTCCGCCGTGCTCTTCCCGCACTTCGAGCGGGAGCGCATCGATATCAGCGCCGCAGAGGAGGAGCGCTATATCGCCGAACTACGTCGCTGCGTGCCCGTGGCTGAGGAGACCGGCGTAGCGATCGCCCTGGAGACGAGCTTCTCCATCGACCAGCTCCAGCGGATCATCCAGGCAGTCGGGTCACCGCTGGTGGGCGTGTACGTCGATCTGGCGAACGCCCTGCACTTTGGCCATGACCCGGCGGAGATGCTGCGGCGGCTCGGCCGAGCGGTGGTGATGGTGCATCTCAAGGACACCGACCGGGCGATGTTGGGCGACGGACGTGTGGACTGGCGTGCCTGCAGGGAGGCCCTGCAGGCGATCGAGTACAATGGGTGGGTTGTGCTCGAGACACCGCCCGGCGACGATCCGGTCGCCGCGGCGCGCCGCAACCTGGAGTTCACGCGGCGCTGGCTGGCCGGCTAGAGGCTGGCACTCAGCGTACTGGAAACGTATCTGCGACTGGGACGAGAAGGGGAGAAGAGAGCCGGTGGAGAAGGTACCTGTAGTGCTCATCGGCTGTGGCGGGCGCGGCGTACGGGCCCTGGGCGCGTATGCGCGGCAGTCTGAGAAGCTCGCCCTGGTAGCAGTGTGTGATATAGAAGAGCACCGCCTGCGTGCTGCAATGGAAGCGCTGGGCGTACCGGGCGAGACTGATTACCGGCGCTTGCTGGCGCGCGCTGATGTGCAGGCGGTGCTCATCGCTACCAACACCAGGTGGCACGCACCGATCGCGCTCGATGCCATCCATGCCGGCAAACACGTCTTCATTGAAAAGCCGCTGGCCGACACCACTGCGGCGGCGCGCCGGGTTGTCGAGGCCGCTGAAGCTGCCGGCGTGATCGGCATGGTGGGCTACCAGTTCCGGTTTACGCCCTTTGCCCTGGAACTGAAGCGCCAGGTAGACGCCATTAACCCCACGCAGGCCCTGGTGACGCGGCAGCGCGGGCCGATGGGACCCCAGTACTTCTTCCCAGAGCATTACGGCGGCATCGTGGACACGGCCACGCATGACCTGCATCTTGTCCTGTGGCTGATGGGCGGGATGCCCGAGGCCGTCTACGGCACAGTCACGCGCGGCACGATCCTCGGCGACGAGACCATCGAGTTCATGAACCTGCTCATCGAGTACGATGGCGGGCAGCGCACGGCGACCGTCATCGCCAGCATGCTGGGCATCCAGACGCAGAACATCATCCAGGTGGTAGGCACGCGGGGGAGCGTCACGAGCCTCGACCGCAAGACCTTACAGGTCGTGCAGCACGAGGGCGTGCACCAGCCGGGCGCAGGCATGCGGCCGCCGGGGCTAGAGACGCGTACCATCGAGACTGAGGGCGACCTGCGTGACGCCACAGGGGTAATGCTGGATCATTTCGCCGATCTGGTGACGGGACGCACGCACGAACAGCGCGGCGCAACGCTGCGCGAAGGCATGCACGCGGTCGCCGTGACCGAGGCCATGGTCGAAGCAGCGCGTACCGGCTGCCGGGTCAGACTTTACGCTGGCCCAGCGTGAGGCAGGTCGGCAGGCTCTACCCGGTCTGTGAGATGCTTGCGCTGCCTGAGGACTGTACACGCCACTGCCCCTGAGAGCCCTAAACCACAGTCTAAGCGCGATCCCTCTTGTCAGGCGTTCGAGCCCTTGCTATACTCAGGTCGCTCTTCTGCTTGCTCTACGTTATACTACCGCGGTGTGTAGCTCATGATGAGTAAGGAAGCAGCGGAAGATAGCAGATGAACGCAAGAGTATGCTGGCGTGCTCCACCGCTTAGCCGGTGAAGTGGAATATGACAGAGGCAACGGGATCCAAGCGCGCTCGCTTGCTTAGGGTACCCATTTGGCAGTGATGTGCTCCAACGGTGCATCACGATTTGCAACAGGAGGTACTTAAGGTGGTAAAGCGGCTCCCGCTGGTGGTGTTTGTGGTGCTCTCGTTGCTCCTGGCATTTCCGGTCGGTTCCCTGTTCGCGGCGGAGCTCGAGCAAGCAGACCTCGTTGCCCAAGGAGACCAGGCGGTCAAGGAAAGCCGGTACACCGACGCGATTATGTTATATACGCAGGCGCTGCAGCAGAGCCCGAACGATCCGGCGATCCTCACCAAGCGCTGTGAAGCCTACCGGCTCAGCGGCGATTTCGCCAGGGCTATTGACGATTGCCGCGCTGTAGTAAATGCCGGAAAGGCAACGGCCGACACCTACTTCAGCCTCGCTCAGGCGATCAACTCCCGCCCCAAGGCGAACTTCGATGCCTGGAAGGCTGACAAGAACGAGGCAATCGGCTGGGGCGGTGCGGCGGTTGTGGCCAACCCGGCAAACGCGGCGTACCATCGTTTTCTCTCCGAGCGCTACAGCGACCTGAAGCGCCTGCCGGATGCGCTGGCCGCCGCCAACATGGCCGTGGCGCTCGATCCGAGCGAGGCAAGCTACCGGCGCCGCCAGGATGTCTACGAAGGTCTCAAGCAGCGCGATAAGTCTATTGAGGATCTGCTGAAGGCGTGGACGCTCAACCCCAAGAGCACCAGCACCCCCTGCGACCTGCGCGCTCGCTACGTTGACTGGTTCGGCACCGGCGACACCAACCGGCTCGACGATGCGATCATGTGGGGTCGGGCGTGTGTCGCGAATCGCGATGCCGCGCGCGCATCCTTGCGGGACCGCGCTGGGGCGCGGCGCGATCTGGCCGCCGCGCTGCGGGCCAAAGGTGACCTGGCCGCTGCCGCAGGCCTGGATACTGCCACGCCCTTCTACAATGAGGCGCTGCAGCTGCTGATGGAAGGCCTGTCCCTCAACCAGCAGGACGAGGCAGCTAGCCCGTCCGCAGCCTCCGCAGGCGGCATGCGTGCAGCATATGCTGCTCTGGGCGACCTCTACAACCGTGACTACTTCCGGCGGTTCATAGGCAACCTGGATCTTCTGATCAGCTACCGGCAGCAGCAACTGCAGTGGGCTCGTACGGCTGCCGCCCGTGGGGCAACACCGGGCATCCTGCGGGACCTGGCTGGCGCCCTGGTTTCGCTCTATAGCACGGCCGGCGATGCGGTTTCTGCGGAGAGGCGTATTACCGGCGCTACATCCTCTAAATATGAGGCGCTGCGGAACACCAACCTGCTTGCTGAGGCACTGGACGTAGCGCAGCGTTCACTTGATATGGCGACAAACACGTCGGCTGCCTCACTGGGTGAGGTACACGACAGCCTGCGGGCTATCTCCGCGCGCATCAGCGATGCAGCCGGGGCTGGCGTGTACATCGGTGATGCCCCGACCACGCGCATCAATCTGCTCACGCAGGCCGCGGCGCTCGATAACTGGAACATCGATAACTTCCGTGACCTGGGTGGTATCTTTATCGGGCGACCTGGCTGCCATGATCGCTTGACGGGGATCCAGCACCTGCTCAAGGCAGCCGATCTGCTGCCCCCGTTCAGCGCCACGCGCACCGGTGACCTGGCTAGGATCCGCAGCACTATGACGACCCCGTGCACGCCGTAAGGCAGGGCTTCCGCAAGGCCTGAATGCAGAGAGCCCTAGGCCGGGCAGCCCGGCCTAGGGCTCTCTATGTTCCTTCACTACCTTGCACCAGGACAATCACGCAACACTAGGACAATCACGCCGGAATTACCGCTATGGAGCGGTCCCCACGACAGGCTGCGCCGCTCCAGACTCCCTGGGGATGCAGCCTGACCACTCAGCGCCCCCCAGACGCCGCGCTTGAGGACCGGCTTTAAAAACAGCCGAAGCAACCACCTCCCTACCACACTGGACACACACATCCTTCCTTAATGCCCGGATCTTAATACCCGGACCTTCGAATAGTCCGGCCTGCTCGGCCTCCCCAGGAGTGGCATCCCCAGGAACCAGTATCCAGGAACGACATGCCCGCTTTCGACAGCGTTTTGCTCGCACGGGCGTCAGAACGTCGGTGGCACCGGGGCCCTGGGGGTCGAGAAGCCCAGGATCACGACGAGATCCCCTTTGGACCGGGCGCTGTGGTCCCCCCAGACGTCGATGCGGATGGTCGAGATCCGCGTCGGATCCGCCACGCTCCATGAGTAGCTGCGCAGCTCCTCGACCGGGTGATAGAGATCGATAAAGTCCTCCCGCGGCGCCCCCGCACTACTCCGAATAGTCACGCGCGCAATCCCATGCTCCGGTCCGGCCAGCGTGTGCCAGGTGATCGACGGGCCATTGAAGGCGAATTCGGCGCTGGAGAGCCGTGTCCGCGCCTGACGATATGGGGGCAGGGCAGGCAGGTTGTCGGATGCCGGACGGCCGGGCACCGTCTCCCACACGAAGATATAGGTGATGAGCGGATCGGTGGCTCGGTAAAAGCTTGTCCCCGGTGCAAGTGGCACCGGGGGCGGGACCTGACCGGGCGCAGCCAGCCCCGGAATAGGCGTCTCGGCCGGCTGCACGACCGCTCTGGCAGAGGGCAATACCGGCGCATCCGGCACAACGAACCCGCGATGGATCACCCAGCTACTGCCCGAGCGGCTATTACGGTTCCCGGTCACCTCGATGCGGATCACATGGAGACGCTCAGCAACGAGCGTGGACCAGCGGAACTCCCTCGGCTCGACCGTCGGGTGATACAAATCGATCTCTTCATCGCGCACCTGGCCATCGATGCTAACGCGCGCGGTGCCCCGGTCTGGCCCGGCGTCGGTCAGCCAGGAGACCCACGGACCGGCATAGGTCAGCTCCACCGCAGCCATGGCAAAGCGCGCCCGGCGCGCCGGCGGCTCCCCAGAAACAGCCAGCGCTGGTTCCCAATCACCGCGGTAGACCAGCGCCGGATCACCGGCGTAGAACCGCAAGTCTGGCTGCGCCAGACCCGGCAGCGCAGGCACTGCCACGCTGCCCAGCACTGCCGCAGCACCGGCGAGCGCGCTCCTCCGCGTCCGATTGGCCATTCTGCTCATTCTCCCTATTCCTTTCCTCCCCTAATCGTATTTCTCACAATTTCTCACAAGGTAGCATCCACGCATGTGTTCAGCAATGAGCTACAAACCGGCCACGTGACGGCACGGCTATGCGAGGCGCTGCATGTGGCGCGGCATCTACGTTCTCGTCAACCCACTTTACCTCTCGTGCCTGGGGTCGCGATTCCGCACTCGCTCCTTATGCCAGTCGGCGGCGCACCAGGCTGTGCAGTCACCAGTATACCTGTAGCGTTCCTGCCGGGCCGTGCCTAAGAGGTATGCTATAATCAAGGTCGCAGGCCCGAATGGAACCGGGCCGTGCGATGAGGAGCGCACACGTCATGAAAAAGGACATCCATCCGACGTATTACCCCGAGGCGGTGGTCACCTGCGCGTGCGGGAACACATTTATCACCGGCTCGACCAAGCCACGCCTGCGGGTTGACCTCTGCTGGAAGTGCCATCCATACTACACGGGCACGCAGCGCATCGTCGATACGACCGGGCAGGTCGAGCGCTTCCGCCGCCGCTTTGGCTTGCGTGAGTCGTAGCAGCAGCGCATGCACGAGCAGGGCCAGCGCGCTGGCCCTGCTTTTTTCTGCAGGCTTGCGGCGGGCACCGCGCGGCGAGGTGAGGGGGACGCACTGCGATGAGCAAACCATATAGCTACGGCGGCCAGGCTGTGATCGAGGGCGTGATGATGCGAGGGCGGAACGGCTGGGCCGTCGCCGTGCGCCACCCCTCAGGACACATCATCGTGCGGGAGCAGCGGCTCACCTCAGTGGTGTATCGCGGCCGCTGGGGTCGCTGGCCGCTTCTCCGCGGTGTGCTGGCGCTCTGGGAGACCCTCTCGCTCGGCATGCGTAGCCTGGTCTTCTCGGCAAACGTGGCTGTTGCTGCTGAGGCCGCAACCCAGAAGGCGCAGCGCAACGGGCAGGCGACAGACGGTACAGCCGGGTCGCCCGCCGCCGTTGAGCAGGAGGCCGGTGAACTGCCGCAGGGGGTGATGTGGGGCAGTGTCCTGCTGGCGTTCCCGCTCGCCATCGGGGTGTTCTTCGTGCTGCCGGTGCTGGCGGCCGGGGTGATCGACCGCTTTCTCGTGGGATTGCCCTACGAGAAGGTGCTGAGCAATCTGGTCGAGGGTGTGATCCGTATCAGCCTGCTGGTAGGCTATATGGCGGCTATTGGCTTGGTGCCGGACGTGCGCCGTGTGTTCGAGTACCATGGCGCTGAGCACAAGGCCATCCATGCCTTGGAGCAGGGCGCGCCACTCACGCCGGAGTCGGTCCTGCGCTTCAGCCGGATCCACCCGCGGTGTGGCACGACCTTCGTGCTGGTCGTGATGGTCCTGTATGTGCTGATCTTCTCGCTCCTGGGCAAGCCGCCGCTGGTCGAGCGCATCGTCTCACGGGTCGTGCTGATCCCGGTGCTCGCCGCGCTGGGCTACGAGCTGATCAGGTGGGCAGCGCGACACTACCAGAACTCGCTCGTGCGGGCGATCATGGCGCCAGGGCTGTCCTTGCAGCTACTGACGACGCGCGAGCCGGATGCGGCCCAGGCCGAGGTAGCGATTGCTGCTCTCGAGCGGGTGCTTGCAGCCGACGGGGCGCTGCCCGCCGCGCCGTCCCAGGCATCTGACCCAGCGCTCCTTCAGCAGCCAGCCAGCACAGGCACCTAAGTACCCCGGTTCCGTGGGCTGAGAGGGATGTGAGGGCGGTTCGCTATGTCGATGTTGTACCTTCCGAGCACTGCGCTGGAGCGCTTGCAGCGCGTCCAGCAGCGCTATGACGAGCTCACTGAATTAATGACACGGCCAGACGTGGTGACGAACCCCGAGCTGCTTCAGCGCTACGCGCGCGAGCAGGCGGGGCTAGAGGAGGTTGTGTCCCTTTTCCGGCAGTACCGCGCCGTCGAAGAGGAGCTCGAGGCCACGCGCGCCATGCTCGACGATCCGAAGCGCGATCCTGAGCTAGACGAGCTGATCGAGGAGGAGATCCGCTCGTTGCAGCGCAAGCGGGAGGAGCTGGCCGAGCGCCTGCGGGTCGCCCTGCTGCCCAAGGACCCCAACGACGAGAAGGATGTGATCGTGGAGATCCGCGCCGGCACAGGCGGGGAGGAGGCCGCGCTCTTCGCCCGCGATCTCTTCCGCATGTACAGCCGTTACGCCGAGCGCAAGGGCTGGGACGTCGAGGTGCTCGACACGACCGAGACCGGGCTCGACGGCTTCCAGAAGATCATCTTCCGAGTGGCCGGGCGCGGCGCCTACAGCCGGCTCAAGTACGAGAGCGGGGTGCATCGCGTCCAGCGCGTGCCTGTCACTGAGGCCAGCGGGCGCATTCACACCTCGGCAGCGACCGTGGCGGTGCTGCCGGAGGCCGACGAGATCGAGGTGCAGATCAATCCCGAAGACCTCGAAATCGATGTGTTCCGCTCGCAGGGCCACGGTGGCCAAAGCGTGAACACCACTGACTCGGCGGTGCGCATCACGCATAAGCCGACCGGCATCGTGGTCACCTGCCAGGACGAGCGCTCGCAGCTCAAGAACAAGGCGCGGGCGCTGGCAGTGCTGCGCGCCCGCCTGTACGACCTGGAGCAGAGCAAGCGCCAGAGCGAGCTCACCGAGACGCGGCGCTCGATGGTGCGCTCAGGCGACCGCTCGGAGAAGATCCGCACCTATAACTTCCCGCAGGACCGCGTCACCGACCACCGCATCAACCTGACGCTCTACCGTCTGCCGGCGATCATGGACGGTGACCTTGACCCGCTGATCGACGCGCTGGTGGCAGCCGACCAGGCCGAGCGCCTGGCTGCCGCGCAGGCATAAGCTGGTGCTCGCCCAGCGCCCTAGGCCGGCATACACGTTGCTCTTAAGCATAAGCTTAAGAAGACCACCAGACTGATGTCTATCAGTTATCGTTGCGCGGGAGGAAGGTGAGGAGCAGGCAGCGGATGGCTACCCACTATGCCGGCGCGGTGAACGCCCCGGACTTCCCGCCAGGCTTGGACTGGCTCAACGTCGATCGACCGTTGCGCCTGCAGGACCTGCGCGGGAAGCTCGTTATTCTTGACTTCTGGACCTTCTGTTGAATTAACTGCATGCATGTGCTTCCCGTGCTGCGGAAGCTCGAGCGCAAGCACGCTCCCTACCTCGTGGTGGTAGGCGTGCATTCGGCGAAGTTCCCGGCCGAGCAGCTCACCAGCAACGTGCGCGAGGCCGTGCTCCGCTACGGCGTCGAGCATCCGGTCGTCAACGATCGGGATTTTGCCATCTGGCAGCGCTACGGCGTGCGCGCCTGGCCGACGCTGGTCTTCATCGATCCCCAGGGCAAAGTGATCGGCAAGCATGAGGGAGAGATCCCGTTCGAGCTGCTCGACCAGTTCGTCTCCGATCTGTTGCAGCAGTTCAAGGGCGCCGGGCTGCTGGATGAGCGTCCCATCGCGCTCCACCTGGAGCGAGACAAGGAGCTCCCCTCGCCGCTGCGCTTCCCGGGCAAGGTGCTGGCTGATGCCGCTACCGGGCGGCTCTTCATCGCTGACAGCGGCCACCATCGTATCGTCGTCGCCGGTCTCGATGGCACCGTGCAGCAGGTCATCGGCAGCGGCGAAGAAGGGCTGCGAGACGGAGCGCCGCAGACGGCGCAGTTCCGCGGGCCGCAAGGCATGACTCTGGCCGGCGATGCCCTGTACGTTGCTGATACCGAGAACCACGCTATCCGGCGCATCAGCCTGGCGGACTGGTCGGTGGAGACCGTCGCCGGGACTGGCCAACAGGCGATGCGGTACGACACCGGCGGCGCCGGTCTGCGCACGGCGCTGAATTCGCCCTGGGACCTTGTCCTGGTCGGCGACATGCTCTATATCGCCATGGCCGGCTTCCACCAGATCTGGTCGATGGACCTCACGAGTGGGATCGTGCGCCTCTTCGCCGGCACCGGACACGAGGGCCTCGAGGACGGGCCGCGCCTGCAGGCCTGGTTTGCCCAGCCGAGCGGCCTGAGTACCGATGGCCGACGCCTCTATGTCGCCGACAGCGAGGCCAGCGCGATCCGGCTGGTTGAGCTGGGCGAGGGCGGCTTTGTGCGCACAATCGTCGGGCAGGGGCTCTTCGAGTTCGGCGACGTCGATGGGATCGGAGATGCCGTCCGTCTGCAGCACCCCCTCGGGGTGTGCTACTACGACGGGGCACTGTACATCGCCGATAGCTATAACAACAAGGTCAAGCGCCTGCTCCCCACCACGCGCGCCTGCACGACGCTCTTCGGCGACGGACAGCCGGGCTATGCAGATGGGACCGGCACTGCAACGCGCTTTCGCGAGCCGGGCGGCCTCAGCGTTGCTGACGGGAAGCTCTACATCGCCGACACGAACAACCACGCCATCCGCATCGCCGACCTGCAGACGCGAGTAGTCACGACGCTCCAGCTACACGGGCTGGAAACATGACAGACGGCGCATCCACGGCTGCCAGACGGTCCAGCAAGCGCGCCAGCGCTGCGCCGGCAAGCCCTGCCAGGGCAGCGACGGGCAGGCTGAGCAACACCCCGAGGACACCGTCGGCGAAGCTCAGTTTTCGCCAGCCCAGCACAAAGTGGACATACGGTGCAGCAATGACGAAGTACACCGGCGCAGCGATGGCCGCTGCGAGGGCGGCTGCACGGTAGGCTCCCCATCCGCGGTGCTCCAGCCACGGCAGCGCCAAATCAAGCGCCAGCGCCAGCACCAGGAGCGGGGCTGGCCCCAACGGCCGGGCCGCACCAAGCCTCACGGCATGGACGGTCAGCACCATCAGCAGCACCAGACCGGTGTACACCACTGCCACGCGCGTTGCGCCCAGACGCCCTTGCCCCAGGCGCGCGGCCGGGACGAACGCCACGATCGCGGTGGCGAGCGCAGTCAGCGGGTAGATGAGCTGCGGGCGGCGCTGCGATACATGTGTCGGCGGGATCCCCAGAAAGCCGGACTCGGCGATGGTCGCCAGACTGATCGTCAGGGCCAGCCCGAGCAGGAGCACAAAGGCCCAGGAGTTGAGCTTGCCAGCGCCATGCGGTGCCTCCAGTCGGCGGGCTCGGAGCTCCACGGTGGCGAGCGCAAGGAAGCTGGCTGCTGCACCATAGATAAGCATGAAATGCGGCGGGCTCCACACCGAGGTCTCTTTGCCGTAGAGGCGATGCCAGAGCTCGTCGAACGGCCCGGCCGAGAGCTGGACTGCCGCCGCTAACAGGACCGCGCGCAGGGGACGCAGCGCCCAGACCTGCGCGGTCCTAGACCGCAGGCCGCCACGCCGCAGCCCGGGCTGGGCCACTGCCGTGAGCAGACCGATAGCCGCAGCCAGCATGACCAGCAGGATGCCGGAGTACAGCGCGAGGTGCGGCGGAATGAAGAAGCTGTCACGGCCAATGACGATATGCCAGGCAATGTCTGCGCCGCCGCCAAGGACCTGAAGCTCCCCGCCCACGATGCCGGCCAGCACCATCAGCCGCGCGTTGCGGACAGGATCGCTCAATGCCTCCCGGCACTTGGAGGATAGGAAAGAGAAGCCCTTACCCCCTGCCTCTCTCTCCCGCGGCGCGTGAGCGGTTGCACAAAGCTCAGGAGCCGCAGAGGAGCCCGCTAAGGTGGACATGGTAGAGCTACCAGGCGCCGTAGCACCAGACTTTGCGCCGTGCCTTACGAAACAGCTAAAGGTAAGGCGCATCCTATCCACCACTGGATCTATCCCAGCTACTACCCCGGCTACTGCCCGCTTGCCTCTTCCAGTTCGTTACCTAATTATTTTTTATAGTGCATTACCCATACAGCGCCTGCGCCACTTTAGTGATCGCCTCGGCAATCATGGCGCTGTGGCGCTCGGTCATGCGCTGGTTCAGACTTACTGCGACGGTGCGCGTCAGGATATCCATCGTGCGCGGGCACATATCACGAGAGTACTCCACGCTGCCCTTGTACCGCGGGTCGCGCCAGGGGTCACGTGTAGGCGAGATCGGCGTCTTGTCCAGCACATAGTCCCAGTACTTGTAGATGTGCCGGTCGGGGAAGCCTTCGTTGTGCACCGTGCCGACCCGCACCCCCTCAGCCGAGAGCGCCTGAGCAAAGCGCTGGGCTTCTTCCGCCGAGGGGAACAGGAAGTTGCATGACAGGGCACACTCTCCGTCGGGGTCCGGCACGCGCATCGGCTGCAGGCTCGGTGCACCGGCCACTGCCTGCAGTATCTCACGCTTACGTTGCCGCAGCGTGGAGATAATGCGGTCGAGCTTCTCAAGCTGCGCTAGCGCCACCGCGCCCTGGAGCTCGCTCATGCGATAGCCGTTGCCGGCGAATGGGGGGATCTCGCCCAGGCGCACGTCGTGGTCGGCGCTCAGCTTGCGCCAGAACGCCATGCCGGAATCGTGGGCCAGCGCGGCGCGGGCATACAGTTGTGGATCGTTCGTCACGACCACGCCGCCCTCGCCAGCAGTGATGGTCTTGCTGGCCTGGAGCGAGAAACAGCCGACATGGCCAATCGAGCCAACGCGCCGGCCCTTGTACGAGCCACCGTCGCACTGCGCCGCGTCCTCGATCACCAGCAGGTGATGCTGCTGCGCAATGCGCATGATCTCATCCATCTGGCAGGGAATGCCGCGCATGTGCACCGGCATGATCGCCCTGGTGTACGGGGTAATCTTCCGTTCAACATCCTGCGGGTCGATCGTCAGCGTATCGTCGATCTCGGCGATCACCGGCACTGCGCCGCACAGGATCACCGCGGCCGCGCTGGCGATGAAGGTATATGCCGGCACGATCACCTCGTCGCCGGGGCCGATGCCGAGAGCGGTCAGACCGGTGATCAAGGCGGCCGTACCGCTGTTTACGGCCAGGGCGTAGCGCACGCCGGTCGCCTGGGCGAAGGCGTCTTCAAACCGGGCCACATAGGAATTCGCAGCGTCTTGCCAGCGAAACACCGCCTTTCGCTCCAGCACATCGAGCACGTAACGCTTCTCAGCCTCGTCGATCTCGCTGACACCGTAGCCGCCGCCGGGGAGCGGCTCCGTCACTGCCGGCGGCCCGCCATGGATCGCCAGTTGCTGCGTTGGTCTCGTCACCGCCATGGTTCACCTTCTCCTGCGTAATGAGTACGGCCAGCAGGTCCCTGCCACGCCGTGGCATGATGCGTTGCCACCGGCCAGATATCAACAGGGCCGGTGGCAACGCGACGCAGTCTCCTTACCGGCCCTTGGTGCGCTGATACTCCGCCAGCACCGCGTTGATGTCGTTGGCCATATTCGCCATCGCCTCGCGCGGCCCGGCCTCACCAGTGCGGAGCTGGCGCGTGTACTTGCTGTAGATATCACTCAGGTCGGGGATCCACTTGGCGTGGGCAGGGTCCGTGCGCGACTGCTCGGCAGCAGCAAGCCACTTTCGCTTATTGAATTGTGTCATCGTGGCGAGCCAGACCTGCTCGGCAACTTTCTTGTATGACGGGATGTTAATCCCACCCTGCTTCTCCAGGCTGACCGCTCCTTCGTCGAGCATCCAGAAGAGGAAATCGACCGTGGCATCACGCACCCTGGTATCCCGGAACAGCAGATAGCCGTCGATATACATGCGGTGGATGCGCCCCTTCGGAGCCCTGGGCCGCAGAAACACGTTGATGCGGGCAGGGATCTGTGCATACTGGACGATGCTATTGGGAATGCCATTCCCGTGGATCGCCACATTGCCGCTGTTGAAGTTGAGCTCCGGCCGCTTGTCGATATTGTCCCGCATGAACACGCGGTCGCCAGTGTGCACCTTGGCATACCACTCTGCGGCAGCCAGCGCCTCAGGCGTGGTCACCGCAGCGCGCGACTGGTCGGGCGTGAGGAAATCACCACCATAGCTGTAGAGCCAGTAGAAGAAGATCGAGTCGTCCGCGCCACCGTACGGGCTCATCCGCCCCTCGGCATCGTATTTCACGACCAGCTTCAGCATCTGCACCAGATCGTCCTGGGTCCACGTCTCATCGAAGTCCGGGGTGAGCCTCACGCCGCTGCTCTCGAAGAGGTCGAGGTTCATGGCGTACAGGCTGGTGCCCCAGCCCTGGGGCATGCCGAACTGCTTGCCATCGATCTGGTAGGCTTTCAGCGCTGTCTCGTAGAAGTCGCTCGGCTTGTACTTCCGCTTGGCGAACTCGTTGGTGATGTCAAGGAAGAGCCCGCTATCCATGAAGCGCAGGAAGCCGCGCCATGAATCCATGACGATGTCGGGGATGACATCGGAGGTCCAGGATACCAGCACCTTCTGCTGGATCTCCCCGGAAGGAATGCCAGCGAATTCGACGGTCACCTCCGGGAACTTCTGGCGGTACTCCTCCACGGCTGTGCGGAAGAGCTGCTCCGCGGTGCCGCCACCGCCGTAGCACCAGAAGACGATCTTCACCGGCCCGCGCGCCTGCCTGGGCTGCTCGGCCTGGCCGGGCTGGGCGACGGTACGGCAGCCGGCGAGCAGCATCCCGCTACTGAGCGACGCAACCATCCGCAACGCGGAGCGGCGTGAGAATGCCGGGACGCGTGTGCGCATCGAGTACCTCCGTACAGGGCGGCATGGTCCAGACACACTACCCAGATACCATAAATACGACGTCGCACGGTGCAGCCGCGCCCCAGTATACCGCATCCAGCGAGGGGGCAGTGCTCCCTCCGGCGTTTCCGCGTAGCGCCGCGGGCTTATGCCAGCCAGTCCGGATCGCCCTTGCGGGAGAGCAGGCGGCCGCCGTCGCAGCGGATCACCTCACCGACCACATAGGTGCAGGCCTCCGAGGCCAGAAAGGCGATCACCTCGGCGACCTCCTCGGGCCGTCCCATGCGGCCGAGCAGATTGGGGCTGGTGCGATCGCGTTCGGGCGGGACTGTCTCCCCATCAACATAGACGAGCCCGGGCGCGACAGCGTTGACCAGCACGCCGTGCGGCGCCAGATCGATCGCCAGGCTGCGGGTCAGCGCGAGCAGGCCGCCTTTCGCTGCGGCGTAGGCGGTGTTGCGCGGCAGCGGCACCCAGGCCTGGATGGCCAGGACATTGACGATGCGGCCGTAGCGCTGCTGCAGCATCGGCCGCGCCGCCGCCCGCGCGCAGAGGAATGCGCCCGTGAGGTTGACAGCCAGGCTGCGCTGCCAGGTATCGAGCGGAGTCTCGTGGGCTGCCAGGCGCGGCATAGCGGCGGCCGCGTTGTTGACCAGGATGTCTAGCCGACCAAAAGCGTTAAGAGTGCGTGTGACCAGGTCCTCCACCTGGCCCTCATCAGCCACGTCGGCCGGCAGGGCGATGGCGCGAGCGCCAGCGGCCGTGAGCTCAGCGGCCACGAGCTCAGCCAGCGCTGCGCGCACATCGACGACGACCACGGCGCAGCCGTCACGGGCGAGGCGGCGGCATACTGCCCGGCCAATGCCGCCTGCGCCACCTGTGACAATGGCTACCCTGCCGTCAAAGGTACCCATATGCCGATCGCCTGCGTCCGTAGCTCCTAGCCCGCCGGCTGGATGGGATGTCTCAAGCCGCGGTAGGGCGTACAGTCTCCGTACAGCACCTTGCGGTTCATCTCCTCTTGGAGATCACGCATGCCCTGCTGCAGGGGCACCTCGCCGCGGAATACCTTGTCAATGCCTGCCGCCCAGATGTCGTTGGTCTCGAATGTGTTGTGGTGGCGGAAATGCCAGCCATGCGGCTTCTTGAACACGTCCCCGAAGACGGTGATGTGTTCGGGTGGCTGGCCGGCCACACTGGTCAAGAACTTGGGATGCTGCGACTTCAGCGCCGGCATCAGGAATTTCGTCTCCGCCATGTGGCCCTGCATTTCCGGCCCGCTCATCCACAGCAGGAACCGCCACGCTGCCTCTACCTTTGTGGTCTGGGCGCTCATCCAGTTCGGATGTCCGGCCGTGAGCGACACCCCGGGCCGGCTGTTGTCCAGCTTCGGCACCGGCAAGACATCCCAGACGAAGCTGGTGCCGATGGCCGTGCGGTTGCGCGGGATATCCGTCACCGAGCGGAACCAGAACAGGCTGCGCCCAGCCTGGAAGGCATTCTTCCCGTACTGCTGCTGGGCCGCACTCTGCTGCGGCCCTGTCATGACGATGTTGTCCTGCATCAGCCACTTCTGGAAGAGCCGCACCGAGTCCAGGAACGCGGGATGGTCGAACCGGAACTGCATGGCATTCCAGTCCACGAAATCGGCGCCGCGGGTCCAGGGGATAGGTCCGAAGTAGCCGGGCGGGTTCCAGGGCCAGATCATGCCCCACTGGTCCACCTTGCCATCGCCGTCGGTATCCCGCGTCGCCCTGGTGCTCAGCTCGAGCAGGTCATCCCAGGTCCAGTCCCCCTTGGCTGTCTCCCAGGGGTCTTTAAGGCCGAGCTGCTGCACCAGGCTCTTGTTGTAGTAGATGGCAAAGGGCTCGGCGAAGTAGGGCAGGGCGAAGAGCTTGCCACACCATTTCTCCGTGCCCATCAGGGTGTAGTCGCGGTCGAGGTCGAGCTTCTCCCGTGCCACCAGCGGCGTGAGGTCGCGGATGAAGCCCGCGTCGTAGAACTTGGTGTCGGTGTGCGAGACGCTATGGGCTGCATCCGGCGCGGTGCCGGCGGTGAAGAGCGCCAGCAGCTTGGTTCCCCATTCGTTGCCGTACGGAATGTACTCGATGGTGACGGTAATCTTGGTCTGCTCGGTAAACCTGGGCAGGATTTGGTCCCAGTACGGCACATAGTCCTGCACCCAGTTCGCAAAGCGAATCTCGACCGGCTGCGGCGGGGCACCTGGCTTCTCGGCGCTGCCTCCAGGCGCCGGCGTGCGGCAGGCAGCCAGCACACCGGTCGCGAGGGCGGCAAGCGCACCGCTGAGGGCTCCTCGACGCGAGATAGGTATACAGCAGGGAGTAGATGCAGTGAGCGCCATGAGACATCCCTCCTGTTGAGACCTCCGGGGAGAGACCACCGGCACAGCAGGGGGCAGATTGTCCAAAGGCTTCGGACAATCTGCCCCTCAAGGAGAAGCCGATCACCTCACTCGTGCCGGTGGAACTCCCCGGTCACGCTGACGGCGATACGGATCGACGGCTTATCTCCCTTTGGGAAAATATGGTGCCAGCGATGCGCCGGGGCAAAGACAAAGTCCCCGGCCTTGGCGTGCACGACCTGATCGTCGAACACCCAGTCGATCTCGCCCTCGGCCACGTACCAGCACTCGTCCTCGATGTGATAATGCCGGTCGTTCACCGTGCCGGGGGCCTGGCAGATCGCCGTGACGGTGAACTTATCGCCGACCACGACGCGTACCGACCAGTTGGGCGGCCCCTTCTGCCGCTTGATCTCCTCGAGGGCGATGCTGAGCAGTTCCGGGCTCAACAACGCTGCTTGGCGCGGTCTGACCTCACTCTGTGCCATGCCCCAATCCTCCGTCGTTTTACATTAGTACATTTATACATCTACATCCGTACTACATTCTACACTGCTATTCTGCATTGCTATGAATCTGCAGCTGAGCCGTCCCCAGCGCACACGCGCCCGCCGCACGGGCGCCCCTGTGCGGCCAGCGCCACAGCACCTTACGGTCATCCCCTGCGCGGCGGTATGATGCCAGAGATCATCAGCCTGTGCAACAGTGGCCGCGTGGGAGGGCGCCAATCTCCCATAGAGGGGCGACGCGCGGGCCTTAGCCTTAGCTGAACGGTGGCAGCGCAACGAAGACCCTCCTCCGGGAGAGCGTTTCTGCGAGGCCACTGCTGATCTGACCACGCTCCTATCGGAAGCCTTTTGCTTAGGCGCCTTGATGCCGGCCAGATGCCCTGGTGCGGCGATTGAGCGTCTGGCCTGTGTCCATCCCTCTTGCCAGCCGGGCGGTGGTGCTATAGGCTGAAAGGGAAAAGAGCGCAGAACTGCCTGGCCACCGGAGCCATCGCTGGCTTCTAGCAGCTTGGGAGTTCACATTGCCCCACGCGTCGTACTAGCATGCGCCTTGCCGAACCGCAGTAGCCATATATGCCGCGATACGGTATGATTTTTCCGTTCATGGTTCCTGCGGATGCGCAGCAGCTCGCACAGGAGGGGAGTGATGCTGCATGTCGGTCCCGTGCGCAGCCACTATGGGCTGGAGCACTACGGCATTGGAAATCCGGACCGGGTGTGGTGGAACCTCTCGGTGCCGGAGCTGTACGAGCACGCGATCCGGCGCGGCGAGGGGATGCTCGCGTCGGGTGGAGCCCTGGTCGTTTCGACGGGAAAGTACACCGGGCGCTCGCCGAACGACAAGTACATCATCCGCGAGGCAGCGAGCGCCGAGCGCATCTGGTGGGGTGCGGTTAACCGGCCGATGCCAGAGGGGCGTTTTGAGGCTCTGTACCGGCGCATGTGCGCTCATTTTGAAGGCCGGGAACTCTTCGTCCTTGACTGTCGTGCTGGGGCCGATCCCCAGCACGAGCTGCGGCTGCGCGTGATCACCGAGTATGCCTGGCACGCGCTGTTTGCCCGGGCGCTCTTCCTGCCCGCCGACCCGGCGCGCCTGCACGACTATGTGCCGCAGCTCACCGTGATCCATGCGGCTGACTTCTGCTGCGAGCCAGAAATCGACGGCACAGCCTCTGAAGTATGCATCGTGCTGCACCTGGCCAGAGGCCTGATCCTGATCGGCGGCACGGGCTACGCAGGCGAGATCAAAAAGTCGGTCTTCACCGTTTTGAATTACCTGCTGCCCGGTCGTGGCGTGCTGCCGATGCACTGCGCTGCCAACGTTGGCCCGGCAGGGGATGTCGCCTTGTTCTTCGGGCTGTCCGGCACGGGGAAGACCACGCTCTCCGCTGATCCGGAGCGCTCACTGATCGGCGACGACGAGCACGGCTGGAGCGAGAGCGGCGTGTTCAATCTGGAGGGCGGCTGCTATGCCAAGGTGATTAACCTCTCGGCCGAAGCGGAGCCACAGATCTACGCTGCCGTTCATCGCTTCGGGACGGTGTTAGAAAACGTTGTGCTGGACCCGGTGACCCGTGAGCCGGACTTCACCGATGACTCCTTGACGGAGAATACGCGCGCTGCCTATCCAGTGGAGTTCATTCCGCGGGCAGTGCAGTCGGGCATGGGCGGCCATCCGCGGCATATCCTGTTCCTCACCGCCGACGCCTTCGGTGTGCTGCCACCGGTGGCGAAGCTTACCCCGGAGCAGGCCATGTACCACTTCCTGCTCGGCTACACGGCCAAGGTCGCCGGCACTGAGCGTGGTGTGGTCGAGCCTGAGGCCACCTTCTCAGCCTGCTTCGGCGCGCCGTTCCTGCCGCTGCCGCCGCAGGTGTACGCGGCCATGCTGGGGGAGAAGATTGCCCGGCACGGCGCGCAAGTGTGGCTGATCAACACCGGCTGGAGCGGCGGACCGTATGGGGTAGGCCAGCGCATGAAGCTCTCGCTGACCCGAGCGATCGTACGGGCAGTGTTGAGCGGTGCGCTTCAGGACGTCGCCGTGGAGCGCGATCCCATCTTCGGCCTGTACATGCCCGTCGCCTGCCCGCATGTACCGCCGGAGGTGCTGAACCCGCGACGGAGCTGGAGCGACCCCGACGCCTACGACCGGCAGGCGCGCCGGCTGGCACAGATGTTTGTGGCAGGCTTTGAGGAGTTCGCGGCCTATGTCCCGCCGGAGGTACGTGCGGCCGGGCCGCTGGCCGTGTGAACGCGGCGCTCTGCGTAGCGTTCCTGCTGCTTGCGCCTGCCGGCCTTACTGATAGCCGGCGAGCTGGCGCTCCAGACGGTTGGCTTGCGTCAGCAGCCAGCCCAGCAGGCGGAAGAAGCCCCAGAGCAGCACGATCACCGCGCCGGTGCCGAGCATCACCAGGCCAAAGTGCTCGCGAGCGAACTGGTGGCGCCACTCGGCAAAGGCCTGGGAGTAGCCCGCGCGATCATGGGCGTAGAAGTACTCCTGCATGGCCTCGCGCCACTGCTCCTGCTTGAGGTAGGCCTTGGCCAGCCCCTGGTGTGCTAGGATAAAGTTCGTGTCCAGCTTGAGCACCTGGCGCCAGATCTCGGCCGCCTCCTCATACTTTCCATCAAAGTACAGGGTGCTGGCCTGGTGGACCAGGCGGGTGAACTCCGTGGGCCGGAAGCGGTCCACGCTGGCCCGCTCAGCGTCGAGCACGTAGAGTACGCCGCCGGGGCCGGCAACGAGGCTGGCCGGATAGCCGAAGTAGCCACGCTGCCAAGCCTTGCCACCAAAGACCGTTAGGAAGTTCCCGTTCTGGTCATACTGGTAGATCTTGCCGGAGTTGAAGTCCAGCGCCGATATGATCCCCTGCTCATCGACGGCGATGTCAATGAAGCGCGGCTGCTGCACGGCGCCGCTTGGTTCGCGCTCCACCTCACCGTACTTCCCGCTGGGATACACGTTTGTGCCGATCTGGCTCAGCTTCTTGATCTGATCAGAGGAGGCGAAGGGCAGGACGGTATAGACAAAGCCGCGATCGTCCAGCACCATGTTGGCATGGTGCGTGGGCCGGACCTTGGAGAGCTGTTTCTTCTGCTCCTCGGTCGCAAAGATGCGGGCGAACCAGCGCTGCAGGCTGAAGCCCACAGGGTTCGCCGCAAAGAAGCCACGGAAGGTGCCCTGGTGATCCAGCAGCAGGATGCCACGGTAGTCGCCGCCCGACTCGATTATATAGATATAGCCGCGGCGATCCACGATCAGCTTGCTCGGCTTGTACGGGCCCTCCTCAAGCAGGTTA
Source organism: Chloroflexota bacterium (assembly GCA_042408875.1). Classification (GTDB taxonomy): domain Bacteria; phylum Chloroflexota; class UBA11872; order JBHOQS01; family JBHOQS01; genus JBHOQS01. The sequence goes on along the minus strand of JBHOQS010000007.1, from coordinate 110,226 downwards.
GAGTGCGGTGCGCCGATACTGTACCGGAATGAGCCATCGGGGTTGAACACGGCAATGCGGGAGTGGCCGGTGTCGGCCACGTAGATCTCGCCGTCATCGGCAACGAATACACCCTCAGGCTGGCTCAAGCCGTCCGGCGCCGCCGGCCCGATGATATCAACAAATACTCCCTCAGAGGTTAGGCGCACGACGCGGTCATTGCCGCGGTCGGCGATGTAGAGATATCCGGCGCGGTCGAGGAAGAGGTCGGCCGGGTCTTTCAGGCCGCCGGGTGCCAAGCGAGGGCCCTCAATCTCCCACTCGAGCTCGTAGCTCTGCGGCCCCGGCAGGCGCCGCTTGTCCCAATCAAGCGTGTAGGAGGTATGGCGCGGGCCGACCAGGGAATCGTCATCGGCATGGAGAACGCCGGGAAGAAGCGCAACGATCAGCGCGCTCAGCACGAGAACCAGCCGGTACAGCATAGGGCTGCCCCGAGAGCTTCGCCGTTGATAGCCCAAGAGCATGAATACCACTACAGGACCCAGGAGTGATGACCCAGAAGTGCCGGGAAACCGCCGCGGCGCAGACAGCAAGCTAGCGGTCGCGCGGCGCAGTGTTGCACGGACCGGGAACATGCCTGGCGATAACGGGCACGGATTACCCGTTTGGTTTCCATTGCTACTTCCAGTGTATGCCGTAGTACAGCCGCGCTGGTTAAAGGACAGCCAGAAATAGGTTAGCCCCCGGTTAAGTAGGGACTGCGATTTCGAGAGGGCGTAACCATCCACGAACTCTTTTAACCAGTGCTTTACGTAAGTTTCCCCGCAGGGCGTACTGAAAGATCAGCCTTGGAGACCTAGACCTGGGCCACAGAGGTGGTACCCTGGGCCTATGGCCCGGCAGCAGGCGCGCTGCCGACGCCCAGGCGCTGGTGACGCTATCCGCGCTGGCCGCACCGCTGGAGGGGGAGAGGAGGCTACGCAGGCAAAAAAGATAGAGGTTAAAAAATTACGAAGTAGGTACATACTAGCGTATTGACACGCTGGAGGATATTATGAACTGGACGAAGTATATCCTCATTCCCAAGCTTCTTACTACCGCCCTCGCTGCGGCGCTGAGCCTGCTGCCACTGGCTCCGCTCTCCGCTGCCACCCAGTGGCGCGTTGCCGCCGGCGCTGAGAGCCATGATCAGGGCATTCAGCTCAACGAGTTCTTCTCGAACGAGCTGTTCATTAACGCTGGTGACACTATTAACTGGACCTTCGAGACCGGAGAGATCCACACGGTGACCTTTCTCTCTGGTGGACCGCGCCCGCCCCTGGTGATCCCGGGGCCTGGTGGCCCGCAGTTCAATCCGGTAGCAGCCTTGCCTGCCGGCGGTCCGGAATATAACGGGACCGGGTACGTGAACTCTGGGATCCGTGCCAAGGGTGCACCACCGTTCTCGCTGACCTTCACCCAGCCCGGTGACTTCCCGTACGTATGTTTGATTCACATCCAAATGACCGGCGTAATTCACGTGCGGCTGGCTGGCACACCCTATCCGCAGGACCAGGCCTTCTACGACCGCCAGGCGCGGGTCGAGATCGCGCGCTTGCTTGGCCAGGGAGCGCGGTTACAGGCACAGGGGCTGGCGACCGCGGTCAGGGCCCAGGGCCTGAACAATGTCACTGCCGGCACAGGCGTGTTCCTCGAAGATGGCAGCATCGCTATCATGCGCTTCCTGCCGGAGAAGCTCGTCGTGCGGGCCGGGCAGACGGTCACGTGGACCAACCTTGATCCGGAGACGCCGCACACCGTCACCTTCGGCCCTGAGCCGCCGGGCGGACCGCTGGGCTCCTTTGCTCCAAGTGGCATCGATGCACCCGGGCATGCCACGATCAGCTCGCCTGGCCAGGCGGTCAACTCAGGCTTCATCGGGGCAGAGTTCCCCTTCGGCACAACATTCAGCGTGACATTTACTAAACCCGGCACCTATCCGTACATCTGTGCCCTTCACGACGAGCTGGGCATGGTCGGCACGATCGTGGTGGTGCCGTAAGCCTCGCCGCCTCCCCCTGCGTGCGCCGGGCGCCATGCCCGGCGCCGCCTTCCCGACTGTGCAGCGGCTGCCCGCCGGTCCACCCGTGATGTATCCTTGTCTTGTTCCGAGACTAGCGAGCGCTTTCTGACGCGCTTTCGCTAGATGCTATAATCCTGGCAGAGCCCACCTCTCTGCGCGGCCGCGAGAACAGGCAGTCATAATGACAATTGCTCGATGCCTTGCCACGGCAAGGCCGGCACCATCGTACTGACGCACGCGGCATGCGTGGATGGGAACACAAGACACCGGAACACAGGAACGCACAGCGCAACAGTGGCCCCGGAGAGAAGCGCCGGGGCCCGGGAGAAGAAACCATGGCAGGACACTCGAAGTGGGCGCAGATCAAGCGCCAGAAGAGCATGATGGATGTGCGGCGCGGCCAACTCTTCACCAAGCTGGGCCGCGAGATCACGGTGGCAGCCAGGCAGGGCGTGCCGGACCCGGAGGTGAACGTCCGCCTGCGGCTGGCCATCCAGCGGGCACGCGAGCATAACATGCCGCAGGAAACGATCGAGCGCGCGATCAAGCGCGCGATCGGCGCTGCAGAAGAGGGCGGCCAGCTTGAGGAGATCATGTACGAGGGCTACGGGCCGGGCGGCGCGGCGATCCTGGTCGAGGCGATGACCGACAACCGCAACCGCACCGCCGCCGAGGTGCGCAACGTCTTCAACCGCCACGGCGGGACCCTGGGCGAGGCCGGATCGGTGGCCTGGATGTTCAAGCCGCGCGGGCTCATCACTATTCCCCTCAACGGTGGTAACGCCGAAGAGATCACACTCCAGGCGATTGACGCTGGCGCCGACGATGTGCAGGAAGACGACGGCGTGCTCGAGGTGTATACCGAGCCTGCCACGCTCGATGAGGTGCGGCGCGCCTTAGAGCAGCAGGGGGTTAAGGTGAGCTCGGCCGAGCTGACATACGTGCCGATCTCTACTATTACGCTCGACGACACCAAGGCGCTTCAAGTGATGCGCCTGATCGAGCGCCTCGAGGAGCTAGACGACGTCCAGAAGGTGCACACGAACCTCGAGATCACTGAGCAGCTCGTCGAGCAGGTGGCGAGCTAGCGATCCGCCGATGCGCACGCTCGGCATCGACCCAGGAACTGCGCTCATGGGCTTCGGGGTGGTAGAGGGCCCGGAGCCGCTGCGGCTGGTCGAGTACGGCTGCATCACTACCGCGGCTGGCCTGCCCTTGCCGCGCCGGTTGCTCCTGCTCTACCAGGGGCTGGACGAGCTGATCCGCCGCCACTGCCCCGATCAGGTTGCCGTCGAACAGCTGTACTTTAGCCGCAACACTCGCACGGCCATGGCAGTCGGGCAAGCTCGCGGGGTGGCCCTGCTGGCCGCGGCAGTGCACGGTCTCGAGGTGGCAGAGTACTCTCCGCAGCAGGTCAAGCAGGCGGTGGCCGGCTTCGGCGGCGCAACGAAAGAGCAGGTGCAGGAGATGATCCGCCTGCTGCTGCGGCTGCCCAGCGTGCCGCAGCCGGACGACGCCGCCGACGCCCTGGCGATCGCTATCTGCCACACCCAGTTCGCCCGCGCCGCGGCGCTGGGCATTGTATGACACCGCCGATGATCGCCTTTGTCGAAGGGGTTGTAGACTCTACAGAGAACGACGCCCTGGTGGTGTCCGTAGGCGGCATTGGCCTGCGTATCTACACCTCAACGAACACGCTCAGCCGCGCTGGCCGGACGGGCGAGCGCGTGCGGCTCCACACGCACCTGCACCTGCGCGAGGACAACATCGCGCTCTATGGGTTCGCTACGCCGGAGGAGCTGGGGCTGTTCGAGCTCTTGCTCACCGTCAGCGGCGTCGGCCCGCGCAACGCGCTGGCGGTGCTCTCGGCGATGCCGGTAGAGCAGCTCCGCAGCGCCATCGCCACGGAGAACGCCGAGGTCTTGACGCGCGTGCCCGGCATCGGCCGCAAGACTGCCGCGCGCATTGTGCTAGAGCTGCGCGGCAAGGTGAGCGCGCCAGCCGGCGTTGCGCCCCAGCTTCTCGCCCCGCAGAGCGATGTGATCGCCGCGCTGACCGCGCTGGGCTATTCTGCGGCCGAGGCTATGGAAGCCATCCGCGAGGCGCAGCTCGATCCGGCGCTATCGGAAGCCGAGCGGGTGCGCCGCGCCTTGCAATACCTTGGGGCGCGGCAGTAGCTTGTCTGTCCATCGATACGCCCGTTCATGGCCTCGGGCCGCGGCAAGCGCACCTGCCCCCAGTGCCGGCGCCGTGCTACACTAGAGTGACACTGGGTTAACCAGCGCGCGGCATGCGCCGCTGAGCGGATGTAAGGATACATGCCCTTTACAGTGCGTGATTTTCAGGACCTCGTACGCCTGCTGGAGGCACATCCGGAGTGGCGGGCGGAGCTCCGCCGGCTGCTGCTCACGGACGATATCCTCGCGCTGCCGGGGATCGTGCGCCGCCTGGCCGAGGCGCAGGAACGTACGGAGGCGCAGTTGGCGCAGCTTGTCGAGGCCCAGAGGCAGAGCGCCGAGGCTCAGCGCCGCACTGACGAGCGCCTGGCTGAATTGGCCGCGGCCCAAGCCCGCACTGAGGAGCGCTTGCAGCGGCTGGAGACGACGGTCGCCCAACTGGTAGCAGCTCAGCAGCACACTGAGGAGCGCTTGCAGCGGCTAGAGACGACAGTCGCCCAACTTGTGGAGGCCCAGCGCCGCACTGACGAGCGCCTGGCTGAATTGGCCGCGGCCCAAGCCCGCACTGAGGAGCGCTTGCAGCGGCTGGAGACGACGGTCGCCCAACTCGTGGAGGCTCAGCGCCGCACCGACGAGCGCCTGGCTGAATTGGCCGCGGCCCAAGCCCGCACTGAGGAGCGCTTGCAGCGGCTTATTGATACGGTAGGGGACATGCGCGGTACTTTGCTGGAGTACCGTTACCGCGAGCGAGCAGTGGCATACTTCGGCCCCTATCTGCGGCGGGTCCGCCCGGTACCACTCCAGGAGCTGGAGGACACGCTGGAGCAGCAGCTTTCTACCGAGGAGCTCAACGAGCTCTTCCAGCTCGACCTGCTTGTTCGGGGCAGGCCGCGGTACCTCCCTGAAGCCCCTGAGGTGTGGCTGGCCATCGAGGTCTCTGCAGTCGTGGATGCCGAGGATGTCGCACGCGCCCGCCGCCGTGCGGCGCTCCTCTCCCGGGCGGGGTATCTGGCAGTGCCGGTGGTCGCCGGAGAGGGCGCGACGCAGGGGGCCCAGGAAGAGGCGCAGACGCACCAGGTCGTTCTGCTCCAGGATGGCCGCACGCTGCACTGGGATGAAGCGCTGGCGGCATGGCTGCGCCGCTCTGAGCCACCCGGGTAGCAGTCTACCTCCGGATAGAAGCCTAGCTGGCAGAAACTACAGCGAGCGACCGCAAGAGCGCGATGCGACTGGAAGGAAAGGTTGCCCTCATTACCGGCGCCGGCAGCGGTGTCGGCGCAGCCACCGCACGTCGGATGGCAGCCGGTGGCGCAGCAGTTGCGCTCCTGGGACGCACTCCGGACAGGCTGGAAGCCGTCGCCGCGGAGATTACGCGCACCGGCGGGCGCGCCGTGGCCCTGCCGTGCGACGTTTCGGTAGCGGCACAGGTGGAGCAGGCTGTTGCCGCCACAGTCGAGCGCTTCGGGCGGCTGGACGTCGTTGTGGCCAATGCGGCGATCCAGCTTCACGGCCAGGACAGGCCAGTCCATGAGCTGGACGAGGCAGTGTGGGACCGCACCCACGAGGTGAACCTGCGCGGGGCGTTCTTCACCTGCCGGGCCGGTATCCGGCAGATGCTGGCGCAGGGCCAGGGCGGCTCGGTAATCATCGTTAGCTCAGTCACCGCTCTGGCCGGGATCGCGCCGCATAACCCGGCCTATACGGCGTCGAAGGGCGGCCTGCTGTCGCTGGGGCGTGCCCTGGCGGTGCACTACGCCCGCGACGGTATTCGTTGCAACGTAGTCTGCCCCGGTGCGCTCGAGGCGCCGCCGGATGTGGAGCTGTTGGGCCCCGAAGGCCCGGCGGCGCGCCGCGCCAGGTTGGAGCCCTTGATCCCGATGGGACGGCTCGGCCGCTTCGAGGAGATCGCGCCCATGATCGCCTTCCTCGCCTCTGACGATGCCAGCTATATCACCGGTGCTGTCTTCGTCGTTGACGGCGGCCTGACAGCCCGCTGAGTACCCGTAACTCCCAGTCCCCGTGCGTGCTACAATACCCGATCAGACCGCTGGGCATCTGATCGAACTGCTCAGCAGCATGCTACCACTGGGCATCGAGACGAAGCATCCGGCAATGCATGCGGCCGCCAGTCCGGCCACGACATACCGCCTGTGGTGTACCACCTGAGGGAGCGCTCGCCATGGCCGAGATACGCCTGGGCGCAGCACCGATTACGTGGGGTGTCTGCGAGATCCCCGGCTGGGGCGAGGAGTTGCCGTACCGCCGCGTGCTCGCCGAGATGCAGCAGGCAGGCTATGAGGGCACTGAGCTTGGGCCGTGGGGCTACCTCCCGACCGATCCCGACCTGCTCCGCCGCGAGCTTGCCGCATATGGCCTTACCTTAATCGGCTCGTTCTGCCCGGTCACGCTCTATGACCCTGAGCAGGCTGGTGCGTCCCTAGAGCAGGCCACAGAGACTGCTCGATTACTGGCTGACCTCGGCGCTCAGGTGCTGGTGGTGGCAGATGCGGCCACCCCGCAGCGACTGGCTCGCGCCGGGCGAGTGCGGCCGGAGGATGAGCTCTCTGCGGAGCAGTGGCGGCGGCTGGCCGGCGGGCTGGAAACCCTCGCGCTGCGGGTGCAGGCGCTAGGCCTATGCATGGTCTTCCATCCCCACGCCGGCACCTATGTAGAGACGGCCGCCGAGGTAGACCGGCTGATGGAGCTCGTGCCCCCGGAAGCGATGGGCCTGTGTCTGGACACTGGCCATCTGGCCTTCGGTGGCGCAGATCCGGTGGAGATCTGCCGGCGCTACGCCGCCCGTGTGTGGCACGTGCATGCCAAGGACATCCGCGCTGATACACTAGAGCGAGCGCGCCGGGAAGGGATGGCTTTCCCTGCTGCTGTGGGCGCGGGTGTGTTCGTACCACTTGGCCAGGGCAGCGTCGATTTCCCGGCGCTCCTGGGAGCGCTGCGTGCGGCCGGCTACCACGGCTGGATCGTCGTCGAGCAGGACATTCGTCTTGGCCCGCAGTTCCCACCGAACGATCCGCTTGAAAACGCCAGGAGAAGTAGGGAGTACATTGAGAGGATACTACGTGCTGTGTAATAATTAAAAAAATAAAAACAAGCCGCTTTCCATGGCCTGTTATGAGACAGCGTGCCTGTGAGTGGACTGGTCGGTTGTGTCCTCTTGTACAGCACGTATTCCATAGTACTCAGTACGTATTGCATACATATTACGTACGCAATACGTACGTAATACGCGGTATGTACCGTCTTGTTTCCCGGCCAAGGAGGTTGCCATGCGGCTCAGCGGCGGGCAGATCATCGCCCAGTACCTCATCCGGCAAGGCGTGCCGTACATCACGGGTATTCCGGGCCATGGCATCTGGGCCATGCTGGATGCGTTCATCGACGTGAAGGACAAGATCCGTGTGATCCCGGTGATGCATGAGCAGAGCGCGGTGCATCTGGCCGATGGCTATTACCGCGCCTCGGGCAGGCCACTGGTGGCGTTCACTTCTATCGGCCCTGGTGCCACGAACACGGTGGTCGGGGTCGCGACAGCGTACGTTGACTCCACGGCGCTGCTGCTCATCACCGGCAGCGTGCACACGTACATGCGCGGACGAGGGGTGCTGCAGGAGATCGAGCGCGTGCAGTGGGCCAACTTCCCGCGGGTGCTGGAGCCGATCACCAAGCGTTACTGGCAGCCCAGCCGCGTGGACCAGCTCCCTTACGTGCTGCACCGCGCTTTCAATCAGATGCTGACCGGGCGCCCCGGACCGGTGCTGATCGATCTGCCCATGGATGTGCAGGCGGACTCAGCGGACGTCGAGCTGCCGGACCCGGTGCAGCGGCTGCCCCACGGGGGGCCACGTCCTGACGCACAGGCGATGGAGCGCGCAGCGCAGCTCCTGGCCGCAGCGCAGCGGCCGGTGATCGTGGCCGGCGGAGGCGTGATCACGTCCAATGCATCCTGCCATCTGGTCGAGCTGGCCGAGCACCTCGGCGCGCCGGTGGTCACGACCTGGATGGGCAAGGGCGCCATTCCTGAAGATCACCCCCTCAACGGGTGGAGCGTGGGCGATACGGCCTCGACCTCAGGGAACAAGCTGGCCGCATCGGCCGATGTGCTACTGGCGGTGGGCTGCCGCTTCGTGGACTGGTCTGCCTCGTCGTACCGTAAGGGCGTGAGCTTCGCCATTCCGCCCACGAAACTGATCCACCTGGACATCGACCCCCACGAGATCGGCAAGAACTACCCGGTGGAGGTCGGTCTGGTCGGCGACGCGGCGGCCGGGCTGGCCGACTTGCTGGCCGCCGTGCGCGAGCTCACGCCGCCGCGGGCCTACCGCGAGACGGCCTACTTCGGCGAGATCCAGCAGCTTAAAGCGGAGTGGGACCGCATCTGCGCCGAGAAGCGGGAGAGCGATGAGCTGCCCATGACCATGTCGCGGGCGCTCAAAGAGCTGCGCGCCGTGCTCGACCGCACTGCCATCGTCACGACTGGCGCCGGACTGGTGCAAGCGATCGTACGCCAGGAATTTCCAGTGTACGGGCCACGCACGCACATTACCAGCGGCGGCTTCTCTACCATGGGCTTCACTGTCCCGGCGGCCCTCGGTGCCAAGCTGGCCCACCCCGATCGGCAGGTGGTTGCTATCGCCGGGGATGGCGACTTCATGCAGACGATGCAGGAGATGGCTACCGCGGTGATGGAGGACATCCCTATCCTGATCGTCATCCTGAATAACGCCGGCTGGATCTCGATCAAGGGCGGCCAGCTCGCGAACTTCGGCCGCACCATCATCGTCGATTTCAACCGCCGCGACGGCAGCATGTACACGCCGCATTTCGCCAACGTCGCCAGGGAGTTCGGCATGCACGGCGAGCGGGTAGAGACGCCAGACCAGGTCGGCCCGGCAGTCAGACGCGCCCTGGCTACCGGCGGCCCGGCGCTGGTCGAGGTCATGGTCGCCCGCGAGTTCCCGCGCGCCGGGCTGAACAAGACTGGCTGGTGGGATGTCCCCGTGCCGGAGTACCACCCCGAGCAGCGCAAGGCCTACGAAGCTGGGCGGCGAGAAGAGCAAGGCTAACGATCTCTGCAGTCCTGGTATAATTCTGCCGGGGCGATTGGAACGCATGTTCAAGACACGCTGCCGCCGCGCGGTGTAGAGTAGTATCAGCGAGAGCCCCCGGAAAGTGATGGGCCAGGACGCGTGATCGAAGGCACGATCGTGAGTGACGGAACGATTGAACGGATCGTCTCCCCAACGCCGGGGCCGGATGAGAGCGATGAACTCTCGCTACGGCCGAAGCGGCTACGCGAGGTCATCGGACAGGACCGGCTGAAGGCGAACCTGCAAATCCTCATCGATGCGGCGCGAGCTCGCGGTGAGCCGGTGGATCATGTGCTGCTGCATGGCCCGCCCGGGCTGGGCAAGACCATGCTGGCACATGTGATCGCCAACGAGATGGAAGGCAATATCCGCGTGACCACCGGCCCGGCAATCGAGCGGCCGGGCGATCTGGCGGCTATTCTGACGAACCTGAACAAGGGCGATGTCCTGTTCATCGATGAGATCCATCGCCTGAGCCGGGTAGTCGAGGAAGTGCTGTACCCGGCTATGGAGGACTTTGTCCTGGACATCGTCATCGGCAAGGGGCCGAGCGCACGGACGCTGCGCATTAACCTGCCGCGCTTCACCCTTATCGGCGCCACCACACGCGTGGCGCTACTGACCAAGCCCCTGCGCGACCGCTTCGGCGTACACTACCGCTTGGAGCTCTATGACCAGGCGGCCATCGAGCAGATCGTCATCCGGTCGGCACGCATCTTGAACGTGGCGATTGAGCCGGGCGGCGCGGCAGAGATCGCCAAGCGTTCGCGCGGGACGCCGCGCATCGCCAATCGGCTGCTCAAGCGCGTGCGCGACTATGCCCAGGTGCGGGCGAACGGGGTCATCACCGCGGAGGTTGCCAGAGAGGCGCTGGCGCACCTCGAGATCGATGAACTGGGGCTGGACCAGGTGGACCGCCGTATCTTGCGGGCGCTGTTCGAGAAGTACGGCGGCGGTCCGGTCGGGCTGCGCACGCTCGCCACGACCGTGGGCGAGGAGGACGAGACGATCGAGGACGTGTATGAGCCGTACCTGGTGCAGCTCGGCTTTATCCATATCACGCCGCAGGGGCGCGTCGCTACCCCGCTTGCGGCACAGCACATCGGCTTCGATCTCAAAGACGCTGCGCTCCAGCAGGGCCGGCTCTTTTCGTCCTAGAGATCCACATTATCTTATTAGTTTTATATTTTTTTATATTAAGTCTTGTAGCCTGAATCCCATGGACCGACACTTCAGCGCGCAGGAGTCTTCTCTGTACCCTGCACGGCTCAGCTCTTTGCAGCGCTGATGGCAGACCTGTTGTATGTGGAGATCGAGCAACAGTATGGACGCGCTGGCGAAAACGCTGATCATCCTGGGCGTGGTCATCGTGCTGCTCGGCGTGATACTGCTGATCGCCGGGCGGATCCCCTTCCTGGGCCGGCTGCCAGGGGATATCGTCATCCAGCGGGATGGCTTCGTCTTTTACTTCCCGCTGATGACAAGCATCATCGTGAGTATCCTGCTCACGATAGTGCTCACGGTGATCGGCCAGTTCATGGCGCGGCGGGGAGGGTAGCAGCCCGGCGTCCGCCGTCGGGCACAGGCCCCCGGCCTAGTTAACCAGGGCCGGAAGCGGCGAGGCCGCCGGGCGCGCTCATCCGGCGCGCTTCCAGGCAGTGGCGCGGTGCTCGAGCGCTTGCACCGCCACGTTCAGGGCCAGGATAATCAACAGGATCAGGATCACGTTGGCGAGCATCAAAGAAGCGTTCTGCGAGTTCTGGGCGAAGTTGAGCAGGTAGCCCAGGCCACGGCTGGACGCGATGAACTCGCCGACGACCGCTCCGGTGAAGGCGAAGCCAACGGTCAAGCGCAGGCTGGCGAACACCCAGGCGAGCACCGCCGGTCCATACACTTCGCGGAGCAGCACCCAGCCCGAGCCGCCCAGCATGCGCACGCGCTCGACCAGGGTGCGATCCACCTCACGGATGCCGGAGTACACGGCGAAAAACACGACGACAAAGACCAGGAAGAAGCTCAGCGCGATCTTCGAGTTCGGTCCAATACCGAGCCACATGATGAAGAGCGGGGCGATAACGATCCGCGGAATGGCGTTCAGCAGGACCATGGCCGGCTCAGCTACGGTGCCGACCAGGCGGCTTTGCGCAGCCAGCCATCCTAGCAGCGCGCCCCCAGCGAAGCCGGTAGCCAGACCCCATGCCGCTTCATACAGCGTAGCGAACAGGTGCTTGTAGATCGTACCGCTGGCGAACTGCTTCACCAGTACCTGCCAGATGGCGCTAGGAGAGCTAAAAAAGAAGGGGTCGATCCAGCGGCGCGCGCTGGCGATCTCCCAGAGCACGACCAGCGCCACGAGGATGAGCAACGGCAGCGGCCGCGACGGATCAATTGCCGCCCCGCGGCGCACGTGCCGCAGCGTTTCAGAGGGAAGCTCAGCCGCCTCACGCCGAGGCAGTGTCTCAGTAGCCATGGCCGCTCCTTTCCCGCGCCCCGGCGGTGCCTCTCTGCCCCTCCTGGTCGGGACGGTCCAGCCCCGCTGCCTGCCCCAGGTCCCCCACCTCTTCGTACAGAAGCTGCCACAGGTGCGCCGTGAGTTCCACCGCCCGTGGCGAACGGCGCGCAGCCAGGAGGTCCCGCGGGCGTGGCAGCCCGACATCCTGGACCGTCTTGATGCGGCTGCGCGGGCCACGGGTCATCACCACTACGGTGTCAGCCAGCGCTACCGCTTCGTCCAGATCGTGGGTCACCAGCATGATGGTGCGGTCGCCCTCACCGAAGAGCCGCGCGAGATCAGATTCCATCACGTGGCGCGTCTGCGCATCCAGCGCAGTGAATGGCTCATCCATCAGAATGAGCTCTGGGTCAGTGATGAGTGTCTGGGCGATGGCGACGCGCTTGCGCATGCCACCGGAGAGCTGCGCGGGGTAGTGCCTGGCGAAGCCGCGCAGCCCTACCTTGGCGAGCCAGTGCTCGACGCGCTCACGAATCTCTCGGCGGGCCACGCCGCGGATCTTCAGCCCCAGGGCCACATTGTCGAAGACAGTGCGCCACGGCAGCAGCGCATCCTGCTGAAAGAGAAAGCCAACTTTCTCGTGCTGCACCCCGCGCACTGGCGCACCATCCAGCCGTATCTCGCCGGCCGAGGGTGCGACCAGGCCGGCGACCAGGCGCAGCAGGGTTGACTTACCACAGCCCGATGGTCCCACAATGGCTACGAATGAGCCCGCAGGAACGACGAGATCAACGCCCTCTACGGCCGGATAGACGCTTCCATCCGGCGCTTGGAAGTGCTTCGCCACGCCGCGGAGCTCGACGCGCGGCACCGGCGCCACGCTCTGCGCTTGTCTTGTGACATCAACGACAGCCGCACGCACGGTGAAGGCTCCTAGGACCTAGGGTGCACTGCGTACTACATAATGCGTAACATGTGCCACATAACGCATGATCGCCACACAAACACCATCTTACGGCCACATGTCAGCAGGGCTACATAATACTGCTTACGTATTACGTAATACGTATTACCCTATCGGCGTCAGGTACTTGTTCGTGAACAGGTCTGACAGGCGGAACTGTTTACTCGGGTCCACGACACCGGAGCTCTTCTGCACCTCGATCACCGTCTGCACGGCATCCTCGGGGATGACACCGTCAACGGGGTAGAGATCGTTCTTGTAGCCGTCGAGGATGCGGCCGAGCAGCTTAATGTCACCGCCGGCGATGAGCTCCTGCGGCGCGGCCTGCACGATGCGCTCGCCTGGGTTCTCCAGGATAAACTTCGCCGCGCGGCGCAGGCCACGGGAGAGCCCCTGAAGGGTAGCCAGGCGCTTCTCAATCACGTCGGGTCGCGTGATCAGGCCCATGAACTGGTAAGCAGATCCGAGGTGCTCGCGCGCATCCTTCAGGCTCATGAAGTTCACCAGCACGCGGCCGCCCTTCTCGGCGGTGAGCGTCAGCGCAGGCTCCTGCACCATCGCTGCCTCTACTTGGCCGGCCAGCAGCGCCTGGTACAGGTTAGGCCCTAAGGCGACGTACTCGACCTGCTGTGGGTCGCCACCGTTCTTCTTCACCAAGTACTGCAAGAGCAGGTGGTCCGTCGCGCCGAGGTTTCCGACGCCCACCTTCTTGCCCACCAGGTCGCGCGGCGACGTGATCTGGGCCGCGGTGCCCGGCGCGGTAACCAGCGCAAAGAAGGGCAGGCGGGAGGTCGAGGTCACCATGGTGATCTGCTTGCCCTGCGCAGCCGTCTGGACCACCAGGTCCATGGTAGTGCCGATGAAGTCGAGGCTCTCGGACAGGAGCGCCTGCACGGCCGGCGGGCCGCCGCGCATATAGACCAGGTTGACCTCCAGCCCCTCCTGGCCGAAGAAGCCTTCCTTCACTGCAACCTCAAACGGCAGGATACACAGGAGCTGAGAGCAGAAGGCCAGGTCGAGTTTTTCCTTCGGCCTGGGCGCCTGGGGCGCAGCAGGAGCAGGCGCGACGCCACGCTGACCACTGGTGCAGGCGGCCGCGAGGAGCGCAGCGGCGCTGGCGAGTGCTCCGAGCGCAGCGCGCCGTGAGAGGACCGGTGGGACAGGACCACGGCTCGGTCTGGACGCCCGGCGGGAGATACGCACTTCGCGGAGACCTCCGCTTGTCGGGTCGCAGCTTCAAGTACTCGTCAGGCGCAGATACTCTCCCTCAGACTCACGATACATGCTGCCCATGCTCCTCACAGGCCGCACCGCGGCCCCTCAAACACGGGAAAATGATAAAGATGAGCAATCTAGTCATCTTATCGACGGGCTAAGCATACCGCGTCTTCGCCGGTGAGTCAATGCAGGCGCGCGAGGAAGCGGGCGCGTCGGTACTTCCTCACAGCCACCCGGCAGCGAGGGGAACTGTCCCGTCCGCGGCGAGGGGGCCTGCCGGACTGATCCGGATGCCGGAGATGGCCCGGCCGGGTGCACGGCCGGGCGCCCCGGGAGGGCGAGGCCGGAGCTCCGGCCTCGCCTGCTGTACCTGGCCTACGAAGAAGGCGCCAGCTCCTCGACCCTGGCGTGTGCGTCGAAGTCGGGCAGGAAGGCGCGCGGGAGCGTGCCGGTGATGAGCGTGCCCTCACCGGTGTACTCCTCCCGCTCGACCACGCCGCGCTGGTGGAAGAGCTCGACCAGCCGCCCGGCGCGGTAGGGGATCCGCACCGTCACACGGACGTGGCCGTCCGTGAGCACCCGCTGCACCTCACGGAGGAGCGCTTCGATGCCGCGGCCGTGCAGCGCAGAGACAGGCACCGGGTGCGGGAAGTCGGCCGCTTCCACCGGCAGGCCGTTCGGCAGGCGGTCGATCTTATTGAGCGCCGTGACCACCGGCTTCTCGGCGATGCCGATCTCGTCCAGCGTCTGCTGCACGGCGGCTGCCTGGCCGATCGCGTTCGGGTGGCTGATATCCAGCACGTGGATCAGCACATCAGCCTCGTTGATCTCCTCCAGGGTGGCGCGGAAGGCGGATACCAGGCTATGCGGCAGCCGCTGGATGAAGCCGACTGTATCGGTGACCAGCACCTCCAGGCCATCCGGCAGGCGGATACGTCGCGTGGTAGGGTCGAGGGTGGCAAAGAGGCGATTCTCCGCCAGCACACCGGCGTCGGTGAGGGCGTTCAATAACGTCGACTTGCCGGCGTTGGTATACCCCACCAGGGCGACAACCGGGACCTGCTGACGATGCCGCCGCCGGCGGTACAGACTGCGCTGCCGGCGCACCTCTTCCAGCTCTTGATCAAGCTGCGCCAGACGGCGGCGTACCAGGCGGCGGTCGGTCTCAAGCTGCGACTCGCCGGGGCCGCGGGTACCGATTCCGCCACCCAGCCGCTCCAGATGTGACCACTGCCCGGCCAGCCGTGGCAGGAGGTACTCGTACTGCGCCTTCTCGACCTGGAGCTTGCCCTCGCGCGTACGGGCGCGGCGGGCAAAGATATCGAGGATCAGCGCCGTGCGATCAAGCACCTTGGTATCGTGGACGCCGTCCGGCACGATCCCCTGCGCCGCGTGCGGATTGAGCGCCCGCTCGAGGTTGCGCTGCTGCCGCGGCGAGAGCTCGTGGTCGAAGATCACCAGGTCCGCCCGCAGCTCGGCGCAGAGCTCAACGAGTTCCTCGACCTTCCCGCGGCCGATCAGGTACGCCGGATCGATCTCATGCAGCGACTGCGTGACCGTGCCCACCACCTCGGCGCCCGCGGTAGCCGCGAGCTGGGCCAGCTCCTCCAGCGAGTCACGCATAGTCCACAAGCCCTCGTGCTCCCGATCGCGCGGTAGGCGCACGCCCACCAGGATCGCTCGCTCAGGGATCTGTCCGTTCAGAAATGCTGTCATGTCCCGGCTTCGATACCTCGTCCTCGTGCTCGCGCACTCCTCTAGCTCTTCATTATCTTCTATTTTCTATTTATCTTCCGTCTCAGACATAGCTACATCTTCGCCAGCCGGTGCAGCGCTTCTTCGAGGCGGTCGTCAGGCGTGGTCAGGGAGATACGGAAGTACCCCTCGCCATGCTTGCCAAAGCCGACGCCGGGTGTGATCACGACGCCCGTAGCGTCGAGCACGCGCATGGCATACTCCACCGATGACATGCCATCCGGCACCGCGGCCCAGACGTACAGCCCGGCCAGCGGCTTGTGCGCCCGCACCCCCATCTTCGCCAGCGTCTGGAGCACCAGGTCGCGGCGGCGCTGGTAGATAGCGTTGCGCTCCTCGATCCACGACTGCGGCGTCTTCAGCGCCTCGATCGCAGCGTACTGCACCGCATTAAAGATACCACTGTCGATGTTCGTCTTGAGCCGGCCCAGGCCCTCGATCAGCTCTGCGTTCCCGACGGCCATCCCGATACGCCAGCCGGTCATGTTGTAGGTCTTCGAGAACGAGTGGAACTCGATGCCCACCTCGCGCGCGCCGGGGATCTCGAGGAAGCTGAGCGGCCGGTAGCCCTCGAAAGCGACCTCGGTGTATGCCGCATCGTGGCAGACGACCAGGTTGTGCTGCTTCGCGAAGGCCACGACCTCGTGGAAGAAGTCCGCCGGCGCGACGGCTGAGGTCGGGTTATTCGGGTAGTTGATCCACATCAGCTTGGCTTGATCGGCTACCTCGTCGGGAATGGCTGTGAGGTCGGGCAGGAAGCCGTTCTTTTCTTCCAGCGGCATCAGGTAGGGCCGCGCGTTTGCCAGGAGCGTGCCGATCTGGTAGACAGGATATCCCGGGCTGGGCACCAGGGCGATGTCGCCGGGGTCCAGGAGCGCCCAGGCGATGTGCGCAATCCCTTCCTTCGAGCCAATCAGCGGCAGCACTTCCTTCTGCGCGTCCACGCTGATCAGGAAGCGCTCCTGGTACCACTTCGAGATCGCCGCCTTCAGGGCGGGCAGGCCGTAATTATCCGGATAGCGATGATTGGCCGTGACCCGTGCGGCCTCGCACAGCGCTTCAACGACATGGCCGGGTGTTGGCAGGTCGGGGTCGCCGATCCCTAGGCTGATCACATCGACACCCTGTGCCCGCTTCTCACTGATGCGCCGATCGATCTCCGCAAAGAGATATGGGGGCAAGGCCTGGATACGGTTCGCCAGACGGCTCATGCACGTTCTCTCCACGCTCCAGAGATGTACCTGTGTGGGTGCCCGGCTCGCGGGTACGATTCCAGCGGGCTGCACCGCTCTGCGGCGGTGAGCTGCACAGCGTTCCAATCCGCGATAGTATACACTGTCGTGCCGCCGCGCCCGCGCTCGACCCCGCCAGCGGCGCAGTCCTCGTGCCTGGCAATATCTATTCCTGCGCTACCAGCGCCCTCCATGCGCCACAGGTCACCGTCGGATCACCATAGCTCTTCGGATCACCATAGCTCCATGGTACAGTACTGCAGTACCGCCGGTATAGGGGAGATGTCCGGTTTTTCACGCCTGGAGGACTCACGCCGTAGCATTGAACCATGTCCGGCCGACTTGAGATTCGCGTCACGCTTCCATCCAGCTCCCTGCGCGCGCTGACCTGGAGCATCTGGGCGATTGATCTCATCCTGATCTTTGCGAACTTTAACATCCACCTCGGTGGCCAACTTCCCTCTGAGATCGTCACCTTCCAGCTGGACATGAACCAGGAGGCTAACCTTGCCTCCTGGTATTCGAGCATGCTGCTTGTGCTGGCTGCCGTCTTCGCCGCGGTGAACTACCACGTGCGCGCCCAGGTAGACGGTCGCTGGCGCTTCGGCTGGCTGGGGGTCGCCGCCATCACGCTGTGGCTCTCCGCAGACGAGGCGGCGCAGGTGCACGAGACTATCGGGGCGTACGCCAGGGCCCACTCGGCTCTCCTTGAGGGGACGCTGCCGGCGGGATATCTCTGGGTGCTCGTGCTGGGGCCGATAGCCGCTGCTGCTGCCGTCTTCCTGGTGCTGTTCGTCCGGCGGGTGCTGGCGCCCATCCCACACTGCCGGCGGCTCGCCCTGGCCGGGGTGACCCTCTGGGTCGGTGCGGTCGTCCTCGAAGCGCTGGCCGTGCCGGTGTTTCACACGGTGAGCGTCGGTGAGGGCGGGCAACTCAGCAACGCACCGTACTCGCTCGAATATGCGCTAGAGGAGAGCTGCGAGCTCCTCGGCACGACCTTTCTGCTGCTGAGCTTCATCGAGCTGGCCGCACAGCCGGCCATCGAGTTCGCCGCGCGCCTGGCCGCCGTGCTCGCGGCCGGCGACGCCCGCCAGGCCGTCGAGAGCGCACCCGCACCCCCGGATGCTGGCTCGCAGGACGGAGGGCCGGCCGCAGCCCCGCCCGGGGCAGACTGACCGGCTTCACCATCCTACCGCCGCAGCAGCAAGAGCAAGGTCATCGGCCAGCGCGCCCGACTCCACGCCTCCGCCACCCGCTGCTCGTCCTCGACGCGGGAGAGGTGAGGGCTGTAGGTGGCACGGGAGAAGGCCTCACCGATCACATGGATCTCCTCCCGCGGCGGGGCAGGCCGCGGCAGCGGCAGCGGTTTGCGCCGCCCGTTGCGCGCCGCTTCCAGCGTCTCCACCAGCATCCCGGTGAATTCGCGCGCTGTTGCCGTCGGATCAGGACGCACACCGAACAGGCGCGCCCGCCGCACCATATCGGCGTAAATCCGCCGGATGTTTTCCCGTGGGGAGTTGTTCAGGCGCTGGAGCCGGTCGATCACTGCCCGGCCAATCAAGTAGGCCAGCCCCGCTATCACCAGGAGCAGGATCGTCTGAAAGGAGATCGCCAGCGCGGAGCTCCCACCCACCGCCGGCGCCTGCGCCAGCAGCTCTTCCTCCCGGCCTTCGGCCTGCACCTGTTGGCCACCGCGGATGATCCCCGGGATCGTCACCGGCTGCTGCGGGCGGACGATAGGCGAGCGGTTGCCGTTCGGCTCGAAGGGCACCCAGCCGTACTCCGGAAAATACACTTCCACCCAGGCGCTGCGGTCCTTCTCCTGGACCACATAGGCGCGCGCCTGCGGGTCCAGCGTCTCCGCGACATAGCCGGTGACCAGCCGCGCCGGCACCCCGACGCTGCGCAGCAGCACCGCCATCGCCGTGGCGGCGTAGTCGAAGTAGCCGCCCTTCATGTCGAACAGGTAGTACTCCACCGCATCGCGGCCGGTAGGCGGCGCCTTGATCTCGGGGTTCTGCGGCAGGTCCCGCACGTAGCGCTCGATGGCGACCGCTTTGTCGTATGGGGTGTCCAGGCCGGCGGTGAGCTGTTGAGCCAGCTCCTGTACCCTGGTCGGCAGCCCGGACGGAAGCTGACGATAGCGGGCCACCCAGGCCGGGTAGTCTGTGCCGGCCGCGCGCAACTCCTCCACAGAGGCCGCCGAGAGATAGACCACCGCTGAGTAGGCCACGGGATTGTTCGGCACGCGACGCAGGCGCAGCGCGGCGAAGTCTTCCGGCTCGATCTGCTCGCTCTGCGGCGTCTGCAGCTTGTACGCCCGCGACAGCCGCGCCGGGCGATCCGGCAGGTAGAGCACGTCGCTGCTGGGCTTGACGATCTGCACCGACACGGCGGCTGGAAAGCGCGCTTCGTTTGCCGCCGGGCCGGCGCGCTCCAGAGCATCGTCCTTCAACTGATGGTTCTGGTTCTGCCAGGCCCGGCCAGTGTAGGTCTCATAGGCAATGCCACGCCAGTACCGTACCGTGGGGACATCCGCCGGATTGGGATTGGGCGGCGCTGCCAAGAAGACGACCTCGGTCGTGAGCGGGGGCGGCTCTTTCAGCACCAAGGTGTCCCCGCGCGCGCCGCTGCCGCCGGGGCCGGTGCCGGTGAACAGGCGGTTGAAGGCGTCCTCGAGCTCAGCCCAGCGGTCGGCCATGTGCTGCTCCCAGGCGACCGCCAGGGGGTTCTGGGCGGCCCGTGGGGTCAGGAGGGCGAAGGCGACGATCAGCGCGCTGACAGCCGTAGACACCAGGATGATGCCTTCACGCAGGTGCGCGGCCTGGTAGAGGCGCAGCCGGTCCCAGCGCTGGCGCAGCCGGGCCAGCGACGAGACCACCAGCAGCGCCAGGAATGAGATCAGCCAGGCCAGGAAGGGCGTGCGGCTGCCCGGCACCATGGTCATGTTGATGGCCAGGGCTACGCCGGCCGGCAAGGCCGCCAGCAGGCCATCATGTCGCTGGAAGAGTGCCAACGCACCGGCCAGCCCCATCCCCCAGGCAGCCAGGCCCAGCAGGTAGAGGAGCGCCAGATCGTCGGTAGCGGTGTCCACGGAGACGGCCAGGTTGAGCCAGGACACCAGCCGGGTCCAGGTGTCTGCTGCGGCCGCGCCCGAGGCCTGGAGGGCCGGAAGCAGCGGGAACGGACCGCCTGCCCCGCCGAACCACGCCGCCGTCGCAGCCCAAAGCTCCCGGCCATGCTCGACAGCGCGCTCACCCCAGGGGATGACATTGCCAGAGAGCACAAAGCTGGCAACCAGGCCCAGCGGCAGGCCCAGAGCCAGCCCCCAGCGCGCCCGCAGGCCCATACGGCTGAGCCACAATCCGGCCAGCAGGCCCAGCGCGCCCAGGGCGAAGAGACGCGAGGTCCCGGCGACCCAGTTCGCCGTGTGGATCGACCAGAGCGCTGCGCCCACCATGGCTACGAGGAGCGGCAGGCTCACCCATTCTTCCAATCGCATGGCCGGCGGCGCTTCGTCAGCCGCCTCTTCTGCGAGCTCGACGCGCTCAAGGCGCGCCCACGCCAGGTTCTGTGTCTCTGCTAGCGTTGCCACGACACTCTACTCCCCGTGATGTGTCTGACGGCCTCGCTCCGCTGCGAGCGACGCTGCCACACGCGAGCCGGCGCCTAGTGGTTCACCATTATACGCTATCAGCGCATTGCGCTGCAGTGCTGTGTCAGCTCACGGCGGCAACGCCGGCTGGCACACGCCGGCGGCAGGCGATCTACGGTCTCTCACTCTTGAGCGGACGGCACTATCCTTACCTCTGTGGATGCACCTCTGTGGATGCCCAGGTGGAGAGGGACGCTGCGGCGCTCGCACATGGGGATAGCACCAGGGACCAGCCGAGACTGTACGAGAATAAATAGATGAAAATGGACTAAAACAGACGAAATATAGATGATGGGCACAATGCATGAGCAGCCTTCCCCTGTGAAGCCGGTAGCAGAGACAGTGCGTAAGCTGATCCACGGGCAGCCCGATATGACGGTGATCACTGAGGAGTTTCTTCGCCGGCATCTGGACATTGGAGAGGGCGAACAGCCCTGGTATGCGCAGTTCCTCACCGAACTCCGCCGGGCCGGTGGCCTGTCCCGCGAGCAGGCGCTTGAGCGCCTCGATGCACTGTATGCCCGCTATGAGCAGGGGCCGCGCGAGACCAGTGTGAGCGGCTCCTGGCCCAGGCGCACACTCCGCTGATCGCACCTGCCAGACGCACACGGCAGACCGATCGAGGCGCGTGCCGCAAGCGGTTGGCACGCATTTCGAGGGCGTGTTTGTGCGCGTATCTACGATCTCTGGATAGGCACCTGGAACACATGCGCACAAGCACATGGGACGCATAGGAAGGTCGTATGGCCTATAAGGGCGCAGAAGGGCGTATAATGAAACCCCGTGGCGTCGCGGCAGGCAGGGCCTGGCGAGCCTGCTGGAGGGCGTGAAGGAGCACGAGGCGATGGCAATGCAGCAGTCCGGGAGCATACAACCTGGAGATGGACAGGCGCTGCCTACGCCTGAGGCAGTGCGCGCCTGGATCGAGGCCCAGCCGGAGACGGTGGCCATCAGCGATCAGGACATCCTCGAGCGCTTTCCGCCAAGCGCCGGCGGGGAGACGCGATGGCTCGAGGCGTTCGTTCGACAGCTCAGCGAGCGCGGGCCGTACCCTCGGGACGAGGCACTGCGCGTGCTCGACGCAATCGTCAACCCGCCTGGCATTCCATAGCCGGCCCCGGCCGGTGGACCAGACCGTCCGGACCCGCGTCGTAGCGGCGTTCGGGCCGTCTTGGTAGTACGTGTGCGATCCGAGGTACATGGGTGTGATCCCGCCGGACACGCGATCGGCCGGGCCGTCCTGGGCTCTGCGGGCGTGGCAGAACGAGTGTGAAGGCTGGTCTACACTCGGGCGCGTTGCCGGAGCAGGCGGGGTCTTTCACATCGAGCGCCGCGGGGCAGTGATCTGTGCCTGGTGGCACGGGCCCGGCATGCCGGAGAGCTACCTCCTCGTGGAGCCCCGTGCTGCGGAGGCCCCGGAGGTGCTGGGGACCGTGGCCGGGGCGCTGGAGCACGCTACTGGCCCGATCGTGCTGCGCCTGGTCACTGACAGCGCGCATCTCCCCGCCTGGCAAGAAGCTGCTGCGGCGCACCACTTCGTCTTTGCTGGCGCAGATCTCCTGATGGCATGCCCCCTTGACGCAGTGCGGCCCCAGCGAGCGCGCCCGGCAGAGATCAGCGTGCTGCCGGTCGCCAGCGCCGAGACATACCGCACTGCGCTTCAGATCGTGCGTGAAGTGTACGGTGACCCGCCTGGCATGACGGAATTCTTCAATCCGCTTGGCGTCATCCGCCTGTATCTCGGTCTCTGGACCGGGGTGCCGGCTGCCTCGGCAACGCTCTGGCCCTTCGCAGGCGTGGCAGGCGTGTACAGTGTGGCCACGCGACCATGGTTTCGCCGCCGCGGCCTTGCTTCCGCGGTCGTCGAGACGCTCCTGGACGACGCGGCGCGCGCAGGCTTCGATCTTGCCACACTGCGTACCGAGGTGTACCTGATCCCGCTGTACGAGCGGCTGGGCTTCCGTCCTGTCGGGCAGGTGTACCGGTTTCGCCGCAGACCACAGTCATTGCTCTAGGAGTAGCATACCAGCCACTGGCTGCTACGCCACTACCGGATGTAGGCTTCTCTCCAGCACCTCCGCGCTGCGCGCTGCCCTGCGAACTTGCCGTACCAGGTGCGTGCAACATTGCCGCACGGATGCGTAGAATGGTATACTATCGTAGCTGGAACACAGGCGAAGTTGCGCGCTGGTGAAGAAGTGGGCGACCCCCACTTCTTTTTTTGGGCCGGCGGTAGCACCGCGCCCGCGTTGACGTAGCACCCGGGACTGCACGGGTGAGGGGCAAGACACGATGAAGAACGACCTGCTCACAGCCATGACACAACTCGCTGCTGAGAAGGGGCTGAGCCGGGATGATGTGCGCGAGGCCCTCGAGGCTGCTATCGTGTCCGCGTATAAGCGCGATCACGGGGGAGCCAACGTTGTCGCGCGCCTCGATCCCGCCACCGGCGAGGCGCGGGTGTACGTGCTGAAGCGCGTCGTCGAGACGGTCAACGACCCGCGCACGGAGATCTCCCTGGAAGAGGCGCGCACTATCCGGTCAGATGTCGAGCTCGGCGATGAGGTTGAGGTCGAGGTCCGTAAGGTGACGCCGCAGGACTTTGGCCGCATCGGCGCCCAGACGGCGAAGCAGGTGATCCTCCAGCGGCTGCGGGAGAAGGAGCGCGAGAACGTCTATAACGAGTACATCGACCGGCAGGGCGACCTCATCGTCGGGACAGTGCAGCGCGTCGATCAGCGCGGCGTGATCCTGGACCTCGGCCGGGCGGAGGCGCTGATGCCCCCGCAGGAGCAGATCCCGACCGAGCGCTACCGCCCTGGCCAGCGCCTGCGGGTGTATGTGGTCGAAGTCAGCAAGACCCAGAAAGGGCCGCAGATCATTGTCTCGCGGGCACACCGGGACTTCCTGAAGCGGCTCTTTGAACTGGAGGTGCCGGAGATTTTCGCCGGCACCGTCGAACTTAAGGCGATCGCCCGCGAGCCAGGCTCGCGGGCGAAGGTCGCCGTCTACTCCCGACAGGAAGGGCTCGATCCCGTCGGCGCATGCGTCGGTGTGCGCGGCACGCGCATCATGAACATCGTCAATGAACTCGGCGGTGAGAAGATCGACGTGGTGCGCTGGCACGCTGATCCGGCTGTCTTCGTCGCCAACGCGCTCAGCCCGGCGCAGGTGCTCAGCGTCGATATCGACGAGGCGACCAGGACAGCGCTGGTGATCGTGCCAGAGAAGCAGCTCTCGCTCGCCATTGGCAAGGACGGCCAGAACGCCCGTCTGGCGGCGAAGCTGACCGGCTGGCGCATCGACATCAAGAGCGACACGGCAGCGCGCCAGGAGGCCGAGGCCGCGGCGCAGGCCCAGGACGCTGCGGCGGGTAGCAGCGCCGAGCCGGTCCCGGCTCCAGAGCCCAGCATGAGCGCGCCCGGGGCGGGTGCGTAGCAGCGCAGGGAGCACTGAGGCGATCTGGAGCAGGGACGCATGGCGAAGGCCAAGCCGCAACCGCAACGCCCGCGGCGGGTACCGCAGCGCACCTGCGTGGGATGTGGTATGGTGCAGGGGAAGCGGGAGATGATCCGCATCGTGCGGACACCCGACGGCCAGGTGTTGATCGACCCGACCGGGAAGAGGTCGGGGCGCGGCGCCTACCTGCACCCGAACCGCGCCTGCTGGGAGACCGCACTCAAGCGCAAGAGCATCGAGCGTGCGCTGAAGATCGAGCTCAGCGCCGAGGACCGCCAGCGTCTGGTAGAATTTGCCCAGACGCAGCCGGCAGGCGGTGACCTGTGAGCGCGTGTGCTGCACGCGGCCGGTGCGGCGCAAGTGCAGCGTTGTGGCGCCACATGGTCATGGTGCATGCAGGACGGCGCAGGCGATACGTCTTGTACATACACAGTTGTACATACACAGCGGTATGTACAGCACAGTATCTACAGGATATACAGGCAGTAGAGCACGCAGGCCGTTAACATAGCGTGCATTTCTGAAAGCGGCATCCGGAGCAGGCCGGATGTCGGTGGAACCCAAGATCGATACATACGACATCGATACATACGACCAGGATCAGTACGTCAGTACGCAGGACCAGTACGGAGGAGGTACGCACCTATGCCACCAGCGCAGGGCGGTCGTCCGCCCTCGGGGCCCAATCGGGGCCCGCGACCCGGAGGAGGGGGCGGAGCGCGCCCAGCAGGGGGCGGAGGCCGCCCCGGTGGTGGAAGACCCGGCGGGAGCCGGCCCGGTGGGGGCCGGCCCGGCGGACGTCCAGGCGGGCCACCTCCCAGTGCGTTTGGCCGCGCGGCCACGATCGGCGAAGGGCGCGGCCACCGCGGCGCGCCCCAGAAGGAGCACGAGCGCGAGCCATACGAACGCGAGCGTGAGAATGGCCGCCTGCGGGAGATGCCCCGCCATAGCACGCAGCCGGCCACGCTGGTCGTGCCGAAGGTCATCGAGCTGCCGGCCAGTCTCACGGTCAAAGAGTTCTCCGAGCTGATCGGCGTGCCCCCGGCCACGATCATCCGCGAGCTGCTGCGTAACGGCGTCATGGCCACGATCAACCAGGAGATCGATTACGATACGGCGGCGACCGTGGCGCAGAGCCTCGGCATCGAGGTCAAGGAGGCCCCGCGACCAGAACCGGTGGAGGCGCAGCTTCAGCGCGTGGGTGGCAAGCTGCTGCTGCCTGAGGATGATCCCTCGCGACTGCGCCCGCGCCCGCCCGTGGTCACGATCATGGGCCACGTGGACCACGGCAAAACCTCGCTCCTGGACGCGATCCGGCAGACGAATGTGGCGGCGCGCGAGGCCGGAGGAATCACCCAGCACATCGGCGCCTATCAGGTCGAGAAGGACGTCGAAGGCGAGCGCCGCTTGATCACCTTCATCGACACACCCGGCCACGAGGCGTTCACGGCCATGCGCGCCCGCGGCGCCATGGTGACTGACATCGCCATCATCGTGGTCGCCGCTGACGACGGGGTGATGCCGCAGACGATCGAGGCGATCTCCCACGCCCGCGCCGCCGAGGTGCCGATCATCATCGCTATCAACAAGATCGACCGGCCCAATGCTGATCCAGAGCGCGTCCACCAGCAGCTTGCCGAGCACCAGGTTGTCGTGCGCGAGTGGGGCGGTGACGTGGAGTGCGTCCACGTGTCGGCGAAGACTCATGAAGGGCTGGACGACCTCCTGCTGGCGATCCTGCTGCTGGCAGAGGAACTCGACCTGCGGGCGAACCCGGACCGTCCTGCGATCGGCACGATCATCGAGTCGCGCCTGGATCGCTCGAAGGGACCCGTCGCCACGATCCTGGTCCAGACCGGCACGTTGCACGTCAACGACACCGTCGTGGCTGGCCAGGCGTGGGGCCGCGTGCGCGCCATGTTCGACCATACAGGCAGACGCCTCCAGGCGGCCGGGCCCTCCACGCCGGTGGAGATCCTGGGCCTGAACGACGTGCCGGTCGCTGGCGACCGGGCGCACGTCGAGACCGATCCGAAGGTCATCCGTGAGCTGGAACGTGGCCTGGCGCAGCGGCGTGAGGCTGAGCCCGGTATCGAGGGCCGCCGCGCTGCCAGCCTGGAGGAGATCCTGGCACAGATCCAGTCCGGCCAGGTGAAAGAGCTGAACGTCGTGCTGAAAGCCGACGTGCAGGGCTCCCTGGAAGCGATTAAGAAGGCGCTGGAGAAGCTCGACCAGAGCGAGGTGCGGCTGCGCATCCTGCACGAGGGGGTCGGCGCCATTAGCGAGAGCGACGTACACCTGGCCGCAGCGTCGAATGCCATCATCATCGGCTTCAACACCAAGCCTGATGTGGTGGCGCGCCGCACGGCCGAGGTCGAAGGCGTGGACATCCGGTACTACCAGATCATCTACAACCTCGTTGACGATATGAGCAAGGCGCTGAAAGGCATGCTGGCGCCGCAATACGAGGAGGTGATCGAGGGCCACGCCGAAGTGCGCGCGGTGTTCCGCGCCGGGCGCGGCGAATCGGTGGTGGGCTGCTACGTGCAGGATGGCCACCTGGTCCGCGGCGCACCGGTGCGAGTGGTACGCGGCGGCCAGATCGTCTGGACCGGGCGGATCAGCTCGCTGCGGCGCTTCAAGGACGACGTGCGTGAAGTACACGCCGGCTACGAGTGCGGCGTCGGCCTGGAAGGCTTCAACGATGCGCAGGTCGGCGATATCCTGGAGACCTTCAGCCAGCGCCAGGTACAGGTGACGTAAGCGAGGCGGGCTATGGTGACCCGTCGTAGAGAGCGGCTTTCCGCACAGATTGTCCGAGAGTTAAGCGACATTCTCCAGACAGAGATGCGCGATCCCCGCCTGGGGTTCGCCAGCATCACCGATGCCGAGGTGTCGAAAGACCTGCGCCACGCGCAGGTTTATGTGAGCATCCTGGGCACGCCGGAGGAGCAGCGCGAGACGATGGAGCTGCTCCACCATGCCACCGGCTTCTTGCGGACGAAGCTGGCCGAACGGCTCCAGATCCGGCATGTCCCGGAGCTCCAGTTCAAGCACGACCGCGGCATCGAGCGCGGCACCCGCGTCCTGCAACTGCTGCGCCAGATCGAGGCCGAGCGCGCCGCGAACCCGCCACGGCTTGACGAGCCAGCCGCCGCTGAGGCGCGCGCCGCCGCGGCGGCCGAAGGATCGGAGAGCTCCGCTCAGGAGCAGCGCAGCACGTGAGCGAGCGGACCGTACCTGCCCCCTACGGCGCCGGGACCTCGTGGTGGGATGCCCTCGCGCTGCTGCGCGAGGCAGAGCGGGTTGCGCTCTTCGGCCACCTTGGCCCAGATATGGATGTGATCGGCTCGATGCTCGCCCTCGTCCACGCGCTGCGCGCCATGGGCAAGCAGGCGGTGGCCTGCTCGCACGACCCCGTGCCACAGCGCCTGGCTATCCTGCCCGGCGTCGAGGAGATCGTAACGTGTGAGCAGCGCCTGTGTGCCGCACACGCGGCCATGGGTGGCTGGGACCTCCTAGTGGCCGTGGACGGGCACGGGGCAGAGCGCTTCGGGGAACTGTATGCCCTGGCCCGCCGCCTGGCTCCTCAGGCGGTCACG
This sequence comes from Chloroflexota bacterium, assembly GCA_042408875.1. GTDB lineage: Bacteria > Chloroflexota > UBA11872 > JBHOQS01 > JBHOQS01 > JBHOQS01. The sequence goes on along the minus strand of JBHOQS010000007.1, from coordinate 82,566 downwards.
CTCAACATCGATCACCACGTGACGAACAACGGCCACTTCTGCGATGTGGAGGTGGTCGATAGCCGCGCCGCCGCGACCGCGGAGCTGGTCTACTTCCTGCTCCGTGATCTGGGGGCGCCGCCTTCGCCGCTCGTGGCCACGTGCCTGCTGGCCGGGCTGTACACCGACACGCTCTCGTTCCAGACCTCGTCGGTGACCGAACGTACGTTCGCCGCAGCCGCCGGCACGCTGGAGTGGGGCGCGGATCCGGGTGCGTTGGCGTTTGCGCTCTTCCGCTCGCGGTCCGTGGCGATGGTGCGCCTGTGGGCGCTGGTCCTCAGCTCCCTGCATTACGAGGAAGACACGAATATCCTGTGGGCCGAGGTCACCCGTGACATGATCAGGGCGTGCGGCGCCGAGGAAGAGGACCTGAGCGGCATCAGCTCGTTCCTGGGCGGCGTGCAGGATGCTCGGGTCATCGTGCTCTTCAAAGAGATGCCGGATGGCACGATTCAGGTCAGCTTCCGCTCGCAGACGCTCGATGTCGCGGCGCTGGCCAGCAGCCTGGGCGGCGGCGGCCACCGCCGTGCGGCGGGATGCACGCTGCCCGGCCCCCTGGATGAGGCGCGCCGCATTGTCCTGGAGGCAGCGCGACAGCTGGTAGGGAACAGTATATGGAACAGTATGGTGAACGGCGTGGAACCGCCGGTGACTCCCTCCACGGCTACCTCAACGTGAACAAACCGGCTGGCATGAGCTCCCATGATGTTGTGGCGCGCGTGCGGCGGCTGTCCGGGCAGCGGCAGATCGGCCACGCCGGCACGCTTGACCCGCTGGCGGAAGGCGTGCTCGTGCTCGCCTGCGGTGACGCCACCCGCACCGTCGAGTACCTGGAGGGCGCAGACAAAGCCTACCGCGCCTGGGTCGAGTTCGGCCGCAGCACCACCACCTACGATGCCGAGGGGGAGACCGTTGCCGTCTGTGATCGTCTCCCCACCCGCGACGAGATCGAGGCGATCCTCCCGCAGTTCCGCGGCACGATCACCCAGCGCCCGCCGGTCTACTCGGCCATCCAGGTAGGCGGCCGGCGTCTCTACACCCTGGCGCGCGCTGGCGCAGCAGTCGAAGCGCCCCCGCGGCAGGTGCAGATCACGCGGCTGGAGCTGGCTGGCTGGCAGCCTCCTGTGGCCGAGCTCTACGTCGAGTGCGCCAAGGGAACGTATATCCGCTCGCTGGCGCACGACCTGGGGCAGGCGCTGGGCTGCGGCGCGTACCTCCAGCGGCTGGTGCGGGTGCGCAGTGGCCCGTTCACCCTCGATGAGGCGGCCACGCTCGATGAGCTGGCACGCCGCTTCGCCGACGGCACCTGGCCCGAGATTGTCTACGCCGTGGACACCGCGGTGCTCGACCGGCCGGCAGCGATCTTCAGCGACGCGTATGCCCGCCGCTTGGCGCAGGGCCAGCTCGTGCGCGCGGCAGTGGCGGCTGCTCCGGCCGGGCCGGTGCGCGCTTATGATATCCACGGGTGCTTCATCGCCCTGGTGGAGTGGGTGCCGCGCCCTGGCGCATGGAAACCACTGAAGGTCATGGCGCATGCCTGTTCTGAAGGCTGACGAGCTCTGGCATCCCGGCCCTGATGGCCGGCCCGGCCGCGCCATCGCTGGGCCGGTGGCGCTGACGCTTGGCTCGTTTGACGGCGTGCACCTCGGCCATCAGGCACTAGTGCGCCACGTGGCCGGTGTCGCCCGGGCGCGCGGCTGGGCCAGCGTCGTGGTGACCTTCTGGCCCCACCCGGTCAAGGTGCTACGCCCCGAGATCCCCCTGCGCCTACTGTGCACCCTGGAGGAGCGCACCAGGCGCCTGCTGGAATGCGGGGCCGACTACGTGGTGGTCTGGCCATTCACGCTCGAGCTGTCCCAGTTGCCGGGGCGGGCATTCCTCGAGCTCCTGCGTACTGCGCTGGACCTGCGCTATATTGCCGTCGGGCCCACCTTCCACATGGGGCACCGCCGTGATACCGACGCGGCGCGGTTGGTTGAGCTCGGGCAGGAGCTGGGCTTTTCCGTGGAGATCATTCCTCCCCTCGAAGTGGCGGGCGACCGCGTGAGCAGCACACGCATCCGCGAGGTGCTCGCCCAGGGCGCTGTCCGGCTGGCAGCGCAACTGCTTGGCCGCCCGTACGCTATCTCCGGTACTGTGGTGCACGGTGACCACCGCGGCCGGCTGCTGGGCGTGCCCACAGCGAACCTGCGCATGCCGGAGAAGCTGGTCGTGCCAAAGAACGGCATCTACGCCACGCTGGTGGAGATCCTCGACGACCAGGGTAACGTGCTCGCCGGACCGTATCCCGCAGCGACAAACGTGGGCGATAACCCAACGTTCGCCAACCAGTACCGCCGCATCGAGAGCCACTTGCTCGACTTTGACGGAGATCTGTACGGCCGCACGCTGCGGGTGAGCTTCATCGAGCGCCTGCGCGACGAGGTGCGCTTTGAGAGCGTAGAAGTGCTTGTCGCGCAGATGCAGCGTGATCTCCAGCAGGCCAGGGAGATCCTGGACAAACTAGGCTACCGCGGACTGGCCCGCTGCCGCCCGCGCACGGACCCGCAGTGAGCCAGGATGCCCCGCTCGGGCTACAATGCGGCGTCAGAGCAGTACACCGGCGGCAAGCGTACATGCCCCGCTGCCCTGCTCAAGGCAGTGCTTCCACACGCACCGCGCTCACCTTGTACCCTGGGATCTTGGCGACCGGATCGAGCGCCTCGCTGGTCAGCACATTGGCGGCCGCCTCAACGAAATGGAACGGCATGAACACCACACCCTGCGCGACCCGCTCAGTCACATAGGCGCGGGCGACCACTGAGCCTCGCCGTGACACCACCCGCACCGCATCACCGTCGCGGCAGCCCACTCGCGCTGCGTCGGCAGCATTGATCTCCACGAACGGCTCCGGACACGCACTGTCTAGCTGCGAATGGCGGCTCATCGTGCCACCGTGCCAGTGGTAGAGAACACGACCGGTGGTCAGGATAAAGGGATAGCGCTCGTCTGGTAGCTCGTGGGGCGGCTTATACGTGAGCGGATGGAACCTGCCCCGGCCACGCGGAAAGCTCTCCGTGAACAGGAGCGGCGTCCCAGGATGGTGCTCGTCCCACACCGGCCATTGCAGGCCCTGCTGCTCGATGCGCTCGTAGGTAATGCCCCGGTACTCAGGCACCAGCGCTCCCATCTCTGCCAAGATCTGGCTCGGGTGAGTGTACTCCCAGCCGGCGTAGGGCGCCGGCCGTTCCGGCACACCGAGTTTCGCCTGGAGGCGGCGGGCGAGCTCCGTGATGATAAGCCAGTCGGGCTTGCTCTGGCCGCGGGGTGCGAGCGCCTGGCGCACTCGCTGGACACGCCGGTCCGTGTTCGTGAATGTGCCGTCCTTCTCGGCCCAGGAACACGCCGGCAGGATCACGTCGGCCAGGGCACCGGTTTCGTTGATGAACAGGTCTTGCAGGGCCAGGAACTCCAGGCGGGAGAGGCACTCCGCCGTATGCTGGAGGTTGGGCTCGCTCATCAACGGGTTCTCCCCCATGATGTACAGGCCCTTGACCTCACCGCGGCCGGCCGCTTCCACGATCTCCGGCGTGGTCAGGCCGCGGCGCAGCGGCGGGGCGCTCCCCCACGCGGCTTCGAACTTGGCGCGGTTCTCTGGCCAGTCCACCGGCTGATAGCCGGGATAGTGCCAGGGCATGGCACCGGCATCTGAAGCACCCTGCACGTTGTTCTGCCCGCGCAGCGGATTGAGGCCGGTCCCTTGCCGTCCGATGTGCCCGCACAGCAGGCACAGGTTGATCAGCGCCAGAGCGTTGTCCACGCCATGGGTGTGCTCAGGGATACCCAGCGCCCAGTAGATAGCTGCCTGTTTCGCTGTGGCGTAGAGACGCGCCGCCTGCACGATCTTCTCTGCCGGCACCCCCGAGACGCGCTCCGCATACTCGGGAGTGAACTCCTCCATCGACGCCGCGAATTCCTCGAAGTTCTCCGTACGTGCTTCGATGAATTCGCGATTGTACAGGCCTTCTTTGAGGATCACGTGCGCCATGGCGCTGAACAGCGGCACATCAGTGCCCGGTTTGTGCTGGAGCCACAGCGTGGCGTGCTCGACGAGCTCCACACGCCGCGGATCGACCACGATCAATTTGGCCCCGTAGCGATGTACGGCCCGTTTCATCTGGAGGGCGATGATGGGATGGCTCTCGGCGGTATTCGAGCCCGTGACGATGAAGACATCGTTGTCGATCACCTCGGCCGCCGTGTTCGACATGGCCGAGGAGCCGATCGCCTGCTGGAGCGCGACGACCGACGCTGCGTGGCAGAGGCGGGTGCAGTGATCTACATTGTTCGTGCCGATGATCTGGCGGAAGAGCTTCTGCAACAGGTAGTTGTCCTCGTTCGTCGCCTTGGCACAGCAGTAACAGGCCAGAGCATCCGGCCCATAGCGCTGCCTGATCTCTGCCAGCCGCGTGGCCACGAGCTCCAGGGCTTCGTCCCAGGTGGCCTCGCGGAACAGTGTGCGCGGGTCAGTCTCAGGGGGGAGTGGCTCCCGGCGTCCAAGCTCCCGCCGGATCAAGGGCACCAGCACCCGGCGCGGGTGATAGAGAAAATCGTAGCCGAAGCGCCCTTTCACACAGAGATTGCCGTGGTTGACCACGCTCTCATAGGGCGATGTCACGCGAAAGATCTGGTCACCCTTGAGGTGCAGTTCCAGATTACATCCCACGCCGCAGAACGGACACACTGTCGCTACAACACGGTCGGCACGCATCGCCCCCTCCGCTTAGCTGTTCCTACGCGCTCCTCGGTGCACGATCGCTGTCCCCGCGAGCGCACCGCCGCACGCTGTCTTGCGCTGCGAGGCTCCGTGCGCACAGCGACCCGGCGGACTACAGACCACGATCCCTTGAACGCCGCCGTCGTAGTGGCTGCCGTACCAGTTCATCCAGTGAGCGGCCGAGCTCCAGCCAGAGCTCGCGCTTCGACTTCAGGGCCCCGGTCGGACACGCTGCCACACAGTTGCCGCAATAGACGCACGTGGTCTCGGGAATAGGCTTATCGAAGAACGTGGCGATGCGGCTCTCGAACCCCCGCCCGGCCACATCGATAGCGAAGGTGTACTGAATATCCTCGCCACAGGCCTGGACGCAACGCCAACACAGGATGCACTTTGAGTAATCCCGAACATAGAAGGCGTTGTCGTCATAGAGCGGAAACGTGCGCCGCGCCACATCGCCCAGACGGCCAGGATCGGCCCCGTACGCCGCCGCATAGGCCTGAATCTCAGGCGCCTCGCTGGTATCCACTGCCGACCCGAGCAACTCAAGGATGGTGCGTCGCGCCCGGCGAACCCGCTCGGTGTCGCTGTGCACGATCATCCCCGGCTCGGCCTGCCGGATGCAGGCGGGCACCAGCGTCCGGGAGCCCTCGATTTCAACGACGCAGATGCGACATAAGGCGTTGGCGGTGAAGTGCGGATGATAGCAGATCACCGGCACCTCGATCCCTGCGGCGCGCGCGGCCTCCAGGAGCGTGGAGCCGGCCGGGACCGCCACCGCGCGGCCGTCAAAGACGAACGTGATCGTGTCCATTGGCTCGCCGCCTCACTTTCCAGTTCGCCTCCTAGTTCGCCGATGTTCAGCGCGGCTTACCCCTGCCGCTCTTGCGGCAGTCCCCACAGACTGATAGCGCTCAGCACCAGACTGGCTGCCGTCTGGCCGAGGCCGCAAAGGGAGGCGTCCCGCATGGTCAACCCAATGTCACGCAGGAGCTCGGCATCGCCAGGCCGGGCACCGTGAGCCTGCACGCGCTCGAGGATCTCCACCTGCCGCCGCGTGCCCAATTGACACGGGAAGCACTTTCCGCAGGACTCATGGGCGAAGAAGCGTGCGCAATTGCGCGCGATCTCCCAAACATCGACGCTGTCGTCGAAGACCATCACCGCGCCTGAGCCCAGCGTCGCGCCAATGGCAGCAGGAGCCTGGAAGTCCAGCGCCACATCGAGCTGCTCTGGCGAGACGAAGGTGCCCGCCGCCCCACCCAGCACCACAGCGCGAAGCGGGCGTCCATTGCGCACCCCGCCGGCCAGGTCATAGATGAGGGAGCGCAGCGGTGTGCCCAGCGGCACCTCATAGAGGCCCGGCCGGGCGGCATGACCGCTCACGCAGAACAGGCGTGTGCCAGGCGACTGAGGGGTGCCCCACCGGCGGAACCAGGCGGCGCCGTGCCGAAGAATCAGCGGGATGTTCGCCAGCGTCTCCACGTTGTTGATCAGCGTCGGCTTGCCAAACAGCCCCGCCGTCGTCGGGAAGGGCGGCTTGTTGCGCGGCATGAGCCGCTTACCTTCGATCGACTCGAACAACGCCGTCTCCTCACCGGCCACGTAGGCGCCTGCCCCGCGCCGCACCTCGATCGCAAATGCGACGTCCCGGCCCAGCACCTGTGTGCCCAGGAACCCGGCGTCCGTCGCCGCGGCCACCGCCGTCTGGAGCCGCGCGTATGCATCCGGGTATTCACCACGCACGTAGATGTACCCTTGGCGGGCACCCACCGCGTAGCCAGCTATAGCCATGGCTTCGATAATCGCCAGGGGATTGTGCTCCAGCAGCCAACGATCCTTAAACGTGCCGGGCTCGCTTTCATCGGCGTTACACACGACGTACTTCGGCTGGCCTGGCGCCTGTGCCGTAAGCTGCCACTTGAGGCCGGTGGGGAACGCTGCGCCACCGCGCCCGACCAGTCCGGAGGCCTTGACCTCAGCGATGATCGCCTCAGGCCCCATGTCCAGCGCCTTGCGCAGCGCCGCGAAGCCGCCAAGCGCAAGATAGCGGTCCAGCCGGTGGAGATCTGTGACCGCAGCGTGCTCGGTGAGGACCGGCGCCGTCCCACCAATGGTCGCGGCTGTGCCGGGCGCCGCGGGCTGGAGCCGGCCGGTGAGCAGCGCCTCGATCTGGCCAGGGTCAAGGCCCGTATAGAGCGCGTCGTCCAGTAGCACCACCGGCGCCCGATCGCAGGCCCCCAGGCACGGGACCGCCTCCAGGGTGAACTCACCATCGGACGTTGTCTCGCCTGGCCGGACCCCCAGTCGGCGGCCCAGTGCGTCGATCACCTGTGCGGCTCCGGCGCAGGCGCAGACAGGGCTCTCGCACACGCGCACGAAGCGTCGGCCGGTCGGTTCGGTATAGAGCAGGCCATAGTACGTGGCGACCGCATAGATATGGCTCACCGGAAGGTGAAATGCCTGCGCGACCTCGGCCAGGACCTCCTCCGAGAGATACCCACTGCGCCCCTGCACGTCGATCAAGGCGGGCAGCAGGCGCGTCTGACCGTACGGCGCGTGGTGGTGGAGGGCCTCGCGGACTTCCTGGATCTGCACAGCCATCGTGGTTCCTCCCGGAGGATCTGGCCTAGAGTATAGCACCGGCCTCGTACGTCATGCGTTGTGATATGCTTGTAGATGCACACGTTGCAGTCTGTGTCATTCTCTGCTTGTGAGTGCAAGAGCGCAGGGCTATCTCCATGGCAGAGCAGAGCACGAGCCAGCCGGAAGTCGCTTCGGACGTCGCCGCGCGGGCCGTGGAGGCGCTGCGTGCCGGCCTGGGGGACCGCCTGGTCGCCGTGGTCCTCTTCGGCTCCCGCGCCCGCGGTGACGCGCGCGAGGAGAGCGATTGGGACCTGCTCGTGATTGCGAACGACCTCCCCCCTGGGGTACTCGAACGGCAGTTCGTCCTCAGTCATGCTCTACCCCCAGGCATCCGAGGGGCTGTCTCGGTGCTTGCAAAGACACCAGAGGAGTTTGAAGAGAACGTACCGTCTCTATATCTAGATATTGCTTTAGACGGCAAGATCCTTTACGATCCAACTGGATACGCCCGGAAGCACTTGGATGCGCTACGAACCGTTATAGAGCAGGCAGGTCTACGACGACGGCGGACGCAAGCTGGAGACATATGGTATTGGGAGCGACAGCCTCCGGATCGCTGGGATCTTCTGTTCGAAAGCACAGAGCTGCAGGGACATGCCAGCGCCAAGAGAAGCGGAATATAGGCTAAGCCTCGCAGAAGGATTTCTCGCTGAAGCGCGCCAAGACCTCGGCCTTCAGCGCTGGCGATCGTGCGTTGATAACGCGCAGCTCGCAACGGAAAATGCGGCGAAGTCAGTGCTTGCTTTATTAGGCCCAGTCGGACACACACCGGCCGGCTGATGCACTGCGTGAAGCACTCCACACACAGCACCTCCCAGACACGCCGCACCCCCAGTTCGCGCAATACATTGAGCAACTTGCTCAATACGCTGAGGCGCTCGGCCCATCGATCCACATCCAGAGCGACTACGGCGATGAGTCTCAGTGGCGTACGCCATGGAAGCTCTTCGGCCCGGAGGATGCTTGCCGGGCGCTCGCTATCGCCGAGGAAGCCGTCGCGCTCGCCCGCCGCCTCGTCACTCCCTCTCCTGCATAACACGGGCTGCCAGCCGCCGTTCGCCCCTATACCCGAACTTTCCGGCATTTGCGCTGTGCCAGGAGCTCCTCCAGTGGCAGCGTGTTCAGGATGTGTTCGGGACCAAGCCAGGCGCGGCGCGCCGTGGCGACGCCATAGCGCAGGAAGCTGAAGTTCGCGGGCGAGTGGGCATCGGTATCCACGACGATCCTGGCACCCCGGTCGCGGGCCAGCCGCGCATGGATGTCGCTGAGGTCCAGCCGGTCGGGCGATGAGTCGATCTCCAGCGCCGTGCCGGTCTCCACAGCCGCCATGACCAGCGCCTCGATGTCGACTTCGTAGGCCTCGCGGCGCCCGATGAGCCGCCCGCTGGGATGGCCGATGGCATCGACGTAGGGGTTGCGCATCGCCATGATGATGCGCTGGGTCATCTGTTCGCGGGTCTGATTGAAGCCGCTGTGGACGCTGGCGACGACCCAGTCGAAGGTCGCCAGCACCGTGTCATCGTAGTCAAGCGATCCGTCGGCACGGATGTCGACCTCGGTGCCGTTAAGGATGCGAATGCCCGGCAATCGCGCCTGCACGGTCCGGAGCTCCTCCAGACGCGCCAGCACGCGCTCCGGGGAGAGCCCGCGGGCGATGCCCAGGCCCTGCGAATGGTCGGTGAGGGCGATATACTTGAGCCCGGCTGCCTGAGCGGCCCGCGCCATCTGCTCGATCGAGGCGTTCCCGTCGCTCCAGGTCGAATGCACGTGCAGATCGCCCTGGATGTCCTCCAGGGTCACGAGCCGGGGCAGGGCGCCGACCAGGGCGGCTTCGATCTCGCCTCGATCCTCGCGCAGCTCCGGTGGCGGCACGGCCATGCCCAGCGCGGCGTAGATCTCTTCTTCCTCGGCGCCGCCGAGCCGCTCGTCGGTCTCCAGATTGAAGATGCCGTACTCGTTGATTTTGAGCCTGCGCCGCTGCGCGATATCACGCAGCTTGATGTTGTGCGCCTTTGAGCCGGTGAAGTACTGCAACGCCGCGCCCCACTGGAGGGGCTCGACTACCCGCAGGTCCACCTGCAGGCCGCGATCGGTGACGATGCTCGCCCGCGTCGTGCCATGCGCCAGCACTTCGCGCACGATCGGCAGCGAGGTGAACGCATCGCTCACCTCGGCCGGCCGGTCCGAGGCCACCAGAATATCGATATCGCCGATGGTGTCCGCCATCCGGCGCAGGCTGCCGGCATAGCTGAGACGCTGCACCGCCGGATGGTCGCGCAGCAGCTCAATGACCTGTTCCGCCTGCGGCAGCGCTCGCCCCAGAGGGAGCCTGGCGTTGTGCTGCCGCCAGCGCGCGATCCCGGCCAGGATGTTCTGCTCGGTCTTGACCCCGAAGCCGGGGACCGTACGCACGCGCCCCTCACGAGCCGCCTGTTCAAGCTCGTCCACCGAGCTGACGCCGAGCTTCTCAAAGAGCGCCATGGCGCGCTTCGGGCCGACCCCGGGGATGCGCATCATCTCCACCAGGCCGGGCGGAAAGCGTGCCTCGAGTTCCTCGAGGTAGCGCAGACGGCCAGTGGAGAGCAACTCGTCGATCTTCTCGGCGATGGCCTGCCCGACGCCGGGGATCTCCTGCAGGCGGTTGCTCCGCCACATCTCCTCGATGCTCGCAGGCAGGTTGGCGATCTGCCTGGCGGCCTCGCGATAGGCACGAATGCGAAAGATGTTCTCGCCCTGAAGCTCGAGCAGGTCAGCAATGCGCTCAAAGACCTCGGCAACCTGAGCGTTGTCCATGTTCGAACGATTGCTCCTTGCCGGCAGGAGAGTGCCGGCACTCTGTTGCCGGCCTGCGTTCGCAGGACCTGCCGCTCAGACAGGGTCATGCACAGCATGGCCCTGCGAACAACATCGTTCCACTACCTACCACTACCTACAAGCATACACAAGAACCGTGCCGGGCGGACAGCCCTCAGCACCGGCCCTTCTCCCGCCCTGCGGCAGAGTGAAGAGCCTCGTGATGAGCCAGCTCCCATGCTGGAGCAGCAGAAGGCGCGCGACCAGAGGGCCAGAGAGCCACCGCGCCGAGCGCTAGTAACAGCGCGCCAGACCAGTACGGCGCGTCCGGAGCCAGCCAGGAATACAGCGCACCGGACCACAGCGGGCCCAGGATGCGCGCCAGACTCGCCAGCGCCTGCGTCGCACCGGAGAGCGCGCCCTGCTCACCGGCCTCGACCTGCCGGGTCTGGAGGCTGGTGAGCGGAGCCTGACCCAGGGCAGCGCCGGCAGCCAGCACAGCCAGTCCGGCGTACAGCGCCGGTACTACGGGAGAGAGCACGACCGCAGCGAAGCCGGCCGCCGTGATAGCGAAGCCAGCGAGAGCCAGGGCGCGATCCGGCACACGCCCAGCGATGCGCCGGATGACCAGGCCCTGCAACACGAGCGCGGTGAGGGCCAGGTCCACGAATGCCATGGCAGCGTCGCGGGGCCCGAAGCCAAAGCGCCGGGACGCCCACACCGCAAAGTTCGTCTGCAGGCCTGAGAAAGCGGCATTGAGCAGGAAGCCAGCCCAGAGCAGACCGCGCAGGCGCGGCCGCCAGGCATATCGGGCCAGCACCCCCAGCGGGTTCAGGCCGCGCTGCGTACGGCCACGGCGCTCCGGCGGAAGCGACTCCGGCAAGAAGCGCCAGGCAGCTAGCATTGACGTGAGGGCGACGGCAGCGGCGGCGAAGGCAGGCAGGCGCGGATGGACCTGGCTGAGCACGCCGCCGGCCGCCGGCCCGATCAGGAAGCCGATGCCAAAGGCCGCCCCGAGGAGAGCGTATGACTTGGTGCGCTCTTCCTCAGGGGTGCGATCGGCCAGGTACGCCTGGGCAGTCGAAGCGTTCCCAGCGGTGATGCCGCCCACAATGCGCGCCAGAAAGAGCATCCACAGCGAGCTAGCCAGACCCAGCAGCAGGTAGGCGCACGCCGCACCGAACTGGCTCAGCAAGAGCACCGGCCGGCGCCCGCGACGGTCGGACAGGGTGCCCAGCAGCGGGGACGACAGGAACTGGGCGACGGAATAGCTGGAGAACAGCATGCCCACGGCCAGGCTGCCGGCACCATATGCCGTGGCGTAGTACGGGAGCACGGGGAGGACCAGGCCGATGCCTGCGACATCCAGCACGAGAATCACGAAGATCAGCCAAGCGCCGGCATCCAGGCGCGGGCGGCGAAGTGAAGGGGTGTGTTCGTGGTACATGGAACGCTCCGCAGTTGCTAGAGCAAGTCTACCACGGTCGTTGGTCGGCTGGCTGATGCGCAGCGCCGGCGCTGGGGATGGGGCGCAGCGGTATAATTTGGTGCGATGCGTACCGTGATGGAGGCAATATCAGCGCACACGGGTGCCAGAAGCACCACGAGACCTCTGCGAGCAAGTGGTGCAGGGTGACCGTGCCTTCTCGCGTGCACAGAACCCAGGACCGCAGTCCAGCACATAGCCTGAGCGCACTCGATCAAGCCAATCCCATACAATCGGCCGGCTGATACTGTCGAGCAATACTGTCGAGCAATACTGTCGAGCATGGAAATCACGACGCCCTCACCGGCTAGTTCCGAAACCGCATATCCTGCGCTCCTCGAAGAGCGGCTGGACTCGCTGCCGGCCCGGCCGGGCGTCTATCTCTTTAAAGACGCCGCCGGCAAGGTGATCTACGTAGGAAAGGCGGCATCGCTGCGCAGCCGCGTGCGCTCGTACTTCCGTAGCCAGAGCGACTTCTCGCCGAAGCTGCGCAACATGGTGGCACGCATCGCCGACTTCGAGTACATCGTCACCGACTCGGAAGTCGAGGCGCTGGTCCTGGAGTGCAACCTGATCAAGCAGTACCGGCCCAAGTACAACGTCTCCCTGCGCGACGACAAGCAGTACCTCTATCTAAAGATCACCACCGGCGAGACCTATCCGGGAGTATTCACCACCCGGCAGGTGGTCAAGGACGGCAGCCGCTACTTTGGACCGTTTACCAGCGCGCAGTCGCTGCGCCAGACCATTGCCCTGCTCAACCGCCTCTTTGCCTTCCGCACCTGCCACCTGGACATGAGCAAGGTGCAGGCGCGGCCATGCCTGGACTACTACATCAAGCGCTGCACCGCGCCGTGTGTGCGGGCGATCAGTCCCGAGGCGTACCGCGAGAGCATCGAGCGGGTGATCATGTTCATGGAGGGCAAGCACGAGGAGGTGCTGGAGCGCCTGCGCCGCGAGATGCTGGAGGCGGCCGAGCGGCTGGATTTCGAGCGGGCGGCGCAGCTTCGGGACAAGATCCAGGCCGTCGAGAAGGTCAGCGCGCGGCAGAAGATCACCCAGGTCGACCGCGGCGACCAGGATGCCATCGCCTTCGCCGTCGAAGGGCCGGATGCAGGCGTGCAGGTATTCACCATTCGCGGCGGCAAAGTGGTCGGCCGGGAGAACTTCCTGCTCCAGAACGTAGACGACACGCCGCCTGGCGAGATCATGGCCCAGTTCCTCCGGCAGTACTACGACACGGCACCCTTTGTGCCGCCGGAGCTCGTGCTCCAGCACGAGCCGGACGAGCCGGCGTTGATGAAGCAGTGGCTGGCCGAGCGGCGGCAGGGGCCGGTCAAACTGAGCGTGCCGAAGCGCGGGCAGAAGAAAGAGCTGATCGAGCTGCTGGCCGAGAACGCCCGCGAGTACGTAGAGCAGATGCGCCTGCGCTGGCTGAACGACGATCAGAAGACCGTGGCTGCGCTCACTGAGCTCCAGGACGCGCTGAACATACCGAAGCTCCCTGGCCGCATCGAGTGCTACGATATCTCGAATATCCAGGGCACGAGCGCCGTTGGCTCGATGGTAGTGTTTGAGAACGGCCACCCCAGGAAAGATCAATATCGGAAGTTTCGCATCAAGACAGTGCAGGGACCCGACGACTTCGCCAGCCTCAAGGAGGTGCTGCGCCGCCGCTTCCGGCGTGCCGTGGCGGCCGGACAGGCGGCGCAGGACGGCGCCGCCGAGGGGGCGGCCACTGAGGGCTGGGCTGCCCTGCCCGACCTGGTGATCATCGACGGCGGCAAGGGCCAGCTCTCCGCTGGCCTTGAGGCGCTGGAGGAGATCGGCCTGGCCGGGCTGGTGGGCCGCGGCGAGATCACTGTGGTTGGGCTAGCAAAGGAGCGCGAGGAACTCTTCCTGCCCGGCCGACCGGACTCGCTCCTCCTGCCGCGTCATTCTCAGGCATTGTACTTGATCCAGCGCATCCGGGACGAAGCGCACCGCTTTGCCTTGATGTATCACCGCCGCCTGCGGCAGCAGAAGGGGATACGCTCGCAGCTCGATGAGGTGCCAGGCATCGGGCCGAAGCGGAAGGCGGCCCTGCTGAAGCACTTCGGCTCGGTGCCGGCCATCCGACAGGCCTCGCTGGAGGAGCTCATGCAGGTGCCGGGGATGACGCGGGCCGCGGCAGAGAAGGTGAAGGCATTCCTGTAGACCGGCCGGGCGCGCCGGTTTTGGCGCCGCTGCGCTCCGGACACAGCCAGAGCGCGCGTCAGGCTGGCCTGGAGGATCTCCTCCAGCAGGGTCTCCTCGTGGTCCAGCAGCGCGAGGAGCGGCGCTGGCTCAGGCAGCAGCGACGCAAGCGCCTGCCTTCCATCCAGCTTCCACAGGCGCACTGGCCGGTCGTGTGTCTGCATCGCCTGGATGCACTAGTCACACAGCCGCTCTCAAAGCCTCGGATCGGGGCAGGTCTGGGCTCCGATCAGCGGGGCGGAGGGCGGCGGTCCGGCGATCCGCCTGTCTGACGGTCTGGACACGGCAGGGGCATCTCGCGTGGACGCTGCCGCTGCGTTGCGCTAGCGCCTGCTGGCACATTTCTTGCTACATAGCTGAGCCCATCTCCGGGGCAGCCTGGCTCCCGAGCACGTACACGTCAGAGCGGAAGCCGCTCAGTGCAGAGCAATGTTCTAGCCATACCAGTCAGGGTGAGCCACATGTGGTCGGGCGCCTGGCTGCTTGCGGGTGCTGCCCTGGCGTACCTTTCGTTGTGTACGTTTCGGTTTGGTTATCATAGCAGTAATTAAGCTATTAGCTAATTACAGTTAATTGTTGTTGATTGCTGTTTGCTGCTATTGATTGTTGAAGGAGCTGGTGATGTCAGAACACCAGGTAGAGGCACGCGCCGAGCCACGAGCGAGCCGCCCCCGGATGGAGGGCTACGGTGTCCCGCAGAGTGCCGAGGGCATGCTGCCGTGGCGCTTCGCCCAGGAGCGGCTGGAGCGCGCTCGCAACTACTGGGTCTGCACGGTCCGCCCCGATGGCCGGCCGCACGCTGCACCGGTGTGGGGCGTGTGGGTCGCAAACGCGCTCTATTTCGGCACATCGCCTGCGTCGCTGAAGGCGCGCAATCTCGCGACAAACCCGGCGGTGGTGGTGCACCTGGAGAGCGGCGATGAGGTGGTCATCGTCGAGGGCCGGGCCGAGCAAGCCGGCAGCCTGCCCGCCGAGCTTTTCCGGCAGATCGGCGATGCCTACGCCGCCAAGTACGGCGGCTACCGCCCAGAAAGTGCTGCCAGTCAGTACGTCGTGTGGCCGCGCACGGTGTACGGCTGGCGTGACTTCCCCACAGATGTGACGCGCTGGCGCTTCGACAGCCGCTGAGTTAAGAGTGCTGTTCCCGCGGTCTTGCCTGGCACACCCCGCCGCCGGACCGCAACCCTCCTGTGCTCCCTCTAGGGTGGCAAACGCGCAGCCGTGCTCTTGGCGCGCTGTTGCGCGCCTCCCTGGCACGCCATTCCCCTGGTACGCCATACAATCCCGCTGGTACCCACCTTGATCCAGCCTTCTTCTGGATCCGGCATCCATCTGGACTCACATGACTGACACAAAGTGACTGCCGCGGAGGAGAGCGAAGACCACGTAGTTCGGCGCTCTGAACGCCCGGGCAGCCACTCAACTCTCGCGCAGGAGCGCATCGACTTCCTGCTTCGTCTGCTCCAGGCTCTGCCGCGGGCTCGCCCCCTCCTGGGTCACCCGCTCCATCCCCCGCACGATGGCGCTGGTGATCTCGATCCCTTTGTGATGGCGGATGGTGAACGGCGTGCCTTCTGCATCCTTGAGGAACACATCGATGGAGGGCAGGGAGCGGAAGACCGCGCTCTGCGTCAGGGCTAGCTTGGGCTGGAGCAATCCTGCTTCCGTGAGGTAGTCCTCGGGATGGTCCGACAGGAACTTCACGGTCTGCCAGGCGGCCTCCCGCTGCGGCCCGCGCACGTTCGCGTTGACCATCCAGGCGTAGCCGTACAGCACGGCGCCGGACTTCCGCCGCGCCCGCTGGAATTGCGGGAAGGGGAACGCCCCGGCCACGGCGTAGACATCGGAATATTGGTTCTGCAGTGTGGCGAAGGCCCAGAAGCCGAGGAGCGTCATGGCGTTCTCCCCGCGGGCGAAGGCCTGGTTGCTGCCCAGGAGCGTCGGGCTGCCTAGACGGTGCCGGTAGATCCAGTCATACTGGTACTGCAGCGCTGCGACAAAGGGCTCGGTGTCGAGCAGGCTGCGCTGGAGATCGGGCGTGAAGGGCTCTCCGCCGAGTTGGTAGGCCATCCCTAGGAAGGTGTGCAGGGGCGAGGTCCAGCGACCCTGGGGAGTCATGTATGTAAAATCAAAGCCCCGCCGCACCAGCGTGTCCCCCTCGCGCCTGGTCAGCCTGGCAGCGACGGTGATCATCTCTTCCCAGGTCTTCGGGTAGTCCCGCGCCGGATCCAGGCCAACCTCCTGGAACATGGCCCGGTTGATGAAGGGAGCGTAGTTGGAGACCTCCGAGGGCACGCCGTATAGCTTTCCCTGGTACTTGAAACCTTCTAGCGTGCCAGTGACATAAAGCTGCTCGAAAGCGCCCTGGTCACGCAGCCCCCAGGGCGTGACATCGATTGGCGTGGCGAAGCCCTTGGCCATGAAGGTGTAGTTGTATGACGTAGTCAGGTTAAACAGCTCCGGCCCGACACCGCCCGCCATCGCGGTGGTGAGCTTTACTTCGTACTCCTGGGGCACTACGGTGTATTCCACCGTGATATGGGGTGCTCGCTGCTTCCACTCCTCGAAGAGCCGCGTGTCCAGGTTCACCCGCGGGACATGGTTATGGCCCCAGAACGCGATGGTCACCGGTGCAGGGCTGGGGACTCCTAGACCCTGCGAGCCCGCCGGTGCCGCTGGCATCCCGCGCCCCCGACAGGCCGCGCCGAGCGCCGTCCCGCCAGCTCCCCCAAGCAGCGCAGCAGCGCGGCCAAGGGCCTGGCGACGAGTGAGCGGCGTGCTCGGTGCAGCCTGGTCCCTGTCTGCTCTGCCCGGCATGGCTATTTTCCCCTCATCGTCTTTCCCTCTCATCGTCGCCCTCCTTACGGAAAGCCAAACGCATGGAAAGCTAAACGCATGAAAGGATCGTCCTGGTTCAACCCCTGGGGACATTCACTTCCGCCAGCCCCGCTCGAGATAGGACACGCCGCCGATGGAGTGCCCGCCGCCTGATACCGGATCTCAGCTCGGGACTCTCTGCGACCTCCGGCGGCCCACAGCGCCGCGCCGAGTTTCTCGGTCCACTGCGCCATCCTATGCAGGGCAGGCCTGCATGTCAACACAAGGTTCCGCTGCACCGGCCGGCCCTGCCCGAGTCAGCCGATCCTTGACGTGCAGGCGCACGCGATGGCACGCTGCGAGGAGGAGGGCGAGGCCCGCTGTCCCGAAGGACGCGCATGGGAGTAGCACGCGAGGCTCCGGCGAGGCAGACACTCCACGTGCTCCCGCAGGCCAGCCGAGTGCAGAGGGCGTCAGTCGGTAGTACGCTCCACCCAGGCGTGCTCCCGTACCACCCGCTCGTTCAGCCGGATGCCCAGGCCGGGCGTCTCCGGCGGCACGAAGTATCCGTCCTGCACCAGCACTGGCGGCTCCACCAGCTCCTCGCGCCAGGGCGGGTCGCTGCCCAGCACCTCCTGGATCAGGAAGTTCGGGATGGCCGTATCAAGGTGGATGTTCGCCATGGTGGCTACCGGCCCGTAGGGATTGTGTGGCGCCATCATGACATAGTGCGCCTCGGCCATGGCCGCGATCTTGCGCATCTCGGTGAAGCCGCCGGCGTGACTGAGGTCGGTCTGTAAGACGGCCGCCGCCTGCCGCTCCAGCAGCTCGCGCACAGCGAACTTCGTGTGCAGGCGCTCGCCCGTGGCGATGGGCACCGGGCTGGCCTGCGCCACCTGCGCCAGGGCGGCCAGGTTCTCCGGCGGCACCGGCTCCTCCAAGAAGAGCGGCTTGAGCGGCGCCAGGTCATGGGCGATCTCGATCGCCTTGGCCGGGGCAAACCAGCCGTGGCACTCGATCAGAATATCGACATCCCAGCCAGCGGCCTCGCGGGCGGCCTGAACGAAGGCGACGGCCTTGCGGTGCAGCGCTGCATCGGGCCAGGGCGGCGGCGCGCCCCCGCCGGCCATCAGCCAGGGATCGATCTTGAACGCGGTAAAACCCCGCGCTACTGTCTCGTGCACCCGCTCGGCCAGCTCCTCGGGGCTGCGGGCCGGCCCACCCACGCCGGTGGAGTAGGCCCGCACCCGCTCCCGCGTGCGCCCGCCCAGCAGCCGCCAGACCGGTACCCCCAGGGCCTGCGCGTTGATGTCCCACAGCGCCTGATCGAGCGCGGCAATGGCGCTCATCAGCACGGGCCCGCCGCGCCAGAACGGAGGGTGGTAGAGCTGCCGGAACAGCCGTTCGATGTCCGCCGGGTCCTGGCCGATTAGCGCCCGGCCGGCCTCGCGGATGGCCGCTGCCAGGGTCTGGGGCCGGCTCTCCAGCGTGCCCTCGCCCAGGCCGGTCAGACCTGTATCGGTGCGCAGTTCGACCATCACCCAGGGGAACGATCCCTTGCTCACCAGCACCGTGCGCACTTCCGTGATCTTCATTCCTGCGTCCTCCAGGTCGGTTTAGGACGTGGTCAGTGTGGGGAGCAGGCACAGGCTCAGGCGCACGGCAGGCCGCCGGGCGCATCTGTGCGACCTCCTGAGCCTATGCCGCCGGCATGGCCGGCAGGAGAGTGGGCGAGCATAATGGTACCGCACCTGCCTGCAGGCCGGGCTCATCTGCCGACTGTCAGGCGGGGCTGGTCCATGATCGCCGTTGCTTCAGCGGCCAGCGTGTCCAGGAACGCCTGGGAGGGCTCGGCCTGGCCGGTAGCGATCTCCGCCAGACGTGCGTTGATGCGCTGGAACAGCTCCTGGCCGCGCAGGTTCCACGGCCCGCCGCCCAGTCCAGCCATGGAGATATCCTCCGGCACCTCCATCGAGCGCGCCCGCAGCAGGCTGGCCTCGCGGGGTACATTCGGTGCCTCCAGAATGCGCGGGTCGTTGTAGACATCGGGCCGCCCGCCCAGGGTGAGTGAGCCGGTAGTCTGCAAGCCGAGCAGCACTCCGCTCTCGCGGTCGCACAGCCACTTCACCAGCTCCCAGGCTCCGTCTCGGGCACGGCTGGTGCGCGTGACCGACATACAGTCAGCGCTCATCGTTCCGCCGCGGCGGCCCGTCGGCCCGCGCGGGGTAAGCGACATGCCCCACTGGAACGCCGGGTCCTGGCGGTTCGCTGCGGCGAAGGTCACCGGTGCCCCCATCCAGCCGCGGAAGATGATGGCCAGCTTGCCCTGGATCAGGGCCTGGCTGACGTTCAGCCCGGGCGGCAGGCCCAGGATGCGCCGCTGCACCGCCTGCTCAGCGTACCAGCGCAGGCTCTGCAGCGCCCGCGCATCGGTGAAGGTCCAGCGCCGGCCGTCTCGCGAGAAAAAGTCGGCGTCGAAATTGCGGGCATGGGCGATCGCGTATTCCCCCGAGAAAGCCCACGGGGCCATGCCGTAGACGCTCACCTCGTCCCTTTCACGGCGGCTAAGCCTGGTGGCGGCTGCTACCAGGTCGTCGAGGGTCCACTGCTCGGTGGGATAGGGCAGGCCGGCCTGGTCGAACAGGCTGCGGTTATAGTACAGGCCCAGGCCGATCACCTGGCCCTTGAAGGGCAGGCCGCCCAGGCGGCCGTCCACGCGCATGCCCTCGACCAGGGCGGGATACCACTGCCGCAGGTCGAGCTTGTCGCGGGCGATGAGCTCGTCATGGACGATGAAGACACCATTGGCGAAGAGCAGGTGATAGAACTGTCCGGCAGTATAGCTCCAGGCCACGTCGCCCAAGGTCTCGGCTGCGGCCAGTGCCTGGAGCTTGGTAACGTACTCTCCGCCGGGGAAGAGCTGCTGCTCGACGCGGAGCTGGGGGAAGCGCTCCTGGAAGGCCGGCAGGCGCACCGCCAGCATCTCGTCCACCGACCCGGAGTTTACATGCAGCACCAGCGTGGCCGGCGGAATCGTGCCGGCGGCTGGGCTCTGCTGCGGGCGTGCGCCGGGGACGCCGCGGCAGGCCGGCGCCAGGGCCGCGACCAGAGCCCCCAGGCTCCCTAGTGCTGCGCGCCGAGTCAGCCTGGACACTCTTTGTACCATGTTATCCCTCCGATGCGCTCTGGTCGGGGACATGCCCGACAGGCTGACGGCAATACCTCGTGTGCCGCCGGTCCAGCGCCTGTCAGATAGCAGCCGAGGCCCTGCCGCCCAGACCGGCAAAGCACGCAATGTCAAGCCCCACCAGCCCTCCTCTACCGAGCGCCACCACGTGCTCGCCAAAGAGCATGCGGTCGCTGTTCTGATCTTACGCACTAACAACCGTACATTATGAAGCTACGTTTCATGTGCACACAAAACAATCCATGAAACTGCAATGGCGTTGTCAAGGAGGCCTGGGCAAGTTCCGGGGTCCGGCGTCCCGGCGCTGTCAGCCGAGCGCTTCGCCGAGAGGGAGCTACCAGGATACGATCCTCTCGGGACATCGCTCGCCTGAGGCATTGCACGTGTGCCCGGGCAACCCGATGCTCTAAACACAAGACGCTCGCCGCGCTTCCGTAAAAGGCCCGATACCCTGCCGGGATACCGCAGGCTCCAGCGGGCCAAACTGTTCTTCAAGCTCCCTCACCGGCCCGGCGCAGCCGGCACGCGCCGGGGAATGCCTGTGCAGCCGCAGCAAAAGCTCCTCCTCGAGCTCCCCTCCCCGTTCAGGAGAGGAGCCGGGGGAGGAGTCATCCCTCCTGCGTCAAGCCCTGCCCTGCCACCCCGCCATTCAGCGCGTCGTCCACTGTTAGGTAGATAGGCTTACGCACGACGTACGACGCGCCCCCCTCCTCGCTCTTGCCGCGGCTGCTCATCATTATATCTTATATATCTTAATTCTTAATTATATCTTATATCGGAAGTGCCTGGCCGCCGGCAACGGACCCCGGCTGCCCCAGGTGCCCCGGGGTAGCTAGCATGGTCAGGGCGTGGCGCTGCGCCTGCGACCCAGGAAAACGCCCGCCGAGCCACCTCGCGGGTATCCATGTCGCCTCAGATGTCGTATTATACGATCGGTAGCCTGCTGTGTAGCAGGCCGGCCGGACCTCATGCCTGAGCGGGCTCCGGTGCACTGGCCGGAGCGTAGCGGGGCACGGTTCCCGTGCCCGCAGGATGCCGGCGCCCCAGGCGCGCCGGCAGGAAGGAAGGCGATCATGTCCCGTCCCACCATCCATGGAGCGGCTGGAGCGAGCCGCTGGCCCTGGACGCGGCGGCAGGTGTTTGCGCAGGCCCTGGCCGGGGGAGCCGGCGCGCTGCTGGCCGCCTGCCGGCCGCCGGTGCCGGGCGCTGGACAGCGCCCGACGGCTGAGCCAGAGGTCACCATCCGCTTCGGCGTGCGAGCGGTAAACCAGGCAGGGAACGCCGACTGGGAGGACTACACCCGCGGCGTGGCGGTCTTCATGGCCAAGCACCCCAGGATCAAGGTCGAGCTGGAAGACCAGATGAGCGCAGAAAAGTTCATCGCCGGCCACGCCGCCGGGCAGGCCTGGGACGTGCAGGACACCTGTTGCGACCACATCCCGCGGGAAGCCCGCGCCGGCCTGCTGATGAAGCTCGATCCCTTCATCAAGAAGTCCCTCAAGCCGGAGGAGGTGCGCGACTGGATCGAGTGGCAAATCAGGTTCTTCACCATCGACGGCGCGCAGTACGGCATCGGCCGCTATATGGGCACCACGGCGCTCTACTACAACCGCAACTGGTTCCAGGAAAAGGGCGTGCCCTTCCCCGATGAGAGCTGGGACTGGGACAGGTACCGCGAGGCGATGGTCCGGCTTTCCGAGCCCCAGAACCAGCGGTGGGGCGCCTTCCTAATCCTGGGGGCCGACCGGCGGCAGGCCAAGGTGCACCAGAACGGTGGCCGCTTCGTCGATCCGAACGACGACATGAAGAGCCTGCTGCACACGGACCCGGTGATCGAGGCCTACCAGTGGATCCAGGACCGCATGTGGAAGGAGAACAGCGCCATCCGCCAGGACCAGCGTGGCCAGCCCATGGTCGGGGCGCGTGACCTCTTCCTACAGGGCAAGGTCGCCATGTGGGAGGACGGCTCGTGGTCGCTCGTCCCAGTTCTCCGCAATCAGAGCGCCGGCTTCGACTGGGACGTCGCCGTGCTCCCGCGCGGCCGGGTGCAGCGCGATGTGCTGGGCACCACCGACGGCTTCGCTATGTGGGTGGACACCAAGCATCCCGACCAGGCTTGGGCCTTGCTGTTGTTCCTAAACAGCGATGACTTCTACGATATTCAGGCCCGGCGGCTCCAGCCGGCGCGGCTCTCCTGGCAGGACAAGTGGGCCCAGTACATCGTGCAGGGCAACCCTGGATTGCAGGGCAAGAACCTGCGCGCCTTCACCGACCCGATCAAGCAGGGCTACGCGCGGCCGTGGAACTTGTTCCGGTATCATGCCGCGGTGAACCAGCTGATTAACGATGTGTATGAGGAGTCGGTGAACCTGAACGTGAAACCGATCCGCGATACACATGTGGCGCTGAGCCGGCAGGTCGATGAGATCCAGCAGCGCGAGTGCGCCGCCGATCCCAACTGCCGGAAGCGGTAGCACTTGCTGGGACGAAGGCGTAGTCGCCCCAGCGGCCTCCCGATAGCAGCGGCCTCCCAGGCCTGCCCTGCGGCCCCTCCGCAGTGGGACAGGCACCAGGCTTACCTTCTAACGGACCGGCGAAGACGGTAGCGGGCCCCTTGCGACCGGGCAGCCTGCTACCGTCTAGCATGGCCGCGCACTGCGGTCGGGGCAGCCGCGCCTCTGCCCGTCTAACGGATCAGCAAGGACGGCTGCGGCCCCATAGTAGGGGCGAGCCTGACCGGACACTGTACATGGTCAGCGACGCAGACGCTGCGACCCCACGGTAGGGGCAGGCACACGGCCTGCCCGTTCACCTACGCAGCCCGCCTGCGGACCCGTGTGAGGGAGAGGACGGTAAGCATCTCCCGGCCTCACTGTCCCGCACGGACGCGTGCATAGGCTCCGGCCTAGCGCACCTGGGCCAGCACCTCGTTCGCCTGGCGCTCCGCCTCGGCCAGGGCGTCTTTAATCGGCAGCTTACCGTCGTAGGCGTCCCGCAGCAGCGGCAGGATACGGTCGGTCACTTGGGTAAAGCGGATGAAGGCGTAGGAACCGCCCAGATCAGCGATCCGGCGCTGCTGCGCGTGCGCAGGGATGCGCGTGCTGATGGCTTTGAACTCCGGCGATTCGAAGAAATCCTTGCGCGGGCTCAGCACGTTTTGAATCTCCAGCTGCTTCACAGCGGTGGCAGCGCTGGAGAGGAACACTTGGAGCGCCCACGCCCCTTCCTTGTTGCGCGCAGTGCGCGGCATGGTCGTCATGTTCACCCAGGCCGTGGTGGCCTGTCTGGTCCCCTGCGGCCCGCGGGGCACGGCCATAATATTGAAGTCCAGGTCGGCGGGGGCTTCACCCCGCTGGATCGCATCCATGATCGAGCGGATATTCCAGTTGCCGGCCCACAGCATGGCACAGGCCCCGGCGTAGAACTGCGCCAGCCCGCTCATGCCAGGCCGGGTGGCGAAGATACGGTACTTATCGCGGATGTCGATTTGCAGCTGCACCGCTTGAGCTGTCTTCTCGGTGTTGAAGGCAGCCCGCGTGAACTCCTGGTTGTAGAAGGTACCCCCGTTGGCATAGGTCCACGAGGTGAAGCGTTCGATGTCCATGCCCGGGCCCACGAAGCCAGCGCGGACGATCTCGCCACCCTCGGTGCGGGTGAGCTTCTGCGCGGCGGCCAAGAAGTCGTCCCAGGACCAGCCGGCCAGACGCTCCGGGGCAGGATCGAGCCCCGCCTCGCGGAAGACGCTCGGCCGGTAATAAATCACATTGAAGTCAGGGCCGACCTGGGGCAGGCCATAGATCTTGCCCTGCTTCTGGTTGTAGAAGAGCGCCGCCGGAATGAATTTCTCCATAGCCACTTCCGGCGTGCGGGCTACGTAGGGAGTTAAGTCTTCCAGCGCCCCCTCGTCCCACCAGTCACGGGCCCAGATAATAGACGTCGTCAGCGCATCCGGGGGAGTGCCGCTGGCCACCGAGACGGTGAACTTGTCCAGGTACTCCCGGCCCCAGGGGACAAACTCGAACTCCACCTTAGTCCCAGGGTAGCGCTGGGTGAACTCATCCTGCACGAACTGGTACCAACGCTCAAGCTGAGGTGCACCAGTAGGAGCCCGCCAGTCCCGAAAGATCACTGTGCCTGATATGTTCGGCGCTGCCGGGGCAGCCTGCCAGCCTGACCGCTGACCGGGCTGGCAGGCCGCAAGCAGCATAACTACGCCTGGGCTCAGCCCGGCCAGGACTGTGCGTCGGGTGATGACAGTTTTCATCCTTATGCGACCCATAGGCCGGATGCAAGCCAGTATACGCTCGTTCACCGGTTCACCGCGCCGTTGTTTCGATCCTCATCCAGCCCCCTGGCCGGATGCAACGTCTCTGCTCTCCCCATGTTTCCCAGTGTATACCACCAGGAACGCTTCTGCCCAACCGGCGGCTGTGGAGACATCGCGCGACCCTCTCACTGCTCAGGCCATGGCACGCCTTGTCGCCTGAAGCGCTTTTGCCAAGTGAGAGCCCAGCGAAGGGAATGAGAGCCTGACGGGCAGGTTGCAGACGGCTGCCTCGATCATCTGCCGGTACGCACGGCCACCCAGGCCTGCGAGCAGGTCAAAGACCCCTCCATCACGCCGTCTGCCAGCGCCCCGATGCACCGACGTACACGTCCGGTGACCGCCAAGGCCGGGTCACAGTCTGAGCCGGCTGGTAGTCGGTCGGTGGCGTATCTGCCATTACGGCGGCATACTCCTCCATACTCCCAACTCCTACACTCCCGTGGCCTCACGGGTGGCGCGTGTGCCACCAGCGCCTCGACTGCGCTGCTGGCTGGCTCAGTCCGGAAGGCATGCAAAGATGCATGCATACCTTACACAGCTCGTCGAGCGTACTGGATATAGCGTACCGGATACTAAGGCATGCATGCGTGTCTGAGAACTCCTGCCTTTGGTGAGCGAAAAGTCCTCTTGACTCCATCGCTACCCAGTAGCATCATTTTGACAGCTCATTGTGTAATACTATGCCATGCTGAAGAAGTGGGGGGCGCCGTAGGTAGCCTCTGGAACGCACGCCGTTTTGAGGTCGTCCCCACGCGTGTGGGGGTGGACCGACTCCGATGCAGGCACAGTATTTGTTTATTGTTTACCGTGCTCCACGAAGAAGCTGGCAGGTCAGGTGGACTGGACAGAGGGGGGTGAAATGGAAGCGTGAGGACAGCAGACGTTCGGCAGCCCAGCTCGGAAGCCCTGGCAACGGAGAACGCCGCCCTGCGGCAACTGGTGGCCGAATTGGAACAGCACGTGGCCATGCTCGAGGCCGCCCTGAAGGCAGTGCTGGGGCAACTCGAAGCCGCACTCCGGTCCGGGAAGCGGCAAGCGCGTCCTTCTCGAAAGGACCGCCCAAGGAGAATCCGCAACGTCTGGGCCAAAAGGCAGGGCGCCCGCCGGCCGCGGCGCATGGGCCGTAGGGCAGAGGGGTCGGAGGGCCAAAAGACGGCAGCCAGATATTGACCCGCCTCCCCCCGCACTATATACGTAAGTAAGTTAAGTAAGGCGGAGGGGTGCCATAGATACGGTTGACGCGCCGAGAGGCGCTGGGGATGGCATTGGCCAGCGGGAGCAGCGCCCTGGCTGCGGCCTGTCGCACGCTGCGGCCAGAGCCCTCCACCCCGGCAGCTAGGCCGCAGGTGACGATCGTCTACAGGAGCTGGGGTACTCCGGCAGAGGCAGAATCCATCGAGGCCGAGGTGCAGGCGTGGAACCAGAAGCACGCCAGTCTGAACATCACTGTGCAGGCCCAGGTTGAGCCGTGGAATGGGTACCATGACAAGATGCTGGTCCTCGCCGCCGGGGGGAGCCTGCCGGATGTCAATATCGTCAGCGGGGCGTTCTATCAAAACTTTGCGCTGAAGGGTATCTTTCGTGACCTGGCCCCCTCCTTTCGGCGCGACAAACTGGGCTGGGAGAACTTGCCGCCGGGGGCGGAGAACTTCCTGGTCCTCGATGGGAAGCTCTACGGCATGCCCATCGGTGGACTGGGCGTCGGCGGCGCAATGATGAACGTCAACCAGTGGCTCTTTGAGAAGACCGGTATTGCTGTGCCCGCGCCCAGCTGGACATGGGACAATCTGCTTGAGTACGCTCGGAAGATCACAATTCCAGCTACTGGCGAGGGCAGCGGCCAGTGGGGCGTGGACTTCGGGAAGTCCACCTGGGAAGCCGTGTGGGGATATATGCTGCGGGCCTATGGCGGCGATGTGTGGACCCCTGCGCGCACGGAGAGCAGCATCAATTCGCCGGCGGCGAAGTTCGTCTTCCAGTTTCTGAAGGATCTCGTCGATCGCTGGAATGTCTCGCATCCGCAGGGAGGCGATCCGGCCTTTTACGCCGGCCAGGTGGGGATGAGCGTGGCCTGGGCTGGCAATGCCAGTGCGCGCGTGCTCAAGGCGGAGTTCCCGGTCAGGGTGGCCGCCATGCCGCGCGGCCCAGCCGGCCACGGCCTTCCCGCACCGACGGGCCAGGTTCATACGTATAGCCTTGCGGCTACGACACCACATCCTGACGAGGCCTGGCGGTTCGTCGTGTTCCTGGTCACCGAGCCTGAGGCTGTGCGGGCCCGCCAGCTCAATGCCGTCGCCAGTGTGAGCTGGCGGCCACTTATCCCGGTTTACGCCGAGAAGGTTCCGGCGCAGCTGAAGGAATGGTGGGAGGTCGGCCAGTACTACCTCAAGAATACGCCGCCGCCTGTCCCGCGAGAGGCGGTCCAACGGCTGCTGCCTTCGTACGATGACCAGATGGGGATTATCACCACGCAGCTGCGGCGCTTCTATAGCGGGGAGATCGGGATCAACGAGTGCGTGGAAGAGATGAAACGGCTGCTCGACGCCCGCCTGCAGGCAGTGCGAGCTTCTGCCGAGGCGCAGTGGAGCCTGACATGACACGCCGCGGCAGGGCCGATGCGCCGGTTCCAAGGCGGCGTGCGACCTGCCGGGAGCGGCGCCACCGCATGGCCCGGCAGAGGGCTCGAGGGGATGCTCGAATGAGGCACGCTTCAGAAGATGCTGCGAAATGCGTCACGCGCCGAGCGGTGCTGGAGCGCGCGCTGGCCGGCGGAAGCGGGATCCTGACTGCTATTCGAGGGATGCTCAGGTCAGCTGCTCCGCCAAGTGGAGCATGGCCCAGGGATACGGGCTGGGGCATCGCCGTCCAGGCGGAGTCCAGCACTGGCGGCACCCGAGCGCTGCGCAGCTCTCATCCTCATACGAGCTCTCATACTCACTCATACTACTCATACGATGGATGTGGTCACCATGAGTACTACGGGCACGCTGGTCACCATCGAGCCGCGGGAGATCGATGATCTGCTGGCCAATCCCGGGATGGGGTGGCAGACGTTTCATACCTTTGCCGATCGTGATCCCACCTTGCAGGGGCTGCCCAGCAGCACCTGCTACTTCCGCTGGTACTGGAGAGACCTCGAGCCGGTCAACGGGCAGATCAATTTCGAGCTGATCGACCGGACCCTCGACCAGGCGCGGCGCGCCGGGCAGCAGCTAGCCTTTCGGGTGATGACCGCCGGCACCGGCGCGGCGCAGTTCTTCAGCCCGCAGTGGCTGTATGAGGCCGGCTGCCGCGGCTACTGGTACTCTTACGGCCAGGAGAGCCAGGTCCACTGGACGCCAGATCACGACGACCCGCTCTTCCTCGACCGCCACTTGCGCCTGATCGCGGAGCTGGGTGCTCGCTACGATGGGCACCCGGACCTGGCCCTGGTGGATATCGGCTCCGTAGGGCTCTGGGGCGAGTGGCACTTTGGCAGCACCAAAGTGCAGGGCTCTGGCCAGCGCGTGCCCATGCCCACCCTGGCCAGCCGCCAGCGGATCGTTGATGCGTACCTGGCAGCCTTCCGCAGGACGCCGCTGGTGATGCTCATCGGCGATGTGGAGATGCTCGCCTACGCCACGGCCCGCGGCACGGGCTGGCGCGCGGACTGTCTGGGCGACCTGGGAGGCTTTTCTCCCACGTGGAACCACATGGAGCATCTGTATAAACAGCAGCTCGAGAAAGCCGGCGCCCGCGAGGCCTGGCTGCACGGTCCGGTGGCTTGGGAGAGTTGCTGGGATATGCGCACGTGGGCGCAGCGCGGGTGGGACGTGCGCTTCATCTTCGACTACGCCCTGGAGCTGCACGGGTCGTATCTGAACAATAAATCCAAGCCCTTGCCCGAGGGGGAGCAGTATCGCCAGGAGGTCGAGCGGTTCTTGCGCCGGCTCGGCTACCGCTTCGTGCTGCGCTCGCTGCGCCATCCGATCCAGGTGGCGCGGGAGGAGCCGTTCGAGCTGTCCATGGACGTGGAGAACGTGGGTGTGGCGCCCTGCTACCGGGACTACGCTGTCGCCGTACACCTGGCCCCCGCCGGCCTCTCCCTGGCAGACGCGCCGGATGCCGGGCTGGTCTTGCGCACCCCGGTGTCAGTGCGGGCCTGGACGCCGGGCAGCCACACAGTCCGCACCCAGATGGTTGTGCCAGTCACCCTGGAGCCCGGCCAGTACACCCTGGCCCTCGGCATCGTCGACGCAGACAATCAGCCGGCGGTGCGCCTCGCTATCGCCGGCCGCGAGGCGAGTGGCTGGTACCCGCTGAGCACCCTGGAGGTAACCTGAGGCGCCGCGTGTAGGCGTAGCCGCTGCTTGCACCGCCTGCACCCATACGGTAGAGTAGGGAAGGCATACCACACGGCGCGATGGACCGTGGCTTTCAGGGCCATGCGGGAGTGCGCCGGGCACAAGCAACGGAAGGGAGCATAGACAGGGCCATGAGCGGACGAGCTAGCTGTGTTGCCGGTCACATGCGGTCGGGGGTCACGCGCCGGACGGTCGTCCTGGGCGGCGCGCTTGGCGGTGCAGGCGCCATCCTCACGGCCTGCCGCCCCGGCGGGACAGAGCCCGCCAAGCCCGCCACCACGGGTCCCGTCACTATCGAAGTGCTCACTCGCGCCGGGGTTGCCAGCCCGACGGGGCACAGCCAGTTCTACGACCGCCAGGCGAAGACGATCTTCACGCCCCAGACGAATATCACTGTGAATCTAGTGGACGCTCAGCCCAACGTGGGCGAGAAGCTGACCGTCCTGGCCGTGGCCGGGACGCTGCCGGACATGTCGTGGTTCGGGGTCCTGGCCGATGGCGTAGCCGGCCGCGAGCAGGCTAGCAAAGGCATCTTTAAGCCCTTGGACGATCTGATCAAGAAGGACGCGAAGTTCGACCTTCGGCCGTACTTCAAGTCCATGCTGGATGCGTTCACTGTAGAGGGCAAGCTGTACGCCCTGCCTACTCACGCCCATTACGGCACGAATGTGCTGTACTATAACAAGACGATGACCAGGGCGGCCGGTATTACCATCCCTGACGATGGGAACTGGACCCAGGACGAGCTGATCATAGCAGCCCAGAAGATGACCAGGAAGGATGAGGATGTATGGGGCTGGTGGCCGTCGTGGGGCTTCAGCGAGTTCGGGGCCTACTGGGTGCGCCAGCACGGCGGGGAGTTCCTGGATGAGGCCGGCCGGCGGGTGCTGATCGACTCGCCCGAGGCGCGGGCTGGCTTCCAGTTCGTCTACGACGCCCAGGCCAGGTTCCAGGTCATCGACAGCCTCTTCCGGCAGGTGCAGGGCGCGCCGCTCAGTCTGGGCGGCCCGCGCGGCCTGTTCGCCATGGGCAAGCTGGCGATGCACCACACCACGCCGGGCCTGGTAGCCGAATACAAGAAGCCGGGCCAGCAGGAGATCACCTTCGAGCTGGGCATCGCCCTGATGCCGAAGGGGCCTGGTGGCCGGCGCGGCACCCAGGCGTCTGGATCTGGCATGGGCATCACCAAGCTGGACAAGGTGGCCGCCTGCTGGGAGTACCTCAAGTTCGTTACGAACAAGGAGAATGGCGTCGAGCAGGTGTTCGGCGGCGCCGGCAGCCCGGGCGGCCGCACGGACGTGTGGGAGGATCCCAGGCTGCTATCGTTCGATCCTATCTACTCCAATACGATCAAGGCGTATCCGCAGGGCGCCGGCTCGCTCCGCCTGCCGGCGAACCACCGCTACACCGAATTGCTGAATACGGTGAACACCGAGCTGGCCAAGTTCTTCCGCGGGGAGACCGGCTTGGTGGAGGCAACCGCGCAGGCGGTGCAGCTGGGGAACCAGATCCTGAGCCAGTAGGCGGTGGAGCGCGAATTGCGAACTGTGTGCTACGTACTGCGTACTGCGTGAGCTTCGCCACCGTTCCCTACCGCGAGGCAGTGACCGCGCCCAAGGGTAGTCTGGTGTCTCTACGCAGTACGTAGTACTAGGACTTTTTGCTACCCCAGAGGGAGTCTTCTGGTCCTTGCCTGTACACCGGGTTTTAGGCCACACAGTATCCATACAGTAGATGTGGCACATCTGGGATGGGGTCTGCGGTGGTGCGGGCACAGGAGTGCAGGGCAGGCCCCGCGGGAGGCTGACGTATGTGGGGTGGCTATACCTATTCCCTGCTATTACCTGCCTATTGCTATTACCTACCTACTAAGGTGTACAGGCATGTCCTTCGCCGGCTCTTAATCGCCAGCGCGCTGGCGGTCGCGGGGCTCGGGCTACTGGCAGCAACGGCATGGGCGGATTGTACTTATACGGTCCTGGGCAACGACATCTACGTCTCCTGCTCCGGCTCCGGCTATTCGTATTCCGGCACCATCAGCCGGATCGGTAGCTACTGGTACGAGAGCTATTCCGGCCGTGCGAACGGCAAATACTTCACCGCAGACACGACCAGCACCACCATCGGCCAGTATACGTACTCTGACGTTTCCGGGCGCGTGGGCTCCGATCGCTGGACAGGGACCGGCACATCCTACTCTGTGGGCAGCTTCACCTATGGCGACTACCGTGGCCGTATCGGCGACTGGAGCTACTCAGGGTCCAGCACCTCGAGCCGGCTGGGAAGCTCCGTTTATATTGACAGCTACACGACCTGGCGCCGCGGCTGGTAAGCTTGTGGCAGCCAGGTCAGGCCCCCTTCGCGAGCGTACCACGCCCGGCGGATGATCCCGCCGGGCGTCGTTGTCTCGTGGCCGCTGTCTCACAGCAGGCTCGACGGCACCTCCCGCCCTGCTGCCTCACATGCGCAGCGGATGCCCCGGAGTTGAGATGACATGTGCATCGCCGAGGCCGGGCAGTACAGGGCAGCAACGCCTCAATAGTGCAGCGTATCGCGTACTGGTAAGGGCAAAAACCTTTCGCCCTCGCTGAACGCAATGCGGCTCCGCCCCGGACGCCCTACACGCCAGCAGGCCTCATCGGGACGCTAGACGCAGGGCATACGCCAGGGTCTCCTCAGTGTCGAAGACCACCCGTGCGTGCAGCATATCCGCCTGCGGCTCCTGTTGTCGCCAGCCTGGCACACGCAGAGGGGCGTAGCAGCGCCGCGCCCTCGCCTGTCCGTGCTCAGGGCGACAGCAACTCCCGCGCGGCAATGACTGCGCCGCGATGGTCTCGCGTCTCTACGCAGTACGCAGTACGTCCTGCGTACTCCGCCTGATAGGCGATGCGATGCAAGCATGCTCTATAGGACAGGACAGGACAGGACAGGATAGGACAGGACAGGAATCGACATCGGGGGACGAAGGTTGCCGCGGCACTAGTCACGCTAGCAGGCGAGCCGCACTGCCGTACTGCGTTTCCGACTGCGTCGGCGAACGGCCGGGAGGCGCTGCAGCAGCGCCTGGCAGCTACGATCACGCACCGTCGGCGTGATGCGATAGGATCGGGGCTCGACATCCGCGGCCTAGGCGTCTCCACCACCGGGCATATCGATAGCCGCCAACGGCTGGTGTTGTACTCGGGCCTGGTGCCGGGCTGGACCGGCACGCCGGTGGGCCAGAGACTGGAGGACGCTACCGGCCTCCCCGTGGCCGTGCTGAACGATGGACGCGCGATGGCCCTGGCCGAGCACCGGCGTGGCGCGGCCCGCGGCTTGGACCACGTCATCTGCCTGGCGGTGGGCACTGGCGTAGGCGGCGCGTTGATCCTGGACGGCCGGCTCTACCAGGGGGCCCGCGGCCTGGCTGGCCTGCTCGGCCATACGGTGCTGCATCACCGCGGCCGCCGCTGCACCTGCGGGAAGATTGGCTGTCTGGAGGCATACGCAGCAGGGCCGCGCATCGAGCAGGAGTACTGCCGCCTGGCGAGGCTGCCGACGCGCCGCCGGGTGCCGCTGGAACAGGTCGCGGTACTCGCCCGCGCCGGTGACGCCGCGGCGCTCGAGGCGATCCGCCGGGGAGTGCAGCACCTAGGCGCTGAGGCTGCCAGCCTGGCCAACGCGCTGAACCCCAGGCGATCGTCATCGGCGGCGGTGTCGCCGCCATCGGCCCGCTCTGGTTCGAGCCCGTGCAGGAGACGATCTACGCCCGGGTCCGCCACACGATCCGCGAGGGGCTCCAGGTCCTGCCGGCCCAGCTCGGCCCTGACGCCGGGCTGGTCGGCGCCGGGTTGGCCGCCCTCGACCGGGCGTCCGCCCTCTAGCCCGCCCCGAGGACACCAAGAGGAGCGATGGCCATTGCACCTGTGCAGCCTTTTTGAATTGTATCTTAAATGTAAGATTTAAATCGTAAAATTATAAAATGATGTGCATAGGGAGGACCATCTGAGGCCATGTCGCGAGACACGATCGAGTTGTTGCGCCAGCGCCTAGAGCTGATCTATCAGTGGTACAAAGGCATGATCAACCCGGACACGGGCATGCTGGAGTATCTCTATCTTCCGCAGGCCGACGCCTTCGTCCGCGAAAAGAGCCCCATCCGCGACATCGCCTCGGTGTGGGATATCGAGCTACTCCAGCAGCTCCTGCGCCGGGATGAGCTCCGGCCGGTCGTCGAGACTTCCCTGCGGCATTACCTGGCATATCTGATAAACCGTGATGGGTCCCTGATCCTCGACCCGGGCCGTCTGGGAGAGCCATCCTCGATCGCCCACAGTGCTTTTATGATCCTGGCGCTGCTGTACGCCCCGCCGCCCCACCAGAGCCAGGCGATCGCCGGCCTGGTCGAGGGCATCCTGCGGCAGCAGCGGCCAGACGGCTCGTACACGGTCTACTTCCGTGATCTGCCGGACCACGGTGAGGAACTCTACGCCGGCGAGGCGATGCTCGCCTTGCTGGATGCCTACCGCCACCTCGGGGACGCGCGCTGCCTGGAGAGCGCAGCGCGCGCTTTCTCCTACTACGATGTGCAGTACTTCCAGCGCGGCCGTGTAGAACCGGACCTGCTCGTCTTCTTCGCCAACTGGCAGTCCCAGGCCTGCCGCCTTTTGTTTACGTGCACGCCGGACGCCGCGCTGAAGCAGCAGGTGGCCGACTACGTGTTTCGCCTGCACGACCACATTATCGGCTGGGGCTTCTACGAGGACGTTGAGCGCCATCCGGCTCGGCAGATCTCCGTGGCGGTGGCCTGCGCCCTGGAGGGACTCAACGAGGCGTACGCGATCGCCCGCGCCGTCCAGGAGGGACAGCGCGCCGAACGGTACCTCCGGTGCATCTGCGTCGGGCTGGCCTACCTGCTCACCGTGCAGTGCACCCAGAACTGCACCGAGCGCGAGCGGGGTGGGTTCGGTATGTCGCTGAGCGAGCGGGCGCAACGCATTGACGTCACCGGCCATGCGGCCAGCGCCTTTATGAAGAGCCTCGAAAACAGGATCGCCTGCTCACCGATGGCTTCCTGAGGCCTGGCCGCCGGGCGAGCGTTCGTGCCAGCGCAAGGCCAGGCTGTTGTCGGGCTGTCGCTCCACGCGTGTGCCGAACGGTGCGCCGAGCTTGTTCAGCAGATCAGCGAGCCACTGCACGTCGGCGTCCAAGGCACGCCGGAGCCGTAGCTGCCAGGTCTGCAAGGGCACTAGCCGCACCTCCACCAGGCGGCCCTGCACAGGGTCGAGCCGCACCAGGTACATCAGCCGCAGGTCTGGCCGGAACTCTTCGTACCCGCCGATGCCCTCGTAGTCGTCCAGGAAATCCCCACAACCGTAGAGGATCAGCTGGCCCCGGTACACCTCAATTGCCTTCACATGATGGGACGAGTGGCCGTGGACGATATCGACGCCGCCCTCAATGAGCCGGTGTGCGAAGGTGATCTGCTCGTCGGGGATCTCGTAGCCCCAGTTGGGTCCCCAGTGGATCGAGGCCACAAGCACATCGCCGGGCTGCTTGGCCCGGCTCATCTCGCTGGCGATGCTCCTGGCGGTTTCTTCAGAGAGGTCCTTTAGGAGATTGACGCCCGGGCGGTCCTCTGTGGCGCCCCAGGCGCGCGGGATGCCGCTCGTGGTCGAGCCGAACGCGAAGACCAGCACGCGGCCCTTTCCCGGCACATCGAGCGTGGCCGGCGACGCTGCGTCTGCGAGGGTGAGCCCCGCGCCTGCGCGGGCGATGCCAGCCGCATCCAGCGTCTGGAGCGTCTCTGCCAGGCCGGCGTAGCCCCAGTCCAGCACGTGGTTGTTGGCCAGGCAGCAGCAGTCGATGCGGGCCGCGGTCAGGCAGCCGATATTCTGCGGGTGCATCCGGTAGTTGATGCCCTTGCCGGGCCAGGCGTCCTCGCTCGAAGTGATGCTGGTCTCAAGATTGATGATGCGCACGTCTGTGCCGGACCGTTCGAGTTCCGCCAGCGCATCGCCCCAGATATAGGCGAAGTCCACCGGCCGCGGGATCGGGCCGTGCAGGGCCTCGGCCAGCCACACGTACTCGCGAGCGTCGCGCACGTACGGCTCATACAGTGCCGGATTCCCCGGATGGGGCAGGATCTGGTCGATGCCCCGCCCCGTCATCACATCGCCGCAGAGAAAGAGGCAGAGAGGCCCAACATGGTTCGGTGTCATCCGTCACCCTCTTTCCCATTTCCCAGTGCTTCGCCCAGTAGCCCGCGCACGCCCTCACAGGAACTCGCTGCATAACCTCCGGTCGAGCCTGCGCTGCACTCCGCGTCGCAACGCTCTTGCGTTGTTCTAACTCGCCTGGGTATACATTGTACTTGTACCCCCGGTACTTGTACCCCAGGTACTTGTACCTCAGGGTATTCAGAGGAGGCGCGCCTCCTTTGGAGAAGCGCTGTCGGCAGAGTAATGGCCAGGGTAGTGGGCAAAGGGAAAGGGCTGTGCACCTGCTCAGAAGTCTGACGCTGCAGGGAGGATGACCATGACAGGCATTGGTCCAGGTGTGCTACGCCGCCTGCAGACCGGGCTCGGTGCGCTGCTCGGTAGTCCTGAAGCGCGTCGTGCCCAGGAGTACCTGGCACGGCTCGACCGCGTGCGCGACTGGCTGCGCGACTATCAGACGGCGCCGGGACAGTATGCTTCACAGCTCGATGCCCTCATCCATGCGAGCAAGCCTGAGGAGGCCAGCACGGTTGAATCGCTGCGCGAGCGCGCTGCGGCTACCGAGCGCGCCCTGGAGAGCGCGCTGCAGGAGGCTACGGCAGCGGTCGATCGCGCCGACTGGGCTGCGGTCGAGACGTATGTGCAGATAGCGGAGCGACACCAGCAGACCCTGGAAGCAATCAGGCAGGAGTTAGCGCAGCGGGTGCGTCAGCATATCGAGCGCCAGCGCACCGTGTGGCGCAGTCTCGAGGAGTCGGGGACGTTCCGCCGCGCTGACATCCTCCTTGATGAACTGCGCGAGGCGCCCGACCTCCCCGGCCTGCCGAAGCCGGATGTCAGTCGTTTTGCTACCGCCCGCGACCGGCTGTGGGCGCTCATCCCTGAGGAGTGCCGCAGCGCGGAGACCTCGACCGTCTGCTTCGATGTAGACGCCGCAGAGGAGGCGGCCCGCGAGGCGATCGAAGCTGCTCCGCAGGCCGAGGCAGCCATGACGGCGTATTTCTACGAGGCAGCGCGGGCGCATCAGGCTGCGCTCGGCCCTGAGCGCGCCGCGCACATCGCTCAGCTCCTGCGCGATCCTGAATCCCTGCGCCGACTGCGCGAGCAGCACCCTGAGCTGATCGAGGCGCAGCCGGCGCTCTCGAGCGTGCTCTTCGGCGGCCCTGACCTCTTCACACTACTCCTGCTCTACCATCTGTTTAGCGCGCACAGCCCTGGCTGGCAGGGTGCGCCGCCGGTGCCGTCGGACGAGCAGCCGGACTACATGCTGATGCACGCTCCCGCTGAGGCGGTGACCCGCTGGCTGCACAGCCTGCCTGTAGCGCTGCCGGCGGCAGACGAGTGGCCGGCCCTCTTCGAGCAGGCCGATCTGGGGGCGCTCCTCTCCTTCGAGGACCTGGGCGCTGAGAGCGAGTTCAGGGCGGCCGAGCCTGACGAAGAGGTGGATATGCTTGAGGCAGAGGAACTCGACGCCGGTGATGTCGGCGACGGTGACTGGGTTTAGCGGAGCCGTGCCAGCGCAGCCAGCGCCTCGTCAGGGGTGAGCTCGGCAAGCTCGAGCGGCCGCGCCTGAAGGAGCACACTGGTCTCGCGGAACCCCGAACCGGTCAGACAGACCACGGCTGTATGATCGCGCTGGATGACCCCACGGCGCACGAGCTCGCGCAGGCCGGCCAGCGCCGCAGCCGACGACGGCTCCACGAACAGGCCTTCCTGTGCGCCGAGCTGCTCCTGCGCCTCCAGAGCCTGTTCATCCGTCACCGCCAGGGCGATACCGCCGGACTCGTGCAGTGCGGCCAGGGCATCCTCCCAGTCCGGCGGCGCCGTGTGCGCCAGCTTCACCTGCACTGTCGGGCCGGGGTCACGCGGCAGCAGGTGCTCGATCTCGTCTGCCGTCAGCGGCCGGCCGCGCGCCTGCTCGCCGGTAAGGGCCAGCTCGAGCGCGTTGTAGCGCGCGGGCTGCACGGAGACCATGCGTGGCAGGCTGCTCACCTGGCCGAGCCGGGCGAGCTCGGTGTAGGCGCGCCAGACTGCGGCCAGGGTCCCTCCACCGCCGACCGGCAGCACGAACCAGTCCGGCGCACCGCCCATCGCCAGGGCAGTCTCATAGCCGATCGTCTTGGCTCCCTCGGCCTGGTACGGGTTCGCCAGGCGATACGTGCTGGTCTCGTAGAGACCCAGGCGTTCGCGCGCTTGCGCCAGCACCCCGAAGGCATCTTCGATCGTACCGCGCACCGGCAGCACCTGCGCCCCAAACGTCCGCAGCGGCGCCAGCCGCTCCGGCGGGGTGCCGGCCGTCACCAGTACGGCGCACTGAAGCCCGGCGCGGGCGCAGTAGGCCGCTGAGGCCAACCCGGTGCTCCCCGCTGAGGCCAGGGCGGCCGCGCGCAGGCCGAACTCGCGCGCCTTGGTGATCGCCACGGCCAGGGCACGGTCTTTCTGCGAGCCGGTCGGATTACGGCTCTCGTCTTTGAGCCACACCCGGCAGCCGTAGTCGCCCTGGGCTGGAAGGAGCGGCGTCCCGCCCTCGCCCATGGTCACGACCCGGCTCAGGTCCCGCACCGGCAGCAGGCGGTGAAAATCCCACAGGCTCGCAGGGAGCTCTGGGAGGGAGACCCCTTCCAGGTCGTACGCGAAGCCAAGGGGGCCGCGGCAGGCAGGACAGCGCGACTGGTAAACCTCCGGCGGGATCTCCTGGCCGCAGCGCAGACAGCGCGTGCGATAGTGCAAGTGCATCTGGCCCTCACGGCTCTAGAACTGCGGGATTTGCACTGGCTGCCCGGTACGGCAGGACTCCAGGGCGCAGCGCAGCCCGGCGCAGCTGTGCGCTGCTTCGTAGACGTTGATAAGCGGCGGCCGGTCGTGCAGGATCGCCTCGATCAAATCTACTGCGGGCATCGCATCGTGTGTGCCGTGCCCCTGCTGCCCGAACGCCTGGGCCACCCCAGCAGGGAGTTCGCTGCTGAGGCCGGCAAAATAGTAGTACCGCGAGCGGTACGTCGGGAGTGGCATCATCTGCCGCAGGTTCGGGATCTTACGCAGGAAGATATAGTCATCGCTCTCCTCACTGCCCGGCGGCTGCTGCCGGCTGCGCTCCCAGGTGCCCTGCGTGCCGTAGACTGAAAAGTACAGGCAGTACGGCCGCGCCAGTCCGCTGGCCACTGCCACCTTGGCAATGCATCCGCTGCGTCCGGGCGCTTTAAAGAGCGCGACGAAGAAGTCGTCGGCCACACGGTCCAGGCTACCTGACGCCGGCTTGTTGCTGAAAGCATGCACCGCGGTGAACTCGACGCCGGTGAGCCACCGGATCGTGTCGTAGGCGTGCGGCCCCCCGCCCAAGATGCCAGCGTACGGATTGTCTGCCCGCCAGGTCCGCTCGCCCTGTGGCCCTTTCAGGTAGGCTTCGATATTGTGGAAGTACTCGCCTTCGGCGTAGAAGAGCTCGCCCAGTTCGCCGTCGTCGATGAGGCGCTTGGCGGCGAGGATATAGGGAGCCCAGCGCACCTGCTGAGCCATCTGGAGGTGCCGGCCGCTGCGCTGTACTGCATCGATGAGGGCGCGGCATTCGTCTAGCTCGGTTGCCATCGGGATCTCAGTGAGCACGTGCTTGCCGGCATCGAGCGCAGCCAGCGCCTGCGTCGCGTGCTCGGTGTCCGGCGTAGCCAGCACAACGATATCAACGTCCCGGCGCTCCAACACATCCTCGAAGCGGGCGGCCACGCGCGGTACCTCGTACCGCGCCGCCACGGCATGGGCACGTTGCACATCCCGATCGCACACCACGACCACCTGCGAGGCCGGGTGCGCCTGAAAAGCAGCCACGTGCACTGCGCCGCGGCGCAGGCCCACTACACCGACGCGCAGGGCTTTCGCTGGGATATGCTGCCCTGCCATGCTACAGCCTCCACTCCGGGGGCCGGCGACTGAACAGCGCGTTCAACTCCGCGGCGGACTGCTGCATCGCCTCGCGCGTGCTGATCTCGCCGCGCAGTGCCCGCTGAAGCGGGGCGTTCATGACGCTCCATGAGCTATACGAGCAATCTACTCTCTCTACCGATGACGGCTGGCTTTCGTCC
Organism: Chloroflexota bacterium; assembly: GCA_042408875.1. GTDB lineage: Bacteria > Chloroflexota > UBA11872 > JBHOQS01 > JBHOQS01 > JBHOQS01. Next base: position 43,664 of record JBHOQS010000007.1, on the reverse strand, counting down.
AAGACCGGACTACCGGCTCTTCCCCTGGCCGGAGCGATCGCGCGGTCGTGTGCGCAGATCGATGAGGCAGCCGAGCGCTACCACACCGTCTATCACCCCTATTTTCATCCCGTACTCTTGCGCGGCGGGCGAGCATTGCCGTATCCCACGCTGCCCTGGCTCGAGGCAGTGCTCGCCCACTGCCGGCATCGCGGCCTGCTCTTCCTCGATGCCGAGCAGTGGCTCGACTGGAACGCCGCCCGGCGCAGCGTTTGCCTGGCGGCCCTGGAGCATGCCACGGACGGGCAGGGGCTTTGTTGCACCCTGCTGGCGGCTGAACCAGTGGAGAGCCTGACGGTGCTCGTGCCGGTGCCACTAGCAGCCGCGCAGGTGACCGTGATCCTGGACGGCTCGCCGGTCGACGTCGGCGGAGCCGGCGAGGCGAGCACTGTGCTCCGGCACGGCCGGCGCTATGCGGTGGTCACCCTCTCGTTCAGACGCGAGGAGCGCCGCTGCATCCAGGTGCGATGGAACAGTGGCCCTTGAGGCACCTGCCCTCACCCCAGCCCCTCACTGGTCTGGGGCTGTAAGGGCGAATAGTTCTTCGCTCCTACAGACGGGCCCGCCGCGGTGGGAGAGACGACGCGTTAGCCATCCCCTCCAAGGGAACCCGCAACGGAGCCAGCCTCCCCCAGGCCGGCTCGCCCTCTCCCAGAGCCTCGGGAGAGGGCAGCGGCCACGGTCCGTGTGCGCCACCACCGTGAGGCCCCGGAGTCCCAGCAATGAGGGCGGGCCGGAGGCGAGGCTGGCCCTGTCTCACAGGCGCGGCATATCGAGCACGACCTGGATCTCCCGCGCCAGGTCGTTCAGCCAGGATGCGCTGGGCTGCGCCTCGTTCCGCTGGAGCTGGGGCAGGTACTTGTTCAGGATGGGTTCGATCTCGGTCAGGCGCAGGTTGTGCGGATACGTATACGACTCGGTCACGTTCGTATTGTCGCAGTTGGCCTGCATGGCGTCGCGCGGGAAGCGCGAGTCGTTCAGCAGCTCCTGGGAGCAGTACACGTCTTTGCGGAAGCCTGGCGTCAGCGAGCCCTGGCTCTGCAAGGCTGCAGCGATGCCGCTCTCGCGGTTGGTGTACCAGACCAGCGCCTCAAACGCCTCGGGTTTGTACTTCGTGTCAGCGCGCATCTCTAGCGCATCGGTGGAGAGGAAGCCGCCGTAGCGAGCCGGGCCCTTGGGCTGCTTGATAAAGGTCCATTCGAAGTTATCCTTGACGGCGTTCTTCACCGTGGCGCGCTCGCCGGCCAGCCGAGCACCCACCATGGCGATCTTGCCCTCGCCGAAGAGGTTCCAGTTCAGGGTCGGCGTGGCGATCTTACGCTTGTGCCAGAGGTCATAGATCCACTGGAAGGCTTGCAGGCACTGCGCGGAGTTCAGCGTACAGCGCTTGCCCGGCCCATCCGGCGGATCGAAGAACTCACCGTTGAAGTTACGCACAAAGGCGACGGTACCTTCGTAGCCGCCGTAGGTGTGGTAGTAGCCCCAGCGCTCCACCTCATCGCCACGGCGGATGGTGAGTTTCTCGGCCGCAGCGACGATATCGTCAAAGGTCCAGTTCGGGTTAGGGGGATTGAGGCCGGCCTCCTGGAAGATGCGCTTGTTGTAGTACAGGAACATCCAGGCGAACTGCCCGCGTACCGGCAGGCCGTAGAGCTTGCCGTCGAGCTTGAGCGCCTCGATCGCCTTGCCCAGGTAAGCCGAGAGATCCACCTTGCTCTTGGCCAGCATATCGTCGATGGGCGCGGCAATGCCCTTGACAGCGAACTCCTGGTACTTCAGGTTTGAGGTATGGGCGTAGAACACATCCGGTCCGACGCCCCCGGCAAAGGCAGCCTGGACCTTGGTGTAATAATCAGGCAGGCCCTGGAAGTCGATTTTGATCTTGGGGTACTTCTCCATGAACTCCTGCGAGCGCTTGGCGAACGCCTCCTGCTCCGCATCGCGCATGTAGACGACGAGCTGGGCCTCGCGTGCGCCGACCTGCTCAGCAGCGACGCCTTCCCGGCGCTGCTGGCAGGCAGCCAGCACGGTCCCACCTGCCGCTGTCACAACCCCCGTGAGCACCCGACGCCGCGTCTGCGCTCCCGTAAGAAGGCTTTGCCCGTGCATGTGTAACTCCTCCGCCACTGGCTCTCGAGTTTGTGATTCGCTGTGATACGTACCCAAGCAAGGATAATAGACGTAACGCACAGCTCCAGCAAGCGCATATCGCCGCCTGTCCACAACGCCGGGACAGGCTCTGCCCGCTCCCGCTGTTGATCGGGGGCGGTACAGGCCCTGTCCCAGCGGACAACTGCACGTGTACGCATTATACACGATAGCCAGGCTACCCTATACAGCCAGGGTGATGGTCGGGGCGGCATGGCAACATATGTGCAGATATTGCTGTGCCAGGCAGGGCAAGATGCCAGCGTTCGGCACGTACTATGGACAGCCTGACCTTTCTGGAGCACACAACCCACGCTGTATAATGCAGGCTGGGTGTGAGCACAGCATTGAGGGACGTCAGCTTCTCCGTGATATGTCTGGTCCATCCGCAGGGCGTTCCATGTTCATTCCGCCGTGCCTTGAGTACATGGCCGCTTCCTCTCACGTAACACAGACAGGCACAAGATGGGTACAAGGCAGGCACAACGACCTTCAAGCAAGCGGTGAGGGTAGCAGCAGTGAAGCGCCTGGTCTTCTTTGACCTGTACGACGTCGATACGTTCGAACTGACCTCTCGGCTGGCCGAGCTGCGCCGCAGGCCAGGCGTGCGCAGCGCGGTCCTGCTGGTGGCAGCTGAGGGGTCGCCGCGGTACTGCCTGGAGATCGAGACCGATGACGAACAGGATGCGGCCATCTGGCAGAGCATCCGCACGGAGATGGCGCAGTATCCGGAGCACGTGTCCAACATCTCCAGCCGGGTCTTCCGCGCGCTGGCCTGACCCTGCCTGCAGCGCGCCACGGCGCTCTTCCCCGTCGGGCGAACCTGAGCAGCGCTCAGGGCTTTGCCCGGCGGCCTCATGCGACGCTGGGGACTGTATAACGCTCGCATCGTAGCGACGCCGTAGACGCCTGTCGCCGGCACCCGACACTCACGCGGTCGAGATCTTGGCAGGCAGCATACGCCGTCACGGCGCTGTGATGTCGCGTGCCGGCACCGCCCTCGCTGTCCATGCCGCAGCTAGCGGCGGGGAGCAGCCTGCGTGACCCCGATACCTCCTCCTGCCCCTCGATTTCTGCCAATATGGCATCAATGATCGTGCCATAAAGGCACGATCATGTGCGGAGTAGCATGGGGCAAGTTGCGCGCCCGCGCGGCTTGCCTGGCGCGCAACCTCGAACGAGCCTGCCCGTTGAAACAGATGCAATTGCGGATGGCGCAAGTTTTCTCGGGTGAGCCGGACGGTGCAGCGGACGATATAGTTGCGCCAGAGGCAACGATATGGGTGGGAAGCTGACCGCATGTCAGAGCGAGGGGAGCGCTGTGGAAACGCTTGCAGCGTTACTGAGCCGGTATCTGGAGCGGCCGGGGGTGCGACAGAGCGATGTGGCCGAGCGCGCCGGTATCGATCCGGGCACCATCACCAAGCTGAAGAAGGGGCAGCACCACACGACGCGTGAGACGGTTATCAAGCTGGCTGCGGCCCTGCAGCTTTCCGCGCGCGAGACCGATCTCCTGGTCGCATCAGCGCAGTATCTTCCGCCATCGCTGGCCAGCGCGGACGACGAAACACTGGAGCTGGTGCTGGGACTCTGCCGCCTGCTCACTGGTCCAGCTCTGCCGGCCGATGAGCAGCACGTCGTGCGTCGGTTCCTCGCTCTCTTCCTGCGTCTGGCACAGGCAGGGGATCCACAGCTGGCAGAGCCTCTGGACACCAGCGGCAGACTGCCGCTGGTTGCACTAGACAGATACTAGATATTGTGTTATGCTGGCGTCAGCCAGGTAGATATAGTGGGGATGGCCGGCTGCTCGAGCGGGCCGGTGAGACGAGCAAGGAGGAGGAGCATGTTAGACCTGGGCCGACCGATTACCAAAGGGGCGTGGTCTGAGCCGGCGCTGCGCGTGCTGCGGGAGCGCTACTTGCGCCGCGAGGGAGAGCGCGTCGTGGAGACGCCGGAAGATATGTGTTGGCGCGTGGCTCGCAGCATCGCCCAGGCGGAGGAGCGCTGGGGGAGAACCCCGGCCGAGGTACATGAGCTGGCGTGCCACTTCTACGAGTTCATGGTCAATGGCACCTTCATGCCCAACAGCCCCACCCTGATGAACGCGGGGAAGAATAACGGATTACAGTATTCTGCCTGCTATGTGCTCCCCGTGCCTGACAGCCTGGAAGGCATCTTCGAGGCAGTGAAGCGGGCGGCTATCATTCATAAGTCCGGCGGCGGCACGGGGTTCGCCTTTTCACGGCTGCGCCCGAAGGATGCCCTCGTGGCCACCACCGGCGGAAAGGCCAGCGGCCCGGTCTCGTTCCTGCGAGTGTTCAACGCCGCGACTGAGGCAGTGAAGCAGGGCGGCACCCGCCGCGGCGCCAACATGGGCATCCTGCGCGTCGACCACCCGGATATCCTCGAGTTCATCGAGTGTAAGCTAGACGGCAGTATCACGAATTTCAACATCTCCGTCGCTGTCACCGACGCCTTCATGGAGGCGTACCGGAACGACACTGAGTACGACCTGGTCGACCCCCACACCAAGCAGGTCACGGCGCGCCTGCGGGCACGCGAGGTATTCAATCGCCTGGTGCAGGCGGCCTGGCGCACCGGCGACCCTGGCGTAGTGTTCATCGACCGCATCAACAAGAGCCCGGCCAACCCGGTGCAGGACCTGCCGGAGTGGGAGATCGAGGCGACCAACCCCTGCGGGGAGCAGCCGCTGGCCCCCAACGAGGCCTGCAATCTGGGCTCGCTGGCGCTCCAGAAGTTCATCCGACTGGACGTGCCGGAAACCGCCCCGCCAGCGCAGCGCATTGACTGGGCTGCCCTGGAGCGCGCCGTCCGGCTGGCGGTGCGCTTCCTGGATGACGTGATCGAGGTGAACCCGTACCCCCTGCCGGAGATCGATGCCGCGGTGAAGGCCAACCGCCGCATTGGCCTGGGGGTGATGGGGTGGGCCGATCTCCTACTGGAGCTGGGCATCCCGTACGATAGCAACGAGGCGCTCCAGCTTGCTGAGGAGATCATGCTCTTTATTAACCGGATCGGCCACGAGGAGTCGGCTCGCCTGGCGGAGGAGCGCGGCCCGTTCCCGAACTGGCCACACTCGATCTATAAGCACGACCGCCCGCTCCGAAACGCTACAGTGACGACCATCGCACCGACCGGCACGATCTCGATCATCGCCAACTGCTCGTCCGGCATTGAGCCGCTCTTCGCTATCGCCTACAGCCACATCGTAGGCGAGCGCCATCTGCGCTTCGTCAACCCGATCTTCGAGCGCTGGGTCAAGGAGCACTATCCAGCAGACGAGGCCGAGGAGATCCTGGATGCTGTAGCGAAGGCTGGCGTGCTCTCGCATCTGCCGCCAGCGATCGCTGCTAAGATCCCGGAGCGGGTGCGCCGCACCTTCGTCACTGCCCACGAAATCCATCCGGACTGGCACGTGCGGATGCAGGCAGCCTTCCAGAAGGGCACCGACAACGCCGTGTCCAAGACGATCAACCTACCCCATGAGGCGACGGTGGAGGATGTGGCACGGGCGTATCTCCTCGCCTACGAGACGGGGTGCCGCGGCATCACCGTCTTCCGCGATGGCTGCAAGGGGGTACAGGTGCTCCACGTGGGCACCGACGCCGACAAGAGCAAGGGTGCGCCGGAGTCTGAGCAGGTGAAGCAGGCCGCCGCGGCCGAGAGCTTTTCTGGGCCGCACGTCGAGCAGGGGCAGAAGGGCGAGGCCTCCGCGGCCATGAAGCCGCGGCCGCGTGTGGTCGAGGGGGTCACCTACCGTGCGGAGACACCCCTGGGCACCGCCTTCGTGACGGTGAATAAGAACGGCAATGGCCAGCCGTTCGAGGTGTTCCTGAACGTTGGCAAGGCCGGCAGCGACATCGCCGCCGTGGCGGAAGCGATCGGGCGGCTTATCTCGCTCACCCTGCGCGTGCCCTCGCCGCTCTCGCAGAGCGAGCGGCTGCGTATCATCGTCGAGCAGCTCTCAGGCATCGGCGGCGACCGCCAGATCGGCTTTGGCCCCAGGCGCGTGCGCTCGCTGCCCGACGCCATCGCCCAGGTGCTGGGCGAGCACCTGGGCATGTACCAGAGCGATGAGGCGCCGGCCGGGGAACACGCCGCGGCCGGCCCGGCCGCAAGCACCACCACAGTGCACGTGAATGGCACGGCTGGTAGCGTGCCTCTGAAGCTCGGCGATCTGTGTCCGCGCTGTGGCTGCGCGACCCTCGTGCATGAGGAGGGGTGCAAGAAGTGCCACGGCTGTGGCTACTCGGAATGCTAGGCTGAGCAGGCGTAGCGGTCTAACACCCCCGGGCGGCAGGTGCAGAAACGCACTGCCGTCCGGGTTTTTTCTTTGGTCTATCTAGTCGATCTAGTCGATCTTAAGGGCCAACGGCTGGAAACCAGCGGTAGGGGCTGGTTTGAAACCAGCCCTTACTACGCCTCATCGCGCGGCATAGAGCCGAAGTTCAGATAGTACCGGCTGGGGGTCGGCCCGCGCTGCCCCTGGTACTTGCTGCCAGTCGCGGCGCTGCCGTAGGGGTGCTGCGCCGGAGTAGTTAACATAATAAACGAAATCTGGCCGATCTTCATACCGGGGTAGAGGGTGATCGGCAGCGTTGCCACGTTGGAGAGCTCCAGAGTCAGGTGACCTCGGAAGCCGGGGTCTACGTAGCCCGCAGTAGAATGGATCAGCAGGCCCAGCCGCCCAAGCGAGCTCTTGCCCTCCAGGCGGCCGACCAGGTCGTCCGGCAACTGTACCCATTCGAGCGTGCTCCCCAGCACGAACTCGCCAGGGTGCAGCATGAACGGTTCATCATCGGGCACCTCGACCAGTTCCGTGAGGTCGTCCTGGTTCCGCCGCACGTCGATGTATGGGTGCCGGTTATTGCGGAAGACACGGAAGTAGCGATCCAGCCGCAGATCGACGCTCGACGGCTGCACGAAAGAGGGCTCGTACGGCTCGATGATGATCTTGCCGGCCTCGATGTACTCACGGATCGTGCGATCGCTCAGCACCATGCTCGCGTTCTTCCTCCTGCTTCGGCTCGTTGGCCGGGTGGAAGCGCCGCCACTCGTGCTCCAGCCGGCGCGGGGCTACATGGGTGTAGATCTGCGTCGTCGAGACCGACGCGTGCCCGAGCAGTTCCTGGACGGTGCGGATATCGGCGCCGTTGCGCAAGAGCTGTGTGGCGCCATAGTGGCGAAAGCTATGCGGCGTGGCTTGCACGCCGGCGAGCCGGGCGTACTTGCGCACGATCGCCTCGACGCTCTGGCGGGTCAGGCGCATGCTCTCGCCACGATGATCTGATGGCCGGGCGCGGTGGGCCCTGTCGTGGTGGATGAACAGCGGCTCGTAGTCGTCCTGCCGGGCGTCCAGGTAGGCGTTGAGCGCGGCGATAGCTCGCTCCGAGAAAAAGACGGCCCGTACTTTGCGCCCTTTGCCCCGTACAATCGCCTGGCCCCGCTCCCAGTCGATGCTGGTGCGGTCAAGCGCGATGAGCTCGCTGACACGCAGCTGCGTGCTGAAGAGGGTCTCCAGGATGGCGCGATCGCGCAGGTTGATCAGCCGCTGGACCTCGGTGCGCGCCTCAGGCGTGACGGCGAACACACGCTCCAGCCGCTCGTCCGGCTGGGGCAGCCGTTCGGGTGTGTCGGGCAGCTCGATGGCGTCGGGGTTCGGGCAGGCGTAGCCGCGGGCGCGCAGATGGCGGAACCAGTTGCGCAGCACGACGAGGTACGTCTTGCGTGTGACCGCGGCGAGCCGGGCGCGGTACATGTGCCTGGCGAAGCGCCGCACGTGCTCGTCGGTGACGGAGCACAACGGCGCCTCGCCATCGAGTGGGGCGAGGCCCGGCTCGCCGCGGTGGAGGAACGCCAGAAAGCGGTCGATGGCGTAGGCGTATGTCGCCGATGTGGCATGGGTGCGGTTACGCTCGGCCAGGCTATCCAGATACTCCTGGCGCGCGGCGGCGATGGTCAGCGCGGGCCCGATGGCATGCACCAGCGGCTGCGCCTGTGGCTCGGACGGCATACCATGCGCTGCACCAGCCATAGGACAGTGCTCCTGCCACTTTGAGTTCTTGGATCCACTTTGACGAAAATACTTGACGTAAGTATCGACGTAAGTATCGCGCTGTCGCTCCAGCGACAGTGCACCGAAGGGATGCGGGCTTCGCCTGGCATTCTCTGCAACGAATCTGCCTCGCGGACGGCTCAGGCGTGTGGGGCATGCGACCGAAGCGCCGCGGGTAGCGGAGTACGCGGATGTCGTGCTGAGGCGCTCAGGCGCGCTGCGCAGCGCGCTGCGGTAGGAACAGATACACGAACTGCGGCACCAGCGACGGATGGAAGTAGCTGCGCATCTCGCCCAGGATTAGGCGGAGCGCCTCGAAGGGGCGCAGTGCCTGGCGGTAGGGCATCGTCGTCGTCAGCGCGTCGTACACGTCGGCCAGGGCCACGATCTGGCTCGCCAGCAGCAGGTCACTGCCACCTTTGCCTTCCGGGTAGCCACTGCCGTCGTAACGTTCCTGGTGCTCGCGCACGATCCGGCGGACCGTCTCGCTCCACGCTGTTCCCATCTCTTGGAGTGCCGTGGCGCCCCACAGAGGATGCTGGCGTGTGATCCACGATGTTCGCTCGGAGGGTGTGGTGATCTCGGCTGGGAGGAAGCGTTTCACCGCCCAAGGCGCTTTCCCGATGTCGTGTAGCAGCGCCCCCAGGGCGATGGCCTCCAGCTCAGCAGTAGGCAGGCCCAGCCGGATGCCCAGCGCCGCCGCGTAGACGGCCACGTTGACGCTGTGGCTCGCATCGGCAAACCGCGGTGGCATCTGGGTAATGAAGTCAAGCAAGAGCCTGGGCGAGCGCTCGAGGAGGAAGACGATGCGGCCTGCGCTGCGCTCCAGCGCGGTGCCGGACATAAGGAACGTTGGTGATCCCCAGGCGGCCTGCACCACGTGCACCGCTGCGGCATACGAGCGGGCCACCTGTTCAGCCTCAGGAAGCTGCTGTCGCGAGATCAGTTCGTCGAGATGCGCGGCCGTCTGGTCAAGCAGGTTGGCCACGTCATCCACGCGCAGGTAGACCACCGGCGTCTGCAACTGGGCGAGGCGCTGGCGCGCTTCGACCGTGAACGGCTGGTTCCGGCTGCGATAGAGCACGAACTGGCCCTGCACGCGCAGGTAGATATCGCAGCGGAGCAGGCTGCTGAGGTCCGTGCCGCGCAGCGGCATCGGCAGGAAGTCCGCGGCCAGGTCGTCGCTCGGGCCCACCTCCGCCTGCACATGCTCGAGAAATCCGGGGCGGGCTACTGCGTCATCTGTGCCGGTCCTGAGCTCCTCGCCCCCACCCGGTAGCCCAGCAGTCCCATCGTCGGGAAGCATATCGTCTGGAGACGCGGCAATCCATTCTGAGAAGCGGCCGAGAAAACGGTTCTCTCGCCGCGCGCGCTTCCGCTCTCCCCCAGCATCACTGACCACTGGACATACCCCCTCCTCCCGGATAATCGGCAGCGCGCGCTGATTCCTGAAGGCGCGCCGGTCCGTGACATTATGTCACGCCACATTGCCTGGCGGTCCTGGGCACCGCAACGTCGGCAGATGCTTTACTTAAGGTATGTTCTAGAAAGCATCACGTGGGGATGACGAGAATGACTGCTGGGAGATGGGGACGATGGGGAGAAGGATTGAGAGGGAAAAAGAGTCCTGGCTCTCCCCGGCTCTCGTGCCCCGCCCGCGCCACACCCTCAGACGAAGAACTGCTCGACGCGCACGGGAAAGTCCGGCAGCACCTGCGAGGAGAGCCTTGACCGGCCTACAAACACGCCGGCAGAGCTGTACCGATCGCCTTCCAGCACCAGCACCTCGATGGTCCTGGCTGCCGGATCGGCATACCAGTACTCGCGCACGCCGGCGCGGGCGTAGGCGTCCTGCTTGAGGCGCCGGTCGTATCCCACACTGCCCGGCAAGGCGACCTCGACCACCAGGTCTGGAGCACCGACGATGTGCGTGTCGGTGATGATGCTGGCGTGCTCTCGCAGCACCACGACCACGTCGGGCTGCACCACAGTATTTGGTGAGAGTTCAACATCGAATGGCGCGCCGAAGACCTCACCAAGGCCTGCACGTTGCACATGTTCTATAAGGTAGTAAACGAACCAGCGATTTGCTGCCTGGTGCGCCCGGCGCGGTGATGGTGCCACGTACAGTACTCCATCGATGATCTCATAGCGCCGGCCATCGTCCGGCAGCGCCGCGTACTCCGCATAGGTCCACTGCCCCTGCGGCGGGCCGGGCACATCATCAGCCGGCCGGACCATCGGCACGGTCTCGACCACTGTGGCCATAGAGCTACTCGTACTCATAGAGCTACTCAGAGCGCTATACCTTCCAGCGCAGGTTCGGCCGGCGCGCTGCCAGCGCCTCGTCCAGGCGGCGGACAGGCGTGGTATACGGTGCGTGGCGCACGAGCTCTGGGTCGGTCTCCGCCTCGTGCGCCACGGCCAGGAGTGCATCGGCGAAGGCGTCGAGCGTCTCGCGGCTCTCAGTCTCGGTGGGCTCAACCATCAGCGCTTCTTCGACGATCAGCGGAAAATACACGGTGGGCGGATGGAAGCCGTAGTCGATCAGCCGCTTGGCCAGATCGAGCGTGCGCACGCCGTACTGGTGCTTGAAGCGCCGGCCAGTCAGCACGAACTCGTGCATACAGCGGCGGTCGTACGCTACCTCATACGTCCCGCGCAGCCGCTGCAGCAGATAGTTCGCATTCAGCACTGCGTTGCCTGACGCCGCGCGCAGGCCTTCCTTGCCCAGGCTGCGGATGTACGCGAAGGCGCGCACGAGGATGCCGAAGTTGCCGTAGAGCGACAGCACCTTGCCAATACTCTGCGGCCGGTCGTAGTCCAGGTAGTACACTGGGCCGTCAGGCGTGTCTCGTTTGGCGGCCACCGGCACTGGCAGGTATGGCGCCAGATGCGCCTTCACCGCCACGATGCCTGCTCCGGGCCCTCCCCCACCGTGCGGCGTGCTGAACGTTTTATGTAAATTGATGTGCATGACATCGATGCCGAGGTCACCGGGCTTCAGGCGGCCGAGCATGGCGTTCATGTTAGCGCCATCGCAGTACACTTGCGCGCCCACAGCATGCGCCGCCTCGGCGATAGCCAGGATGTTCTCCTCGAACAGCCCGAGCGTGCTGGGCACGGTCATCATCACCGCCGCCACCTCGTCGTCTAGAGCGGCGCGCAGCTTATCAATATCAGTGTTCCCGCGTGCATCCGACTGCACAGTGACCACGCGGTAGCCACACATTGCTGCGGTGGCCGGGTTCGTTCCGTGGGCCGAGTCAGGCACCAGCACCTTCGTGCGTCGCGAGCCCTGCGCCAGGTGGTGGGCGCGAATGAGCAGCATGCCGGTGAGCTCCCCGTGCGCTCCCGCCGCGGGCTGGAGCGTCACCGCAGCCATGCCGGTGATCTCGGCCAGATATTCCTGCAGGAGGTACATCAGCTCGATAGCCCCCTGCACCGTCTCCTCTGGCTGAAACGGATGGATATCGGCAAAGCCAGGCAGCCGCGCTACGTCCTCATGCACCTTCGGGTTGAACTTCATCGTGCAGGAGCCCAGCGGATAGAAACCCACATCGATGGCATAGTTGCGCTGTGAGAGGCGCACGTAGTGCCGCACGAGGTCGATCTCCGCGACCTCGGGCAGCTTCAGCTCGCGACGCAACGCGCTGGCCGGCAGTTCGGCCGTGATGGTGCGCTCCGGCACATCGCACGGCGGCGGCACGAACGCCTGCCGCCCGGGCGAGGAAAGCTCGATCAGAAGCGGTTCGCCCATCAGCGCCCGCGGGTTCGGCTCACCCACGCGGGGGCGCTGCACGGCTTCCGTCACAGGACTGGTCGTCTGCATTGCTGCTCGCTTCTCTTTCCACTCTTCTTTTTGCACGTCTCGTCTTCGTCTGGTCTTATGCCTGGAGGTGTTCACACGCCACCCCGAGGCAGCTCGCCCTGATCCGTGTGCCCCCGAAAATACGCCGTGATACCCGGAACAACACGGCTATGTACGCACCGTGAGCCTGTCGCTCACGGCCGCCAGCGCCTGGACAGCGCGATCCATCTCCTCGCGCGTGGTCAGCTCGGTGGCGCACCAGAGTGCGTAGCTCGCCAACTCTGGGGCATAGCGGCCCAGGTCATAGCCGCCGATAATACCCTCGTGCAAGAGCAGGCGGTTCACCTCGGCAGCCGGTGCAGGGCAGCGCACCACAAACTCGTGGAAGAACGGCTCGGTCGAGGCTAGGGCAAAGCCTGGCACCTGAGCGATCCGCTCGGCCAGGTAGTGCGCCTTGTGGTAGCACAGCTCGGCCACGCGCCGCAGGCCCCGCGGCCCCATGGAGGCGAGGTATACGCTTGCCGCCAGAGCAACGAGCGCCTCGTTCGTGCAGATGTTGGACGTTGCTCGCTCGCGGCGGATGTGCTGCTCGCGGGTCTGTAACGTGAGCACGAAGCCGCGGCGGCCCTCACGATCGACCGTCATCCCGGCGATACGTCCGGGCATGAGCCGCACGAACTGCTCGCGGCAGGCGAACAGCCCCACGCGAGGCCCGCCGAAGTTGAGCCCGGCCCCTAACGACTGCCCCTCGGCCACGGCAATGTCGGCGCCGTACTCGCCAGGCGCGGCTAGCAGCCCCAGCGCGACCGGGTCGGCACAGCTTGCGATGAGCAGCGCCCCAGCAGCGTGCACAGCGTCGGCCAGCCCGGCTGGATCGGCCACCCAGCCGAAGTAGCCGGGGTTCTGCACCACCACGCAGGCCGTATCAGCGTCCAGGGCCTCCAATAGCGCCCCGTGCCGGCGCACCAGCATGCCATCCTGGAGCGCCCAGGTGCGCACCTGCCGCACCGCCAGTCCCTGTCCCGCCGTATACGAATGGATCACCTTGATCCACTCCGGCGGCACGTCATCCGGCACGACGATTGTGCCACGGTCGGTCACGTTGCAAGCCATGAGCACGGCCTCGGCCAGGGCGGTCGCGCCATCATACATCGAGGCGTTCGAGACATCCATGCCCAGAAGGGTGCAGACCAGGCTCTGGTACTCATAGATCGATTGCAGCAGCCCCTGGCTCAGCTCGGGCTGGTACGGCGTGTAACTCGTGTAGAACTCATTGCGTGAGATCACCGCGTTCACGACGCTGGGCGAGTAGTGCCGGTACGCGCCGGCGCCCAGGAAGCAAGGACAACGGTCGAGGCTGAGGTTCTTCGCCGCCAGGGCGGTGAGCAGCCGCCGTACCTCTGGCTCAGACATGCCGGCAGGCAGGTTGAACTCAGGATGGCGCAGGTGCTCAGGGACAGATGCCAGCAGCTCTTCAAAGAGGGCGTCGACCGAGTCTACGCCGATCGCCTGCAGCATCTCGGCGCGATCGCGATCAGTGTTAGGCACGTAGTCCATCCAGATACTCCTGGTACTGCTGCGCGGTCATGAGGCGCTCTAGCTCAGAAGGATCGCGCAGGGCGACCTTAATCATCCAGCCGTCGCCGTACGGATCACGGTTCACCAGCTCAGGTTCGCTCTCCAGGCGATCATTGCGCTCGCGCACCTCCCCGCTCACCGGGGCGTACAGATCCGAGACAGCCTTCACCGACTCAACTACGCCGAATGGTTGCATCTGCTGCACCTGCGTGCCGACCTGCGGTAGCTCGACGAACACCACGTCGCCCAGCTCGCGCTGGGCGTAGTCGGTAATCCCTACCACAGCCAGGTCGCCCTCGACACGAACCCATTCATGCTCTTTTGTATAGCGAAGTCCCTCCGGGACCACGTTCGTCGTCATGCGTGTGGCTCCCTTGTACTGGTGGCTTCTTTACTGGTGGCTTCTTTGGTCGTTCCTTCGTGGTTGCCTGTGATTGTCGGGCAGCCGCGTGGTTCCCGCGCCGTTCGTGACCAGCCTCGTGCGCCAACAGCGATCCTCTGCCTCCCTGCCCTCCCGCGCTCCCGTGCCTGACACCGCCCGGCTCACGCACCCCGTGCGCTCCGCGCTGACGGCAGGCGCACCGACCCCCGGTAAAACGGCAGGGGCGTCACGCCAGCACGCACTGGACGGCCGCGGATCACCACGTCGAGCGTCTCCGCGCCGGCCGCATCACGCTGCACCAGCGCCATGGCGATATTAGCATCGAGCGTGGGCGAGTACGTCCCGCTGGTGACCCGGCCGACATCCCGCCCCTCGTGCTGCACCGCATAGCCAGGACGCGGCACGCCGCTGCGATCGAGCATGGTCAGCCCGATGATACGGCGTGCCGGGCCCTCGCGTTCGATGCGGTGCAGCACCTCGCTGCCCACGAACACCCGCCCAGGGAGCTTCACCACCCAGCCCAGGTTCGCCTCATACGGGTTGATCTCTCGCGTGAGCTCATGCCCGTAGAGGGGCAAGCCTGCCTCCGTGCGCAGCGTGTCGCGCGCACCCAGCCCGCACGGGAGCAGCTCGACCGTTCTGCCCGCGTCGAGCAGAGCATGCCAGAGCGTGACGACCCGGTCCCGCGGCGCCAGGAGTTCAAAGCCATCCTCGCCGGTGTAGCCGGTGCGGCATACCTGCATTGGGATGCCGGCCACCTCACCGGTCGCATGGTGGAAATACCGGATAGCTTCGAGGTCCATCCGCGTGAGCTGTTGCAGCACCTGCTGTGCCCGTGGCCCCTGGATGGCGATATTGCCGCGCTCAGCCGAACGATCAAGCACTTCACAACCACCCACGCCGAGCGCAGCCTGCTGCTCCAGCAGCCACTGGTAGTCGGTCTCCGTGTTAGCCGCGTTCGCCACAATGACGAACCCCTGCGGCACACGGTAGACAATGAGGTCATCGATCACTCCGCCGTCCGGCTGGCAGAACAGCGAATATTGGGCGCGGCCGATCGTCAAGCGGGATGGGTCGTTCGTCGTGACCCGCTCCAGGAAGCGTAGCGCGCCCGGCCCGCGCACCTCCAGGATGCCCATATGGCAGAGATCGAACAGGCCCGCGCGCCGGCGCACCGCCTGGTGCTCGGCGATGATCCCCGTGTACTGCACCGGCATGAGCCAGCCGGCGAATTCGATCATGCGCGCCCCCATGGCAACATGCGTGTCATAGAGGGGCGTGCGTTTGAGCTGGGTCGCTGGAGCTGAACTGTTTGTACTCGTGGCCGGATCCTTTCCCAAATCCTGACTTTACTTTGTTACTCTACTTATTGTTACTCTACTTACTCTTTACTCTCTAGAATCTCCTCCCGCGTATGGCACCGGACTGATCGAGACGACAGGTACGCTCTCAGACGCAGCCGTGATCAGATGCTCGCGCGCCAGAGGACTCCGGGCGTATTGTAGCCTGGCGGAAAGCAGTGGCGCAATCGACGACACTGCCTGCGCGGGCGCCCTGCGCAGCCCGAGGCGTAGTAAAGCACCGGAAGAAAAAGCCGCAGACAGTGCCAGCCAGTGCGATGCACGAAGCCCCTCTAGCTGCCTCAACGTTTCCTCCCGTTCCGGAACTGGTCGCTCAACGTTCGCCAGCCCCTCAGCGCCGTGCGGCGGAGGCCCAGGCCCCAGGCGGCCTATGCATGTCGGCTGCCGAAGCACTCGCTGCGCTGGAGAGCAGCGCCGAGCATACCCCAGTGGACCTGGTGCTCACCGATCTCGGCATGCCGGAGATGAACGGGTTAGAGTTGACACGCCTAGTCAAGCGGCGTGCTCTCCGCATCCTGGTGGGCCTGCTGAGCGGATGGGCCGCCGAGATCTCTGAGCGCGAGCGTGTCGAGGCGGGTCTCGATCTCATCCTGGCCAAGCCGGTGCGTGCTGCCGATCTCCGCCGTAGCGTGGCGGAGGTCCTCACTGCTCGAGCGAAAGGCCAGGGGAAGGGCCAAGTAACAGGCTCTGCCAGGGAGCCTGCCGGTCACCGAGCGGTGCGCCCAGTAGTCTAGGCTAGCCAGCCCGCCAGGTCTCGCCGGGCTTGAGCTCGATTACCTCCAGTCCCTCTATGTCGCGCGCCTGCTCACGGAGCTGCGCCGGCGTGCCAGTCAGTGGGGGCCAGGTGCCATAGTGCATCGGGATGATACGCCGCACTCCCAGGAGACGAATGGCATGTGCAGCCTGGCGCGGCGACATAGTGAAGAGGTCCCCGATGGGCAGGTGGGCCAGGTCGGGCCGGTAGAGCTCGCCGATCAGGCGCATATCGCTGAAGATATCGGTATCACCGGCATGGTAGAGCGTGAAGCCATTCTCAAAGCGCAGCACGTAGCCGCACGGCTCCCCACCGTCGAAGATGTCCCCGTCGCTCACGATGCTGCTTGAGTGGACCGCGTGCACCATCGTGATGGCAATTCCGTCGATGACTTGCGTCCCGCCCTTGTTCATCGCGCGCGTGTTCGCTGCGCCTTGCCGCTCCAACCAGGTGCAGATCTCGAAGTTCGCGACGATCTGCGGCCGCAGTGCCTGAGCCACCGTCAGCAGGTCGCCCACATGATCGAAGTGACCATGGGTGACGAGCACCAGATCCACCCCACCCAGCTGCTCAGGCCGCTTGCGATCGGCGGGACAGGCGGGATTATCGGCGAGGAAGGGATCGATCAGGATGCGCTTCCCCCCTGGCGAGACGAGGTAGAACGTGCCGTGGCCGAGCCAGGTCACCGAGAGTGGCTGCATCGCGGCAGACATGGCTTATCCCTCCTGTATGTTCTTACTCCCCTGCTCTCTCAGTAGAGTATTCAAGTAGAGCATTCTAGTAAATGCTTTTAGTAAACCTCTTTATACTTTATGATTTACATTTTACATTTTACATACTTTATACTTTACTGACGCGTAATGCTTCGGAATAGCTCGCAGGACGCAGCACTCGTGGCAGTACTGTGCCACAGCCAGCAGTATAGCACGGCCGCGCGATACACCCGGAGCGCCTAGGGTGGCATCCTGCGAAGCTCTATCACGCCCGCCGGAATTCGTTTGCGCCGCTCCGCGACGCTGGGCTATAATGGCGTAGATTTGTGCGCTGGTCTTGTCACTGCCACGCCGGCCGTCGCGGTGAGCCGTGCCCGCGCTCCCGCCGGACCGGCCGCGCTTCTGCACACGGCCCCGCCCCCGGGGCGGCTGAGAATGGACGCTGTAGAGGAGGATCCAGGGCTCCATGGTATCGACGGCAGGCGCCCAGACGGCGCCACAGGCGCCCACGCGCAAGAAGTGGGTGTACCTCTTCCATGAAGGCAACGCCTCCATGCGTGACCTGCTCGGCGGCAAGGGCGCCGGCCTGGCCGAGATGGCCAACGCTGGGCTGCCGGTCCCGCCGGGCTTTACGATCACCACCGAGGCCTGCAACGCCTATTACGCGAACAACCGCCAGTTCCCTGAGGGTCTTTGGGAACAGGTGCTCGAGGCGCTGCGGTACATCGAGCAACAGACCGGGAAGAAGTTCGGCGACCCAGAGAACCCCTTGCTCGTGTCCGTACGCTCCGGCGCCAAGTTCTCCATGCCGGGGATGATGGACACGGTACTCAACCTCGGCCTGAATGAACAGACACTCCAGGGCCTGATCAAGGCTACCGGCAACGAGCGCTTCGCCTACGACGCCTGGCGGCGCTTCATTCAGATGTTCGGCCGCATTGTCTTAGGGGTTCCGGGCGAAGAGTTCGAGCAGATCTTGGATGAGTTCAAAGAGCGCACGCCCAATAAGCTCGACACCGAGCTGACCGCTGAGGACCTGAAGCAGATCGCCGAGCGGTTCAAGGCGCTCGTGCGGGAGCGCACCGGCCGTGAGTTCCCCACCGATGTCTACGAGCAGCTTCGCCTGGCCATCGAGGCGGTGTTCCAGTCGTGGTTTGGCGAGCGCGCCGTGGCCTACCGCGAGCACGAGAAGATCCCGCATGACCTAGGCACGGCGGTAAACGTGCAGGCCATGGTCTTCGGGAACATGGGCAACGACTCCGGCACCGGGGTGGCGTTCACGCGTAACCCGCTCACTGGTGAGAAGGAGCTATACGGCGAGTATCTCTTGAACGCCCAGGGCGAGGATGTCGTGGCCGGCATCCGCACGCCGCAGCCGATCTCGCGCTTGAAGGAGGAGCTGCCGGAGGTCTACGAGCAGTTCCGCCAGATCGCCGAGCGGCTGGAGCGGCACTACAAGGACATGCAGGACCTGGAGTTCACCATCGAGCGCGGGCGGCTGTACATGCTACAGACCCGCGCCGGCAAGCGCTCGGCCCAGGCCGCAGTGAAGATCGCGGTCGACATGGTGAACGAGGGCATCATTACGAAAGAGATGGCTCTGCAACGCGTCGAGCCGCGCCAGGTGGACCAGCTCCTGCACCGGCGCATCGACCCGAACGCGCGGGTGCAGGTGGTCGCCCGCGGGCTGAATGCATCGCCAGGGGCAGCTACCGGCAAGGTGGTGTTCGATGCCGACCGCGCCGAGGAGCTCGGGCGCGCTGGCGAGCGGGTGATTCTGGTGCGTCCGGAGACGTCGCCGGATGACGTGCACGGCATGATCTGGGCGCAGGGTATTCTGACCGCCCGTGGCGGCGCCACCAGCCACGCCGCTGTGGTCGCCCGCGGGCTGGGGAAGCCGTGCGTGGCCGGGGCCGAACAGATTAAGATTGACCTTGAACGCCGCCGGTTCACAGTCGATGGGGTGACCGTCACGGAAGGCGATGTTATCACGATCAACGGCTCCACGGGGGAGGTCATCCTGGGGGAGGTGCCGCTGATCGAGCCGGAGATGAGCCCGGAGCTGCGCCAGCTGCTGGCCTGGGCGGATGAGGTGCGCAAGCTGGGAGTATGGGCTAACGCGGACTATCCCCGAGACGCTGCCAAGGCGGTGGAGTTCGGGGCCGAGGGGATCGGGCTGTGCCGCACCGAGCATATGTTCTTCGAGGAGGATCGCCTGCCGATTGTCCGGCAGATGATCCTGGCCTCTTCTGACAGCGAGCGGCAGGCGGCCCTGGAGAAGCTCTTGCCTATTCAGAAGGAAGACTTCAAAGGGATCTTCCGCGTGATGGCCGGGCGGCCGGTGATCATCCGGCTGCTTGATCCACCGCTGCACGAGTTCCTGCCGAGCTACGAGGAGTTGCTGGTCGAGGTCACCACGCTGCGCACGCGCAAGGAGCTGGGGCACCGCGGGCCGGAGCTCGAGCAGGAGCTCGCGGAGAAGGAGCACCTGCTGCGCCAGGTGGCGGCGATGCGTGAGGCTAACCCCATGCTGGGCCTGCGCGGCTGCCGCCTGGGCATCATGTTCCCCGGTATCTATGAGATGCAGGTCCGGGCTATCCTCGAGGCCGCGGTTGAGCTCGTCAAGGAGGGTGTGCCGGTCCAGCCGGAGATCATGATCCCGCTGGTCGGGCATGTCAATGAGCTCAAGCGGATCAAGCCGCAACTTGAAAAAGTGGCGGCCGAGGTACAGCAGCAGGCCGGCATGATGGTGCCCTATAAGTTCGGCACGATGATCGAGGTGCCACGGGCGGCGCTGGTGGCCGACCAGATCGCCACCGAGGCCGAGTTCTTCTCCTACGGCACGAACGATCTGACGCAGACCACCTTTGGTTACTCCCGCGACGACGCCGAGGGGAAGTTCCTGCTGCGCTACGTCGAGGAGAAGATCCTGCCGGCGAACCCGTTCCAGGAGCTCGACCGCGACGGCGTGGGCAAGCTGATCCGCATGGGTGTCGAGCTGGGACGCGCCACGCGGCCGAATCTGGAGGTGGGCATCTGCGGTGAGCACGGCGGCGATCCCTCGTCGATCGAGTTCTGCCACCTCGCCGGCCTAAACTATGTGAGCTGCTCACCGTATCGCGTCCCGGTGGCGCGCCTGGCTGCCGCTCAGGCGGCCTTGGCGCACGTAGAGCGAGATAAATAAATAATATAAAATATTAAGCTGATAAATAAATAGGCTTGATGGCACTATGACGCTGGCGTGGCTCGGCGTACTCGATGCCAGGGGTGGAGGCGCCGAGCCCGCTCGCCCTACTCGTCCTACGCTAGGACGAGTCCTAGCGTAGGATCCTAGCGCAATAATAAGGCCTTAAAATAAGGCAATAATTAATAAGGCAGTGGTAAGGCAATAGCAATCGTAATAATTGTTAAGAGGGGTTCCTATGCCACGGCGCAAGGGCGCGCCACACACGGCCCCGGAAGGGACCGCTGCCGGGGCCTCTGGTGCAGAAGCACCGATGCCCGAGACGCCTGAGCGTGCGCCGGCCCAGCCCGAGCGCGCGACGATCCGGCACGCCCTGACCGTGCGCGAACGGCTGGAGCAGCGCGAGATCGAGTTGCTCTCTCCCTACGCGGCCAAGGCCGCGTACTCGCGGGGCCGCCGGGTCCCCGAGCCGGAGTCGCCGGTACGCACGTGCTTCCAACGCGATCGCGACCGTATCGTCCATTCCAAGGCCTTCCGCCGCCTCAAGGACAAGACCCAGGTCTTCATTGCGCCGCCCGGTGACCACTACATCACCCGCCTGACCCATGTGCTTCAGGTGAGCCAGGTGGCGCGCACGATCGCTCGCGCGCTCAACCTGAACGAGGACCTCACTGAGGCGATCGCCATGGGGCATGACCTTGGCCACACACCCTTCGGCCACGCCGGTGAGGAGGTGCTGAACGAGTTGCACCCTGGTGGGTTCCGCCATGCCGAGCAGAGCCTGCGCGTGGTGGACGTGCTGGAGGAGAACCGCGGCCTGAACCTCACCTGGGAAGTGCGCAACGGGATCATCTCGCACTCCAAGCCCCGGGAGGGGATCACCGCCCATTACCGCGGCCTGCCCTCCAGGGCCGGCACGCTGGAAGGCGAGGTGGTGCGCTACGCCGATGTGATCGCTTACCTCAATCACGACATCGACGACGCGGAGCGCGCCGGGATCATCAAAGAAGAGGACATCCCGCTGGAGATCAGGCAGGAGCTCGGCACCGGCAGGCGGGAACGTATTAACACCATGGTGCTGGACGTGGTGGAATCTTCCTGGGGCGTGCCCGAGATCCGCATGAGCCCTCGCGTGCTCGAACTGACTAACAAGCTGCGCGACTTTATGTTCGAGCGAGTGTATCTCGGTTCAGATGCAAAACGCGAGGAGCAGCGTGCGCGGCGGCTGATCGAGACGCTCTATACGTATTTCGTCAAGCATCCGGATCAGCTTCCCGAGGACTTTTATCGGGCGCGCCGTGAGGCCGGTGATGATGTGCCGCGTATCGTATGTGACTACATCGCTGGGCTAACGGAGCGATACGCCATCGAGATTTTCAACCGGATTTACGTTCCGCAGAGCTACGTCGTGGTGGGAGTGCGACTCTAAGTGCCGGGCAGTAGCGCCAGTCCCATCGACGAGATCAAGGCACGTCTGGACCTCACAGACGTGGTGTCAGAGTACGTCCAGCTCAGGAAGAGTGGGCGCTACTTGAAGGGGCTGTGTCCCTTCCACCAGGAAAAGACGCCCTCGTTCATCGTCTTCCCTGAGAAAGGCACGTGGCATTGCTTTGGCTGTGGCAAAGGCGGCGATGTCTTCTCCTTCATCATGCTGAAGGAGAACCTGGACTTCCGCGGCGCATTGGAGCTCCTGGCCCGGCGCGCCGGGGTATCGCTGCGACTGGCCTCAGGTGAAAGCGAGCAGGAGAAGCGCCTGCGCGTGCTGGCAGAGATGAACGAGCTGGCCGCCGCCTGCTTCCACCGTGAGCTTCTGGAAGGCCGCTCGGACGAGGCTGAGGCGGCACGACGCTACTTGGCCGGCCGCGGTGTGGCTGAGGAGATGGTGCGCGCCTTTCAGCTCGGCTATGCGCCGGACCGCTGGGACACCCTCCTGCGCTATCTGGCGCACCATGGCTACTCCAGCGAGCAGGCCGTCGAGGCTGGCCTGGCGGTGCAGAACGAGCGCGGTGGCGTCTACGACCGCTTCCGCGGCCGCATTATGTTCCCTATTCGCAACGAACGCGGCGTGCTCACCGGATTCGGCGGCCGTCTCCTGGAAGACCGCGCACAGCAGCCGAAGTATCTGAACACCGCGCAGACCGAGCTCTTCGACAAGGGAGCGTCGCTGTATGGGATCGATCGCGCCCGCGACAGCATCCGCCGCGCCCGCGAGGCCATCCTGGTCGAGGGATACCTGGATGTGGTGCTGCTGCATCAGCACGGGGTGACCAACGCCGTGGCCTCGCTCGGCACGTCGCTGACCGAGCGGCAGCTCGAAATCCTCAAGCGCCTCACCGAGCGGGTGGTGCTAGCGTTGGATGCCGATACCGCCGGCGACGCAGCAACGCTGCGGGGCCTTGAGGTGGCGCGGCAGGTGTTCGACTACACGGCGGTGCCGGTGCCTGACTGGCGAGGGATGATCCGTTTTGAACGGCGGCTGAAGGCGGACCTGCGCGTGGCGATCCTGCCGCCTGGGGTCGATCCTGACGAACTGGTGCGCCATGACCGAGCCGCTTGGCAGCGTGCGATTGCGGAGGCGCTGCCGCTGGTCGAGTACGTCATGCAGGCGGTGCTGCGCACAGCCGATCTCTCTAACCCGCGCGAGAAGTCGCGCGTGGTGGAGCAGCTCGCGCCGGTGTTGTACGAGGTGGCCGACGCGGTGCAGCGGGCACATTATGTCCAGACCCTGGCGCGGGCTCTGCGCGTCGAAGAAGGGGCGGTGCAGCGCAAGCTGGCCGAATACCGGCCAGCGGGGCGTCCATCCCGCCGCGTCGCGGAGACCTCCGCTCCTGCTGAGGTGCCATCCGGCGCAGCGCCGGCCGCGCTCCCGAGCACAGTATCGGGCAGGTCTCCTGATCAGGGAGAACATCTTGAGGAATACCTGCTGGCACAGCTCATTGCCGAACCGCTGGTGCAGGAGGCGGCGTTGAAGGTGCTGACGGTCGAGGACTTCGCCCGGCAGGAGAACCGCGAGCTCTACCGGCGGCTGGTCGAGCTGGCGCAGCAGAGGAATGGCGAACCGGTGCCCGCCGTAGCGTGGCGTGCCGCGCTGGGCGGCAGCGACAGCGAGGAGGCGACGGTGCTCATCGAGCACTTCAATACCCTGGCGCATCACGCTGCGGTCCGGCCCGAGATGCCTGTTGAGGAGCGGGCGCTGGACGTCGAGCGTTGCGCCTTGCGCATTCGCGAGCGGAATGTCCGGCAACAGCTCGAACAGGCCTATGTGCTCTTACGTGAGGCAGGTGACCACAGCGGCGAAGCCGCAGGGCGTGACGAGCCATCGCTCGCCGCACTGGCGCGGCACGTGGCAACGTTGACAACGGACCTGCGGCGTATACAATTGGCGTTAAGCACGAGGACTGTGCTTCACGGCCGCGTGTGGGACCTGGTGCGCGGCCGTCCATAGCGCCTGCGCGCCACCGTGCGTCCTTGGTGATTGGTGCTGCCATGACGGCGGCTATCTCGGTAGGCGAACTATCATCAAGCGAGCGACAACGGGGTCGCCGGTGGAGGAGTGCATGGAGCAGACGAAGCCGAATGTTGACCTGGCTGTACTCCTGTTGCGCGGCAAGGAGCAAGGCTTTCTGACCCAGCAAGAGCTCATGCATGCCTGTCCGGAGGCGCCGCTCACCAGCGAGCAGGTCGATGACCTGAGCGCTGCGTTATACGAGCTGGGTATCGCAGTGATCCCCGATGGCGCGGGAGACGGCACACGCGACGACATCGGCGATTCTCTCGCCCTTGAAGACTCCGCCTCCCCCGGCCCCCCCGCGCGGTCTTCGCCCGCCGACTTCGCAGAGCCACCGGTGCACCCGAACGGGCACGCTGAGGTGGACTTCCAGGGCTTCGGCGCCGCAGACGTCACGCTTGCTGCCGATTCAGCGGCGCTGCCCCCGACCGAGCCGGTGCATACGGACGATGACGATGCCGCCCTGGACGACCCCGTGCGCATGTACCTGCGGGAGATCGGGCGCATCTCACTCCTCACCGGCGAGCAGGAGGTTGCCATTGCCAAGCGCATGGAGGCTGGCGATCCTACTGCGCGCCAGGAGCTGATCGAGGCGAACCTGCGGCTCGTGGTGAGCGTCGCAAAGAAGTACGTCGGCCGCGGGATGTCCCTGCTGGACCTGATCCAGGAGGGCAACATTGGCCTGATCCGCGCAGTGGAGAAGTTCGACTACCATCGTGGGTTCAAGTTCTCGACCTACGCGACCTGGTGGATCCGCCAGGCGATCACACGCGCCATCGCCGACCAGGCCCGTACCATCCGCATTCCGGTCCATATGGTTGAGACGATCAACAAGCTGATCCGGGTGTCCCGGCGGCTGGTACAGGAGAAAGGGCGCGAGCCCACATGCGAGGAGATCGGCGCGGAGATGGGCATTCCCGCCGAGAAGGTGCGCGAAATCCTCAAGGCCACGCAAGAGCCGGTCTCACTAGAGACGCCGGTGGGCGAGGAAGAGGATAGCCATCTGGGCGACTTCATCGAAGATCCCACCGCGCCGCTGCCGGCTGAGGCCGCCTCGTACCAGTTGCTGCGCGAGCAGGTGGATGCAGTGCTTCGCTCGCTGAGCCAGCGTGAGCAGAAGGTGTTGCAACTGCGCTTCGGCCTGGACGACGGGCGCACACGCACCCTGGAAGAAGTGGGCCGGGAGTTTGGCGTGACGCGGGAGCGCATCCGGCAGATCGAGGCCAAGGCGCTGCGGAAGCTCCGCCATCCCAGCCGCAGCCGCAAGCTCAAAGACTACCTCGACTAGCGGCGGAGTAACAGCGCAGGTATGCTCGACCCAAGTATTACCAACCTGTGGCTGGCCCAGGCGCTATGGCACATGGGCGCAGTGGAGTTTGGTGACTTCACCCTGGGCCGTAGCACGGTCCATTCCCCCATTTATATCAACCCGCGGTTGCTCGTGAGCGAGCCGATGTTGCTTCGCCGCGCGGCGGCCCTGATCGAGCAGGAAACCCGCTCCGGCCAGGCGATGCGCCATCCGCGCTGCGCACCGTTCGATCTCGTGGCTGGCGTTCCGTACGGCGGTCTGCATCTGGCCACGGTGTTCTCCCTCAATACCAACGTGCCGATGATCTACGCCCGCCGCCCCGAGCCGGGACGGGATACCCCGGTGATCGAGGGTCGCTACTCGCCGGGCCAGACGGTGCTCATTATCGATGATCTCATCACCACCGGCGGGAGCGTCATCGAGACGGCGGAGATCCTGCGCTCCGCTGGTCTGGTGGTCAAGGATGCCATTGTGCTGGTAGATCGCGAGCAGGGCGCTGCCGAGCGGCTGAAGCGGCATGGCATCCACCTGATCTCGATTCTCCGGCTGACGGTCATGCTCAACCACTATCTGGCCGAAGGGCTGATCAGCCGCGAGCAATACGACCGCTGCATCGCTTACCTCGCAGCAAACCGCGCTGCATGAGCCTGTGCCTGGCATGCCTCCTCCGCGAGAGTCCGTACCACACGGCCACCCGGGGCGGAATAGCGTTTGGGCATGGCCAGGCGCGCTGCGCGGCCTGGCATTTCTAGTGCTCTCCCTGGCTGCTGGCGCGCTGCTGGGGCTGGATGCCGCGATCGTCGCGCAGCTTGCCCAGGGCTATCCTCTCTGGGGCCTCTCTGGCGACGCGCTGGGTACCCTGCTCGTCGCCCTGCCATTGGCGGCCTGGCTGTGTGGCATGCTGGCCGCGCTGGCAGCACGGCCCTTCGCTGGCAGGCATGGCCGCCTGGTGATTGCACAGCTTACGGCTGCGCTCGTGTCCGCCGCTGCTGTAGGCATCCTGCTCGGTCTCACGCCGTGGGGACGGTACGAATGGTTCATACAGAATGGCCCATAGGAGGTAGGACTGCTGGCCGGCTCGCATGCGCGGCACCGGCGCTGTGGTATCATTAGCCTTGGTGCCGCCGGCAGGTCGGGTGCCCGCGTGTCTGGGCGCGCCTGGGGGTAGTGGACTGAGCTTTCGCCCATGACCGGGCGAAGGGGTGGCTGAGGGGGTGGCGCACGCCCATGTCTCCGCTTGATTTCGCGCTTGCCGCGTTCTTGCTCCTGTCAACCATCTTCTACCGGCGCCTGAGCGTGCAAGGTCAGGCAGTGGCGCTCGTAGGGATGTACGTCGGGCTCGCGATTGCAGGCAAGTTCTACCTGCCCCTGGGCTCGATGTTCGCGGCGAAGTTCCCGCGGTCGTCGCCAGACCTGCTCCAGAGTGTGGCCTTTCTAGGCCTCCTGACCGCGGTGATGGGGCCGGCCGTTGGACTGCACCTCCTGATTCGGCCGGGGCGGGTGCGCATGGTGCTGGTCGGAGGGCTGCGCCGCTACAATGCAGCTGCCGATCTTACCATCACCGATCCGGTTGATCCGCGGGAGGAAGGCATAGTCACACCGGTGCTGCGCCTGGTACTGGCGCTGGCGCTCTCAGTCGCGACTGCTGCGATCGTGCTCATGGTCATTGTTGCGCTCAGCCGTTCGCAGTTCGCAGAGCAAGCCAGCTGGGTAGTATCGTTGCGGGCGCTGATCGACACATCATTCCTGGGGCCCGGCGTGCTGCGGGCAGTGCCCCTGTTGGCCCTGTCGGTGCGGCTGTGGGTACCGGCCGAACAGGCCCCAATCTTTAATGTGTAGTGGCTCGCGCTGTCCGGACAGCGCGAGCTGTCTGGTAGCGTTAGAGCCATGCATGCTCGAAGTCTCACAACCCTCGAATTTCCCAAGATACGAGAGCGCCTAGCGGCGCACACCGCCTTCTCTGCCAGCCGTGAGCTCGCTCTGGCGCTTGAACCCAGCAACGAGAGTGCTACGGTGCGCCGTCTGCTGGCTGAGACCAGCGAGGCCCGCGCGCTCCTGGCAAGCCACCCTGGGTTCTCCGTGCGCAGCGCTCGCGACGTGCGGCCGTTGGTCCGGCGCGCCCGCCTGGGGGGCACGCTGGAGCCTGCGGAGCTCCTTCAGATTCTCGGCACTCTCGACGCCGCGCGGTACATCAAACAGACGCTCACCGGCGGGCGCGAGCGAGCCGGCGACACCGCTGATGCAAGCGACCGGCCGGTGCCTGCGGGCCGGCCACGGCGATCCTCTGAAGCTGAGCCGGTTTCCCATACCAGTTACCCGCACTTGAGCGAGATTGCGGCGCGTATGCGCGTGTGCGCCGCGGTCAGCCAGGCCATTCGCGAGAGTATCGACGAGCGTGGCGAGGTGATAGATAGTGCCTCGCCACAGCTTGCCACCGTGCGCCAGGAGCTCAAGAAGGCGCATCGCGAGCTGATGGGCCGGCTGGAGAGCCTGCTCACCTCGGCACAGTATCGCCCCATGCTGCAAGAGCCGATCATCACCATCCGTGAGGGGCGGTACGTCGTGCCGGTCAAGGCCGAATACCGCAATCAATTTAAGGGCATCGTGCATGACGAGTCCGCTAGCGGGGCCACGCTGTTCATGGAGCCGCTCGCTGTGATTGACCTGGCCAACGAGTGGCGGCATCTCCAGCGAGAGGAGCAAAAAGAGATCGAGCGCGTGCTGCGCCGGCTCTCGGAGCTGGTGGGCCGGTGGAGCGATGAGATCGAGCGCACGGTCGTCGCGCTCGCTGAGCTCGACCTGGCACTGGCGCGGGCGAAGCTCGCCGACGCGATGCAGACCACTGCACCGCAGCTTTCCGACCGGCCAGAGCTCAACCTGGTGCAGGCGCGACATCCCTTGCTGGCCGGCAACGTCGTGCCGATCGACATCTACCTGGGCATGCACCGCCCGGAGGTGTCACCGAAGCACTTCTTCATCCTGGTGATCACCGGGCCGAACACTGGTGGCAAGACTGTGGCGCTGAAGACCGTGGGGCTGCTGACGCTGATGGCGCAGGCTGGCCTGCATATCCCGGCCGCCGAAGGCTCAACGATTGGCATCTTCCGTGATGTCTTCGCGGACATCGGCGACGAGCAGAGCATTGAGCAGAGCCTCTCGACGTTCTCATCGCACATGAGCCACATCGTCGAGGTCCTGCGCCTGGCCGACGAGCGCTGCCTTGTGCTGCTGGACGAGCTGGGCGCCGGCACTGACCCAGCCGAGGGCTCAGCGCTGGCGCGGGCGATCCTGTCGTATCTCTGGCGCCGACGCATTCCCACGGTGGCGACCACCCATTACTCCGAGCTCAAGGCTTACGCGCACACCCACGACGGTATCGAGAACGCCAGCGTCGAATTCGACGTAGAGACCCTGTCGCCCACCTACGTGCTGAGCATCGGCCTGCCTGGGCGCAGCAACGCACTAGCCATCGCCACCCGTCTCGGCGTGCCGGAGGAGGTCATCGACGAGGCGCGGCAGTGGCTGAACCCGACCGCCGAGCAAGTTGAGGACCTCTTGCAGGCCATTCGCGCCGAGCTCGAGGCCGCGCGCCGTGTCCGAGAGGAGGCTGAGCGAGCACGGCAGGAGGCCGAGCACCTGCGACGCCGCATCGCTCAGGAGTATGCCGCGATCGAGGACGAGCGCCGGCAGATCATCGACGAGGCACGACGCCAGGCCGAGGAACTGGTGCGCGTCACGCAGGAGGAGCTACGGCGCATCGAGCGAGAAGCCGCGCTGGCAGGCGCCGGGCGCAGCGTGGTACGGCGAGCGCTGGAAGAAGCGCGCACTGCTGCGGCGCTGGCCCAGCGCACCGTCGCAGCGCCGCAGCCTCCTGTAGCTCTCCCGGCTGAGGAGGCACCGGCGAACGAACCTCTCCGCCCCGGCGATCCGGTGCGGGTGCGCGGGCTGGCAGCACGTGAGGGTGCCGTTGGAGAGCTGCTTTCGCCGCCGGACCGCAGCGGCATGGCCGAGGTGCAATTCGGCAATCTCAAAATGCGCGTGCCAGCGGAGCG
Source organism: Chloroflexota bacterium (assembly GCA_042408875.1). GTDB lineage: Bacteria > Chloroflexota > UBA11872 > JBHOQS01 > JBHOQS01 > JBHOQS01. The sequence continues at coordinate 14,749 of JBHOQS010000007.1, read as the reverse complement.
GCTCGAACGGGCCAGCCGGCGCGAGCTACGGGAGACCAGGCCGACGCCAGCTGGACCGCCCGCAGTGGCTGCTACGCTTGCCGCGCAGCGCCGTGCCGAAGTCTCCACGGAGCTTGATCTGCGCGGGCGCCGCGCCGAAGAGGTGATCGAGCTGGTCGAGAAGTACCTGGACGATGCGGTACTGGCAGGCCTGAGCCAGGTGCGCATTATTCATGGTAAAGGCACGGGCGCGCTGCGCCAGGTCGTGCGCGAAGTACTAGGCCGTCACCCCATGGTGCAGGAGTTTGGCTCCGCACCGCTCAACCAGGGCGGGGATGGCGCGACGGTGGCAAAACTGAGCTCGTAAAAGATCCGGCCCCTATCAAGAGAGCCGACTACGGTAGGGCAGGAAATTTATGTCATGACACGTGTCTGCCCAGGGCATGGGATAGTGCCATCGCCTGGCAGTTACGCAGAGGTAGCACCCGGCGCTGCGGCAGGCGTGTGTGCTGGATCGTAGAGGTAGCACGCCGCATACTGTCCATCGCTTGTCTGATACATTGCCGGGAATCTCTCGGCACACACCGCCATGGCGTACGGGCAGCGTAGCCGGAATTTACAGCCAGTGAGTATTCCACTGCTTTCTTCATCGACCGGGATTTCTATGCGATCGCGCCATCGCATGCTCGGATCTGGAACAGGTATGGAGCTCACCAAGAGACGCGTGTAGGGATGTGCCGGGTTCTGAATGACGGTGGTGGCGCTGCCATACTCGACCAGCGAGCCGCGGTAGAGGATGTAGATCTCATCTGCGATCTGAAAGGCAGTGGACAGATCATGGGTAATGTACAGGAATGTGATCCCATGCTTGTCTTTGAGCCGGATCATGACGTCCAGAATCATTGCTCGCAGTGAGGCGTCCACCATTGATACCGGTTCGTCAGCGACGATAAGATGCGGCTTGAGCAGGAAGGCGCGAGCAACCATAATACGCTGCCGCTGCCCGCCACTTAACTGGTGCGGGTACTTTCCGAGTGTCTCCGACGGCCGTAGCCCTACTGCCTCCAGCGCTTCCTCGATAACCTGCCGTGCTGTAACACCGTTCTGCCGCGCCAGGCCGAATTTGTCCACAACCGTCTTGAGCACATGGTCGACTTTGTAAAACGGGTTAAAGACCTCATAAGGGTCTTGAAAGATAGCCTGCACCTCACGGCGGTACTGCCAGCGCTCCTGGGGTGTGAGGTGCCAGATGTCCTTTCCCCTATAGCGAATAATGCCGCTTGTAGGGGTGAGGAAGCCCAGGATGAGGCGCGCCAGGGTAGTCTTGCCGCTGCCGCTCTCGCCAGCGATAGCGATGATGGTCGGGCGGCCGGACGGAACTGTGAGCGAGAAGTCTTCGAGGGCGACGACGCGACGCTTACTGAACAAGCCACCGCCGAAGACCTTCGTTACACGATCTACTTCGAGCAAAGGTGCACGGGAGTTCCACATCCCAGTGATCCCTCAGGACACCTTCTCAGGCGTACCGTTCTCAGGCGTACCATTGTCGTATAGATGACACGCCACCATCCGGCCAGGCCGGATCTCTCGGAATATCGGAGTCTTCACCCGGCAGATTTCCATGGCAAAGGGACAGCGCGGATGGAACACGCAGCCGGGCGGGGGATTCAGCAGCGGGGGTGGCAGCCCCGGAATACTGCGGAGCGTCTTCTTCTCCTTGGGCGAAGGAATGGCTGAGATAAGGAGTTGCGTATAGGGATGCAGCGGTTCTCGAAACATCGCCTCGACCGGCCCAATCTCAACGATCTTGCCCGCATACATCACAGCCAGCCGGTCAACAAGCTGCGCCTGAAGCCCCATATCGTGGCCGATGAGCACAAGGGACGCGCCCATCTTCTCCTGCACGTCCAGCAGCGTCTGCGCTACCACGCGCTGGACCACCACATCGAGCGCGCTGGTGGGCTCGTCGGCGATGATCAGCTTTGGGCGCAGGACGATAGCCATGGCAATGCACACGCGCTGTTTCATGCCGCCGGAAAGCTCGTGTGGGAACATGTGCGCCACATGACGCGGCAGCCCGACCATGTTCAGCGCCTGCTCGATGCGCTCCCGCAACTCCCTGCTCGGACGCGATCCCTCATGCGTGCTGATCGCATCTGCGATCTGATCCCGGACGCGCATCACCGGGTTCAACGAGTTCATCGCGCCTTGCGGAATGAGCGAGATAGCACGCCAGCGCAAGCGCCGCATCTCCTCCTTGCCTAGCGCCAGCACGTCGATACCGTCGAGGAGCACCCGCCCCTGTTCAACCCTGCCTGGCGGCTTAATCATCCGCAGCAGGGCCAGCGCTGTGGTTGACTTTCCACACCCTGACTCTCCCACGATGCCAAAGCGCTCACCGCGCTGTACCGCAAAGCTGACGTCATCCACGGCTCGCACAGGTCCGCGGCGGGTGTGGTAGTACACCCGCAAGTGTTCAACGGTGAGGAGCGTCCCATTCCCCCCAGCGGAGCCAGCAGCCTCGCCGCTTATTGGGCCGCTCATTGGACCGACCTCCTCAGCCGCGGATTGGCAATCTCATCCAGACCCATGCTGATCAAGAAGAGCCCGGTGAAGATGACGATGAGCACAACAATAGGTGGCGCCCACCACCACCATAGGCCGCGGAGTACTGCTGCGTGGAAAAGCGCCCAGTACAGGGTCATGCCGAGCGTCGGGATGCGCTGTGGCCCGAGGCCCAGCACTTCCAGACCAATCGCAGCGAGGATGCCACCGGACACCGCGCCGGTGAAGCCAGCCGCCAGATACGGTAGCAGGTTAGGCAGGAGTTCTTTAAAGATTATCTCGAAGTCGCTCATGCCAGAGAGCTTGGCGATCTGCACGAAGCCGCGCTCGCGGAGGCTGAGCACCTGGGCACGGATCGCCCGGGTGGGATATGGCCAGGCGAAGGCCGCTACCAGCACTGCCATCATCTCCACGGTCACTACGCGTACGGTACGTATGCTGCGATGACGAGGAGTACGGCGATCGCTGGGATCATAAGAAGTACATCAGCGGCGCTACGGATGAGGGTGTCTATGGCGCCGCGGAAGTAGCCGGCAATGAAGCCCAGCACAACCCCCAGGATAGTGCCGATACCTCCGGCGATCAAGCCGATCTTTAAGGTGTTCGGCGCGCCTGCCACAATCAAGGCCAGCATGTCACGACCGGTGCTCTCTGTGCCGAGCGGATACTTAGGTGATGGTGGCATATTCAGCTCACGCACGGCGCCCATCTGGGCCCGCTTCACGTCTACGAAGCGCGGGCCGACCCAGCCAATAGACGCCACCAGTAGCACCAGGAGGAGACCGAGAATGAGTTTATAGTTTTGTAGCAGCAGAAGGAAGGCATTCCCCGTTCCTTCGGCAGCCGCTGTAGCGGCCGCGGCAACCCAGCCTGTCTTCTCTGGCGTCTCCACCGTGGTAGCCATGCCTGTCATCCCACCTTCCGTGTCTTCGCGTCCTCAAGGGCCAGCTGGTTCCAAGTGCCACGCGGCATGATTTTGGCGCGCATCGCGACTCAACGTCGTACGTAGGTAATGCGCGGGTCCAGCCAGGGATAGAGCAAATCGAGAATAAGAATTGCAATTGCTACGGAGAGCACCAGAATGAAAGTAATGCCCTGGATCAGCGCGAAGTCGGAGTTCGCGATCGCCGTGTACAGCAGCCAGCCAATCCCCGGGTAGGCGAAAATTACTTCCACCAGGAGTGCCCCGGACGCCACATGTCCGAGGGCAATCGCCAGTGCAGTGACTTGCGGCAGAATGGCATTGCGCACGGCATAGCGCCAGAAGATCCGCCGCTCACGGAGCCCCTTCGCCTCGGCTAAGGTCAGGTAGTCCTCGCCCACGACTGTAACCATCATCCCGCGCATGCCCAGCGCCCAACCACCGAGCGAGGCAAGAATGATCGAGAGCGCTGGCAGGATTGAGTGGCGAATGACGTCCAGGGCTGCCTTAGGGGTCAAGGCGAGTTGCTCGCCTGTACCGATCGCGCCGCTGCTTGGCAGGATCTTCAGGCCAAAGGCAAACACATACAGCAGGAGAATCGCCACGAGGTAGCTCGGAATGGCCCCGAACGTCATGAAGAGTGGCAGGAATAACCGCACAAGCCGCGGTGTGCTGTGCCACGCTAGCACGGCGCCGAGCACTGTACCCAGGACAAAGGCAATCAGGGTCGCTGTGGATAAGAGGCCGATCGTCCACCAGATCGAACGCTGGATCAACTCACTCACCTTCACTGGGAAGTAGGAGAGCGAGTATCCCATTTCCCCTCGCAGCATCGCGGTCACACTCTTCAGATACTGGATAGGGAGCGGGTCGTCCAGGCCAAACATCCGGCGGTACTCTTTGACGAGTTGCTCATACCCCTCAATCCGCATGCCCTGCTGGGCCATCCGCTGAATGATGCCCATCACAGGGTCACCAGGCGCCAGCCGCGGCACGATGAAGTTAATGGTCGCCGCAATCCACACCACAGCGACGAAGACGGCAAGCCGTCGCACTACATACCCTACAGTCAGCCCCACAGCAACTCCTCCGCTGCACCTCGTTCAAGGCACCTGGCTAGCAGCAACGTATAGTTACACACCGGGACGGCCAGTCCCAGTAGTACGCACCTTCTTTTCCTCGGCAAGGAACGGAACTCTTCTTGCAGGAAGGCCAGGGTGAGGACATGCCTAGCATTTCCCCTCCCCTGGCCTTCACTCCTCCGGAACAAGAGACTAACGATTCTCGTTATGTATCAGCAGCTCACCTGTTCTTCACCTTCATTGTGAGGACAGGTATAATCCACCACCTTACCTGGCTGGTTTCAAGTTCAAGATGATACGCAGGGTATGCTGCCACCATGTCGGCGGATGGATGTAGTTGTTCCGTGATGTCGGCCAGCCGGTCCAATAGGTGAAGTCAAACGGGATGAGCTTCTTCGCCTGGGCCAGCGGGATGACCGGCAGCTCTTGCAGCCAGATCTCCATGGCGCGGCGGAAGAGCGGCTTAATCTGTGGATCGCCCAGCGGGAGCACGCCAATCTGATCCACTAACGCATCGTACTCCGGGTTAGCCATACGTGCGTCGTTGTTGAACTGGCGCTCGCCCTTGGGCAGGATCCACCTGCTGTGATACCGGTCAAGCGTCGCCCACGGCTCGTTAATGCTGCCACAGCTCCAGTGGACGAATGCCTCCGCCTCGCCGGTCCACATCAGCTCTGACCACGTCGCTACCTCTAACACACGCATGGTGGCGTCCACCCCCACGCGCTGGAGTTGCTCGATGACCATAAGGGCGTTCTTCTTCTTTTCGATCCACGCAGCCGGCGTGGCGATGGACATCTCCAGACGCCTGCCGTTTGGCATAACGTAGATGCCGTCACGCCCCTTGCGGAAGCCCTTGCGCTCGAAGATCTCCCTGGTTCGATCCGGGTTGTATTCCAGCACCGGATATTGGACGAAGAGATCCTTGATCTCCTCCATGAGCGCATTGATGGGCGGATACATGGGGTATAGGTGTGGCGTCTTGATGCTGGTCCCCTCGTAGGAGATTGCGATCAACTCGTCTCGATCAATCGCCCAGTTGATCGCCCAGCGGATCTCTCGATCGTTCCATGGCTCGACCTGATTGTTCAAACCCAGGTAGCGCGGGCAGGGGTCGAGCCAGGCGTATGGCAGGTCACTGTACCACGCCTGCACCTTCGGGTTGCGAGCGCGGAGCACCTCGAACGTACCGCGGGTAATGTCCATCAGGGAGTCAAGCTTACCTGCCGCCATCGCGGCGGCGCGCGTCTCTTCCGGGCCGAGCCACGTCCACACCAGACGCTCCGGAGCCGGAAGCGGCTGGAAGCCGGTCTGCACCGCCCACCAGTCATCACGGCGGTCGTAGACGAATTCGCTCTCAGAGATCTTCACGACCCGATACGGCCCCGTGAACACTGGCCAGCCCCGCGCCGGGTCGTAGTTCTTGAACGTGACCGGGTCTACTCCCTCCCAGATGTGCTTCGGCACAATCGGGATAGAGCCCCAGATCTTGACCGCGAAGAAGTCGAGCACAAAGCGCGGATTTGGCTCAGTGAGCTTGAACCAGACCGTGCCGGGATCGCCGGACTGGACATCAGCAACCCACTTGTTCATATCAGCGGAGCCACCGAGCCGCGGGTTACTCTTCAACATGTTGATAGTAAAGGCGATGTCCTGTCCGGTGAACGGCATGCCATCGGCCCACTTCACGCCCTCTCGCACGAAGAATACCCACTCAGTGAGGTCCTCACTCGTCTCGTAGCCCTTACACAGCCACGGCTCGATCTGCCCGGTCTCGTAATTGAGCATGAAGAGCGGCTCAATCATGCACTGGTGAAAACCATGATCGCGTCGAGAGCCGGGCACGAAGGGGTTCCAGAGGTCCGGCGCCGCCACACGGCCGCCGTCAATGTCGAAGATCACTGTGCGCTCGCGGGGGACGGTGCGCAGCACCTGCGCGAAAGCAGGTACCGCTAGCGCACCTGCGGCCGCCGCCGTGGAGAGGACTGCACCGGCCTTGAGGAGGTCACGGCGTGTTGCGTTCAGGATCTGTTCAGTGTCACGTCCAGCAGCATGAAGGGAGGACTCTGCCATGGTCTCTCTCCTTGCCTTTGAACAGGCTATGACGCAGATAGGTCAGCTACAGATAGCGCTCTGAACTTACAGCTACAATAGCCTACACACTGGACGCGCAATCAACACGGCAGCTCGTGATCGCAGTAATGTGCCGTTCTGTGTTGGTTTAGCGGTCACCCCCTTTCCCCTCAGAGCCAGCACACCTGGCCTCTCAGACGCAATCCTACTATCTCTCTCCAGAGGTGTCAATATAGGCTGTGTCAACACGACAAGACTGCGCGAGGGCTGGGATGCTGCCCTCAGCGTGTGCCCTCAGAAAGCAAGCGTTCCTCGCGCGAGCGCGCTTCAAGCGCGCCGCCGGAGTTGGCGCAACGGCTGCGCAGCATGTCCGATGTCCACCAGGCCACGGCGATCGAGCGCCTGGTCATAGCAGCCTCCCAGGAGGCGTAGCCCATATGTTGGGACACAGACTGCACAGCATGATGGTGTGGGTGTCCTGCAGCGGTCTCAGGCGCGTTCCAGGCCAAAGCCGGCCGGATAGAGTGGCTCGACCGGCACTGGCAGCCGCCCGCGGATCGGGCGCTCTCCGAAGAGCGCAGCGGCCGCTGCGTCAAGCGCCACCGGCCGGCTGCTGTAGATAGCCAGTGCTGTGGCGCCCTCCGGCGCTGCGCCTAGATCGTATGGCAGGCGCAGCGCTATAACGACGAGCGGCTTTCCGGTCGCTGCGAGGTCATGCAGCAGAGCAGCCTGCTCTGCATAGTCCTGTAGATTATAGCTGCCGAACACCACGATCGCTGCGCGGGATGCGCAGCCGAGCGCAGCGCTGCGCTCGCTTGCCGCTGGACGGAGCGCGATCTGCACTGCGGTTGCGCTCGGCGCACGCGCCCGTACCGCATCGCCCAGCGTAGCCGGAGAGGCAGGCGGCCCTAGGATGATCTCCACGGCTGCAAGGGCCTGCCAGCGCGGGGAGACCACGCATATGCCCTGGCCATCCGGCGTGAGAGGCAAGAGCCCGGCGGGGTCGCGCAACAGCGTCACGGCGCGTCCGGCCACCTCCGCAGCGAGCGCGCCATGCTCCGGTGAGCCGACCACGGAGATATCAGGCGCGGTGTCCTGCCCGGCGCCAGCGCTCAGCAGGCCGAGCCGCTCCTTCGCCAGGAGAATGCGGCGCACCGAGGCATCCAGGCGTTCCATGCTGATAGCCCCGGCGTTGAGCGCGGCTAGCAGCAAGGCGTGGGCGCGCCGCTGTTCTGCCGCGTCACGGCGGAACAGCAGGACGTCTGCGCCAGCCACAAAGGCGGCGACGGCCGCCTCAGCAGTGTGGTACCGTGCCACGATGGCGCCCATCTCCAGGTCGTCGCTGATGATCAGCCCGTCCTCGCCCAGCATGGCGCGCAGCCGCGTCAGGGTCGTCGGCGAGAGAGTCGCAGGCCGTTCCGGGTCCGGATCCAGCGTGGGCACAGCGACGTGGGCAGTCATCACCCCGGCTACGCCAGCCGAGATCGCTGCCCGGAACGGCGGGAACTCTACGCGCTCGAGACGTTCCAGGCTATGGCGAATGACCGGCAGGTCGAGGTGCGAGTCAATGTCAGTATCGCCGTGGCCGGGGAAATGCTTTGCCACGGCCAGCACCCCACCATCTTGGTAACCACGCACCGCGGCAGCGCCCAGCCGTCCGACCAGATCAGGGTCCGCCCCGAACGAGCGCACGCCAATGACCGGATTGCGTGGATTGCTGTTGACATCCACGACAGGGGCCAGGTTCATAGTGATACCCATAGCGCGCAGCTCGCGCCCGACCGCGCGGGCGGCCTCGTAGGTCAGCGTTTCTGAGGCGGCGGCACCAAGCGCCATGTTTCCGGGCAGGATCGTCGTGCCAGTGTTCGCTCGGTTGACCGGCCCGCCTTCCTGATCGACGGCAATCAGGAGCGGAACGCCTGCCTCACCCGTCGTGGCCAGTCCCTGGAGCTCAGTGGTCAGCTCCAGCACCTGCTGCGGCGTGAGTGCGCCGATGTTGTCCTGAAACAGGATCACCCCACCGACGCCATACCTGCCAACCATCTCGCGTACGTCCGGTGTGAGGACAGGGCCAGCGAAGGCGACCATCATCACCTGGGCTACCTTCTGTTCCAGCGTCAGCCGCTGGAGCACGGCGTCGGCTGCGGCGCCGGCAGGCCATGCCGCGTCTTCCGCGGGTTGCCCGCGGCCATGCTGCAGCAGGGCATTTGCACTGCCGGCTCCTCCCAGGAGCAGTAGGCAGCTCAGCAGTATCCAGGTACCCAGACGCAGCATTAACGCACAGACATGCCGCACCACGCTGGCCATCCTCGCCGTCGATCCTCTCGAGCAGAGAGATCCCGGCCCAGCTGGTCACCGGAGCGACCGGCGCACCACAACAGCCACTACGGCCAGGTAGACCACGCCGACCACCAGGGCGGCAGCAGTGATGGCCTGCTCTCCGCTCCCCAGCGGCTGGAACGGCAGGAGCGCTGCTGCGGGAATGGTGATGAACAGACCGAGGGTAAAGGCAACTTTGCCAGCGTATGGATCCATAGGGAGTTCGCGCTCACCTGGTTCGCCAGCCCCGGCTTCGGGCACCGGCTCCGCGTGCCAGCCAGCAGGCCTCTCCTGGCTACTCGCGGCCGATGTACGGTGCAATAACCGTGCCCGCAGCAAGCCATGGGCGCATTCCTATACCCCGCCACTTGATTTACCAGATAGCGGCTACGAGGGCGTGCCTACCGCAGCGGTCACGCCGCGTTCCTGCCGCACGACGACATGGCATGCCACTGAGCGGCCGCCAGGCAGCTCCACCAGGTCGGGGCGCTCGCGATCGCACAACCCGGCCTCGAACAGCGGGCAGCGCGGGTGGAAGGTACAGCCTGGCGGGAGGCGCAGCAGGCTCGGCACATCCAGGCTGCGCAGGGCCACCCGCTGCTTGTGGCGCGTCACCTCCGGGTCAGCCTCAGGAATGGCGGCCAGGAGCGCTCGCGTATAGGGGTGCTTCGGTTCATCGATGAGCTCTGGCGTGCGCCCCAGTTCGACCAGCCTGCCCAGATACATCACGCCGATCCTACCCCGCCAGGCAAAGTACTTGGCGATGGCCAGGTCATGGGTGATGAACAGAAAGCCGGTGCCGAACTGCTCCTGCAAGCGCAGCAGGATATTCAGCAGGCTGATGCGAATGGAGACGTCTACCATCGACACCGGCTCATCGGCCACTATGAAGCGCGGGTTCAGCGTGAGTGCCCGCGCAATGGAAAGACGCTGACGCTGGCCACCACTCAACTGGTGTGGATACTTCTCAATGAAATCGGCCGGTGGGGTCAGGTCGACGATCTGGAGGAGTTCATAGATGCGCTCGATTGCCTGTGACTTGGTACGCACCAGCTTGTGGTGGAACAGCGGTGCGCTCAGGATGTCATAGACCGTGTGCACCGGATTGAGCGACGCGTAGGGGTCCTGGTGCACGATCTGGACGGCACGGCGGTAGCGCCGAAAGGCCTCGCCGCCCAGCTTCCAGACATCCTGGCCCTCGAACAGGATGCGCCCGGCGCTCGGTTTCAGCAGCCCGGCCACCATTTTGCCGGTCGTCGTCTTGCCACAGCCGCTTTCGCCGACGAGACAGAGCACCTCGCCAGCTCCTACGCTGAACGAGACATCGTCCACAGCGCGGATCCGGCCACGGCTGGTCTCGAAGATACGTGTGACGTGCTCGACTTGGATCAACGGGGTGGCCATGTCTCTGCCTCCCCATCGGCCGGCGTCCCGGCCTCCTTCTGTGCGCTGTGCTCGCTTTGCCACGCTTTCGCCACGACCTCCGCATACCAGCATGCCACGCCATGGCCGCGCAGCGGCCCGCGGGCGTCCAGGGCCACCAGGTCCGGCTCCTCCTGCAGGCACCGCTGCTCAGCGAATGGGCAGCGCGGGTGGAACTTGCAGCCCGGTGGCAGGGCGATCAGATCCGGCGGAGACCCGCGCACGGACTCGAGCTGGCGAAAGCCTCCGGCCAGTGTTGGCACAGCTTTGAGCAGCCCGACGGTGTACGGATGGTGCGGCTGGTAGAAGATTTCCTCGACCGTGCCGAGCTCGACGATGCGCCCGGCGTACATGGTTGCCACGCGATCGGCGAGCTCCGCCGCCAGCGACAGATCATGCGACACCAGGAGCACGGAGAAGCCAAGCTCCTGCTTGAGCTCGCGCAGGAGATCGATGATGGCTCGCTGGGTGAGGATATCCAGCGCGGTCGTTGGCTCGTCAAGAATCAGGATCTGCGGGTTCAGCACCAGCGCCATGGCCAGCAGGACGCGCTGGCGCATTCCGCCCGAGAGTTCGTGCGGGTACGAGCGCAGCACACGCTCGGCATCGAGCTGGACGCGTTGCAGGAGCTCGATGGCGCGGCGGCGTACCGCCTGCCCGTTGCCCATGCCGTGTGCGGCGGCCGCATCGTAGATCTGATCCCAGATCTTCAGGACCGGGTTCAGGGCGTTCAGAGCCGACTGGAACACCATGGCGCATTCGTTCCAGCGGAAGCGGCGCAGCTCGCCGGGCTTGAGCGACAGCACGTCTATCTCCCGACCATCGCGCTGGTACAGCACACGGCCGCCACGGATGCGCGCCGAGCGCGCCAGGAGCCGCACCAGCGCCAGCGCCAGGGTCGTCTTCCCTGACCCGCTCTCCCCGATGAGCGCCAGGGTCTCGCCCTTGAGCAAGTCGAAGCTCACCCCGCGCACCGCCTGCACTGCACCGCGGCGGGCACGGTACTCAACCCACAGGTCCCGCACCGAGAGCACTGCAGGCGGTGCGGAAGCAGTGCCGTCCGGCCGCAGGAGCTGCTGTGTCGGCTGCTGCATAGCGTCCGTCATCCCGTCTCAGTAGCCTGTCCGCAGGCGAGGATTGAACACCTCTTCCAGCGAGCGGCTGAGCATCACCAGCGCGAGCTGGAAGATGGCGATGGCAAAGACCGGTGAGAGGATATACGACATGGCATCAGGCAGAAAGATAGCGCCTTTCGTCCAGCCGAGATTGATCATAATCGCCCAGTTATGTCCAGAAAACGGCACTAGGCCCAGGTAGATCAGGCCGACTTGGGCGTACATCGCGTTCGTCATCGCCAAGGTAAAGCTAATAGCGATGTAGCTCATCATGTTCGGCAGGATCTCGCGAAAGATGATGTGCCCTGTTCCTAAGTCGAGCGCACGCGCCGCTTCCACGTAATCGCGCTGTTTCAGCGACAGCACCTGGGCGCGCACCGCCCGGAGCAGCGTCGGCCACGAGAGGAGCCCGATGATGACCGCCAGCATCCAGATATCTTTAAGCCGGATCAGCCCGGAGAGTACCGCCAGGAGGGGAAACTGCGGGATCGTGAGCACGATGTCGGTAAGGCCGGTGATGAAGCCGTCGACCTTGCCGCCGATGAAAGCGCTCATCGAGCCGAAGAAGACAGCAATGAACGTGGAGAGCGCCGCGGCCAGGAAAGCGACGACCAGGATATCACGGCCACCATGCACGATCTGTGACAGAATATCCCGCCCTTCATAGTCGGTACCCAGGAGATGCTCCCGCGATGGCAGCTGGTAGATCAGCTCCAGCTTCGTCGTCGTGTCCAGGGGGATAAAATAAGGCCCGACAAACGAGACCAGAATGTACGCCACGATGATCAGGAAGCCCACGAAGCCGGCGGGATTACGGGCGATCGCTCGCAGGATCGAGAGCACCCCGCGCACAAAGCGGACGCCGGGTAGCGCCTGCGCTTTTGCGCGGGGGATTGGTGCAGCGACCTGGCTCATCGCGCTGTCAGTCTCCCCCCTTGACGCGAATACGCGGATCGAGCACGCCGTACAAGAGATCAGCGGCCAGATTGGCTACGACGACGGAGATGGTGATGATCAGGAACACACCCTGCATTACCGGATAGTCGCGGCGGCTGATCGCACTGAGGAGCAACTGGCCAACGCCTTGGTAGACGAAGATGTTCTCGATCAGCACCGAGCCACCGATCACAAAGCCAACTGCGATGGTAAGCTGCGTAAAGAGCGGCAGGATCGCATTGCGCCCTACATACGCCGTCAAGATGCGTCCATCTGGAAGTCCCTTGGCGCGGGCAACATGTACGTAGTCTTCCTCCAGCGTGCTGACCGTGCTGCTCTTCATCGTCAGCATCCAGCCGCCGAAGGTCGTCAGCACATACGTCGTAATCGGCAGCGCCGCGTGGTACAGCGCATCAAGGAAGAAGTGCAGGTTCCAGCCTGGCTCCACGCCCGGGGAGAGCGACCCGCGCATGGCCGCGATGGGCAGCAGGTTCGTCTGCACTCCCAAGAAGACCACCAGAATGATACCGAGCAGGTAGTTCGGGATTGAGCTCAGCCCCGAGGCCAGACCTGAGAGAATGTTGTCGATCCACGAGTCGCGGTAATACGCGGCCAGCATGCCCAAGAAGATGCCCACAGTGAAGCTCACCAGGAGGGCGATGCCCACGCTGAAGAGGGTCCATGGCAGAAACTTGAGGATCATCGCCGAGACCGGCGTGCCGGGCGAGAGGATCGACATGCCCAGGTCACCGCGCAGCAGGTTCCGCAGGTAGCTCAGATATTGCAAGTGCAGGGGGGCATTGAGGTCAATGGAGAACAACGCAGCCGCCTGGGCCTGTGCTTCTGCGTACGTCACACCATACTGGCTGATCAGGTTGAAGATGAAGATGTCGATCGGGTTGCCTGGCATCAGCCGGACAAGAAAGAAGGTAAGCGTGACGACAATGTAAATGATTGCCAGCCCCCGAAGGATGCGGCCGAACAGGTAGCTCTGCACAATGCTTCGTAGCACGTCGAGCACGCGCAGGCGCCCCGGAGAAGCCGGCATGGCAACGGCTGCGCTCACGTACGCTTTCCTCCCTCAGGCTGCAAACGCCCGTCAGGCATAGAGACCGGGCCGGCCCTGCAGCCACCGGCCGTCACATAACACACCTGTACCCACACCCTTGCCCACCTGGCACATCCCGCCTTTGCGTCGCCAGCACGCTGCAGTGGTACCAGACCGGTGCAGCGTGCTGGCACAGCGCACAGGGCGGGTTCACACACATTATCGCGCGGGGCGCAACCGACCTTCGTACAGCAGCATGATGACGAAGGAGTCGGCGTACGGGCTGTTCAGATAGATCGGATCGTCCGGTGGCGGCCAGCCGGTCACTCGCACGCCGTCCAGCACCGGGTTGTTGCCGTAGCGCTCGTAGATCGGCAGGCTCGGCAAGAGCTCGTTAAACGCCAGGGCTAGGTAGCCCACAAGCTCCTTTTGCGCCGCAACGTCCAGTCCATCAGCCGACTGCAGCGTCAGCGACGCCAGATCGACCTCGCCCAGTGCATCCGTCTGCTGGAGCATAGGCAAGCCCATGCCCGGCCCCGGGGCTTGGGGCGGGTTGTAGAACAAGAAATCCTGCACGAACGAGAAGTGTGGGTGCGGGTGCGCCGCGCCCCAACCGCCGGTGGCGAGCTGGAAACGCCCAGCGAACACTTCGTTGTTGAACTGGGTGAAGGTAATGGCCCTGGGCGTGATCTTCACGCCGAACTTGGTGAGCTGGTCAGCGAAGCTCTTACCACCGGCTCCCGTATCGGCGAACTCTGCCTGGAACAGGAGCTCGTACTCCATGCGGTTGCCGTCAGGATCCTGCCACACCCCATCCCCACCCCGCCGAAAGCCCAGGTTGAGCAGCACGCTCTCCGCTCGCGCCGGATCGTAGGGGTAGGGGTTAAGCCGGTTGATGATATCGTCGCTCAGCCACAGCGGCACCAGGTTATCGCTGAAGCCGGCCATATAGCGCACCTGTTTCGCTGATTCAGCGAGGGCGATCTGCGCTGCCTCGGCACGGTTAAAGGCATAATAGATGGCCTGGCGGACCTCCTTGCGGCGCAAGGGAGCCAGCGCCGGGTCGTTGTAGTTGATCAGCACAGTAGGACCCGCGAACACCGGCGGGCGCAGAATTTTGAAGCCAAGCCGCTCGAACTGGCGCGCCGTCGCTGGGGGGAAGCCATGGGTGGCATAGTCCACATTCTTCGCCAGCACCACCGGCGTCACCGTCGGCGTCTCCCCGTTGTACAGCACGATCCGATCAAACCCGATCTGGGCCGCATTCCACGCCGTCGGCACCTTCACC
>JBHOQS010000026.1:0-9932 GCA_042408875.1 Chloroflexota bacterium | reverse complement strand
TGATGAGGCGCGCGAGCTCAGCGGGCACGAGCTCCAGCACGATGGCGAAGACCCCGGCGCGCTCGAGCGCGCGGGCGTCGTCGAGCAAGGCCTGGGCGCTCCGGCGTGTCTTGCCCTGCACGCGATAGCCGCCGAAGCGATAGGCGAGCCCCTATGGCCGCTCGCCGAAGAGCTCCGTTCCGGGACGTAGGTACTTCTTCGCCGCTTCCTCGTTCAGCTCGACGCCCAGCCCGGGCCTGTCCGGCAGCCGGATGTAGCCGTCCTGGATGATCGGCGGGTCTGCCAGCACGAGTTCGTGCCAGTGCGGGCGATCCACCCAGTGCCATTCCAGCACGAGAAAGTTGGGCACTGTGGCGCACACATGGGCGCTCGCCATGGTGCCGATGGGGCCGCACACGTTGTGCGGCGCAAACGGGATGTAGTACACCTCGGCCATGTTGGCGATCTTGCGGCACTCCGCCAGCCCGCCGCACTTCGGGATGTCCGGCATGATGATGTCCACGGCCTGCTGCTCAATCAAGTCCCGAAAGCCCCAGCGCAGGTAGAGATTCTCGCCGGCACAGATCGGCACCGGTGAGTGCCGCTTCACCTCGCGCATGGCAGCGATATTCTCTGGTGGAACCGGCTCTTCCAGCCACATGATCTTGAAGGGTGCCAGCGCCTGCGCCACGCGAATACCGCTCGTGGTGTCGTAGCGGCCGTGCATGTCCACCGCCAGGTCGACGTTCGGGCCGATCGCCTCGCGTACGGCAGCGATGCGCTCGACCATCTGCGCGATCTCCCCTGGCGGGGCGGTCCAGTTCCAGCGATCGTACCGGTACGGGCTGCGTGCATCATCCACATCGAACTTGAGGGCCGTGAACCCCATGGCCACAACTTCACGGGCGCGCTCGGCATATGACTGGGGCGTTTCATCGCGGCCAGCGTGGCTGTCGCAGTACACGCGCACGCGGTCGCGGAACTTGCCACCGAGGAGTTCGTAGACCGGTAGCCCCAGCGCCTTGCCCTTGAGGTCCCACAGCGCGATCTCGATGCCAGTCATGGCAGTGACCAGGTTGCCAGCCAGTGCGCCATTGAAGATATGGGCGCGGCGCATCTTCTCCCAAAGCATCTCGACCTGGAGGGGGTTCTCGCCGATGAGCAAGTGCTTCAGATCGTGCACGAGCGCCGGGCAGCCAGCGCCACCGTGGATGCACTCGCCGGTGCCAGTTAACCCTTCATCGGTGTACACCCGCACGTAGGTAGAGTAGCCATGGCCGCGAATCTCAGCCGTGCGAATGTCAGTGATCTTCATCGCTGCTCACCTCCTGTACGCTGCGCCATGATAGCACAGCGCGGGGTATATTCTCCGCTCTCTGAGCGACCAGCCGTGGCACAGAACTTGCTACAGCGGTGGCATGAGCATCACTGCTTCGTTGCCTGCGACACACACCCCGACGCAGCACGAGCGGCCGTTTCGGGTCCTGCACTTTACCGACAGCCTAGAGCCAAGCGGGCTGGGCCAGCACATCTGTCTCCTGGCGCAGGAGTTCCGGAGGCGGGGATACCAGCAGACGCTGGTCTGCCCCGACACGCCGGCAGCACGGTGGTTGATCGAGCGCTGCGCCGGCCTGGGCCTAGAGGTACAGACGCTGTGTGTCCGCGAAGCGAGCGATATCGAGGATTACCGGCGGCTGGTTGGCCTGCTGCGCCGGGGAGCGTATGACCTCGTCCACAATCACACCGGCATTGCCTGGGAGGGCTGCTGGGGCACTCTCGCCGCGGCCGAGGCCGGCGTGCCGGTGGTCTGCACCGAGCATCTGCCCTATCTCATCACGAATCCGGC
Source organism: Chloroflexota bacterium (assembly GCA_042408875.1). Taxonomy (GTDB): domain Bacteria; phylum Chloroflexota; class UBA11872; order JBHOQS01; family JBHOQS01; genus JBHOQS01. Next base: position 8,107 of record JBHOQS010000026.1, on the reverse strand, counting down.
TGAGCGTGAGCTCAAGCTGCACGTGAGCCGGCTGGTCACCCGCACGATTGCGGTGTCACACGGAGTGGCGCGCTCATTCGTGGAGCACGGCATTCTCCGCCCGCAGGACATCACGGTGATCTGGAACGGCATCGACCCAGCGGTGTTCAGCCCGGCGCGCTGCCCCGAGCTCCGCACTTCTTTGCTCGGTATCGCGGCTGACCGGCCGCTGGTGGTGTGCATCGGCCGCATGACCCCCCAGAAGGGCCACGCGCTCCTGCTCGAGGCGGTGGCGCAGCTCCACCGGAGCAGATCACCGGGCAGGCGCCCCCTGCTGGCGCTTGCCGGAGATGGCCCGCTGCGCTCCCAGCTCGAGCAGCTTGCACACCGCCTGGGCATTGCGTCGCAGGTATGCTTTCTCGGCCGCTATGCCCGCGTGCCGGACCTCCTGCGCTGCGCCGACGTGCTGGTGCAGCCATCTGAGTTCGAAGGGCTGCCCTTAACGGTGCTCGAGGGCATGGCATCGGCGCTGCCGGTCATCGTCACCGACGTGGTCGGCAATAACGAAGCGGTTATCGCCGGCGAGAGCGGCCTGATCGTGCCTCCCGGCGATGCCGGGGCACTGGCCCGGGCCATTGCGCTGGTGCTCGACGAGCCAGCCCTGGCCGTCCGCCTGGGCGCCCGGGCGCGCCAGCGCGTCGAGTGTGAGTTCACCGTCGCGCGCATGGCGCAGCGGACCGAGCAGGTCTACCAGGCGGTCTTGCGGCTGACCCGCGCGGTGGCGTGACGCCCAGTTTCTGCACAGGGCGCCAGGCCCGGCCGCCCGCTCGCCAGCATGGCCATACCGAGGCACCGGCGCTGTGCCCCTCGCTGCCTTCCATACGAGCGCAGCAGTGAGGAGTAATGAGGAGTACTAGTGATGGATGTAATCGATACCGCAGATACGAGCCGGATTGCCGGGCAGTATCTCGACCGAGATTTCGCTGGCCCGTGGACGGTGCATTCACTCGGATTCGCTGCACCGTACCGCACGGCGCTCTTCAGCTACGACGAAGGCGAGCTTCCGGAAGGTCACTTCCGCGTACGCACGCTCTATAGCGGCCTCTCAGCAGGTACCGAACTCACCCACTTCAAAGGGAGCAATCAGTACCTGCATAAAACCTGGGACGATACCCTGAAGCTCTTCCGCCCAGGGCCGGCTAGCCAGACCTACCCCATGAGGTTTTCGGGCTACATGGAGGTTGGTGAGGTCTGTGCCAGCCGCTGCCAGACAGTCAGCCCGGGCGAGATCGTCGCCATGAGCTATGGCCATAAGTGCGGCCATACAGCCGATGCGTACCGCGAGTTCTACGTGCGGCTGCCGGCTGAGCTCGACCCGCTGCTGGGCATCTACGTGGCGCAAATGGGCCCCATCTGCGCCAATGCCATCCTGCATGCTGATGAGGATGCCCACGGCGCCGAGGCATCGCGGTTTGGCTGCGGCGTTGAGGACCAGCATATTATGGTGTTCGGCAGTGGAGTCGTGGGGCTGCTGACGGCCATGCTGGCGCGCTGGGCCGGGGCAGCCGAGGTTGCCGTGGCCGACACTGGGGAGCGCCGTCTAGCAGCGGCTCGCCGCCTGGGCTTCGAGGTCGTGGATGTGGCCGTGACGGACCCGGCGGTATGGGCAAAGGAGCGCTGGTCCTGCGGGCCAGGCGGTGATCGCGGGGCTGATCTCGCGTTCCAATGTCGCGCCCTGGATGAGATGCTGGCCCACGCTTTGAACTGCCTGCGGCCGCAGGGGGCGGTGATTGACCTGGCGTTCTACCAGGGGGGTGCGCCGAACCTGCTGCTGGGGGAAGCGTTCCACCACAACGGCCTGCGTCACATCGCCGCCCAGATCTACCGCGTGCCACGCAAGCTCCAGCACATGTGGAACCGCCGCCGCCTCAGCGAACAGACGATCAAGTTCCTGCTTGCCTGCGGGAACGATATTAAGCGCCACATTATTACCGACGTCGTGCCTATCAGCCAGGCGCAGCAGGTGTTCGAGGAGATCGCAGCGAAACGCTGGCAGCCGCTTCAGGTGGTGTTCACCTTTGAGGAGCATGAGGCGCAGTGAGGCTCGTCGGGAGGACTGCCGGGCGTGGAGCCCTGGTGCGCAGGCAGCCGCTCTGCCCCGGCTGGGAGCCTGCAAGGAGCATGAGATGATGCAGAAGGCAGGACACATCCTGTTCGTGTTCGACTGGCTGGTCGTCGGCGGCGAGGAGACCGAGCTACGGCTGCTAGCGCGCCACCTGCGCCCGCGCTATGACATCTCCGTGGCCGCCTGTTTCCGCAACGAGCGTATGACGGAGCTCACGGTTCAGAGCCTGCAGCGGCTGGGTATCCCCCTTGACACTACCTGCTACGCCCTGGACGACGAGGGGCGCCGGCAGTACCTAGCGGAGAAGATCCGGCGGGAACGGCCGGACATCGTAGTGGCCTGCCAGGGTGTGACGCACGCCTATCGCGCGCTGGAGCTTCTGGAGCCACAGGAGCGGCCGGCGCTCGTCGAGCACGGCGGGCTCGTCGCTGAAGTGACGCGCACGCCCAAGCATCTGACGGCGGCCTACGTGGGCGTCTGCCGGGACATCGTCGAGGAAGCGCGGCGCGTGCTGCCTGATCCGTCACGGGCGTACTACATTCCGAGCATGGTGGATCTCTCGGAGTTCGAGGGCCACGACCGGGCTGAGGTCCGGCAGGAGCTGGGCTTCGAGCCGGACCATCTCGTGGTCGGCTGGGTAGGGCGCCTGGACCGCAAGAAGCGCGTGGAGGACTTCATCGAAGCGGCGGCCCTGCTCCGCGAGCGCCTGCGCCGGGCACGCTTCGTGATCATCGGCGGGCCTGACGCGTTCATGCCGGAATATGCTGAGGAGTTGCGTACGCTGGTCGCCGCGCGCGGTCTGGAGCCCTACCTCGTCTTCACTGGTGACCGTGCTGATGTGCCCCGCCTCCTGCACAGCCTGGACGCCTATGTCTGGCTGTCGCAGGGTGAGGGCATGCCCCACGTCATCCTGGAGGCCGGCGCTGCACGCCTTCCGGTAGTTGCGACGCGGGATGGTGGCACGCCGGATGTGATCGTGGATGGCGAGACCGGCCTGTTCGTGCCCCACCGCTCACCTGTGGCCGTGGCCGCCGCGCTCGAGCGGGTGCTGACAGAGCCGGCGCTGGCGGCGCGCCTGGGTGTGAACCTGCGCCGCCGTGTGGAGCGTGAGTTCGCCACCGGAGTGGTATGCCGCCGCTGGGAGGAGCTCCTCGCACGCCTGCTTGACGAGCGCAGGACGGCGTCGGGGCGAGCGGCGTAGGATGCAGCCGCGAGCGTGCCTGGCCCGGTTCTGACCGGGCCAGGCACGCTCCGTCTCATATCGGCTGTATGGTGAGACCGCTCAGATCGCCGGGATAGAGCACGGCCTGGATCACGTCGCTCTGGCCGCGATCGAGGGCATCGTAGATCGCTGGCGCCTCGGCAAAGGGCACGACGTGCGTGATCAGGTGCTCGCGTATAGCCGGACCGCAGTCACGTAGGAAGGCGATCGTCTCTAGCGCGAGGCGGTGGCGGTTCCACGTGCCCGCCAGGCGGCGCGGCACACGCCGGATCTGGGCGGCGATGTGACGCAGGCCGTTGTGGTGGAACGCTTCCCCCAGCAGCAGGTTCGGCGCACCCCCCTGGTAGAAGCCGAGATCGACCACCGTGCACTGCGGCCGCACGCTCTTGAACGCGAGGTTCAGGAGATAGTCTGAGCTGCTGCATTGGAATGCGACGTCTGCTCCCCGATCCTCGCGATCGCCGGTCTGCCAGAGCTCCTTCAGATAGACCGCAGCGTCGCCCTCCCGTGTGTCCACGGCCAGCATGCCCAGCCGCGCGGCCACAGCGAGGCGCTCAGGGACCCGGTCGACCACCGCGACCTGCGCTGCCCCGGCCCAGCGCGCCAGCATGGCCGTCAGCAGCCCCACCACCCCGGCGCCGAAGATGGCTACGTTGCGGCCGTGCAGGCTCTCGCCCAGGCGCGTGACATGCTCGCCGAGCACATCCTCATCGGCATGCAGGATCCCGTTCGCGCAGATAGGGCCCATCTGCGCCACGTAGATGCCCAGCAGCGGGTCGAGCTCAGCCGGCAGCCGCACGTAGAAGGCCGTGCGCGCATCAGCCCGATGCCCGCTCTTGTGTCCGTAGGCCATACAGAGCAGGTCACCCTCGCGCACAGCCGAGGTGCGCGAGGCCACCACACGGCCCACTTCCATGTAGCCCGTAAAGCGCACCGGGTACGCTTGGGTAGCGGCGCCCTCGTCTAGTGCATTTGCATTTGCATTTGCATTGTGTATGAAGAGCTTCAACCGCTCGTCCCAACGGCCGTGCAGGTACGGGTTCGTGCCACGATACTGCGTAAGCTCCGTACCAGCAGAGATCCCCGAGTACAGCGTATCTACATCGAACTGATGCTCGCCTAGCTCGCCCTCGGTGTAGGCGAACCACCCCACCGTCCGTGGCGCCGCAAAGCCGACGCTCACGATCTGGCGCAGCTTCGGTTCCGCTCCCGTCTCGGCGACTAGTGGAGCGACCGCGTTGCCCGGCACCGGCGCATCCAGTACCGCCTGCAGAGCCGGCTGCTCCCCGCGCCGTACAGCCTCTCGAACGACATTTGAAACGTCCGTTGAGCCTGCTGTTGTGACTTCCGCAATGAACTTCATCCCAGCCACCATCGGCGCCCGCTTCCGCCGTGTGTGCGGGCATCCACCCCGCCCACCCCATGCCATGGAGCCGGCCGCCGCCTTTCTAGCCTGCCCCTCCTCGCGCGGGGCAAGAGTAATAATTAATAACATAAGCCTGTGCAGGACATAGCAGAGATATGTGCTGCTTGCCCTTGCCACCTAAATTAAATTGTAGCACCGTGACATTTGTACGCGAGCTACAGAGGATATTGGTACCATGCTCCATGCAGGTCGCGCGAGCTGGCCTGGAAAGTGGGCCTTGACTGTCTTGTAGAGTGTCTCGTAGAGGAGAGAACGATCAGCAGGGGCAGGGAGCACTGCGCTGGTGCCTGCCGGTATCAGCTTTGACCCACACAACTCGCGTTGCTAGAATTCACCAGGCAGGATCAGGTGGTGGCGTGCCGGCCCGATGCCCTTGAAGAGGGGTGCGCAGTGACACGTCCCGGGCGCCCCTACCCCTAGCATACGCTTCGTGACCTGAGCGCAACGACTGAGGTGGGTCGCACTATGGGGGGGTTCCAGCTCCTCGCTATCGCCACAGCCGTCGCTACCTACGTGCTCATCATAATCGGCGCCGTCGTGCGTGTCACCGGGTCTGGCCTCGGCTGCCCTGACTGGCCGCTTTGTCACGGTCGTGTGATCCCGCCGCTGGAGATGGCGGCGATCATCGAGTACCTGCACCGGCTCGTCGGTGCAGTCGCTTCGGTCTTAATGCTCGCCACGGCCGGGGTTGCGCTCTGGCGCTATCGTGGCCGCCGGGACCTGCTGGTTCCCGCTGTAGCGGTGCCGCTGTTGCTGGCGGTACAGATCCCCCTCGGCGGCGTGGTCGTGCTGCTCGAGCTCGAGCCCCTAGTAGTGCTGGTCCATCTCGGCTTCGCTATGCTGATCCTGGGGTGTCTGGTCTGGCTGGCGGTCGCGGCGCTGGTCACTGCGCCCGCTGGCCGGACAGGCGAGCCCAGGGCAAGCGATGCATTCGAGCGCTGGACCCGCTTCACCATGGTGACAGCGTTCGCACTGCTCCTGACCGGCGCATTCATGCGCGCTAGTGGGGCAAGCTGGGTGTGCCAGGGCTTTCCTGACTGCAACGGTGCGCTCGCTCCCGTGGGACGCAGCGCGCTGGTGCATATCCACCTGCTGCACCGCTTTACCGCCTACGCCGTTGCCGCGATCATCGGGCTGGCGGCCTGGCAGGCCTGGTCAGCACGCCGGCATCAACCCGCCGTAGTGGCAACGGCGCTAGCCGCGCTTGTGCTGGTGCTCTTCCAGGGGGCGATCGGCGCAGCGATGGTCGGTATCCGGCCGACCTGGGTGCTTCAGGCCCTGCACGTCGCCGGTGCCACAGCGGTCTGGGCGGCGGTAGTTGCTCTCGCCTGCCTCGCCGGGCGCACGCAGGGGCTGCGTCGGGCGCAGCCGTATCAAGACAGGCCCCGGCGGGAAGTGGCTCCAGCGCCGCAGGGGCGTGTTGCCCAGGCCGTGCGCGACTACATCAGCCTGACCAAGCCGGCGATCATCGTCCTGCTACTGGTGACGACGGTAGGGGCGATGATCCTTGCTGCTGGTGGCCTACCGCCGCTCAAGCTCTTGCTGTTCACGTTGCTGGGCGGGGCGCTCTCCTCCGGCGGTGCCAATGCTATTAACTGCTACATCGACCGCGACATCGACAAGATCATGGTGCGCACGCGACACCGGCCGATACCAGCCGGGCGCATCCCGCCCTCCCACGCGTTGGCGTTCGGCGTGGCGCTGGGCGTCCTCTCGTTCGTCATCCTGGCGGTCTGTGTGAACCTGCTCGCGGCGGTGCTGGCGCTAAGCGGGCTGCTGTTCTACGTCTTTGTCTACACCCGCTGGCTGAAGCGGAGGACACCCAGCAACATCGTCATCGGGGGAGCGGCTGGAGCAGTCCCGCCGCTGGTCGGCTGGGCCGCCGTCACAGGTGAGATCAGCCTGCTGGCCATCTTTCTCTTCCTGGTGGTCTTCTACTGGACACCGCCGCACTTCTGGGCGCTGTCCCTGCTGATCAAGCGCGAGTACGCCCAGGCAAAAGTGCCGATGCTACCTGTCGTGCGCGGTGACGAAGAAACACGCCGGCAGATCCTGCTCTATACGCTGCTGCTTCTCGCCATCACGCTGGCCCTCTTCGCCTTCCGCATGATGGGCCCGTTCTATCTCCTGGCAGCGTTAGCCCTGGGCGGCTGGTTCGCGTACCTGGCGCTGCGTCTGTGGCGGGAGGGCACGCCACTTGCCGCCCGCCGCGTGTACCTCTACTCACTGCTGTACCTAGCATTGCTCTTCGGGGCAATGGTCCTCGACCAGCAGCTCTTCATGCGCCCGTTCACCGTCATCGCCGTGGGGAACCCGGCCGGGTAGGAAGTCCAGGTCCCCGGAGTCCAGGTCCCCGGAGGAGGAAACCGGCGTGGGACGTGACGCCTCTCCCAGAGCACCTCGGCCTGCTCTCGCCAGCCAGCGGCCAGGGAGCTTGCTTTCCGTCGCTGCCTGCACCCGCCGTGCAGCCCTCAGGGCGCTGGTGGGCACCCTGGTGGCTGCCTGCGCTGAGGGAAAAGACCTCCCGGTGTACTGGGAGGCGCCGCAGTTCGCCTTACTCGATCAGGAGGGCAGAGCGTTCTCCTCCAACGACGTCGGCACGCGTGTCGTAGTGGCCAACTTCATCTACACACACTGCTCCGACATCTGTCCCACGCTCTCAGCCACGATGCGCCGTATCCAAGAGCGGCTGCGTCGCGAGCAGATGCTAGGCACGCGGGTGCTTCTCCTGTCGTTCAGCGTCGATCCAGCACGGGATACCCCGGCCGTGCTGCGTGAGTACGCGCAGCGCTTCTCGGCTGACCCCGCGGGCTGGAAGTTCCTCACCGGCGACCCGGCCTACGTCCAGCAGGTCGTCGTGCAGGGCTTCAAGCTGGGCGTGCAGCCGTCCACGCAGGTCATCCACAGCGACCGCTTCGCGCTGATCGACGGCCGGGGGCGTATTCGAGCGTTCCCTGACAGCGCGACGCTCAACGTGGACCAGCTTATGCGTGATGTGCGGCGGCTGGTCGCCTCGACGACGTAGCCGGCACGTGCAGGGCCTCTTCCGCACCGGTTTTGGTGCACGCGATCATGCCTACGGGCGTAGCCACACCTGCCGACCCTGATCACGCTGGGCTAGTGTCCTCAAGTGGCATATTGTCGATAAGCCGCACATCGCCGATGCGCCCAGCAATGAGGATACGCGCCGGACCCGTGACATACTCCAGCGGCTCCAGGGTAGTCGGGTCCACGATGGCGAGATAATCCTCCTGCACCAGCGGCTCGCTGCACAGCACGGCGCGCATGCCTTCCAGCAGGCGGCTCACCGCTCGCTCGCCCTGCCCGGCCAGCTCCCGACCGCGCACCAGCGTGC
>JBHOQS010000025.1:0-182563 GCA_042408875.1 Chloroflexota bacterium | reverse complement strand
TGTCAGCTTCTGCGGCTTGCTGGAGCCGTTCCGGTACCCGACCGGTGCGTCCACGGCAGCGCGCCGCGGGTACCGCACCCGGCACAGCAGCTCCGTCACCTCGGCCTCGAGGGCCTCCTGGATGAGCGTCTGGATCGCATTGCGCAGCCACCCGTGCAGTCCTTCCCAGGTGGGGCTTGACGTCACGCTCCCCGACATGGTCCGCTGGTCCATGGCGGTGGCTCTCCGCCTCCGGGCTTCCAAGCCCTGGTGTTGAGTCTAGGAGGAGGGTACACCGCCTTCGCCATTTACACACCCTTTGAGGGTACCCCATGAGGTTGATGCTAGCGCTGTTGTCATAATAAAAATACGCGCTTGGGAGCACGCTGTGGACTGTAAGCTGAGGTAGGCAGACTACTCTGACGGCTCCGGTATTCATTCAACGCCAGACAGCACATGCGCCAGCAGCGAATCTCCGAGCAGGAAGTGGAGGACGTGCTCGCGCACCACTACACCCGGTATACAGATAGGCAAGGAAACCCGATCCTGATCGGAAGTCCCGGTGGCCGAAGGATCAAGGTCGTGGTTGGGGCACACTCCGATCCGCCGAGCATTATCACGGTGGCGGACTGGAGGAAGGCGGCAAGAGACATGGAACCGCGTATTGAATACGATCGCAAGGTAGATGCGCTCTACATTTACCTTGCGGACAAGCTATACTCTCCATGGCCGCGACCTTGATGATGTGCGGCGTATCGACTACGCTGCGAATGAGACACCCATCGGGGTTGAAATCCTCTATCCCAGCAGGTGTGTGGACTTGCGTGGCCTGCCCGCACATGACCTGATCGCGCGGGCACTCGAGAAGTACTACTTCCCGATCTACGCCTGAGCGTACCGTTGGCAGCCCCCTCGGACACCAGATGCCGCTTGGGTGTAGCAGGGGCAGCAGGGTGCTGTCGGATCGCTGATCTCCGCGTGTGCCGGCGCCACCCTGAGACCCGCTCACTCCCGCAGGGCGCACTCCGGGGTGCCGGCCAGCCCCAGCTCGGCGGCCAGGCTCTCGAGCCGCTCGACCGTCTCCTCGTCGAGGGGGATGCCTTCGACCAGGCGGCGAGCCTTCAGCTCGGCCTCCAGCTCGCCGGGCAGCAGGATGCGCTCAACCCCCGGGGCCGTGGGGCAGGTCTTGAGCTGGGCGATGAGCTGCTCGATGCGTTCCAGGAACGCCTCGTATGGCGTGAAGCGCTCGATCTGGATAGCCTGGAAAAAATGTGCGGAGCCGCGCATGCCCAGGCCGGCACCGAAGCGGCCGCCCGAAAGCACGCCGCAGAGGATGTCGAGCACCACGGCTAGGCCGTAGCCCTTCGGCCCGCCCACCGGCAGGAGCGAGCCGGCGCGCGCCGCCCGCGGGTCGGTGGTGGGCCGGCCCTCCTTGTCCAGTGCCCAGCCGAGCGGGATGGCCTCGCCGCGCATAGCAGCCACGTCCAGCTTGCCGCCCGCCACTACCGACGTGGCCATGTCCAGCACGATGGGCCAGCCGCGCGGCGTGGGAATAGCATACGCCAGCGGATTATTGCCCACCATGCGCTGCGTGCCACCCCACGGCGCCATGTTGATGCCGGCGTTGGTCACGGCAAAGCCGATACAGCGCGCCGAAATGGCCATCTCGGCATAGTAGGCTAGTGCCCCACAGTGGTTGGAGTTACGCACAGCCACGCTGCCCGTCCCATAGCGCCCGGCCAGCTCGATAGCGAGCTGCATGGCGCGGTATGCCGCCATCTGGCCCATGCCCCGGTCGGCGTCCAGCACGGCCGTCGCATCGCTCTGCGTCACGACCCGTATCTGCGGCCGGGGATTGATGCCGTCTTCTGCTCGAAGTCCGCGCACATAGTTCGGCATGCGCATGGTGCCATGCGAGTGCACGCCGCGCAGGTCGGCCTCGACCAGCGTGGTTGCCACGAGCGCCGCGTCCTCTTCGGGCATGCCACAGGCGGCCAGGAGTGCGGTGCAGCAGGCCTGTAATCGCTCAGGACGGACCGTGCAAAAAGCGCCGGGCGTAGCCATGAGCCGGTCGCTCCTTTCTCATTCTCATCTCATCTTGTTGCCCTGGTTCACTGCCTTGCTTCCTGAGTAGGGTGGGGAAGCGACCAACGCCAGCGTCGCTGCGCATTGTAGCATGAGCCGAGAGGGCGGTCGCTCTTCCTCGGCTGCCGCTGTGGCCGGCGCGCTACAATTAACCCGTGCCACCTGATCGTCTCATCGTACGCGGCGCACGCGTCCACAACCTCAAGAACATCACCCTAGAGATCCCGCGGGACCGGCTTGTCGTGTTCACCGGCGTCTCCGGCTCGGGCAAGTCCAGCCTGGCGTTCGACACCATCTATGCCGAGGGCCGGCGGCGCTACGTCGAGTCGCTCTCAGCCTACGCGCGCCAGTTCCTGGGGCAGCTCATGCGGCCGGAGGTGGACGACATCGAGGGGCTCTCACCGGCGATCGCTGTGGACCAGAAGGGCGCCGGGCGCAATCCCCGCTCGACTGTGGGCACCGTCACCGAGATCTACGACTACCTCCGGCTGCTGTACGCCCGCATCGGCAAGCCCTTCTGCCCGGACTGCGGGCGCCAGATCGAGCGGCACACAGTGCAGCAGATCGCCGATGCGGTGCTGGCGCTCCCCGAAGGGATGCGCATCCTGATCCTGGCGCCGCTCGTGCGCGGCCAGAAGGGCGAGTTCCGCGCCCTGCTCGAGCGCATGCGCCGCGCCGGCTTCGTGCGCGTCCGTATCGACGGCGTCCAGCATGAGCTCTCCGACGACATCTGGCTCGACGCAGACCAGCCACACACGATCGACCTTGTGGTCGATCGCCTGGTGGTACGCCCGGATCTGGGTAACCGCCTGCCGGACTCGATCGAGACAGCGCTAGCGATGGGCGGCGGCATCGTACAGATCGAGATTGTGCCGCGTGAGGGCGAACGACCGCCGGACCTCCCCGACTGGGAGCGGGAAGATGGCGCATTGGTGCGGCGGTTCACCGAGCGCTTCGTCTGCCTGTCGTGCGGGGCCAGCCTGGGCGAGATCGAGCCGGCCCTCTTCTCGTTCAACAGCCCGCAGGGCGCCTGTCCGGCATGCGACGGCCTGGGGATAACGCTGGAGGCCGCTGAGGAGCTGGTGATCCCCGATCCAAACCGCTCGCTGGCCGAGGGCGCCATCGCACCGTGGGAGCTACTGATGGGAGACGGCCGGGCTATGCAGCACACGTCTGATGCCGAAGAAGACGCTGCAGGCGAGGGCGAGGCCACCGAAACGCCTGCGCCGGATGGCTCGTCGGAGCGCAGCGCTGCCGTTGCCCCGGCGCTGGGATGGCGCTGGGAACTACTGGAGGCGGTGGCGCGCCGATATGGTTTTTCCGTCACGACACCCATCGCTGCGCTGACCCACGAGCAGCGGGTGAAGCTGCTGTATGGCACTGGCGGCGAGACAGTGCGCGTACGCCACGTCACCCGTGGCGGACGGATCGATGAGTACGACGTGCGCTTTGAGGGGGTGCTGCGCGCCATCGAGCGGGAGTACCGCGAGACCACCTCTGAGGAGGTGCGTGCTGAGCTCGAGCGCTACCTGGTCACCCGGCCGTGTCCGGCCTGTCGGGGGACGCGGCTCAGACGAGAGGCGCTGGCAGTCAAGCTTGGAGGACGCTCGATCGCTGAAGTGGCAGCGCTGTCCATTGCTGAGGTGCGCCGCTTCCTAACCGGCCTAGAATTGACTGAGCGAGAGCGGGCCATCGCCGCGCGAGCACTCCAGGAGATCGACGCCCGGCTGGGCTTCCTGCTTGACGTGGGCCTGCCGTATCTTACCCTCGACCGCTCGGCGGCGACCCTCTCCGGTGGCGAGGCGCAGCGGATCCGCCTGGCCACGCAGATCGGTTCGGGGCTTGCTGGCGTGCTCTATGTGCTGGATGAGCCGTCGATCGGTCTGCACCAGCGCGATAACCGGCGGCTCATCGAGACGCTGCTGCGCCTGCGCGACCTGGGCAACACAGTCATCGTGGTCGAGCACGACGAAGAGACCCTCCGCGCCGCCGACCACATCGTGGATATTGGCCCGGGCCCCGGCGAGCACGGTGGGCGGATCGTGGTTCAGGGCACACTGGATGACATCCTCCGGCACGAGGCCTCGCTCACCGGACAATATCTCTCCGGCGTTCGTCGTATTCCCATTCCGGCACAGCGCCGGCGCGGGAACGGCCATTTCCTGATCATCGAAGGCGCCCGCGAGCATAATCTGAAAGACATCACCGTGCGCATCCCGCTGGGCTGCTTCGTCGTCGTGACTGGCGTGTCGGGTTCAGGCAAGTCCACGCTGGTGCGAGACATCCTCTACGCGCGCCTGGCCCAGCACTTCTATGGAGCGAAGACCCGGCCGGGCGCACATGACGCTCTCCGCGGGCTGGAGCACATCGACAAGGTCGTTGACGTGGACCAGAGCCCCATTGGCCGCACGCCACGCTCCAACCCGGCCACCTACTGCGGCATCTTTGGGCCGATCCGCCAGCTCTTCGCCAGCGTGCCCGAGGCGCGCATCCGCGGCTACCAGCCCTCGCGCTTCTCCTTCAACGTGAAGGGTGGCCGCTGTGAGGCGTGCGGCGGGGCAGGCGTGCTCCAGATCGAGATGCAGTTCTTGCCCGACGTCTACGTCACCTGCGACGTCTGCAAGGGCAGGCGCTATACCCGCGAAGCGCTGGAGATCACGTACAAGGGCAAGAACATTGCAGAAGTGCTGGATATGACTGTCGAGGCGGCGCTCGTCTTCTTCGACGCGATCCCGGCGGTGAAGCACCGGCTGGAGACGCTCTATGACGTCGGCCTGGGCTACCTACGGCTGGGCCAGCCGGCCACGACGCTCTCCGGCGGTGAGGCGCAGCGGGTGAAGCTGGCCGCCGAACTAGCGCGGCGCGCCACTGGGCGCACGCTCTACCTGCTGGACGAGCCGACCACGGGCCTGCACTTCGCCGATGTGGAGAAGCTGCTCCAGGTGCTCCAGCGGCTGGTCGATGCAGGTAACACCGTCGTCGTGATCGAGCACAACCTGGACGTGATCAAGTGTGCCGACTGGATCATCGATCTCGGGCCTGAAGGTGGTGAGAATGGCGGTTTCATCGTTGCTGAGGGCACGCCAGAAGAGGTTGCAGCGAACCCGCGCTCGTATACCGGACAGTACCTGCGGGCCAAACTGGCCGCATGAGATCTCGCGCTTCTGAGATTACATCTGTTCGAGAAGTAACGCCCTGTAGCCTGTACGTTGCCGGGAGTTCCTGGATCGTTATACGATAGCATGTATTAGGGGTGAGAGCGAGTGGCCTCTCAGGGCGAAGAGCGCCGTGCGGCACTCGATCTCCATACTCCACGCTCTACAGCCCTCGCCAGGCCCCTGAACCGGCGGGAAGTGCCCGGCGCAGGGGCTCCAGCCAGGCCGGGTCGCCACTCAGGCGCACTGGGCAGCGCACCCGCGGCGCGAAGTACAGCGGCTCGAAGTAGGCGAGCGTCTTGAACACCCGCTCCCGCCGTTCCGGGTACAGGCGCAGGTAATCATTGAACTCCTCCAAAGGATAGGCTGTAGCCCGCGGGAGCGCCTCCTCCAGCCGGTAGAACAGCGCCGGCGCGGCCGACACGCCGGTCAGCCGGTCGCTGCGAAAGGCGGCAGCCATCAGAGCCAAGTCATTGCCGGTAAGTGTTATCTGAGAGACATCGATCTCGGGCCGTGAGCAGACGAAATCCACGGCGCGACAGCAGTCGGCCACCACACCACGCCAGACGTACTCCTGGGGGTCTTCGATGCCATCGGTGAGCATGCCGGGGAAGGCAGCTGCGTATGGTTTATCGCTGTGCCGCTGGCCGCGGTAACACAGGGCCAGTCGCGCCGTGTTCCCGCCATCCCAATGTCCGGTGGGGCTGCCGGCCGGCACGGTCACCACCGACTGGTAGCCGCCGATCTGCACGCGCACCGGAAACGGCCCCTGACCGGCCGGCACCGCATAGTAGGCGAACAGGCGATACGGCCCGATGCTGGTAAAGCGCACGTTATAGATCGTCACCTCAGGCGAAGAGCGCAGCTGATTGAGCTCGAGCTCAGCCGCTACCGGCAGGCGATCCAGCTCCTGCATCGTGTGCTCCCAGTAGGCGTCGAAATCGGCAGGTTTCTGCATGGCGGTCACTCTCCTGGCATCCTTGGTTCGTGGCACATTGCCCTCAACCTCGCGGACCGCCGGTGTAGCGGGCGATCCACTCGATGATCAGCGGCTCGTGCTGGGCAGCACCGGCGCTGTGCCCTTCCTCGGGGTAGACTTTAAGCTCTTTGATCGAGGCGCCGATAGCGTTGAAAACGGCATAGCCGGTCTCCGGCGGGCAGGTCGTGTCCTTGCCGCCGATGTTCACCAGCGTCGGGCAGGTGATACGCGGCGCTAGGTTGATGCCGTCGAAGTAGTCAACTGTGGCGAGCACCTGCTCGCGCCGTTCGGGATAGAGCCGCAGGTAGTCATTGATCTCTTCGTAGGGATAGGTATGTGTAAGCTGGATTGCGTCGCGGATGCCACAGAGATAGGGCGCGCCGGGACAGGCGGCCTTGATCTCCCGGCGCATAGACGCCACCACGATGGAGAGCCCGCCGCCCTGGCTCGACCCGGTCACCGCGATGCGCTCGGGGTCCACCTCCGGCCGGCTGAGCAGGAAGTCCACGGCCCGGCACGCATCGATGTACAGGCCGCGATACGCGTACGTGTAGCGGTCAACGATGTTATGGGTGAGCAGGCCGGGATAGCCGGGGTTGAACTGGGCGTTTGAGCGCAATTTGCCCCGTACAGCCACGACGCAGCAGGCGTAGCCGCGCGCTGCCCACTCACGGCCTTTCTGGAGCGGCGGCTCGCTGATATACCCCGGCAGATAGATTACCGCCGGGTGCGGACCGGGCCGCCTAGGCACGCAATACCATGTGGCGATGCGCACGCGATCCAGGCTGGTGTAGCTGCCCTCGTAGGTCGCCACCAGCTCGTTCGAACGTAGCGGCACCGGCTCGACCCTGGGCTCCAGCGGGATACGTGAGGCTTCATCCCAGACCTCTTGCCAGAAGGCGTCAAAGTCAGGCGGCTTGGTCACGCTAGTGCCATACGTCTCAGGCGGCGTGCGCGGGCGCTCCATAGCTGTGTCCCTCCATCGTCCGACCACACCATAAGGCTCCTGTGCAAGATGCCGCGCCAAACGTTCAGGTGCGCGGCAAAGGGTTTGCACTCATGGCTGGACGGAAGCGTAGCATGGCAGCGCGCCCCATGCAAGCGGCGCGCGTCGCGCTCGGGAGCAGCCCACGGAAAGATCAGTGATCAGTGATCAGTGATCAGTGATCCGTGATCAGTGCATGGTAGCTAAGCGGATCGCGCGAGCAGGTAGAGGAGTGCTGGCAAGTATTACCTCCATCTCGCACTCACTCGTACTCACTCGTACTCATTAGGACTCATATTTAGGACTCACATTAAGGACACACATTAAGGACACACATTAAGGACTCACATACACATAGCTCATACATGGAGGAGTACACATGGCAGAGCTGGAAGACTACCGGATCGACCTGCCCACACTCCAGCGTATGTACGACGAGTGGCGTGCGGGCAAGAGCAAGAGCTCGCTGGAGCAGAAATACCTGGGGAAGCCGGATAGCCACGGGAAGCTGTTCACCAGCCTGGTACGGCGCTACCTGGGCCATGAGACCGAACGGCCGCACCCGATGACCGATGAGCTCAAGCGCCTGCGCAACGAGAACGCACGTCTGCGTGCCCTGCTGCGCTCCCATGGCATCGATCCGGGCGCCCGGTGAGCACCCTACCCTAGCACATACCACGCGGGCTATCCGAGCAGCAGTCCGTAGACCGTATGCTAGACGCTGTGCGACAGTATGAAGGTGACATAACTGCATGCAGCATATCTCCCCGGCCGGGGTTGATGCAGAGCGTCTGGCTGCGCCACTTGGCCCAGTGGCCGCCTACTGCTGGCGCTTCATGGATGTGTAGATCAGCCGTCTAGCATCCCCTCATGCCCGTCGATACCTCTGAGCCCGTGCCCTGGGTAGCACGACTGGCTCTGCAAAAACAGCGGCTGGGAGCAGTACGCTCCCAGCCGCTGCGCTGATATCGATTAAAGCTACCGGAAGATCACAAACGGGTTGGTGGGAGGATGCGTGCCCTCGGCTCCCAGGTAAATGCTGTCGGTGCTGATCTGCTCTCCATTGCGTTCGAGATCGAAGCGCAGCCACCGGCCGCCGCGCACGCGGAAGTTCACGCCATCGATCCAGTTGTACGTATGCACACGGTAGACCAGCAGGTGGCCGCCATCCAGTACGGCTACATCGTCTCTGGTCTCTAGCCGCACCACATCAACGTCCTCGAACACGCCGTCCGTGCGCAGGCGGGCGACGTACAGGCCGCCCTCCTCGGTGTCATGAGTACGCAGGTGCATCCCGCTCTCGTTGTGCCAGATAAAATAGCCGGTCGGGCTCTCGCCAGACAGGGCCGGCTCGCCGGCAGCAGCATCTGACCATGCCAGAGCAGGAGCTACCACCGCCAAGCTCAGCAGCGCAGCACCGGCCAGGGCGTATACCCGTCGAGTGAGCTTCTCTGTGAACATCCGAGCGAACATCTTTTTTCATCCCTCCTGAGCACGTTCCATATTCGCCGTATTCGAACGGGTTTGCGTTCCGGAAGTCATCCGCTTCCTCATCCCCGTTCCGATGAAGTAGTCGCTTGTTAGGGGAGAAATGTACTGGCGAACTAGAGGGACTTTCGTCCTATTGGATCTGATCCCTGGTCCTATCTGGAGCGAACCAAACGGGAAGCCGTACATCTTTCAGCCGAGCGACGACTATACTGGTGGCACAGTTCTCGTGGGTGAGGAGCGGGCGTGCAGGAGAGTCCCGGCGACCTTCCATCGCTGATTCGGCGGGCCAGGCACCACGACCCGGATGCCTGGAGCGCGCTCTATCGGTCAACAGTGAGGCCGGTGTATCGGTACCTGTCCGCCCGGCTGAATAACATCGAAGAGGCCGAGGAGCTAACTCAGGAGGTCTTCCTAGCGGCGCTGGCAGGGATCGCCGGGCTGCGGGCGGAGGATGAGGCGGGCGTGCTGGCCTGGCTCTTTCAGATCGCTCGCCACAAGCTGGCCGATCATCTGCGGCAGCGCTACCGGCGACCTACAGTACTGCTGGACGAGGCCCGCGCCATCGAGGCGGCGGACCCCGATCCGCAGCACCTGGCCGAGGCCGGCGAGGCGCGGGCCGGAGTGCAGCAGGCGCTCGATCTGCTCACTCCGGAGCAGCGAGAGGTCATCGTGTACAAATATGTCCTGGGCTATGATAACCAGCGTACGGCAGCGCTTCTGGGAAAGAGCGTCAATGCGATCAACCAGCTTCACCACCGTGCCCTGGCCAGCCTGCATCGCCTGCTGACCAGGGCGGAACACGTGGAGAGGTCTTCATGAGCATGGTTGTCTCCCCTGACTCCGACGACGCCCGGTTTGCCGCTGCGCTAGAGGAGTGCTGCCAGCGCCTCCAGCGCGGGGAGGACCTGGCGCGCTGCTTGGACGGCTATCCAGCGGAGTATCACGCCGAGCTCGCCCGGCTGGCCCCGCTCTCTCTCGAGCTGGCCGGGCTGGGGCGCGACCCTGCTCCCGACTTCCAGGCCCGGCTGGAGCAGCGCCTGCTCGCAGCAGTGCGAGAGGCGCGACAGGCGCGCCGGCCCGGCCTGCTGGAGCGCTTCACCGGAGCCGTCGCTGGCGTCTCGCTCATGCGCGCGGCTGTGGTGGCGCTGGTCGTCATGCTCCTGCTGGTAGCCGGCGGCGCCGGGCTGGTGCAGGCTGCAGAGAGCAGCCTGCCGGATAGCCCGCTTTACCGCGTGAAGATCGCCCGCGAGTGGCTTCAGCTCCAGCTCGCCCGCAGTAGCGAAGCGCGCCTCGGCGTCTACGCCGCCCAGATCCTCCAGCGCGGCCGTGAGCTCGACCGTGCCGTGCGGGCCGGGGCGCCGCGACGCGTTATCGAGGTGCTGGCCCTACGTCTAGCCTGGTCCACCGACCGTATCGTGGACCAGGCGCTGGAGCTACGCGCCAGAGGCGCAACGCAGCCGGCCACGCGGGCGCTCACCCTGGTGCGTGCGATGCAGGGCGAGCTCGATCGCCTGGAGGGGCAGGCGCAGCCGGAGGCCCGGCCAGTGCTCCAGCGCCTGCGGAGCTTCCTCGAGGGGCAGGAGCAGCGGCTGGAAAACGCGCTGGCAGCGGAGTAGCGCGGTCAACGGATTAAGGACACTGATTGCACGGATGCTCATAGCGAGCACAGGAGCATAGCCGTATTCGTGAGGTCCATGAGCAGTGCATCAGCCGAATACCGGGATGGTGCAGCTACAGCTTGCTTGCATGTCCCGCGTTACGATCGTGCCGAGAGGTGCATCAGCCGAAGATCGAGATGGGGCAGCCGCGAACTATCCGTGCAATCTGTGTCCTTAATCCGTTGACAGCCACCCTAGCCGCGTGGTTCCCCGACAATACGAAATGCCTGAAACTGCCCAGGGCATCCATGTAATCTGTCAAGAAATCTGTTGACAGTTTATCCCGCCACGTGGCTCCAGACGATGCAGGGCACCTGCGACTGCCCAGGGCATCCGTGCAATCCGTTCAAGAAATCCGTTGACAGCCCACCTACGGCGGGGGCACGAGCTCGCCCATGTGGGTCACGTCGTAGCCACCCAGCGCCTCGACGGCGCGGCGATATTCTACACTGTGCAGGGTCGCCAGCAGCGGGCGCAGAAGCTCGCTCTCATAATCGCGGCGCAGCATGACCAGGTCGTAGCGCTCAGCAGCAACGGGCACGAAGTCTAGGTCCAGGGCGCGGGCAGCGGCCAGGATGCCCAGGCCGGCATCAGCGCCGCTACTCGCCACCGCCGCAGCCACCGCGAGGTGCGTGTACTCTTCGCGCTCATAGCCCTGGATCTGGGCCGGATCGATGCCCAGGCGGCGCAGATGGTAGTCCAGCAGCACGCGCGTGCCGGATCCACGCTGGCGATTGACGAAACGCACATCCGGCCGGGCCAGGTCTTCCAGCCGCTCGATCTGCTTGGGGTTGCCCTTCGGCACCAGCAGGCCCTGCTGCCGCCAGGCCAGATGCACCAGCACCACGTCCTCGCCGGGCAGGAGGCGGCGCACATACGGCCAGGTGTACTCGCCGCTCTCTTCGTCCAGCAGGTGCGAGCCAGCCAGGTGCGCCTCGCCGCGCTTCAGGGCAGCCAGCCCGCCTAGACTGCCAACGTTCGCCGAGGAGAGCCGCATGCCGGGAGCGTGCTGCTTCAGGTGGCTCGCCAGCAGGTCGAGGGCGATGTCATGGCTGCCGATTGCCACGATGGTGCGCTCGATCTCTTCCGGCGAGCGCAGCAGCTCGACTGTCACCTGTGCCCCGGCGTGCTCGCCCTCAGAGAAGCGCGGAATACGCACCAGGCCATCGGCACGCACCAGCGACATGATCACGCCGGCCCCGCGCGTGAGCGGCGTGGCGACCACACGCTCCCCCACCCGTCCCAGCGTCACGCGCAGGAACTCGTCCTCGCCCATCGGCGAGAGCACTTTGCGCGTCAGCGTCGCCGTAAGCTTCGGCCGCTCCGGTGGAACGATGCCCAGCAGCCGGTACACCAGCGGCCGCAGGAAGAGCTCGGCGGTAAGGACAGCCGAGACCGGATAGCCAGGCAAGCCCAGCACTGGCTTGCCCTGGACCATCCCGATAATGACCGGATGCCCCGGGCGGATCGCCACACCATGCACATATACCTTCCCCAGCTCGGCGATCACGGGTGCAGTATAGTCCTCCGCGCCAGCCGACGATCCGGCGTTGATCACGACGATCTCATGCACGGGTAGCGCCTGAAGCAAGGCCTCGCGCAGGAGCTCGCGACGGTCAGGCACGATGGGTAGGCGGGAGGCTTCGCCGCCCCACTCACGCACCTGCCCGGCCAGCATCAGCGAGTTGAACTCAATGATCTTGCCGGGCCGCAAGCCTCGGTCTAGAGCAGCCTCAGCCGGCACCAGCTCCGTGCCCGTA
The DNA here is from genome assembly GCA_042408875.1 of Chloroflexota bacterium. Classification (GTDB taxonomy): domain Bacteria; phylum Chloroflexota; class UBA11872; order JBHOQS01; family JBHOQS01; genus JBHOQS01. The sequence goes on along the minus strand of JBHOQS010000025.1, from coordinate 170,471 downwards.
GGGATAATCGCCACCCGCGGGCGACGCCGCACGACCAGCGAGGCGTGCCCGGCTGCCGCTACCGCACCGAGGTCCACCGGCCGCAGCAGGTGATTCTCCGGCAGCACCAGCTCGGTCTGCACAATGTCCTCGCCAAGCGGGCGCACGTGCTGCCAGGGCGCCACCGGAGCGCGGATCTCGATCTCATCCTCGCCCACCGGCTGCACGTGCTCAGCCATGATCACGGCATCAAACGGCGGCGGCAATGGATCACCGGTGTCCACCCATACTCCTTGTGGGCCGAGCTTCAGCCGTCTCGGGTTCGTCTCCGTCGCGCCATGGGTGTCGGCTGCGCGCACGGCCACGCCGTCCATAGCGGCGGCGTGGTAATGCGGGGATGAGATAGCTGCCCACACCGGCTCGGCGGTCACACGCCCCAGCGCCTCGGCCACAGGCACGCGCTCGCCCGGCAGCGGCTGGAGGCCGCCGTGCTCGGCCAGCGCCTGCTCCAGGCGGTGGTATGCTTCGTCCAGGGCGATGTCTTCGAGGTAATAGCGCCGGTCGCTCATAGGTACCCTCACCCCCGGCTGCTCTCCCGCGCTGCGGGAGAGTGGCGATATCTCCTCAGCACAGCGCTGCTTCCTGGAGTTCTCCTCCCAGTGTCGGGGAGGGGCCGGGGAGAGGCCGCTCCCCAACTCGACTATCCTGCATGGCCGGAGTGGGAGTGAGCGGCCTCACTACTTGCATTATCGCGGCTTCGGCGCAGGCCGGGGAAGAGCCAGGTGATCGCCGTGCCCAGGAGCGCCAGGCAGAGCACGACCAGATAGACCCAGCGCAGGCCGGCCACTAGCGCGGCCTGGAGCGTCACGACTGTCTCAGGCGAGAGCGATGACCGGAGCGCCGGCTCAAGCAGGCTGCCGGCAACGTCCAGCCTGCGGTGATCTCCCATTACTGTGGTGGAGCCGGCCAGGGAGTGACGGATGCCGGCGTTGAGCACAGTGCCCAGCAAGGCCACGCTGATCGAGCTGCCGATCAGCCGCGCGAACATGAACGAGCCCGTAGCGACGCCGCGCTGCTCCCAGGAGACTGCATCCTGAATTGCTACAAGAAAGGCCGTCGAGCTCAGGCCCATGCCAGCGCCCATGACGAAGCTGGCGAGCGCGACCAGTATTGGTGAGATGCCCGGCCGCACCAGAGTGAGGAACATCAGGCTAGCCACGACCGTGCAGAGCGAGCCCAGCAGCGCCGTAGTGCGGAAACCGATGCGCAGCGCCAGCACGCCGGTGAACGCGCTCGCCAGCGGCCAGCCGATCGACAGCGTGGTCAGGGCGAAGCCGGCCACAGCCGGTGGGGCGCCCAGCACCCCCTGCACGAACGCCGGCACGAACGATGTCACGCCCAGCACCAGGCCACCTGAGGCCAGCACCGCCGCATCCGCTACCAGGATCACCCGATTGCGCAGCACAGTCAGCGGTAAGATCGGCTCAGGGGCCTGAGCCTCACAGCGCAGGAAGAGGGCGAGCGCCAGCCCGGCGAGTAGAAACAGGCCGGCGCTGGGCAGCGAGAGCCACGGCCACGCCGAGCCACCCTCCAGGAGGGCCAGGAGCAGCGAGGCGATAGCGATCACCAGCAGGAGCGCCCCGGCGACATCTAGGCGGTGGCGCCGCGGACGGACCTCCTCGTGCAGCGCCAGGAGCAAGCCAGCGATGGCCAGCAGCCCAATCGGTACATTGAGAAAGAAGATCCAGGGCCAGCCAATGGTCTGCACGATCAGCCCACCCAGGGCCGGGCCGGTCACCGCCGAGATACCCCAGACGCTGTTGAGATAGCCCTGGATCTTCACCCGTTCTTCCAGGGTGTACAGGTCGCCGATGATGGTGGTGGCGATCGGGAGGATTGCCCCGGCGCCCAGCCCTTGCATAGCCCGCGAGGCAACCAGGATCAGCATCGTCGGGGCGAGCCCGGCCAGCACGGAGCCAGCGAGAAAGACCAGCGTGCCGGCGATGAACACGGGCCGGCGGCCGTAGGTATCGGCTAGCTTGCCATACACTGGAATGGTGACAGCCTGGGCGAGCAAGAAGGCAGAGAACACCCAGGCGTAGTAGGCGAAGCCGCCCAGCGAGCCGACAATCGTGGGCATAGCCGTGGCGACGATGGTGGCCTCGACCGCGGCCATGAAGGTGCCGACCATCACGGCGCCGGTGACCGCCAGCCGGTTGGTCCGGCGCGGTGATGGCGCGCGGTGGCCCTGGTCGAGCGACTGCGTCGCATCCAGGCTCGGGAGCTCTGCGTGCCGGGCCATCACGCTTCACGCGGCATCCAGTGCATGTACAGCGCCACCTCGACCATGGTCCCCTCGTACAGGCCGGCCGAATCGAGGGGGACGCGTAGCACCCCATCGGCGCGCACCATGGTGGTGATCAGGTTCGACTTCCCGAATACTGGAACAGCCCAGATCCCCCCGGCACGCTGCTCCAGGCGCACCTGCACGTAGTCCTCTTCGCCGGGGTGCGAGGGCACATTGGCGGCGAGCCGCGCTCGTACCACCGGCCTGCGCCGCTCGGCCGCGCCCATCAGCCAGGCCAGCGCCGGGGCGACGAACAGATCGAATGCTACCATAGCCGAGACAGGATTGCCGGGCAGCCCGAAGACCGGCTTGCCATCTGCGACGGCCAGGATCGTCGGCTTGCCTGGGTGCATCGCCACGCCGTGCACCAGTACGCCGGGGCGGCCCAACGCGCCGAGCACGGTGGCAGTCATGTCACGGGTCGAGACTGAGCTCCCGGCCGAGACCACCAGCACATCGGCTTCGGCCAGGGCGAGCCGCGCCGCCGCCGCCAGCGCCTGGGCGTCGTCCGGCACGATGCCGCGCGGGAGCGGCAAGCCGCCCCATTCGAGCGTCAGTGCTACCAGGGTCGTGCTGTTGATATCACGGATCTGACCCAGCGCAGGCTCGACTTCCGGGGGCACGACCTCATCGCCGGTGGAGATCAGCGCCACGCGCGGGCGACGCGCCACAGCCACCGCGGTGACGCCAGTGCCTGCCAGCGCCCCGAGCTCCTGGGGGCGCAGCCAAGTGCCCTTCGGGAGCAGCACCTGCCCACACCTTACGTCCTCGCCCGGCGGGATGACGTTCTCGCCCACGGCGACCGGGCGGGTGACCTCGATCGTCCGGGCGTCCAGCGGGTGCGTGTGCTCGAGCATGACCACTGCGTCGGCGCCAGAGGGGAGCATGCCGCCAGTGTGCACCAGCGCAGCCTCACCCGGGCGGAGCCGCAAGGCAGGGGCCTGGCCCATCGGCACCTCACCGGCGACCGTCAGGTAGACCGGGAGCGCCTCGGTAGCGCCGTAGGTGTCTGCTGCTCGCACAGCGTAGCCGTCCATGGTCGACCGCGCGAAGGCAGGCAGGTCTACTGCCGAGACAATATCTTCGGCCAGCACACGTCCCAGGGCCTCGCCAAGCGAGGCCCGCTCAACGGCGCCCAGCGGACGCACATGCTCGCGCAGGCGCGCTCGAGCGACTGCAACGGGAAGAACATGGAAGAGCTCAGGCATGGTTAGGCGTTGGCTAGGGGAGGGGTCACCGCTCGCGCACCAGCGTTTCGACGATCTGCGCCACGATATCGTCCGGCACTTCGAGGCCGTACTCCATACGGCCGCTGCCGCGAGGCAGGACCCAGCGCAGCCGCGCCCCCACGGCCTTTTTATCGAAGGCCATCGCGCGAAGTATAGCATCGGGAGAGACACCGGGACAGGCAAGGGGGAGCTCAAACCTGCGCAGCAGGGCATCCTGGCGCTCTACTAGCTCGGGCTCTTCCAAAAAGCCGGTGGCGTGAGCGATGCGCACTGCCCCGGTCATGCCGACGGCAACGGCCTCACCGTGGAGCAGGCGGCCGTAGCCCGTGGCGGCCTCCAGGGCGTGGCCAATAGTGTGGCCGTAGTTCAGCACGGCGCGGCGCCCCTGGTCGCGCTCATCCTCGACGACCAGGCGTGCCTTGCAGGCAGCGCAGGCGCGCACGATCTCTAGCACATCGCCGGGGGAAGCGTCCAGGCCGGGCAGCGCTTCCAGGCGGCGCACCAGGGCATCGTCGAAGATGATTGCCGTCTTGATCACCTCCGCCCAGCCGCTAGCCTGCTCCCGGCGCGGCAGAGTCGCGGCCAGCGCGGTGTCGATGAAGGTCAGGCGCGGCTGGTAGAAAGCGCCGACCAGGTTCTTGCCCTGCGGCAGGTTCACGGCCACCTTCCCGCCAATGGCGCTGTCCACCATGGCCAGGAGCGTGGTGGGCACCTGCACCAGCGGCATGCCACGCAGGTATGTAGCTGCCACAAAGCCAGCTGTGTCCCCGACTACTCCACCGCCCAGGGCGACGATGCAATCGCGACGCTCGGCGCGCTGCGCTGCCAGCCAGCTATACAGCCGGATCGCCGCGTCCAGCGACTTGCTCCCCTCGCCGGCCGGCAGCACGTACAGCTCCGGCGCAAAGCCCGCCTTGGCGAGCGCAGCGCAGACCGCACCGGCATGGTGCGGCGCGACGTTGGAGTCCGTCACCACGAACGCCCGCCCGCGCAGGCCCAGCCTGCACATGTGCTCGCCCAGCAATGCAAGGCAGTCCATGCCAACAACGAGCGGATGGATGCTCGGCTCAATTGGCTGTGGCGGGGAGTGAAGCGATGCTGCGAGATGGAACGTCTCTGCCATGCCGAACTCCTGGAGAATACGGTCGGCCACCTGTTCGGGGGTGAGACCGTCGGTCTGAACGACCAGCGTAGCAGTCGCGCGGTAGACCGACAGGCGTGCCTCGCGCAGCTCGCTGATACGGCGCAGGGGATCATGCGATTGCAGCAGCGGCCGCTCCGGGCCGCCTCGGTCGGCCATCAAGCGGGCGTGTAGCGTCTCAGGGAGCGCGTCGAGCCACACCACGTGATTCCCTTCGCGCAGCAGCGCACGGTTGCGCGGGTCTACCGGCGCACCACCACCTGTGGAGATGACCGTGCGCGTCGCTGCACAGCACTGTGCCACCGCCGCGCGCTCGAGCTCGCGAAAACGGGCTTCTCCATCCTCGTGAAAGATGCGCGGGATCGGCCGGCCGTCGGCCGCCACAATCACGTCGTCGGTGTCGACGAACGTCCATCCCAACCGTTGCGCGAGCACCCGCCCGGTTGATGTCTTGCCCGAGCCGCTGAACCCGATCAGGACAATGTTCCCAGGCATAGGATAGCGTGAACCTGCCCTCGTTTGTGATCCTCCCGATTGGCCGGTACCCTTTCGCGCCGTACAAGGGTCGCGACGATGCTCTCGCAGCACGTCCGGCCTACGACGGAGGGATCGTGCCACGCACTGCCCAGGCCCGCGCCATCAAGGTGAATGGCCGGTCCCTGTCCCTACTCAGGATCTCAGCACGGAGCCGCTCCTGCAAGGCGTACCGGCGTTCGGAAGAGAGGCCGACTGTATAGGACGGCGCGGGGCCCTGGCCCTCTAAGAAGGGCGACCAGAAGTCCCCGAACGAGGAGAACTCCAGCGCAATGGTCAGGCCGGTCTCCTCCACGTGCGCCAGGCCACGCTCACGCCAGAGTGCCGAGAGCTGGCCACTCCGGCAATACGGCATGCGCCCCTCGTAGCGCTCCGCGGCAGCCGGGTCCAGGGTAGCTGCAACGTCCCAGAAGAGGCGCAGCATGACCATTCCCTCGCCGTAATCCCACACGCAGGCAGCGATTTTCCCGCCCGGGCGCGTCACGCGACGCATCTCTGCCACTGCCTGATGGGCATCAGGGATAAAGTTGATCACCAGCGATGCCAGGCACGCGTCGAAGCAGGCGTGACGAAATGGGAGCGCCTGAGCAGTGCCTGCCACAAACTGCAGGCGCGGGTCAGCAGTGCGTGTGCGCGCATACCCGACGTATGCCACCGAGGCGTCAATCCCGACGACTTCTACAGAGGGAATGGCCGCCGCGAGCGTCAGGGCAAGCGAGCTGGTACCGGTGCCGAGATCGAGCACCCAGCTGCCCTCAGCGACGCCGGCAAATTCGAGAAACAGCGGCGCCAGACGCCGGCTCCAGCGGCCCATGTACCGATCGTACGCCTCAGCGTGGAAGAACATCCGCAGGCGCTCCAGCCAGCGCTCCTGCTGCCGGCTCCGGCATGTAGGTGGCAACGTAGTTCCGGTAGTTTGCCAGCGTCTCCTCGACGTGATCGCCGCCGAACTTTTCCAGGATAGCGTTCGCCAGCACAATGGCGACCATGGCCTCACCAATCACGCCTGCGGCCGGCACGACCGTCGTATCGGCGCGCTCGTAATGGGCCAGCGATTCTTCTTTCGTAGCGAAATCCACCGAGGGCAGTGGCTTGCGCAGGGTCGAGATCGGCTTCACCGCGGCGCGCACCAGCAGTGGCTGGCCAGTGGTCATGCCGCCTTCCAGGCCGCCCATGCGGTTCGCACGTCGGCCCCAGCCTGTGACCGGATCGTAGGTGATCTGGTCCTGCACCTGGCTACCAGGACGCTTCGTATTCTCGAAGGCCGGGCCGATCTCCACGCCTTTGACCGACTGGATGCTCATGATCGCCGCAGCAAGCTGGGCGTCCAGCCGGCGGTCCCAGTGCACGTGCGAGCCCAGGCCAATGGGCAGGCCCCAGGCCACGACCTCGAATGTGCCTCCGAGCGAGTCCCCCTCGTTACGCGCCTGGTCGATGCGGGCGATCATCCGCTGCTCGGCCTCGGGATCGGCGCAGCGCAGCGGCGTCGTGTCGATGCGCTCCCAATCCCACGTGCTGGGGTCGCCGCTCAGGACATCCTCGCGGATAGTAATACCGCCGATCGACGTCGTGTGGCTACGAATGATGATGCCGAACAGGGAGAGGAACTGCCTGGCAATGGCGCCGACGGCGACCCGCGCCGCCGTCTCGCGGGCGCTGGCACGCTCCAGGATCGGCCGCACATCGCCGGTACGGTACTTGATGATGCCTGGCAAGTCAGCATGGCCGGGGCGCAGACGGGTCACCCGCTTGGGATCGCCGTCACGCGGCTCGATCGCCAGTACGTCTTTCCAGTTCTCCCAGTCCTTGTTGCGAATGAGCAGGGCGATCGGCGCGCCGAACGTATAGCCGAAGCGCACGCCGGAGAGGATCTCGGCGTAGTCGGTCTCGATCTGCATGCGGCCGCCCCGGCCATAGCCGTGCTGCCGCCGCGCCAGGTCCCGCCGGATCAGCTCCTCGGTCAGGTACAGCCCGGCCGGCACCCCTTCCACAATCGTCGTCAGCGCTTTGCCGTGAGACTCACCGGCCGTCAGGAAGCGAATAGTTGCCATGGATGCCTCAATCACTCAGGTAGCGCCACCTCGGCGGCCCGCCGCATCACCTCCAGCGGAGCCGGGCGGCCTGTCCAGATCTCGAACGAGATCGCACCCTGGTACACCAGCATGGAGAGCCCGCCCTGCGCCAGCGCGCCGGCAGCGCGGGCAGCAGCGACCAGCGGCGTCACGCGGGGATTATATACCAGATCGTAGACGGCCAACGCCGGCCGCAGCGCCTGCGGCGGCACCGGCATGCTCTCCTCAGCCGGGCCATGGCGCATGCCCACCGTCGTACAGTTCACCAGCAGATCGGCCTGCGCCAAGGCGGTGGTGATCGCCTCTGGGGTAGCCGGACCGCCTTCTACCGGTACGTCTGCACTCAGGCCTGCACGCAGATCTGCCGCCAGCGCTACGGCTCGCTCCGAGTGCCGGTTCAGGATGATAAGCGAGCGTACCCCGGCATCCAGCAACGCCACGGCAACGGCGCGGGCCGAGCCACCGGCTCCCAGCAGCACGGCCCGAGCGCCACGCGGCTCGAAGGCCAGGTCCTGACGCAGCGCCCGGATCACGCCGGGCGCATCGGTGTTATAGCCCAGCAACCGGCCGCCCACACAATGAATGGTGTTCACTGCTCCGATGCGCCTGGCCTCGGGCGAGAGCTCATCCAGATATGGCAACACTGCCTGCTTGTGCGGCACCGTCACGTTCAGGCCCAGCCACGGCGGCTGCCGGAGCTCAGCCATAAGCCTCGACAGCTCTTCCGGCGGCGTCTCGCGGGCAGTGTAGCGCACGTCGAGACCGAGCGCATCGAAGGCCGGCTGCTGGAAGCGCGGCGAAATCGAGTGCCTCAGCGGATAGCCGATGACAGCGACCTGCTGCGTCATGGTCTACCGCAGCGCTAGCGCATGCGGCGCGGCGATCTCGCGCCCGACCGCCTCCGCCACGCGGCGCACCGCCTCCATCATGTCCTGGAATTCGGGAATGGTCAAGCTCTGCGCGCCATCTGAGAGCGCCTTCTCCGGATTCGGATGCACTTCCACGATCAGGCCATCCGCCCCGGCGGCCACAGCGGCTAGGGCCAGCGCCTTCACGTACGCGCGCTTGCCGGCGGCGTGGCTGGGGTCGACGATCACCGGCAGGTGCGTGAGCTGCTTCAGCACTGGCACCGCAGACACATCCAGCGTGAAGCGGGTCTCGGTCTCAAAGGTGCGGATGCCGCGCTCGCAGAGGAGCACTTCGTGGTTCCCGCCAGCGCAGATGTATTCTGCCGAGTTCAGTAGCTCCTCGATGGTGCAGGCCGGGCCACGCTTGAGCATCACCGGCTTGCGTACCTGGCCGACGGCGCGCAACAGGGCAAAGTTCTGCATATTGCGCGCGCCGATCTGCAGGATATCCACGTAATCCATCATCAGGTCGAGATCGGCGGTATCCATGATCTCGCTGATGATCGGCAGGCCGGTCTCGCGCTTGGCCTCGAGCAAGAGCTCGAGCGCCTCGCGTCCCAGTCCCTGGAAGGAATACGGAGAAGTGCGGGGCTTGAACGCGCCGCCGCGCAGGATCACCGCGCCGGCCTGCTGCACACCCCGTGCGGTGGTCATGAGCTGCTCGCGGTTCTCGACCGAGCAGGGGCCGGCCATGATCACCACGGCGTTGCCGCCGATCACCGTGCCATTCACACGCACCTGGGTCGTCTCGTCGGGAGCGCGGCGCGCAGTGAATTTATACGGCTTGTTCACACGTACGACGCGCTCCACGCCGTCCATGGCTTCCAGCCGGCTGCGCACCTCATCGCTGATCGCTGCGCCGATGACGCCGATCACGGTCCGCTCGACACCGCGACTGACATGGGGCTCCAGACCTTCCTCGCGTATGTGGGCGGCCACCCGATCGATCTGTTCGTCGGTGGCCGCACGAGACATAATGACGATCATCTCCGCTCCTTCCAGTGCGTTTGTTTTTTCCTCCGGCTATCCAGCCGCCGCTGAGGCCGCGCCCGGATGCGCAGGGCAAATAAAAAAGCAGAGGTTTGCTCGTTCCTCTGCTTCTCCGGCATGACACGCGGCAGCGCCCCTGGCGCCACCTGGCGTCAGGCCGGATTCATAAACCAAAAGTAATAGGAGACGGCCAGCCCGAACGGGCGTGACACGTTCATCTGCTGTATACCCCAGTCTTCAGCGTGGTCCCAGTATAAGAAGTTCGCACGGGTTTGTCAAACCCTTTTTGCGCCCCGCACCGCTCCTCACGATGGAACAGCATAGCACGGCAGACAGTGCCGTGCTCGAGGAGCGCCAGGCAGTCTCTCACGCGCACGGAGCTTCCAGATCTCCAGGGCTATTGTGCCTTCCTGGCGCCTTTCTGGAAGGTGTTATGCTTGACCCGTGGCCTGTGAAATCCGCTGGAAGACCTGAGACCAACCGTGGAGGCGAACTATGGCTACGGCAAAGGATCTCAAGCGCTGGATCGCTCAGTGGCAGGATGAGGGCGATGCGCATTTTCTCTACCAGGTGCTCGCTGCGCTTGAGCCAAATCCATCCCGACAGGAGATTTTGCACCGCCTGGCTGCGGTAGAGCACCGACACCAGGAAGAGTATGCCCGCCTCCTCCGCAGCTATGGCCAGGATCCAGGCCAGTACCAGCCGAGCCTGCAAGCCAGGATCCTGGCCTGGCTTGCCAAACACGGTGCTACCCGGGCAGTTATGCGGGTACGTCTCAACGAGGAAGCAAACGAGGTCAAGCAGTTCCTCCAGGCGACGAGGAAAGGCGAACAGCTGGGCCTTGGTGAGCAGACCGTGCGAGATGAGGCCCAGCATGCCCAGGTGCTGCGGGAGCTGCTGGGACGCGGGCCTGAGCCCTGGCACCACATCGAGTCGGGTGGCTTCCTGCGCAACGCGGTCTACGGCTTCAACGACGGGCTTACCGCCAATTTCGGCCTCGTCATGGGTGTGGTCGGTGCACAAGTCACCAGCCAGGTAGTGCTGCTGGCCGGTCTGGCCGGCCTCGTGGCCGATGCCCTCTCCATGGGCTCAAGCAGCTATCTGGCCGCCAAGAGTGAACAAGAGGTCTACCAGCATGAGATCGAGCTGGAGCGTGAGGAGCTCAAGCTGATGCCAGCGCTCGAGCTGGAGGAACTGGCCCTGCTCTACGAAGCCAAGGGGATGGCGCCTGCCCTGGCGCGCCAGCTCGCCGAGCAGATGCTTACGAATCCGGCAGTTGCCCTGCAAGAAAAAGTCCGCGAGGAGCTGGGGATCGGACTGGAGTTTGCTTCGCCACTGCAGCAAGGCATGCTCACCGGGGTTGCCACCGCCTTCGGCGCGCTTATTCCAATTATCCCGTACGTTGTGCTCCCAGATGGCCTGGCCACAGGCACTTCTTTTGCCATCAGTATGCTCTCTCACTTCCTGGTCGGGGCGGCTCGCAGTGTCTTCACCGGACGGAGCGCGTTCCGCAGCGGCCTAGATATGTTCCTGGTCGGCCTGGGAGTGGCAGTGGTAGGGTACGTCGTCGGCTATCTCCTCACCGGTCACATCGTCGGGTGAGGGCAGGCGATCCCATGCGCCTTAATATTAAGGCATATTAATTAAGGAATATTAAGTATAGTAAATTAAGTATAATTAAGAGGTATAGTGAGGTATAGTTAGTATAGTTAAGGTATAGGGAGGTCTACCGTCTAGCCCAGCGCCGGCGCAAGGGTCGGCGCTGGGCTGCGCTTGCCTAAGCCGGCGGCGAGATCAATGGCGAGCGTGGACCAGCTATAGCGTTCCGCGCCTTGCCCCTCCCCAGTGAAGGGGTGGTAGTGCTCCCAGAAGCCGGCGCGCTCAACCATCTCGACCGTTCGCCGGGCCAGTCGGTCGGCCACGTCGTGGAAGCCATGCTGGCGCAGGCCGCGCACGACCAGCCAGTTCAGGTTGACCCAGGTCGGGCCGCGCCAGATCAGACGGAAGCGCCACCATTGCTGCTTGAGCCGCTCGCGCAGCCCAGCGCGCACAGCCAGCGGCCACGAGGCAGGATTGAACGTGCGGTGTGCCATGCTCACCGAGGGCACCGGATAGGGACACCAGAAGCGCTCTGGATGCAGCAACTGCTGCTCGACCAGGTGCCCGGCCAGCTCTGCCGGTAGCCGCTCCAGAAGCAGGGGCAGCAGCGTTGCCACTGTCGGCACGCGCGCGGGACGTTCGGCCTGAGAGTACAGTCCGTAGAACGCAGCGTCCTCCTGATAGTAGCACCGCGTAAGAATGGCGTCCTCCGTACGGTCCGCCTGGTGGTGGATCTCTGCCGCGCTCGCCATGTCGCCGGTCTGCGCATGCAGCCGGGCCAGCGCGCGTAGGCCAGCCGCATAGATGCAGTTGAACGCCAGGTCTTCGATTGTAAAGTGATCGGCAGCGAAGATATCCGGCAGGCGCCAGCGCAAGAGCATGTAGCGCAGGCCCAGCAGCGTGTTGCGCAGGTGGTAGCTCAACGTACTTGGCTGCCCCAGGCCCAGGGCCATGTCGTATGCCGGCGTATTGTCCATGCCGGACTCGACCGGGCAGACGATCGAGACCAGCCCATCGCCGTCAGGGTCGCGGTGCGCGGCGAGGTAGGCGTAATGTTTCGCCGTGGCTGGCAGCACCTCGCGCACGAAGTCCAGGTCGCCGGTGTGCTGATACACGGCTTCAACTGCTAGCGCCAGCACGGGTGGCTGGGTGAGGTGGTGCAGCACCAGCCGGGCGATGGCGTTCGGTACCCAGTGCAGGGGCAGCCGCCGTCCCGGGACTGGCCAGAGCAAGAGATGGGGAATGAAGCCGTCCGGGCGTGCGCGCCGAGTGAGCGATCGAAGCTCGGCCTTGGCCAGCTCAGGCTCCAGCCGGGCCATTACGATGGCATGAAAGCAGCTATCCCAGAGCCACTGGTGCGGGTAGACCCGCCGTGACGGGGCAATGTAAAAATACGGCTCGCTTCCCTGAGCCGTCTCATACGTTCCCCACCGTGCATTCTCCAGGAGCACAGCACGGGCGCGCGTCTCGAGATCACGGGCCTCCCTAGAATAGTTGGAGGACATAGGACGGCTAGAAGCACATGAAGCGGACACGCCACCTCCCAGATACCAACCCATGCGCCCTGGGGGCGCGCTGCTACATTGTAGCCGAGACGCAACCCGCGTTGCCGCACAGCTAGGACTTCTTGGTCACGTAGGCCTGGAGGCACCTGCCGGGGAGTTCCTGGGATGTCAGGACCCGGCGGAGCCGCGTGCGCGGGTGTGCAGGACTTCTGCCACCGCCTCTGTGACGTGACAGTGCACCTCGTCGGGGGGGCCAGTCGCGTCTACTGCAACCAGCCGCTGGCCCTGTGCGCGCAGGAGCTCAGCCGCGTCCAGGAAGCGGGCTCTGACCTGCGCCAGCGTCGGCAGACGATCATACCGCTCGGCAATCCCACCGCGGGCGGCAAGACGCGCGGCGCATACCTCCGGCGGCGCATCGAGGAGCACGGTGAGATCAGGCGCCGGCGCATGGGCGTTGATGGCGAGCAGCCAGTCAAGCCCAACGGCTGTGCCCTGATAGGCCAGCGACGAGAGCAGATAGCGATCGCTGACAACGAACGCGCCTGCCTGCAGGTTGGGCAGTACCTCCGTCCGCACATGATCGAGACGGTCGGCGGCAAACAAGAGCGCCAGGATCGCTTCATCCATGGGCGCTTCGCCGCCGCCATCGGCGTGTGGATCAAGTCGGTTTTGCAGGATACGTCGCAGCAGCCGGCCAATCGCGCCGTGACTCGGCTCCGTGGTGAGATATGTGCGCCGGCCCTGCGCCTCAGCCCACTGCCCCAGCAGGCGCGCCTGCGTTGTCTTGCCGGCACCGTCGAGGCCTTCGATAACAACAAAACAGCCATCCGATTGCCGCGGATGAGCGCGTTCAGCTGGTAGGGGAGCTTCCGTCTCACAGTGCATGCTGCACACTGCACTCCCTCGCGCCTGCCCGCTCCGTGTGAACGTTGGCAAAGCGAGAGCTGGTGCCGCGCTCGTGTGGGCTATCGCGCGAATACGCCGGGTCCACTGCGAGTTTCCCACAGAGGCGGGATATCCCACCGGAGGTGCTGGTCTGCGACGATCTGGCTCCACCGATCGATGTAGAGCTCGACGTACAGCATAGACGCGGCATGATTTTACCACAGGGAGTGTGCGCCTATTTCCGCGGCGCCCAGGCCAGAGTATAGAGTATACTGTCAAGCATGGATGCACGCCTGACACGCCGCGTGTTGCTCGCCAGCGCGCTCTCTCCAGCGCTGTCCGCTCTGGCGGCTTGCCAGCTCCCTGCGCCGGCTGCGCGTTCCGCTGCGGAGGCGCCACCCGCTGCTCCCCCAGAGCCAACGCCGACGTTGACCTGGAGCGAGCAGGTGCGCGCCGCGATGACCCTGGAGCAGAAAGTCGGCCAGCTTATCATGATCGCGTTCCAGGGTACGCAGGCGAGCGACATGGCGCGGCACATGATCGCTGAGCGGCACGTGGGTGGCGTGATCCTGTTCCGCGGTAACCTGGTGTCGCCAGCCCAGGTTGCTGCCCTCACGAAAGAGCTTCAGGAGGTCGCGCTGACCTCGCCGCCGGGCCTGCCCCTGTTCATCGCCATCGACCACGAGGGCGGCATCGTCCAGCGCATCGTGGACGGCGTGACCCCGCTCCCCGGCAACATGGCGCTGGGGGCCACCTGGTCAGAAGACGACGTGCGCGCCTCGGCTGCTATTGCCGCTGCAGAGCTCCTGGCAATGGGCGTCAACATGAACCTGGCGCCGGTGATCGATGTCAATAACAACGCACGTAATCCAGTCATCGGCGTGCGCTCGTTCGGCTCCCAACCGGAACAGGTGGCGCGCTGGGGCGCGATCACGCTTCAGACGTTCCAGGAGCGCGGACTGGTCGCTACGGCGAAGCACTTCCCAGGCCACGGGGACACCACCGTAGACTCCCACATCGCCTTGCCCGCGATCGAGCATGGCATCGCTCGGCTCGAGGCGGTTGAGCTGCCACCGTTCCGCACAGCTATTCAGGCCGGCGTGGACGCCATCATGACCGCACACGTCACGTTCCCGGCGCTGGATCCGCAACCCGGGCTGCCGGCTACCCTCTCCCCGCGCGTCGTCACCGGGCTCTTGCGCCAGAAGCTCGGGTTCCAGGGGCTGATCATCACCGACGACCTGGAGATGGGGGCGATCGTCGAACGCTACTCGGTGCCGGTCGCGGCAGTGATGGCGCTCAAAGCCGGTGCAGATCTCTTGCTCTTCCGCTATAGCCATGACTACCAGGCGCAGGCGATCGATGCCATCCTCGAAGCAGTACGCTCTGGAGAGATCCCGCTCGAGCGGATCGAGCAGTCGGTGGAGCGCATCTTACAGGTAAAGGCCATCCGCGGCCTCGTCGATCGGGCGGCTGCCCCGCCACAGGACGCCGCGCACCTCACCGGCCGGCCGGAGAGCCTGGAGCGCGTACGGCAGATCGGCAGCCGCGCTGTTACCCTGGTGCGGGACGGGGGAGGGCTGGTACCGCTTCCGCAGAGCGGGCGGCTGCGCGTGCTCAACCCGGCGCTGGGTGAGATCGCCCGTGCCGAGCCGTTGGTGCGAGGACAGGTTACGCTCGCAGCCGAGCTCCGTCGCCGCGGCGTTGCCCTCGACGAGTCGGCGTATACCCTGTGGGCTACCGAGGACGAAATCCGGCAGCACGTCCAGGCGGCACGCGCAGCAGACCGCCTCGTCCTGGCAACCTATGACCTGGCGCGCTATCCCCGCCAGCGCATTCTAGTAGAGCAAGTGCTGGCGTTAGGGAAGCCCATCGTGGCGGTAGCGCTGCGGTCACCATATGATCTCATGTATTACCGGGATGTGCCGGCGTACCTGGCGACCTACGGCTACCGTCCGGCTCTGGTGGCTGCGGCCGCAGACATCCTAGCCGGTCGCGCCCAGCCGAAGGGCCGCCTGCCGGTAGAGCTGCCTGGCCTCTATCCAGCCGGCCACGGCATCGTGCGCTAGACGCAGGTCCTAGGTGTCGAGTGCCCGCACGATGCTGTCGTGCACACGCTGGCGCCAGGAGAGGATTTCGGTCTGGTCGCCGAACCAGACCCGGTTCGTCAGGAACACCACCAGCAGCCGGCGCACCGGATCGATCCACATCGACGTGCCAGTGAAGCCAGTGTGGCCGTAGCTGGACGGGCTCATCAGCCGGCCGGCGCTGCTCCCGACCGGCGATTTCAGTGCCCAGCCCAGGCCGCGCCGCTCACCGCCAAAACGGATGTGCTCGCGTGTCGCCTCACGGACGAGCTCCTCTGACAGAAAGACCCGGTCACCTGCGACACCACCGTCCAGGTAGACCCGGCCCAGCCGGGCTACGCTGTCGGCGGTGCCAAAGAGGCCGGCATTGCCGCTCACGCCGGCCATAGCCGAGGCGAGGGGGTCGTGCACTTCCCCGCGCAGCCGGCGCTGGCGGTAGTCCCCGGTGCCGGTCGGGACGACCGGAGTGTCCACCCCCGGATTATAGCCGGCTTCGCTGATGCCCAGGGGGTCGAGCACTGCTGCCTGCATCCAGCGATCGAGCGGCAGGCCGGTGATACGTGTCATGGCATGCCCTAAGAGGATATAGCCCAGGCAGCTATACACCACCCGCGTGCCGGGCGAATACTGCAAGTTCGTCCGGCAGATCGCCGCGATGACATCGTCAGGGCCCTCGCCATGTCCGTAGAAGGGGCCATAGGCAGGCAAGCCGGAGGAGTGGGTCAGGAGGTGGCGGAAGGTAACCTGCTCCTTGCCCCGGCCGGCAAACTCCGGCACTACGTGCTGCACCGGGCGATCGATCTGTATCTCGCTGAAGTGTACCAGCCGGAGGACGGCCGTGGCAGTGAACAGCTTGGTCAGCGAGGCCAGATCAAAACGCGCCCGCAGGTTCAGCGGCTCAGCCAGAGGCGCTTCAGGGTCGAGTACGCCGTAGGCGTGCCGGTGCACGATCTCTCCGTTACGCATCACCAGCAGGGCTGCGGCAGGGAATGCTTCACGCGTTCCTGCCTCGATAATCGCCTCGACTTCAGCGAGGTTGGGCGCCCGGACCTCATCTGGGACAGGCTGGACCACAGCCACCTCCGGCATCGTCTCCTCCAAGTATTGCTCTCCACCTGGGCCATCCGTACGTGATATCTCTACTGGCTTACTATCTACTGACTTACTATACCTCTCACCACCAGGAAGCCGGCAAGAGAGCGCGGCCAGCGCGCCCAGGGCGAGTACGCCAAGTATACGCCGGGACTACCTCCAGCCTATGCTGGCATTCACAAGAGCGGCACGCCGGAGTTGCACGTCGTATGTTGGTCTTAATGCTCGGTTCCGCATGCGGACACCTCCAGCCATGAGGCGTGCACCCGATCGCCGGTCGCGGCTTAACGCCGGGAAGGAAGCGAGTACAACACCATGAGCCTGCTGAGCAGGCCCGCACGCCCAGACCCAGACGCACGACCAGGGATAGGCAGCTAGGTAGTAGCATAGTATAGTACGGCATAGTACGGTAGCGTAGTAGTTGGATAGATTGGGGCAGCTACTGGTGAAGTACGTGTCATCTCACACCGCCAAAATAGCGGAGGACGCGCGATGATCCAGTACTCGGACCTCTCAGCAACAACGGAGCCGGTCCGCAGCGCGCTGAGCCGGCGCCGACTGCTCCGATGGGGCTGCAATGCGGCGTATGTCGCGCTTCTCCCCCTCACCAGCGCCGGCTGCCGCTTGCTGGGCAAGGGGGAGCAGCCGTCGGCACAGCAAGCGCCGGCAACCATCACCTTCCTCGGGCGTGGGTCCCAGGTGTACATGCAGACGTTTGAGGAGCTCGTGCAGCGGTTCCAGCAGCAGTTTTCCCATATAACCGTCCAGTATACGCACGAGACCGGAAACTTCGACGAGAAGTACCAGGTGCTGGCTGCCGCTGGCCAGACCCCGGACGTGGCCTTTAGTACAGTAGCGTTCTACAAAGCACACGTCGCCCGCGGGGTAGCAGCGTACCTCGACGATCTCACAAAGCGTGACCGTGAGTTCAACGAGGGAAATTATGACAGCTACTGGCTCGAAGCCTTGCGCTATCGCGGCCGGCTGGTTGGCCTGCCTTGGGACCCTGGCATGGTTGTCCTTTTCTATAACCGGGGCGCCTTTGACAAGGCTGGTGTGCCGGTGCCCGATCCACGGACGCCGCTGACGTGGGAAGACACTATCGAGCGAGCGAAGGCGCTGGTGGTGCAAAGCGGTGGCCACGTGCAGCAGTGGGGCTTGGAACTCTGGTGGGCGCGCTTCTGGTGGCAAATTCCGCGGCAACTTGGATTACTTGATGTGTATGTGGGCGATGAAAACATCTTAAAGCTAGATCACCCCGTTGCGCTTGAGGCATTGCAGTGGCTGGCCGACCTCCGCTTGAAGCATCAGATCGCCCGTCCCGTCGAGTATGCCGGCCCAGCAGCGGACTTCAGGAGCGGGACCGTAGCAATGCAGACGAGCGGGGTCTGGGCAGCGGGCCAAGTACGCGCCGATCTTCAAGCCGACTGGGACTGGGCGCCGCTCCCGCAGTTCCGCGGCAAGCAGCGCGTGACCATGGGCCAGGCCTCGCCGCTAATCCTGGGGGCATCGTCGAAAGCCCGCGAGGCTGCCTGGGCGTTGATGAAGTACCTTGCCGGTCCGGTTGGACAGGAGGTAGCCATCGAGCGTGGCATTAGCCAGCCCATGTTGAAGGTGCATTATAATAGCCCGACGTTTACCCGGGCACGGCCGCCGCACAATCCACAGGTTGCTATCGAGGAAGTACGCTATGCTGTGCCACCGCCCTATGGCCCCTCCTACCTGGAGATCCAGGCTCTTGTGGACAGGGTCATGGCACCGGTATATCGGGGTGAGCAATCAGCACGGCAGGCGATCCAGAGCGCCCGGCCAGAATTTCAGCGTGTGCTGGATGAGGCGAAACGGCGCTTCGGCTGAGTGTCCTCAGAGCGGTGTCGGCTCATGACGTGCAGCGTCCAGGATGGCCGGCAGGTGCCGGATCTGGGCAGAGTACACCAGGTTGCCGACAACAATCGTCGCTGCTCCGGCCGCGCGCATTGCCAGCGCCTGCTCCGGCGATGTGATGCCTCCACCGTAGAAGAGGCGTGCCCGCTTGAGCCGTTCCGCGACAGTACGGACCAGCCCGGCATCGCCATAGCGGCCGCTCCATTCGAGGTACACGATCGGAAACGACCACAACCGTTCGGCCACTACCGCCAGCGCAGCGGCTTCAGCCGGGCCGAGCGGCGGCGCGCCTGTGCGCTGGGCTACTGCGGAGGCCGGGTTCTGGACGATGTAGGCTTCGGGCACGATCCGCGACCAGTCCAGCAGATCGACGAGGTGCGCGAAGGCCTGCACAGTGCGGGCATGGCGGCCGACCAGCCACTCGACGTCCGCAGCGTTCAGCACTACCGGCACGAGTAGCCAGTCGAGCAGGCCTGCATCAACGGGCGCCGGCTCGACCGGCTCGTAGGCAAGGGCCACGCCGCAGCGGCGCAGTGGTTGGAGCTGCTCCAGCAGCGCTGTCACGGCCGGTGCCTGGATGTCCTGTGTTCCCCCGACGATGATCGCGTCGGGTTGCGCCTGCGCGACGATCGCCAGCCGCGCGGGATCGAGCGGTCGCGCAGGATCCAGCTTGACAACGGCGCGCCAGGTCACGGGATGAACCTGGCCATGTGGCAAGGGAAGCGAGGAGGGCTGTCCAAGAGTCTCTGGAGGCATCGCGGCGCGTCCAGCTGGCGCTTCCGACGGCTGTACCTGTGCCCTGCACCGAGTATACGGGCTGCATGAACGCACCGGCAACCGCTCTGCGCTGTGGATAGGCGGCGCTACCTCATGAGATGACACCGCGGCAAGCTGGCTCCGTTAATCAAGTGCCGGTTGATGTGCCCCGGCCGGGGCGGCCTGTGCCCATGGTACAATACTGCCTGGGAGAAGGGCAGTGGGTATTGTCGATACGCTGGGGCACGGCTTCGCCGTGCTGAACCGGCGGTTGTGGCTGATCCTCATTCCCGTCGCGCTCGACCTGCTCTTCTGGCTCGGGCCGAAGCTGTCAGCGGCTGCAGTGCTGCTGCGGCTGGCCGACCAGGCGACCTCGTACGAGCAGCTCAAGGCGATCGAGCAGTTCGCCGTAAACTTTAACCTGCTCTTCCTGCTCGCCCTGTACGTGCCTACGATCAAGCTGGGCGTGGTGCAGGGGCGGGGCGGCGGGCTCGGTGTCTCGTCGGATGGCCGGCCAGAGCTCGTGGCCACCGGGCCGATCATTTCCTTGAGCTCAGTGGGCTCGGTCTTTGCGCTTGGGCTGGCGCTGATCGCCCTGGGCATGCTGGTGGGCGCCCTGTACCTGGGGCTGGTCGCCTCGCTCGTTCGCGATGGAGCAGTATCACTGCATGACGTCGTCAGGCGGTTGTGGCGCTACTGGGGACGCATGGCCTTGCTCGGTCTCACCATGGCGGCGGCGGTCTTTGGCTTGATGGTGCCGCCACAGTTCATCGCCCTGGTGAGCCCCACTTTGGGCAGCCTGCTGCTCCTGGCCGGGTCGATCGCTGTGGTGTGGCTGCTCTTTTATCTCTATTTCGCCCTGTATGCGCTGTTTGTGAATGATTGCAGCATGCCTGCTGCGATCCTGTCCAGCGTGGACGTCGTGCGCAACAACTTCTGGTCGGCGCTGCTGTTCATCACGGTGTTCTGGGTAATCACGGCGGGATGGGCGATCATCTGGCAGTCGCTAGCCACGGTGCCGCTCCTCGTCGCGCTCTGTATCGTAGCGAACGCCTACATCGGCACCGGCCTGACCGCCGCCGGCATGTACTTCTACCTAGAGCGTGTGCGGCGGCCGGCCTCGACCCAGGCCGCGGCGCGCCCAGGCCCCCGAGCGCGATAATCAGCCACACCCTGGCTTTCCGCCAGGGTCGGCAATCATCGAGCTCAACATGCAGCCGTAACGCGGCAGTCGCGCCATTTAATTTTATTAAGTTTCATTAAGATTTATCACGAAGGTTGCAAAGGTCGTAGGGTAACCAGCAGTATCTAGCCTGCGCAGTCAACGCTTACTCCGGGAGAACGATGGCACAAGAACGTAAGCAGGGGAATGGAACTGCGCCTGACAACAGCGGGCCAGTGCAGGGATACGATGCCAGCGATATTCAGGTGCTGGAGGGGCTCGAGCCCGTGCGGGTGCGCCCGGGCATGTACATCGGCTCCACTGATGCTCGTGGCCTGCACCATCTGATCTATGAGCTGGTCGATAACTCTATCGACGAGGCGTTGCAGGGCCGTTGTGACCACATCATTGTGACCCTGCACACGGACGGCAAGGCCACGGTTGAAGATAACGGCGCGGGCATCCCGGTTGAGCCGCATCCGCAGGTTGGCACGTCGGCGCTGGAGGTTGTCATGACTCGCCTGCATGCCGGCGGCAAGTTCGGCGGGCGCGGCTACAAGATCTCCGGCGGCCTGCACGGCGTGGGCATGTCAGCGGTGAATGCCCTCTCCTCGTGGCTGCGCGTCGAGGTACGCCGCGGCGATGGCAAAGTGTACGCCCAGGAATACGCGTGCGGCCGCCCACTCATGCCGGTCACCGTCGTAGGGGAGGCCCCGGGGCACGGGACGAAGATCACCTTCCAGCCCGATGCGGCGATCTTTGAGACACTGGACTTTCACTTCGATACCCTGGCGCAGCGCTTCCGCGAGCAGGCATATCTCACCGGCCGCGTCAAGATCACGCTGCGCGATGAGCGGGATGACCGCGAGTATTCTTTCTATTTCGAAGGCGGCATCCTCTCGTTCTTGCGCCACCTGAACAAGAACAAACAGGTGATCCACCAGAAGCCGGTGCATATTTTCAGAGAGATGCCCAGCACAACGGTCGAGGTAGCGCTCCAGTACAACGACAGCTACCAGGAGACCGTGCACTCGTTCGCCAACACGATTAACACCTCCGATGGCGGCACACATCTGACCGGCTTCCGGTCGGCGCTGACGCGCACCCTGAACGACTATGCGCGCAAGCTGGGTCTCCTGAAGGAGGGCGAGGCATCGCTCACCGGCGACGACGTGCGCGAGGGCCTGACCGCCATCGTCAGCGTGATGCTGGCGGCGCCGCAGTTCGAGGGCCAGAACAAGCATAAGCTGGGCAACGCTGAGGTCCGCAACCAGGTCGAGACCGCGGTGGCCGAGGGCTTAAGTCGCTTCCTGGAGGAGAACCCCCAGGACGCGCGGCGTATTCTCGAGAAATGTCTCACCGCAGCGCGGGCCCGAGAGGCAGCGCGCAAGGCGCGCGACCTGGTCGTACGCAAAGGCGCACTGGACGGCCTGACCCTGCCGGGCAAGCTGGCCGACTGCTCGGAGCGCAACCCCAGGCTCTCAGAGATCTTCATCGTCGAGGGCGACTCGGCCGGCGGCACGGCCAAGCAGGGCCGCGACCGCCGCTTCCAGGCTATCCTGCCCTTGAAAGGAAAGATCCTGAACGTTGAGAAGGCGCGCCTTGACCGCATACTCTCCAGCGAGGAGATCAAGGCACTGATCACAGCGCTGGGCACCGGTATCGGCGACCGCTTCAACATTGAGAAGCTGCGGTACGATCGTGTGATCATCATGTCAGACGCGGACATCGATGGGGCGCATATCCGTACGCTCCTACTCACTTTCTTCTTCCGTCATTTCCCCTCCCTGATTGAGGAGGGACATCTCTTCATTGCCCAGGCGCCGCTTTACCGTATCATGAACGGCAAACAGCCGATCTATGCGTATAGCGACCGTGAGCGCGATGAGATCATCACGTCGCTGGGCAAGCAGAACGTACCGGTGCAGCGCTACAAGGGGCTCGGCGAAATGAATGCCGAGCAGCTCTGGGAGACCACCATGGATCCCAAGCGGCGCAAGCTACTCCAAGTCACCGTTGAGGATGCCGTCGCTGCCGACGAGACCTTCAGCATGCTGATGGGCACCGATGTGGCGCCGCGCAAGCGCTTTATCCAGACACACGCCAAAGACGTGAAGAACCTGGACGTGTAGGCAACGAGGCCCTCTGTCCCCTTATCGTTGTCCTTGCACCGGCGAGGAGGTGCGCTGGTGCTCCAGCCGGCTGAACGGAGGCTTTCGATGGATACATCGATGCGCTGGACATCGAAAGACCTTGAAGCACTGCCCTTTGAGGATGGCACGCGCTACGAGATCATCGATGGGGAGCTGTATGTGTCGAAGCAGCCGGATCTGGAGCATCAGTATGTGTGTGTCCGCCTGGTTATGGCTCTCGAGGCGTGGAGCCAGCAGATGAGACGTGGTCTGACACTCTTTGCGCCCGGCCTGGTCTTCGCTGAGGACGAAAGTGTCGCTCCCGACGTTGTATGGTTAAGCTGGGAGCGGCTGGCTCACGTGCGTGGGGCGGACGGCAAGCTGCATGCCGCCCCGGAACTCATAGTCGAAGTGCTCTCGCCGGGGGAGAAGAATGTGCAGCGCGACCGGGACCTCAAGCGCAGACTGTACGCCCGCCGCGGGGTACCTGAGTACTGGATTATAGACTGGCAAGCGCGACGGGGGGAGGTCTACCGGCAGGAGCAAGGAGAGTTGCGGCTCGTGGCTACGCTGGGTGAGGAAGATCGCTTGCAATCCCCGCTCCTGCCAGGCTTCTCCTGCCCGGTGCAGCAGCTCTTCGCCGGACTCCCGACAGGCCCAGGGAATGAGGGCAGTGCTGCAGATGCATAGCCCGACTCGACCGACGAAAACGCGATCTCCCGATACCCATCCCGACGCGGAGCGGGTCCAGCTTGCGCTGCTCTGGACGCGCAACGCGCCTCCCTGGCGCTCTGGTTGGGCCAGACCACCAGGCAGCTCGCTTGGCGTGCGCTACGGCGATCGAAGCCGGAGAGCAGCGCTGAAGAAGCAGCGTGCACATTCGCTGCGCTTCACTACAGCCCGACCCTGGCGAGCTGCCTAGGCAGCTCTTGCCAGGCAGGCTCTTGCAGCAAAGGCGGCAAACCACACCATGATCCAGCCTGGGATCCAGGCTGCCCTCACGCCAGTGGTAGAGGCACTCGAGCAGCTTGGGGTCCGCTATCTCATTAGCGGCTCCATCGCGAGTTCGGCCTACGGGGTCCCGCGCTCAACGCTGGATGTCGATCTTGTCGCAGAGCTCCAACCCGAGCATGTGCGCCCGCTCGTCGAGCGCCTGAGCCAGGCATACTAGCATACTACATAGACGAAGGGATGATCCGGGACGCCATGCGCCTGCGCTCGTCCTTATCGAAATCGAATCATCCACCTCGGCACGATGATCAAGATCGACGTGTTTATCCCGCCGGAGGATCCACCTTCCGAGGAGGAGGTGCGGCGTATCCGTTGAGAGGCGCTGGACGACGCGTCGGACGCACGCATGTTTGCCCTGGCCTCGCCGGAGGATGTCGTCCTGCGCAAGCTCGAGTGGTTCAAGGCCAGGGCGAGGTCTCTGAACAGCAGTGGCACGACGCCCTCGGCGTCCTCAGGGTGCCGGCAGGCTCCCTGGACATGGCCTACCTGCGGACCTGGGCCCCGTGGTGAGGTGGTGTAGCGGAACTGCTGGAACGCACCCTGGCCGAGGTAGGGCCCGGAGCCTGAAGCTTCTGGCTCTGGCTTGCCCTGCTCACGAGGGCGCTGATGGGGCCCGCCGCCCCGGTCGCTGCTCGAGCTGCTGCATGCGAGTGAGCATCTCAGCGAGCTGCGCATCACGCTCCTCAGCCTCGACATGCAGCTCCTCCAGCGCCTGCTCGAGCTCTGCCTTTTCGGCCTGGATCTGGGCGTTTTCTTCCTCCAGCTCGGCGATGCGCGCTCGCAGCGCGGCCACAAGCTTTTTGAGGTCCTCTACCTGCGCAGTGAGCTGATCGCGCTCGTGCCGCAGGCGCAACGTCTCGGCGCGGAGCTGTTCGACCTCGGAAGTGGCTGCTCCAGAGGCACGGGCCGCAGATCGCGCTGGCGCGGACGGGGGAGCCGCCGGGGCCGGGCGCGCAGCTGGAGCGGGCGGTGCCGGACGTGTGCCTGCCGGGGCGCCTCCTGCCGTGCGCACGCGCGCCATGATCGCCTGGGCATGGGCCCGTACATCTCGCAGCGGGAGGAGCGGCTGTGGGGTCCCGATCTCCAGGGCGCGCAGACCAAGCTGCCCGCTACTGGTAATGGTTCGCTCGAGCGCATAGGCCCGCTCGGCGCGGTACACCCCCAGCGCGAAGACGTAGAGGTCTCGCCCGGACGCTTCCGCCTGCGCCAGCAGCCACTCCGGCGTCCAGATGAGGTCATCCCCCAGCGCCTCAGCGATAAGGGCGTTCTGGGGGCCGCCGCGAGGCAGTTGCGCCACAACAGCGAGAACCTGCCCGAGGAAGCGCACTACCGTCGGGCCGTTCGTCTCTTCCTCGACGCGGTACAGGTCGCGATAGGCCGGCTTGAGGAACTCCGGCTGCTCACGAGCAGCGCGCGAGGACACTAGCCAGAACAAGGCGTCGGGCTGGAACTGGAACGGCACAAACGGCGCGACCCCAAGGACGGTGCGGCCCTCGGCCAGCGCCCGTACAGCCGACGGAAATGTTGACCAGCCCATTTTTACTAGCATGCCCGGTATCGCCTCCCCCGGTGGCCTGCGCCACGCGTCCCTGCGGCGACCGTCCTCACACGCCGGTCGCCCTGCCCCAGGGCTGCACACCCTGCTGCCCTTGAGTCTAGCTAGCGTAGAGTGCTCCTGCAAACCCCGGTCACGTGGTGGCACGGTGTTGCGCCGTGCTGCCGGGCGCAGTACACTGCGTGCCCGAACGCGACCGCCATTCTCGGGGAAGAATTCAGCAGTTCGAGGAGCGGAGGTGTATGAGCGAACCAGCAGCGAAGCCGTCCCGTTTCATCGGCATCCAAGTAGGAGCAGTCTCTTTCATCGATGAAGGAGTGCCTCAGGTACTCGATACCTTCCAGCGCCTCGCGCGTGTGAATGCCCTCTTACTCGCCACACCGACCTGGACGCGCGGCACCGGCGGACGCCAGATCCCTGGACAGCCGCTGCCGGATCACGGCGTACAGGAGTACGATCTAAACTGGAGAGGTGGTAGCTACGCTCGCATTCATCCACAGTACTATGCGAAGACCTGTATCGGCCTGAACTTTCGCGCCCCGGAGCACGGTGACTGGGACATCTTTGAAGCCGTCATCCCCGAGGCACAGAAGCGCGGCATGCAATCGTATGCCTGGATTGAAGAGAGTAGCTACGCCCAGGCGCTACGAGACATCGACAACTTCCCCAAAGTGCTCGAAATCGATCTCTGGGGCCGGCCATCGTTTACGCCGTGCTTCAACAACCCTGATTACATCTACTGGCATCTGGGCATCATCGAGGATTACTGTAAATCCTACCCCATCGACGGCGTAATCTGGTGCTCGGAGCGGCCCGGTCCGCTGGACCGCCTAATCCACGGCCCGGTGCAGGCTGCGAGCGTCGTGTGCTTCTGCGAGCACTGCCGGGCTAAGGGGCGTGAGCGCGGTATTAACGCTGAGCGCACTGTCGCGGGCTACCAGCGGCTGTACGAGTGGAACGGCCTAGCCTCACGGGGCATCCGTCCGAACGACGGCTACTTCGTCGAATTCTGGCGGATCCTGCTGGAGTACCCGGAGATCCTGGCCTGGGAGAAGCTATGGAGCGATAGCCAGCACGATCTCTTCAAGCGCATCTATGGCACTGTCAAAGCTATCGACCAGAAAAAGCGGGTCGGGCTGCATATCTTCCACACGATCTCCTTCAGCCCCTGGTTCCGTGCTGAAGAGAACTACGCAGAAATGAAGCGCTACTTTGATTTCCTGAAAGTCGTCATGTACAACAACTGTGCCGGCCCACGCTTCCATCGCTTCATGCTGAACCTTCATAAAACGTTGTTCGCCGACGCGACGCCGGCAGAGACCTACCCGTTCATGCTTAAGGTGCTGGGCTACGACGAGGCACCGTTCGAACAACTCCCACAAGCAGGCTTCTCTGCAGAGTACGTGCGCCGCGAGACCGAGCGGGCTGTGCGCGGGGTCAACGGCGAGATCGATATCTACCCGGGCATCGACATCGATATCCCGACGGGGCCAGGCGAGAAGAAGACAGAGCCACAGGATGTACGTGAGGCGGTCAAGGCAGCCTTCCGCGGCGGGGCAACGGGAGTGATCCTCTCGCGCAAGTACTCCGAGATGCAGCTCAAGAACCTCGCCGCGGTCGGCGAGGCCCTGGATGAGCTAGATCGGAGAGCGTAACGGAGGAAGAGCCATGGAATACCGTACACTCGGGGCGACGGGGCTGCGCGTCTCGGCGCTCTGCTTCGGCACCTGGGAGATCGGCGGCCTGTTCTGGGGCCAGGTCGATCAGTATGACGGCGTCAACCTTCTGCGCCGGGCGCTGGAGCGGGGCATCACGACGTTCGACACGGCCGATGTCTATGGTAACGGCCGCAGCGAGGTGCTGATGAGCGTGGCCTTCCACGGACGGCGCCAGGATGTGGTGTACATTAGCAAAGCCGGCTACCTGGTCGGCCTGGACGGGGCGCAGGCAGTACGCATGCGGCCGGAGATCAGCGGCTGCGACCGTGACCACTCGCCAGCCTACCTACGCTGGGCGCTCGAACTGAGCCTGCGGCGCCTCAACACGGACTACATCGACGTGTGGCTCTTGCACGATCCGCCGCAGGAGGCGTTGGCTAGCCAGGAGGTCTGGGAGTGTCTGCAAGAGCTCCAGCGCCAGGGCAAGATCCGATGTTATGGCGCCTCGACCAATGCGCGGGGCGGTATCGTCGCGATCGAGCAGGGTGGTGCGCAGGTGGTCGAGGTGCCGTTCAATCTGTTGCAGCAGGAGGCAGCAACAGAGTTGTTCCCGCTGGCCCAAGCGCGCGGGGTCGGCATCCTGGCGCGCACTCCCTTCGCTGGGGGGCGGCTCTTCCGCGGCGGGCCGCAGGTCGAGCCGTTTACGTTCCTGTTCCAGCAGGCAGGTGGCCCGGCGCAGGCGGCGCTCAAGTATGTGCTGTCGCACGAGGTGGTTTCGGCCGTGGTCACCGGGATCATGCGCGAGCAGGAGCTCGAGGAGAACATCGCCGCCTGTGCGCCACCGTACTTCGATGCTGCCACGCTACAACGCGCAGCGGGAATACGTACTGCGTAATGCGTATGAGGCCCCACCGCACCTCGCCGGCGAGCAGTGTCTATCCCTCCTATCCCTAATGGCGGGATCCGACAGCGCTTACGCAGTATGCATTACATAATTACATAATACGTCCTCCGTCCTACCCCGCCCCGGCTACCTGCGCCGGGGTCGCTGGGGTGAATGGCACGGCGTTGCCGGCTCGTCGTGCTGCCATATCTGCGGCAGCCTCGCGCAGGGACTGTCCGCGCACATGAGCATGCACGAGCTGCTCGACGATGCCGGGGAGTTCGTCAGCAGGTATGTTCTCCAGGACCTTCTCGCCCGGGCGCGGGTTCGGCCCAGTGCGCCCCTCAACGAAGATATCAAACGTCTCGACGACCGTGCCATTGATGCGGGTGCGACCACCCAAAAGGCCGATGTCGGCGGCCTGGTGGTTGCCGCACCCGGCCGGACAGCCGGACCAGTGCATGGTCAGCGGCCGTATGCTCCGCCGCGCGCTGTGGCGCCCAGTAGCCGCCATCGCGAAGAGGACAGCCCGCTCGAGATGCCGCACGACCTCCAGCGCCCGCGCTTTGGTCTCAGCCAGGGCCAGGTTGCAGTAGTCGATCCCAACGCAGCTCACTGTGCCGCGCATCGCCGGCGTGGGATCAGGACGCAGCTCCCGCAGTAAGGGCTCGTCCAGGAGCGCTGGAAGCAGGTGGTCCGGCACGTTCACCAGCAGCACGTTCTGCCCCACGGTGAAGCGCACCTCACCGCTGCCGTACTGGTCGGCCAGGCGGGCCAGCTCCTCAAGCTGTGCCGCGGACGTGCGCCCTACTGGTACGCACAGACCGACCGCGTAGAGTCCGGCATCCTTCTGCGGCACAATGCCAATGTGGTCGGCCTGATGCCGGCCGCGCATGTCCTGTCCAGCCGACAGCAGCGGCTGGCCCATCCGGCGCTCAAGCTCCGCACGGATGCGCTCGATGCCCCACTCCTCGACCAGGAAGGCCAGTCGCGCCCGCGCTCGGGCCTCCCGGGGACCGTGCTCGGCAAACAGCAGCGTGATCTGCGTGCAGAGCTCGGCCGCCTCCTCGAAGGTCACAAAGACATTCAACGGTGTAGCGACCGTCATACCGCCGGAGCCCATCTTCCCACCAATGCGCACGTTAAAGCCGGGCTGCGCTGTGCCGGCGATCAGCTTCGTCGCCGGCGTCAGGGCGATATCCTGGGTCTCGGCATGCGTGCAGTTCTCCAGGCAGCCAGTGATGGTGACATTGAACTTGCGTGGCAGGTCGGACAGCACGCGATCACCCAGGATTCGCTCGGTATAGGCGCGCACCACAGGCGAGGCGTCGAACAGCTCATACAGCGTTAGGCCGGCTAGTGGACAGCCAACGACATTGCGGACGTTATCCATGCCGGTCTGCATGGAGGTGAGCCCGACCGCAGCCAGCCGGTCGAGGATGGCGGGGATGTCCTCGATGCACATCCAGCGCAACTGCACCTGCTGGCGGGTGGTGAGATCGATCACCTCGCGGCCGTAGTCCCGCGTGATGTGCACGAGCTCGCGAACCTGGGCGCTGGTGGCGATGCCGTTGGGGATGCGGATGCGCATCATGAAGTGACCCGGCGTCCGCTTGCGGAAGAACACGCCGTACCATTTCAGGCGCTCTTTGTCGTCATCGGTGATCGCCTCCCAGCCCTCCCGCGCATAGCGATGCAGGTCGGGCAACACATCCAGGGGATGCTTCGCTTTCTTCAGCTCCTCGAACTTATTCGGCATGTCTATCTCCCTCACGTCACGTATGCATGGTGCGTGTGAGTATTGCGTGTTGTGTGACAGAGCTGCCGGGCCGGGAGTATTCCCCTATCCTGGCCCTTGCCAGTCTGGGGCTCCAGAGGGGCCCGCAGCAGAAGCGTCTGATAGACCCCAGACCGGCTCGCTCTCGCGCGCTGCAGGCGAAGGACGGACGGCTACGCCGGCTCCGTCCCGGCTACGGGTAGCGGCGGCTGAAGCGCTCGGGCTGGCTCTACCGGCGCAGGCGATCCAGCCTGGGCGAGCCGCTTGACCGGGTTCGCCAGCCAGTAGAGCCCCGCCACGCAGCCGGCCCCGCCGACGATGTTCCCCAGGGTGACCGGCAGCAGATTAGCCAGGTAGCCTGTCCACGACACCGCCGCATCATGTGGCAGGAACAGGGCGATGCCAAGCAGCGACATGTTCGCCACGCTATGCTCGAAGCCCGCCCCAATGAAGGCGAAGAGACACCAGAAGATCAGCACCAGCCTAGCGGCCTCGCTCTGCGTGCGCTGAGCCATCCACACGGCCAGGCAGACCAGCCAGTTGCACAGCACCCCACGTACGAAGAGCGTCCAGAAGGGCAGGGTCATCTTCGTCGCGGCTACCTGGAGTACGAAGCTGCGCTGTGGCTCGGCCCCGAACACGCCGGCCTGGGCGACCAGCCACGCCAGCAGAAGCGAGCCGGCCAGGTTGCCCAGGAAGCACCAGCCCCACACCAGGGCCAGGTCGGAGAGGCGTGAGCGTCCGGCTAGCGTGCCCAGCGTGAGGAACAGGTGATTGCCGGTAAACAGCTCTGAACCAGCGAAGATCACCAGGCTGAGCGCGATGCCGAAGGCCGCGCCCATCACGGCCTTGGTCAGCGGAGAGCCGGCCGCGGCCAGGGGCGCCCCGATAGCGAAGATCAGGACGATGCCGAAGCCCACGTAGATGCCTGCCAGCATGCTCAGCACGAAGAACCCCAGCGGATCCCGCCGCAGCCCGGCTGCCTTGGCCTGCGCGGCCAGAGCGATCTTCTCGATGGTCTGGTCCATGGGTGCGGTTCCTCCCTTGTATGCTGTTGTATGTATGCTGTTCATATGCTGTATGTCTTGAGCTACAGTGTCTAGTCCATAGAGTTTGGTATAGATTTGATAGATGTAGAGTTGGGTATAGATTTGGGTAAGGACTATGAGGTAAGGACTGTACTGAACATGACCGGCGCGGTATCGCCCCTCTAGGCGGGAGTATAGGAAGACAGCGTGCGGTGACTCCACAGCTCCGGCGCACAGAGTTTGCCGGGTGCGCAGTTGTGCGGCGCGTCCGGGAGAGCTGGCCCTGAAGCCGCTCTCAGGTGCCGCTACGGCGGGGGCAGACTTGACAGATACGCAGGGGTGGTGTTTAATAGGCCCGAGGATAGAACATATTTTCTATTCAAGCTCTGCGCAGATTTCGCGCTCTGTACAGACGATGAGGAGAGAGGGCAGCCATGGTGAAGCAGTCTCTGCTTACAGAGGTGGCGGCACGGCTGCGGCAGGAGGCGGAGCGCCGGCCGGTCTATCCCACGCTATGGCGGCTGCCGGACCCGCGTCATACCTGCGAACTGCCGGACGGCACGCGCATCATCCTGACCTCCAGCTACCAGCGCGGGCAGCGGCACTATCACCTGTGCATCTCCCACCCTGAGCGCCGGCTCTCGCAGCGGGAGTGCCGCATGGTGCTCGGTAGCTTCTTCGCCCACCCGGAGCGGGTGCGCTGGATCGAGCCACGACTGAACCCGCGCGCCCGCCACTTCGAGTACGTCGAGCCGGTGAGCGCCCGCGCCGCTGACCGGCCCGTGGAGCCAGAGGCTTCCCTCCGCCCGGCGGTGTAGCCTTACTCTGGCAGTCGGCGTGCGGCCACCAGCAGGTTCGTGGGGGGCAGCGGGCGTGCCGCGCGGTCGGCCGGCGCGAGCGTGGCAAGCAGGCGATCGAAGAGCGGCATGACCAGGCGGCGGTGCAGCGAGGTGGCATAGTACGACGGCACCTGCTGCCCCTGGAGGCGCGCCCGCGCCCTGCCGGTGAGCACGAGCCAGGATGCGTAGAGCGCATACTTGGGACGGCCCCAGAGCAGGCTGGCCACACGGCCAAAATTGGTCGCTACCTCGATCCGCCACGCCCCTGTGTCGCCCAGCCGCCGGCAGAGCGTCTCCAGGCTGTAGCAGCGCAGGTGTCCCCAGCGGGGGTTTGGCTGGCGCTCACACGGCACCGTCAGCACGAGCAGGCCACCGGGCCGGACCGCTCGCCAGAACTCGCGCAGTGCTGTACAATCGTCCGGCAGGTGCTCGAGCACTTCACGGCAGAACAGGACGGCAGCCGCGCCATCCCGCAGCGGCAGGTGCGCTGCGTCGCCTTGAATATGCTGCACGCGGTCGAGCGCGCCGCCGGCGTTCTCCAGCCAGCGCCGGCCGAGCTGAAGCGTCCGCCAGGCGTACTCCACCAGCACGATGCGCTCTGGCCAAACGCCTCGTGCCACCAGCGGCTGCACCAGATCGGCCACGCCGGAGCCGGCATCCACGATCGCGCCTGGCAGCGCCAGGTCCGCGGCATGCACACAGGAGAGCACGTGCCGCCGCGCCAGCCGGTTGCCTGGATCATAGTGGCAGCCGTAGGGCAGGTGGAAAAGCTGGTCGTAGTAACGGTGTAGCTCCAATGAAGAGAGGCTATGCGCTCCACACGCTTGCACTAAGGTCGTCGGCGACGGCGGCGGCACTGATGCTCCTTAGCTTGCCGTGACGTACGCTGCGTGAGCAAGACGTATTCGGCACGCAGCATTTAATATTCAATCTACCTAGTCCACATACGAATAGCTAGCCACATACGAGCAGCTGGCCGCAGAGTTCCTTATCAGGAACTCACAGCGGCTGACTGCCTGCTAGGCGCGCCCCGAGGCCTGCGGGCCTGCGGCCGGGTCAATTGTAGAGCCGCACATGGCCTCAGTGCAGTAGCCTGTAATGGCCAGGAGGAACCAGTTCTCGCGCCGAGCAGAGGCAGCAGACCGGCCGGCGCAGTTTCGGGCACGAGCCGAACGCTGCTCGTCAGGCCGAGGCGGTCAGAGGTGAGAGGGCACGCAGGCGCTCGACGACCTCGACTAGGGTCTCGAGGGTGTAGTCCAGCTCGTCGGCAGTGGTGTCGCGGCCGAGGGTGAAGCGCAGCGAGCCGCGGATGACTTCGTACGGCACGCCCAGGGCCTGCAGCACGTGCGAGGGCTCAGTGGTACCAGACGAACAGGCCGAGCCGGTAGAGCAGGCGATGCCGGCCAGGTCGAGGTTCAGCAGCATCGACTCACCCTCGACACCGGCGAAGCTTAAGTTGATGTTATTGGGCAGCCGCTGCACCGGATGCCCGTTGAGGCGCACGTCTGCGATGCGCTCGAACACCTGGGCGATGAAACGGTCGCGCAGGGCGCGCTGCCGTTCTGCCTCGGCAGCCATCTCCTGGGCGGCCAGCTCAGCCGCCTTGCCCAGCCCCACGATGCCGGCAACGTTCTCGGTGCCGGGGCGGCGTCCGAACTCGTGCCCGCCGCCGTACTGGAGCGGGCGCAGCTGCACGCCGCGGCGCACGTACAGGGCGCCCGTGCCTTTCGGCCCGTACATCTTGTGCGCCGTGAGGGAGAGGAGATCACAGTGGAGCTCATCGACACGGCAGGGGATGTGGCCGGCAGCCTGGACGGCGTCGGTATGGAAGAGCACCCCTGCCGTGCGGCACAGTTGGCCGATCTCGGCCACCGGCTCGATCGTGCCGACTTCGTTGTTAGCATACATAATGGTCACTAACGCTGTGCGCGGTGTGATCGCCCGGCGCACGTCGTCGGGATCGACCAGGCCATACTGGTCCACCGGCAGCACGGTGACCTCGAAGCCGTCGTGCTGCAAGGCCTCGCAGGCATGGAGCACGGCGTGGTGCTCGATGGCGCTCGTGATGACATGGTCCCGGCCGCGCGCCTCCCGCTGCTCGCGGGCCACACCGAGGATGGCCAGGTTGTCGCTCTCGGTCGCGCCGCTGGTGAAGGTGATCTCGTCCGGCTGCGCACCGATCAGCCGCGCCACCTGCTCGCGCGCGGCCTCGACCGCCTCGCGCGCCTCGCGGCCCCAGGCATGCACGCTCGACGCGTTGCCGAAGCGCTCCCGGAAGTACGGCAGCATCGCCTCGACTACCGCCGGATGCAGCGGGGTCGTGGCAGCATGATCGAGATAGACGCGGCGCATAGTCCGAACCACTGCTACTGTCTACTGCGTACTCTGTGCTGCGTACTCTGTGCTGCGTAATGCAGTACTGCGCACTACGTAAACTCATCGATCCCATCGAGGCACTGTGTAGGCGCCGTGTCAGCGCAATATCGTGAGGACCGGGCACGTCATGCTGTGACGGGTCGGGTAGTTACGCAGTACATACTACGCGGTATGCACTATTATGCACTATTATGTATCAGAACAGGTATCAGAACCCTAGCCCAAGCTCTGCCTTGGCGTCCTCCGACATCATCGCCGGGGTCCAGGGCGGGCTCCACACCAGGTTGACCTCGGTCTCCTTCACCCCCGGCACGCGGCGAGTCAGTACCTCGCGGACCTGGCTGCGAATGATCGGCCCGATCGGACAGGCCGGCGTGGTCAAGGTCATGGTGACTTTGACCTTGCCCTCGGGCGAGATATCCAGCCCGTAGATCAGGCCCAGGTCCACGATGTTGATGCCGATCTCGGGGTCATAGATCTCCTTCAGCGCCTCCAGGATAGCCTCTTCCGTAGGCGCTCCGCTGGCCGGCGCGCTCACCTGGGGCTCGCTCTGCGCCGGGGCAGAGGTCTCTTCGATGCTCGCCTCACTTTCGCGGTCCCCGAAGGCTCGTCGGAACAGATCCATTAGATCCCTCTCCTCCGTTGCCTTGCTGTCTGTCGCCTTGCTATCTCTGTATGGTGTTTGCCTGCTGTGCACTGTGCCGCCTGCGCTAACGTGCCGGCGCGTCACAGGCCTACTCCAATGCGTCTATCTTCACGTAGATGTCCCCGTCTTCGACCTTGAGTTCGTAGGTCTTGATCGGGTAGACGGCCGGCAGCGACAGCACCTCGCCGGTCTTGACACTAAACCGCGAGCCGTGGAGCGGGCACTCGATGGTCTCGTCTTCTTCGTCTACCCAGCCCTCTGAGAGCGAGGCGTACTCGTGCGAGCAGATATCGCTGATAGCGTAGAACTCGCCATGGATGTTCACGATCGCGATCTCCTCGCCATCCACCTCGACCCTCTTCGCGGCACCGGGCTCGACCTCATCTGTGCGGGCCACGCACACCCATGCGGCCACTTACCCTTCCTCCCCCGGCCAGCCCTTGATACCATAGACGCCCGCCTTCAGCACTTTCAGCGCTAGGAGGGCGCACTTGAGGCGCGCCGGGCTGATGGGAATGCCCAGGTTCTCCAGGACATCCTCCTTGCCGATCTGCTTCACTTCCTCCAGCGGCTTGCCCTCGACCATCTCGGTCAGCATGGACGCCGATGCCTGGCTGATGGCGCATCCCTTGCCAGAGAACCGCACCTGGGCGATGCGCCCGTCACGGATCTTAAAGTCCATGCGTACGCGGTCCCCGCACAACGGGTTGTCGTCCTCGTAGGACAGGTCCGGGTCTTCGAGCGTCCCGTAGTTGCGCGGGTTCCGGTAGTGGTCGAGGATGTAATCACGATAGAGTGCGTCCATGATCTCGCGTGTATTATGTACTCTCGAAAATCCGCTTTGCCATTCGCAGGCCCTCGACCAGCGCGTCGACGTCCTCCGGGCTGTTATACACGTAGAAGCTCGCCCGCGCGGTGGCCGGGACCCCAAGGAAGTCCATCAGCGGCTGGCAACAGTGATGGCCGGCGCGAATGGCTATGCCCTGCTGGTCGAGGATACTCGCTACGTCGTGCGGGTGAATATCCCCTAGGTAAAAGGATAGCACGCCTCCACGGCGGGCTGCATCAGGCGGCCCGAAGATGCGCACGCCCTCGACAGTGGCGAGCCGCTCGAGCGCATAGGCGGTGAGCTCCTGCTCATGCTGCCGCACGGCCTCCATGCCCAGGGCAGACAGGTAGTCCACCGCCACGCCCAGGCCAATAGCCTGCGCGATAGCTGGTGTGCCGCCCTCAAAGCGTTCGGGTACGTCGGCAAAGGTCGTCCTGGCCAGGGTGACGCGGCGGATCATTCCGCCGCCGGCAATGAAGGGCGGCATACGCTCCAGGAGCTCTAGCCGTCCCCACAGGACACCGATGCCGGTCGGGCCGAGCATCTTGTGGCCGGAGAACGCCAGGAAGTCACAGCCGATCTGCTGCACGTCCACCGGCATGTGCGGCACGCTCTGGGCGCCGTCCACCAGGCAGAGCGCGCCGGCCGCATGTGCGCGCCGGGCGATCTCCTGCACCGGGTTGATCGTGCCCAGGGCATTGGCGGTGTGCACGACGGCCACGAGCTTCACCGGCTTCGCCAGGGCGCGATCGAGCTGCTCCAGGTCCAGCAGGCCTTCAGGTGTGATGCCCACGCACTCCAGCCGCGCTCCGGTCTCCTCAGCCAGCAACTGCCAGGGCACCAGGTTCGAGTGGTGCTCCATGATAGTGAGCACGATGACGTCGCCGGGCTTGAGGTTGTGGCGGCCCCACGCGTATGCCACCAGGTTGATCGCCTCGGTGGTGTTGCGGGTGAAGATCACCTCCCGGGCGCTGGGCGCGTTGATGAAGCGTGCCACCTTGCGGCGCGCGTCTTCGTACGCCGCGGTTGCTTCCTCGCTGAGGAGATAGACACCGCGGTGGATGTTGGCGTTGTACGTGCGGTAGTATTCCCGCAGCGCCTCGATCACCACCGCCGGCTTCTGCGACGTCGCTGCGCTGTCCAGGTACACCAGCCGTTTGCCATGGACGAGGCGCTTGAGGATCGGGAAGTCCTCCCGCACAGCCGCCCAGTCTATGGCACCTGCTACGTGAGCTGCTGTCACCGTCGCCATCGTGCTCACCTGTGATCCAGTTGCTCCTGCGATTTGGCCCAGGGCCAGGCGAGCGAGGGTATCTTACCCGGCTCAGCCCTCGCTGCGCATCTTCAGATCGATTGCTGCCTGGAGCCGTTCTAGGATACTCTGCAGTGGAATACGCTGCAGGATCTCGCCAAAGAAGCCGTCTACGATCAGCCGCGTGGCCTCGACCCGCGACAGCCCGCGACTCATCAGGTAAAACAACTGCTCCGGATCGACCGGGCCGACCGTGGCGCCATGGGTGCAGCGCACATCGTTGGCACCGATCTCCAGGTTCGGGATCGAGTCGGCCCGC
This sequence comes from Chloroflexota bacterium, assembly GCA_042408875.1. Classification (GTDB taxonomy): domain Bacteria; phylum Chloroflexota; class UBA11872; order JBHOQS01; family JBHOQS01; genus JBHOQS01. The sequence continues at coordinate 133,996 of JBHOQS010000025.1, read as the reverse complement.
GCGTGGTCCGACAGGAGCAGGTTGCGGTTCGCCTGATAGGCGTCGGTGCGCTGCGCTCCAGGGTGCACGCGGATCATGCCGTTGTACACCGAGCGAGCGTAGTCTTTCAGCGCGCCCTTGTACAGCAGGTCGCTCGTGGCGTGCGGAGCGATGTGCTCCTGGAGCGTGTGGTGGTCGATGAGCTGGTGGTCGCTGCCGAAGAAGACCCCCAGCATCTCGGCCTTGCTCCCCGGCCCTTCCAGGAAGCTCTCCACATTCGCCTTCGAGGCGCGGCTGCCGAACGCCAGCACCAGCGAATTGAGCAGGGTATCCCGCCCGAGCTTCGTGCGGATGGTCACCACGTTGAAGACGCTTGGCCCCCACTCCTGAAGGTTCACGTAACGTAGCTGGGCGCCATCGCGCAGCACGACCTCGACGATGCCGCTGTTCAGGGACTGGCTGGCCGGCTGTCCGACGGGCGAGAGATATTCATCGATGAACGTCACGCGGCTATTGCGCTCGCAGATGATCAGCGTGTGCGTGAAGATCGCCAGGCCTGGCTCTCCGAGCCAGGTGCGTGCCTGGAGCGGCAGCTCGATCTCCACGTCCTGCGGCACGTACAGCAGCACGCCGCCGGTCCAGAACGCGCCGTGCATGGCGGCGAACTTCCCCGTCTCCGCCGGCACCACGGACATGAAGTGCTCGCGCAGGAGCTCCGGATACTCACGCAGCGCTGTGTCCAGGTCCGTGAACAGCACACCCTTGCGCTCGAGCTCCTCGCGCAGGGTACGAAAGACCGGGCTGTTCTCCTGTTGCACCAGCACGCCAGAGAGCTCATCGACAGCCAGGCCATCACGAACTGGTGTATCGAGCTCCTGAAAACCCGCCACCCGCGGCAGCGGCTCGCGCACCGGGGTGAGCTGGTTGAGATCCAGCGCGCTGAAATCGGTGCGCCGCCACTCTTCAGCTGTGGCGGGGTCAAGGAGAAACCGGTTCTCTGGCCGGCCCGGCATGGGCAGCCGGCTGAAAATCTCCCAGGCTTCCAGACGGCGCTGCCGCAGCCACTCCGGCTCAGCACGGCTGTGCACGAGCGCCTCGACAGTCTCGCGAGCAAACGCCTGCTCGCCAGCAACGATGCGATTGATCACACTGCTCATAGCCGTTCGTAGGCGGGCAGTCTCGACCTACCCTCCAGCATCTAGGCCGGCACGGCTGGCGGGGTAACGTCCAGCAGCCGTACCCGGCCTGTCCCTGGCTGAGGAGAGCTGGAGGGAAGGTGCTGTACTACCCGACCGATCCCTCCATCTCAAGTTGAATCAGGCGGTTCAGCTCGAGCGCATACTCGAGCGGGAGCTCCTTGGCGATAGGCTCGATGAAGCCGTTAACGATCATCGCCATCGCCTCTTCCTCGGTGAGCCCGCGGCTCATCAGGTAGAAGAGCTGCTCCTCGCCCACCTTGGACACCGTGGCCTCATGGCCGATCTCGACCTTGTCCTCCTCGATCTCGATCAGCGGGTAGGTGTCGGTGCGCGATGTCTCGTGCAACAAGAGCGCATCGCAGCGCACGTTGGACTTGGCATACTCGGCGCCCTTGTACACTTTCAAGAGGCCACGGTAGCTGGCGCGGCCGGTGCCCTTGCTGATCGACTTCGACACGATGGTCGAGGTCGTATGTGGTGCCACATGCACGACCTTGCCACCGGCGTCCTGGTGCTGGCCATCCGAGGCGAAGGCGACCGAGAGGATGTCCCCGCGCGCGCCCGGCTCCATGAGGAACACCGACGGGTACTTCATGGTGAGCTTCGAGCCCAGGTTGCCGTCCACCCACTCCATGGTGGCATCGGCGTAGGCCACGGCCCGCTTCGTCACCAGGTTGTAGACGTTCTTGGACCAGTTCTGGATCGTGGTGTAGCGGCAGCGCGCGCCCCGCTTCACGATGATCTCCACCACCGCCGCATGCAGCGAGTCGGTGGAGTAGATCGGCGCCGTACACCCCTCCACGTAGTGCACGTAGCCGCCCTCGTCCACGATGATCAGCGTGCGCTCGAACTGCCCCATCTGCTCGGCGTTGATGCGGAAGTACGCCTGGAGCGGGATCTCGACCTTCACCCCGGGCGGCACATAGATGAAGCTGCCGCCGGACCACACCGCCGAGTTCAGCGCGGCCAGCTTGTTATCGCCGGGCGGGACCACCGTACCGAAGTACTGCCTCACCAAGTCAGGATACTCGCGCACCGCCGTGTCAGTGTCCACGAAGATCACGCCCTGCTTCGCCAGGTCCTCGCGCAGGGAGTGGTACACCACCTCGGACTCGTACTGGGCGCCCACGCCAGCCAAGAACTTGCGCTCGGCCTCGGGGATACCCAGCCGGTCAAAGGTGCGCTTGATCTCCTCCGGCAGCTCGTCCCAGGAGCGCCCCTGCTTCTCAGTCGGCTTAATGTAATAGTAGATATCCTGGAAATCGATCGGGTAGTTCCGCAGCTCACCGCCCCAGAAGCCCGTGGGCATGGGCATGCGCTCGAAGCGCTCCAGGGCGCGCAGCCGGAACTTGCGCATCCACTCCGGCTCGTTCTTCATCCACGAGATCTGCTCGACGACCTCCCGATCGAGGCCCTTACGCGCCTTGAAGGCGTAGCGCTCCGGCTCGCGGAAGCCGTACTTCGTCTCGTACCTCTCGCCGATCTGCTCAATATCAAGTGCCATCGCTTCTCTCCTTGTCGCCCCAGGTCTCCGCTGCTTGCCTCGACCGGTCTCCAAGCGCAGCGGAGTCGGGGGAGTCGGGTCTGGTTTCTACGCCGTCGCGCCGGCCGTGACCTGCTGGAGCACCCAGTCGTAGCCACGCTGCTCCAGCTCGTGGGCGAGCTCCGGGCCGCCCTCCATGACGATGCGGCCAGCGACCAGCACGTGCACGAAGTGCGGCTTGATATAATTCAGGATGCGCGGGTAGTGCGTGATGATCAGCAGGCCTAGGTTCGGCCCTAGCAGCGAGTTTACCGCATCGCCCACGATGCGGATCCCGTCGATATCCAGGCCGGAGTCGGTCTCGTCCATGATGGCGATCTCCGGCTGAAGGAGCGCCATCTGGAGGATCTCGGCGCGCTTCTTCTCACCACCGGAGAAGCCCTCGTTCAGGTAGCGCTGCGTGAAGGTCTCATCCATCTTGAGCAGCGCCAGCTTCTCGCGCAGGAGCCGCCGGAACTCCGCCGGGGGGATCGGCTTGACGTTCCCGTCCTTGTCCACCTGGCCATCGCCGCGTCCCTTACGGATGGCGTTCAGGCTCATGCGCAGGAAGTTGGCGAAGTTCACGCCCGGCACCGCCACCGGGTACTGGAAAGCCAGGAACAGCCCCTTACGCGCGCGCTCATCCGGCTCCATTTCTAGCACATTCTCGCCTTTGAACAGAATCTCGCCCTCGGTCACCTCGTACTTCGGGTGCCCCATCAGGACGCTGGCGAGGGTGCTCTTCCCGGAGCCGTTCGGCCCCATCAGCGCATGCACCTCTCCCTTGTTAATCGACAGGTTCAGCCCGCGCAAGATCTCCTTGTCGTCGATTTTGACGTGCAGATTACGGATCTCTAGGTCCGCCATGCTCCCTTTTCTCTCCTAGCTCTGTACTGGGAATCGCTGAGACGGGCGGCACCACGCGCTCCGCCCGATCCAGTCCTGAGTCTGGCGCGCGCTGGCTAGCGCGCGGCGCACCGCACCGTTCCGGCAGCAGTGCGTGCAGCTGCTTGGCATCTTCGACGAAGTGCACCGGCTGCGGGCCTTCCGTCGAGCCGGGCCCTAGCAGGTCGGCCAGCGTAATAGTATCGAGGGTGCGTACAATTGAGTCGCGCACCCGCAGCCACAGGTACTTCGTCGCGCACACGTCTTCGCGCACGCAGTACAGATCGCCGGGCACCTCGGAGGCGCACAGCATCGGTGCCACCGGCCCTTCGAGCACGCGCATGATCTCGCCGGCCGTGATCTGATCCGGCGCACGGCCGAGCTCGTAGCCGCCGTGCGCCCCGCGGTGGCTGATCACCAGGCCGGCGCGGCGCAAGTCGGCCGCCAGATGCTCGACGAACGCTGCCGGCAAGTCCTCCGCATGCGCGAGCTCGGCCAGGGATTGTGGCCCTTTGCCGTACGAGCGCGCCAGGGCGACCATCAGCCGAACACCATACTCGCCGCGCGCCGTCACGCCATAGTGGGTGCGGCTGCTTAGCCGCACTGCCTCGCGCGGGTCGACTGCGTGCACGTCCCGCTCTATGCTGGTTGCTCGCTGCCCTCGACCCACAGGAGCCTTCCTTCTGGCTTCGGCCGGCCCCTCGCCGGAATTCCGACCTCCATAGTCGGAATTATAGCAGCGCCGCGTGAGGCTGTCTACGGACAGGGAGGCGATTTTGTGAAATCTCTCACATCTGCGCGGGGGCAGCCCTTCGAGGGCAGGGCGCAGCGAAGCCGGAAAGCCTACGCACGGCCATGTGCTACAATTTCCGGCGATGGGCGCCCTGACTGGCGTCCTATGAGCAACTCGCTTGCGAACTTGCGAAGGAGAGCAGCCGGACCAATGCCGCCGCTCAGGCTCTACAATACCCTGACACGCCGAGTCGAAGAGTTCCAGCCGCTATACGACAACGAGGTGCGCATGTACACCTGCGGGCCCACGGTGTACGACTACGCCCACATCGGTAATTTGCGCACCTATATCTTTGAAGACGTCCTGCGGCGTACGCTGGAATACAACGGCTACCGGGTCATCCACGTCATGAATATCACCGACGTCGGCCACCTCACCAGCGACGCGGACGTCGGCGAAGACAAGATGCTGGTCGGCGCCAGGCGGGCGCGTATGACCGTCTGGGAGATCGCCCAGATGTACACCGAGGCGTTCTTCCGAGATATTCATAAGCTCAATATCAAAGATCCGACCATTGTCTGCAAGGCGACCGACCATATCCCTGAGATGATCGCGCTGATCCAGCGGCTGATCGAGCGCGGCCACGCCTACCAGATCTCCGACGGCGTGTACTACGACGTCACCACGTTCCCGGAATACGGCAAGCTCTCGCGGCTGGACCTCCAGGAACAACAGGTGGGAGCGCGCGAAGAGGTCAAGGTGAACCCGGAGAAGCGGCATCCGGCCGACTTCGCCCTGTGGAAGATCGCCGAGCCCGAGCACATCATGCAATGGGATAGCCCCTGGGGCCGTGGCTACCCCGGTTGGCACATCGAGTGCTCGGCTATGGCCATGAAGTACCTGGGCGAAACGCTGGACATCCACTGCGGCGGCGTCGACCATATCCCCATCCACCATGAGAACGAGATCGCTCAGTCAGAGGGTGCGACGGGCAAGCCGTTCGTGCGCTACTGGCTCCATGGCGAGTTCCTCCTGGTCGATGGCGGCAAGATGTCCAAGAGCCTGGGGAATGTCTACACGCTGAGCGACCTAGAGGCGCGCGGCTTCACACCGCTGGGATATCGCTACTTCTGCTACTCAGCGCACTACCGCTCCAAACTGAACTTCACCTGGGACGCTATGAAGGCGGCGCAGGCCGGCCTGGACCACCTGCACTCGCTGATTGTGCAGATGGAGGGCGACGGCACGGGCGAGCTCTCTGAGGAGTACCGCGCCTGGTTCCACGAGGCGATCAACGACGACCTGAACATGCCAGCCGCTATGGCGGTCGTCTGGGAGCTCATCAAGAGCGAGCTGCCTGATCCGGTGAAGAAGGCCACGCTCTTCCATATGGACCAGGTGCTGGCGCTGCGCTTTGAGCAGGCGCGCGAGGAGCTGGACCTGCCGCCCGATCTCGAAGAGAAGCTGCGCGAGCGCCAGGCCGCGCGGGCAGCGCGCAACTGGGCCGTCGCCGATCGCATCCGCGAGGAGCTGGCCGCCCAGGGCATCGAGCTCGAAGACACCAAGCAGGGCACGCGCTGGCGCCGCAAGCGGCTCTACCGTGAGCCCGCGCCCGCCGCGCCGGCCGGAGCCCCGGCGTGAAGGCCCTGCACGGCACCTCTAATACCGCAGGCTCAAGAGGAGGCCAGTGAGAGCGCCGCTTTCGCGAAAGCGCTATCTCTGCCGGGTTTACCTTGATGGGTCTAGCTTGACCTTGATGAGCAAGAGCTCGACTGGCTTGCCCTGGCGGCCGCGGTTGGTACGACGAAGGCAGAAGTAGTGCGCGCGGGCATTCGCCGCGCGCTCGTGCTCGGCGGGACGGGTGGTGTCCAGGCGCTATCGTTTCCTGGGTGTGGCAGCCTCTGCACTGGGGGAGGGCACACGCAGCACCGCGCTGGCGGTGACGGCCAGGAACAGGAGCACCGCTGCTACGTTCAGCAGGCCACCCCACTGCCTGCCGGCCATCCAGCCGGCCACATCGGCTGTGACGCGCAGGAGCAGTGAGGCGTGCAGTGCCACGAGATGCGCGTAGAAGTGCGGCCGGAACACCACCGGCCGGCTTAACACGGCAGGGAAGATCACCGGCGCGTGGCCGAGGATCATCGAGAAGACGAACCCGATAAAGATCGCATGCAGCAGCGCATCGCGCTGTGGCCCAGCTGGTACACCCCCGAAAACGAGCGCCAACGCACCGCCAACAGCAAGCCAGACGTAGCCAGCGAGCAGGCTCACCGCAATGAAACGGGTCAGCCCGCCCTGGCGTAGCCGGCGCGGAGCGATGTCGTAGCGCCACAACCAGAGTGCCAGTCCGCCGAGCGCCAGGCCGGCCAGGCGCATGCCGGCGTCGAGGTTCAGGAGCGTGACGGCAAGTCCGGCGAGCAGCGTGCCCGCGGCGGCACTGTAGACGCTGTAGCCTCCCCTGGAGAGACGGAGCAGCCGCGCCAGCTCCAGCCGCTCACCCACGATGGTCAGGACCAGGAATGCCATCCACCAGGGCACCACCCGCAGCAGTGACTGTCCTGCCAGCCACAGGAGGTTCCCGCCAAGCCAGCTCAGCGCGCCGAGCCAGAGCGTGATCGTGTGGAGAGCAGGGTGTCGGCCTACGAGCAACCCGAAGATGACCACGAGGCCGGCGCTGCCCAGGGTCACGCCCAGGGCGCCGGCCGGGTCGGGCAGGCCGGCGATGAGCGCCAGTCCGCCGAACCCGGCCAGGGCTGGCGCCCCGTACGCCCAGCGGTTTCCCAGCGCCACTACCCGCTCGAGTGCGATCAGTGTGCCGAGAAAGCCGGAGATCACCAGCGGGCCGTGCACAGCAGCCAGGCCCGGCCGGAGCATCGGGACATCCCAGCCGAGCCGCTGCAACCCGGCCCAGAGCGCAGCAAGGAGGGCCAGGAACGCCGGGACCAGCAGCATCAGATGCAGCCGGGCCGGTGCGCCGGGACCGGTCAGGCTGTCCTCCCGATGCGCACGCGCCAGACCTCCGGCCCTTGCTCCAGGTACTCCCATGTAAACTGCCCGCTCCGCTCGAAGCTAAACTGATAATACAGCGGTTTGGGATCGTGATCGTTTACCAGAATAAACGCCTCGCCGGGATGCAGGCGGTCGAAGGTGGCAAAGATCAGGGGATGGCGCTCCCGCGGGATGATCTGCCGCACGTCCAGCACCGTCTCTGGTGCAGCGCCGGCCCCGCCTGCGCTCCCCTCGAGCGCATGTATGGCTGCGATAACGCGTTCCTGTTCAGCCGGTGGCAGATGCTGCTCCAATAGCGGCAGGTACACCCGCTCCTCTTTGGACCGGTGAAGCTCAAAGATGGCCTGCAATTGCAGGGCTAGCTGAGCGAGCTGGGCATCATATGTAGCGCGCGCTTCACCCGTGGCCTGTGCGCGGGCGCGGGCCATGTCTGCGATCCGGCGGATGTATCCTTCGATCGCTTCGTGGTCGATGACCATCGTTGCCGTTGCTGTGCCATGAGCCTTGATCAAGGGCTCGACCGCCGGGTACAAGGCCTGCTCCTCTCCACGCGCGTGGGGCAGCAATTCCTGCGTGAGGAATTGCACCAGAGCCGCGATAGCGCTCTCTGAGGGCGCACTGGCCAGCGTCGCAACATGCTGCGCCATCTCCATAGCGAGCTCGCGATGATGCTTGCGGATCATTTCGCCCGGGGTATCCATCTTGACCTCCATGACCTCTTCGAACAAACATGACCTCTTCGAACAAAGCCCGCTCCAGACATCCCTGGGGCAAGCAATCCTCGGTAGAACGTCGGCAAGCCGGCGGACAACGTCGGCACATCTTCAGGCCCCCGCATGGCTTCCCCGCTCCTGACCGTGGAAGGACGCGTGCCCTCGCTAACGCCTGCAGGGAGGCCTACGGGAAGGCCTGCGGGAAGGACCTTCGAGCCCCGCGGCAACACTCTACAGAACTGTTCCGCCGTTGTCGTTGCGCCAGCGCAAAGAAGGACGGCCCAGAAGGCAGCTGGCCCATCAGCGCCTGAGAGAGGCACAGTCTGTCAAAAAGCCGAATCCGTGGGGACGAGCGGCTAGCGATGCAGTGGCAGGTCTTCGGCGATCGTCATGAGGCTGTGAGGGTAGCGAATGAGGATGCGCTCACGGCTGCTCGCGATCAGGCCCTGCTGCTCCCATCGAGAAAGGATTCTGCTGGCGGTGTAGAGGGTTGTGCCCGTCAAGCCAGCCAGGCTCTGGCGGGAGAGCGGCAGATCAATCAGCACGCCGTCTTCGACTTCCCGCCCGGCCTGACGGGCCAGCCGCAGGAGTGCCCGCGCCACACGCCGCTCCACGCGCTCAGTGGAGAGTTCACGCACGCGATCCTGGAGCTCGAGCACCCGGCCGGTTACGAGGCGCAGGGCGTTCTGGCTGAGCCGCGGGCAACGGTCGAGCAATGCAGCGATCGCGTCGCTCTCCCAGCACAGGACCGCACAGGCCGCCACTGCGGACGCAGTGGCGGGGTAGACGCGCTCGCCCAGCGCTGTCACGCAGCCGAACAGCTCACCTGGCCCGACAAAGCGCAACAGGATCTCCTCGCCACTCGCGGTGAGTTGGGTCACCTTCACCCGCCCCTGTGTGAGCACATACAGCGCGGCCGCTGGATCACCCTGGCGAAACACGATAGCGCCTCGCGCTATCGTGCAGTAGCAAGCCGCACTGACAGCGGCGGAAAGCTCTTCATGGGAGAGGTTACGAAAGAGGTCAAGCGACTCAAGGAGCGAGAGAAAGGCCGGATTGACTGCCACCGGTTGCATGGCTGCGCTCGTCATTATGTCTGTGTTTGCCTCGGATTTGGATGTTTGCTGTCGAGCCTGAGTGGGATAGACGATCCGGGCATCGTGCGCGACCACCCAGGGCGTCGGCACCTGGTGCTGCCGGTGCTGCTCGCTCAGGATGTGTTCCACAGACATCCCGCGCACGGCCAGCGCGTCGGCGATGAGCAAGCGGTGACAGCGCCGGGCAGGGCCTCAGCACGCATGATCACTCCCTACGCTAGCGCCAGCGTCAGAAGCTCCTGGCGCTTAGCTGCGAACCCTGGCGCCTGCCGGTAGTTGGCGTAGCCGCGGAACCGCGCGTTCTTCCAGGCCGTGTCAGGTGAATCAGGCCCAGGCGGCGCAGCCCACCAGGCGCCGGGAGATGTACGTAGTTGCCCCCGGCCTACTATTAAGATTTCGGGCAGCGTTCGCTTTCTGGCCGCACCACTCAAGGCGCGGTGCGTCAGCCTTTATGCGTCAGCCTTTATGCGTCAGCCTTTATAGGTTAGCACCCGCCCCCACAGGCTCGCCGTGCCCCAGATGCCGGAACGCAGACATTCGAGTTGCACGATCTGGCTGTGGTCCACAAAGAGGTTCACTTCCGGGCCGTAGTTTTTGATATACCAGGCGAAGACTGCCGGATCGGCCGCCTCGAACATCACTCGCTCCAGCCCTAGCGCGTTAATGATGCGCGCCGGCACATCAGTTCGCCAGGTCTGCACGCTCTCTGTGATTCCCTCAGATTCTATCATGATCATGTACGCCCCGGCCTCGAGGAAGCGCCGCGCCTGGGCGATCGCCCAGGCGGGGTCACGGATGCCTTCCGCCTCGAGCTCCGCGGCGGCAGAGGCGCCACCGGCTCCGAACTGGATGCCCACCTCCGGCTTCGCCTTCAAGCCTGCACGCTGCACCTGCTCGACCAGCCGGAGCCAGTCCTCGGTCGGGATCGTAATGAAGCCGCTGGAGAGCTCGATGATGTCGAAGCCGGCCCGCTTACACTCTTGAATATACTGCGCTACTGCTTCAGGACCTTGGGTAAGCACATACTCGATGAAGCCACCGGTTGAGACCAGTACGTCATGTTGGTGGCAGAGGTCGATGATCTCTCTGAGGGCACCCCAGGGCATCAGACTGAACGATCCACCGGCGAACTTCAGCGAGTCGATGTACGGTCCCATAGTCTCCAGCACATCCTGGAGATAGCGCTTGCCCATCGGCGTGTAGTAGGGGCCGCGGATCTCCGTTACGCCACGGGTGCGCGGCTTGGGCTGCCGCTGGTTCATGCGGAGAAATGCAAATCCACGGCCGGCACCATCATCCTGCTGAGCCATGGCTGCAGGCCCTCCTTCGGTCATCGTCTTCCCGCACCTGCGGAGAGGAAGGCATGAAGATCACACAGATGCACACTTATCACCCATCCACGCACACCCGCGGAGACGAAGGCGCAAGAAGTAGTCCGGCAAACTAGAGGAACGCCGCATCCCCGGCCCTCTCTCCCGCGCGGCAGGAGAGGGGGAACTGCCTTGGTATGGAAGGCATCGCCGTGACCGCCGGTCTTCTGTGCTGCGGGAGAGAACAGTCATACCCTTCGCCTGCGCTGTCTATTCGGGCAGGCGGCCCTTCAGGCTCTCCGGGCGGAAGGGCCCCGGCTCGGCGATCAGCCGCCGAGCAGCGTCTACCTGGCCCCACACGTTCCACAGCAGCACGCCACGCACGCGGCCGTCCTGAAGGTAATACACTACGCCTTCGTGGTACGGGTCCTTCCAATCCTCAACCATCTCTAGCCGTGAGTCAGTGTCGCCGACTGCCTCATAGCCCAGGTCGAACAGGTCCGAGTAGAAGAAAGGCAGGTGATCGTAGCGCACGCTGCGCCCGGCCATGTTCTGGCCGGCGATAGCACCCATGGTGTTGGCGTTATCCTCGTGCTCAACACGCAGGCGCTTGCCTAGCGCAGGGTTATAGAAGCTCGCCACGTCGCCGGCAGCATAGATATCCGGGTGGTCGGTGCGCGTGAACTCATCGACGCGAATGCCGTCCTCGATCCCCAGCTCGGCGTCGCGAGCCAGCTCGACATTCGGCAGGATGCCCAGGCCAGCCACGACCGCAGTGCCGGCAAGCTCGCGCCCGCTCTGGGTGCGCACGACGATCTCCTCGCCACGAGTTTCGATCGCCGTGACCGACTCGCCCGGCAGGACTTCGACCCCCTTCTGGCGATAGTAGTCGTTCAAGAAGCGGGCCAGCCCGGCCGGGAAGAGCCGTCTGCCAATGCCTTCCTCAAGGAAGAGCATGGTTGCGGGAACGCCGTTCATGGCCAGCGCCGCGGCGATCTCCGAACCGATGAAGCCGCCGCCGATGACAACGAAACGGGCGCCCAGGCCGGCCAGGGCGCGCAGCCGGCGGTAGTCGTCATACGTACGGAAGTAGATCACCTGCTCCGGGCTGCCGGGGATACGCCGCGGGGTACCGCCGGTCGCCAACAGCAGCTTGTCGAACGTATAGACCGTTCCCTGGTCGTCGGTCAGACGCTTTGCACCTGGCTCGAGAGCCACCGCCCGCCGGCCCAGGTGTAGCGTGACACCTGGCTGCTGGGGCGTGCCGCGCCAGATACTCTCCTCCGGCTCGCCCTTCCACAGACCCTTGGACAGCGGCGGCCGGTTATACGGCGGATGCGCCTCCGCGCTGATGATGCCGATGGCGCCGTTCGGATCAACCTCGCGAATTCCATGAACAGCGGCGTCGGCCGTCATCCCACCGCCGACGATCAGATAAGGATAGTGGGGCATCGCTCCCTCCCTCGCAGCTCTTCCCCCAGCATAGCACTAAACTGCAGCAATTCAATCGTGTTTTTGATTTATCGGCGACCGGCCTGCCGGGGCGCGTCTCTTAGGCTACGTCTCTTCGAATACCACCGACGTATGGATGCCCAGGTGCGACAGCTCGACCTCGGCCGTGCCGTCTGCCCAGTCCCAGCGCAGCCGGGCGCCTTCGTCAGGGACAGCCCGCACCGCGCGGGGACGGTGCGGCAGGCGCAGGCGCAGCGTGAGCGGCCCGATCGGTGGCACACGCTCGACCATGACGTTACGCGGCGAGGTGGCCGGATCAGCGCCGCGGTTGAGCAGGTGCACGATGGTGCAGCCGGGCTGCCGGCGAAGGGTGAGCACGACATGGGCAGGGGCTGCCAGCTCCACCATCGGGTCGGGCCAAACGGCGCGGAAGAGCTGCCGTAGTAGGCCGCGCAAGCGGGGGTAGCGCGTGCGGTAGTAGGCGGCGAAGATCGGACCGTGAATCGCTGCAACCCGACCGCGGCCGGCCTCACGAAGCGTGATCGCTGGAGAGCCGGTGTCATGCTTGCCCGGCTCCGGGCCGTGCTGGAGCGCGGCCCAGGCTGTAGCGTCGTGCAGGCGCACCGGCTGCCACGGCCCTGCGACCGTCACTGCTGCGCTATCCACCGGAAGGTAATGGAAGCCCTGGCGTAGCTCGCCCGCTGCCTCAACCCCTGCCAGCGCCGCCAGCTCAGGATGCCGCGCCAGATGCGCCCCGCTCAGCACCAGCCGCCCGCCCTGGGCCACGTACTGTACCAGCCCCTCGATGACTTGCTCGGGCAGCGGGTCCTGCTCTGCCACGACGACTAGCCCATACTCTGGGAGCCGTCTCAGCAGCCCGTCCTCGGTCTGGATATCCACATGGTAGCCAGTGTCCAGCAGGGCATGAAGGGCGCCTTCCATGGGCTGCGTCGCCTGGCCCAGGCCGTAGAGCGGGTCGTTATGCGCATAGTAGTGTGACTGGCTGTGCAGCACCACCGCCTGCGGCACCGAGACGCTGCCCTGGGCCACAGCCTGCCGCGCCCGGCAGAAGCGCGCTACTTCAGCGACGACATCGTGCTCCCAGCGCACCAGATAGCCGCTGCGCGGCGGGTGGATGTAGATGCTCAGGGCACCGCCATTGGCGATCACTTCTGCCGCCTCCTGGCACAGGTGCGCCACAGTCTTAAAGTGCCAGCCGGCATGGCCGCCTTCACCAGTGGTGAAACCCCAGGCCATCAAGTCCCACGGGAGCCCGCGGCTGGCCAGCACGCGCGCCTCTGCGGTGGCGCGTTCTACACCCCAGGCATGGCGGAAGTCGCCGCTCAGGAAGTCCACCGGCAGCGTGACCGGGTCAGGCTGGCGCACCGAGTAGGCCCAGTTGATACAAACGAGGCACTCCGGCTTGCGCCGGTGCACGGCTTCGATATAGGCGCGGGCGTACGCTTCATAGGAACGGCGGTGGAAGGCCAGCCAGGCCTCCCAGCCCGGCTCGCCGGCCGCGCGCGGAGGCGCGGCGATGCCGGTTTCAGCAGTGAAGGCACTGCAGCAGCGCGTACAATAGCACGGCCGCGCCACCCAGAGGTCGCCATCCACCCAGAAGCCATCGACGTCGTACGTGTCGATGAGCTCAAGCATCTGGGGGATCAGCAGCTCGGTCAGGTAGCCGCTGCGCGGGCAAGCACGACCGCGCTCGGGAGTACCGTCGGCAGCGATGCGCGCCCAGTCGGGGTGATGCTGTATTGCGGCCTCATCCCACAGGCCCGAGTAGTGCACGACCAGGGGCAGGCCTAACTCGCGCGTCACCTCGCGATGGATGCGCAGCGCGTCGCGGACAATGCCGGGGGAGGCGTACCCGACCTTCGTCGGCCAGCTCGTGTAGCCGGGATGCCCCTTGCAGTCACACTGCACCCAATCCGGCCGGATCTTCTCCCAGGCCGCCCGCAGCATCTCGGGCGTGACATCTCTGCCCAGCTCGGTATCCTGCGCGCTGGCATGCAGGTCGTAGTGCAGCCCGAAGAACACACCGGCGTGCCAGTTCGGGGCCCGTCGTTGCTCGCTCATGGTGATACTCCGCAGGGCAAGATGATGCGATCACCCTACCTGCGCTGGCTCAGTGTTATTTACAAATATTTCGGCCCGGCCATCAGACTGCGACCGCTGCGATGAACTGGTTGCGCCAGCCAACGTTGGGAACCTCGCGGCGCAGTAGGAAGATGCCGGCACGCCCCAGCCGGTCGGGCGACCGCCCTAGCCGCTTGGGGGCCACGCCACGGAAGTCCCCATCCTCATCCGTGGTGATGCGGTCGAGGTCTACGACGCCGCCGCGCCCCAGGTCGTTCAACCTGAGAAACACTACCTGGTATGTCGCCTGCCTGGCCGCGCCGCGGAGCTGCACATGCACGATGCTCTCCGGGCGATCAACGATGTCCACGACATGGAGCAGCCCGCTGGTAAGCGGGTCGTTCCCATCGTTGCTGATCCCGCCCAGGTTTGCCGGGACATCTTCCACCCGGCCGATGGGTGCCAGCTCAGCCCGGAACCCCACGCGCAAGCGGCGCCGCCGCAGATCGGCAGTAGCAACCAGCAGGTCATGTAGGAACGGGCCGGAGATCACCGCGCGATGGCCCGGGACCGAGACAGCGATACTCCCGACCCGAACATCCACCCCTCCATCGGCATCCACATTCACGCGGATGCCGTCCGCCGCGGCTGCACTCGGGTATAGCGCCGCGACGACTGCCGGGGCGGCATACGCCAGGCGCTTGCCGGCATTGAGCAGACCCCGGCGTGTTGCTGCGGATGCTTCCGGCACAAGCTGGAGCTCCTGCGCTACGTGGGCTGCCGGGGCTCTTTCCGCTCCCTCGCTCATCTTTCTGGTGTTCGCGGATGTGGCATCACCTCTTGGCATTGCTGCTCTCCTTCTCGGGGCGAACCAGCCCTCGAGCACCGCCCGTCTTACGCCTTTGGTAATCAGTGCAGTCTACCCCACTCGAGCCGTTCACGAGGCCGTAGGCGGCCACAGTTCCGGCGGCTCGCCGCTCATGTTCCGGCCGGTGTGCAGGTGTGCATTGCGCTCTGCCCATACCTCGGTGAGGCCATAGCGGCGCAGCACAGCCTCGGCGGGCTCCAGCCGGTCATCAAGGCATGCCATCCAGGCTTCCATCTCGCGCTCAAGCTTCTCCAGGAGCTCGCGAGCCCCTGGAGCATCGACCAGGTTGTGAAGCTGGTAAGGGTCCTCCCAGTTATCGTACAGTACCCAGGGACCGGCGAGATTTCGTGCATAGGTGTAGCGCGCCGTGCGCACGCCCCGCCACGGGATGATGCCCTCGCGGATGGCCTGATCGCAGCAGATCATCTCTTGCAGATAGATCGACGTCGGTCGGCCGTCGGTTACGCCGGGCTCTCGGATAAAGGCCGAGAGATCGCGTCCCTGCATTGCCACCGGCACCGGTACGCCCAGTAGTCCCAAGAGGGTGGGGGTGAGGTCCACTAGGCCAATCAGCAGATCCAGCTCGACGCCCCGCGGGAGACCGGGCCCGCCGCGCATGATGAACGGCACAGCGATCGACTCCTCCCACGGCTGCTGCTTGTAGTGGTGGCCCTGCGAGCCCAGCATCGAACCGTGGTCGGAGGTAAACACCAGCAGCGTGCGATCTAGCTCGCCGGTTTCGGCGAGGTAGGCAACCAGCCGTCCAAGCTGCTGGTCGAGCGCCGTCGTGTGGGCATAGTAATCTGCGAGGTCCTGCCGCTCCTGCGGGATATCGGGGCAGTTGGGACGAAGGGTGATGCGCGCCGGATCATACCGACCTTCCAGACCCGGCGGAAGCGGCCGGTACGGACTGTGGGGCGGGCCATAGGACACGAAGAGACAGAACGGCCGGTCGGGATGCCGCGTACGGTGCTCCGTCAGCCAGCCCAGAGCGAGATCGGTTTGCACCTCGGGCTCGTAGCGGCCTGCCAGGATCACCGGCTCGGCAGCGTCGTTGAGATAGTACTTGGGCCGCATGTACCGGTGGTGGCAATTCCACACCGCCCAGAAGTCATCGAAGCCCAGCCGCTCGGGTCCGGGCGGAATACGCCGGTAGCGCGGGATGCCGCCCAAGTGCCACTTGCCGATGTACCCGCAGGCGTAGCCGGCAGCCCGCAGCGCACGGGCAATCGAAGGCGCCGCCGGGTTCACCGGTAGATCGTTGGTGATAGCACCGTGGCGCTGCGGCCAGCAGCCGGTCAGGAGACAGCCGCGGCTGGGCGTGCAGACCGGGGCGTTGGCATAGGCATGCGTGAAGCGGACACCCTCAGCGGCCAAACGATTGAGGACCGGCGTGGCCACATCAGGATTGCCGTAGCAACCGACCGCCTGGGCCCGGAGCTCATCAGCGAAAACGACCAGAAGATGTGCCGGAGATGCCGGAGCCACCGACGCACCCCCTAGATAAACGGCTCGCCTTGGGGCAGAAGCGCCTCAACACGCTGCTTCATGGCCTGGGCTGTCTCCATGGCCGAGCGCCGGTTCGCCAGGAGCTGGCTGAACTCCTCCGCGACGGCGTTCTGCACATCGATCCAGTTTGTGACATTGGGCTCCCAGCCGGCGTGCGCGTGCGCCTCGAAATAGAGCGGCGCATGCTGCGGTGGTTTGTCGGGCTGGACAAAGAACTCCCGTGCGGTCGAAATGCGCGGGCCAAGCGCCCCTGTCTTAACCTTGTTCACCGCATATTCCCGATCGCCAATATACTTCAATAGCTCCCAGGCTGCATCCGGGTATTTCGTCGTTGCCGACATGACATAGCCGCCGCCTCCACCATACGCGACGTACCCGGCCCGACCGCGCGGGAACAACGTCACGTCGAACTCAAGTTGGGGGTTCTGGCCGCGCACGACGTTCAGCAGCGCGGCCGGAGCGCGCAGCATGGCCACGCGCTCGGCGGCAAAGGGATTGCCGCCACCTAGGGCGGTTCCAGGCGGCGGTGCCACCTGATAGGCATGGATGAGCTTCTGGAGAAAATCCAGCGCCTCCACAGCCGGCGGCTCGGTCACGACGACCCGCCGCCACTCCTTGTCGAGCAGGTCGCCGCCGTTGGTCCACAGCCACAGCAACATCTCCGTGACATCACCGACTTGGTAGCCCCATACCGCAGTCTCGCCGGCCTGGGTACGTTGCGTCAAGCGCTGCGCTGCATCCACGAAGCGCGGCCAGGTCCAGCGGGCATCCTGCCAATCTGTCGGCGGAGCGTCTAACCCGGCACGGCGCCAGAAAGCGAGATTGTATGCAAAGAGATGGGCGTTAAAGTCCTGCGGAATCACCCACAGCTTTCCCTTTGCCGTCATCAAGGCGATAACGCCCGGCCAGAAATCCGAGAGGTCGAATTTATCTCGTTTCACGAAGGAATCGAGCGGCTGGATTACTCCCTGCGAGGCGAACACTGCGTAGAGGAGAAAGCCGCGGCCGGTGCGGAAAAACACATCGGGAGCCTGTTGTGCGGCCACCAGCACCACCTGCTCCTGGTGCGGGTCGGTACCGGCCTTGCGCTGGATGATCTCCAGCGGGATGCCTGTCCGGCTCGGGAATGCTTCGAAGTACGAGAGCAGCCATTCTCCAAATGGCGTCGTCGGCGGGTCCCATTGCATGACCGTGATCTTGCCGAGGCGGCGCTGCGACTGCTGCTCTGGAACACCCGACGTCCCACCTCTGCAGGCGAGCACCGTGCCACCCAGAGCGGCGGCCAGGCCTTCTACGAGGGAGCGTCGGGAGAGCGTGCACGGCACCACTTCTCTTTTCCCCTCCTTGTATGACGTTGTATGACGTTCCCACACCCCAGCGCTTTCGCCGCAGGTTCACAGATCAGTCGGTTGCGGCGAGCGCCAGGATGCCTGAGATAGCCACGGCGGCTTCCTGGCAAGCTAGCTTCGGCGGGCGGTCGTTCAGCACCAGCGGACGCTCCAGGTACGTGCGCAGGGCGTTGCGGATATAGTAGATCGCCCGGCGAGAGAGTTTCGGGAGCGCGGTGCGAGCGTACTCTAGCGAATTCCGAATGACGGCCAGCTCCTGGTCATTCCACAGACCGCGTCGCTCCATCGCCTCAAGGGCTTCCCGTCTAGCCGGCACGAACTGCTGGCCGGCAGCCTGGCCGGCGTCGGCGAGAGCAAGCGCGGCGCGCGCCGCCAACGGCACCTGCGGCCCGCGGCCATTTACCGCTACTGCCGACACGACCTCCACTCCAGTGGCACGGTGGCGCCCCTGCGGGAGCTCAGCGATGCGAAAGCGGCTGCGCCAGTTCTCCGGCAGCCCCAGGTACTGGTAGAACATGGCCGCACGTTCCGCCAGCGCCAGGCGCGCGCCATCCGATGGCTGGAGCGTGCGGGGCATGACGCGGCGGCGGTGCAGTAGCTCGGCCACAAACTCGACCGCGGTGATGGCCTCGTCCCGGTCCAGCGCGCTGGCCTTGAGATCGCGCGTCACCACGTCTCCGCCGTTCTGCCAGATCAGCGGCAGGAGAAGCGAGCCAAGGTGCACGTTCGGGCCGGCCAGCGGCAGCCCTGAATCGAACAACAGCCCCCACGTGAGCGGGTTGCCGCTGGGATCAACGTCCTGGGTGAGCCGCTGTGCTGCGTCGAGGAGTTCACGCCAGCCCCACTCACGCTGCGGCGGCTGTACCCCATAGCGGAAGAAGAGCTTAGGATTGTAGTACAGCACGGCCGGCGTGACGCTCAGCGGCAGGGCGAAGAGCCGTCCGCGCGTGCGCAGACCATCCAGCGCGGCGGGGATGAACTCGGCCGGGCGCACGTCCAGCGCCGGTGCACTGGCGCCGTCGAAAGGCAGGAGCACGCCTTCGGTCGCCAGCAGCGAGATAAAGTTCTCCCCGCCGATCACCAGATCCGGCCCGTAGCCGTGCTGCATCGCACCCACGCGCAGCTCCCAGGCGCGGGCGTTCAACACGCTTTCGGAGAACGTCTCGGCGATGAAGCGTTCGAGCTCTAGGCGGTAGCCGGCGGCCGCGGGGCTATGCGGATGCGTGCTCGCCTCATCGACGGCTTCCAGCAGCTGGCGCACGGCAGGCTCCCCGCCTGGCACATCGCCGACATTCCAGGCCACGGTGAGCACGCCGGGCCGGCTGCCGGTGCGTCGTTCAGCCGGCCGGAGGATGCAGGCTGCCGCCACAATCGGTACACTGCCGGCCAGGCTGGCTGTGCCGAGCAGCGCTCGCCTGCTCCAGCGACCGGAGTGCAGTGCCTCCCGCCAGGGCAGCTTGCCCATCGCTGTGTCCTCCGCGGACCATGGTACGCCTGTGGCAGCCAGGCTTCAAGAGGCGCAGCCGAGGAGACGTACTGCGACGAGGTCGCGTCAAGCGATCAGGCCCAGGCAGTAGGCATTACACAATTTCTCGGTACAGCTCCATCAGCTTCCTGGCCTGGCGCTCCCAGGTGAACTGCTGCGCCCGCTCGAGGCCACGGCGGCGGAGCTCCTGCGCCAGAGTGCTGTCTACAAGCACTCGAGCTAGGGCTTCAGCCAGGGCTGCATGGTCCAGCGGTTCTACAAGCAACCCGGCATCGCCCACTACCTCGGGGATGGACGAGACATTGGAGGCAACCACGGGCGTGCCACAGGCCATGGCCTCCAGCGGTGGAAAACCGAAGCCCTCGTACAGCGAGGGATACGCCAGTGCACTTGCCGCAGTATACAGGGCGCGCAGGGCTGGGTCGTCTACGTGCTCCAGGAAGAGCACGTCCCGCTCGAGCTTGAGCTCCTGCACGGTGGCGAAGATGTCATCGTACAGCCAGCCCTTGCGCCCCGCGTTCACGAGGATGTGCGGGAGGCCGTGTTCATGCCGCAGGAGAGAGAGGGCCTGGATTAAGCGCTTGAGATTCTTACGCGGCTGCACCGTTCCCACGGACAGAATGAATGGCCGGTCAATGCCAAAGCGCTGCAACGTGGCAGTGACCAGCGCCGGATCGGCCACAGGGCCAAAGCCCGGCTCCAGCCCGCCCAGGATGGCGTGCGTGCGCGCCGGATCGGCTCCGAAATGCGTGATCAGGTCCTGCCGCGTGTTCTCGGAGTCGGCCAGCACCAGGTCTGTCTGTCGCACGGCCTGCGGCACCACACGCATCAGGAACCGGTGCAGGCCAGGGTCGGTATGCTCCGGGAACAGGTAGAAGCTCAGGTCGTGTATAGTGACCGCCGTGCCGCGCCGGCGCAGCCATGGCGCCAGCGGCGGCACCATGAA
Source organism: Chloroflexota bacterium (assembly GCA_042408875.1). Classification (GTDB taxonomy): domain Bacteria; phylum Chloroflexota; class UBA11872; order JBHOQS01; family JBHOQS01; genus JBHOQS01. Next base: position 113,857 of record JBHOQS010000025.1, on the reverse strand, counting down.
ATTCGGGAAATGCAGGATGTCGGCCTGCAGTCCCGCTGCGGCAAGCACGGCATCAGGATACAGCGGCAGCCGGGCACGGTGCCACAGCACCGTCGCCAGCCATTCCGACACTGGGATGCGCAGTGTCCGCACGTTCGGCTGGCCGCGGAGCTCCGGCGGCAGGGGTAGCTCACGCCGGGCCGTGTAAAACAGCACGAACTCATCTTCAGGGAAGCAGCGCACCAGCCCGGCCACGAGCCCGCGAATGAACCGCCCAATGCCAGCGATCTGCGTGAGCGCGCAGGTAAAGTCAACAGCTACTCGCATGCAGCTCTCGAGTGTAGCACGCGGGCCGCGGTGCGCACCGCCCGGTGACCGGACGAGACAGCGTCAGCGCTTCTCCGGCTCCAAGAGGATGAGGCTGGCCGGCTGGGCGGCGGGCCGCATCTTGATCACCGTGATCGAGGAGCGCGGGAACGTGTAGGTGAAGCTCTGGCCAACCTCAGCGCGCCTGCCAGCAGGGCCGGTATTCACCACCGGCCGTCCGGCGGCGCGGTCCCAGCGGTACTGCTGCTCGCCCCAGGTGTAGACCTCGGCCGGTCCCTGCGGCGTGAAGTTGGCGATCTGCACCGGCACGGCCATGTCTACCTCAGGGTCCTTGTTGATCACCATGATGGCCAGGCCACCGTCAGCCAGGCGCGTGGCATGCACGGCCAGACGGGCGCGGCTTAGCTCTCCCAGCGAGCTCGACACCAGCGTCGTGCCCATGTGCTGCGCCCAGAGGTATTGCGCCCAGTACCGGCCGGTCGGCTCGTAGCCACGGCCAAAATCGCGGATGATGCCGTGGTCCTGCCCACCCAGATCCCACATGTTTGCCCACTCGACCCCGCTGGCGATGATCTCGCCCAGGGCATCGGCAACGAAGAGCGCGCTCCCGACTGGGAACTGGTCAAGGTAGTCGCTCCATTCTGAGATAGCGATGGGAATGGGCCGGCCGCGCTTCGCTTCGTACGGTTTCAGCATGGTGCGAATGCGGCTCACCTGCTGGGAGATAAGCTGGCTGGCAGCCATGTACTCCATCAGGTTGTCACCCATCTCATAGAAGTGAATGTCCAGCACGTCCACGTAGTCGCCTGCACCGGCCAGGAAGGCTTCGATCCAGTTGCCCTGGCCCGTGGCGTCGGCCGGCGCGTTCAGGTAGCTCACCGGGCCCGCGACGTGAATGGACGGATCGACGGCTTTCATAGCCTTGGCATAGGCGCGAAAGATAGTGGCATAGTCGGTCGCGGTCATCCAGCGCCAGCCCTGGGGGCTGTTGTCCTGCACATGGCCACCGATCTCCGCAGCCCAGGGCAGGTACTCGTTACCGACCTCCCAGTACTTCACGCCGAGGCCGCGGCGGATGTTGAAGTAGCGCACCCACGCCGCGGCCTCGCGGGCCCCGGCAGCAACGTCTTCTTCACGTAATGCCCCGCTGGGGCCTGTGGCGCGCAGGCGGCTGCCGGTGCCGACGTTAGTCGTCACGATGAGGCGCGCCCGCGGGTCCAGCGACTTGACCCAGTCGGCCATCATGTTGACGTCCACTTTCGGCGTGAGGCGATAGTCGTTCACCTGGCTGAAGTTCGGCGTCCAGGAAGGCAGCGGGTGGCCGGTTTCAGCCTCGCCCAGCACCTCGAAGCCGGGCTTCCAGTCGCTGAAGTCGAACTTCCAGGTGCCATCGGGGTTGCGCGCCGACGGGATGATGCGTCCCTGGGCATCCCGTACGCCGTTGCCGTTCCAGTGATAGACGTCCGCATTCAGCCCTCCGGGAATGCGGTACGAGTACGCACCGATGGCCTTCGCCAGCTCGCGCACACGGGCGCTCTGAAAGAACCGTGGATCGTAGTAGTACGCCAGGTTGCTCCCGTAGAGCGCCACAGGGTCGAACTGGCGCACGATCTGAGCGGCATCGACGCGAATGACCGGTGGCACGCCGCGGATGTGATCGAGGTAGATGACCCCCGGGGCATCCTGCTCGGCCCGCACCACGATGCCCAGGCGTGTAGCTGTGGCGGCCTCACGCGGCTGGAGCGCCCAGGCCACGCGCTGCCACTGGCCACGGGCTTCGACGGTCACGAATTCCGAGGGGAGGAAGGTCGGAGCCGCAGAATCCACCTGGAGAGCCAGCTTGAGCCTCCCACCACCCCAGTCTGCCGGCACGTAGACGTCCACGGCGATGCTGGCGAACGAGTCCCACGGCAGTTCCTTCGGCAGGCGCGCAATCGAGATCGTGGCGTCGCGTGCTGCAGCGCGCTCGAACTCAACCTTCAGGGAGCCGCTGCCCTCACGCACGAAGCGGGGCTCGCGGTTCCAGGACAAGTGCACCCGGCTGCCCGTGGCTTGCGCCTCGAATGCTGCCACATCGGCCGGGCTATTGAACCCGATGATCGCCACAGGCTCAGTGATCGCCGGGGGAGGCGCGGCCGGCGCTGGCGGCCCCACGCGCGGGAGCTCCGGCTCGAAGGCATCGGTCATGTCCGTGGCCGGCAGCTCGTCCGGCCGCAGCGGGCCGGCCCCGGTGCGCGGGTTGTACTGGCCGCGCAGCGTGCGATACACCGGAGAGGTGCGCGCCTGCTCCTCCAGATCATGCGGTAGTGGGGCGCCAATGATGATCGCTTTGAGATAGTCGGCTAGCAGCAGCCCCTCGGTGACGCCTTTGGTGGCGTCGTAGTGCATGATGCCGCGCTGGAAGCGCTGGTACACGAAGTTGCCGTTGTTCGGATCCGCAGCTGGCGCGCTGGTGGGGAAGCCCCACATTTCGAGGTTGAACCCAGTCATCAGGCCATCGTCACCTCCGCCGTCAGGAAAGACGTCGCGGAAGGAGACGGTGTTCATAAACCGCTCAAAGAACTTGACCGGCATCCCGTTCCAGGTGTCCGGCACGTAGCGGCGCAGGAACTCGGGCAGGAAGCGCAGGTAGTCCAGCGTACCAGGCCGCGGTGCCTCAGCAAGGATGGACGGGTCAGCCTCCGGCACGGTCGAGCCGTTGAAGCGCGTGTAGGGCAGCAGTCCATCGTCAAACAGGTTCAGCAGACCGACCCGCCCATCAGGCTGAAGCTGCATCACCTGGCGCTGGAAGAACTGCACCAGCGTCCCATGGAAGATGAACGGGCGGGAGACCGGATAGCCGAAGGTGCGCACTCCGCCTCGCTTGTGAAAGTAATCCCAGAAGCGGTCGTCGCGAATCGAGAAGTTCGTCTCGGGGAAAAAGCGCGGGTCGCCGCGTAGCCGCTCCTGAAGCGTGGCCTCGGCGCCCGTTCGGCCGCGGGAGACAGAGAGCTCTCCCGCGGCGCTCGCATCTGGGACAGCACTCAGCAACAGTGCGATGACTACGACAATGTAGCAACTGGAGACCAGCCAGCGCGTGGCTCCGCTGCCTTGCACCCTCACCTCTCCTGGACAGCAGCACGACGGATGTGACAGGTATGGCTTTACTTATGACGAATATCGTGCGGGCCGGTCACTGCCGGCCCGATCATCGGACGAAGGCTACCAAGGCCCCGGAGAGGGCGTCGGCGATCCGCTGCCGGTGCAGGGGGACCAGATCGTCGGGAAGCGCCTCGGGATGGACATACTGGAAGCCGGTCGTCTCGTCGCTGGGCGTGAGCGCACCACCCACGACACGGCAGCGAAATCCCAGCACGACCACATGGCGCTGCGCCCCCGGGCGGGGCTCGCTGTACACACCGAAGAGGGCTGGCTCGTCTAGCATTACCTCCAGACCCGTCTCCTCACGCACCTCGCGCCGCACCGCCGCCTCGACGGTCTCGCCCACCTCCATGGCTCCACCGGGCAGGCACCACAGCCCATTGTCGGCGCGGCGGGCGAGCAACACGCGGCCGTCGCCGTCGCGGATCACCGCGCAGACTGCAATCATCGGCGTGATGATCCTGGTCCAGGCGAAGAAGCCGAGCCAGGCATGTCCATCCGCGCCCGGCTCGCCACGCACGAAGTCCAGCACCTGAAAGCCAGCCTGCTCAAGCCACAGCCGCATCTCATACTCGCTCACATACGTGAAGTAACGCGGCGCGCCGTCGTACGTGGCATCAGAGTGCAGCTCACTGCCAGTACCCTCCTTCATGCTGACATAGAGGTAGCCGTGGTCAAGCAGCTGGTAGAAAGCGCGCAGTACCGGCAGGATCTCCTCGCGAGCGAGGTGGAGCAAAGAGGCTGATGCCCAGATGCCGTGGAAGCGGTGCGGTGCCAGCGCTGGCCTCCGCAGGTCCATGCGCAGGAGCAGCGAGCTACCGGTGCGCCGTCGGGCTTCAGCAAGCATGCCGGCGGAGAGGTCTGCGCCGACCACCCGACAGCCCAGTGCGCGCAGGCGCTGAAGATACTGGCCGGGACCGCAGCCGGCATCGAGCACCAGCCAGCCTGGACCGGGCTTGGTGCGGCGCATCATCGCCACGAATCGCTCAGGGTGGTCGAGCGGCGTAGCGTACCAGTGCTCCGCGTACGCCGGGGCGATGCGGTCGTAGGTCTCGATCGTGGCATGCTGCCATGTGGCCGTGTGCTGCGCCCAGGCAGCAGGCAGGGGCTCATCCATGCGTGCCATTGTACTGCATGAAGCGTGTTCCTGCCTAAAAAAAGGTGTCTCTGCTGGCGCTGCGCCAATTCCTCTGGCGAGAGAAGGCGCCTGACCTGCTGCGTTGCTCTAGATCGGCGAGCGATCGCTGTGTACATGGGTGTACCGCGTAACGTGCGCCTCATCGCCGCCGCATTGCCGGTCGGGCCGGCATGCTTACGATGCTCTATGGGCTCTACCACCTCATCGAGCCGGCGAGCATGCAGTGCGCCTGGCCGACCGCATCCTGGTGCTCGACAACAGGCGCATCGTTGAGGAAGGCAGCCCCGATGAGCTGAGGCAGCGGGACGGCCTCTATGCCGATCGCTACGAAAAGCAGGCGGCGCGCTACCGCTAGGCCTGGGGATGCTCTGCCCGCAGGGCCCCGGTGCCTACCAGCAGCCGGTCAGCGTGCGGCTGCGGCGACGCGCAGGGCCTCGGCCTGGGACAGCGCCGATTCTAGTCGCAGGGTGAGGCCAGCCTGCTCCCAGAGGAGTACGTTTCCAGCCACACGCACCCCTCGCGCGCCTGGCCAGCGGCGTCTCGATAGAAGCGCATGTGGGCCTGGCCTTCGGTCCAGAAGCCGCGGGCCTCGTTCACACGCACCCCTTCTAACCGTGTGCCCGGGCCACGCCCTTTCATGAAGAACCCCGGCGCGAGCTCGCCGCGGAACTGGGTGATGGGCACGGCGACGCCGGTCTCGGCGGCCTGGAGTAGGCCGGGGCGGGTGCGGTAGATCAGTGATACCTGCCCCTAGGCGGCGCGGTGGCAACGTAGACCTCGCCGGGTTCGCCCACCTCTAGCAGTGACGGCCTGAGGATCTGGTAGGCCACCAGCGCCTGCGCCTTGGCCAGCGTCCGCGGCTGGTCCAGCCCCAGCGCCGCTCCGATCGGTCCTGGCGGCACGGATGTGGACGACACCGGCGCGGTCATCCTCCCGCAAGCCGCTCAGCGCATGGAGGGGCAGGGCGCGCTGCTCAGCGGTCAGAGCGGCTGTCTCAGGAGACGGGGCGGCGTCCTGGTGCGAGCCGCCGTCTGCCTGGACACAGCGTGCAGGCTGCGAGCGATGGTTACGCGGCTCGCACGCGACTTAACCCGCCGTCACTTCCTGCCCGGCGCGAGCGGAGAGCGGGCTGCGAGATAGGGGCTCATGATGGTCGGGATGGAGCCGCGCGATCGCCAGGATACTTGCCGCGAGCAATAGTCCAGCGCCACCGACGGTCACCTGCGGCCCGATGCTGTCGGCCAGCGCGCCGGCCGGCACGCTCGACAAGGGCATGAGCGCGAACGTCATAAGGTAGACGCTCATCACGCGGCCATAGAGCTCTGGGGGCGTGTAGCTCATGATCAGGGTGTTGTTCAGCGACCGGTAGGCCGAGGCAGCCAGGCCCACCAGCAGCAGCGCTAGCACAGCCAGCGGCAGCGATCCGGCTAGCGCAAAGGCCACCAGCGCCAGGCCGTAGATGATGCCCACGCTGAGTTGAAGCAGCGCCTTGCGCGGAGCATTCCCCCAAGCTGCCACCAGCAGCGAGCCAGCCAGGGCGCCGATGCCGTTCGCTCCACTGAGGAGCCCCAGCCCTTCTGACCCGGCCCGGAGCACACTCAAGGCGAACACCGGGAGCAGGGTCATGTACGGCATGCCGAGGAACATGGGGATCACCGCCATGAGCAGCAGCGTGCGCAGCGGACGGCTGGTGATAAGGAAGCGCAGGCCTGCTGTGAGTTCCTCCAGGCCGGGACGCCGCCTGGCTCCGCGCGAGGCGCCGGCGGGCAGCCCGATAAGAGTAAGGAACACCAGCACGTTGGCTCCAGCCATCAGCAGGTATACGCCCCCGACGCCGACCGCGGGGAGGGCGATCAAGTAGCCGGCGAGCGCTGGGCCAGCGACGCTGCTCAGGTTCATGGCTGCGTTCTGGAGGGCAATGGCGTTCATCAGATCATCTTTGCCCACCAACTCCGCGATGAAGGCCTGCCGCGCCGGCATGTTGAATGAGAAGACCGTTCCCTGTACCAGGCCCAGGACGAAAAGATGCCACACCTGCACCCAGCCGGTGATGACCAGCACCGCGGTGATCAACGCAGCAGTGCCGATGATGCACTGCGAGGCCAGCACGAGGTTGCGCCGGGGCACACGATCAGCCACGACACCGCCCACCAGCGAGAACAGCAGGAGCGGGATGGACCACGCCAGTCCCATCAGCCCCAGAACGGTGGCTGACCCGGTCAGGCGATAGACCAGGTAGCCTGAGGCGATCTGGCCCATCTGAAACGCGATCGTCGAGGGCAGGTAGCCCAGCCAGAGCCGGCGGAAGTGCCGGTTTCGGAGCGCGCTGAACGTTCGGCTGGCGTGGCTGGCTGTAGCCTGCCAGGCGCGCGGGAGCGGGGATAGACGCACGGTGCTGTGCTCGGCGCTGGAGCTCTCTATAGGGCCAGTCGGTTCGGCGAGATCCATACGACCTCCAGAGCTTGGTGCAGCAGCCGACCCTGCATACGCACGGGATAGCTATGCCGCTATTGTACGCTACCAGGCACGTCGATGTTTCTACTCTACATCTTCACTCCTGGCCTTCAGATAGCAGTTAGGACATGGGTAGTATTATCGGGCGGAATCCGAGGCTTGGCTGAGCCTACAGCTCAGCCGAACCCTCATGGCTGGGCTCTTCAATAAGGAACTTGGGGGTCTGGCCGGTGTCCTATCCCCTGTCCGAAGGTCAGCCTCATTCCACTTGACTCGGTCGCGCCCCTCGCGTATACTGGGCGTGTGATACTGCTCAAATGAGCAGTTATACATGCGCTTTTGCGGCAGGCGCCCGGTGAGACATGCGCGCAGGCCTCCCTCCCCCTGCGCGCGGCGGGCGGCCCGGCTCCTGGATGGCGGGCAGCATGTGCCGCGCCGCAGCAAGCTGCGCTGGGAAGCCGGCAAATCTTGCAGAGGAGGGGTAGAGGGTGGTCCGCGAGGAGGTGCGTGCATCGGGAAAGACTCCAGCTGACGCGCCGGAAGTTGGCGGGCAGCATACCGCCGCGGCAGGCGAGGGAGCGCTCGAGCTGGAGCTGGTACAGCGGGCGCAGCAGGGTGACCGCCAGGCAGTAGACGTGCTGGTGCAGCAGTATGAGCGGCTGGTTCTCCTCCAGGCCCGCCGGTCCATTCGCTGTTTGCACGCCAGCAGAGCCTGGGATCCCGCACTGGAGCCTGCGGACGTCGAGCAGGAAGCCTGGACAAACTTCCTGGAATTGATTACTACGTATGACCCGACGCGGGGTGTGCCCTTTCCTGCCTACATTGCCGTCAAACTCCAGTGGCGGCTGGCTAACTTCCTCCGTCGACAGCGCAAGCCTCGGCACGACCATGTGCCGTTCGACGCGCTGTACGATGAAGCGCTCGAGCGGGCAGCCGGCTGGCTCTCCGAGGATGCGCCCTCGCCCGGCGACCTGGCCGCCGCCGAGGCACGCGCCTGCATCGCACCGGTCCTCGGCGCGCTGTCAGAGCACCGCCGGTTGCTGCTCCGGCACTGGTACCTCGAAGGGCTCGACACAGACGACATCGCGCACCGCTTCGGCACTACCGCCGGCGCGGTACGCATGCTGCACCGACGCACTCTCGCTGAGCTCCGTCGCCTCATCTCAGGACAACGCGTGCGGAAGGCGTGAGAGATGCTCCCATATCGTCTGGGGCGACGGGCCGCGCCAGGCCCGGGGGCTAGGAGAACGATAGATCTCTTGCCCCTGCGTTGTCGGCCCTACAAGGGCAGCGCCCTTGCTCTATGCAGTGGCCGTCCCGGGATAGATGAGGAAGCGGCAGAGCCTCACGCCGCCGGAATGCCGGTGAGCGGTGAGGCTCTGGCAGGGCTGAGGCAGCACACACGAGAAGCTACGCACTCTATAATTACACTGTACCTATGATGCCCTGCGCCGGGAGGCCGCCTATGCACACCGAGTTCCCGCCGCTGCTCTCTCGCCGCCTCTTCCTGCTGCTTGCTGCGCCAGTGGTGGCCTCATGCGCTCGGCCGCGCGGCTTCCGCTATCGCTTTCGGCGTGGCGAGACCCTCCGGTACGCCCTGGAGATCCGCGCTGCGGCGCCGCCTGCCCCGGGACAGGCCTCGCCTTCGACGCTCCAGATCCGCCAGATCCTCCGTGTGGATGTGCCAGAGGTCGCCGCAGACGGCACGGCGCGCCTCAAGATCACCTACGAGCGCATTCAGGGCGCCCAGGATGCTCGTCCGATGCCCCTGGATCCGGTGCAGGGCAAGTCGCTTGAGCTGCGTGTACGCCCTGATGGGCGGATCACGCGCATGGATGGCATAGCCGACGTGATCGCGGCCGGGCTGCCGGTCGGGTTTGACGCAGCCCGCATCTTGCAGGCAGCCATGCCTGTGTTCCCGCCGCAGCGCCCGCGCCTCCAGATGAAATGGGGCGGGCGCGCCTCGCTGGAGCTCCCCGGCCAGGGCACCGTTGCGGTGCTGAGCAACCATACATTCGAGCACTACGAGGAAGGCTCTGGCGACCAGGTGATCCATGTGATCTCCAACGTCACGGTGCCAATCGAGCGGGTCGTGCGGGCTGGGGACCAGCAGGAGACGTGGCGGGGGCAGCAGTATCTGGAAACCCACTCTGGCTTCCATATCCCGCAGGGACGTCTGCTCGGCGCCCAGGGCCGCGGCGGAGTGCGGCTGACTGATCCGGCCGGCCAACGCCAGATGGGCGCGGCGATGGAGTTCGACCTCGCGCTCCAGCAGCGATAGGGCTTCTGGCTGTATACCTTCCCGTGGGTGTCTTCACGCGGCGGCTGTCTCGGACAGCCGCCGCGGCGTGCTCAGAGCCCGATAATGCGGTAGATCCGCGGGATATCCAGGCTCCGGCGCACCAGATCAGCCAGCCGGTCGTACTGCTGCTGGCGAAAACGCCGCTCTGACTCGCCCGGTGGCTCATCCTGTACTGCGGGTTCCGGCGGAAGCGCACCGCGCAGGGCGGTCAGATATCTGCGGCGGAAGGCGGCATTCTCGAAGAGGCCGTGCAGGTAGCTGCCCCAGATACGTCCGTCTACGCTCCATGTGCCGTCCGGTTCGGCAACCGGCCTGCCGCCGCGGCGGCGCAGACGCAGGAGAGGAGGCCCGGCCGCCCGGCTGCGCCCGTGGTGGATCTCGTAGCCTTCGACTGTGCACCCAATGAGCCCGGCGAAGGGACCGCTGCCGGCGGTAATCTCGCCCTCGACCTGATACAGGACCTTCTCACCAGCAAAGGCTGTCTCCACATCCAGCAGGCCCAGGCCCTCGGCTTCAGGCTGCGGCGACTCCGTGCCGTCGGGGTCGATGATGCGGCGGCCGAGCATCTGGTAGCCGCCGCAGATACCAGCCACATGTCCGCCGCGGTGAGCGTGTGCGATGATCAGCTCGGCCAGGCCGCTGGCGCGCAGCCAGGCCAGGTCGGCAATGGTCGCCTTCGTGCCGGGGATGATCACCAGATCGGGACGGCCGAACACCGCCGCACGATCGACATAACGCACGCGCACGCCGGGCTCGCGGCCCAGCGGCGCGAACTCGTCGAAGTTGGAGATGCGCGGGAGGTGAATGATGGCAATGTCTAGTGCTCTCTCTGGTTTGAGAGCATCGGTACCTGCGCCCGCGCGCAGCTCTGGCCGCTCTAAGGCTACGGCGTCCTCGTCGCTGATGTAGATGTCGTGGAAGTAGGGGATGATGCCGAGCACCGGCTTGCCCGTGCGACGCTCCAGGAACTCGACACCGCTCTGGAACAGTGCCACATCGCCGCGGAAGCGATTGATCACTAGGCCGGCTACCAACTCCCGCTCGTCGGGCTCCAGCAGCTCCAGCGTGCCGACCAGCGCAGCCATTACCCCACCGCGGTCGATGTCTCCGACCAGCAGCACTGGCGCCTGCGCCAGCTTCGCCACCGCCATGTTGGCGATGTCGCGGTCTTTTAGGTTCATCTCCACCGGGCTGCCCGCGCCCTCGATCACCACGATATCGAAGCGGCGGCGCAGACTGTCTAGCGCCGCCGCCACCACCGGCAGAAGCTCCCGCCGGCGCCTACCGCTGAAATAATCGCGGGCGTGCATGGTCGCCACGGGCCTGCCCAGCACGATCACCTGGGAGGTGTGGTCCGCAGATGGCTTAAGCAGCACAGGGTTCATGGCGACTTCCGGGGGGACGCCACAGGCCTCTGCCTGGGCCACCTGGGCACGCCCGATCTCGCCACCATCAGCGGTAACGTACGAATTATTTGACATATTCTGCGCTTTGAACGGCGCGACGCGGTAGCCGTCTTGATAGAAGATGCGGCAGAGGGCGGTGACGAGCACGCTTTTCCCCACAGAAGACGCTGTGCCCTGCACCATCAGCACCCGTCCCAGGGGCGCCGCTGTCATCGCTCTACCTGCCTCGCTCGTCCGGTCACTTCATGCGCGGGTCCAGGGCATCGCGCAGGCCGTCGCCTAAGAAGGTGAACGCCATCATGGTCATGGCGATGGCGGCGGCAGGCGCCACCACAAGGTGGGTCGAGCCAAAGATCGCCCCGTAGCCGTCGTGGACCATCGCCCCCCAGCTCGGCATCGGCGGCGTAATGCCGATACCGATATACGAGAGGGCTGCCTCGGCGAAGATCGCGCCGGGGATGCCGAAGGTGAGCGCGACGATGATCGGGCCCAGTGCGTTCGGCAGGAGATGCTTCCACAGGATGCGCGCCTCGCTGGCGCCCAGGGCCCGCGCCGCCTCGACGAACTCCTTCTCCCGCAGCGAGAGCATCTGCCCGCGCACCAGGCGCGCCATACCGACCCACGCCACGATGCCGATGGCGAAGAAGATCACCAGCATCCCTCCCATTACCTGCTTGATGGGGTGCTGGCTCAGCACCGTACTCAACAGGATGATGAACAAGAGGTCAGGGAACGCATACACGATATCGGTGAAGCGCATCAGCAAATTATCGATGCGCCCCCCGGCCAGTGCCGCCACGGCGCCCACCGGCACTCCGATCAACAGGACGATGAGCTGGCTGAAGATGCCGACGGTGACCGACACACGGGCCCCGTAAATCAACCGGGACAGCACGTCACGGCCGAGCAGATCGGTGCCTAGCAGAAAGCGCGCCGACGGGCCCTGCTGCACGAACTCATAATGCTGCTGCGCCGGGTCATACGGCGCCAGCCGGTCGGCGAAGAGCGCTACCAGGATCAAGACCAGAACGGCGGCGCCGCCCAAGACGGCCAGCCGGTTCCGTAGCAGCCGTCGCCAGGCGTCCCCCCACAGACTGGCATGCCGCCGTGCGCCGATGCCGGCTACGCCGGGCCCGGGCAGCGGCACGGCCGCGGCAGCCGGGACCGCTGGTGCGGCAGCGCTGGCGTCGCCGAGCTGCGGCACCGCCTGCTCGGAAGTCGGAGAGCGTGGAGAGTCCTGCGAGCTCATCGTTGCCACCTTCGGTCCTTGCCGGCAGGTCTCGCCGGTCTCAACTGTACCGGATACGCGGATCTACCACCCCGTACAACAGGTCCACGATCAGGTTGGCAACGGCAATCGCCATAGCGTAGAAAAGCGTCGTGCCCATGATCATGGCATAGTCGCGCGCCCCAATCGACTGCACGTACTCCCGGCCAATCCCTGGGATCGAGAAGATGCTCTCGATAATGAAGGAACCCAGGAGCAGATTGGCCGTGATCGGCCCCACAACCGTCAGCACGGGGATCAGCGCGTTCGGCAAGGCGTGGCGCGTGATCACCGTGCGCTCCGGCAGCCCCTTGGCGCGGGCGGTGCGCACGTAATCCTGCCGGATGGCGTCCAGCATGCTCGCCCGCGTCATGCGGGCGATATAGGCCGTCGGGCCAAAGGCCAGCGCGATGGCCGGCATGAGCAGATGCTTCGGCGTACCCCACCCACCCGTAGGGAGCTGGTGCAGCCACACAGAAAAGATAATCACCAGGACGATGGCGACGACGAAGTTGGGAACACTTGCGCCCGCGGTGGCGAGAAAGAGGCTCAAGTAGTCCACCCAGCTATTCTGGCGCAGCGCCGCAAGCGTGCCCAGCGGGATCCCGATGCAGAGGGCAATGGCCAGCGCAATCAGGCCAAGCGTCGCTGTGCGCGGCAGGCCCTGCAGCAGCACCTGTGTGACCGGGCGATCCTGGTACTGATAGCTGACGCCGAGATCGCCACGCAGCGCATTGCCCAGGAAGCGCAGGAACTGCTCCGGGAGAGGCCGGTCGAGACCGTAGCGGCGCCTGAGGTTCTCGATCGTTGCCGGCGGCAGCGAGCGGTTCTCCCGATCGAAGGGGCCGCCCGGCACCGCGTGCATCAGGCTGAAGGTCGCTAGAGCCACAAAGAACAGCACCGGAACCATCCACACAAGGCGCCGAATCAGGTATCGTTGCATGAGCTCTACGCCTCTCGTCGACCAGCGCTGTGCCCTGTCGTGGTATAGGCAGCATGGACATAGACAGAGCGCTGTATCAGCTCTACGCCTCCCGTTGAACAGCACTGCGCTTATTAACCAGAAAAATGCTGGGGCACAGCTTCTGTATTCTAACCCGAAACGGTGGCGGGGCTCCAAGAGGTGCTTTCCCAGAGCCAGGGGAGGTCCCGGTTCCGGGGGGCGGACTGTGCAACGGTACTGCAGAGTAACAGCGCCAGTGGACCAGACACACGATGCCTGGATGCACCGGGGGTTGCAGGCTGCCCTTTGCTCGACTACACTAGCCCTGGCGTGCAGCAAGCGTTCCGAGGAGCACGTTGAGGCACTCGCAGCTATAAGCTAACCTATAAGGCAGTGGCCGCCCCTCTCGATGCACCGCATCTGCCAGCCTACGACGGGCCGGTAGTTGATATCGTTATTACGTATCATCCGGGCGAGTTCGAGGACCAGGCGCTGCAACTGGCGCGCCGCCTCTTCGCTGAGCTTGACCTTCAGATCGGCACGCTCACGCTCGCCCCGGTGGAAGAACTCGACTTCGCCGTATGGATCGACGGGTGTCTCGTGGCCTCGTACCGTGCCGGCGATATGCCCACCAGTGTGACCTGCGTGGCCGTTGCGCGGCAGCGGCTGGCCGCGCGGGAGAGCTAGAGCGTCGGAGAGAGCGCTGGTGCGCTCTCTCCAGAAGTCGCGCCGCCCAGGGGGGCATGATCTCTGCCGGCCCGGCGCGTGAGTACCCGTTCCGAACTGCCTGGACAGAGGCTGCCCAGGCAGGAGCGGGGTAGAGCGCCCTCTGGGCCTGCCCCGCTCCACCTGCGCCGGCTCTGCTCCACGCAGGCAGGGCAGCCCGCAGGCCCGGTCAGGGCTCAGATAGCAGTGCTATCTGCCAGCCCCCGCCTATTGGGCGGAGCGTCGCGCAGGAAGGCAGGAAGGCACGCCATCATAAGCCCGGCCGGGGGATGTGGTAGTGAGCCGGGCGTTCCCTCGTGCATGCAGCGCTTCACGCAAGGCCCAGGTGATGCCAGTAAGGGGAACCTTGGCGCCGCGTGTCCAGCAGGAGGCATCGTCGCTGGAGCCACGGCGACCCCTGGGCCTGGCTCGGCACGATCAGGCCGGCAACCTGGTCGTGCCTGCGCTATCCACTGACGAGAACCCTGCCTCGCGTAAAGCCCGGCGCCGGCATGAGCGGCTCTCCAGGCCTCGGTCTGACCATTGTCAGGCGCATCCTGCGGGCGCAGGGCGGCGATCTGGTAGCCGCGAACCGGGCGGGCGGCGGGGCCGAGTTTACCGGCGGGCTCCGTGCTGCCTCAACCGCAGGCGCAGCAAGCCCGGCCCCATGATGGATGGCATATGGCATGCCTCCACCAACCTAAAACCCTAAAACGCGCAGACAGCCTGTCTCCGCATCGCGTATAATCAGCGCACATTCGCTCGATGTTCTTGGACGAGCACCGGGACCGGCCATTGCAGCATACTAGGAGGCCCTCATGGCGGTCGCAACAACGGCAACGCCCCACGACGTTCAGGAGCGGGCGCGCTCACTCTTCCTCATCGATACCGACGTTCACCAGGACCTGCCGAGCTATCGCGAGCTCCTCCCCTTCTTGGACAGGCGTTGGCACGCCTGGCTAGAGCACGGCGGGCCTGGCTTCGCGGCGCGGGCCTATGCCAACATGGGCAGCGGCCGGATGGACGATGTCGTGCGCGAGCAGGATGGCCTGTGTGCTGGTGATCCCGACTGGGTGATCCAGCAGCTCATGACCAGGTACCGCATCGACATCGGCGTGCTCACTGGCACCCTCATCAGCGTAGGCATCCAGCACGACACGCGCTTTCTGGCCGCTCTCACCAGCGCTTATAACGACTGGGTGCTAGAGAAGTGGGTGCGTCCGTACGATTGCTTCAAGGGGTCGATCTTGATCACGCCCCACGACGCGTCGGCCGCCGTGCGGGAGATCCACCGCCTGGGCGACGATCCCGGCATGGTGCAGGTGCTCATGTCCAGCGCCGCCCGCATCCCGTACGGCCAGCACTACTACTGGCCTATCTACGAGGCCGCCTGTGAGCACGACCTGCCGGTGGCCATTCACGTCGGCGCCGAAGGCACCGGCATCGGCAATCCGCCGACATCGGTCGGCTATCCAAGCACGTACCTGGAGTTCCACACCGACCACTCCCAAACCATGATGGCGCACTGCGTCAGCCTTATTACCGAAGGAGTGTTCGAGCGCTTTCCTACGCTGAAGTTCGCCTTCATCGAAGGCGGCATCTGCTGGGCGCCGTACGTGATGTGGCGGCTCGACCGCTGCTACGACGCGCTCAAGGCCGAGGTGCCGTACCTGAAACAGCTTCCGAGCGAGTATTTCGTCGGGCACGTCTACTACAGCACGCAGCCGATCGAGGAGCCGAAGAACCCCAAGCATCTCCTCCAGATGTTTGAGATGCTGCACGCTGAGAAGACGGTCATCTTCAGCAGCGACTACCCGCATTGGGACTTCGACAATCCGCTGACTGCCTTCTCGTTCTTCCCGCCCGACCTGAAGCGACGGATCTTCGTCGAGAACGCGCTGGAGATGTATGGCCCGCGCCTCTTGGCGCCGAACCGGAGGAAGTGATGATCGCCACAGCGCCCGAGCAGCGCGCGGTCGGCCGCGATCCGGCCGCGCTGCGGATCATCGATACCGACCTACACCACCAGCTTATGAACTGGGAGGAAGTCGCGCCGTTCGCCGACCCGAACTTCCGGCACCGCATCGTCAAGCGCGGCGGTCCGGCGATGGCCCGGCACGGCTACAAGCCGGTGGGCGCGCCCTTTGGCGCAGCACCGCGCCCGCCAAGCGGCGCGCATCCGGCCTCCGACCCGGCCTGGGTGAAGGAGCACTATCTTGAGCGCTACGGCGTGGACCTCGCCATCCTGACGGCGCAGCCCCAGATGCTGGCGATCGGCGTGCAGCCGAACCCGGATTTCGCCGCTGCCATCGCCAGCGCTTACAATGACTGGACGTTACACCGCTGGCTGAAGCCGTACGACTGCTTCAAGGGCTCGATCCTGGTTGCGCCCCAGGATCCGCTCAAGGCAGCCGCGGAGATCGATCGCCTGGGCAACGAGCCGGGGTTCGTGCAGGTGCTGATGGGCAGCGCCGGGGAGTTTCCCTTCGGTCGCCGGCACTTTCATCCTGTCTACGAAGCGTGCGTGCGACACAGCCTGCCGCTCGCCTTGCACATCGGCGGCGAGGGCGCCGGCACCTCCATGCCGCCCACTGCGGTGGGCTATCCTTCGACATACTATGAGTACTACGTGTCCCTCCCGCAGAGCTACATGGCGCACATCATGAGCATGATCACGGAGGGCGTGTTCCAGAAGTTCCCGGGGCTTAAAGTCGTGCTGTACGAAGGCGGGGTGTTCTGGGTGCCGCATGTGATGTGGCGCTTCGATAAGAACTGGAAGGCACAGCGCGCTGAGACGCCGTGGGTGGTGCGGCCGCCCAGCGAGTACATCCTGGGCCATTTCTACCACACCACCTATCCGCTGGAGCGAGCCCCTCAGGCCAAGTACCTGCACCAGGTGCTGGAGATGATCGAGGCGCCGCGCACGCTGCTGTTCTCCGGCAACTTCCCCCACTGGGAATTCGGCAGCCCGTTCGACATGGTGCAGGAGCTCCCCGTGGGGCTCCACCGCCGTGTTTTCGTCGAGTCGGCGCTCGAGGTCTACGGAGAGCGCCTGCTGAAACCGAATGCCTAGGACGGAGGGCGTATACGCATACGCCCCCAGCCTGCTCGATCGGGGGGAGCCATGGGCCGCCATGTGGTCGCCACCGTCGACGAGATTCCGCCTGGCGGGCGCAAGATCGTCAAAGTCGAGCGCCGCGAGGTGGGCATCTTCAACCTGGACGGGCGGTTCTACGCCCTGAAAAACGTCTGTCCCCACCAGTGCGCGCGCGTCTGCCTGGGCAAGGTCAGCGGGACGACGCTGCCCTCGAACGTATACCAGTTTCAATACGGCATGCAAGGACGCATCCTGCGCTGTCCCTGGCACGGCTGGGAGTACGACATCACCACCGGGCAGTCGGTGTTCGATCCCGAGGTGAAGGTGGTGACGTACCCTGTCGAGGTCGAGGGCGAGAAGGTGACGGTGGTCATCCCATAGAATGGTCATCCTCATAGAGTGGTCATTGCTACAGGGAGGAGGCTCCGACCCTGAAGAGCGATGACCGACAGGGGCAGCAAGATCCACATAGAGCCGCTGAGTGCACTGCCCAGGACATGCGACCCGCGCCGGATCGGCCTGGACCCGCGGGAGATCACCCGCGTGGCGTGTCTGCATCAACGGCACGGCCATGCCGTGTATCGTCTAGAATGCGGCGCGCGGTCGTTCGTGCTGAAATGGTTCCCGGAGCCGGCACAGGCCATGGAGGTGCGCATCTACGCGCTGCTGGCAGCACACGGCGTCCCGACCCTGCCGGTGTACGCGCGCACGGAGCAGGCGCTGCTGCTTGAGGATCTGGCCACGAGTGCGGTGTGGCGGCTGGCCACCGAAACAGATATGCAGCAGCCCGAGACCGGGGCGGCTGTGGCGACATGGTACCGGGCACTGCATGCGGCCGGTCGGGAAGTGCTCGCAGCGTCGGAGGGGCCGCCGACCTATCTGCGCCGGGAGGGGGATGTGCTGGACGCCCACACTATCCTGGATCTGGGGAAGCGGCTCGGCCTGGTCGGCCATCCGGTGTGGACGCTCGCCGCCGACTGCATCGAGCCTCTGAAAGCCGCGCTGCGGTCCCTCCCTGAGACGCTCATCTACGATGATTTCCACTGGACTAACCTGGCGCTGGCGCGCCGGCGCGCGCCGGATGAGCCGGTGCGACGCGCTATCGTCTATGATTATCACGCGCTCGGCATCGGACCGGCCGCCAGCGACTACCGCAACGTCGTGGGGGCGCTAGGTCCTCGGGCACAGGCGGCGTTCCGCGAACGCTATGGCCCGGTCGATGAGCGGGAGGTGCTGCTGGACGCCCCGATCGCGATCCTGTATGCGCTCCATCTCGCCGCCGCGCGTCCGCGCCTGCCCGCCTGGGTGCATCCCGCCCTGCAGCGCTGGGTACACGGCGGAGAGCTAGCGCACCACATACAGCGCGCGCTCGCGATCCTCTAGGCCGGCGCACAGCGGCGCTGCTGAGTGCCGCGACGCTGCTCTGCGAAAGTACACGATCTTTTCGCCCTGCGCAGGCCGAACATGTATGTCACCGTCTGGTTGAAGACCTGCTCGTCACCTTCGTGACATAACGCTACAATAGGCGGCAAACAGACTCGGATTTGTACGCTGTGGCCTGCTAGAGCGCCGGTCCAGTCGTGTAGCGCCTGTTGGTAGTGTGCACTAATGAACTTTAACAGCTTGATCGGGTAATCACGCCTCAGCGTGATTACCCGATCAAGTTTTCAACTTTCATAAGTGCATTCTTCAGGCGAGCACGGGCGCTGCAGCGCCCACGACGAACCGCTCCGCCACGCCCCACCGAGGACGGGACCGGCGCGCTAGGTGTCGGTGTACCGCACGATGCCCATTCCCTGCCGGCCTTGTCGGGGCTGTGCTAGATAGGGGGCGCTATGGAGCCCATGCGTCTGCTGCTCGCCACATCTCGGCAGGCCACCTGCGACTTCTTCACCCATCTGGCATGCAGCGCCTCGGCTCCCTTCGCCGTCATCCACCTTCCGGTCGCCGTCGAGGCCCTGGCGCAACATGCTGGGGACCTTGCCACGGCGAGCCTAGTGGCGGTTGACGTGTACCACGACCCGGATGCTGCTGTGCAGTTCTGCCGGGCGGTCCGGGAGCGGCAGTCGGAGCTCCCGCTCCTGGCTCTGGTGTGCTGTACGCACCTGCACCGCGTCCGGACGTTCCAGCGCCTGGTCGCTGCAGGGGTGCGCAGCTTCGTGGACGCATCCGTGGAGCCCCAGCAGATCCCCCACCTCCTACGACGCGCCGCACAGGGCAGTCGGGTCATCCATCTGGACCTGAGCCCTGAGCAGGAGGCGCTTCTGCAGGGCCTGATGGGTGAGCGCAGGTGGACGCCGGGGGCTGGAGGCATCGTTCTGCCCCGCGAAAGCGACATCGAGGTCCTGGCGCTGGTGGCGCAGGGCCTGTCTGATCGCGAGATCGGGCAGCGCTTGCACCGCAGCGAGCACACGATCGATCATCACGTGAAGCGTCTGTGTAAGACTGCGGGCGTCAGCAACCGCATTGCCCTGGCAGCCTGGGCGGTGCGGCATGGCTTCGATCGGCTGCCGGATGCAGAGAGGGCGGAGAGGCAAGACACGTCCGGTAGGTGAGCCCGGCCGGCTCAGGTTGCCCCTGTCCCCACAGAACACCGGCGATGTTCGTTGAGGCTGGCCGGCTCGAGCGAGCCCTGCGCATGGCCCTCTTGGGCCAGAGAAAATGGCCCGGAGAAGCCAGGCAAAATGGCCCGGTCGCGCCTTCTCAGTCGTATGAGCCAGTGGTAGCGTACTTATGCAGCCTAAAGCCGTGAACTCCCGCAGCGAGTGTGTCCGATTTGCGGCGTCTCAATTGTTTTAAATTAGCAGGGTAAGCGGGAGGCGTCAGGCTCGGCGCACACTTCGGGCGCAGCGACAGAGGCTAACAGCAGCAAGCCGGAGTTGGCAAATTGGATCCCATGATTTCTCACGCATTCGGCATAGCTGGTCGATTGGTCTTGGCGGCAGTGTTCCTCTTGTCGGGAGTCGACAAGCTGCGCCACCCGCAAGACTTCTGGGATGCCATCAAGACGTACGATGTCGGACCTGCTGCGCTGCGGCGCCCGGTCGTGCTGGTGCTCCCCATCGTTGAGATTGCTTTGGGTCTACTTTGGCTCAGTGGGCAATTTCTGACGACCGCGTCCGCGGCTACGCTCGGTCTACTGGCCGTCTTCACAGGCGTGATAGCAGTTGCCATGCGGCGTGGACGGGCAGTTCCATGCGGATGCACTGGTCTATTCCGATCGGCAACGGTCGGCTGGAACTCTATCGCGCGCAACTGTGGATTAGGTGCGATTGTGCTCATCCCAGTGATTGTGAGTCGGTATTCCCCCAGAGCCGCACTGATGAAAGCGCTGGAACAAGATCTGGGTGTGTTGCTGAAGCTAGACACGGCGCTGCTCACTTTCACAGCTGCAATGTTGCTGCTGTTCATAGTGTTGTTGCTCGACGAGGTGATAGTCCTACAGTCGAAGGTTGCTCGAACTCACCGTCTCCTGCGCGCAGAGACGGCCCGCTCGCACTGAGGAGGGGGTCACGTGAACGAGTCCGCACTGACCAGTGCCTTCCTCGTATCCTACGCGTTGTTGTGGATCATCGCGTTGGGCCTGTGCGTCATGATGGTGGCAGTGCTACGGCACCTTGGTCTGCTGTTTGAAGCGGTCGGCCCGATTCTCCGATTTGGAACGAACGCGGCAGAACTGCGTGTGGGTGAACTCGTGCCACATTTATCGTTTGAGGAGCCTGGTCACGGTGTTGTCGCTCTGCAGCGCTTCTTGGGGTCCTTCCTGTTCATTCTGGTGATCGAGCCAGGCTGCCAACCATGTGAGAACATAGTGCGGGGCGCAAGAGCCGAAATCGAACAGGCTGGTCTGGTAGGCTGGCGCCTGCTGCTTATTCTCCGTAGCGATACTGCAGCAACTAGCAGGTGGTGGGATGACCACCAGCTTGGTGACGATGTGAAGGTCGTTGCGGACCCGTCAAGTGGGACGGCACGGCTCTGGGGTGTCACGGCTACGCCGTTTGGCTTAGTAGTGGATCCCGCTGGGCGGATCCAGCGAAAGCTGTTTCCTGTGACGGTGGAGCATCTCCGTGGCATCCTCAAAGCTCCACCCGCAGGGCAAGTTGGGCCTATCACTGCTGGTGATGGGCGGCCACGTGAACCGGAAGTGACGTTCCAAGGAAGGGGAAATGGAGCATGAACGATTATGACACCAGCCCGCCCTTTGTTCTGCTGACTCGTGCGTTTTCCCGCCGGGGCTACTTAGGAGGCATCGGACGTATTGCTGCTACCTCGGTAGGAGCTGTACTCTTGAGCCTGGGAATACGCATACCGCCGGCAGCATACGCTGCTGAGTGCCGTGCTTGTCCGGGTAATTGTAGCTCCTGCGTCAGCTGTGCGTGGAACTGCTCCAGTCCATGCAGTGACATCCAGATATCGTGCTGCATTCATTGCGATGCATGGGAACGGGCAGGACAACCGTGCAATCCTCCCAGGGCTCTGGTGTATTCAATCGCCTGCTGTGGTGGGTATGGATGGTGTTCCGATCCGACCGCATGTTAACAGCATCGGCGAAAACGAGGAGGCAGGTGTCACGATGGCAAACAGATGGCGACTAACCTTGCAACAAAGCGGCCCGCCTCGGGAACCAGTCTCGCCTATCTGGGGACAGAATCCGGTGCTTGGTCGCTTGGATGGCACGTATCTTGGTCGCTTGGTCGTAGAAGCTTGGCAGCCATATGACCCGACGATGACGGACGGGTTGTGGTTCGCGGTGTCGCCCGTGGATGCTGCAAACGCAATAGACCAAGCAAATAACTTTGCCAGGCAAGCGGTTACCAAGCTTGGCCCGCTCCTGGCGCGACAGCAATCGGCGCCCCCTACACTTAGCCACCGCGTCAGCCCCACTCTGGGTCGGCTGGATGATCAGGGCGGTGGTCGGTTTCTCGGGGTCTTGGTGGTGGAACTCTGGCAGCCGAAACAACCTACTTCGAATGATGGTGTACAGTACGCAGTTGGTCTGGCTGACGACGCTGGAGTCGCCCCCCATCAGTTCGCCGTGGATACGGTGAACAGGCTCCGCGTGCGCTTAGCAAGGCAACAACAGAACCCGCCGAGATAGTAATTCTCGGCGACGGTCTCGCCCGAACTGCCATGATAAACGCCTATCTGCAGGCTACATAGCTAGCTGCGCGGGCCCGCGTAGTACTTCCCGCGCTTCAGCCACCACGCCGCGCCTGTGTGGCCGCGGCACAGAAAGCACTGGCCGGGGTGCGATGGGTTGGATATCCAGGCGCTCGCCGCGGTGGTCGCGGCGATCCCCTGAGCTCCCGCAGCGCGTCTGTCCGGTCTGAAGCGTCTCAATTGTTCTAGAGTCAGAGAGCTACACAAGCAGCAGAAGCGAGAACAACCGCTCAGTCCGGCAGAATTGGCTCGCCGCATGCTGGAGCAGCGCCCGCCAGGGCCGCCTGTTCCCACAACTGAGCGGAGGCAATCCCGGCAAGGTCGTCCGGTGCGGCAGTCGCGCGCTCATTGGGGGTACACTATAGCTAAGTGGAGCGGCGAGGCACGAACGCACGATGGCCGACAGCATGCTTGATAGACCAGACGCATCCGCAGTGTACGAACGTAGCGTAGCCCCGAAGGCGCCGCTGGTGCTCTACGACGCCGAATGCCCGTTCTGTACGCGGCAGGCAACGTTGCTGCAGCGCATCACGCCGCGGCGCGCCTTTCTGTTCGTGCCCCTGCAATCGCCAGGGCTGCGAGAGATCCTTCCACCGGCGCTGACGCCCGAGCGCCTGCGCGCGCAGATGCACGTGATCGAGCCGGATGGCCGCTATACGGCCGGCGCAGCAGCCGTGGCGCGCATCCTCAAGACCGTCCCCATCGTCGGTCTGCTGGCGCATCTGTACGAGGTTCCTCTCATACGCCCGCTGGCCGATCGGCTCTACGTCTGGGTGGCGCGCAACCGCTACCGGTTGTTCGGCCGCCAGCCCGCCTGCGTGGATAGCTGTCAACGGATTGGGGGAACGGATTGAGCGGATGCCCGATGCAAAGCATCTACCTGGATAATGCAATCTGTGCTGCGGCGGGGGTACGGCAGGGCACAGTCATAGGTGGATTGATGAGCGCTTGCGCTTAAGTGGGGCGGGTTCGTCCCCTGTCATGGGCGCTGGGCGGCGGGGGACGAGCCCCTGCCCTACGTGAACCGGACGACGAAGGACGAGGCCTACGCTACATATGTAGCCAGAACGCATAACGGAGTATCCGCTCAATCCGTTCCCCTAATCCGCTGGCAGCAGTTGTCTCGCACGTGATCGGGCTGCTATACTCCTGCTAACTTTTTCTTGAAGCACCAGAGAGCGCCACGATGTGGCTGGGCAAGAGCGTCAGCGTCGTCTTTCCGGCATACAACGAGGCCACTGGTATCGCGCGGGCAGTGGCAGACTTCCTTGCCTGTCCGGCGGTGGATGAAGTGCTGGTGGTGGACAACAACTCGTCCGATGACACGGCGGCGCTGGCGCTGGCGGCGGGAGCACGCGTCGTGACCGAGACGCGGCAGGGCTACGGCTATGCGCTCCAGCGCGGGCTGCGCGAGGCCAGCGGCGACTACATCATCCTGGCCGAGCCCGACGGCACCTTCATGGGCAAGGATGTGCTCAAGCTGCTCAGCTTCGCCGATGACTTCGACATGGTCATGGGCACGCGCACGACGCGTGAGCTGATCTGGCACGAAGCAAACATGGGCTGGTTCCTGCGCTTCGGCAACGTGCTCGTGGCCAAGCTGCTCCAGGTGCTCTTCGACGGCCCCTCGCTCTCCGACTGTGGCTGCACCATGCGCTTGATCCGTCGTGAGGCGCTGGCGCGTATCCTGGACCGCTTCACTGTCGGCGGCTCCCACTTCCTGCCGGAGATGGTGATCCTGGCCTTGCTCCACGGCTTGCGCGTCATCGAGGTGCCGGTGAACTACCGCGGTCGCGTAGGACAGTCCAAGATCACTGGCTCGCTGCCGACGGCGGTAGGAGTGGGCCTGCGTATGATCGGCTTGATCCTGCGCTACCGGCTCATAACCCTTGTCGGCGCCGGTCTGCCGCGCCCAGGACGGCCGGCGGACTCTGTAGATTACGCTGACTAATTAATCCCGATGCACGCCCCATGGCCTGCCGGCGTCGCAGAGCAGCCGGAACACCGGCATCGTCTGTGGTTGCTGCTGCTCCTGGGCGCTCTCGCCGGCTTTCTGGTGCTGGCCACGCGCGGCCTGCAGAAGCCGCTGGTCTACGATGAGGTCAACTTCTTCTTCGCCGGACAGGCCGTAGCCGAGACCGGCCGTCCGCTGGCTAACGCCGGCTTTCTCACCCACAACGGCGAGCCAGGGCCGCAGTATCAGTGGGCCCTCTGGCATCCGCCACTGTACGTCTACACGCTGGGTCTCTTCCTCAAGCTCGGCGGCCTCTCGGAGGCCAGCGCCCGCTGGCTGGGCATCGTCTGCGGTGCCCTCACCGGCATTCTGGTCTACCTGCTGGCGCTTGCCGTACTCCCGCGCGCGCCGGCACGGATGCCCCTGGCGCTGCTGGCAGCCTGTCTTTTCTGGGTCAATCCGCTGACGGTGCAGAGCGCGCGCCTGTTAGATATCGACGGCACAGTGCTTGTGCTGCTCGTCACCGTGCTGGCGCTCCTGGGAGTGCGTCTGGTGACGAGCGGGCGCGTCGTATGGCTGTGGCTCCTCATGCCGGCGCTGGCGCTGGCGCTCTGGGCGAAGATGACGACGCCGCTCGGTATCGTCGTCGCACTCGCGCTGTACCGCCTCCAGCAGGGCAAGCTCATCGCTGCGCTGGTGGAACCCCTGGCGATTGCGCTGGGCGGCGGAGCGCTCTTCCTGGGCTCATGGTGGGGCATCAGCACCTGGCAGGGCATGCCGTTCGAGATGCCGTTCGAGGTGCTGGCCGCGGAGTTCCTGGATGCGGCAGCGGGCAGCCGATCGCTAGCCTCGCCGGAGGCGCTAGCACGCGTGGCCGGGCATGTAGTACTGTGGGCCTCGCCGTACCTGCTCGTCCTCTTCGGCTGGGCCTGCTTGCTGCGGGCACGCGACTATCTTACCGGCGGCCGGGCAGAGCCAGTGGATATCGTGTTGCTGTACGGCGGCGGCATCTTCCTTCTCTACCTTGTCAAGCTGGCGGCGAACTTCCCGAAATACCATATCACTATGATGCCGTTCGTCGCTGTGGGAGCAGCCTATCTCCTCAGCCGTCTAGCCAGCTGCCTGGATTGGCGGGACGTGGCCCTGGGGGGACTCGCGCTGGCTGCCTCCGGCTGGTACTTCTTCATGAGTGTGGGCGACCGACACCTGGTCATGCCGCCCCCGCCCTTCCTTGACTCCCTGGTAGTTAAACCGGCCGCGCTGCTGCTGGGACTGTTGCTGGCCGGGGCAGTGCTCGGCCGTCAGCATCTCGGCCGTCAGTTCGCCTTGCTGCTTGCCATGATCGCCCTGGCCTGGGCGGGTGGCGTGCTGGATCGCCAGTTCGCCGCCCGCGGCTCGACGCACTATTTCTACGGCCTCTCCGGCCAGGTGGAGATGGCGCGCTTCTTTGACTCTTTAAACGATAGCGCCGAGCAGTTCTACGTCGGCGCAAAAGACGTGGCCTTCTATTCGCGCAACCGTAACTTCATCGACCTGGACGTGCTCTGGCACCTGGGGCTCAGGGGAGAGCGTTTGGAAGGTGAACTGCTGGGCCATCGCATTAAGTACGTGATCCTGCTAACGCTTGATCCCTTCGAAGGTGAGGTGTTGCGCCGCGCCATCGAGGGGTACTATGATCCGATCGTCACGTTTGGGCTCTACACACTCTGGGCACACGTCGATGAGTGATGCTGATGAGACCGGCCTGCGTGTCGCCGAGGTGATCGCCGCGCTCTCGCTCGCTACCGACCTCGGTATGGGCCAGCCAATGGAGCATACGCTGCGCACCGGCCTACTCGCGGTCCGGCTGGGCGACGACATAGGGCTGAGCGATCACGCGCTCAGTGAGCTCTATTACATCGCTCTGCTGCGACGGATTGGTTGCACAAGCGACTCTTATGAGCTAGGGCTGCTCTTCGGCGACGATCTCGCGGCGCACACGCGGAGCTACACCCTTGACTTTGGCCGTCCTCTGGACCTACTCGCCGACATGCTGCGCCACGCCGGTGCCGGCCAGCCGCCCTGGGACCGCGTCAGAGCGATGGTCACAGCGCTGGCGGCTGGGCGGCGGGTGCCCGAGGCGCTCTTTCGGGCAAGCTGTGAGGTTGCCCGCAGCCTGGCCGCGCACCTGGGCTTTGGCCCTCCAGTACAGGAAGCGCTCGGCCAGACGTTCGAACGCTGGGATGGGCGGGGGTTTCCCCACCGGCTACGAGGCGAGGAGATCGCACTCCCGGCACGCATCGTCCAGGTCGCGGAAGACGCCGAGGTCTTTCACCGGCTCGGCGGCAGCGACGCTGTGGTCGCAATGGCCCGGCAGCGCGCCGGGGCCGGCCATGACCCGGCCATCGCGGCGCGCCTGTGCCAGGACACAGGCCGGCTGTTCCAGGACCTGGAGGCAGTATCGGTCTGGGAAGCTGCGCTGGCCGCCGAGCCACGTCCGCACCACGTACTTTCGCCGGCGCGCCTCGACTCCGTCCTCGAGGCGATCGCCTGGTTCGCCGACCTGAAGTCACCGTTCACCACTGGCCATTCCACGCGCGTGGCCGAGCTGGCTAGCCGCGCAGCGGTCCGCGCTGGCCTGCCCGAGGCCGATGCCATTCTTGTGCGTCGAGCCGGGCTCGTCCATGATCTAGGACGAGCGGGCGTGCCCAATCGGATCTGGGATAAACACGGGCCGTTGACCCCCAGTGAGTGGGAACTCGTCCGCCTGCATCCGTACTATACCGAGCGCGCGCTGAGCCGCTCGGCCGTCCTGGCACGGCTCGGCGCGCTGGCCGGGCTGCATCACGAGCGGTTGGATGGCTCAGGGTACTATCGGGGCGTTCCCGCGAGTATGCTCGCACCGGGGGCACGGATCCTGGCTGCAGCCGATGTGTACAGTGCTATGACCGAGCCCCGGCCGCACCGGCCTGCGCTGGCGCCGGAGGTCGCAGCCCGCGAGCTCCGGGATGAGGTGCGCCGCGGCCGCCTGGATGGTGAGGCGGTCGATGCCATCTTGGGGGCAGCGGGGCACCGCGTGCGCCGGCAGCGCGCCTGGCCGGCCGGGTTGAGTGCGCGCGAGGTCGAGGTGCTCCGTCTAGTCGCTCGCGGCTGCTCGAACCGCCAGATCGCGCGCCGGCTCGTCATCGCAGAACCGACTGTCGCGCACCACATACAGCATCTGTATGCCAAGATCGGCGTGAGTACCCGCGCTGCAGCGACGCTCTTTGCGATGCAGCATGCTTTACTCGAGCCGATGGAGGAGCTCGCGGACAGGGCAGAAATATAGTCAGAACAGACGATGCGACCGCCTGGACGAGGTGGGTAAATAGCTGTGAGCTTCAGGGCAGCATGTGGCCAGGGAGCGGGATGGAGCCGAGCGCGTGAGAGCGCGAAGAGAAAGCATCGAGGAGCAGTACACGTATGGACTCTGCAGAGAGCATCGCCCTACTTCACCGCTATTTTGAAGAGGTCGTGAACCGTGTCGATCGGGCAGCCGCGGAACAGCTCGTTGCCCCTGATCTCGTCTTCACCAGCCCCTACACCCCGGCGCCCACGCGCGACCGCGAACGTTTCCTGGACATGCTCGGCGCTGTGCACGCCGCCCTGCCGGACTTCAAACTGGTCGACCATGCCACCATCGCGCAGGGTGACCTGGTGGCGTCGCGCTGGACGGTGTATGGCACCCATCTGGGCCAGCTCGGGCCCTTTGCACCTACCGGACAACGCCTGGAGATCTCTGGCCTGAGCATGTACCGCATTGCCGGCGGCAAGATCGTGGAGGGGTGGGTGCAGGACAACACGCTCCAGATCATGGCTGCCAACGCCGCGGTGGGGCAGGCCAGATTGAACCCGGGCACCTCGGGAGGGACTGGCTAGCGCTGGCCCGCTTCCAGGAGTTCCGGCCCTTGGCGCGGCAGGCAGGACCTGCTATACTACCGTGGGCTGGGTTTCTCGGATTCGCTCTTGGGCTCCACAACGGTCATCGTTGGTCATCTCTGGTGCTCGCGAAGACGGAACCCCCAGAACCTTGGTGATGTGTTTTCATCCTTGTTGTACCCGTTGTACCATCGGAGGACGTCTCGTGAGTTTCCAGGATCGAACGCTGACCTGCGTGGAGTGTGGGGCTACTTTCGTTTTCACTGCCGGCGAGCAGGCTTTCTACGCTGAGCGCGGGTTTACCAACGAGCCGAAGCGCTGCCCGGATTGCCGAGCTCAGCGCAAGGCTTCTCAGGGTGGTGGGCTGGGGTATACCGCTCAGCGTCAGTTCTACCCCGTTGTTTGTGATGCCTGCGGGCGGGAGACCCAGGTTCCCTTCCAGCCACGCGGCGACCGGCCGGTCTATTGTAGCGAGTGCTACGCTCAGCGCCGCCCGGACCGCAGCCGCGCTGCATACCGCTAACGAACGCGGTGAGGCCTGAAGGAGCGCTTGCCCTTCAGGCCTCCTTGATATCGTTCGTCCTTTGTGCTCCCTCAAGCTACCTGGCGCGCAGGGGTAGCCCATACGCTACCCCTGCGACGCATTGTGCGGTTACTATCTGGTTACTATCCCGCCGCTCTACGGCCGCCGGAGCATATCTGACTGGCTTCCCCGGTCCTCACGTACTATGCAGTAGGCATTCCTCCTACCTCTCAACGTCTACCTCTCAACGTCCAATGTGCTGGATAAGGTATGCGAGGTTGGCCCGGGCGTTCTTCGCCGGATCGTCCCCGGCCTGCGTCTCAAGCACCCACCAGCCGTCGTAGCCGAACTCCTCACGCAGGAGCCTGGCCAGGCCCCCGTAGTCGATCCCGGCCTCGGCCAGCGCCGCCCCGCGCGGTCCCTTGGCATGCATCTGCGCGATGTGCCTGCCGAGCAGGCGCACTTCTTCGAAGGGATCGAAACCAAACGCCACCGCGTTGCCAGGGTCGTAGTACACGCCCACAGCCGGATGGTCGATCGCCTGCACGAGCTCGAGAATCTCCGCCGCGCTCTTGCAGAAGTCGTTGCCGACGTTCTCCAACGCCAGGGTCACCCCACGCGCCTGCGCGTAGTCAGCGACAGCGCGCACGCCCTCACGCCAGCGCTGCCATTCCACGTCCGGCGGGACACCCTGCGCTGGCGTCAACGGCACCAGCAGCACGCGGGCCCCGAAGTCGTTGGCTACATCGATCAGCCGTTCGACCAGGCGACGAGCCTCTTCTCGCACGGCCGGGTCGTCGCTGGCGGGGCTGCGCTGCCACAGCACCCCAGCGCACAGCGAGGCGATAACTACGCCAAGTCTGGCGCACTTCGCCTTCATCTCTGCCCGATACGCCGCATCCCAGGGCTTCCAGTTGTAGGGGTCCCGCGCGGGGGGCTCGGTCTCGATGCCATCGAACCCCAGGCGTGCTGCCTCCTCTAGGATCGTATCGGGTGGCTGGCGCAGCACGCCGTCACGTGCGCCGAATTTCGCCATTCGTCTTGCTCCTCCATCGTACATACGTACATAGTAGTGAGGTTCTACGGTAGCTCCGAAGTGTAGGGAGTATAGAATAGAGGGCTCTCGGGCGCACAGGCTTGCCGCATCCCCTATGCAACGTGCCGGCCAGCGCAGGAGCTTCGGCAAGCCCGGCTGCCCGTGCATTCTAGGCAGCGGCATAGACCGTGTCAACGCCGGGTAGGCATCGCTGGCTGAATCCTAGTAGAATGACCGCGATGGTTCCCGGCCGTGCCTGTGCCCGCGGTCATGGTGGGAGACGGTCGTGCTCACAGACGGTTACACCGTCAGGGAGAGAAACGATCAATGCAGTACATTGCGCTGCGTGAGCGCCCGCGGTTACGTACCCCGATCCTGATCGCCGCCTTTGCCGGCTGGAATGACGCTGCCCTTGCCGCCACGTCAGCTGCCGAGGTGCTGGTCCAGCGCTGGCGCGCCAGGCCATTTGCGGACCTCGATCCAGAGGAGTTTTACGACTTCACCGAGACGCGCCCGACAGTGCGGGTCGTGGGTCGGTCGCAGCGTCGCATTGAATGGCCGGCGAACACGTTCTTCGCGGCCGAGGTGCCGGAGAGCGCGACCGACTTCGTCATTCTCGTCGGCATTGAGCCGCAGCTCCGCTGGAAGACCTATGTGAGCGACATTCTGGCGCTCTGCCGCGAGGTACAGGTCTCGAGCATCATCACCCTTGGCGCGCTGCTGGCGGACGTGCCGCATACCCGGCCGCCGCGCGTCAGCGGCTCGTCAAACGACGCCGTGTGGCTAGAACGCCTGCGCGTGCTGGGCATGGCGGGCGGGCGGCCTTACCAGGGCCCGACGGGAATCGTCGGCGTGCTGAATACGCTGGCCGGGCAGGCAGGGTTTCGCACCGCCAGCCTGTGGGGCCACGTGCCGCATTACCTCCAGGGCATGCAGAACCCCCGCATCGCGCTGGCTCTCTTGCAGCGGTTGAGCCGCCTGCTCGATCTGGCGCTCGATCTCCAGGAGCTAGAGCGCGTGGCGATCCGCTTCGATGCCCAGGTTGCTGAGGCCGTAGCGCAGAACCCCGAGGCCGCGGACTACGTCCGCCAGCTCGAGGCCGGCACACTCCCGGGCGATGAGGAGGCAGAGGACGAAGAGGAGGACACGGCGCGGTCGAGCGAGCTCCCTAGCGGGGATGCCCTGATCAAAGACCTGGAGGACTTCTTGCGGCGCCGGCGCGGCCCGGGCTCCGGTCGTGCCGAGTAGCTCTGTCGTTTTACGCTTGTTATCCAGCGCCAACATCGGACCTGTACGCGCCCGCCGGGCCACTTGCGGTGGCGCCCCCGAACAGGCGACAATGAAGACCGAGCCTCCCTTTGGAACCTCCCGGAGGGGGACGTACGCAAGGAGGGAACACCCACGATGAAGTGTGATGAGGCGCGCGAGCTGCTGACAGATTACCTGAACGGTGCGCTCGACGAGGTGGCAGAGGCGCGGCTGCTCCAGCACCTGCGGAACTGCGCCGCCTGCGACTACGAGCTGCGCCGCAGCCCCGGCGTCGAGAGCGATATCGCCGCGATTGATACCGCCGTTGCAGCACGCCGGAGCCGCCTCATCGACCTCCTCTCTGCGAGACCAGATTAAGCCAGCCGGTCTTAACGTGTTGATTTGGAATCCACCGCCTGGCGCTCGGCCTCGCCTAGATCAACGGTACAAACAGACCGCGTGGTGGCATCGCAGTACCAGATGATGCCCTGGCGCATGGTCATCCCGTGGATCTCAGGCCCTTCTACGGTGACCTTTTCCAGCAGCCGCCCATCCCTTGGATCGTAGCGGTAGAGAGCCTGGTGGTTGGTCTCCGCCACCCACAGGGTCGCACCATCCCAGGCCAGCCCGTGCGGGCGGTTCCCCGGGGCTGGGAAGGAGTGCAACACCCGGCCGGTGGCCGGATCAAGGGCATAGATGGTGGCTGAAGGGGGCACTGCGACCCAGAGCCGGCCATCGATGAACTCGAGCCCGTGGGCGCCGGAGCGCCCCGCGCCAGGAGTGGGCAGGCGCCGCAGCACCCGCCCGGTGCGCCGGTCGATCTTAAGGAGCTCCAGGCTGAAGGTGGAGGCGACCCAGAGGCTGCCATCGACGTCCACGGTAATCCCGCTGGCGTGGACCGCGCGTGTGGACACCAGCTCGAGGATCTCTCCGTCCTCATAGCGCAGGCGATACATGTTGCCGTTCCGCTGGTCGATCACCCACAGCCCCTCATCGGTCGCCTGGAGCCCGTTCGGCTGCGGCTGACTGGTCTGGTAGCGCACCCGGGCACGCACCTGCATCCGCCCTCCCTCCTGCGCACTGCTCAGCGCCGGGCACCCCTTGCCCGGCGCCTGCTCGCTTGGCTACGATCGCTCAATACAACGCATCATCTTGACCATGGTATGTTGCTGCTCTAGACTGGCAGTTAGCCAGCGACCGCTCATGCCCTGGTCTTCCTGGTCTTTCCCGGTCTTCCTGGTCTTCCCGGTCTTTATTGACTGCGTTCCAGCGAGCAGTCTACCGAGTTCGCCCTGGTTGAGCAAGGCTCGCGAACACCGGAAACGCTGGGGGCCGTTTCGCAGCCACGAGACTGATCCATGGAAGGGAGTGCTACACCTATGGAGCGATGTACCAACAGCGCCGGACCCTCCCAGGCTACCTCTGGCAGGACCTTGACCCGCCGCGAGCTGCTGGCCATTCAGACAGGCGCGGCCACGGCCGTGCTGGCAGCCTGCAAACCGCTAACCCGCGAAGGACCGTCTGAGACGGCGCCGCGAGTCAGCCGCGTCGTGGAGATCGTCACACATGACTGGGAGCAGGATCCAGGCGACCAGTTCTACGGACCGTTCTGGAAGCGCTTCGAGGAGCGGCACCCAAACATTCGGATCAAGCGCGAATGGTTCCCCCGTGGTGAGATGCACACAAAGATCCTCGTGCTCGCTGCGGCGAACCAGGTTGGTGACACGATCCGGATTAACGTGGCGCCGCTGACGGCTGAACTGAAGATCAAGGGCGTTATCCAGCCGCTAGATCCATTCATCAAGAAAGACAAGGCCTGGGCTGATCACGATCACAAG
Source organism: Chloroflexota bacterium (assembly GCA_042408875.1). Classification (GTDB taxonomy): domain Bacteria; phylum Chloroflexota; class UBA11872; order JBHOQS01; family JBHOQS01; genus JBHOQS01. Next base: position 81,442 of record JBHOQS010000025.1, on the reverse strand, counting down.
CAGTTCTGGCCGGGAAATATTGCGACCTACACTATTCAGGGCCAGCAATGGGGCTATCCGATCGTGGGACACCCCGGGTGCATTCACTACTACTACAACGTCGACCACCTCTCGAGGTATGGCGCGAAGCTTCCACCCGCCGATCTCGACCGGCTCACCTTCGATATTAGGAGGTGGCGGCTGGAAGACGCTGTCGAAACCTTCACCGGCGCCATGGTTCGCGGTACCGATGGCCAGGTCGTCACCTATGGCGTACAGCCCTGCCTGGGCGGCGAAGGCACTGTAGCAGTGCTGCGGGCGTTCGGTGGCAACTACTACAGTGATGACGGCACCAGGTGTCTTATTAACACGCCGGAATCGATCGCCGGCATCTCCTGGCTGGCCGATCTGTGGCACAAGTACCGCGTAGCCATCCCGGTGGAGATGAACCCAAATTACCAGCAGACTTTCCCCGGAGGACAGGTCGCGGTAGTTGTGCTGACCGCGGTCGCCGGCACGATCAAGAACCTGGTCAAGGAGAGCTTCAGGTGGAGTATCGCGCCGCCGCCGATCGGCCCATCTGGGAAGCCGGAGACGCAGGTGTCCTCCGATGGCATTGGCATGTCTCGGACGACGAAGTACCCGGAAGAGGCCTGGGAGGTTATCAAAGCGTATGTGAGCAAGGAGCACGGGCTGGAGCGCCACTTCGCTGGCCTGGGGAGCCCGGGCAGCCGCTACGATGTGTGGACCGATGAGCGGTTCAAGCGCGAGCAGCCCCTCCTCGCAACCATTATTTACGATACCCTCATTAATCCACGCACTGCGCCACCGCTGCGGCCCTGGTCCTATCCGGCGAATGGCCGGTACTTTGAGACCGACGCGGCGATGAACACGATCCTACGTGATGTCTGGATTGGGACGAAGTCGCCCAAGGAGGCCGCTGAGGAGGCCTTCCGCACAGTCCAGACCATCATGGATCAACCGCCAGCGTGAGTGGTCCTGAGCCGGCTAGTCAGGAGCCCTGCGGGGTAGAGCTGCCCCCCCCAGCGGGCAGCGCGCTCATCTTGAGCGCGTACCACAGGCACCACTGGTCTTCGTGGGGTGGCGTTCAGGGTGGAACGCCACCCCACGAAGGCACCTCCGGGCTTGACCTGTCTTCTCAGGCATGCTAGAGTAGTTGCCGCTGCTACTACGCTCGTCTGAGGAGGGGTCGGGTGGACGTAGTGGACGAGCTGCGGAAGCTCGGCTTCACGCAGCACGAGGCCACCGTGTATGTGTACCTGCTCCGCCGGCCTATGGCGACGGGCTATGAGATCGCCAAGGGCGCCGGGCTGCCTCGGGCGAACGTCTACCAGGCGCTGGAGAACCTCTTGGTGAAGCAGGCCGTCACTGCCGACGGCGCCAGCCCTACCCGCTACGTTGCTGTGCCTCATGACCAGCTCCTGGCGCGCATCCGCCGGGAGACGGAGGCGCGCTGCGAGCTGGTCGCCCGTGAGCTGGATGCGCTCGCCCGGCACGATCATACGGTCGAGCACTTCTGGACGCTACGCAGCGCCGAGGCGGTACGCCGCCGCGCACTTGAGCTCATCGGCACCGCGCGCGAGCGGGTGGTGATGTCCCTGTGGGCCGAGGACCTGCCCGACTTCCGCGAGGAGCTGCGCGCTGCCCACTCCCGCGGCGCTACCGTTATCATTAACCTGTTCGGCGAGGGCGAGGCGGACTTCGCCCAGGTCTACCAGCATGAGGATAGCTCGAAGGTGGTCAGTGGCAGGCTGATCACGCTGGCGGTGGATTTCACCAGCGCCTTGACTGGCTCGCTCGACCCGCCGGGGGGCGGCGTGTACACCCAGAACGCCACGCTGGTGCAGCTCGTGGAGAAGCTGATCCGTGATGAGTCCTACCTGGCGGAGATTTACGCTGCCTTCCGCGACCAGCTTGAGGCGCGCTACGGCCCGCACCTCGTGGCACTGCGCCGCCGCCTGCTCCCGCGCGAGCAAGCCGAGCGTCTGATCACCATCATCTCGTTCGGCTCCAGCGACCCCGGCCGGGTAGATGCAGAGGTATGGGCAGCAGGGCAGGTCACGCCGCGCCGGTGAGCGCGCTCACCGGCTGAGGCCGGGCGGGCACTCTCCGCACATTCATGTGCGGAGAGTCTTCCTCCCTTTTGACCTATGCCCTTCGAGTCTACAAGTTTTGAACAATTTTGAGTTTTTGAGTTTTTTAAGTTTTTTACGCTTTCTCGAGGAGGACCGCGCGATGGGCGTGCGCGCTATTGTGGGTGCTCATTGGGGGGACGAGGGCAAGGGGAAGGTAGTGGATTACCTGGCTGCCCAGGCGGACCTGGTGATCCGCTACAATGGCGGAGCGAACGCTGGACACACCGTTGTCCCTGATGAGCGGGGCGAGTTCCGCCTGCACCTTGTGCCGTCAGGCATCTTCCATCCCCATGTGCAGTGCCTGATAGGACCGGGCACGGTCGTGGACCCCGACGCGCTCCTGGCGGAGATCGACGACCTAGAGCAGCGCAGGGTCTCCACGGCGCAGCTCATCGTTGCTGAGCGCGCGCACGTCGTGATGCCGTATCACATCCAGCGTGACGGGCTGGAGGAGGATGCTCGTGGCGAGCACCGCCAGGGCACGACGCGCCGCGGCGTCGGGCCTGCCTATACGGACAAAGCCGCGCGCATCGGCTTGCAGATGGGCGACCTGCTGGACGAGCCGTACCTGCGCGAGTATATCCCTGCCGTCGTCGAAGCTGAGAACCGCATTCTGGCCGGCTACGGCGCGCCTCCACTTGACGCTGGGGAGCTGCTCACTCGGTGCCTGGACTGGGGCAGACGCCTGAAGGACCGTATCGTGAACTCTCACGTCGTTGTACAGCGCGCGCTGCGCGAGGATCGCACGGTCCTCCTGGAAGGCCAGCTCGGCGTCATGCGTGACTTGGACTGGGGCATCTATCCGTTCGTGACGTCGTCCTGCACGCTAGCCGGTGGAGCGGCCGCCGGGGCCGGTGTGCCCCCCCATCGCATCCGCCAGGTCACCGGCGTGACCAAGGCCTATACTACTGCGGTGGGCGAGGGCCCACTGCCCACTGAGATGCCGCCCGATCAGGCCGTCCAGCTCCGTGAGCTCGGCAACGAGTACGGCGCAGCCACCGGGCGGCCGCGGCGGTGCGGCTGGTTCGACGCCGTGGCCGCGCGCTTCGCTGCGGAGTTGAACGGTTTCACCGACCTGGCGGTGATGAAGCTCGATGTCCTGGATGGCTTCGAGCGGGTCCGCATCTGCACGGCCTACCGCATCGATGGCGAACTGCTCCCGGCCGGCGAGATCACCACAATGCCGCCGGCGCGGGTCCTGGCCCGGGCGGAGCCGGTGTATGAGACGCTGCCGGGCTGGCGGTGCTGCACCGGCAGTGCTCGACGTTTTGAGGAGCTTCCGGCGGAGGCGCAGCGCTATATCCAGCGCATCGAGGAGCTGGTCGGCGTGCCAGTGCGCCTCATCGGTGTAGGGCCGGAGCGCCGGGCGACGATCGAGCGCTGAGCGCGAGTGGGCACCGAGGCGCCTGGTACGTCTGCGGCCGGCTTGATGTTCGCTCTACTTCATCCAGCCGCGCGGGCACTTGGGCGGCCGGCCTTGGCCACGGGGCGAGCAATCCACCGGCGTCGGTGTCACTCCTGGTGGCGCGGTGGGCAGGGGTAGCGCATCCGCCGTCGCCCACTCTACCCACTCGTTGACCCTGTTGAGCGCTTCGTTCGTCGCCTTGCCGGTGTCCTGCACGGCCAGCAAGGCTGCAAGCACGAGAAGGAGCAGGACCAGCGCGTACTCGACGGTGCCGGCACCCCGCTGCATGCGCCGGCGCTGGGGAGCAACAGAGGGCAGCCCAGTGGTTACTGCACGTGTCATCGCGCGATGCTCGCATCTTCTCTGAGATTCGGGCTTGAGACGGCTCTAGCATCGCACACCGGCATGCCGATGCAAGGTGGCGTACCCCATGCTCTGGGGGGCGCTTCCCCGCCGTGGGATGGGCAGCCTCACCTCTCATCAGCGGGGTTCTAATCGCAGCGCGGCGAAGAGCTCGACACGGGCGTCCGTACGGAGCGTGAACAGCTTGCGCTCGCCAGGCGCAAGATCAAGGCGCTGCGATGACGCGCCATAGGCGAGGATGCTGCCCTCGGCATCGAGGAGCGTGGCTGACAGGGCAACTGTCACCGGCCGCGCTCCGCCGTTGGCGACGACGCCGCGCACTTCACTCTCCTGTGCCAGTGGCACGACGCGTACGTCTGTGAACGACAAGACCGGCGGGGCGCTCGACGGCGTCGTGTAGCGGGTAAGGTAGAGCCCGATGTGCGCCCAGGTCGGGATCGTGCGCGTGGCCGTGCCAGCCAGGGTAGAGGTGTGGCCGGGCGGGACCGCTGGCCCTGAGAGTGGCACAGCTCCTAGCACGCTCCCCTGAGCATCGTAGAAGACGGCCAAGGCCGAGGGACGCACTGCCCGGGCGCCCGCGTTCTGCACCTGGGCCTGGAGGCGCGGGCGCTCACCCGGCACGATACGCGGCCGCCCGACGAACGCCAGCGACCGCAGTGGCTCGCCATCCACCGCCACCGCGCGCTCGACCTGAAGCCGTACCTCTCTCCAGCTCGCCGGCCGTGCTGCGGTGGTCAGCAGGACCGGCCGGCTTTCCCCCGGGAGCAGGAAGAGATCACTGCCGGATGAGCCCACCTTAGCGGCCAGCCCGTCCTCCTCATCGAGGAACACCGCCGAGACGTCAACTGCCACGGCGCGGCTGTGTCGGTTGGTGATCGCCCCGACGAGCTGGAGCCCGCGCGTCCCGGTCAGAAACACCGCCGGCGGGCCATCCGGCTGCACGAGGCCGGCAGGAACGGGCTCAGCATCTCGCGGCGCAGGTGCAGGTGTTACAGACGGTCTGGGGGCGGCCTCGCTGGGCTGGCCGGGCACGAGGATCGACGTCGGGCCGACCAGCACGACCGGCGGGAATGGCTCCGGCAAGCGCGCCTCAAGTGGCACCAGCCCGGCGGCTTTGGCGATGTCGCCGGCGTTCGCCAGCGTGATCTGCCCGGCCTGGGCCCAGGGCGTGGCCGCGCGCCAGAGCTGGAGGGCCGCCTTCTGTGCACGCAGTGTGATCACTGTCTCGCCAGCCTCCAGCGCGACCGGCAGGCCATACCGGTCCGCCCAGTCGGTCGCTGCCAGGAAGTACTCCCGGAGTGCCGGCGCGCTATCCAGCAGAGCCAGGCGCTCCTCAGGTGTCGCGGGTGCGGAGCCCGGAGCCGGCGCCGGGATGCCCCATTCCGCCGCTAGCCAGCCATCCAGCCCGGCCTGGGAGAGCATGTCGAACACCGGAGCGCGCACCGCTGTCACCGCCTCAGGGTCCCAGCGCAGCAACGCACGCTGCGTGGCCTGGTAGATCGCTCCGTCAAGCTCAAAGCGCCTGGATACGGGCACGCCGAGGACCTCCACGCCGCCGAGGCTGCGAAAGGCGCTCCACAGGCCGATCCCGCCGGCGTCGCTGATGGTGTACCCGCCCTGGCCCTCGCCTGCCTGCGTGAAGTAGCGGCCGCGCGGCACCTCCCAGTCCAGCGGCGGGCCTGCCGCCAGCGCCCGTGCCGGTACCCTTCCTGTCGCACCTGGTGCAGGCGCTATGGCCAGTCCAAGGACGGCAATGGCAAGCAGTACGATAGAGCGCAGCCGCTGTACCCGCATGTCTCGCGTGACCTCCCTGGTGGCGCACGGCATACCGGGCTCCCGGAGTAGCCGGTGATGCCTAGATGCAGTGTAGGTGGCGGCGCGCGTGCTGGTCAATGCACATGTGTGTAGCGAAGTAGCCTGGATGCGCGCCCGAAGCTGCTAGCCCTTTCGTCGCCCGAATTTCTGTTTCGGCCGCGGACCGGCTAAGGTGCGAAGGGTGACCAGGTAGATCGCTGTTCGGTCCGGCTTGCCGGCGACGTTGCTGCGTTGAGCACTGCCGGATGCACGGGACCCCGAAGCGCACGAGAGGCCAGGGGCAGGATGGAGGCCAGGTAGGTGTCCGGAGAGGCAATCTCCCAGGCGCAGGACTTTGCACGGCTGCCGTTAGTTCATGTGGCGGAAGGCGTCGGACTGACCCCGGCGTTGCGACAGTTGCTCGCCGCGCTGGGCGTCCGCCTTGGACCAGACGACACGGCAGTGCACTGGCGGATCACGGTTGACGTCCGCAGGCCGGACGCCTGCGCGACCTGCGCCGGCAGCGGCGAATGGAGCATCATGGACGTCACAGGCGTCTGGTACAGCATTCCCTGTCCGCGCTGTAGCGAGCCGGCCGAGTAGCGAGCCGGGCCAATATCCGCCCAGCGGCTTACCCAGCTGTGCCGAGACCCAGGAGTTCCTGCGGGAGGGTGTGCTCGCAGAGGGCCTCGACGAGGCCAGTGGGCGAGGAGACCCAGCGGTGTACCGGCAAGCCCGTACGGAGGGCTTCCTGCGCAGTGTCTGCTCCAAGGCAGACCACAGCCAGTCGCTCTGGCGCCATGCTAGCCAGGCCAGCCACCCCAGCCAGCGCCTGCGCGGCCGCCGGTGCCGGCAAGAGCAGGACAGTCCGAGGATAACGCTCCAGCACCTCGCACAATCGGCCAGCCTGTGCCACCGGAGAGCAACACACGTCAATGGCGCTGCCCTGCGGGACCGCATCCCCGGTCTGGTCCGTGCCCCCGGAGAGGGGCACGGCTACGACGCGCGCTCCGGCATCTTCGAGCATCTCAACCAGGCCGGCGGGTACAGGCTCGGTATAGGGGATGACGACGCGCCGGCCGAAGAGTGGGAGCTGCTCCGCCCTGCCCAGCCGCTCGCGCAGGGCAACGACCTCGCCGACAACGATCACCGCCGGCGGCCCGAAGTGGCGCGCCGCGGCGCGCGCGGTGATATCAGCGAGGGTGCCGGTGATGGTCTCTTGCTCTGGCCAGGTTCCCCAGCGGACGAGCGCCACCGGCGTCTGTGGCGAGCGCCCATGGCTGACGAGCTGTGTCACAATCTCAGGGAGGTTCGTCACACCCATCAGGAAGACGAGCGTGCCCCCGCTGCGGGCCAGAGCTGCCCAGTCGAGCTGCGGCGTGGCACTTCCGGCGCCTTCGTGGCCAGCGACGACGGTGAAGCTCGAGGCCAGGGCGCGATGGGTCACCGGGATACCGGCCGCGGCCGGCACAGCAACGGCCGAGCTCACCCCCGGCACCACCTCAAAGGGTATCCCCGCCGCGGCCAGCGCCTCGGCTTCTTCCCCGCCGCGGCCGAACACAAAGGGGTCGCCACCCTTGAGGCGCACGACCACCTTGCCCTGCCGTGCCCGGTCGATCAAGAGCGCGTTGATCTCCTCCTGAGGAAGGGTGTGATGGCCGCGCTCTTTGCCCGCATAGATGCACTCGGCCTGGAGCGGCGCATACAGCAGAAGCGCTGGATCAACCAGGCGGTCGTAGACCACCACCTCAGCCCGCTGCAGGCACTCCAGACCGCGCAGGGTCAACAGCTTTGGGTCGCCCGGACCGGCGCCCACGAGGTAGACCTTGCCCGAGCCGGCCATGGTCATAGATCTGCCTTCCTCGCCGGGTGCCCGGCCAGCCGCTCCAGGTAGCGCTGCTTGACCTCTTCGACCCGCCCTTGGCGCAACAGTTCCAGCACCTCAGGCTCGGCGATCGTGCTCAGCATAGCCTCGCGGGCGTGGCCGGGCTGCATCCGCTCCTTGACGAACTCACGGACCTCGCTGACCCGCAGCAGCAGCTCGCCAAAATCCGGCGGGAAGCGCTCTTCGAGCTCGAGGCGGATGCGCCGCGCCAGCGCCGGGCTTCGCCCGCCGGTCGAGACCGCGATGCAGAGATCGCCGCGACGCAGGATCGACGGCATGATAAAGTTGCAGAGCTGCGGGACGTCGACGACGTTAATCAAGATGCTGTTCGCCTCGGCCTCTTCCCAGAGCTGGCGGTGCACCTCCGGGTCGTCGGTTGCGGCGAAGACCAGGAAGGGCTTGCTGGCTGCCAGCTCGCCGCGGCGGTAGGGGCGCAATTCCAGCACGATGCGGCCGCGCGCTGCTAGCTCCCGCAGGCGCGCTTGCACGGCGGGCGCCACGACGGTGACGCGTGCCCCGCACTCCAGGAGCGAGAGCACTTTTCGTTCGGCCACCTCACCGCCGCCGAACACCATGCAATGGCGTCCGGCGACGTTCAGACAGATCGGGAGGACCGGCGGCAGGGCCGCGGGGGCTAGTACTTGGGACGCTGCTACGCTGGGAGAAGGCCCTGGTTCAGATGGCACGGCGCACCGCCCCTCTTCCGGCCTGAGGCCGGCTCAATAGCCTAGCTTAATAGCCTATATTGTAGAGCAATTATATCAACTTCAACGCTCGTGCGGGAAATCCGGCGGTGCCTGCCAGAGCTGGATCACCGTGCCTTCCGGGGCACGGCAGTTGGCGATGACCGCGCCGTTGGCCGCGGTGAGCGGGCCGGTGTGGAAGCTGATGCCTGCCTCGCGCAGGCGCGCCGCGGCAGCCGCGACATCCTCGACGAGGAAGGCCAGGTGATTGACGACGGTGCCATCCTCCGCGGCCACGCCGGGCTGGCGGGGGAGGAGCTCAAGATGCATGCCCTGGCCATCGCTCAGAAAGATAGCACTGGGGTAGCGGGCGACCACGTGCAGACCCAGGTGGCGAGTGTAGAACGCAACTGACGCGTCCATATCCGATGTGGTGATGGCGATGTGATGCATGCGCATAGCCGGAACCTCATGCCGTCTCGGCCGGGCGCAGTGCCCGGCGCGCTCGTGCTGTAGATACGTAGAGATATTGCGTCGAGATATTGCGTAGAGACGGCACATGCACAGAAACCGGGTGCACGCGCCGGAGTGCATTCTGGCATCCTGGTCGCAGCGCCGTCAATGGTCTCTGGGTCCAAATGAATACCTGGCAGCACTCTCTTATTGACAGGTATTCATTTGTGCAGTATACTCGGCGTACACGCCGGTAGAGCAGGCCCCGGCAGGTGTGCAGTGCTGTGTAGTAGGGGTACATCCCGGCCAGTGCCGGAGGAAGGAACGGGTAGTATAATGGCGATAGTAGAGGTCACTCCAGTGAACGGAGCGCCAGTGGAGGAACTCCCGGCGCGCAGCGCACGGCCAGTGCAGACGGGGCGCTCTCCCAGAGCAGATGAGCAGGGCCCAATGATCGAACGAACGAGCACGCTCACCGACCGGCAGAAGGCGATTGAGATCGCCGTTGCAGCTATCGAAAAGAAGTACGGCAAAGGCACGATCATGCGGCTAGATGACTCCACACCGCGCCTAGCGGTGGAGGTCATCCCTACGGGCTCCATTGCCCTGGACCTGGCCCTGGGCGTGGGAGGCGTCCCGCGCGGTCGCGTGATCGAGATCTATGGGCCGGAGTCTTCTGGCAAGACGACGCTGGCGTACCACATCATGGCCGAGGCCCAGCGGATGGGCGGCATGGCGGCCTTCATCGATGCCGAGCACGCCTTTGACGAGCAGTGGGCGCGTAACTGCGGTGTCCGCACCGATGCGCTGCTGATCTCGCAGCCGGACTCAGGCGAGCAGGCGCTCGAGGTCGCCGAGATGCTGGTGCGGAGCGGCGCCATCGACGTGGTGGTGATCGACTCGGTGGCGGCGCTGGTTCCTCGCGCGGAGATTGACGGGGAGATGGGCGATGCCCATGTGGGCCTCCAGGCGCGGCTGATGTCGCAGGCGCTGCGCAAGCTGACCGCGGCCATCAGCAAGTCCCACGCGGTGGTGATCTTCATCAACCAGCTTCGCGAGAAGATCGGCATCATGTTCGGCAACCCCGAGACAACCCCCGGCGGCCGGGCGCTGAAGTTCTACTCCTCCGTGCGGCTGGAGATCCGCCGTGTGGACCAGATCAAGAACGGCACCGAGGTGATCGGCGCGCGCACGAAGGTAAAGGTGGTCAAGAACAAGGTCGCCCCGCCGTTCCGTACCTGCGAGTTCGATCTCATGTTCCAGGGCGGTATCTCCAAAGAGGGCGGTCTCCTGGATGTGGGGGTGGATATGGGGATCATCCGCAAGAGCGGGGCGCACTTCACCTATGGCGAGACCAAGCTGGGCATGGGCCGCGAGAACGCCAAGGAGTTCCTGCGCCAGAACCCCCACATCGCCGCCCAGATCGAAAGTGAGATCCGCGCCCACGCCAGCCAGTACCAGGGCACGGTCGTCTCCGCTGCGGATGACTGATGGGCAGTGCCGACCCGTCTTGCACACGCGTGCGAGAGTGCTCCGCAGGTGCACGCCGACAGCGCGACGCCACCGGGCGCGCACCTGCGGATGGCGGGATGCTGCGACCGGGACAGGAACCTCTCAGGGCACCATCCTCTGCGCGCCGAAGCTGCTACGGCGTAGAGGGGCATCAGGCGACGCGCCGAGGGCGGAGCGGCACCATCTGCCGAGCCCTCGGCGCTTTTCCCCTCCCGCTACTTCCTGCGGCGCTCCCACACCTCAGGATTGACCGGGGTCTCTGGCGGCTGGCCGCTCAGCACGGCGATGATGTTGCGCGCAGCCAGGGCAGCCATAGCGTCCCGCGTCTTGAAGCTGGCGCTGGCGATGTGCGGCACGATCAGGCAGTTGTCCAGCTTGAGGAGCGGGTCGTCCATCGGAATTGGCTCAGGATCGGTCACGTCGAGCGCGGCAGCCCAGATCACGCCGTCGCGCAGGGCTTCGTAGAGCGCCTTCTGGTCCACTACCGGGCCGCGGGACGTGTTGACCAACACCGCCGTCTTCTTCATCATGCGCAGCCGCTCGGCGTTGATCAGGTGCCGCGTCTCCGGCGTCAGCGGGACGTGTAGGCTGACGAAGTCAGCCTCGCGCAGCACCTGCTCCATCGGTGCATACTCGATGCCCAGGCTCTGCTCCAGGTCCTGCCGGCGGATGGCATCGTAATACAGCACGCGCATGGAGAACCCCTTGGCGCGCTGGGCCACGGCGCTGCCAATGCGGCCTAGACCGATCAAGCCCAGGGTAGCGTGGTGCACGTCCTGGCCGAGCAGCAGCAGCGGCCCCCACGTCTTCCACTTGCCCTCCTGGACGTACTTATAGCCCTCGACCACGCGGCGCGCCGCAGCCATCAGCAGCGTCCAGGCGAAGTCGGCCGTCGTGTCGGTGAGCACGCCGGGCGTGTTGCACACCACGATCCCGCGCTCGGTGGCTGCGGCGACGTCGATGTTATCGAAGCCAACGGCCATGTTGGCGATCACCTTGAGCTTCGGGGCCGCATCCATAGTGGGCCCGTCGAAGCGCTCGGTCAGCAGCGCCAGCACACCGTCGGCCTCTTTCAGCTCCTCCAGCAGCACCTCGCGCGGTACTACGTCGTCACTATCCCAGACCCGCACGTCGAAATGCTCACGCAGGAGGTTAATCCCGATCTCCGGGATGCGACGGGTAACGTAGACCCGAGGTTTCTCTGGCATCTGCCCTGTCTCCTCTGTCGTGTCTCAAGATGTGCCTTTGCCAAGTACTTCTTCGTGAATGCTCTCGCATACCCCAGCCCACGCCCGGATGATGGCGGTAGCCATTGCCATGCGCGTAAGGCGCAGATGGCTTCGCACGATGCGCCTGGCCCTGCTCGCACGGTAGAGCCGCTCAGACCAGCGCCCACGCCTCGATGAAGGTACGCTTCGTATTAGCGATGATGACTTCGGCGCTCTCGCCCGGCATCGGCTTGACCTCGAACGTGAGCACCGGCCGTTTCGTGGGCAGCCGCTTGTCGAAAAAGCCACTCTTCAGCAACGCCCGCAGGTAGGTGGCCAGCTCCGCCACGTCGTTTTCTCCGCCCAGCACGCCGAAGCGGGGGTGCTGGTCTCCGTAGGCCGGATGGCCGCGGTCGCGCATGGCGCAGTTGCCGGCATGCGCGTGGATGAGGAAGTCCCTGGCCAGCGTCAGCGCCTCCTCCGGCGCCTCGCCCAGCAGGGGCAGGTGCGATAGATCGAGGGTCAGTCCGAAGTTGGAGACCTGTTCGCGCACGCGACGTGCGAGCTCCACAGCTTCTCTAGTGGGGCCGATCAGCGACTTCTTTTCCACCTCGCGGTCGAAGGTCTCCAGGGAGAGCGCTAGCTCGTACTCCTTCCCCCGATCAGACGCATAGCGGCACAGTTCGACGATCGATCTGACGAGCTGGTCTGTGGCCGCGCCAGCCTTCTCAGGGCCAGGGTAGGACTGCGGGCCATCCATGAACGCGAGCAGGCGACAGCCCAGCTCGTAGGCCTGGTCGATGGCGCCTTTCACCTCGTCCACCGCGCGCCGGCGGCCGTCCTCGTCGAGATCGGCAAGGTTGAGGCGGTTGCGGAGCAGGCCAGGCTGAGCGCCGAAGCCGAGCTCCATATGTGCTGCGTCCATAAGCTCGCGCAGTTTGCGGCGTGTTTCCGGATCTTCGACCCGCGTGACCTCCAGGACATTGAAGAAGGGGTCCTGTGCGATCTGCGCGGCGGTCTCCAGGATCGGGCCAGTGCCGCCCTGTACCTGCGGCCAGAGCATGAAGTGCACGATACCCACGTGCATGTAGGCGTTCCAGTGTCTGTCCATCGTGGTATGCTCCGGTGGTGTTTGGGTCCCGCGGTTGGCTAGGATACCTGAGCCGATGCCGCGAATGCAAGCGCCGGCGAGGCTAGCCGGATGGGTAGGCTGTCGGGCGTGGCGCCTGTCGCGTCCACGGGGTATACTCATTAGCGTAGCTGCGGCGCTACAGCTGTACGCGCCGCCTGTCTCGGTGGGGTCTGTAGCGTAACGAGAGGGAAGCATGAGCCGCGATTCCCGCAATGGTGGACGCGATCTGGAGCGCAACCGGCGCAGCAATCGAGAACCCGAGCGCGAGCGGTTCCAAGAGCGCGTCTTTCCGGAGACCCAGCTCAAGGCCTCGGCACTGCTGGACGAGATCCTCAACCGCTTCGATATCAAAGACGGGCGCCTGATGCAGTACCTCCTACTGCTGCGCCACCAGCTCGAGGTAGACGAGCGGCAGTTCCAGGAGGCGATGGAAGCGCTGGCCGAGTATGAAGAGGCGTACGAGAAGCTGACGTCGCCAGCGAACCGAATTGCCACCTACCTGGGCAAGCCGGACGAGGGCATCGCCCTCGTCGCAGTCGGCGAGAGCGAATACTATTCCAACGTCGATCCGAAGCTCAAGGAGCAGAACTTCAAGATCGGGACGCGGGTGAAGGTCAATGAGGCCTTCGCCGTCATCGGTGACCTGGGCTACCATCCCACCGGGCCGATTGTGAAGATCAGCGAGGTCCTGCCTGATGGCCGCCTGCGTGTGTCCACCGATCCGCAGGGCCTCTCCGGGCGGGTGATCTTGCGCTGTAGCGACCTGGAAGGCGCGGTGCTCAAGCCCGGCGACGAAGTGCGCCTGGAGCCGAACATGAAGGTCGCGCTGGAGCACTTTGCCCAGAAGGAAGTGCGCGACTACTACCTGGAGGAGGTGCCCGAGATCCCCTGGAGCGCCATCGGCGGCCAGGAGGAGGCTATCCAGGTCATCCGTGATGCCATCGAGCTGCCGCTGCTGCACCCGGAGCTGTTCGAGCGCTTCGAGAAGCGGCCGCTCAAGGGCATTCTGCTCTACGGCCCGCCGGGCTGTGGCAAGACGCTCATCGGGAAGGCCACTGCCTACAACCTCACCCAGGAGTACAAGAAGCGGATGGGCCGCGACGTGAAGGAGTACTTCATGTACATCAGCGGCCCGAAGATCCTGAATATGTGGCTGGGTGAGTCCGAGCGCATGGTGCGCGAGATCTTCGCCCAGGCGCGTGAGAAGGCCAAAGAGGGCTACCTGGTCTTCATCTTCATCGACGAGGCGGAGAGCATCCTGCGCGTGCGCTCATCAGGTCGCTGGCTGAACATCGCGAACACGGTCGTGCCGCAGTTCGCCGCGGAGATGGACGGCCTGGTGTCGCTGCACAACGTAGTGGTGATGCTCACCTCGAACCGTCCAGACTACATCGACCCGGCGATCCTGCGGCCGGAGCGCATCGACCGGAAGGTGAAGGTGGGCCGGCCTGACCGCCGTGCCTCGCGCGATATCTTCCGCATCTACCTGAACGAGCGGGTGCCGGTCGATCCGGCGCTGGTGGCAAAGCATGGCGGTGATGAGCGGGCCGCCCGCGAGGAGCTGATCGAGCGGGCGCTCACCTACATGTGGCGCCGCGACGAGGATACCCGCTTCCTCGAGGTGTACATGCGCAACGGCGGGACAGAGATCCTGCACTGGCGTGATCTCGTGTCCGGTGCGCTGATCAAGTCGGTCGTCGAGCGAGCGAAGGACTTCGCCATCAAGCGCTCAATCGAGCGGAACTCGCTCGACGAAGGGCTCTCCATCGAGGACCTGGAGCGGGCGATCCGGCTGGAGTACAAAGAGAACGAGATCTTCCCCAAGAGCGACGCCATGGAGGACTGGCTGAAGTTGCTCGACTACGAGCCGGAGGAGGTCGTTAACGTGCGGCCGATCCGGCCGGAGCGCCTGGCCGCCGCTGCGGCGTCGCGGCGAAGTGTCATCTAACTCTGCCCCGGCTCCTCCCTGCCCGCAGGCGGCGGGCCGGCCTTCTTGCACGTGCTGCTGCGGAGGGGCCGGGGGTGAGGTCTGTGATCCGCGATGACTAGCGCTCAGCAGTCTGGCTCCCCACAGGCGGAGCAGCTCCAGAGCCCGATCCCGACGCTCCCGCCGGGACACCTGGTCTCGCGCATCTTCGGCATCGAGACCGAGTACGGCTTCCATATCGAGGGGCGGGATCCGGGCGACCTCATCCGCGAGGCGACGGCCTGCGTGAATGCCTACCCGCGGGTCTGGGCCGGGCGCTGGGATTACCGGCGCGAAGACCCCCGCGCCGACGCACGCGGCTTCCGGGTGGCACACCTGACGCCGAATCCTGAAGATGCGAAATGGGAGAAGCCCGGCGAGCCGCAGATGCCGCCGGACCAGGTGCGCGCCGATCATGTGCTCGCCAATGGCGCGCGGCTGTACAACGACCACGGCCATCCGGAGTACTCGACGCCCGAGTGCTCCACGCTGCGCGAACTCGTGGCGCACGATAAAGCCGGTGAACGCATCGTGCTGGAGTGCGCCAGGCTCTATGCGGAGCAGGCTGGCGGCAGCTTTGCGATCTACAAGAACAACACCGATTATCACGGCATCTCCTACGGTTGCCATGAGGACTACCTGGTGCGCCGCGACGTGCCGTTCGAGCGCCTGATCCAGGTGCTCACACCGTTCCTGGTGACCCGGCAGATCTATGCCGGGGCCGGCAAGGTGGGGATCGAACAGGACAGCAGCGCCTTCGCCGGGATGGTCTACCAGCTCTCCCAGCGGGCGGACTACGTCACCGAGCTAGCGAGCGTGGAGACGCTCTACCGCCGGCCGATCATCAATACCCGTGATGAGCCGCACGCTGACCCGCGGCTGTACCGGCGCTTTCATGTGATCGTTGGCGATGCGAACATGTCGGAGTACGCTACGGCCTTGCGGGTCGGGGCTACCGCGCTCGTGCTGGCGCTGGCTGAAGATGGGTGGCTGCCGGACCTGCGCCTGCGCAACCCGGTCGAGGCTATCAAGGCGATCTCGCGTGATCCGTCGCAGCGCTGGGTGGTCGAGCTAGAGGATGGGCGCAAGACCACGGCGTTAGACATCCAGTATGCCTATCTGGACGCTGCCCGGCGCACGCTGGCCGGACTGAGCCCGGATGCTGACTGGACACTTGTTGAATGGGCTGCTACGCTAGAAGCGCTGGGGCGGGACCCGCTGGAACTGGCCGATCGCCTGGACTGGGTTGCTAAACGCCTGCTCCTGGAGACGTATCAGCGCGAGGAAGGCGTTCACTGGGACGACCCAGTGATGCTCGCACTGGACCTGGAATACCACAACGTCGACCCGGAGCGCGGGCTGTACTATGGGCTGGAGCAGGCTGGCCAGGTGCGCCGGATCGTGACCGAGGCCGAGATCCAGGCGGCTATGCTCCATCCGCCGGCCTCGACGCGCGCTTTTGTGCGTGGCCTGTGTGTGGAGCGCTTCCACGAGGCGATCTGCCTGGTAGGATGGAGCCGGATCAGCCTGGAGCGTGACGGACACACTGCCACGATCGATCTCTCCAGGCTCGTAGACGGCGAGATCGCCGGGCTCAACCAGCGCTTGGCCGGGGCCGGCGACCTGGACGAGTTCTTGCACATCCTGCGGGAGGAGCGCAAGCGACTTCGGAGCGCCGTCCAATAAGGCTCTGTTGGTGTGATGCCCAGTCTGATGGGAGGAGGCAAGGTCGAGATGATTGTGAAGATGGAGGAGCGTCTGCGCCGGCCGCTGCCGCAAGACCCGATCACCAAGCCGGGCGACGAAGGTGGGCCGACCCGGCCGGATGTGAGCCGGCCGGATACGAAGGAACTGCTGCGGCGTATGCGCCGCGTCGATCCAGAGACGGCGCGCCGCTACCGCCAGCGCAGTGGTGAGTAGGGGACGATAGCGGTTCTCTTCCCAGCCTTCCCTGCTACCGGCGAGGCACAGGCCGGCGCTGGCGCGCCGGCGTGGCCTGATCGCGTAGCTCGCTTACCAGGCTGGTCAGGCGAGGCATGACGATCGAGGCCCGCCGGCAGGAAAGGTATGGCACCGCCCTGGCGCCTTGCGTTACCGTGTGCTCTCCTGGCCAACAGGGGAGGCCGGGCGCGGGTGTGCAGTAAGGTAGCAGTAGGTAGTAGAAAGACAACGCATGTTTGGAAACGCTTGTGGGGATTTCGCGCGTCTACTCCAGCGTTCTGGGATAGAGATCTTACCTGCAAGAGAGAGCCTGTCTGACCACGCCGGCCCCGGGAGGGGGGACCGCGAAGCGTGGTTCCCGCCGCGGTTCGCGCCGTCGATCCCGCAGGTCGTCCCGGTGCCGCCAGGCCCGGCCGCCTCGGCGGTGGACACGCACGGCACCACGGTCATTGCCCTCAAGTACAAAGGTGGCGTGCTCAACGTGGGTGACCGCCGTGCCACGGCCGCGTTCGCGGTGATGTATGATCGTGCCGAGAAGGTGCTGGCGCTGGACGACTACACTCTCATCGCTATCTCGGGCTCCTACGCCAAGGCGATCGAGGTCGTGCGGTATCTGCGCCACGCCTTCAAGTACTTCGAGCGCTCGCAGCTCCAGCGTATGAGCTTGGACGGCAAGCTCTCGGAGCTGGCACGGGTCATCGCGGCGAACGTGCCGAACCTCATCAACGGCATTGGGGCGTTCATTCCGGTGCTGTCTACGTTCGACCTCGATCGCAACGAAGGTCGTATTTTCTTCTACGATGGCATGGGTGCCCGCTTCGAGACGGCGGAGTATGGCGCAGCGGGCAGCGGGTCCGAGCGCATCCGCGGCTGCTTCGAGTACATCATGCGCACCAAGGGACCGTTCCACGAAATGTCCTTTGATGACGCCTTGTACGAGGCGCTCTTGCTCTTGGAGATCGCCGCGGAGCTCGATACGGCAACCGGCGGCTCGTACAAGCATCTGCCACTGGCGAAGTTCATCGACGCCGAGGGCATTCAGGACGTGCCAGAGGAGAAGCTGCGCGAAACACTCCAGCGCATCGGTGCAGGCCCGGTCACGGTGCGGTAACGCGCGGTGCTGGTACACGTTTGGCTGGATACAAAAGCGCGTGGTGTAAGCGGGGTGCTGGAGAGAGGGTAGTACAACCCGATGGTGTATACGCCGTATGACTTTAACGAGGCAATCAGGCATCGCGCGGAGTACGTCGAAGAGCGGCTGCGTGCCGGCAGCCCAGTAGTTGGCCTGTCGTACCGCGATGGGGCGCTTCTGCTGTCGGTGCGGCGATCACAGCGCAAGATCTACGAGATCTATGATCGCCTGATGTTCTCCGCGATCGGGCATCAAGGCGATATCGAGACCTTCCGCATTGCTGCAATCGACTTCTGCCATCAGGAGGGGTACCAGCGCAGCCCAGACGACGTGTCGGCTCAGCGGCTGGTCGGCTTCGCGCTCTCCCCGCCGCTCAAGCGGTCCTTCGGCGACACATTTACTGCCCCCTTCGTGCTGCGGGGCATCTTCGCCGAGCTTGGGCGAGCGCCGGGGGCAGATGCCTACTACGTCCTCAACTACGATGGGGAGTTCACCGTCACCTACGGCTACGGCGCTATCGCCGGCAGTCGCTACGGTGAGGAGCTGATGCGTCGCCAGCTCGAGACCCTTGAGGGAGACTCGCTGAGCCTCCAGGCAGCGTTGGAGCATGCGCTGCGCATCTGGGCGCTGGGCAGCCGCGACGAGCCCGCTGCTCGTGGGGAGGACGAGGAGGATGCGGAGGGCCGGCGCGCCGAGGAAGGGGACGAGGAGTTCATTGACCGCACGCTGCGCCAGGCGCTGGCCGAGGGGACCGTCGAAGCGGCTATCTTGCAGCGGAACACCCAGCGCGAGAGCAAGTTCCGCCTCCTGGGCGTGCGGGAGCTTGAGCCGCTGATGGCGCCGTACCGCCGCATGGAGCGGTAGCAACGGGGGCGTGTATGCTGCCCCGCGTGTTCGGCATCGAAACCGAGTTCGGGTGTCTAGTGCGTGACCCGGCGCTTGGGCGCGCCGAGAACATCGTCGAGGCGGTCAAGGACCACGTTTTCCTTGAGGGCCGTCTGGGCTTGATCGATCTCCATTCCCGCGACTACTCCTTCGAGCCGGCCGGTTGTGGAGGCTTCCTGGTCAATGGCGCGCGGCTCTATGTAGACGAGGTCGGCAGCCACGAGGAGTATGCTACGCCGGAGTGTTCCAGCCTGCGTGAGCTGGTAGCCCATGAGCGGGCCGGACAGCGTATCCTGCAGCGCGCCCTCGAAGAGATGGGACTTGCCGGCGCGGTAAGCTTCCACAATAACTCGGTCGATCACTTCGCCGGGCATACCTTCGGATGCCACGAAAACTACCTCGTCGCGTTGGGCGATCGCTTCTTTCGCGAGGAACTCCCTTACCTCCTGCCCTTCCTGGTCACCCGCCAGATCTTCGCCGGCGCCGGACGGGTAGGCGGCCATCGCATCAGACGCCCGGATTTTGGCTGGGCAGGCCTCCTGCGCCGGGACGCCGGCCAGGTATGGCTGACCGATGTCTACGCCGTCGAGCCAGACCCGACGGTGACATACCAGCTTTCCCAGCGGGCAGACCACATCCTGCACACTGTCTCACCGCGGGTGCGCTTCAACCGGGCGATCATCAATCCGAAGCGCAGCATGCGTACCTCGTTCAATGACCTGCGCCGGCTGCACCTGCTGTTCGGCGAAGGGAACATGAGCGAGTACGCGCTGGCACTCAAAGTGGGCACGACCTGCCTGGTGCTGGATCTTGTCGAGCAGGGTGTAGTAGGTGAGGCGGTCTGTCTGCGCGATCCCTTGTCTGCCCTGCGGCGGGTGTCGCGCGACACGACCCTGCGCTGGCTGGTCGAGCGCGCCGACGGGAGCACGATCTCTGCGATCGATCTACAGCGTCTGTACCTGGCAGAGGCGCAGCGCCTGGTGCGCGGCCGTGATCACGAAACCGACTGGGTACTGGTGGAATGGGAGAGCGTGCTCGATGGGCTTGAGCGTGATCCCATGGCGCTGGCCGACCGGCTCGACTGGGTAGCCAAGCGCCGGCTGCTGGAGCTGTACATGCAGGAGGAGAACGTCTCCTGGGGCGCGGATATCCTCGTCAGCCTCGATCTCGAGTACCACAACATCGATCCAGCGCGCGGGCTGTACTACGGTCTGGAGCAGACTGGTCAGATGCGCCGGCTCGTGGATGAGACAGAGATCGAGCTGGCTACCCGGCTCGCTCCGCAGCACACCCGCGCCCGTGCGCGCAGCCGCGCTGTCGCCGCACTGCTTGCCCGCGGTGTGCGCACCTATGTCATCGACTGGGATATGGTGTACGTGGATGAAGGGCGGCGGCTGGCGCTACGCGATCCCTTCGACTCCTACGATCAGGAGACGACAGAGTTCCTGCGCAGGCTGTGAGACTGGGAGCAGCCTGTCCCCTAGCTGTGTGCAACCGGCTGAAGGCGGAACGGCCGGATCTGCCCCTGGGCATCGAATTCGAATGGCTCCGGGCCGCTGACAATCTCCAGATGAGGGATCTGGCGCGCCTGCGGCACGAGCGCTTCGGAGATCAGGATCTCATGCAGCTCAAGGGTGTTCTTGATGCGCACCAGCTGCACCTGTGTAGCGTCGGCGCGCCCGCAGGTGAGAATTGCTGCGGCAATGGCATCGCGGTCGGTGGGAGCGACAATGGGGAGCTTCACCCGTTGCACCCCGCCGATGCCTGAAGTCAGGCCGTTGATGTAGGTGGCGCGGAAGTCGATCTTGCGGTAGACTCGCAGCGTCGTGACGTCCGCAAGGCCAATGCCGGCAGCGTTCCCGTGTGCGGCGTCGGTCAGGTCTAGGACAGCAATCGTCTTAATGCGCGGGCGGTCGAACTCCGGCACGCCCTGGATCATCATGCGGCCGATGATGTTCGTATCCATGCCGGTGCCGCTGATGTTCTTGCCCATCTCGTCAACGACCAAGACATCGAACTGATCGAAGGGCAGAGAGGCCATCAGGCCACGGGCCTCCTCAAGGAGCGCTTCTTCACCCGGCCCGCCGATGTCTTCCGGCGTAACGGCCACGATACGAGCGGTCTGGTCGTAGGCATTCTCCAGAATGGCCAGGCCCAACAGCACGCGGGCATGGCGCACGATCAGGCGAGCCGCCCGAGGAAGCCAGTACGCCAGGCCCTGGGTGCCGTATGAGTGAATCTCCTGGGCCCCACGATGCTTGCCCAAGCCAATCGCGCACATCTTCGCCAGGCCGCTCTCGATCGTGCTGCGAAAGTCAGTGTGCGGCTTGACGCGGCCGATGACGATCACGCCATCGGCCTCGAGGGCGGTAACGCTGACGAAGACGCGCGGTCCCCCGTCCAGGCGATCGACCTCGCGCACCTCCATGGAGGAGACGATAGGCATCTCCACGCTGGCCTCGGTGATGCCGAGGTCGGCCAGCATGGCATGCTGTCCCTCAGCTGTAGCACCACCGTGGCTGCCCATCGCCGGGATGATGAACGGCTCACCCCCGCGGGCGCGCACTTCGCGCCCAACGGCGCGCAGGATGCGGGCAATGTTGGCGATGCCACGGCTGCCCGCGGTGAGGCCGACGCGCATGCCCGGGTGGATGCGGCCGTCCAGGAGGCGGCACTGCTCGGCTATGGCCGCTTCGAGGTCTGCCAGCACGGGGGCACGAAAATGCTGCCGGACGCGATACATGAGTGGGAGCGGTGCTGTATACGGTAATCCGCTCACCTGCTCTTCGAAAGAGGTGCTCGCCACTGTGGCCACGCTCCACCTTCCGCAGGGGTCTCTTCAGGACTTCCAGACCGTATAGACCAGACAGTATAGAAGCCCTGAACGCTTCACTTAAATCTCCAGCCGTAGCGTTGCCTCGATCTCACTGCGCAAGCTGCTGAGCACTTCACGCGCGCTCTTCTGGCAGGTGTAGACGTCGCGGCTGAGAATAGGCCGGTAGATCTGGCGGGCGCGCTCTGTACCGGCGGCGTAGTTCACGTTCACCGAGTTCGCCTGGGCCTCGACGAGCAGGCTCAGATGGGCCGGCGGCTGGCCCGGGCGCGGCTTGATGTACTGCTGCGCCGGAGCCTTGCGCGCCGGCACCCAATCCAGGTTCTCCGCGAAGATCTTGGCGGCCTCGTCCTGGACGAAATAGGCCAGCAGCTCCCAGGCGCCGTCCGGGTTCTTGGCGATGCGCGGGATGCAGAACACGATCAGGCTACCTTCGGTGACACGATGGACCTTCTTCGGCACCGGGACGAGATCGAAGTTCAGGTCCCGTGCTGTGCGCCAGAGGGTGTTGGTATAGCCCATCGTGCGGAAGATCATGCCCAGCTTGCCGTTGCGGAACATCGCATCCGCGCCGCCAAGCCGGCTGCGGTCAGCCGGGCCCGGCTGCACCTGGTGCGCGCAGGTCAGGTCCACAACCCACTGCACGGCCTGGATACCGGCTTCGTCCGCAAGCGTGAACTTGAGGCCGTCCTTGTCGTAAATACCCACGCCGCCGTTATTCCGCGCGAAGGTCTCTTCATAGCCCGTGTCGTCCACAATCAGCACGCCGAACTGATCGTTGGCCGGATCGGTCAGGCGGCGTGCGGTCACCAGCAGGTCATCCCAGGTCCATCCCGGCGGATCCCACCGGTCGTTGGGTGGGAGTGGCACACCCATCTTGTTGAAGAGGTCAACGTTCGCGAAGAAGAGGCGCGGATTATTGCCGATCTGCCACGCCCAGTACTTGCCCTGGTAGATCGGGAAGTCCCAGTGGGTCTCGAAAAAGTCCTCGCGTTTGAAGCCGCTCTTCCGAATGTAGGGCGTGAGATCGGTAAGCTGCCCTTTAAGGGTGTAGCCGCGTACATAATCATCGTTAACGCGCATGATGTCTGGCGCCACACCCGCTGCCAGCATGGCGCGCATCTTGTCTTCATAGTCAGCCGGGGTAGGCTGCACGTCGACTTTTATGCGCGGGAACTTGGCTTGGAAGTTGTTGATCACCACTTCCAGGGTAGTGTTCTGAATGTCGCTCCAGTTCATGAACTCCACGACCTGCTCGCCAGGCCCCCCGGCAGGCTGCTGCGGGCGGCAGGCCGCCAGCAGGGCCCCTGCCCAGCTGGCCAGTGGCACAGCGAGCACCTCACGGCGGGTCAGCGCGGGCATCCTCATGGCTAGTCCTCCCGATACGTATATCCGTTTATCCTTTTATTCTTTTTATTCTTTTATTAATCTTTCATATAACCGTATTCTTTACATATAGCCGGGTAGCCAGGGCCGGAGCGGAGAACCGAGCGTGGCCTAGGCCCGGATTCTGCGCTCGCTGCTCACTAATCTCGCTCGAACGTGTTCGCGTCTTTTTGACGCTCGTGATCTTAGACGCTCGTGATCTCAGACGCTCGTGATCTCACAGAAGCGCAGGTCTTGCTATCTTGACTTGAGCGCGATGCCCAGTGCCTTGGCAGCTTCCTTGACCCGTGTATAGTCGCTATCGCGGGCTTCCTGGGCACCATCGTAGCCAAAGACAGCCAGGAGATAGCGCGTCTGCCCCTGCTCCTGCACCACAGCCGTGCTCGTGTCCGTGAGGGCACGCAGGGCAGTGCGCACCTTCTCAGCCGTCTTCGGGTTAAGCGAGCGGCGGAGCACGATCAGATCAAGTGGGATGCCTTCAATCCTGGCCAGCACTCGCGTTGCCTTGTCCGGCTCCTTCTCGACCCGTAGCACGTCGGGATGTGACAACGCGGCGGGCGTCGTAAACGCCGCATCGGCACCTTTCTGCAGCAGCCGGACCAATGTCCCGTGTGGCGTGCTGCGATAGTCGATCTTGGCCTCTTTGAGCGGATTGATGCCTTCTCTCGCCATGCGTTCAGCAGGGAAGAGCCAGCCCACGGCGTCGGCCGGATCGGTCGCGGCAATGGTCTTGCCTTTCAGCTCGGCCAGCGACTGCGGGCCATCGGCGCGCACGACGATCAGCGCCTCAGCCGTATCGCGCAGTCGCCCGGAGGGGTCTTTCTTCAGCATCTTGAGGGCCGCGGTGGCAACGCCCTCTTCGTTTGACTTCGCATAGAGGAGCGGGGGGAGCCAGGCTAGGTCGAGCTTGCCGCGAGCGAGCTCCAGCATCGTGCTGGCGTAGTCCGTGGGCGACCAGGTCTCGAAGGTGATGCCGGCCTGCCGTGAAAGAAAGTCGGTGATCGGCTTCATGCGCTGGTAGTTGGCGGAGAAGCCCTCCAGGCTTGTCGCCGGAGGGGCAATCACCACTGTGCTCTTCTCGCCCTCGGCCCGGCCGCCCGGAGCGCCACCCCCGGCCGGCACGGCGCATGCCAGGGCTGTCGCAAGCGGTGTGCCCAGCGCGATAGCGGCCGCGCGGCGGCGTGTGCATGCGATGGTCCAGACGCCCATAGCCACCTCCTCGCCCGAACTCGGGGCCTGCGCCGCGGGATGCGCAGCACCCGCGGCAATGAACGCAGCCGGTGCTCGCCGTCGATCGCCTATCTCTTGATGCCGATCGACCTTCTAGACTTCTGCGCTGGCTATGCCGATTCTTGCAATGCCATTACCCAATACGAAAACACCGGCGCTCGTGGATGTATCCTATGGGGTTCATGCCCGGGTTGTCAACCGCGGCAGTAGCATATCTGACGTATGGCTGCGCCTGGAAAGGCGCGGGGCGCGTCCTCCGAGCGGGGATCCTGGCTGGAGCAGGCGCTCTATGATGCCTCGCTCGTGTGCGAGCCGAGCCCTACGAGGGGGAAGCATGGAGTGTAGCAACGTGCCCGCCCGGCCTCGAACGCCGGCGGGCCAGCGCGTCACTACGGCTGCTTAAACTGCTCGTCGTAAAGCCGGTCGGTCTTCGCGGCCATGATGAAGTCGTTGCGGTGGAGGCCCTTGATCTTGTGGGTCCACCAGGTCACCGTGACCTTCCCCCACTCCGTGAGGATGGCAGGATGGTGGCCCTCCTCCTCCGCAATGGCGCCAACAGCGTTCGTAAATGCCAGCGCCTGCGCGAAATTCTTAAACGTGAAGACACGCTCCAAACGCTTGATTCCGTCCCGCTCCACGACCTGCCAGTCCGGCACCTGTGGGTGGAGCTCCGCGATCTCGGGATCCGTCAGCGTGGGCTCACCGCCTCGGCAGGCGGTACACTTCATTGCAACAAGATTCGCCATGTGTACCTCCTGTGCACTCATCACTGGTCTGCGGCTGTCCTGAGCAGGCAACTCCATTCGAACCGGGAACCACCAGACTGAAGACCACAGGTAACTATACTATTTTAACTATCTTATAAACTACTTATACCTGTTACAACCCGCCTGTGCTGATCCCCCGCCCGCTCACCGTGTGGAGTCGGTTATGCCCCTGCTCTACAAAGCAGGGAAGCGCCCCCGGAATGCCGGGCTGGGTAGGGAGGGATGCAAAAGCATGCAAAGGTGATCACAGCAGGACATCGCCAACAGGCGCAGCGCCATGGTCATCTATGGTACGATAGTGTGGCACGATAGTGTCACGAGGCGCTGTGCACCACCGCGACACGCCTGTCTGGTTCCCCCGTATCCCTGGCACGTGTCCACGGTAGTAGCCAGCGCGATCGGAGCTATTGTTCGAGGAGCAGTGACCGTGCTGGACGCGCGCGTAGACCGGCTCGAAGCAGCGCTTACCCGACTGGCCGAAGCCCAGGCACGTACGGAGCAGCGCCTGGACCAGCTTGCTGGACGGATGGATCAACTCGCCGAGGCCCAGCGTGAGACTAGCGCCACGCTGGCTGCGCTGGCGGAGGCGCAGCGCCAGACTGACGTCACAGTACGCCAACTGGTTGTTCGCATAGACCAACTAGCCGAGGCCCAGCACCAGACTGACGCCACGGTACGCCAGCTGGTTGTTCGCATAGACCAACTAGCCGAGGCCCAGCGCCAGACTGACGCCACAGTGCGCCAGCTCGCCGCCCGGATGGATGAGCTGGCGGAGGCGCAGAAGCGCACCGCGGAGCAGCTCGCGGTGCTGGCGGTCCGCGTCGATCGCTTCGACGCGATGCGCGGCTACATTCTCGAGGCGCGCTATCGCGAGAAGGCTCATGCATACTTCGACGACCTCCTCTTGCGCCTGCGTGTCGTGCCCGGCCACGAGTTGGCCGCACTGCTCGACGACGCGGAGGAGCGCGGGCTGATCACTCGTCAGCAACGGCGCGCGGTGCTGGACGCTGACGTGGTCGCCCGTGGGAGACTGCGTGACACCGGGGTCGAAGCTTACCTGGTAGCGGAAGTCTCTGCGGTGATCGACCCCCGTGACGTGCATCGCGCTGTGGAACGAGCGCGTGTGCTCGAACGGATCTCCGGTCTGCCCGTGGTCGCCGCGGTCGGGGGAGAGGCGATTATACCCGACGCGGACAGGGAGGCCCAGGCCATGGGCGTCCACCGCGTGCTCGATGGCCGTCCCGGCCAGTAGGCGCTGCGCCAGGAGCCTGCCCGCGTCGTCTGGGAGCCTTTCAGCTCGTCGGGCACAGGGGCTGCGTCACTACTGCCACGTGCCTGCGCCGCGCCGTGCGGCATTGATCGCATCTCGGAGCGCCTGGGCGGCCGAGCGAGCGGCCGCCGCGAAGTCCTCGCCGCGCGAGGCGTAGAGCACGCTGCGTGATGCGTTGATCACAGCAAGCTCTCCGGAGGCATCCACGCCTGCCTGGACGGCAGCCTCCAGATCGCCGGCCTGCGCACCGATGCCCGGGATCAGGATCGGCATGCCCGGACAGATCTCGCGCACGCGACGAAGCTCGCGCGGATAGGTCGCACCCACTACCAGCCCACAGTTGCCCCGCACGTTCCAGCGGTTGACCAGTACAGCCACATGCTCGTAGAGCGGGCGCGGAGCCTCACCCGCAGAAACAACGTGCAGGTCCTGCACGTCGGCAGCGCCGGGGTTCGAGGTGCGGCACAGGATGAACACGCCGCGGTCCTCGTAGGCAAGGAATGGCTCGAGGGCATCGCGGCCAAGATAGGGATTGGCGGTGACCGCGTCGCACCCGAAGGTCTCGAACAGGGCGCGGGCATACATGCGCGCCGTGTTGCCGATATCCCCGCGCTTGGCGTCAGCGATTGTTACTACATCCCGGGGGATGGCGGCCAGCGTTTCCGCCAGGACCTCGAACGCGCGCCGGCCCAGGGCTTCGTAGAACGCCAGGTTCGGCTTAAAGGCACAGACCAGGTCAGCAGTCGCCTCGATGATGGCGCGATTGAACGCGACGACCGCGTCCGGCACTGCCCGGCCATGCAACAGGGATGGCGGCAGCAGCGCCGGATCAGGATCAAGGCCCACACACAGCAGGCTCCGGCGTACACGCGAGGCGTGGCGCAGCTTCTCGAGAAACGGCGACATCGGCGGCGAACTCGTTGGCGGATACGCAGCTATCATACCTGATTCCTGATTCGCATGCCTGGTCCGAAGCGCTGGCCGTGCACCGACAGGTGTGCGCCCAGCCGCCGACACACGTAGGCATGCCCGCGCGCGGCATGCAGTAAACCAGCCCGTCCACCAAGAACGAAGCCGCAGGGCTTCTGTTCCGCGGGCAGGTATGGTACACTGCCGTCCAGCGCGGCCGGCTGGCCGCGCGGCGCTGCCAGTCAGCAGGTCGCGCGTGTCTGGCCAGAGCCCCATACGTATGCCCATGCAACCACCGCCGCCCCAACTCGTTGTAGGCGGCAGAGGAGCGCAGCGAGCGTGTTCACGAAAGCGGGACTCAAGCTGGGCAGGTCAGGGAGTGCCGCAAGTGTCGGCGCACTGGGCGTTCCTTCAGGAGCGGCGGGGAGCTCGGTCCCCGCGGTGGAGGGCGCGAGTACCGAGGCTAGCCTTGCGCCAACCGCAGAGCAGGCTGCCGTCGCCCCCTCACAGACGTTCGATGAGATCTTCCGGCAGTACCAGCATCCCATCTACAATTACGTCTTGCGCCTGATGGGGAACCCGGAGGAGGCCTACGACCTGACGCAGGACGTGTTTGTGAAGGCGTTTCGCGCGATCGACCGCACCACGCCTGACCTGAACGTCTCAGCGTGGTTGTACCGGATCGCAACGAACGCCTGTCTTGATCAGCTCCGCAGGCGCCGGATCATTCGCTGGCAGCCGCTAGATACGTTCATCTCGGTGTTCCATCCCAGCCAGGTGGCGCGCGAGAATCCGGAGCGCGAAACTATTCGCAAAGAGACGGCGGAGCTGGTACAGAAAACGCTGGACCGGCTCAACCCTAAGTATCGGACATGTCTGGTGCTGCGGGAATACCAGGACCTCTCCTGCGAGGAGATCGCCGAGATCCTGGGCACGACCCGTGGCGCAGTCAAGTCGCTGCTTTTCCGCGCGCGCGAGGAATTTCGAAAAATCTACGCCTCCATCGGGGGCGAAGCGCCGTAGCAGAGGCAGCCTTCCCCAACGCTCCGGCGCTACACACAGTGCCGGAGGAGCACACCGGCGGTGAAGTGTAGGCCCGAGCGCATTTCGGCATACGTTGACGATGAGCTGCCGCCGGCAGAGCGGACACAGGTCGAGGAGCATCTGGCACGGTGCGCAGCCTGCCGTGCTCTCGAGCAGACCTATCGTGTGCAGCGAGCGCTGATCGGCCAGCTTCCCCGCCCCTACCCCCCGCCCTCTCTCCAGCACAGTCTGTACACACGCCTCGCTGCAGAGCGCCGTCGGCTGGTCGCCCACACGTCGCCAGGTAGGTTGGCGCGGTGGGCGGTAGCCGGGAGCATGTTGACGGTCTTTGCCGTCGCGCTGATCTTCCTGTTCCAGGGGCTGCGCCCGGGAAGCCTCGTCCAGGCAACGCAGCCGGCCGATCGCGCCGCTAACGTAAGCGTGACTGCCCCCATTACCCTCCAGTTTCGCGGCGCAGTCGATCGAGCGGTGATCGAGCGCTCGCTCTACATTGTGCCCCCAGTCGCGTACGACCTGGAGTGGCAGGAACGCAAGGTGACCATCTGGCCCCGCGAGCCGCTCAAGCCCCAGACGTGGTACACGATCATCCTCAATCCAGTCGGGACAAACACGGACGGCTCGGCCGGGCGCCCGCTCTTCAGCTTCAGTTTCGCCACCGGGCCGGGGTCAGCGGTCGCCGCGGAACAAGCGGGCACCGTCGCGCCGGCACTGGAGGTGGCACCAACGCAGACGCCGCCTGCTGCCATCGCCGCGGCGTCGGCCGCGACGCCGACGCAAGCAGCGCCCGCCCCACGCGCGCCTGCACCGGTCCAGCCGGCGGCGACCCCGGCACAGCCACAGCCAACCAGTACGCCTGCTCCGGCGCAGGCGCCGACACGTCCCTCACAACCGACGGCAACGGTACAGCCGACGGCCACGCCACAGCCAACTGCAACGCCCCAGGTGAGCTTCCCTGGGCTCGGACCGGTGCGCAATTTCGGCTACCTCTATGCACAGAACGCACGCGTGCGGCAGCAACTGGGCAAGCCCACCGATCCAGAAGTCAGCGTGCGTATGGCCGAGCAGGTCTTCCAGAATGGAATTATGCTGCTGCGTAGCGATAAGCGGCAGATTTACGTGTTCCTGTATAACGGCAAGGCCCAGGTGTATGCCGACACGTGGCGAGAGGGCGATCCGGTCGCTATGGGCTTGCGCCCGCCGCAGGGTGGTCTGGAGCCCCAGCGGAACTTCGGCAAGCTGTGGCGGGAACAGCCAGCGGTCCATGAGCTGCTCGGCTGGGCCATTGCCGAGCAGCGCACGTTCATGGGCATCGCCCAAAACTTCGAACATGGGGTCATGCTCTGGAGCTACCAGCGGATTATCTACGTTTATTATTACAATGGCACGTGGGAACGCTATCTCGACAACTTCACCGGCTGAGCCCCGATGTCTTTGACAGCCCCCCTCCAGTGACGTAGTGTAGTACTAACGGGTATCCCCTGGTTACAGAACCGTTTGTCCTCTGCGCGGCGTATACTCTACGAGGATGGGAGCGTGGGCCCGTGGCGGACCCACAGCCTAGCGATGCCGACCTGCTTGCCCGGCTGGCTGACGGCGATCCCGGGGGCGCTGACCTGCTCTACCGCCGATACGCGCCGGTAGTGTACTCACTGGCGCTCCGCATGCTCGGCAACCAGCAGCAAGCGGAAGAGGTCGTGCAAGACGTCTTTGTGAAGCTCTGGCGGCAGCCCCAGAGCTATGATGCAAGCCGCGGTCGCTTCATTAACTGGCTCCTGGGAGTGACACATCACCGCGCTATCGACGAGCTACGCAGCCGGAAACGCCATCAGATCCACCAGGTCACCGAAGCAGATCAGGCCGGCTCGGAGGGTGCTCCCGTCCTCGCGGAGCTGCCCGATCATGCCCCGGATCTAGGGGAGCAGGCGTGGCTGAACATCCAGCGGCAGGCAGTCCGAGCAGCGCTCCTAGCGCTGCCGCCGGAGCAGCGGGAAGCCCTGGAGCTGGCCTACTTCGGCGGCTACACGCAGAGTGAGATCGCCGCCGCGCTGCACCAGCCACTCGGTACGATCAAGACCCGTATCCGGTTGGGCATTCAGAAGCTGCGCGCGTTGCTGGAGGCGCAGGGGCTGGCAAAATGGTAGAGGGAGTGCACTGTGCGCCACTGGGCCTGGCGTGGCCGGTCTGCCTACGCATGCCGTGTACGGCGCTGCTCAGGCAGCCGTCGCACCCAGGACCAGGCGGCTGCCACGGATACCCCCAGTACTCTCTGGCTGAGCTCTAGCTGATCGATGGATTGCCGAACTGTCGCAGACGAGCTACCCGCCTACTCAATTGGTGCACTCGACGAGCCTGAGCGCAGCGCGGTGGCGCGCCATCTCCAGGCGTGCCCGCCCTGCCGCGCCGAGTTTGAGCACCTCCTCTCCCAGGTGAGCATGCTGGCCCTGCTCGCACCGCAGGTGCCGCTACCACCGCATCTCGAACAGCGTGTCTTGCGGGCTGCGACCGGCGCGCCACAGCCGCGCATCGCCGCCCGGGCCCGCCACGCTGCGTGGCGCGCGTTCCAGCGCTGGAGTAATCGGCTCAGCCTGGCGCTGGCCGCGGCTGCCCTGGCGCTCGCCGGACTCATGAGCGGTGTACTCCTGCGCTCGAACGCTCAGCTTGCCGCGCAGTTGCGGGAGCAACAGGCGGTGGCGGCTGCGCTTCAGGCCCGCGTCGCTGAGATGGATCGGGTGGTGGAGCTGGTCGCGGCGCCTGATACACGCGTCTTTGAGATGCAAGGCACGGAGGCGGCGCAGCAGGCGCGCGGTCGCTGCTATGTCAGCCCGCAGCTCGGGATGGGCTGGCTCTACGTCGAAAACCTGCGGCCGCTCCCCGCCGGCCGGGTCTACCAGCTCTGGCTGCTCTTCAACGGGGAACGCATCAGTGGCGGGACGTTCAAGGTCGACCAGTGGGGCTCTGGCTCGCTGCTCTTCCGGGCCCCGGGCCGGCTGGCGACGTACAGCGGCATCGGGGTTACCGAGGAGCCGGAGGGCGGTAGCCCGGGGCCAACTACACCGCGCCTGCTAGGGGCATATCTCCCCTCACGCGAGGCGCTGGCGCCCGCCCAGCAGACGGAGTCCGTTCAGTACGACCACTAACGTGCTGCCTTCATGGCCCACCACGCCAGCCGGAAGCGGGAGCACACCGGCCAGGTTCGACAGCACCAGCGTGGCGATCACGCCGAGGGCAAAGGCCAGGTTCTGCCGCACCACCCGGTTCGCCCGCCTGCTTAGCTCAATCGCGTAGGCCACTTTGGAGAGATCACCGGCCATCAGCACGACATCGGCGGTTTCCAGGGCCACATCGGTCCCCCCCGCACCTACGGCCATGCCGACGGTCGCCGCGGCCAGGGCCGGGGCATCGTTTACCCCGTCGCCGACCATGATCGCTCCCCCGTAGCGCTCAGCGAGCTCGCGTACGACCTCGACCTTGTCTTCAGGGAGCAGTTCAGCGCGGTACTCGATGTCAAGCTGGGCAGCGATGGCCCGCGCGACGACCTCGTTGTCGCCGGTCAGCATCACGATGTGTTCGATACCGACGGCGCGCAGCGCTGTGACCGCAGCGCGCGCCTCAGGACGCAGTGTATCTGCCAGCGCGATGATGCCACGCAGGGCACAGCACTGGCCCGACGCGCCTGGGTGCTGGCCATCCGTGCAGCGCACCCCAACCAGCACAGCTGTCTTGCCAGCAGCGCGCAGCGCGGCGAGTTGCTGCTGGACTTCTGGGGGCACGGACAGGCAGTACTCTTCGAAGAACCGCTCGTTGCCGACCAGCACGTCTGAGCCGTCCACCTCAGCGCGCACACCCTTGCCGTGGGCCGCCTGCAAGTTCGATCCTTGCGGGATCTTCAGGCCGCGGCGGCGAGCCTCCGCGACAATGGCCTGCGCCAGGGGATGATCGGAGCGCTGCTCTACCGCCGCGGCGAGCCCTAGCACCTCCGCTTCCTGGTGCCCTGGCTGAAGAGGAAGAACATCGGTCACCTGTGCTTGTCCAAGGGTGAGCGTGCCAGTCTTGTCGAAGACGACGGCACGGCAACGGCCCGTGTTCTCCAGATGGGCACCGCCCTTGAATAAAATGCCATTGCGCGCTGCATTGGCGATAGCGGAGAGGATCGACGCCGGCGTCGAGATCACCAAGGCGCAGGGCGACGCGACCACCAGGAGCGTCATGGCGCGGTAGATCGTTGTGTCCCATGGCCATCCCAGGACAAACGGCGGGAGCGTACCCATCGCCAGTGCGGCCATGATTACGCCAATGGTGTAGCGCTGGCCGAACCACTCGGTGAAGCGCTGCATGTGCGATTTCTGCTGCTGTGCCTCTTCCACCAGGTGAATGATCTTCGCCAGTGTAGTCTCGCCGGCGCGGCGCGTGGCGCGGATCTCGAGCGAGCCCTGGAGGTTGATCGTACCGGCGTGCACGAATGACCCTGCTTGCACCTCAACCGGCATCGACTCGCCGGTGATCGCTGACTGGTCCACGGCAGATGCGCCGGAGAGCACGACCCCGTCGGCGGCAATGCGTTCGCCCGGCTTGACAATAATGGTGTCGCCGACCTGTAACTGTTCGACCGGGATGTGGTGTTCGACGCCGTCGCGGCGCACCAGGGCATCTTCCGGCACCAGGCTCATCAGGGCCCGAATGGCCTGGCGTGTACGGCCCATTGCGAACTCCTCAAGCGTGTTGCTGAGCGAGAAGAGAAATAGAAGCACCCCACCTTCCTGCCAGTGCCCGATGGCCGCAGCACCCAGTGCGGCCGAGAGCATGAGCAAGTCGACGTTGAACCTGGCTGCCAGGAGATCCGTGATGGCGTTCCTGGCGGCCACGGCGCCCCCGCTCACAAAGCACATCGCGGCAAGGCCCCACCAGAGCCATCGGGGCCCGATCGCCATTCCCTGAAGCGCTGCACCGGCAAGCAGCGAGGCAAGGCAGACAAGCGTAAGCCCGGCGTGGAGCAGGCGCGTGCGGTGCTCCGCAGCACGCTCTTGGGCTTGGCGCCGCGCCAGGCGGTGGGTCTCGTCCGTCGTCGGCGGTAGAGCAGCGCGGTCTGGGACCGTCGCTGTAGCTACCTGCTGCATTGTTCTTCCCCCCTGGTCTGTGAGGAGTATGCTAAATAATATTAGATAGTTGATAGTTGATAGTTAAATAGCTAAATAGGGTAATTAAGATTGCAAACGATGATATGAGCTAATGGCAGCGCGCAGCGGGCGAAGAATCGCCCGCTGCGCTGTCCGGTGCCGTGCTCCTCTGAGGCTGTGCACGTGCCGGTGTTTGCGCCCGATGGCTATGGATCCTTGCTGCCCGCCGCGCACGCTGGGCAGAGGCCGCGAAACTCCACGCGATATCGGGTGATCTGAAAGCCGCTCTGGGCAGCGGCTAAGGCGCGCACATCCTCTGGAAGAGGCACGTTCACATCGCACAGGGTGCCGCATCGCTCGCACACGGCGTGGTCGTGACGCTCGGTGCGCCCATCGAACCGGCTCGCTGCATCGCCAAAGGTGATCTCTCCGATGAGGCCATGCTCGGCCAGATAGCGCAACGCGTTGTAGATCGTGGCGAAGGCGATGCCGGGATGCTGGCGGCGTACTCGCTCATAGATGTCGATGGCGCGCGGATGATCCCCGCTGGCCCGCACCGCGTCCAGCACAGCCTGTCGCTGTGGAGTAAGCCGGATTTTGCCCTCTTGCACCATAGATACCCACTATCTTCGGCGGCCCCAACCCCGTAAGGGCCAGCGAAACCCCTTAGGATAACCTAAAAATTAGACTAATTCTAAAATAGCGCCAGGAGCATTGTATACCGGCAGCCCGCCGCGCGTCAAGTCTATAGCCCTGGCCGCGCTGGCACCCCGGAAGGGGCTGCCGGAAATGAGCGCTTGCGGACTGGCCCTGCCTCCGTGCTTGCGCAGCTTAGGCGCCGCGCGGACCAAAGTAGATCACGAAGACCCCTATTAGGCAGATGGCCGCACCAAGCACATCCCAGCGGTCGGCCTGGAAGCCGTCGAAGATCCGCCCCCAGAGCAGGGACAGCACGATGAACATGCCGCCGTAGGCGGCATACACCCGGCCAAAGTACGGGCTGGCCTGCCAGGTGGGGATCACGCCGTAGGTGACCAGC
Source organism: Chloroflexota bacterium (assembly GCA_042408875.1). Taxonomy (GTDB): domain Bacteria; phylum Chloroflexota; class UBA11872; order JBHOQS01; family JBHOQS01; genus JBHOQS01. Next base: position 47,356 of record JBHOQS010000025.1, on the reverse strand, counting down.
ACCAGCGCACCGGCCAGCCCGTACGGCCAGGGCCGACCTTCGCGCAGCCACTGCCACACCAGCCAGCCTCCGCCGATCTCCGCCAGACCGGCTAGACCGAACAGCCCCAGGGCGCGCAGAACCTCCAGCACAGTGATGCTCAACGCTCTATCCTTTCTGCTCTTCTTTAGATTTAATATTTTTAAATTTAATATTATTAAAGATTTTAAATTAAAGAAGTTGTCAGGAACCGCAGCTTTCCGGAACGCCCCGGCGAGCTCCACAGGACCATTGGCTCCAGGCACACCATGGTAGTGCCTGCGCGACGACAAGGTGTCCAATGCGTTCAGCATCGCGCTCCAGTAGCACAACCCCAGTGCAGCCAGGTCCGGCAATGGTCCTGCCGTACCCGCTCCAAGCCAGGGCGTATCGCGTGTATCATGCAGCAGCAACGAACGCGGGTGACGCACACTTACACCTTGACCTGCTGCTGCGACGGCTTGTGCCGACGCGGAGACTGTGTTATCTCTCCCTGGCATGAACGCGTAGCGCGTTATTGGAGGCATCAATGCTCTCTCGGCGCAGGGCGCTAGTTCGCCTCCCGGTCGATCTACGTGTCACAGCGGCCCGCCTCTGGACCGCTACTATAGCGCGGCTCACTGCCGATCGGGTCGCGGAGCGCTGGGGCGTGCCGCTTGCGCTGTTGCTGGTGACGGTGCTCTTCCTGCCCCAGATCGCGGTGTTGGGCAAGATCCCAGACGAAGGCGATCACTGGGTCCAGGATTACCCGGCCCTGGAGTTCCTGCGGCGGAGCCTCCGGCACGGGGACATCCCCTTCTGGAACCCTTATCTGGTCGCGGGGGTGCCGTACGTGGCCGATCCCCAGTCGAGCCTCTTCTATCTCCCGCAGACCCTGGCAGCGCTGCTGCTGCCTGCTGCGCTGGCCGACCGGCTGCTCATCTTGGGGCACTACTTCCTGGCCGCCATCGCGACGTACGGCCTCGCCCGCGTGCTCGGCCTGGGCCGCGCCGCTGCGCTGGTCGCCGCGCTGGCCTACCCCTTCGGCCAACACTTCGTGGCGCGGCCGGGCCAAATCTTCCCGGTGATGAGCGCGTTCTGGCTGCCGGCTATCCTGCTCTGCTGCGAGCGAGGCATGCAGCGAGCCGCGCCGCGCTGGGGACTCCTGGCTGGGATACTGTGGGCGCTCCAGTTCTTTCGGGGCTCCCCGCAAATCTCCTATGCGACTGCGCTGGTTGTGGCGTGCTACTGCGCCTGGTGGCTCAGCCACAACATTGCCACACGGCGCACGCTGGACCGGACGCTGGCGCTGCGTGCCGGCGTGGCCGCGTGCTGCGCGCTGAGCGCGGCTGGGACCGCCGCAGTGCAGCTCGGTCCGACCCTGGAGCTCTTCACCGCTTCGCATCGGGCAGGAGGGTTCAGCCTCGCTGATGCAGCCGACCGTAGCAGCGTCTCCTTCGCCACCCTCCTCGGCCGGGGCGGGCCCGATGTCGAGCTCCGCGGCGTCTACCCTGGCCTGGCCGTGCTTCTGCTCGCCGCCCTTGGCCTAGGAACGCGGCAGGCGCACGCCCGGTTCTTCCTCGCCCTCGCTATGACTGGCCTGCTCGTCAGTGTGGGAAATGCCACGCCTGTGTACGGCATACTCTACCAGACTGTGCCCGGCTTTGCCCTGTGGCACGCACCCAGCCGGTTCTTCTTCGTGCCCGCGCTGGGACTGGCCATGCTGGCGGCTTTCGGGGCTGAGCATCTACTCCGCATGCCCGTCCGGCAAGTCCTGCGCTGGATGGCTCCGCTGACCGCCTGTGCTCTGCTCCTGGTGTACCTGGCAGCAGGCGCGGCCTATGGCCCTCAGGCTCCACGCTCGCAAGACTTCGCGCTCGTGCACACCAGTGGGGTGACGCTGCCGACGCTCCTTGCCCTTGCCCTGGCTACTCGTGGCCGGGCGTGGAGCTGTGCGCTGCCGGGGATCGTCGCGCTCGACCTGCTCGCCTTTAACCTCCCTCGCTCCGTCGGCACGTTCTTCGATCCTGCCGTGATGCACCGAGTGGCTGGCGTTGTCACCTGGCTCCAAAGTAGACAGGCAGAAGCAGCAGCTGCTGGGCAGCCATTCCGGATCATCTCTGTGGAGCTCGATCCAAGCGAGAGCCAGCTAGGGGACAGCCCGTATGCGCGCCGCCTGGCGCTGCTTCCGGCAAATACGCACTTGCTGGTGCCGGGGCTCCAGGCAGCGCAGGGCTATCTCCCCATCCGGCTGGAAAGCCTGGGGGAGTACATGGAGTATATCAATCCGCTGGGCCGGGGCGCTCGCAGGCTGAACGCCTATGCCCCGCATTCGCGCCTAGTGGACCTACTCAACGTGCGCTATCTACTGACGGATGTCGGCACCGCTTACCACCTGCCGATCCTGCGCGGGATGATCATTCGCCCCGGCCAGGCGCCGCTTGAGATCATGCTCCGCGAGCCCGCCCCAGCGCGTCGCCTGCGTCTTCTCTCGAGCCTGGGCGACTCGCTTGATGTAGAGGATGGCACGGTAGTAGCGGAGCTGACCGTCACCGATCTGGCCGGCAACCGGCAGGTGCTCCCAGTACGTGCCGGCTTCGAGGCAGCCGAGTGGGCCTATGAGCGGCCGGACGTGACCCCCCGGGTGCGGCACCGCCGCGCCCCTGTAGCGCGCCAGCAGCAGCGCCCCGATGGGACTGTAGCGAACAGCTATCTCGCTGAGTATGCCTTGCACCTGCCCGCCCGGGTGGCGTCCATTACCCTTGCCCAGCGGTATCCGGGCATCACGATCCTGATTGACGATATCAGCCTCGAGGTACCGCTTGAGCCGCGCTGGCGTGAGGTATACCGTGAGGGCAGCCTGCGCGTCCTGGAGAATACGCAGGCGCTGCCACGGGCGTGGATCGTGTACGCCTACGAAGTCCTAGAGAAGCGCGAGCACATCTATGACCGCCTGCGCGCGGCAGATTTCGATCCTCTGGCGCGAGTTCTCCTCGAGGAGCGCATCCCCGAGAGCGCACCGGTAGCGGCAGATGCAGATGCAGCGGTCGAGCGAGGCAGGGAGGCGCAGGTGCGCAGTTTCGGCAACGGCCGCATCACTGTGCGGGTCGCCGCGGAGCGCTCAGGGCTCGTGGTTCTGAGCGACGCGTACTATCCTGGCTGGCAGGCCTGGGTTGACAGCACGCCTGCGCCGATCTACCGGGCCAATGCCATCTTCCGTGCCGTCCCGGTACCTGCCGGCGAGCACACCGTGACGCTGGCGTACCGGCCGGCGTCGCTCCTGCTGGGAGGGCTGATCACCGCCACAACGCTGTGTGCAAGTGCAGCGCTCCTCGCAAAAGATCGCGGTAAAGAGCGCGGTAAAGAGCGCGGTATCGTGGTACGGAACAAGATGCGGGAGCGCCAGACACAGTCGCCGGTCACGTCCATGTCTGGCCTGGAGCGAAAGCCGGAGCAGGGGCGATGAGCATCGTGGCAGGCGTCGGCGGCGTTCTTCTGGTCACTGGTATTCTGTGGGATGTCTTCGAGACCGTGGTCCTGCCCCGACGGGTGACCCGCCGGGCGGGCCCGGCGCGCCTGCTGCTCGGCGGGCTGTGGAGACTCTGGCGCAGCGCCGCCCGGCTTGTGCGGGAGAGCAGCCGGCGTGAAACGTTCCTCAGCATCTACGGGCCGCTCTCGTTGATCTTGGTGCTGGCATTCTGGGCCGGCTGTCTCATCAGTGGCTTCGCGCTGCTCCAGTGGGCGTTAGGGTCCCAGTTCACTGCTCCAGAGCAGAAGCCCGACTTCGGCACCGACCTGTATGTCAGCGGGACAACGTTCTTCACCCTTGGTCTCGGCGATGTGGCCCCGCGCTCCGGTCTGGCGCGTGCGCTGACGGTCGTCGAGGCTGGGATCGGCTTCGGCTTTCTGGCGCTCGTCCTGGCCTATCTGCCGGTCCTGTTCCAGGAATTCTCTCGCCGCGAGGTCCACATCTCGATGCTCGATGAATGGGCTGGCACACCGCCCAGCGCTGCTGAGTTGCTGACCCGCCTGGCACGGTACGGGAGCTTGGCCGACCTCGGGCCCTATCTGGCCAGTTGGGAAGTATGGGCTGCCGAACTCATGGAGATCCATCTGTCGTATCCGATCCTGGCTTACTTTCGCTCGCAGCACGATACCCAGTCGTGGGTCTCAGCGCTCACGACTATTCTTGACGTAAGTGCGCTCGCTATTGTCGGGGTCGACGGCGTGCCCCGGCGGCCCGCCTCTCTGACGTTTGCCATGGCCCGCCATGCCATTGCCGACCTGAGCCATGTCCTGGCGACGCCGCCGCGCCCGCCTGCACACGACCGGCTGCCGCCGGATGAACTCGCGCGCCTGCGCGCCACGCTGAAGGCAGCCGGCGCGCCCCTGCGCGAGGGGCTTGCTGCAGATACACAACTGGCGGGGCTGCGCCGCATGTACGAGTCATACGTCAATGCCCTAGCCGCGCATCTGCTGATGCCTTTGCCTTCCTGGCTGCCCGCGCCCGACACCAGGGACAACTGGCTCCGCACGGCCTGGGAGCGTGACGACACCTTGTCGCTGGGTTGACCCCGATGAGAGAGCAGCCTGCTAGCAGCGCACAGCAGGCAGTGATACCCTGTACGGTGAGATCGGTGCAGCAAGATTCGTGGTGGTGAGGAGAAGGTACCCGCCATGGCTGTGTGGGAAACATATCTGCAGACGCAGCAACCTCGCTTCGTAGACGAGCTGCTCGAGTTCCTGCGTATCCCCAGCATCTCAGCCCTGCCACAGCATGCCGCAGATGTGCAACGCGCTGCCGAGTGGGCAGCGCGCCGCCTGATCGCGGCGGGCATCGAGCATGTGCGCGTGCTCCCTACCGGTGGGCACCCGGTCGTGTATGGCGACTGGCTCCATGCCCCCGGCAAGCCGACGATCCTGATCTACGGGCACGTCGACACGCAGCCAGCTGATCCGCTCGAGCTCTGGACCACACCACCCTTCGAGCCGACGATCCGCGAGGGCCGCGTGTACGCTCGTGGGGCATCGGACAACAAGGGCAATATCTTCCTCACCATTGTGGCTGTGGAGGCCCTGCTCAAAACCGCCGGCGCGCTGCCTGTGAACGTGAAGTTTTTTATTGAAGGTCAGGAGGAGATCGGTAGCCCGCAGATCCCTGGGTTCCTCGCTGTGCACCGCGACCTCTTCGCCTGTGACATGGTGATCAGCAGCGACAGCACGCAGTGGGCAGAGGATCAGCCCGCGCTCTGGGTGGGGAACCGCGGCCTGTGTGCGCTCCAGATTGACGTCTACGGCCCGGCGAGCGACCTGCACTCCGGTGTGTACGGTGGCGCCGTGCAGAACCCCCTCCACGCCTTGGTGCAGGTGCTGGGCTCGATGCGCAGCCCCGATGGGCGGATCCTGGTCGAGGGCTTCTATGATGATGTGGCGCCGCTCAGCGAAGCCGACCGTGCGTTGATCGCCCAGGTGCCCTTTGACGAGCAGGCATATAAGGCCCAGATCGGTGTTGAGGAGCTCTTCGGAGAGCCTGGCTACAGCACGTACGAGCGTCTATGGGCGCGGCCTACGCTCGAGATCAACGGCATCTGGGGCGGCTTCCAGGGAGAAGGCATCAAGACCGTGTTGCCGCGGGAGGCGCATGCGAAGATCACCTGCCGGCTCGCCGCGCACCAGGACCCCGACCGCGTGGTCGCGGCTCTCATCGCGCATGTGGAGAAGCACCGGGCGCGCGGGGTACAGACGATCGCTCGACGGCTGCCTGGCAGCGCCAAGCCGTACCTCATGCCGGCGGACCATCCCGGCAACCGCGCTGCGCATGCTGTGCTCGAAGAGCTCTACGGCAAGCCGCCGTTCTATGTACGCACCGGCGCCACCTTGCCGGTGAGCGCCATGTTCTTGGAAACATTAGGCGCGTATACCGTAAGCTTCGGCTTCGGCCTGGAGGACGAGCAGTTCCACGCGCCGAACGAATTCTTCCGGCTGGCCAGCTTCGAGCGCGGCCAGCGTGCCTACTGCCTGCTCCTGGAGCGGCTGGGGACGTGAGAGCCTCACCCCCGGCCCCTCCCACGTTGCGGGAGAGAGGAGATGAGCCGGGCACATCAGGGCAGCCTCTCGGCAGCATAGATCCGTGCCCGAAGCTTCCCTCTCCCCAAGCTTAGGGAGAGGGGCCGGGGGTGAGGGCTAGTACGCGCCGACCCTCTACCGCAGCATTATGAAGAGCGCGGCGGCCAGCGCGACGGCGCCGGTAGCATGCAAATAAAACGCGCGGCGTAGGCTGTGTGCTGCGGGCTGGAGTGACTCGAGAACGACACCGCCGAGGACGAGCGCTCCACCGAGACCGGTGAGGGCCAAGACACTGCTGTGGCCTGCCCGCCAGGCCAGGGCTGCGGCCAGCGCCAATGTGGCCCCGAAGGCGGCCTGGCATAGCGCCAGGGCGCGGCGTTTTCCCAGCCAGTGCGCCAAGCTCTGTATCCCTGCCACAGTGTCTGCTTCCAAATCAGGCAGGGCGTCAGCCAGGTGAATGCCCAGCACAAGCAGCGCTCCGGCCGGGAAGAACAGCACCATCCGTGGCTGGAAACTCCCCAGCGCTATGCTGACCCAGATAGGCACGAGGGGAAATGCCACGAGGAACGGCAGCAGGCTGAAAGGTGTGCGCTTGAGCCACAGGTCGTACAGCAGCCCCATGGCCGTGGCGAAGCCAAGCACCACTGCTGACACAGCGCCAAAGGTCCAGGCGATCGGCCACAGCAGGAGATACGCCGTCACCCCAAGCCACAGCGCCGCCCAGGCCGGCACCTGTCCTGCCGGGATCGGCTTCCAGGGCTTGCCGCGAGCGTCGAGGTAGCGATCGCAATAATCGTTGTACGCCGATATCGAGATCTGGCTCAGCAGCATGGCCAGGCCAATCCGCCAGAGCTCGTCGAAGCGCGCCGGCTGTTCTGGCCGGGCGAGCCAGGCGAAGGCGAGCGTGGCTAGCACGGTCATCGCCACCGGGAACGGGTGGCACAGGCGAATCCAGCCGGCTAGGCGCCAGGAAAGGCTCATGAGTGACCCAGGAGCTTCGTGGCATTGGCGCAGCGCCTCCAGCCGGCTCCTCACTGTTCAAATCTCGGGTAGCAGGCGGAAGGATGCGCAATGGCGTGGGCGCACCGTTGAGAAGCGGCGGCGGTCTAGGGTGATAACTATGTCCGTGTGCAACCGCTCGGCCAGCGTGACGACTGAGGCATCGGTGCCTCCTAAGGGGAGTTCCTGATATTGCCGAACCAACTCCGCAATGCGGCGCCAGTCTTCCGGGTTCGGGGCGACCACATCGAGCTGAGCGAGTCCCTCCAGGAATGCGGCCTCTATTGATGAGCCAATGATGAGCCAAGTCGTGTACCGATGAGGTATGTCACTTCCGCAACAACCATGGCTGGGACGAACAGGCGTACCCCTGGAATATGCAACGCTGCTACCGCTCGAGAATGATGGTGGTCGTCCTGATCTACCGCAGCGTAAAGCGGTCCGCTGTCAACGACTGCAGCTACTGGCAAGATCATTCCCTCCCCATTCTTGCCGTAGCAGTTCCTCCACCTCCTCTGAGGTGTGGGAATACCCACTCCGTCCCAGTCCTACGAACGGGAGCTCTCGCTTCTCTGTCCACCGGTGAACCAGATAAGCTGTGAGGGCTTCTCGGATGATCTCTGCCGCGGAGACCCCACGGCGTCTCCGCTCGAATTCGAGGAGGGCCGCGAGGTCATCTGGCAAGACCACTGTGGTGCGCTTCATATATACAGCTATACAGCATAGCATACTTGCATCACAGTTGCGTCGCGAGGGCTGGGGTGCTCGCCCTCCTCTGGAAGCAGGTGTCACGTGTGGAAGTAGGTGTCAGGTGGGCAGCCACGATCGCCGGAGGTACCGTCTCACATCAGTGCCGTATCAGGCCTTCGTCGCTTGGTTCAGTGCCAAGAGAGCAGCGAGAGCCCTAGCGGGGATAGGTTTGAAACCTGCTCCCGCAGCCCAGTCTCTTTGACCGAGTAGCCTGCGGGCGGGTAGACTGTTCACACAGCCGCTCGAACGTGCAACCTGTGCGGGACCGATGCATCCATTCGATGACCCGGCAACGGAAGGGGAGCAGCGCGCTGCCGTCGTCGGCACGGGCACCTGGGGCACGATGCTGGCGGTGCTGCTGGCGCGTAAGGGGTTGGCGGTGCGGCTATGGGCGCGCACAGCCGACGAAGCGCAGCGGCTAGATACCGAGCGGGAGAATGCTCGCCGCCTGCCTGGCGTGCGCTTCCCCACCTCACTGTGCGTGACCGCTTCGCTGGCCGAGGCACTCGCCGGGTGCCGCCTGATATTTGTGGCCGTACCGGCTCAGAGCATGCGACAGAATGCCGAGCAGATCGCCCCGTACCTCTCGCCCGAAAGCATCGTGGTGAGTGCGACGAAGGGGCTGGAGCGTGGCACGGCCCTGCGCATGACTGAGGTGCTGGCCCAGGTGCTTCCGCCTGAGAAACACACGCGCCTGGCGGTGCTCTCCGGGCCAAACCTTGCTCGTGAGATTGCCACAGGGCTGCCGGCGGTGAGCGTGGTGGCTGCGGCCGACGCTGCTGTCGCACGGCAGGTGCAGGCAACGCTCTTCTGCCCGCAACTGCGGGTGTACACGAACCTGGATCCAGTGGGCGTTGAACTCGGCGGCGCCCTGAAGAACATCATGGCCATCGGTGCCGGTATCTCCGATGGCCTTGGCTACGGCGATAATGCTAAGGCCGCCTTTCTGACCCGCGGCCTGGCAGAGATCGCCCGCCTGGGCGTTGCCTGTGGCGCGAACCCGCTGACGTTCGCTGGGCTGGCCGGCCTGGGGGACCTCATGGCTACCTGCTACAGCCCGCTCAGCCGCAACCATTACGTAGGACAGGAGCTGGCTAAAGGACGGTGCTGGTCGGAGATCAGGGCAGGCATGGACCAGGTCGCTGAAGGGGTCGAGACGACGGCGGCGGCGTGTATTCTGGCGGAGCGCTACGGCGTTGAGATGCCGATCACCGAGCAGATGTACGCAGTCCTGTTCGAGGGAAAGCATCCACGCCAGGCCGTGGAGGAGCTGCTGGCGCGGCCGCCAGCGGAAGAGTGGCGGTGAGAGGCGCATGGTCTCCGCCGATGTTCGTGCAGTGCAGCGCAGGATATCCACTACAGGACAAGCCCTGAGGAAGTAATGAAGTAACAAATAATATAATATAAACCAACACAAGGAGTGGCAAAGGAGTACACGATGACGAGCAGGCCAAAGATCAAGGCAGGGATCCTAGGCGCAACTGGCACGGTCGGACAGCGCTTTGTGCAGATGCTGGAGAACCATCCGTACTTCGAGGTGACGGCTCTGGCCGCATCCGATCGGTCAGCCGGCCGGCCCTACGCCGAGGCAGTTCGCTGGAAGATCAGCGAAGGGCCACCCGCGTACGCCCGAGATATGGTCGTGCAAGAATGCCGGCCGGGGCTCGACTGCGACATTGTCTTCTCCGGCCTGCCGTCAGACGTGGCTGGCACCGTTGAAGAGGAGTTCGCCCGCGCCGGGTACGGGGTGTTCAGCAACGCCAGCAATCATCGCATGGACCCCGACGTGCCGCTGGTGATCCCGGAGGTGAACCCGGACCATCTGGCGATGATCGAGCAACAACGGCGCAACCGTGGCTGGGGCGGCTTCATCGTTACGAACCCCAACTGCTCAACCATCCATCTTGTGCTGGCGCTTAAGCCCCTTCAGGATGCCTTCGGCCTGCGCAGGGTCATGGTCACGACGTTGCAGGCCGTATCCGGCGCCGGGTACCCGGGCGAGTCCGCCATGGATGTGCTCGACAACGTCGTTCCCTTCATTTCCAAGGAAGAGGCTAAGATCGAGGCGGAGTCGCGCAAGCTACTGGGGAGCGTGCGCGACGGCCAGTTCGTTGATGCGGACGTCGTGCTGAGCGCAGCATGCAACCGTGTCGCTACTCAGGACGGCCACATGGCATGTGTTTCCGTAGAGCTCGGCCATCCTGCATCGCTAGAAGAGGTTGCCGCGGTGCTGCGAGAGTTCCGTGCGCGGCCTCAGGAGCTCAAGCTGCCGACCGCGCCGTGCCGCCCGGTGGTACTGCGCACCGAGCCGGACCGGCCGCAGCCCCGCCTGGACCGCCTGGCTGAGCGAGGCATGGCGACAGTAGTGGGACGGCTGCGCCCGTGCCCCATCCTGCATTACAAGTTCGTCGCGCTCGGCCACAACACTATCCGCGGCGCTGCCGGCGCATCCATTCTCAACGCCGAGCTCATGTGCGCGGAAGGGATGCTGTAAACATACTGCGTACTACGTACTTAGGGAAGCCTCGCCAGACCACCCCACTGTCTGGCAATGCCGCTGCCATCAGACGGGGCGATCTGGCGAGGCTTGTGTTACGCAGTACGTAGTATGCAGTACGCACTACGTAGTACGCCGTACCTCACGGCTTCAGGTTGACCTTATCCAGGACAGCCTTGTTGTAGACCACACGCGGCAGGTGGCCAGCAAGCACCGCCGCGATCTCCTGGGCCGGGCGAATCGAGCGCTCGCGGCTGCTGACGTCGGATGCCGAGGCCATGTGTGGCGTGATAATCACGTTCGGCATCTTGAGCAGCGGGCTGTCCGGAGGGATCGGCTCGATCTCGGTGACGTCCAGCGCTGCGCCAGCGATCCGCTTCTGCTCCAACGCGCGGATGAGCGCCGCCTCGTCGATCACCGGCCCACGGCAGGTGTTTATGATGATGGCGGTCGGCTTCATAAGGGAAAATTCGGCGTCGCTGATCATGTGCCGTGTCTCCGGAAGAAGCGGCACGTGCAACGACAGGAAGTCGGAGTCCTGGAGCAGGGCAGCAAAGGACACCGGCCGCACGCCGTAGCGCTCAAAGACGGCCGGCTGCACGTACGGGTCGTGGGCGATGATGGTGAGCTCGAAGCCGACAGCGCGCTTGGCCACCTCGCGGGCGATGTTGCCGAAGCCAAGGAGACCCAGCGTGCGCCCTTCGATGCGCGGGATGGTGCCGACCATGCTCCGCCACATGCCTGGCTGCCCCCAGGCGCCCTGCCGTACGGCGTTCGCCAGCGGCACGATGCCGCGCACGAACGCCAGCAGGAGCGCCATCGTGTGATCGGCAACCTCTTTGTGAAAGGTGTCTGGCAGGTTCGAGAGGATGATACCCTTCTCGGTCGCTGCCTCGACGTCCACCACATCCATGCCGATCGATGAGCGAGCGATGATCTTGCAGCATTGCAACGCCTCAAAGAACTCACGGTCGAAGCGCATGAAGCCGCCGTAGATCGCTACTGCGTCGCGGCAGGCCTCGATGATCTCTTTCTGATCGCGGCTCTGCACCATCACGATCTCGCCGCCAGCGCGCTCGATGATCTCCCGTTCACCGTACTGGCCCCAGTTCGGGCCCACATTAACGATACAGACCTTCTGCCGCCGGATGCCCGGCGCAGCCTCCCGCTCTATCGCCACCGCCTCAGCCATCTCCGGTCTCTCCTCCTTCATTATCCGCATAACCGGTGTCGTCGGTATATCGCGAGCTACAGCACTCGCACGTGTTTGCCCGCTTCCAGGTCGAAGACGCGGCTGCGAAACCCGAACCCGTATCGCACCACGTCCTCTCCGCCAAGCTCCAGGATCGTTGCCCGCGCTAGAGGACATGGAGCAGCAAGAGTATAGCTGCCGTCCTGGGCATAGGAAAAGCGTACGCTGCGGCGAGCGCGCTCCCAGGCGTTGATCTGCCGGCAGGTCCACCACGGTATACCCTGGCCCTGGGCGTAGCGGACGATATCGTGCATGGCCTGGGCAATGCCCGGCTTAAAGACGTGCGCCGGATGGAAGAGAAAGTGCGCCACCCCGTAGTGCGCCCGCGTGCGATCAACTAGATGCGGGCCCACCGAATATGGCGTGGTGAGCACGAGGTCCTGCGTGAACAGGTTCACCTCCAACACGTTGAGGAAGCGGCCGGCAGCGCTATCAAACGGGACCCACGGATGGCACCCACCGTAGATGAAGCCCACATTGCCGCTCTTGCTTGGCCCCTTGCTCTGCTCTGCCTGGATCCCGGCACGCTCGCACCAGGCAAAGAAATCCAGCTGGCCTTCCCAGCGCAGGTAGTGGTTCTTGTTCGTGATGATGTCCGGCGTGCCGCTGAGCTCCTTCAGCCAGGCATGCTGGGCACGGAAGTTCTCCTCGCTCCAGGTCGTGCGCGGCGTGCCGGTGCGGGCGTCATAGTGCAAGGCAATCTCGGAGCCATGCCGTTTGATGCCCTCATAGACCTCCGGCGGGTAGCCGTCGAGCATGCAGCACCAGGTCGAAGTGATGCCCAGTTCCGCCACGCGGGCCAGAAGCTCCCAGGCGTGCTCGACCTGGTTCCCGTCTGAGTCGTGTGAGAGATGGCCGATCGCCTCCAGGCCATCGGGCCAGTACCATAGCATAGGCAGTGGCTCAGGCGCAGCCAGGGTCTGGTAAGTGTAGAAGATCGCTTTCAAGAGAATGGCCCGCCATTCGTCGGCTACGGGCTCGCCGAAGAAGCGATTGTCCGGGCCGGCGATGCGGTCGCGCTCGTAGTTCAGGACGGTGCCGTCGTCCGTCTTGAGGATGCCATCGTCGATCGGGGCAGTGCCGTCGGGCGCGGGCGGACCATCATGATAGATCGGCCGGCCAAGCTGGATCTGCAGCACAGTGTCCGCGATGTCCACGCCGCAGTAGATCGCCGGGCCGCGGCCGTAGCGCGTCTCCGCCAGCAGCGAGAGCGGCCCGCGTGCGGAGCCGGTATTGCCTGCCGTCAGCAGCACTCGCGCTGTCACAGCTTGGGCCGGGCGCGCGCTGAAGTAGTGCAGCGATGAGCGCAGGCCGGCAGTGATCGTATGCTCCGGAGCGGCCACAGCGGCGAAGCCCTCGCGCTCGACAGCAAGCGGACGCACCCCGAAGAGATCGTCCAGGCCGCTGGCGCCGCCCAGGCCGATCACTCCTACACCGGCCACTACCAGCCGGCGTACGCCTTCCCGCTCCTGTTCCATCAAGCGCAGATGCGGCAGCAAGAGTAGGCGCGCCTGAAGGTCATCTGGCTGCGCCAGCGCAGCCGCTGGTACACAGCGATACGGCAGGCCCGCATGGGCCAGGAGCTCGAGGTAGTACGGCGAGGTCGGTGCTTGCTCACGACCGAGGTCCAGCACCAGCACAAGCGGAACCGGACCATCGTGAACTGGATGAAGCGGGCCGTGGCTCTCGGTCATAGGTACGTAAACGCCTGCACAGGACTTGCCCGCATGCTCTCGGCCTGGAGCGGCGCGTACGGCCTCCCCAGCGAAGTGCGAGCGCAGTGCATTGTGGCAGAGCCGCGCCCGAACTGCAAGGCCCCAGAGGAACAGGCCACCGGCAAGGTTCGGGGACGGATACAGATAGAGACAGGCCACCCAGCCCATGCAGAGCCGGCTGGGCGACAGCCCCTTTTGAGGGCAATATGAGGACGTGGCCGGTTGCACCGGCCGGCTTTACTTGCGAGACACTACTCCGATGATTCCACTGATCCCAGGCACATCCAGGCCGCCCACCAGGCACCCCGTCGAGGTCTCAAAGATATCGACGCGGTCTTGCAAGGCGGCAGATCGAGCGCGCGAGGTACGTGTTCCCTGCACTCAGCGGGACGAGGAACCTTCAGGACGTATCCGGCGAGCGTATGCCTCGACAGCTGCGACCTGCTCTGGCGTCTCCACCGAGCCAGGGCGCGCCGCGCGCACGCGGGCAATCGCCTGCTCGGGTGAGAGCCCCTGGTGGACCAGGTAGGCTGCCAGCAGTGTGCCGGTGCGGCCCAGTCCCGCGCCGCAATGCACGGCAACCTTCCGGCCCTGGGCAAGGGCGTGCTCGATCGCCGCGACACCCTGCGCGAGCTGCTCAGGTGTAGGCGCAGTAAAGTCGGGCACGGGTAGATGGAACTCCTCCAGGCCGTAGCGCGCCAGCAGCGCCGGATCATGGGGACGTTCGTGCAGGTTGATCACGAGTCCAATGCTCCGGCGCGCCAGTTCTGCCAGGGCCTCCTCGCTGTCCGGGCGAGCGCAGCCTGCCAGCTGCTCGCCCTCCAGCCAGCTAAAGTTTCGCAGCATGACGTCACGTCTCCCTCCGCTCGCCTCCTTGGTCTGGTTCCCGCGTCGCATCGTTTCCATAGCGCCAACCTGCCGAAGCAGCACGCTGTAGCCACTGAGCTGGCTACCGTGCGGCTGCCCGCAGGCGGTATAGCGTGCCGTTGTTATACCCGACCACGTAGAGCTCACCGGCCTCGTCTTCACCGAAGGAGCTAATGGACACGCCGCTGCGCAGGAGCTCGGTCTGCACCCACTGGCCGGCGGCATCGCGGTGCAGCGACCAGAAGGTCCCGCTACAGAAGTCGGCGAAGAAGTACGCCCCGGTGAGGGCCAGCTCGCTGCGACCGCGGTAGACATACCCGCCGGTGACCGAGCAGCCACCGGAGCGCCCGTACTCGCCAACAGGCAGCACGAGGCCGCCGCGGTCACACGCTGCACCTGATGGATAGCAGTGTGTGCCTTCCATGCGCGGCCAGCCATAGTTCTCGCCGCCTCGTGACGATGCGGGCTGGAAGTTCACTTCTTCGTACGCGTTCTGCCCGACGTCGGCGATGTAGAGATCGCCGGTGGCACGGTCGAAGGAGTAGCGCCAGGGGTTCCGTAGACCGAGAGCCCAGATCTCCGGCCGGTAGCCAGGACGATCTCGAAACGGGTTATCCGATGGGATGGCGTATGGCTCGCCAGCATCGACGTCGATGCGCAGCATCTTGCCGAGCAACGCAGCCGGGTTCTGGGCGTTGCCGAAGCGGTCGCCTGCACCGCCGCCATCACCGAGGCCGATGTAGAGCTTGCCGTCCGGCCCGAAGGCGAGGTGCCCGCCGTTGTGGTTCGCCGCCGGCTGTTTCACCGCCAACACCACGGTGGCGCTGGCCGGGTCAGCGCGCTCCGGATCGGCTGAGGCCCGGTAGCGCGCCACGACGGTGTCGCCGTTGCGGTCCGTATAGTTCACAAAGAAGACCCCGGTCGTCGCGTAGCGCGGATGGAACGCCAGCCCCAGCAGCCCCTGCTCGGAGCCCCCTGAGCCGACGAGATTCCTGATGTCAAGGAAGGCCTGTGGCAGTAGCTCGCCGCCGCGCACGATACGGACGGTGCCGGCCTTCTCCGTGATGAAGAGGCGTCCGCTCCCGTCATGCGCACTGGCGATCCCCGTGGGAGTGCGTAGCCCACTGACGACACGTTCGAGCCGGATAGTCGTCACAGCCGGGTCAAAGCGTGGGATCGCGCTGCTACCCTGTGGAGCGGCTGGCGGTGGGTTTGATGCGGGCGCGCGGCTCATGCTGCCGACGCAGGCAATGCCAGCGACGACCAGAGCTGCTGCCAGCACTGCCAGTCCAGAGCGTCTAGCGAAGGCTTGGCTGGGGCCAGCACGACCAAGGGATCCGCGAGGCCGTTGTTCGGTATCTCTCACAACCGGCTCTATCACGACCAGTCCCACCCTGGCTACAGCGGCCGTGCCGTGTGGTGACCTGTGGCCGGGCACGGCGCACGGCCCGTCACGATCATAGACCGCGCACCCAGATGGTCACATCCCGCAGCTCATCGCCCAGGCGCAGCCAGTGGCGGAGCACGGCAGTGCGAACGAACCCCTGCGATTGGAGCAGGCGAGCGCGCGGCCCGATGGGCTGGGTGCTATATGCCGCGACCGGAGCCTCCGGCCAGGCGAGCCCAGTGATCAGCTCCTCGGCGCGCTCCCAGAAGGCCGGCAGGGCGTACACATCAAGCACCCACACGTCGCCGAACCAGCGTGGGTCGGGCGCAAGGATGGCCCAGCCGGGCACAGCGCCTGTGGCGCTCACCAGCACGCGGGCCTGGATGCCTGGCGGCGGAGCCGGTCGGCGCTCCATGCGCTGCCGCAGCGCAGCGAAGCTGCCCTCGGCGTTCCCCTGCCCCTTGAGCTGTAACACCACACTGCGCGGCAGCTCGTCGTCTGGAGACGTCGCGTGCATGGCCGTCACATTGAGCGCGCCCCAGTCAGACCAACGCAGCTCGCGCACTATCACCGGCGCCGGCGCGAGGTACCGCTCCTCGGCATCAGGTGTGGCGAGCCAGCGCATTGCCCCGCTCCCTGGGGCGATCGAGCGAAAGCCGAAGTGGGAATAGATCCAGTACGGCGGCGTATCGTAGCCTGTACCGAGAGTGAGGATGCGGTAGCCGGCCGCGGCCGTGTCACGCATCTGCACGTCCATGAGGGCCTGGTACGCGCCGCGCCGGCGCCACTCCGGCACTGTGTATACATGGCCCAGGATACCGGCGCCGCGCGCCCCCACGATCATGACATGTGTGATCGGCTGGCCATCCAAATGGCCAACATAGAAGCGAGTCTCCAGTTCATCGAGCGGACGGAGCAGTGCCTCGCTGATGTGATAGCGGTACTCGCCGGGCTTGTGGCCGAGCAGAGCGCTGATGCGGCTGGCCCATTCCGCATCCGGTCCCACGACCACGCCGAGCTCCATCCGCTCGCCGGTCTTTAGGGTGGCCTCACCGAGACGCGTGTACATAAACGCTCACCATGCCTGCCACCGCGGCGGCCTTGTGATCGGCTGGCCATCGAGCAAGAAAGGCCGCTGCCACGGTGTCCCTAGGCCGAGAAGCTGTAGTTAAACGTGTCGGCCTGCTGGCACTTCGCCGGCGTAAGGATCTGCTGGCACTGCTGCTGGGCATCCAGCAGCGCCTGCTTCGGTGTCTTCTCGCCGCGAAGTGCCTTGTCCAGCTCCTGGGCGATGATGGTGTTCCCGTCGTTGGCCCGGCCATGGATCATGTGGCCAATGGCGCGACCCTCGATGAAGGCGCGCACGTGGTTGGGCGGCGGCTTGAGGAAGCCCTCCGGGTTGCGTGCGGCGGCTTTGTTCGATGGCAGCAGGAGCTTCTCTCGGGAGAGCGTATCCTGCATCTCGCGGCCGGCGTAGCCAGACAAGAACTTCAGGAACTCGTACGCTTCATCCAGCGCCGGGCCCTTGGCGTAGACGAAGTTGGCATCGGCGGCGAACTGCGTCACCTGCTCGGCGCCTGGGTTCGGCTTCGGCACGCGCACCACGTCCCACTCGAAGCTGTCCTTCACTGTATCGCGGGTCAGGGTCAGGCGGCCCGTCGAGTCCTCGAAGAAAGCCACGAGCTGGCCGTAAAAGGCGTCACCGCCGGGGCTAGCCTGGTTATATTGCCCGGTGAGGTTCGGGGGCAGGATCACGCCCTCTTCCTGAAGGAGCCTGAAGAACCACTCGACCGTCTCGATCAGCTTGGGATCGTCGAGCGTGTACCGCAGTGGGTTCAGGGCATAGTTGCGTCCGCCGTTCGTGTAGATGAATCCGCCGAGCTGGTACTCCAGCGAGGTCAGGCCAATGCGAATACCGTAGACGCGATACTTGCCATCGCTCGAGGTCAAGGCGCTCACTTGCTTGCAGATCTGCCGAAAATCCTCCCACGTCCACTGACCTCTGAGGTCGTCCCAGGGGTCCTTTGCACCGACTTTCTTGAGCATCGTCTTGTTGTAGTAGATGCAGTGGGGCGATAGCACCCAGGGCATATGGTACGTGCGGCCGCACAGGATCTCGTAGCCCATCAGCCAGGATTCTTTCTGGATGTCAATGCCGTCGCGCTTAAGCCGGTCGGTCAGGTCGAGCACATGGCCGCCGTCAACGTAAAATGGCTGCTGGAACACATCGCAGATATTGCAGTCGGCTGCGGTGCCGGCAGCCAAGTTTGTAGCCAGTTTCGCGCGGTAGTCCGGCACGTTGACGAGTTCGACAGTGACGTGTGGCCGGCGCTCCTTAAACGCTGGCATGGCCGTCTGCATGATGTCGAGGCGGTACTGCGGCCAGAAGGTGTGATAGGACAGCGTCACCGGCTTGGCCGGCGCCTTCGGCGCCTCGGCCCGCCCACCTGGGGTCTGTGCAGGACGGCATGCGCTGAGTACTGCCGCGCCGGCTGCCAGAGCAACTGCGTGGCGACGTGTCACCCGCGCCGATCGCCCGGGAGTGCGCGCGTACATGTATTCCCTCCTGTGTGGAGTACTCCGGCAAGCACACACGCTCGTCGGGCATTGCCAGCTCAGCAGTATAGCATAGCGTGCACTGCCCGTCTTCTTACTGCCGCGGCCGCCGTCGCGCGGTGGCCGCGTGCTCCAGCCAGGCCGCGGCGAGAGACGGGTCGTTTGCCGAGAGTACTCTACAGCGATAGCCCAAAAGGTATGTCATCCGTGACCATGCTTTGGCAGGAGCGGCCAAGGCGGTATACTTCTGTCGCATTCCAGAAAGAGGGCTCTAGGAGTACCTTTAGAGTGCAGGGTAGGCGGCGTACAGGGGTGAGGGCGCTGTGGCTGGCGCAGGACGGAACGGATCAACGACCGGCTCGCGCGGTGTGCGCGGCGCAGGCCCGGCCGGGCGGAGCATGCCGGGGTCTGAGGAGAGTATGGAGAGGGGCGGACAAGGCAGCCGGGCCGCGCGCGGGCCAGGCCACGCCTATGTGACTCAGGAGCACAATGCAATGGATCGGGTGCGCGTACTGATTGCCGACGAACAGCCGCTCTTCCGGCAGGGCGTGCGTTATACGCTGGAGCAGACGGAAGACATCGAAGTGGTTGCCGAAGCGGCGGATGGGCAGACGACTGTGCAGGGAGCCGAGAGCTTCACGCCGGATGTCGTACTGGTGGACTCCAACATTCCGTTGGGTGTCCGCTCGTCTGTGGATAGCCAGGGCTTTGCCTCCAGCGGGCTCGAGGTCGTCCGAATGGTGAAGCATCGCGTGCCGGGCACGGCCTGCGTCTTGCTCACGGCCTACGAGGACGAGGAGCAGCTCTTCCAGTCCATCAAGGTCGGGGCAGCGGCGTATTGTCTCAAAGACATCAGCCCCGAAGAGCTCATCGACGTGGTGCGGCGGGTCAGCAAGGGAGAGTATCTTATTAACGATAGCGTGCTCTCGCGTCCGATGGTGGCCTCGCGCGTGCTGAAGCAGTTCCGCGAGCTCACCGCAGCCGCTGACGAAGAAGTCGAGCAGCTCTTCGTGCCGCTCTCCCAGCGAGAGATCGAGATCCTGGACTACATTGCGCACGGCAACTCCAACAAAGAGATCGCCCGCGCGCTCAAGATTAGCGATCAGACGGTGAAGAACCACATCACGTCGATCCTGCGCAAGCTGGCGGTGAACGACCGGACCCAGGCGGTGGTATACGCGTTGCGCCATGGCTGGATCAAGATGCAGGGCCTCTAGCCTGGTCCATTTGGGATGGGACGTGCGGGCTAGGTTCTGCGCCCTTTTCCCCCTGTTGGGGTGCTGCTGGAGCCCCAAAGGTCAAAATACATTGTGGGCGCTTTGCCGGCCCTTATAATGCCAAGTAGCTGATGAATACCAGCGCATGCCGGAACACTGTCGGCAGCCTCATCAGCAGCAGTTATCTTTCTTATAAGGCCGGCAAACACGTGACCCGGCCGGATATGAGGAGGTGTGGTTAGGATGAAGGGTCTCGTACGGCGGGAAGAAGGCCAGGGTCTGGTCGAGTATGCACTGATTATCTTCCTCGTCGCTATCGTTGTGATTGCTATCCTGCTCTTGCTTGGCCCCCAGATTGGTTCGGTCTTCAGCTCGATCTACAGTGCACTGCGGTAGTCCGCGCACGGGCCTTTGCACCGTGCCGGATGCGGTCAGGCGGAGGCACGGGCAGTCACAGTGACGGACTAGCCGGCCACAGGCCCCGCCGTACGGCGGGGCCCCTTTTTTCTGGCCTCTCAACGCTGCACGGTGCAACAACTGGAAGGGCTTGGTGGAAGGTGTGCAATTCCCTGGGACCTCCAGGTCAGCCGGCCCTGTGACCTCTGCCTAAACTTAAGGTTTCTTCTCAGGCTGCCGTTTATATTCAATGCGACGGGTGTCGCGGCCGGGCCCGATGGCCGGCTGCTCCTGCGACACTGGTCCCCGCTGTCGCAGGGAGTGGGGTGGTGAGGATGCTCCTACAACAAGTGACCTCGGGTTCCGCGGAGCGTAGCCGCGGCCAGGCGCTCGTCGAACTGGCCTTGACCCTTCCCATTCTGATTTTGCTTGTCATGGGCACTGTGGACTTCGGCCGCGCGCTTGATACGTACATCGCCATGGTCGGCGCTGCCGGTGAAGGCGCACGCGTCGGCGCTGACCCGAATGCGACATACGATCAGATCAAGAACGCGGTCATCGCCGAGGCGAGCACTGATCTCCCGGGCTTGACCGCTGCCGATATCACCGTTTGCGATATCGATAGGGCCGGCGCCCAGCGGTGCTCGACGAGCGCGCCGGCACGGACTGGCATCCAGTCCGGCGGCGTCATGTCAGTCAAAGTGACAGTGACATACAGGTTCCGGCCGATAACGCCGTTCATCAACCGCCTTTTCGGCGGCATATGGACGCTGTCCGCCAGTGCAGTTCGGCAGGTGATGTGAGAGGTCCGTCGATGGCATGCATGCGCTGGCTCCACCAGCACTTTAGTCGGGCGGTCCGCCACAGGGTCCTGCGGGCTGGCTTTGCAGCCGCGCTGCTTGCCGCTGGCACGCTACTGCCCGGCGCGCCGGTTCAGCCGGGGGTCGTGCGGGCAGCTCCCGCCGGGGGGGCGCCCGCACAGACCATAGAGGCTGACTTCGACATCGAGAACGGCCATTTCTACACCCAAGCCGGCGCTGGGCATGGCGGCTTCGCCATCACCAACGACGGCGGCATTCGCTTCTGGGATGAGTACCAGCGGCTGGGCGGACCCTACCTGCTAGGTTACCCGATCTCCCGCCGGTACGTGCAGGAAGGCGTGGTCATGCAGGCGGTGCAGACCGGCGTGCTCCGCTGGGACCCAGCCACGAATAGCGCTCAGTTGACCGATGGGTTCGATCTGCTCTCCCAGGCCGGCGAGGATGCCTGGCTAGAGGCGGTGAAGAGCATCCCGCGCCCGATCGCCGATGACGGCGCGGGCGGGGACGACGCCCGGGCGATGCAGACGCGGCTCTCCTGGCTCACCAACGATGCCATCCGGCAAGCCTACTTCGCCAACCCAAACCCGGAGCGCATCCCAGTCTGGAGCAACGATGCGTCGATTGCCCTCTATGGCTTGCCGACGAGCCGGCCGCAGGCCTACGGTCCGATGATCGCCCAGCGCTTCCGGCGCATCGCGTTACAGCTCTGGGTGCAGGATGTGCCCGGCCAGCCGAAGGCCGGTACGGTGACGCGGGTGCTCGGCGGCGACGTTATGAAAGAGGCCGGGCTGATCCCCTACTACGCCCTGGTACCACAGCCACTACCTGGCGCGCTCTCGTTCCTGCCCGAGCGGCCGTTCCCCGGGGCGCGTGTGCAACTCTACACCTGGGGCCTTGGCGGCGACTCGTCGGTGCTGGTGCAGGTGACCGGACCGGACGGGCGGATTACCGAACTGCCGGGCGTGGCAGTGCGCGAGGGCGAAGTCTCTGCGCTACTCCCCGAGCTCTTCGTGCAGGGAGAGTATCAGGTCCGCGTCATCGGTGAGCAGAGCGGAAGAGAGCTCCAGGGGGGCTTCGCCATCACCGCCCCAGATCCGGTGGTCGATCTGGCAGGCGACCAGCCACCGAGCGGCCCGCGTCTGACGGTTGACCTGTTTGAGCCGGAGAGCCAGAACCCCAAGCTGATCATCCGCGGCGGCAACTTCCGTGATGGCGAGGGGGTGCGCGTCAGCGTCTTCTCTCCCGAGCAGGTCGCCGCGAACCTGCCAGCCAGCTATCAGGTGACCGTGCTCGCCCCCGGCGGGGTGTTCGAGCACAGCGTCTCCTTCCGCGGGGCGACCGGGTCGGCGCTGCGCTTCGACCGCGCCGGCCGCTACACAGTGCGCGCGGTGGGGCTGACCTCCCGCACTGGTGCCCAGGCTGTAGTGTTCGTGCAGACCGAGCGCTTGCCCGAAACGCTTGCCGAGACGTCGTCGCCCGGCGTCGATGGGGTCGGGCGCGCCATTCGCACGGGGAACGATGTGCCGCGCCCGGCCACCGGGCAGCCTCCGGCGCAGGATGCCCCGGCCCTGGAGCAGGTGCAGGTGAGCCTGCGCGGCTTCGAGCCGGGTGAGCCGGTGCGCGTTGGCCTGTATATGCCATCGGCGCCGGTGGATTCCCGCAAGGCCATGATCGTGCAACAGCGTGCCTACGTGCGTGGCGTGGCCGGCGGCGTCCCGGGCGGGATCGAGTTTACCTGGGCACCAACGCACGAGACCGGGACACATGTGGTGCGCGCTCTGGGCTTGTGGAGCAATCGTGTCGCCATCGTGCGCGTGCCGGTGCAGGGCGGCCAAGCCACGTTACCGCTTCCCTCGCCTGCGCTCGCCGCCGGGCTGGCAGGAGACGCCTTCGTCACCAGTTTGCCACAGGTGGACAACGATCGCGTGGTCAGCGTACCGACGCTACGCTACATGTTCACTGGTTTCAGCCCCGGTGAGCCAGTGAAGGTGGCCGTGCGTGTGGCTGCGGAGGGCGGCGAGCTCCTTCGTCTGGACGATGTTGTTGCCGCGGTGCGCCGTACGCAGAGTGGCATGCCGGCAGGAAGTGTGGAGCTGGGAGCGTCACTGCCCGGGCGGCTCCTCGAAGCTGGGGAGCCCGGGCCGCGCCTGGCGGTGCAGGCCTGGGCTCCGCTGAGCAACCGTACGCTTGCGGTCACCCTCCCGCCGCTCGGCACGCCACTTCCCGAAGTGCAGGCGAGCGCCTCATCGCCTGAGATCAGCGCCACCGCCGGCACACGCCGGGAGCTCCACGTCAATGCGAAGGGCGAGGCGACGATCATACAGCTGATGACCTACGCGGTGCGCGGCTTTCTGCCCGGCGAGCCAGTGCGAGTAGGTGTGTACCCGGCCGGCAGCCCGCAACCGCTGGAAGTATCGTACCAGCCGGCCACCCTGGATATCGCCGGGCAGGAAGGCGGCCTGATCGCGCGCAGCTTCTTACCCCCTGATCCGGCTGCACGCTACGTTGTGCGCGCGTACGGGGCGCAGAGCCGGCGCATCGCGGTGCTGGCGCTGGAGCCGCTTGTGCCCGAGGAATTCCCACCTGCGACCGCTGCCCCGTCGCCGGAGATCAGCGTCACCACTGCAGTGAGCGGGAACGACGACCGCGATGATCCTGGCCGGCTGGCCTATCCGGCTGGTCGCACCCTGGAGATCCGTATGACCGGCTTCGAGCGCGGTGAAGCTGTGCGGTTGGTCCTTACCCCACCGGGCGAGGCGACTGACAGCAGCCGTCAGCGCGTGTTCGATGTGCAGGCGCGCGTCAGCGACGCTCCTGACTTGCCGGCGGGCGGTGTCTGGCAGCGGGTGTCACTGGACGGGCCGGGGGAGTATCTGGTGCGCGGCTGGGGCCTGACCAGCGGTCGCCTGGGTGTGGCGCGGGTCATCGTGCCGGAGCCACGCCCGCGCCTGCCGGAGATCACGGCTGCCGCTTCCTCGCCAGAAGTCGGCGCCAGCGCGGAAGTCGGCGACGGGGCAGTGGAGAGCCGGCCACGCGAGGGCAAGGCGACGGTCACACGCGTAGTGCGGGCCTCTCTCGATGGCTTTGCGGCAGGCGAACATGTGCGGATCGGGCTCTACCGCGAAGGCGCAGACGGACCCCAGCGGCTCGCGCTGGCCTATGCTACTGCCGCCGAAGGCAGCCAGGGTGGGCGCGCTGGCGCTGTGCGCCATGCCTTCTATCTGCCACCGGGCGAGCAGCAGGTCTCAGTGCGTGCATATGGCATTGAAAGCGGGCGCGTGGCCGTGCTGCTGGTGGATCTGGCTAACTGGCCCGAGTCCCTCGCCGCGCTGGCGCAGCGCGGCGGAGCCACGCTCCGTGGCGAGGTGCGCAACTGGCCGCCGGCAGTCTCGGAAGCGCCGCGGCATCCTGCGCTGTACTACCGCCTGGAGGGCTTCTTGCCCGGCGAGCCCGTGCGGGTAGGTATCTACCGTCCATCCAGCCCGGACGGAGAGCCCGCCATGGAGGTGTTTCATGTCGCCGGGCTCGATCCCGCCTGGGGCACGCCCGGCAGCGTAGAGCATCTCATCGGCCTGAACGGCAACGCTGATCTGCCGTTCGACGAAACCGGCGAGTACACGCTGCGAGCGGTGGGTGCTCTGAGTGGTCGCGGTGCGGTTGCGCGTGTGCTGTTCCCAGTGGCGCGCACACGGGAAGGCGCGGATGAGCCGCTGCCGGGCGGCCCGCAGGTGGCTGCAGAGGTGTCCGGCACGCGGCTGAGCGGGCGCATTGCTGTTCGCGCAGAAGGGCTGCCGGGTGACCAGCGAGTACGGGTCAGCGTAGCCGCTCAGCAGCCGGATGTGGCAGATGTGCGCTACGCCTATCTCGCCCAGGTGTATCCGATACAGGATGGCAGGCTCGAGATTGAGCTGCCGCTCGAGCCATCTGCGTTGCGGCTGCCGCATGCCGGCACCTACATCGTGCGCGTGTACGGGCTGACCACCCATACTGTGGGAGTGGCGAGGATAACCGTGGAGTAATCCTTAGGGAGCTGTAAGGCGATGAAGGGGAACGGACGGACTCTTATCTACGCGGGCGTTGTGCTCGCCCTGATCACCGGCCTCCTGGTGTTCTTTCAGGTCTCACGGGCATCGTCGGCAAGTAAGCGGGTGCCAATGAAACCCGCGCTGGTGGCCATCCAGGACGTCCCGGAGGCTACGCTGTTTACACCGGACAATATTAAAGCGTACTTCACAGTCAAGAATTTTCCTGCCGACCTAGTACCCGCCAACGCTATTGTGCAGTTCGATCAGGCTGTTGGCATGATCAACAAGAACAAGATCTTTAAAGACGAGGTCATTCTTCAAGGCCGTCTAAGCAAGGCAGGCGAGCAGGCCGGCGTGACGAGCATCATCCCACCCGGCGGCTTCGTTGCCCTTGCTGTACCGATCACGGATCTCACCACCGTGGCCGGTGCTGTGCAGCCCAACGACCGCGTTGATCTGGTCGTGACGATGCCGGTGCCTTCGACTACCGGCCGCGAGGGCGGCGTGGTTACCCAGGTACTGCTCCAAGACGTGCTGGTGCTGCGCATCGGCCAGTACGCACCCGGCAAGACTGCCGGCGCACAGGCCGCTGCGGGAGCCAGCAGCATGACGCTCCTCCTGCCCTACCAGGATGCCCTGATGGTCGAGCATTTGCAGCGCGTCGGGGTGCAGATGACATACATCCTGCGTCGCTTTGACGACCGCAACAGCTACAGCCTGGAACCAGTGAATACGAATTACGTCATTGAGCGCTTTAAGCTCCGGCCGGCTACGCCCTAGCGAGACTTCTACCTGAGATGGGGCTACTTCCATGACACAGATGCCCGCTCGCACGATCCGGGTGCTGATCGTCGGTGGCGACGCCACAACGCATAGCACGCTCCAGCATCTGCTGAGAGCCGAAGGCGATATCGAAATCGTTGGCAGCACGTTCACTGGGCGCGACGCTGCTCAGAAAGTCGAGGCGCTGAACCCGGATGTCGTGCTTGTGGCTGCCGAGCTGCCGGATATGGATGGCATCTCGGTCACCGAAGCGCTCGTGGCACAGCACCCGACGTGCGGGGTCATCCTGCTGGCGGATCGCTTCGACGCCGAGAGCCTGCGGCGGGCCATGGTGGCCGGCGCGCGTGATTTCCTGACCAAGCCGCTCTCGGCGGAAGAGCTCGTGCGCGCCGTACGTAAGGTGTACGAGATTGAGGCAGCGATTCGCGCCCGGCTCACCCCGGCCCCTGACCAGCAGCCTGCCAGTGCTGAACCCCGCCTGGGGAAGATCATTGCCGTCTACAGCCCCAAGGGCGGCGCCGGCCGCACCACCATTGCGACGAACCTGGCGGTGGCCCTACACCAGTACATCGGCGCCAACGTGGCTCTGGTCGACGGAAGCCTGCTGTTCGGCGACATCGCTATCGTGCTGAATATTCCGCCAAAGAAGACGATCATCGACCTGGTATCGATCAACGACCATCTCGATGCCGAGGTGGTGGAGTCGACCATGGCGCGCCATCAGTCGGGCATTCGTGTCTTGCTCGCGCCGATACGGCCGGAGATGGCGGAACTGGTGGCGCCACATCACCTGAAGCAGATCCTGACGGTGATGCGCTCGATGTACGACTACATCGTCGTGGACACCTGGCCCTCATTCCAGGAGCTCGTGCTCAGCATCCTGGATATGGCCGAGCGCATCGTCGTCGTCAGCACGCTGGAGATGCACAGCGTGAAGAACCTGCGGCTGTTCCTTGAAGTCGCCGATGCCCTGCATTACCCACCGGAGAAGTTGATGCTGGTGCTGAACCGCGCTGATAGCAGCGGCGGGATGCGTATCCAGGATGTCGAGGCGAATGTCAGCCGCAAGTTCGCTGCCGAGATCGTTAACGACTGGCGGCTGGCCACGCTAGCTATTAACGAAGGCACGCCGTTCGTGATGAGCCACCCACAGAGCCAGATCGCGCAGGACATCATCGCCCTCGCTGGTCTCATCGCCGGCAAGGAGCCGGCTCAGAACGGCAAGGCGCTGATTGCACAGGCCGACAGCAAGAAGAGCATGGGCGGCTGGCTCAGCAAGGTCTTCCGCTGAGCCACCTGCTGATGCGGTGCCGGCGTTGACGTGAGACCGCGGGATGGGGATGGAGGAGGGCTCCCTAGGCTCCATTCCTGAGCGCTGATAATGGGAGGTTATGTGGAGATGTCACTGCTCAGGCGAATCGAAAATACAGCCCCACCGCCCGGGGGTGCCCCGGGCGCGGCTCCTCCGCCTCCCAACGGGGCGGAGACTACCACACGCCGTCCACCGGTCCAGCCGACGCTACGCCCGGCGGCTCAGGACAGCAAGTGGGACGAGCTGAAGACACGCGTACAGAACAAGCTGGTTTCAGAGCTCGATCCCAAGCTCGACCTCGCCAATCTGGAAGAGGTGAAGCGCACCATCGAAGAGAAGTTCCAGCAGACGCTCGAGGAGGAAGGGGTCACGGTCACCCGCTTGGAGCGCCAGAACCTCTTCGAGCAGATCGTTGCGGAAATCCTGGGCCACGGGCCAATCGAGCCTCTGCTTCAGGACGACACCATCAGCGAGGTGATGGTGAACGGCCCGAAATCCGTGTGGATCGAGCAGGCAGGTAAGCTACGCAGGACTAACATCACCTTCCAGGACAACGACCACGTGATGCGGGTCATTGACCGCATCCTCTCCCGCGTGGGCCGCCGCTGTGATGAGAGCGTTCCTTATGCCGACGCCCGTCTGCCCGACGGCTCCCGCGTGAACGTGATCATTCCGCCCTGCTCGCTCGTCGGCCCGGTGATCACTATCCGAAAATTCAAGAGGAACCCGCTTACCGTCGATGACATGCTCCGCTTCGGCACGTATACGCCGGAGCTCGTAGAGCTCTTGAAGGCATGCGTGCAGGCGCGGCTGAACATCATCGTGTCCGGCGGCACCGGTACTGGGAAGACGGTGCAACTCAACATCATGTCGAGCTTCATCCCGAACGACGAGCGCATCATTACCATCGAAGACGCTGCTGAGCTCCAGCTTCGCCAGGAGCATGTGATCTCCCTGGAAGCCCGACCGCCGAACATCGAGGGCAAAGGCGCGGTAACGATCCGCGACCTCGTGCGCAACGCGCTGCGCATGCGGCCGGAGCGTATCGTCGTCGGTGAGTGCCGCGGTGGGGAGGCCTTTGACATGCTCCAGGCAATGAACACCGGCCATGAGGGCTCGATGACCACGCTGCACGCCAACAGCCCGCGCGATGCATTGCGCCGCCTGGAAACGCTGGTACTTCAGGCCGGTATGGATCTGCCTCTGCGGGCGATCCGCGAGACCATTGCCTCAGCCGTACACCTGATCATTCAGCTGGAACGCATGAAAGATGGCTCGCGCAAGGTCGTCAATGTGACCGAGGTCCAGGGTATGGAGGGCGATGTCATCGTGATGCAGGATCTCTTCATCTTCGAGCAGACCGGTTACGAAGGCGGCAAGGTGCTGGGGCGCTTGCGGCCGACCGGCATCCGCCCCAAGTTCATGGACAAGATCGAGGCGCTGGGGATCAACCTCCCGCCGGAGATCTTCGGCGTCACCGATCCATTCAGTCGGCGAGGGTTCTAATCCATGGCCCTGCTACTTGCGCTCCTGAGCGCCGTCTCCGTGCTCCTCATCGTGGTCGGGCTGGCCCGACAGACTACCCTGTCGGGCAGCTCGCTCGCGGCCAGGCTCGAGCGGTATTCGAGCTGGCAGTCCCAGCGCGCCACCCCAGCCGCCACAGGCCGGCCGGCTGGC
This sequence comes from Chloroflexota bacterium, assembly GCA_042408875.1. GTDB lineage: Bacteria > Chloroflexota > UBA11872 > JBHOQS01 > JBHOQS01 > JBHOQS01. The sequence goes on along the minus strand of JBHOQS010000025.1, from coordinate 19,039 downwards.
CTGCGCGCCGGGACCCGGGCTGCCCAAGAACGGCTCGACCGCGCCCTGGGCGGCTCCAGCTACGCCACGCGTGTGCAACGCGAGCTGTCGAAGGCGAACCTACGCCTCACGGTCGCCGAGTACCTGATGTTTCAGGTCGCCTCGGTCGTCCTCTGCCTCGTCATCGGCTTGATCGTCTTTCGCCAGCCCCTGCTGGGCGTACTCTGCGGCTTCGGCGGGTACCTGCTCCCCGGGCTCTACATCAAGCTGAAGCAGCGTAGCCGGCTGAACCAGTTCAACAGCCAGCTCGCAGACGCTCTGGTGATGCTGGCGAACTCACTGCGCTCCGGCTATAGCCTTGCCCAGTCCATGGATCTGGTAGCGCGCGAAGGGCGCCCGCCGCTGAGCGAGGAGTTCCAGCGGGTGAATCGAGAGATCGCCCTGGGTCTGTCGCCAGAAGAGGCACTGGCGAACCTGGTGCGTCGTATCGATAGCGACGACCTGGACCTGGTGGTCACCGCGATCAATGTCCAGCGTGAAGTCGGCGGCAATCTGGCTGAAATCCTGGATACGATCGCCAACACGATCCGCGAGCGGGTGAAACTCAAAGGCGACATCAAGGCACTCACGGCGCAGGCAGAGTACTCGGCGTACGTCGTGGCGTTCTTGCCGGTGGCCCTGGCAGCCATCCTCTGGCTGATTAACCGGCAGTATATGATGCGCCTGGTCGAAGATATCTGCGGGTGGAGCATCCTGGCCTGCTCCGCCACGCTGATCGTGGCCGGTTTCTTTGCCATGCGGAAGGTCGCACAGGTCGAGGTGTAAAGATGCTTGCGCTACTCACCGGCATCATGGCCGCCACATCGGTCATGCTGATCTTTCTTGGGCTGGTGCGACCACGGCGTAGCGCCGCGGTCCTCGCCCAACGGCTCGGGGCCTTCGCTACGCGGACACCCCGCTCGCTGGAAGAGCTCGAGCTGGAGCGGCCGTTCTCCGAGCGCGTCGTGCAACCGCTCGTCGAGTCCATGGCACGGCTCCTGCGCAACATGACGCCGCAACGCACGCTCGACAAGATGGCGCATGACCTGATCCTGGCCGGCAGCCCGCGCAACATGACGCCGATGTACTTCCTCGGGCTCAAGGGGCTGGGCGCGGTCCTTGGCGGCGGCACTGCCCTGATGCTGGCCACCGTGCTGAGGCTACAGCCGGCCTGGCTGGGGCCAACCATCGCCGCGGGGGCTTTCATTGGCTACAAGTTCCCTAATCTGTGGCTGCACGATCAGATCAAGAAGCGCAAGAAGGCTATCCAGCATGCCTTGCCTGACGCCCTGGACCTGCTCACGATCTCCGTCGAGGCCGGCCTTGGCTTCGATCTGGCAATGCAGCGTCTGGTGGACAAGTCGGATACCGAACTGGCGCGCGAGTTCGCGCGCGTGCTGCAAGAGATGCGCGTCGGTGTGCCGCGCCGTGATGCCCTGCGAAACATGATCGAGCGGACGGAGGTCGACGACCTCGGCACGTTCATCAGCGCACTGATCCAGGCAGATACGCTTGGTGTGCCGATCGCGCGCGTGCTGCGAGTGCAGTCGCAACAGATGCGTGTGGTGCGGCGGCAGCGTGCGGAGACAGAGGCGCGCAAAGCCCCGATCAAAATGCTCTTTCCCCTAGTATTTCTGATCTTCCCGCCCCTCTACATGATTATGATGGGCCCTGCGGCGCTCCAGGCGTTCAGGTTCCTGGTAAAGTAGTCCCGACAGCACGCCGGGGACATGCCATGGCGAAGCTGCCCAGGGTTGTGCGAGTGCTCGACGCTACGACTGGTGCATATCTGGCAGAGCGCGCGGCGGTGGCGACATCGCTCTGGGCGCGCGCAAAGGGCCTGCTTGGCCGGCGGGCCCTCCCCGAGGGTGAGGGGCTGGTGATCTGGCCCTGCAACAGCGTGCACTGCCTCGGTATGCGCTTCCCTATCGACGTGCTCTACGTCTCGAAGAGGGGGGACATCCTGCGCATTCTCCCGCAGATGCGCCCCCAGCGGATCGGCCCCATCGTGTTGCGCTCACACTATGTCATCGAGCTTCCGGCGGGCACCGCCGCACGCCATGGAGTGGCGATTGGGCACCGTATTGTGCTCGAGCCTGTCGAAGAATAAGCTGTAGGGGATCAGTCGCTTCACTTCAGGCTACTCCAGGTCACTGCGCGCCCTTGGCCTGGCCTGTCTCCCAAGGTATGCTCTGCCGGACATGCTGGTGCAGCGGCTCCTGGACGCCCTGCTCGACCTCGTGCTCCCGCCGCACTGCGCTGCCTGCGGTGAGGTGGGAGCCGGGCTCTGTCGCGCCTGCGTCGCACAGATCCGCTGGATCGACACCGACGCCTGCCGGTGCTGCGGACAGCCCCTGGCCCAGGGCCAGGGGACGCGCTGTCCGGCGTGCTGGCGCGCTCCGCTGGCCATCGATGGGATCGTCACTGCGGCGGAGTACAGCGGCCCTGTGCGAGCGGCCGTGCTGCGCTTCAAGTACCGCTACCGGCGCGATCTGGCTCGGGCGCTTGAAGAAGTGCTGCTCCGCGGAGCGACACGGCTGCCGCCGGCCGACCTGGTGATCCCGGTGCCGCTTCATCCAATGCGCCAGCGGGTGCGTGGCTTCAACCAGGCCGAAGGGCTGGCACGTGCGCTGGCACACCACCTGGGCTGCCGCTACGATGGCCGCGCGCTTGTACGCGTGCGCCTCACTCCTCCACAGGCTGGCCTGAGCCGCCTGGAGCGGCGCCGCAATCTGGCTGATGCCTTCCGCGCTGATCCGCCGCGCGTGGCCGGCCAGCGGATCGTCGTGGTAGACGACGTCTGCACTACGGGCAGCACGCTGGAGGCGTGCGCAGCGGCCTTGCGCGCGGCAGGGGCGATCGAAGTGTGGGGCTGCGCCATTGCCCGGACTGTGTCGCTGCCCTGACAGGACGCTTTGCTACCGCACCGCTGGATCCAGTAGAATCAATGCGGCCGGTTCAGTACCTCGTCCTGACGCCGCCACGCCATCCTTGCCGTCACCGGTGATGGCGGTGGCACCATTCGCCGAGGAGCACACGTGCAACACAGTCCGCGTCCTGGACAGGAGGGGTCCCCTTCCTCTTCTTCTATTATTTCAGTAATGGCCTCTCCCGGCGCTGAGCTACCGAACCGGCGCATCGGTATTCTCTATCATGGGAGCAAGGCCGAGGCGGCGGCCCTGGCCGCGCACCTAGCTGAGCAGGTGCGCTCCACTGGCCGGAGCGCCTGGCTCCTGCCCATCACGCGCGATGCTGAGGCGCGCGCGCCGATGGAGGAGACCGATCTGCTCTTCACGCTCGGCGGCGATGGCACGATCCACCGCGCCGCGAAGCTTGCGGCCATCCATAAGGTCCCTATCGTCGGCGTGCACCTGGGGCAGCTTGGCTTCCTGACCGAGGTCACCGTAGACGAGCTGGACGAGAAGCTTCCCCTGTTCCTGGAGGGCCGCTACTGGATCGAGGAGCGCTCCATGCTGCGGGTGCTGCACCTGCGCCCGCAGGGGAGCAGCGAGTACCTGGCCCTGAACGACGTGGTGATCAGCCGTGGGCGGGTGGCCCGCGTGATCGAGGTGTTCGTCAGCCTGAACGGCGCGGAGGCGCTGGTCTACACCGCCGACGGGCTGATTGTGGCCTCGCCGACTGGCAGCACGGCGTACTCCTTCGCCGCCGGCGGGCCAGTGCTGCATCCCGAGGCGCGCAACATTATCCTCACGCCGCTCGCCCCGTTTCGCTGCTTCGAGCGCTCGCTCGTGCTCGACGCCGATACCGAGCTGCTCTTGCGTGCAGTCTCCAATCACGAGACAATCCTCTCAGTAGACGGGCAGCTCGACTGCATGCTGGCTCCCGAGGATCGTGTGCTGGTGACCGAGAGCCCGCATCGCTGCCGCTTCGCGCGAGTGCGCCCGCGGCACTACTTCATGCGCGTGCTGATGAGCCGTTTTGCTCCCGCGCTGGTGTAACCGTGCACCGCGATGCGCACCTGTGTGCACCCGGGTGTGGTATTCACCGTGCCGGACACCGCGGCGCCGCTGGAGAGGCACGAGCCAGTGCACCCTGGCAGGCCGCGTGCTGCTGAGCCTGGAGAACACGCTGGAGCATGCTACTCGAACTCGATATCCGCAATTTCGCCCTGATCGATCACGTACACCTCGAGTTCGGTGGCGGATTGCACGTCCTCACCGGGGAGACCGGAGCTGGAAAGTCCATCCTCATCGATGCTATCGGCGCGCTGGTCGGCGGGAAGATGGACGCCAGCGACATCCGCACCGGCGCCGACCGGGCCAGCATCGAAGGGATCTTCCTACTCCCTCCGGCGCCGCCTGACCCGGCGCCGGGCTCGCTCTGGCACCTCTTGCGCGAGAACGACCTGCTGGACGACGACGCCAGCGACACACTGATCCTGCGCCGCGAGCTCGTGCGTGGCGGGCGCACGGTAGTGCGCGTTAACGGCCGCGCTGTCCCGCTGTCCACTATGCAGCAGATCGGCCAGGCGCTGATCGATATCCACGGGCAGGGCGAGCATCTGACCCTGCTGCGCCCGGACAAACAGCTCGACCTGCTCGACACGTACGGCAAGCTCCTGCCGCTGCGGCGCACGGTGGCCGCGCTGGTGGACGAGTACCACGCTGTGCGGCGAGAGCTCCAGCTCCTCCAGCGCGATGAGCGGGAGATGGCGCGCCGCATCGACCTCTTGCAGTTCCAAATCGAGGAGATTGATGCCGCCGCGCTGAAGCCGGGCGAGGAGGAGGCGCTGCTGCGGGAGCGCACGGTGCTGCAGAACGCCGAGCGCATCCTGCGGCTGGCCGAGCAAGCCTACGAGGCGCTGGCTGGCACTGACGAGGCGCCTGGCGTGATCGACCTGGCCGGCCAGGCCTGCGTGGCGCTGGCCGAGCTGGTGCGCTACGACCCCACAGTCCAGGCGGAAGCCGGCCGGCTCGACGAGCTGGCCGCGCTAGCCGACGACATCGCCGCTGCGCTCCGCCGCTACCGCGACGCTGTCGAGCTCGATCCGGCGCGGCTGGACGAGGTCGAGCAGCGGCTGGATGTGATCGCCTCGCTGAAGCGCAAGTACGGTGACAGCATCGAGGAGGTGCTGCGCTACCGTGATGAGGCAGCGCAGGAGCTGGACCGGCTCACGCATGCCGAGGAGCGCTCCAGCGAGCTGGCCGCGCGGGAGCAGGAGCTGCTGGAGCAGGTAGGCCGGGCGGCAGTCGAGCTCTCGGCGGCCCGGCGCGCCGCCGCGGCGCAGCTCTCCGCCGCGGCGCTGGCAGAGCTGCGGAGCCTGGCCATGCCTGGCGTGCGCTTCGAGGTGCAGGTCACTCAGGTAGAGGACCCGGCCGGTGTGCCCGTTGACAGCCGGCGCTACGCCTTCGACCGCACCGGGATCGACCGCGTGACCTTCCTGGTGTCGCCGAACCCCGGCGAGCCGCTCAAGCCAGTGGCGCGCATCGCCTCGGGGGGCGAAACGGCGCGCATTATGCTGGCCCTCAAATCGGCCCTGGCCGCGGCAGACGAAACTCCGACGCTGATCTTCGACGAGGTGGACGTCGGGGTGGGCGGGCGCTCCGGGCGTGTCATTGGCGAGAAGCTCTGGAACCTGAGCGCCAACCGTCAGGTGCTGTGCATCACCCACCTGCCGCAGGTAGCCTGCTTCGGCGATGTGCACTGGTACATCGAGAAGCGCGTCGAGCGCCGCGACGGCATTGAGCGCACTGTGACCACGGTGAGGCGGCTCTCGGAGGCCGAGCGTCTGGACGAGCTCTCCCAGATGCTGGGGGCCACCGGCGAGGCCGCCCGCCAGAGCGGCGCCGAACTCCTGGAAGAAGCGGCGCGGTGGAAGAAGGGCAGAAGACAGGCGCGCAGCGCCTAGCGCAGGCGAGCCGGCAGGGCGAAGGCGCCACGCGAGTGCTGAGGAGCAGGTACTCCAGTGCATCGCGGCGCTGTGCAGCGTCCGACAGGGAGGCGGGCGATGGCGGTGACCCTCGAACACGATGTGTTGCCTGTGGTGCGGCGAGCCGATGATGTGCCCGGGCCGCCGCAGGGGCAGTGGACGTATGTCAGCTACGCCCGGCTGCTCGACGATGGCCGCCGTTACGAAATCATCGACGGAGTACTGGACGTGGCGCCTTCGCCAGATGTCGCGCACCAGACCGCAGTGGGATGGATTTTCCATTACCTGCTGGTTCATGTCCAGCTCGCCGGGAAAGGCAGGGTGTTCAGCGCGCCCATCAATGTGGAGCTCTCGCCCGCGCGCGTGGTGCAGCCGGACGTCGTGGTCGTGCGTGCCGAGCACGCGGGCATCATTACGCCGGCGCGTCTGGTCGGTGTCCCCGACCTCGTGGTCGTGGTCGAGGTCGCCTCGCCTGGGACAGCCGGCTATGACCGGCGGGAGAAGCAGGACGTATACGCCCGGTCGGGCGTCCCTGAGTACTGGATCGCTGATCCCTACGCCCGCACCATCGAAGTGCTCGTCCGGGAAGGCAGCGCCTATCGCTCTCGCGGCGTCTTTCGAAGTAAGGCCACGCTGCCCTCGCAAGTGATCCCGCGGTTTCCGGTGCAGGTTGAACAGTTTCTCATGTAGTTTGCGTAGTTTCGGAGAGTTTTTCGCATTGGCCTATCCCGAAGCCCGCCGGGTGCTGCGCATGCCGGCCTCGATGCCTATAATGCATGCAGAGGCGCGCGGACGGCCGGGTGTGCATGCGGTGGCCTTTCGCCCCAGGGCACACTCCGCCGGCCTGTCTCAAGTCCTGCAAGGTCTCAGGAGGAATCAATGGCGCGGGCCTGGCAGCGGCGAGCGGCGGTGCCCTGGGAAGAGAGCGGTGCTGCGGAACGCTTAGATCAACTCCTCTTCTCGCTTGTGCCAGACTGCCGGCTACGTCGGCCGAGCGAGCTGGTCCTGCCGCTGCTGCGCACTCGCGGCGTGGCGAGCCTCAGCGCTGCCGAGGCTTTTCTCCATGGGTATTGTCGTGACGCCGACCCGTTTCTGCTGGCCGGCGTGCCGCAGGCGATCGAGCGCTTACGCCGGGCGCTGCAGGAGGGCGAGCGCGTAGCGGTCTACTCCGATTCCGATGTCGATGGGCTTACCTCCGCGGTGGTGCTAGCTGAGGGGCTGCGTGCGGCTGGCTTCGATCCGCTCGTGCGCATCGGCGATCGGCTGACCGAAGGCTACGGCCTGTCTGTGGATGGGATCTCGGAGCTAGCAGCGCAGGGGGCACAGCTCGTAATCTCCTCAGACTGTGGCATCAGCGCCATCGAAGAGGTACGCCACGCCCGCGCCCTAGGCATGGATGTCATCGTCACCGACCATCATCACGTCCCGCAGCAGCCGCCCGAGGCAGCAGCGGTGATCAACCCGCAGCAGGAGTGCTGTCCGTATCCTTACAAAGAGCTTGCTGGCGTCGGCGTGGCCTATAAGCTCGTGCAGGCGCTCTTTCAGGACCGGGGCCTTGCCGCTACAGACGCCGAGGAGCAGATCGTTGAGTTGGTGGCGCTGGGGACTGTGGTGGACGTGGCGCCGCTAGTCGGAGAGAACCGCACGCTGGCGATCCGGGGGCTGGCGCGCATGCAGCGGGCGGCCCGCCCTGGGCTTCAGGCGCTGGCGGAGCGCGCCAGCGTCAAGCTACCTGCGCTCCGCGCCTGGCACCTTGGGTTCATCTTGGGGCCACGGCTCAATGCGGCCGGCCGGCTGGGTATGTCGGATGTGGCCTACCGGCTGCTGGCCGCGCGAGAGCTGGCGGAGGCGGAGGTGCTGGCCGAGCGGCTGGAGCGCATCAATCAGGAGCGCCTGGCCCTGCTCCAGCGTGCCCTGGATGAGGCTACCACGCAGGCGATGCAGCGGCTGGACCGGCCGCTCATCTTCGTGGCGGGAGAGGACTGGCACCCGGGCGTGCTGGGGCTGGCTGCCATGCGGCTGGTCGAGCGCTTTGAGCGCCCGGCCGTGGTGTTACAATTATCTGATGCGGAGTGCCGCGGGTCGGCGCGTAGTGTGCCCGGCTTCCATCTCGCGGAAGCGCTGGCAGCTTGCCGGGAGCTTCTGGTGCGCTTCGGCGGGCACGAGCAGGCTGCGGGCTTCACGGTTCGTCGTGAGTGTATCCCGGCGCTTCGCAGCCGGCTGGAGCGGCTGGCCGAAGAGGCGCTGGGACCGGAGATCGTCTCGCCCCCGCTAGAGTACGATGCTGTCCTAAGCGCAAGCTATCTGCGTCCGGATGTCGTGCCGGTAGTATGGCGGTTGGTTCGAGCGCTCGAGCCATTCGGCCACGGCAACCCCGATCCGGTGTTTGTCACGCGGCGGGTGAAGTTGTACGATTGGCGGCTGATAGGAGCTGAGCAGCAGCACCTGCGCTGTACGCTGGCAGTGGATGGGGGGCTCGTGGAGGCGGTGGGCTGGGGCATGGCCGGGCTGGCCGGCAGCCTGCCGCGCGGCGGCCTGGTAGATGTCATGTACACGTTCGACGAGAACGAGTGGAACGGCGAGAAGCGGGTGCGGCTCCGGCTGGTGGATGTGCGTCCGGCGCAGCAGGTACCGTGAACAGGTGCCTTACAGGTGCCTTACGTAACGTAGCGAGCGTAACGTAGAGAGCGAGGCGGAGCATGGCCGTAGTGGTGCAGACGGCGGAGCTAACGGAAGAGCAGCGGCCGCTGGTCGTCGCCCCGGAGGGGGTGCTCGACATTGAGCAGCTCCTGACGGTCATGCGCGGCTATCTCGGCGCGGGTGTTGATCTGACGCCGGTGCGCAAGGCGTACGAGTACGCGGCGCGCGCCCATGAGGGCCAGTTCCGCGAGTCGGGCGAGCCGTACATCCAGCATCCGTTGGCCACGGCGATGATCCTGGCCAGCCTCCAGCTCGACCGCGCGGCGATCATGGCCGCGCTCTTGCACGACGTGCCTGAGGATACCCACGTCTCGCTGGAGAAGATCCGCGACAACTTCGGCAACGAGATCGCTGAGCTGGTGGATGGCGTCACCAAGCTGCGCAAGATCCGCTGGGAGACGCTGGAGGAAGAGCAAGCGGAGAACCTGCGCAAGATGTTCCTCGCCATGGCGCGGGACATCCGCGTGGTGCTGATCCGCCTGGCCGACCGGCTGCACAACATCCGCACGCTGGACGCGCTCTCCCGTGAGCGCCAGCTCAAGATCGCCCAGGAGACGCTCGAGATCTACGCTCCTCTGGCGAACCGGCTGGGGATCTGGGAGCTGAAGTGGCAGCTCGAGGACGGGGCCTTCCGCTATCTGGAGCCGGAGAAGTACCGCGAGCTGGCCCGCCTGTTGGCCAGCAAGCGGAGCGAACGCGAGCGCATCGTGGCGCATGCCGCGGAGATCCTGGCGCGGGAGCTGGAGGCGAACGGCATCCACGCCACCATCACCGGTCGCGCCAAGCATCTCTACAGCATCTACCAGAAGATGCTGCGCAAGGGCATCTCGTTCGACGAGGTGTACGACCTGCTGGCGCTGCGCGTGCTGGTCGATGAAGTGCAGGAGTGCTACCACGTGCTCGGCGTGGTGCATACGCTCTGGCATCCCATCCCCGGGCAGTTCGATGATTACATCGCCAACCCTAAGGGGAACATGTACCAGAGCCTGCACACGGCGGTGCTGGGGCCCGACGGCAAGCCGCTGGAGGTGCAGATCCGTACGCATGAGATGCACCGCGTGGCCGAGTACGGTATCGCGGCGCACTGGCGCTACAAGGAAGGCGGCAGCCGGCGCGACCAGGAGTTCGAGACCAAGCTGGCGTGGCTGCGCCAGCTCATGGCCTGGCAGCGCGAGCTCTCCGATGCCCGCGAGTTCGTCGAGAGCGTGAAGATGGACATCTTCCAGGACCAGGTGTTCGTCTTCACGCCGCGCGGTGAGGTGAAGGACCTGCCGGCGAAGTCCACGCCGATCGACTTCGCCTACCGCATCCATACTGATGTGGGCCATCGCTGCATCGGCGCCAAGGTGAACGGGCGGCTGGTCCCGCTGGACTATCAGCTCCAGAGCGGTGATATCGTCGAGATCATCACGGCGAAGGGAGAGCACGGCCCCAGCCGCGACTGGCTGAACATCGTCCAGACGGCCCACGCCAAGGAGAAGATCCGGCAGTGGTTCAAGCAGCGCCAGAAGGAAGAGAACATCGCCCGCGGCAAGGAGCTCCTGGAGCGCGAGCTTAAGCGCCTAGGCCTGGGCGGTCTGGGCAGCATCGAGGATCGCCAGCTCGAGGAAGTGGCGCAGGCGCTCAAGGTGAACAACGCGGATAATCTCTTCGCGGCGATCGGCTTCGGAGCGGTGTCGCCGCATCAGGTGATCCTGCGGCTGGGCCTGCGCACTGAGCCGGAGCCCCAGGTCGAGGCGCCGCAGGGCACGACCGTGGCCGTGCAGCCCAGCGTCGCCAGCGGCCTGAGCGTGATGGGCGTGGGCGACCTCCTGACCCGGCTGGCCACATGCTGCAAGCCGGTGCCCGGAGATCGCATCATCGGCTACATCACGCGCGGCCGCGGCGTGACAATCCATCGCGCCGACTGTCCCAACATCCTGGCCGAGGATGAGAAGGAACGGCTGGTCAGCGTGGAGTGGGGGACGTCAGACAAGCAGACCTACCCGGTCACTATTCGGGTGGAGGCCTGGGACCGGCCGGGCCTGCTGCGCGACGTGACCACGATTGTGGCAGACGAGAAGCTGAATATCCTGGCTTCGACGACGCAGACCAAGCCGGATGAGCACACAGCGACCATCACGGTAACGGTGGAGATCGGCAGCCTGGCAGAGCTCAGCCGGCTGATGAGCAAGATCGAGCGGGTGAAGAACGTCTTCAACGTGGTACGGGAGATCGCCCGCTAGCGTACCGGCCCACCTGGGCGCGAGGAGCAGCCGTGCGCCCTGGGGGCGGCGTGTATGCGCCGCCCCGGGGCACCTGCCGCACACAGGCTCGTTGAGACTTCCAGGTCTCGGGTGTACCGGCGTTGTATTGTAAGGTGAAGGGCCGCACAGAGCTGCGAAAAGCCGACCAGAGCCGACGACACAAGCGGAAAGGAAGACGAGGGTGAGCCGGATCCTGATCGCAGACGACGACCCCAGTATCGTCCAGCTCCTGACCGACTATCTCACCGAGGAAGGGTACGAGGTTGTGCCGGCGACCCAGAGCCTGCGCATCTTTGATCGCGCCAAAGAGTCGCGCCCCGACCTAATCCTGTTGGACATCATGATGCCCTACCTGGACGGCTTCGACCAGCTCAAGCTGTTCAGCTTGGACCCAGAGCTCAGAGACATCCCGGTGATCGTGATCACCGCGAAGGTGGGCGTGCTCGAAGGTGTGCAGGACTTGCGGAGCCTGCGTATTGTTGATTATCTGTACAAGCCGTTCGACATGAGCGAGCTACTCCAGAAGATCAAGAAGGTGCTGCCGAGCTGAAAACGGCGCCGGCCAGTTGACACCTGCGCCGGCCTCCGGCTATAATTCTCTTTGCTCACGAGGGGAGCGATCCCCAGGAGCATGCGCCGAAGTGGTGGAATTGGTAGACGCGCTGCGTTCAGGGCGCAGTGGGCTTTACGCCCGTGTGGGTTCGAGTCCCACCTTCGGCACTCCTCCGAGTGGACTCAGGCATGAAAGCCTGAGTGTTTTTGTTTTTAGCGCACCTTGGCATGGTTGCGCCTTCGCGCAGTCCTGCGAGGGAGGAGCAGACTACGACACCTCCGTGGCATTCGGCGCAGTCCGGTCGCGCTGGAACGCTGGTGCAGCAGACTCGCCGCCACATGCTCGCCGTTATGGCGGCGGCAGCGATAGCATGCCGGCTGGGCACCAGGCCGGTGGCTGAGCCGCAGCCGGCCCAGCAGCTCACGACCAGAGAGCTTGAGCTCACGTACATGCCCTGGGATCAGGCCCGACCTGATCTTCTCCCCACGCTGGAGCAGGTGCTGCAACGCTTCACCGCGAAGTACCCAAACTTGAAAGTTACTCCGATGCCGGCCGGGGGAACGTACATTGAAAAGCTGAAGACCCTCGTCGCCGCCGGCACGCCGCCGGATGTGGCCGACACCCACCATTCCCAGGTGCGCGACCTGGGTGCTACTGGCATCGTGCAGGACCTCACTCCCTCCCTCAAGCGCGATCCGTATCCAAAGGAGCACACCGGCTGGGAGCCCTACCAGTGGCAGGGCAAGCAGTACGGCATTCCTTGGGGGCTGCAGTCAAGCTGTATCTTCTACAACAAGGCGCTCTTTAACCAGGCTGGTCTGCCGTACCCGCCGGACGACTGGACCTGGGAGCAGTTCCTGGAGGTGGCCAGGCGCCTGACCAAACCGGCGCCGAACGAGGCCGAGGCACAGTGGGGGGCGGCGGACTACGGCGGCCGGAATTATCAGTACATGCATGCGCTGCTCGCTACCTTCGGCGGCGGCATTCTGAACGAGCAGTACACGGAAGCCATTGTCACCTCCCCTGCGTCGCTCCAGGCGCTGGAGTTCCGCGTCGGCTGGGTGACCACCCAGCGAGTGACGCCACTTGCCGGCGCCCTGGGCAATCTCAGCGGCATGTTCTTCGAGGGCCGGCTGGCGATGCAGATCCTCGGTTCCTGGTTTATCAGCAACACCAAGGCCAACTGGCGGGGCGAGCAGGGCGGCTGGGACGTGGCGCCACTGCCGAAAGGGCCCAGGCGCCGCGCCGGACTGGTGCACGAGAATGGCATCGGCTTGCCGGCCGGCATCCGCTACCCGGCCGAGTCCTGGGCGCTGCTCAAGCACCTCACCTCGCCGGAAGGGCTTGCCCCATTTGCCCAGGTGGGACGCATCATCCCGGCAAATCGAGGCGTGTGGGAGGCTGCCCTGCCTCCCGACGGACAGCCACCGCGCTTTAAGCGGGCGATCCTCGACGTGTGGGATGAGATCGCCATCGTCCCGCCGTTTGTCCCGCGCCAGCCGGAGGCCGGGCAGATCTGGAGCGAGGAGCTTGACCCGGTGTGGCGCGGCGAGCGGGCGCCGCGCGAAGGGGCCCTGGCGTTCAAGCGGCGCATGGATGCGTTGCTGCAAGAGCTCAAGAGCCAGGGGCTGCTCTGACGGCCAGCAGAGCCGGAAGAGCGTCCTCTCGCGCGTCACCGTTAATTCCGCGAATTTCGCTCGGAGGTCGCTGAGGGTGGCTGCTCGTCGCGTGGTGCTGCTGGGTATTGACTCGGTCGCGCTGGACTGGCTGGAGACGTTCGTGCGGCGCGGCGTCATGCCTGCTGTGGAGCGGCTGATCGCCCGCGGCACGCTGTCGCCGATGACCTCGTTCTATCCGGTGGACACCGGCACCAACTGGGCCTCCATTGCGACGGGGGCCTCGCCGATGGTGCATGGCTGCAACATGAGCATGCACCTGCCGGGCGATCCGCTCGACCGGCACGTGCGCAGTTTCCCTTCCGGCTACCTGCGCGCCGAGCCGCTCTGGCTCACCGCCCAGCGCGCCGGGCGCACGGCCGTCATCTTCGACTTTCCGCACTCCTATCCCTTCCAGATGGCCGATCGGCTGCTCCACATCGGCGAGGACGGCCGGCCCGATAACGCGCTGCGGGCGCTCCAGGAGGTGCGGGCCTATGTGACGCATCTCCCGCCGCGCCATACCCCGCAACTCCAGCAGATGCAGCGCCAGCACATGCTCCCTATACAGCTTGCTCCTGCCAGCACTGCCGGCGACCAGGGCTGGCGCAATCTGCCGTCCGAGCAGGAGCGGGCCGGGGACCTACCGCTGCTGGCCGCTGAACTTCCGGTCGTCCCGGGGGCACAAAGCCGCCACCGGCAGGTCGCCTCGCTGTGGGCGCTGGTGTGGCCCGAAGCAGCCGGCTACACGCGTGTCTCAGTCCATGCGGAGCGCGATGCGGCGCAGCCGCTGGCCACCGTCCGTCTGGGAGAACGCAGCGGCTGGATCCAGCACACCTTCCAGACCGATCAGGGGCCGGTGCTGGCGGCGTTCCAGGCGAAGCTGCTGCGCCTCTCGCCAGATGGGACCGACGTCCACTTCTACCTGACCGAAATCTACCCTACGACCGATTTCGCCTATCCCTCGGAACTGGCCGCGGAGCTCTTGCGCGTGGTCGGGCCGTTCATCGCCCAGCCCTCCCGGCAGCAGGTGGTGCTGGGAGGCGCCTCAGACATCATGACCTACTTCGAGGAGCAGCTTGCCCAGGGCGCCTGGTACGAGCGGGCGCTACAGCATGTGCTCAGTACCCGCGCGTGGGATCTCTGTATGCTCAAGTGGCACAGCCTAGACTGGACCAATCATCTCTTTGCCTTCGCCACTGAGCCACGGCATCCCCTCTACGATCCCCATCGCGAGGCCGAGGCCTGGCATCTGTGGGATCAGCTCTTTGCTCAGGCCGATCGCCTGGTCGCCGTCGCCTGCGAGGCAGCCGGCTCCGACGCGGTCGTGGCGCTGGTCTCCGATCATGGGAGCGAGGCAGTGCCGCCCGGTCTGAGCGGCTATGCCGACCTGAACAGCCTGCTCGAGCGCGCAGGCTGGCTGGTGCGGGAGGGAGGCCGGATCGTCTGGGAGCGCACCCGCGCTTATGCCGCCGGCTACTACGTCTGGCTGAATGTACGTGGCCGAGACCCCGACGGCATCATCGAGCCCGGCGCGCCATACCGGCAGGAGCGGGAGGGGCTGATCGAACTGCTGCTGACAGCGCGCCATCCCGAGACCGGAGCGCCGCTGCTGCGCACCGTCTGGCCGATCGAGGAGGCTGCGCCCTTAGGCATCGGTGGCGACCGCGTGGGAGATATCTTCGTACAGCCCTGGCGCTCTGCGGCGGCGGTGGAGGAGCAGTACCGCCGCGCGCGAGCGGAGGCTGCGGACAGGCGGTTCGGCAGCTGGGACTGGCCGGCGGTGAACAGCGGCAACCACCATCCGCACACCTTCCTGGTGCTGGCTGGACCCGGCGTGCGCGCCGGCTACCGCCGGCCGCGGGCGGCTATGCTCAACGCCGTGGCGCCGACGCTCTGCATGCTGGCTGGCCTGCCGGCACCAGCGCAGGCCGACGGGCCAGTGCTCTGGGATGTCCTGACCTAGTACGCAGGCAGCCTCGGTGGTCGGTGAGCATTCACCGCCCCTCCAGAGGCCACTATATCGCCAGGCGCTGGGTGGTGGTGTAAGGACACGCCTGCTCGCTAATCTTCAACGTCGCACTTGACTTCCCCGAAGTGGCGTACTACGGCCTTCAGGCGAGGAAGGACCATAGCAGAACGTCTGCGCAAGATCGACGCTCATACGCATGCGGGCACCGTCCGGCTGACTGATCCACGGCGGCGGAACCTAACAGTGTACCAGCTTGTCGACTGCATGAATCGCCTGGGCATCGACCATGTGGTACTGCTTCCACTGGAGAGTCCGGAGGCGCAGGCACATGGCCGTAGTCCTGCCGCCCCCGCAGTCCGCTGTCAGGCGTAACACGTGCCCTCCATTCTCTTCTTCCTCTTGCTTCTATCTTCTTTGACCTAGCTTTTCGCTTTTATACTGTGTCGAGATGGCCATCCTGGCCGCCGGCTCGCGCCCTGGATGGGGTTGGGGCAGGGTTGTATTGTGTACCGGGGTAGCAGATACGGCTCATCTGTTCGTTCCTCACACGGTGTGTTGACGGTTGCAGACAACCGAGTGCTATACTGAGGTCCACCCAATGTCCTGATGACAGCTGATGACGGTATCGGCTACAGGTCATCAGGCCTACACGCGTCGCAGGTGCTGGAGGGAATAGGCGCAAACGAGATGAAAGAGAGAGGTATGTCAAATGTGCATCATTAGGACAATGGTCTCACGTCGGGCAATGCTCCTCTACTGCGCAGCCCTCGCCGCGGGCACTGCTACTGCCTGTCGCGCGCCGAGCAGGCCGAGCGAGGCCCCGACCACGCAGGCTCCCAGGATCTCTGGCACGGTGCTGTACCGCTCATGGAGCGCGCCGGCTGGCTCGCCGCGCCTCGAGCGCTGGTACCAGTTCATTCAGGATGAGGTTGCCCAGCGCTACCCCGGGACCAGGGTAGAGTTCGAGTTTGTCCCTTGGGGCCAGGAGTACCTAGACAAGTTCATCGCCACCGTCGCCAGCGAGTCTCCCCTGGATGTTGCCGTCACCTCGATCATCTGGGGTCGCGACCTGTGGGACCAGGGCGCCCTCGAAGAGCTCAATCCCTACGTGGCCCGCACGCCAGAGGTGGCTATGGAGAAATTCATTCCGGCGGCGCTCTTCTACAACCAGAAACAGGGCAAGATCTATGGCCTGCCGGCCGGCGGGCCAGATTATAACGCGATCTTCTACCGGCCGAGCGTCTTCCGCGAGGCGGGGCTCGATCCTGCCCCGGAGCGCCTGGCCGGCTGGTCCTGGGACGACTTCTTGGCCGCCGCGCAGAAGCTCACCCGCACCGAGGGCAGCGAGATCGTCCGCGCTGGCTTCGTGGGCCCGGGCATGGACATCGAACGCTTCACCTCGTGGACCTATGCCAACGGGGGCACCTTCTATAACCAGGAGTTGACGCGGGTCGCCTTCAACACCGAGAAGACAGCTCAGGCAGTGCAGCTGCAAATCGACATCCGCGATAAGTACCGTATCTTCGCCACTCGTCAGGGTATGACCTCGCTCCAGATGTTCACCAGTGGAGCCTGTGCCATGTTGTGGGCCGGCAACTGGAATATCGGATCGATCATGGATGCGATCCAGAAGGGCGAAGCCCCCGCCGACCTGGACTTCGATATCATGGCCGTGCCGCGGGGGCCGCAAGGGACCCGGCAGGCCACCACGGCCTGGGTCAACATGCACACGCTGCCACGGACCTCCCGCAATAAGGAGGCCGCCTGGGCGGTGATGGCGCTGCTCTCCAGTGCTGCCGTAGCCGTGCGCCGTTTCGAGATTCTCAACAGTCTGCATCCGCGCAAGGATTTCTTTGAGTCCGCGGACTTCAAGGCCATGATCGCTAAGATCCCCGCGCACGCGCAGCAGCGCCGCATCGCCGACCTCGGCGGCCCGTACGCCTTCATCCGCAACGCTGAGATCACGCGCCGGATCATGCCCCTTCTGACCGACGCGTACACGAACAAGATCCCGGTACGAGAAGCGCTGGCCGAGGCAGAGCGTCAGGCCAATGAGGTGATGGCCCAGGTGAGATGAACTGACAGTGCCCTGTGCCCAGGGCTAGGCGGCTGAGTGCAGCGGGGTGCAGGGCGCAAGCCTGGCTGGCGGGCTCGGGTGCAGACAGGTTACCGTCGCCTGCACGCTGCATGCCGCCCTGCGCCCGCGTACCAGGCGCATCGTCGCGTGGCATCGCCTGGTGTGACTGTGGCGCGCTTCGCCCCGGCAAAGGGCAGCGCGCGTGCTGCCCTTTGCCCTCTGTCCTACGCCGCGGGCCCTCGTAGGGGATCGCGACGCCCCGAGCGGCGCAGTGCTCGATGTGCTAGCGACTCTGCCGGCGGTATTCGCCCAGGATCGCCTCCATGCGCTCGGCCGCGCCGTCCAGGGCGCTCTTCACCGCTGCTTGTCCGCTGTAGATCGCCCGTAAGGCCTCGGCCATCACCTGGCGCAGTTGCTCGAAATAGGGCGGATAGGTGATGTCCAGGGCGTACTGCGGGTAAAACCGGCCCACCACCAGGTCGATCAGCTCAGCAGCCTTCTCCTTGGGCAGGAAGCCGTAATACTCCTCCCAAAGGGCGCGGTCGGCCACCGGCAGCGGGATGCCTCGCCCGATCTTAACGAACTGGCGCCAGCCCTCGATGCCGCCGATCCACTCGGCCAGCACCCAGGCGTCGTCAGGGCGCTTCACCCCGGCCGGAATGGCATACAGATGCCCCTGCGAGCCCTGCTTCTGGTCAGCCGGCCCCTTTGGGAAGGTCTGCAGCGTCCACTCGTAGGGGATCTTCCCGTCGTGCTTGACGTACAACTGCCAGGGCTTGTTCGCCCAGCTTGCCCACACCGCGAAATAGCCCTCGTCGCCGCCCTGTCCCTGGGCGGCAGGATTGGTCGGCGACGGCACCGTGCGCTCCACCAGCGCCATCTGCCGGAAGAACTCGTGAGCCTCGATGGAGGCCGGCGAGTTCACCAGCGCCTTCGTCTCGTCGGGGCTCACCCAGAGGTGCCGGCCGAAGCTCCACAGGGTAGCCAGGTTCTGGATGCCGGCGCCCTGCATCCAGTTATCGCCACCGAAGATACGCTTATCGGGATTAACCAGGCGCCGCGCCAGGGCACGGTACTCCTCGTAGGTCCAGTCGAGGCGCGGGCGCGCCAGCCCCTGCTCCTGGAAGAGCGTGAGGTTGAGTAACAGAACGGTCGTGTTGTAGTCTTCGGCGGTGCCCCAGTAGCGCCCCTTATACTGCATGGCCTCCTGCATCGGTTTGAAGTACAGGTCCGGGCGGGCAGTCTTGCTGGCTTTGATGCGACTGGTGAGGTCGAGCACCAGTCCCTGCTCGACAAAGGCCGCCTTGGCCCGGGCCAGCAGGAAGAAGACATCCGGCGGGGTGCCAGCCGCGATCAGGGTGGCGACCTTCTCGGTGTACTCCACCTCGCCGGCCGGGGCAGTCATAAAATTCCCGCGGTACTTGCCCCCGGACTGCTCAATGAAGACGTTGAAGACATTCTCCCAGCTTTTCACCTCGGCGGCGATATCCCGCACCATGAGGCTGAGTTCCACCGGCTCTGTGGTTACCCGGCCGCCGGGGGCAGCAGATGGCCGGCATGCCGCTAGCACACTGCTGCCTGCCAGAACTGCCGTGGTGCCCACGGACACCAGGAGCCTGCGCCGGGATAGCCCGGTCCGAAGCTGCGCACGCATCACCCTCCTCCTGTTCACCGGTCAGTGCAACGGCTACACAACCGCTCGCCTGCCAGAGTGTTACACTCAATCCTGCCGGCTGCCGGCCGGCGCCATGAGGCCGGCAGCCCTTGTATTACTATAGATTATTTTCCCAGGGTAGTCGGGTCCACGATGGCGAGATAATCCTCCTGCACCAGCGGCTCGCTGCACAGCACGGCGCGCATGCCTTCCAGCAGGCGGCTCACCGCTCGCTCGCCCTGCCCGGCCAGCTCCCGACCGCGCACCAGCGTGC
>JBHOQS010000024.1:0-8904 GCA_042408875.1 Chloroflexota bacterium | reverse complement strand
TGATGAGGCGCGCGAGCTCAGCGGGCACGAGCTCCAGCACGATGGCGAAGACCCCGGCGCGCTCGAGCGCGCGGGCGTCGTCGAGCAAGGCCTGGGCGCTCCGGCGTGTCTTGCCCTGCACGCGATAGCCGCCGAAGCGATGGATGGACTGCGGGGTCAGGCCCAGGTGGCCCATCACCGGGATGCCTGCCTCAACGATACGCTGGACGGCCGGGGCAACTGACCGCCCGCCTTCGAGCTTGACCGCCTGGGCGCCGCCTTCCTGGATGAGGCGTCCGGCGTTGCGCAGCGCCTCCTGCTCGCTCACCTGGTAGGTCAGGAAGGGCAGGTCGGCGACGACCAGGGCGCGCTGCGCGCCACGCACGACCGCACGGGTGTGGTGGATGATGTCCTCCAACGTCACCGGGATGGTCGTCTCGTAGCCCAGCACGGTCATGCCCAGGCTGTCGCCGACGAGCAAGGCATCGACGCCAGCAGCGTCCAGCAGGCGCGCCATGGTGTAGTCGTAGGCAGTGAGCATGGTGATCTTCTGGCCGCTGCGCTTCTTCGCGCGCAGGCTCTCGGCGGTGACGCGCTTCGAGGGTGCCATGGTGGGTGCTCCTTTCCTCGCCCTTCCCGGCCACAGCCTATGCCGGCACACGCCCGGGTCGGGGCGTAGAAGTAGAGCGCTCGCTACCTGGGGGGATCCGGCCAGGCAGCCGGGCGCAGCAAGTCCCGCAGGCCAGCGGCCCGGCCTATCACCAGGGCCCGTGCTCGGCATGAGGCTGCTGGCCGTCCGCCCTGTGCGGATCGTCCGCGCCTCGCCGCGGGGTCCTGCGGAGACAGTATACCACGCGCGGCACAGTGCCCCGGCCAGGGCTCGTCGGGGTCACTTGGCCGGCGATACCGGCACGGTCACACCCGCATACGGATAGCACGAGCCGTACTGCACGAGCTGGTTGAGTCGGGGGTTGAGCGCGCGCAGCGTCTCGGTCATGCCTGCCTTGCCGTCGAAGACCTCCTGCATGGCGCGGCTGTACTCGCGATTGCATTGCTCCGTCTCATAGTGCCGGAAGTGGATGCCGTACGGGTAATTCAGTAGATCCACGAACACGCTCGCGTGTGCAGGCGGAGGCATCTTGAACGCCTCGCGCATGCGCAGCAAGGTAGGCACCTGGAACTTCTCGCGCGCAAAGAGCCCCTGCACGTCCGGGCCGGCCAGCCAGGTGACGAACGCATAGGCGGCATCCTGCTTCTCCGGCGGGCTGCGGCGGTTCACTTCGTTCGGGTTGCCGGAGACCAGTGAGACGCCCCATTGGCCGGGCGTGCGCCCGGGGAACGGGGCGATGTCCCACTCGAAGCGTCCGGCCACCTCCCGCTGTACCGGCCCCATCGACGCAGACGCGCGCACCCACATCGCTACTTTTCCCGCAGCGAACGGCGTGGCGATCCCGGCCCTACGCATCGCCGCGCGCTCGGCCGCCGACAGCACCACGCGGTGCTTCGTCACGAGGTCGTAGACGTAGTTGTGGGCCTCGATGCTCAACGGGCTATCGAGCGTGTAGCGCATCGTGTTGAAGTCCGCCCAGACGCCACCGAAGGTCCACACGTACATGCCATTGACCTCGGGGATACCGGTGTACGACATGTCGATGCCCCATACGTCGCTCTGGTCCCCGGTCACGCGCATCACCGCGAGCGCTGCCTGAAGCATGTCGTCGAGCGTCCACTGCCCCTGCAAGTCATCCCATGGATCCTTCGCGCCGGCCTGCTTAAACAGCGTCTTGTTGTAGTAGACGGCGCGCGTGCCCATATCGAAAGGCATGGCATACTGCTTGCCACACCAGAACTCCAGCCCCATCAGCGCGTAGTCCCGCTTCACATCGATCTTGTCGCGCTTCAACCGGTCGGCTAGGTCCAGGAACACGTCCGAGTCAAAGAGCTTTACATGAACGATGTTCTGGGCGTTCATGACGTCGGGGCCGGCGCCGCTGGCAAGCTGGCTCACCAGCTTGGCCTCGAAGCCCTCCGGCCCCGGCCCGGTGGGCGTGATCTCTAGGACGAGCCGCACGTTGTGCTTCTCTTCGAACTGGGGGAAGTACGGTTTCAGGTTGTCCATCATCGTGGTGTACCAGGTGCCGTACACGATCGACACCGGCTCGCTGCGCGGCTTTGCGCCTGTGGGCGCGCTTGGAGCGCGGCAGGCCGCGGCTAGGCTCAGCGCTGCCCCGGCCATGAGGCTGGTGGCGAATTCGCGGCGTGTGCAGGACCGGCGTGGCGATGGCATACATGTCCTCCCGCCCTCTGGTATGGGTTTTCAGCGAGGTTCCTCTATGCCGCTGAGGCTACCAGCACCCCGCGCCCGCCGTCAATGCCTGGTAGGCAGGCCTGGCAGCACGGAGCGTAAGGCAAACAAGAACGTTTACGTGTGCTACGATAGCGCTCGCGTACCGGGGCCGCTGCCCTACCGTGCAGGGCCTGAGCTAAACCCGCGGTGGGATCAGGAACACGATGAACTTTCTACTTTTTGTCCCCGATGAATTGCGCGCCGAGAGCACCGGCTGCTACGGCCATCCGCTGGCGCCGACACCCAACCTTGATCGCTTGGCCGCCGAGGGGGTCCGCTTCGACCAATGCCACGTGCAGCACCCGGTCTGCTCCCCCTCGCGCACCAGCTTCATGACCGGCTGGTATCCCCACGTGCGCGGCCACCGCACGCTCTGGCACCTACTGCGCCCCGATGAGCCGAACCTGCTGCGCTACCTCAAGGAAGCCGGTTATGACGTGCGCTGGTGGGGCAAGAACGATCTGCTGGCCCGCGCCAGCTTCCCACTGAGCGTGACCTCGGCAGAGCGGCGCGGCCGGCGGATGTTCGGCCCGAACCCCTACGACTTCGATGATCCGCGCTATTACAGCTTCCTCTACGCGCCCTACACCGGCCCGCTCGAAGAGCACGGCGACTACGCCAACGTCCATGCAGCCATTGAGTTCTTACAATCTCGTCCCCGGGAGCCTTTTGCCATCTATCTGCCGCTGACGCTCCCGCATCCGCCGTACTCGGCGCCGCTGCCCTGGCACGATCTGCTCGACCCGCAGGCGCTGCCGCCGCTCCGTCCGGCCGGTCTGCCCGACCGTCCCGACTTCCACGCCCATATCCGCCGCACCCGCCGGCTGGACCAGCTCGACGAGACGCACTTCCGCAAGATCCAGGCAGTGTACCTGGGCATGACCGGCTTCATCGACGAGCTCCTCGGCCGGCTGCTCCATGCGCTGGATGAGACAGGTCTAGCAAGCCGCACGGCCGTCTTCGTCTTCTCCGACCACGGCGATTATGCTGGCGACTACGGCCTGGTCGAGAAATGGCCCAGCGGGCTGGAGGATGTGCTGACGCGCGTGCCGCTGGTTATCCGCGCGCCAGGCGGCGCGGCTGGCCATGTCGTGCGCGAGCCGGTGGAGCTCTTCGACATCATGGCGACGGTGCTGGAACTGGCGGGCATCCCTGCCCGCCACACGCACTTTGCTCGCAGCCTGCTCCCCCAGCTTCAGGGCACGCCCGGGGACCCCGGCCGGGCTGTGTTTGCCGAAGGCGGCTACGCACGGCACGAGCCGCATTGCTTCGAGGGCCGCTCCGTCGGGCCGCAGGCCGGCCGCGAGCCACGGGAGATCTACTACCCGAAGGGCCGCCTGCAACAGGAGCATCCAGAGAGCGTCTGCCGGGCAGCGATGGTGCGCACCCAGACGCACAAGCTTATCTACCGTGTGGACGGACGCTGCGAGCTCTATGATCTGGCTGCCGACCCGCTGGAACTGCGGAACGTCTACGGCCGGTCCGAGTACGCTGGAGCGCAGGCAGAGCTGGAACGCCGCCTGCTCGACTGGTACGTGCAGACCAGCGACGTGACGCCTTTCGACGAGGACCCGCGGGGCCTCCCTTAGTTAATAGTATAGTAATACATTAATTTTTAGTAATATTTTTAGTAATTTAGTAATAAGGATACGAAGAAGTGGATATAAGCAAATAAATGACAACGCAGGGATGCCTGCCGAGGGCGCGCTGGGCCCGCTCACTCGACCGCAGCCGGCCGGACGAACCTGTAGCCCACGCCACGTTCAGTAAGGATGTAGCGGGGCGCTGCCGGGTTAGGCTCGATCTTCTCGCGCAGGCGGTGGATAAAGACTTTCAAATAATCGGACTCGGTGCGGTACTCCGGGCCCCACACCCGCGTCAGCAGTAACTCATGCGGCAGCACCCGCCCTGCATTGCGCACTAGGTGGTACAGGAGGTCGTATTCGGTCGGGGTCAGGCTGACCCGCCGGCCGCTCACGTATACCTGCCGCGCGGCAAAGTCGATGGTGAGGTCGCCGCAGCGGAAGACCGGCAGTGGCGTGTGGCAATGAGCCGCGGATGCACGCCGGAGTACGGCGCGGATGCGAGCGAACAGTTCCAGGTGGCTGAACGGTTTCGTCACATAATCGTCGGCGCCTGACTCCAGGCCGCGGATGATGTCTCGCTCCTCACCCTTGGCGGTCACAATGATGATGGGCACGTCCGAGAACTCGCGGATGCGACGGCAGAGCTTGAAGCCGTTCATGCCGGGCAAGGCGATGTCCAGCACGATGATATCCGCATCAAAGCCTGCCAGGATGTCCAGTGCTGTCTCGGCATCAGGCGCCGTACGCACCTCCGCTTCGCTCCACTGCATGGCGAAGGCCATACCGAGCACGTCAGCAACATCCTCTTCGTCTTCCACGATCAGCACCCGCATCGCCGCTCCTCCGGAAGTTGATCGCCATGCCGCGCCCGAGCACCGCATGGCCGGTCCATCTGTGCGCCGGAGGCAACCGGCAGGCAGACCGTAAAGGTGGCTCCCTCACCCTCAGCGCTGGCGACGCTGATCGTGCCGCCATGGAGCTCAACAAGGAACCGTGCAATACTCAGGCCAAGCCCGGCGCCCTGCACTCGCTGCACCGCCAGTGCGCGCGAGCGATAAAAGCGGTCGAAGATATACGGCTGGTCGGCCGCCGAGATGCCGGGGCCGCTGTCCTGCACAGTGAGCTGAAGTGCCGTGCCCGCGGCACAGGCCGCGAGCACGACCTGGCCCCCAGCAGGCGTGTACTGGACCGCGTTGGTCAGCAGGTTCACGATGACCTGCTCCAGGCGTTTGGGATCCCCCACGAGCGGCGGCAGCGGTCCGTTGAGCCGGCATTCCAGGCGCTGTTGCTTGCGCTCGGCGAGCGGCCGCACCGCAGCCAGACAGTTCTCCAGGAGCTCGCGGACGTCAACGCACTGGAGGGACAGTTCGAGCCGGCCCTGGCGCAGGCGGGCCAGGTCGAGCAAATCTGAGACGAGTGCGCTCAGGCGGTCACAGTTTCGCTCAATCGTATGGTACAGCCGATGAAGGGCCTGTCCATCCGTTGGCCGCCCGGCCTGGCCCAGCTCCTGGAGCAGGACGACCGCGGCTTTGATGGCAGTGAGCGGTGTGCGCAGGTCGTGCGAGACGTTGGCGAGGAAATCGTCCTTCATCGCCTCTAGCGCGCGCAGGCGCTGCACATTCTCGCGTTCGAGCGTGTACAGCCAGGCGTTCCACAGTAGCAGGCCACCGTGATGCGCTAGCGTGAAAAGATAGGCCGCGTCTGCCTCAGTGTAGGCGCCCGGGCGGCGCGCTGCTACCCAGACCAATCCGATGGTCTTGCTGCCACGCATCAGCGGCGCAAGCATGGCGCTGGCGAGCTGCTCCTCGTCGTACAGCTTGCGCTCCTCGGGGGAGCAAAGCGCTGCCAGATCGATGCAGCGGGCGCGACGCTGGGCAGAGTGCAGGTGGCGTGACAGGAGCTCGCACACGTGGGGGAGACGGTCGTCGGTGATCCAGCGCGCCGAGCCCTGGAGTGACCGGCGCAGTGGGCCTCCTTCTGGCGTGAGCTCCCAGCTCGCTACGAGCACCAGGTCGGCATCGAAGGCCGCGATTACCGCTGTGCTGATACGCTCCAGGATGCGGTCCACGTCGAAGTGCGCGCTGGTGCTCAGGCGCATCACTTCGTTCAGCGTGGCGAGTTGCCGGTTGGCACGTTGCAGCTCCTGCACCAGCGCCCGCTCGCGCCTAGTCGCCTCGCGCTGTATCTGGAGCTCGCGCACTAGCACGGCAGTGGCAATCGTGACCATGAGCATTACGGCGGCGCGCATGCCTGCGCGCTCAATCTCGATGAGGAGTGGTGCATGCCCCAGCGGCGCAAAGGCGACGGCACCGTACGCCGCGGCCGAAAGCACAGCGAAGCCCGCACTCCTGGCGACTCCCAGATGCATAGCGCCGGCCACCAAGATCGGCACGTAGAGGATGTAGAGCGGGCTGCCCAGGCCGCCGGTCAGCAACACCGCAGCCGAGACCGCGGCCACGTCGACGAGGAGAATGCCCGGCCGCCCTATCAGCCGCTCGAGGCCTACCCGCAGGCGCAGGAGCAGGAGGTTGTACGCCACCAGGGCGAGCACCGTAGCGATGAAGATCGGGGTGCGTGGCAGGGGCAGGACGATGCTCTCGAGAGCCAGGAAGCCGATCGCACTCCAGCGCAAGGCCACGAGCAGGCGATCGAGCGTCCAGCGGTGCGCCAGGTACCGGCACAGCGCAGAGCGCTCCAGAAACCGGCGAGTGATCACGAACGGCGTGGAAGCCAGCATGCCCCGCTTTCTCAGAGCCCTTGCCCGGCTACAAGCACGCCCCGCGGAGGCGCGCCCTTCCTTAACGATTTCTTATCAACCTATTTTACCATCTACCAGAAGACCTGTTTAGGGCATGCACCCGGCTGCTCTAACTGCTGGAGGCGCCTTTCGCATGCGAGAGTACGTCGCTGGAGGGGCCGGCAGCCCATGCGGGGCTCTCACAGACACACTGGTAGCAGGGCAGGAATGTAGTCTCGCCCACGAGATACACACGCACGGTAGCCTGGAGGCAGACGACCTCACTGGTCTGCGGGCGGACAGGAGCGCCTGGAGATAGGCCCTATGCCTGTCTCAATAGGTTTAAGGTTTAAAGGTCTATAGGTCTATAGGTCTTGGGTTTAAAAGTTAAAAGTTACAGGTTTAAAAGGGGCGGGGCCGGCCGATCTTGTACGAGCCAGCCGCCCGGGCACCGTTCGGGAGCGGCCGTGCGTACGTGCGTAACGCCTGTGCCCCTACTTCCGGTAGTAGGCATTCACATCAGCTACGATCCGGCGCAGCGCTTCAGCGGGGCCATACTCGTTGCGGTAGAAGGTCGCGCTGAGGTGGTTCCCGACAATCACCCCCACCTGGTCAGCATCCTTCCAGAACGCGCGGGCATCCGGCCGCGACGTCTCCGCCATCACCCGGCCAAGCCGCGCCTGCTTGCCCTCGTAGTTCTTCTCCCAGGCCGGTGCTACCGATTTGCGCGGTGGCTGCCGTCGTGTCAGCTCAGCCCGTAGGACATTCACCTCTCTGGAGACAAGCTCCTTCAGTACCAGCCAGCTCTCGCCGGGGATCTTTGTGTCCCGCGCGATCATGTAGCCGTCGAGGGACACCCGGGCACCGTGGCCGCAGGGTCCCTTGGTCAGGGGGGCAAAGTCCCACTCGAACGCGGTGACCTGCCGGCTGATGCCGGCCGCATTGCCAGTGGCGGCCATGAGGATCGAGGTCTTGCCATTAATAAATGCGGCGTCCATGCCCAGGCCAAAGCGCATCTCGTTGTTGGCCGGTGACACGCGGTGTTTCCAGATCATGTCATGCAGGAACGTGACCGCATCGATCACCTGCGGCTGGTCGAAGAGGAACTTGGTCACGTCCTTCGGATCATGAGGCTCACCACACATCGACCAGATCCAGGTGACTAAGCGGTCGATACTGGCAAATGGCATATCAAAGCCCCAGCGCTCAACGTGCTCGCCCTGGCGCTTGACAAGCCTGTTGGCATACTCCAGCAGCCGCGCCCGCGTCCAGTTCTCATCGGGATAGGGCAAGCCCACCTCGTTGAGCTGGTCACGGTTGACATAGATGATATTGATGTTGATGTACGCCGGCATGGCCATCTGCTTGCCTTCTACCTTCATCCCTTCCAGCGGGCCGGCATAGAAATCAGCTAGCTCCTCCGCCTTCATGTCCTTCTTGATGAAGGGATCTAGGTCGAGCGCCATGCCGCGTTCCATGAAGGGGCGGATGAAGGTGCAGCACAGCCACATGATCTCCGGGGCCGTGCCGGCCATCGTTGCCGTGACGTACTTCTCATGGCGCTGCTGCCAGCTCAAACTGCCCCAATCGGCATCCACCTCGAGGGTAATGTTGGGGTACTTCTCCTGGACGCGCTTTGCTACTGCTTCAGCGAATTGCCGGTCGAACTCGCTGGTCATCCCCTCAGGGAAGCGTACGACAACCTGCCTGCCGGTGAGCGGAATGCCAGTGTCCCGCTGCGCCTGTCGCCGCTCGGTGCAGGCGGCAAGCATGATCCCTGGAGCTGCCAGCCCGGCCCACCGGACAAACATGCGTCGAGACATCAGGCAATCCACCCTAGACATCACGCCTCCTGCACACGCGCAAGTCGATCTTCCTGATCGGCTCTGATCGATGCGTCAGTCGTGTTCGCAAGCGTCGCCGGCTCAATCGACCAGGCCGGTGCGGTCGATAGACTCGATGAAGTAGCGCTGGGTGAAGAAGTACACCACCAACGGCGGCAGGATGATCAGCACACACGCCGCCATGATCAGGCCTTCATTGAAGACGGCTGCGCCCTGGCCGCCGGTGAGTTCGTTCAAGGTGGCCTGCAGCACGGACAACCGCATGGGCAGGGTGAAGTGCTCCCGCCGGTTCAGATAGATCAGCGGCTCAAAGTAGTCGTTCCAGTGCCACACCAGGCTGAACAGAAACACCACGATGATGGCCGGCCGCGCCAGCGGCAGCATGATGCGCAGGAAGGTCTGGATCGCCCC